>NZ_LZZT01000025.1 GCF_014170305.1 Achromobacter sp. UMC71
GGTCTACGGCCCCGACGACCGCCCTGCCGCCCCCGTCGCCTTCGTCGCCGCCCTGCAGCACCTGCTGGCCATCCTGGTGCCCATCGTCACCCCCGGCCTGCTCATCTGCCAGGCCCTGGGCGTCAGCAGCCGCGACACCACCCTGATCGTGTCCATGTCGCTGGTCATCTCCGGCATCGCCACCTACGTCCAGTGCAAGCGCTTCGGCCCCCTGGGCGCCGGCCTGCTCATCGTGCAGGGCACCAGCTTCAACTTCGTCGGCCCGCTGATCGCCGGCGGCTCGGTGATGGTCAAGCAAGGCACCCCGGTCGAAGCCGTCATGGCAGCCATCTTCGGCGTCGTCATCGCCGGGTCCTTCGTGGAAATGGGCATCAGCCGCATCCTGCCCTTCGTCAAGCGCCTCATCACCCCGCTGGTCACCGGCATCGTCGTGCTGCTGATCGGCCTGACCCTCATCAAAGTCGGTCTCATCAGCATGGGCGGCGGTTTCGGCGCCATGGCCAGCGGCACCTTCGCCAGCGCCGAGAACCTGACGCTATCCGGTCTGGTGCTGGGCACCATCATCCTGCTCAACCGCGTACCGGTCGTCTGGATCCGCAGCACCGCCCTGGTCCTGGCCCTGGCCGTCGGCTACATCGCCGCCGCCTGCATGGGCCGCCTGGACTTCACCGGCGCCCGCGAAGCCGCGCTGTTCCAGATTCCCATGCCCCTGCACTTCGGCCTGGGCTTCTCGTGGGCCCTGTTCGTGCCCATGCTGATCATCTACCTGGTCACGTCCCTGGAAGCCATCGGCGACGTCACCGCCACCAGCAAGGTGTCCAAGCAGCCCGTCGAAGGCCCGCTGTGGATGCAGCGCATCAAGGGCGGCGTGCTGGTCAACGGCGCCAACTCGCTGCTGGCCGGCGTCTTCAATACGTTCCCCAGCTCGGTCTTCGCCCAGAACAACGGCGTCATCCAGCTCACCGGCATCGCCAGCCGCCACGTCGGCGTGTGGATCGCCGGCATGCTGATCCTGCTGGGCCTGTTCCCGTCGGTGGCCGGCGTGCTGCAAGCCGTGCCCGAACCCGTCCTGGGCGGCGCCGCCATGGTCATGTTCGGCGCCGTGGCCGCATCGGGCATCAACATCCTGGCCGGCATCCACCTGGACCGCCGCGCCCTGCTGATCATCGCCGTGTCCCTGGCCCTGGGCCTGGGCGTGTCGCAAGTGCCGGAAATCCTGTCGCACCTGCCGCATGCCGTGAAAAGCGTGCTGGAATCCGGCGTGGCCACCGGCGGCATCTGCGCGCTGGTGATGAACTGGTTCCTGCCTGAGAAGAAGTGAGTGGTGGCAGGCCGGGCTTGCGCCACGCCACGGCGCGCGGGGTCCGGCAGGCCACACACCAGGCCAAGCCGGCCCGCCTTGCCCGCGCCGGCCCGCCGCCTGACAATTTTTTCCAGACCGCATATAATCGCGGTCTTCGCTTCTCCCGCAGCCGTCTTCAAGTAGCACAGGACGCGTTCGCGACCCCCTTGCCCGGGTGGTGAAATTGGTAGACGCAGGGGACTCAAAATCCCCCGCCGCAAGGCGTGCCGGTTCGATTCCGGCCCCGGGCACCATCTAAAAATCTTCTGAAATTTCAATAGATTAGAAGGTTTTGCAGTACAAGCCCCGCACCGGGGGATTTCCCCAGAATTTTGGTCAGGTACAGTTTCGGTACAGTAATGCGGCGCTAGCCTCATACCGGAGTACACATGGCTACGATTGTTAAGACTTCCTCAGGCACTTGGAAAGCCCTCATTCGCAAGACCGGCTGGCCTGCCACGGCCAAGACATTCCGCACCAAGCGGGACGCCGAAGACTGGGCGCGCCGTACCGAAGATGAAATGGTACGCGGCGTATACATCCAGCGGGCTCCTGCCGAGCGCATGACGGTCGAAGCAGCGCTGACCCGCTACCTCAAGGAAGTCACGCCCACCAAGCGCGCCTCGACCCAAGTCGGCGAACACAAGAAAGCACAGGTCATCATCCGGCATCTTGGCAAGTATTCGCTAGCCGCCCTGAACGCCGAGATCGTGGCGCAGTTCCGTGACACTCGCCTGGCTGGCGACCCGGACAAGAATGGCAAGAAGCTACGCCCGCGCAGTAACAACACGGTACGCTTGGAACTAGCGCTGCTGGGCCACCTGTTCACTGTCGCCATCAAGGAATGGGGCATTGGGCTACCCTTCAATCCGGTGTCCAACATTCGCCGCCCGGCTCCCGGCTCGGGCCGCAACCGACGGTTGACCCAAGAAGAACAGAACCGCCTGCTGCAAGCCGTTGATAAGCACTCGAACCCGATGTTCGGCTGGATCGTGCGCATTGCCGTCCAGACCGGTATGCGGCTGTCCGAGATTGCGACGCTGCGTATTCGGCAAGTGGACATCGAGCGGCGCGTCGTGCGGCTGGAGCACACCAAGAACTCTTCGCCCCGCACCGTTCCTCTGACTGCCGAGGCAACGCGCGCGTTCACCGAGGCACTTGCCAACCCCGTGCGCCCAGCCGAAACCGAACTGGTGTTCTTCGGCGAACCCGGCCGGGATGGCATACGACGCCCCTACCTGTTCGACAAAGCGTGGACCGATGCCAAGCGAGCAGCGGGCCTTGAAGACTTCCGCTTTCATGACCTGCGGCACGAGGCTGTCAGCCGGTTCGTGGAAGCCGGCTTGAGTGATCAGGAGGTATCGGCCATCAGCGGCCACAAGTCGATGCAGATGCTCAAACGCTATACGCATCTTCGGGCGGAAGACCTGGTGCAGAAGCTGGACCGCATTGCGCGAAGCGCGCCGTCCGCTTCTAAAATCCGAACTGAAGCCGACCGCCATGCAGAGAACAACGCATAATCGCTCCACCGCGTTGCCATAATGAATAACTTATTGTCTTAACCTACGGAGGAAACTCGTTTTGCATACCGCTATCAAGATCGTCGCCATCAGCAGCCTTGCGCTTACCCTTGCAGCATGCGGCAGCGCCAAGGACGCCAACAAGAGCAACTTCAGCAAGGCCGTACAGGCGTACCTAGACACTCAGAAGGGCCTATGCGCTGCAATACCTGCAAAGGGCTTGCCGTTCACCCTGGCGAATCAAGACATGCTGGGTGGTCAGAACAAGAAGCGCGCCGATGCGCTGGTCGATGCCGGGCTGCTGACGAAGCGAGACACCGAAGTCAAGGCCATGTTCGGCAACAAGATGGAGCCGGCCACCGAGTACCAAGTCACTGACACCGGCAAGAAATTCCTCGTCGCCAATGGTGCCAACACGCTGGCTGGACAAGATGCCTTCTGCACCGGTAAGTACACCATCGTGGAAGTGGACAACTTCACTGAGCCCAGCGACACGATGGGCGTAAAGCTCTCGCGGGTGAACTACCGCTACAAGGTAGAGGGTGCAGATGACTGGGCTAAATCGGAAGGCATGCGTGCCAATTACAAGAATTTTGAGGAACAGACTCAGGGAGATATACAGGGCAAAGCGGCTGTCATCCTGACCAACGATGGGTGGATGCACGAACGCCTGTTCAAGCGCGGATAAACAGCGCTGAATCAGCGCCAAAACGAAAGGCCTTTCACTAATGCGTGAAGGGCTTTTTGCTTATGGAATATTGCATCAGTGGCCCGACATGCCCGGATGGTGCCTGTCATACTCTCGCATCCTGCGACGCAGCTACTCGATACATGGATTTTTCATTGGGCCGGGCCTACCCAAATCTCAAAAAAATGGCATAGCCAACCTAATGCCCCCGTGGTGGGTACACCAAGAAACGAGGAACGGAGTGACCCGCATCAGGCCATTCGGAACATTCATATTTTGTGGATGCGCCAGACAGCGCAATCGACTACATCGCAAATGCCGCCTTGATACTCACTTTATCAGGTGCTTGTTATCGTACAGCGAGACGGGGTAGAGCCAGTTTCTTTCCCGAACTGGTTAGGTTTCCACCATTCGCCTGTTTATCCTGCCGGAGTCCGGGGCGAGACCTGAGCATCAAGGGTGCAGATATGGGTTTAATGTCGTTGAATGGTTTTAAGCTGGTAGTGACAATGCTAGCCAGCCTTGCTAGGATGAGATTGCTACGTCTGGTTCCTAGCAGGTATCTGCAAGAATTAGAGTACCGAAGCCCTGTGATTCTGTCACGGGGCTTTTGTACATTTATCACCGGTCATTTTTAGACGTATGAAACGTCGGCAATGGAAAAAATCTAATTACCGTGATGGCAGTTTCAACGTATGCAGATCCAGCAACGTAAAGCGACCAGCATCCTGCCATCCCCCGGTATCAATGTAATAGACATTGCCGAGTTTCATGGGCTTGCGCAGGGTCATATGCCCATGAACCACCGCGCGTACGTTGCGAACTGGTTGGGCGTACTGCGCTCGATAACGGTCTATTGACCACAGGCAGGCATTTTCATCTTCTTGGCTGAAACCAGCGCCATGAATGGCGTTCCAATCGTCATAGGGGAAGTCGGCGTGAACCATTCCGATCAAGCCAAGCGGCGTTTCCACCTCGATAGCCAGCGGCAACGCACTCAAACGAGCCGCAATGCGCCCGCGAATATCGCTCACACACGCATCTAACCATTCGCCGCCGTGGGCACGGTGATCGAAGTCCGGAATCGGATTGCCCATTGCCCGTCGCAACGTCATCAGGTCATGATTCCCACAGATCGCATGAAACCATGGGCGTTCCAACCATTTCAGTACGTCTGGGGATTCAGGCCCCCTGTCCACCAAATCACCCACGGAAAACAATCTGTCCTTTTCGGGTGCGAACTTGACGGCGGCGAGCGCGGTATCGAGCCGGCCAAAATGACCGTGAATGTCACCCACGGCGAAATCACGACCATTAGTATTCAAGCGAAAGCGCTGGACTCGGACATTACCGACGTCATTCCTAATTTCCATGCAACTCCATAGCGACTCGTCCTGCATATCTCTCATGATACTTGGACTTTAGGGCTGCATGAAGCCAAAACGATGATCTAGCCACAATCAACCAAAGGTCCTGTTCAACGTGCGACGAAGCTTTCGTCGTTGGAAATTTTCCACAAAATTTTTCATACACAAACACGATTCCGGCGCTGAAAAGTAGCCATTCCGAAGCCCTTTCCTAAGTCGTTGATTTCCAAATTTATTTGATGCGACTCGAGCACTCGTGAAAATCCAATATGCCCTATCTTGGCATTTGACGATGCCCAATTTTGGCTTTCGCAGATACCCAATTTTGGCCTTTAGAATCAATCACTTAAGTACGTTTTTAGGTTGACATTTATGCTCCCACAGTAAAGACTCGTATTACCTACTGTGAACTTGTGAGGCATATGAATGACTACTGGAGAATACTTGTTGGGACGGTTTGGGCCGTTAATGAGCATCGTTGATGTTGCCACATTGCTAGGCCGATCTCCCGATGGCGTCCGCGTGGCGCTTTATGCAGACACTGAATTTTCGCGCAGGATGAAACCCGCGATGCTGAGGGTCGGCCGCCGCCTCTATTTCCGGACCTTGCAGGTCACGGAAGCACTGAGCCTGGAGCAACCTACAGACGACGAAACTATGCCTGCAGCGACATCGACGAAAGGGCCACGAGCATGAGTCGACAAAGAACCGTCAGCGACCAGATATGGCGCTCCACTCGCATGTCAGGCTTTACAGAAGAAGACAGATATGCGCTGCTCTACTTTCTGACTTCGCCATTCAGCAACGTCATCGGCGCGTATGAAGTTGTCATTCGGATTGCAGCTTCGGAAATGGGTTGGGACCCCGAATCACAACTGATGCCAGTGATGCGTCGTCTCATCGATGCCGGCATCTTGGATTTTGATCCTCAGGCGAATTACATCTGGGTCAAAGATTGGTGGGATCATCACTCAGCCAAGATGGCAGTGGCAACGACACTTAGGACAAAAACACTCGAACAGATTGAGGCACTACCTCATGGCTGGCGTGACGCATACGTGAGTGACTTTATCAATCGCCTGCCTGTCGGCGATCCCCTGCGCAGAACAGTGGCGAAAGCCCTCGCATACGGTCCATATAGGCTATCGACACCCTATGCAGAACCCGACGACGGTCGGATGTCCATTTCGGCATGCGCAAAGGATCTCCATAGAAATCAATCACTTAATGAAGGACATACGCTAGGGATAGCCTATCCCGAGGCTATGGACAGAGGCCCGGGTAACACTACTACTAACACTAACCTTATCTATAACCCTACTACTACGAGAGGCGACGACGGCCTGCATTACCCTAGAGCGCTCGTTACCGCTGAAAAGATGTCGATCCAAAACCTGCTGACCGACGTCCCATTAGCGGATGCGCAGGCGTTACTTGACGAACTGGAAGGGGCGATCAAGAAACCCGGGACCATCCAAAAATCAAAGGTCGCGTATTTCAAAGGACTCCTTAACAATCACCGCAAGGGTGGCTTCGTGCCGGCCGCAGGTATCCTGGTCGCAACAAGAAGGGAACATCAGACAGCGACCCATGATGCGTCGCGGGCATCGGATTCAGTGCAGCTCAGTAAGACTGAAACTCAAGCCCAGATTCAAAACCTCAAGGCTCAGTTGGGCATGCACACGAGGATGCCGAAATGAAAAACGACAAGGCCACCCTCAGTGTTCGACTCAATGGCGATCTAAAGCAGCGTTGGCAGGCGTTCTGCGCCCGCCAAGACACCAACCCCAGCGATGCACTGCGACAGGTGATCGTGCGGCTGCTCAACGGTGTGTCAGCGAGCGATTCGACCAAGCCGTCAGCGTATGAGCAACCGGACACCTCACGCCGCCGCATGGAAGTCCGCCTGACCGAAACGGAATATGCACGCGTCGAGACACTGGCCTTTCAGCAGGGCATGTCAGCCAATCGCTGGGTCATTCACCTGATACGCGCCAATCTCAGCGGCGAACCGCAGTTCGGCATGTCAGAACTGCGAACGCTGGGCGAATCGAATTCGAGGCTGCTTGCCATCGGCCGCAACCTTAACCAGATCGCCCGGCACATAAACGCAGGACGCACGCCGGAGACGGTAGTCACTGCCGAGCGTATCGACACACTGACCCGTCACATCAAAGCCCATACCGCGCGGGTGGCAGACATCATGCGCGCCAACATTGACCGCTGGAGGTTGGAATGAGTCGAGTCATTGATGGGATTCTGAAAGACTGGGGCGAACGCATCTATACCAAGCCCGTCACCAGCCAAGGGACAAAGCGCACAGTGACGCGGTCACGCACGTCGCCGCCGTCCAAGCCGCTACTGTTGACCGGTAGCGCTCGCGTTCGCGACAAGTTGATGCTGACCACCCGCAAAGCGCCCGAAGTCATGGTGAAGATCTCCGGTGGCGGCAAAGGCATCGCGCAGGTCAAAGCGCACCTCGACTACATATCGCGCAACGGCCTGGTAGAACTGGAGAACGAAGACGGCGAAATCATCCTTGGCCGTGAAGCGGTGCAGGACGTGCGCGACGAATGGAAAAGCGGCCAGTATGGCTTGCCTGACAACGGCACGCGCCGCGAAACGTTCAATATCGTGCTGTCCATGCCCCCTGGCACCGACCGGCGCGCAGTCAATGATGCCATCCGTGCATTCGCGAAAGCAGAGTTCGGCGACAACCATGCGTATGTCTTCGCCATTCATGACGATGAAGCGCATCCCCACGGCCACCTTTGCGTCAAGGCTCTGGGCATCGACGGCAGCCGGCTCAATCCGAGAAAAGCCGACCTGCAACGATGGAGAGAACGCTTCGCCGAAGCGCTGGGTGAACAAGGCATCGAGGCCAACGCCACACCGCGCAGGGCGCGGTCACACACGCGCGTTACCGTCAAGCAGGCGACGCGACATGCCGCCAAGCGTGGCAAGAGCACCAAAGCGACCGAGCGGGAACAGCGCAGGCGTTCCGGCGTTTCACGCGCCATCAGGAATGGCTACGGGCACATCGCAAAAGCCTTGGCCGCTGGTGACGACAAGGACAAATCGCTTGCCCTGAAAATTGTTCGGTTCCTCGATCCCACGCAGGACAGGAAGCTACAGGCTCCACAGCATAGCCAGAGCGACACCGAAGCGACCAAGGACGCTCAGCGACTGGATAAGACCCACCGTTCAGGCAAAGACAACCTGAGCCGTTAACTTGATTGCGCAAGAAGGACCATAAAGATGGCTTTACGCTACGACGCCCTGCAAGACTACTGCGATGATCCAGCGCGCACTGGTGACGTGCAGATCATCCTGTATGCGCACTACTGGAAGGGCTTTGCCTTGGCCGTACAGAACGGCACTACAGAGTATCCCGTCATGGATGACAAGGGCCGGCCGTTCCGATTCCGAACAGTAGAAATGGCACTGGCGGAGTTGGCGAATATCTCGTACCTGTCAGACCGCATCATCATTGACCGCAAGATGTGGTGGCCGTAGTCGGGAAGCTACTTTGCATTAACCGTAAGTACAATCAACTTCGGTTGTACTTTTAACTAATACGAACGCTGCAACCGCCCCAAGAACGCTTCGGCGTACCGGGTGCCGGCCCGAAAAGAAGGGCCTGACGCGGGGAGATAGGCCGCGTGACCGCACCGAAGAGTAGTGTGCTGACTGCCTCGGAAAAGTTGAGGATGACTGCCCCGGAAAAGCAGGGGATGACAACACGGTAGAGACGTGTCTTTGAAAGCCCCAAGAACACTGAACATGTGTGCTGGGCAAGAGCCTTAAATAAGCTCCCAATGACCGGCTGGAAAGACGGCCCAGCGTTCGCCATCAACCCTACTAAATGGAGTGGCGAACATGAAGAAATTATTAGCATCTTGCATTCTGGCCGTCGGCATTGCCGCGTCATCGGCTGCCTTCGCGCAAATCCCCGTGACGGATGGCGCTTCCATCGCCAAGAGCGTGGAAAACCAGATCGAAACGATGGCGAAGTGGAAGATGCAGTACGACCAGATGGTCAGCCAGATCGACCAGATGAAACAGCAATACGCTGCGGTCACCGGCGCACGCGGTATGGGCGAACTGTTCAACAACCCGCAACTGCGGGACTACCTGCCGCAAGACTGGCAAGGCGTCTACGATTCCGTCAAATCAAGTGGCTATGCCGGCCTGAGCGGGCGCGCTGAGTCCATCTACAACGACAACCAGGTGTATGACGCATGCACCGGCTTTGCCCTGACAGAGCAGCGCACGAACTGCGAAGCCCAAGCCGTCAAAGGTGCTCAGGATAAAGCCTTCGCGCTAGACGCCTACGACGCGGCGAAGAACCGCCTCAGCCAAATCGACCAGTTGATGCGGCAAATCAACCAGACCCAGGACCCGAAGGCTATCGCTGAACTGCAAGGCCGCATCGCCGCCGAGCAAGCCATGATTCAGAACGAGCAGACCAAGCTACAGATGTACCAAATGGTCGCGGCAGCCGAAGACCGCCTACAGCAACAACGGCAGAAGGAGATCAACGCAAAGATTGTTGATCAACGGGACTACCCCACCCTTCAAGTCTTCAACCCGCTTGCTCGCTAAGGAGGAAATCATGGCACCGTTCTACGCAATAACACTGGTCGTGGTCGTATTACTTTGCTTTCCCATCTATCGTTTTTGGGCTTGTGCTCGCCGCTTAAGTCCCGAGCATTACCGAGAGCTTATACGGCGTGCTCCGCTGATGAGAACCCTAGATGCCATTGCATTCCTCATGGCTGCGTTCACGGCCTACTACGCAGCTATGGGATTGTGGGGATTCACGCTCCCACCCCTTGACGACGAACCCTTGCCGGCATGGATGAATATCCTGCTATCGGCGGTTACGAGCGTTGGCTGCTTCGGCGTCATTTGGACAAACGCGCCAAATCGCTTCACGGACCCGACATGGGGTGGCATGCGCGAAAGCGTCGTGCGAACCCTTGCAGCGCTACGCATTATTGAGGCCGCCGAGGTGGCCCACGCACTCAACATCATCAACACACGTGAGGCGCACAAATGAAAAACACCATCTTCCCTTTCCTTGTCGTTCTCACACTCGCAGCTTGCAGTGATAACACCCCGGTTCAAACTGTCGATTGGTACAAGGCGCATGACCCCGAACGCAAGGCAATGATCGCGAAATGCGAAGCTAATCCAGGCGAGCTCGCCGCCTCCGCCAATTGCATCAATGCCAAGACCGCAGAGAACCACCTAGCCGTCGATAAGCGTGGCTATTTCGACCTTTCGCCTATTAATCCATTGAAGGGAGGCCAATAGTATGAAATTTGCGCTTTTTCAATGGGTAGGTGACAGTCTGGATTCCATGCTGAACTCCTTTATTTCGGGAACAGCATCTAATGTGATTTTCGGATTTCAGATGCTGATGCTAACGGGAGTCACCCTGTATATCACCATGACCGGTTACGCGATCAGCATGGGGGCAGTGGAGGCTCCGTTCCGGACGTTCCTCAAGCAATGCGTGAAGATCATCATCATCGCGACATTTTGCATGACGGCAGACTCCTATACGGCGACCATTGTGTCTGCCATTCAGGGACTGGAAACGGGTCTGGCCGACATCATGTCTACGTCCAACGCTCAGGCTATGAATATCTATCAAGTGCTCGACAACTCAGCCGACAAAGGGCTAAATGTCGCCTATGACATGCTCGGCAAGGTTGCGAAACGGGAGTTTTACGAAATCGGCCATATGGCCTGGGATACCGTGAACGCGCTATTAATGTCCGTCGCGGTATTTTTAGTTCACCTGCCGGCCGCAGGTACGATTATTTTGGCGAAACTATTTTTAGGTGTGATGCTCGGAATTGGCCCAGTTTTTATTGCTGCATTGATGTTCCCGATCACCGCAAAATGGTTCGACAAGTGGTTTCAACAGGTAATGACATACATATTGGAGATTGCCATTTCCATGGTTGTCGTGTCAGTAGGAATGGGCCTATTCAAAACACTCTACGACAAGTTGATTGGGACAAATACAGATATTCCTATAAATTCTTTCTTCTATATCATCATGCTGGCAGCTCTAATCTTCTTTGCTCATAGGAAGACGAGCGGCTTGGGTGCTCAACTAGCGGGGGGTCTCGCCTTTGAAGCCGTTACGCTCAGAAGCATGGCACAGGGCATGGGTAATGTGGTGAATCCCAAGACAACGCGTCGCGATATGCAGTCTGGCATGATGGTCACTGCGGGCCGCAGTAACCACATGATTGCAGGCAACACCATGTGGAACCCGGCCTATCGTCAACACGTCTTGCAGAACATGGGCAAGCACTGGGGACCGGCAACCGGTGGTTCAGTCAACGGCAAGTGACGTGCGTGTTGGCATCCGCATAGGCCTTGCCATCAGCAAGGCCTTTTCATTTATCGCCGCGCATACTCCGCGCTTCGCTTGGGCAACCCCTTCGGTTGCATCCCGCGTCCGTTCTTGCCGGACTGGCTGCGGGGGCAGGCCCGGCGGCCTTGCCTTGTTCCTACCCCCTGCCGACAGGCTGCATGGCCTCAGACGCGTCAAGGGTGAAGGCTACGCCCGGCATCCTCACCGTTCCCTACGCCTTGCTTCGGGCTGCGGCCTCCGGTCCCGCCCTTGACACCTCTTCCAGCCGGAGAATCACCAGCTTCGACCTCATACCGGCTTTTGATAGCACGGATGACGGGTCAAGGGGTTGGTGCGGCCCGCAGCCTTATGGGCGAGGACACGGCCCCTTGACGCGGCAGGAGTGACAACACGCTGCGCCCGGGGGAGGTGTTCAGGGCCGTCGGCCCGTAACCCCTGCCCCCGAGGCTCCCGCCGGCGAGGGTGGAGAGTCCAGAGAGGCAAAGCCTCTTTGGGAAGTGGCCTCGTTCGCAAATACCCGAGATAGCCGTCAATCGGGGAAATCTATTGGTTGGCAGAAAAACAAGACAATTTCTGCGCAAGGTCTTTTCTGTCGGCCTTGCCTCAAAGCCACAAAAAAATCCCACGTCTTGTAATATAGCGTTACCTAAAGCACGGGAGGCAACCATGGCTGAGAACGGTACGCATGAAACAGGGCTAAGCAAAACGTTATCCGATGTCGAGCGTGGTCGGCGTGAAGTGGCCGTTGATTACGCATGCGCATCTGTCAGCTTGGAGGGATTCTCGCTCAGCGCTTCATCAATGGAGAAATCGACCTCAACGAGTTTGTGACGCGGTGTGATGCCTTAGCGCACCTAAAAGCTTAGTCATGACGAAGAAACTTGAGGTGGTTGAGACTAGTGCAGGATAGGCTGTCGCCGGGTTTTGCATTACATGTGCATGCCAGTGTTTAGATAAGGTGGAAGTTCTGTAAAGACGCTGACTCAGAATCGTCTGCTGTCGGCCAGATTGAGACAGTCAAGTAATCAATGAAATCGCTCATTTTCATTGATATAGATTTGAAGGATTCTGCGCGGTGAAAATCAGAAAAATAAAGATCACGAACTTTCGGGGCGTGAAAGAGCTTGACTGGAGCCTTCCCAACGCCGACATATTCTGCCTGATTGGGAAAGGGGATTCTTCAAAATCCACCATTATTGAGGCCATCAGGTATGCCTTCTATCCTCAGTGGAACCTGACCCTAAGTGACGCCGATTTCTACCAGTGCAAGGTAGCCAACTCTATCATCATAGAAATCACCATTGGAGCCTTGACCGAAGCCTTCTGCGCCTTGGACAAATACGGTCAGTACCTCCGTGGCTGGGATTCCGCAGCCCTCAAGCTCACCGACGAGCCGGAAGACCACCTGGAGAGTGTCCTGACCGTGCGGCTTACGGTCGACAAAGATCTTGAGCCTAAGTGGATGGTTGTCTGTGATCGTCACCCTGACGGTGTTCAGTTCAAGCAGGGCGATAGGAACAAGGTCAGTGTCGGCCTCATTGGTGCCTATAGCGAGAAACAGTTTTCATGGGCTACAGGCACGGCGTTGGCGAAGCTCACTGAGGCCCAAAGTCTGAACGAGTTGCTGGCAACGGCCTCTCGCACGGCCAGAGCCTCTTTGGATGCGAACCGACCTGTCACTCTCAAGAACTTCGATGCTGCGGCTGAGAAGTCTCAAGACATCGCAAAGCTGTTGGGTGTGCCTGTATCGGAGGCTTACAAGGCTCATCTCGATCTGGCCTCTATCAACCTCAAGGTTGGCGGGCTGGTTCTCCATGACGGCGACATTCCTCTTCGTCAGCTAGGTCTGGGGTCACGGCGAATGCTGCTGTGCGGCATTCAGAAAATGGGCCTGGAAGAAGGACACATCACTTTGTTTGACGAGGTGGAGTTCGGCTTGGAACCACACCGAATCACTAGGCTCATCAAACACGTGCGAGAAGACAAGAAAGGCCAATACTTCCTCACCACGCACTCGCCTACAGTTCTGCGGGAACTGACGGTCAATGACCTGTACATCGTTCACAGCAAGGCAGGAACCGTACGGGTCACTCCCGCTTACTGTGAAGGGTTGGCTGCTCACGAGGCGCAAGGAAGAATTCGTTCTAGTGCCGAGGCGTTCTTGTCGAAGAAGGTTGTGGTCTGTGAGGGAGCTACCGAGGTCGGGTTCATGAGGGGCTATGACGACTATCAGGTTGGCAAGGGCAACGATCCATTCTCCTATCACGGCGTGTCTTTGCTGAATGCAGGTGGGGCGAGCAAGATTAAAGCTCTGGCAGAGGCTTTCAAGCTTCTCGGTTATGACGTCTGCGTTGTAGCTGACGGGGATGCAGAGAAACAGTTTTCTCCTGCTCATGAGGCTGAGTTGAGAGACAAGGGCATTTCGGTCCACGTATGGACCGACAAGCTCTCATTGGAGCAAAGAGCATTTCAGGACTTGCCGTGGATCAGCGTGATTTCGAGTGTGCAACTCGCCCAAACTGTTCCCAGTCTGTCTGTCTACGACAACGTGCGCTCTTGGTATAAGAAGCCACTTGATGAGGACGTTATCAAGTGGGAAGACAGCCCTGAGCTGAGGCTTGCTATCGGAAATGCAGCGAAAAGCAGCGACTGGTTTAAGGACATTACCCGTGGCGATTCGTGGATGCAGACTATCAGCCCTGCGTTCGATGACGCAGATTTCTCAAAGAAGGACATGGCCGCGAAGCTCGCCCAGCTTTGGGCTTGGGCAGAGCGTGTCTGAGGAACTGGCTCTCAAGCTCAACGACTTCACTACCAAGGGGTATGTGATAGCGCCGGCCGGCTATGGAAAGACACACCTTATCGCCATGGCGGTGAAAGCGGCTAGCAAGCGGCAGCTCGTGTTGACTCACACCTTTGCGGGTGTGAACTCCATCAGGGCCAAGATGAACAATCTTGGTGTGCCTGCTTCGAAGTACCATATTGACACGATTGCGAGCTGGTCCCTTCGGCTCTGTCTCGCCTACCCGAAGACTTCGGCGTGGAAAGCAGAGCACCCTACGGGTAAGCAGTGGAACAAGCTCTACGAGTGCTGTTCAGAGCTGCTTAGGAAGCAGTTCATTCGCCGCGTTGTCGCAGCCACTTATGCCGGCGTCTACGTGGACGAGTACCAGGACTGCTCCGATCTGCAGCATTCCCTAGTCTGTTCGTTTGCTGAGTTCATGCCGTGCCGAATTCTAGGCGATCCTATGCAGGCCATCTTTGACTTCGGTGGCGACGAAGGCAAGCCCGTTGATTGGACGGTAAGTGTCTATCCGGCCTTCACTTGCCTTGGTCAGCTAGAGACTCCATGGCGCTGGAAAACGACTGGAGATCCGACCCTTGGAGCTTGGCTCAAGAAGGCGAGAGAGACACTAAAACAGGGGCAGAAGATCAATATTTCAAACGGCCTGCCTGCATGTGTGAAACGTGTTCCCACCACCCCAGAATTCTTGGCGTCAAAGCAGTACTCCTCACTGATGGATTTGTTGGACCATCAGGAGAGTGTGATTGCCCTTCATTGCGGCGACCAGCAGTCCAAGAACAAGACCCATCTCTTGGCAAGAACCATGGGTGGACGGTTTTCTTCCATTGAAGAAGTTGAAGGCAAAGACCTTCACTCGTTCATCAGGAGACTGGTTTCAGCCAAGACACCCCAGCAAAGCTTTCTTCTGGCTTTGGATTTTTCCAAGAAGTGCTTCACCGGAGTGGGCGAGATCTTGACCGCCGGCACTAAGAGAGGCGAGGTCGCGAAGCAGAGCAAAGGAACCAAATATCCCTTGGTTCTTCATGCTGCGAATATCTACCTCAAAGAACCGACAAGTGCGCACCTTAGAGCTTTCTTCTTGGCGCTGAAAGCGAATCCCGATACATCAGCCTACCGGCGCGACTTGCTGTATCGCTTCTTCAATATCTTGAAAATTCACATTGACGGGGGAGCGGCGACATTGACGGAGGCAGCAAAATTGTACCAACGAGACATGAGGCACACGGGGCGACCGATCAGCCACCGCAAGCTCATCGGCACAACTCTACTGGTCAAGGGGTTGGAATACGACCATGCAGTCATCCTTGACGCTGACACACTGGACGCCAAGGATCTGTACGTTGCAATGACCCGTGGGTCCAAGTCATTGACGATCATTAGTTCCAAACACGAATTGCCTGTGAAGTAGCGGACGTTTAAATCCTGTTTGTACGCCAGCGGGCTTTCCTAAACGAACTTAGGCTTTTGGCCGCTAGCAGCAGGAAAGAGTAGGCACGCAAAAAGTGGCTATTTTCTTTACATTGGAATAGGGTCTGTAGCTGCGATCCAATCTGGAGGAATTTCCATTTCTCTGCCAGATTTACCCGTGTCTTCCATAAAAAGATTTAAGTGCTCTTTGTGCTGTTTTATTGCCCATGCCAAGCTCTGGAACTCAAATGCAACCCGCAGAAATGATTGCGTTGATACCCTAAACCCCCCGTCCAAAATATTTCCTGTGGCTGAAATTTGAGCATACCAATGCTCGTCCTGCAGGAAAATTATATGCAGACCATTTTTCTTAAATCTTCTCTTTATGACCTGGAAGTCTAAAAGAACCACTATGCTTAAATTTCCGTTGATGAAATTGTAGATATGCTCGGGATTTAGCGAAAGATGAAAAGGTGTATAGGGATGCCAATTCATTACTCTTTTATATTCGTTTAAATTGAGTATATGAATGTACTTTGAAGATATCTGGTCAAAAATTTCTTGCTTGAATTTTGTTATAGCTAGATAGTGAATTCCACTCTCTGGTGAAATATGGCTAGTGCCTTCTTCATAGGACTTACTTATGCAATCATTGATAGCTCGTAAGTGATACTGTTCTTTTCCTATGTGTTCGCGTCTTATTACAGGACCTACGCCTCGGAAGTTTTCAGCCTCATCTTTGATGAAAAATCCATTTAGCTCATCTATTTTCTTAAGTTGCCTCTCCCCTCTTTTGTCAAGTTTATTTGATGTTTTTACTTCAATAGGATAGGGGTCATTATGACCTAGTAGGCATACATCGCCATGCCTTAGCGTATTTGTAAGGTCGCAAAGCACTGCAGGCACATTATTTTGAGCCGCCGCTTTTAGAAGCATTATTTCCGCTTTGATGCCTTCCTTTCCGGAAATAAATCCGGCAGTTTCCTTTACATGATAATTTTCATCGTAAAGAAAGTGCTTTATTGCATATTTATCACAAAAATGAAATGCGATGCTATCTCCATACATCTTCCATATATAAATTATATACTTATAGCCCTCTATTTTTTCATCAAATCTCTTTATAAGCCCTGTTATTTCTTTCGACCGCTCTTTGGTTGGTCTATCATTTGCTTTCTCAAGACGCAGTTTTCTAATTACTTCTTTTGTGAGAATAATTGATTTTTCTGCCTCTTTAATTTTTTTCAAAAGCAACAATTGAAAATCTACGATTGCTCCTGTCGGCAAATTCTTTCGTGTCTTGATAATGTGAAGCATCATTGTTAATTGCTCAAGGCTCTTCTTGTATCTACCGACCATTATCATCCCCCCCCCCAAAAAAGCATGCTGCAAAACGTGTCATGAACTTACCACAAAGGCCGGCAGCCGTGCGGCTTGCGGCAGCCTTTAATAGCCCCGCAACAGGCGGCGAAATCTCGCCGGATCCAAAGCTCCGTTCACCCAAAAAATAATTTTGATCTTATTTTAATCGTGGTGGAAAGATAACGCGGCGTTATTCTCGAAACACCGAGCTAAAAAAGCTGCTTACCGCCACCCCATCCTTTTCTGTGCTAATGAACAGATTGGAAGCGCGACAGAAAAGCTAGATTGCGCAGGTTTGGTGACCGCTTTGGGTCGAGGCTGTGTGAAAACACAAAAATCTATCAACGTCTCAGCAAGTTGGTCAGTAGATTGCGGATGAAGCCCTATTTCAGCAGCTTTTGGGAATAAGAGCGGTCTCACCTCTTTGGTGGCGTTTCTGAGCGCTTTGATGCCCTGATTTCACACCTAAAAAGGGCTCACCCACCCACCAGACGCATTGCAGCCATTGTCTTGTCAAACCCAAGAATGCAAAGTACTCGCTTGAGGTTGTAGGCCAGTACATTCAAGCTCATCTCGGTACTGACGTTGCGCAGCCGCTTGGTCAAAAAGTGCGTGTATCCCATCCAATTCTTGAGCGTGCCAAACACGTGCTCGACTGTCCTTCTTCTGACCATCATGGCGTCGGGCATTTGCTCCAAGCGCTGTTGTGCGCGCTCCAGCACATCTTCGTGCTCCCACCGACTGATGCGGCGGTAGTCACTGGGTGTGCATTGGGATTTCATCATGCATTGCGTGCAAGCACTGCTCCAGTAGCGTCGTATCTGCAGTCCATTCTCTTCGCGCGTGAAGCGGTAGGTAGCACGTTGTCCAGCAGGGCATTGGTACTCATCCTCGCTCTGGATGTAGACGAAATCTGAACGGTCAAAGCGCCCTTGGGCTCGTGCACCTGATGTGTTGGGTTTGGGAAGAATGGCTGCAACGCCTGTGTCTTCACACGCTTTGATCTGCTCGCCGCTGTAGTAGCCACGATCCGCAATGGATTGCAGCTTGCGCTTTCCCATCGCCTTGCGTGCAGCCAGCGCCATTGATGCCAGAGCACTTCTGTCATGCCCCAGGTTGGTAACTTCCTGAGCAACGATGAGGTGATGTTTGGCATCCACCGCCACCTGAACGTTATAAGCCACCATGCCCGAGCCACGGCCACTGGTTGCCATGGAGCGCGCATCAGGGTCTGTCATTGATAGCTGCTTCTCAGGCAGTTCTTTGAGCTGCCCCTTCACTTGCTCGAGCACTTGCATTTGTTTGCGGAGCATGGCGATCTTGTCTTGGAGTCGCGCGGTACGTGCTTCAAGTTCCACAGGCTGCGTGCGATCTGCCGTATCCAGGGCCGCCAGATAGCGCTGAATACTTTCTTCGATCTGCTGCTGACGCTTGTCTATCTTTCCCAAGGTAAAGTTTTTGTCACGCGCGTTGACGGCCTTGAACTTACTACCGTCAATTGCAACCAGCGCCTTGCTGAACAGCTTCAAATCACGGCAGAGCACCACAAATCGTCGGCACACATTGCGGATGCCCGGGCCGTTGTCCCGACGAAAGTCAGCAATCGTTTTAAAGTCAGGCGCCAAGCGTCCCGTGAGCCACATCAGCTCAACATTGCGCTGAGCCTCTCGCTCCAGGCGACGACTGGATTGGATGCGATTGAGGTATCCGTAGATGTAGACCTTGAGCAGCACTGCGGGGCGGTATGCCGGGCGCCCTGTGGCTGCTGGCGTTGATCCATCAAAGCCAAGTGAGAGCAGGTCCAGCTCTTCAACGAACGCATCGACAATGCGCACAGGGTTGTCTTCGCCCACAAAGTCATCGAGACATTCTGGCAGCAAGGTCACTTGCTCGCGGCTCTGGCCTTCAATGAATCTCTTCATAGGTCACCTCGCTCAAAACGGGTGCCGTGATTTTAATTTCTGAAGCGCCTTCAACCAAGCGTTTTCACACAGCCTCGGTCGGAAGAGGTCTGCTGGCTCGACGTACTTTCCGCCCAGGTTACGGCCAACTTCAGTAAACCATGCTAAGAATCTGCCCCGGGTCCTACGTAGGGCGCGCGTCCATACGCCGTCCAATCGTCACATTCCTCGCGGCGTCTCAGCCTCTCGAATTCCGATTTCCCCGGTTCCGATAATGCCGCGATTTCGACATCTGGGCGGCCGGAGCCGGAGGCCGCCCGTTGGCGGGCGGCAGTGACGAGGTTCAGCGATCGCAGTTGTAAAAAGGTTGCCGCCTTCTTGACCCAGGGAATCTGGCGCATCCGTACCTGCCGAAGCTCAACAAGGACGTCACGGTTCGAAAAGATCATATGCAGTAATTCCCAATCCCAACAATTGACCAAATGTGGACTTCCGTCCACGCCTCCATCCTGGCATTGCGCCGCGAGCATGGAAAAAAGGACGTTCATCTCGTCCGGTAGCAAAGCGGTGCTTGAAGATAGACGAGCCAGGGCAAAGACCTTAGCGTTTAGGTACTCCCGCAGTCGCCGAGTCGGGCGCGAGCAGCACGTGCGTCAAAGTTTCAAGCGAATACGGTTTCTGCATCACCGGAAACGGGACGACCTCTTGGCCACTGATTGCGTCACTGTACCCGCTGGCGAGTACCACCCGTATGTCAGGCCATTGCGCTCGAATACGGCGACCCAATTCAACGCCATTCACACCAGGCAGGACGACGTCGAGGATCGCGATGTCACAGCCCCCCTTCCCTCCGTCAGATGCGCCAGCGCAGCCTCCGCGTCGAGAAGCCAGGTCGCATCTTGGCCCATGTCCTTTAACATCGAGACCACCACCTCGCCCACCGGCTCATGCACTCGCACGTCGTTACTCTCGACGAACTCGGGTATCTGCCATTCAGCCAAGCCGGCGGCGCGCTGCTGTTCCACCTCATCAGCAAGCTCTACGAGCACACAAGCCTCATCATCACCACCAATCTCAGCTTCGCTGAATGGGCAAACATATTTGGGGACGCAAAAATGACGACTGCTTTGCTCGACCGACTCACCCACCACTGCCACATCGTCGAGACCGGCAACGACAGCTACCGATTCAAAAACAGCAGCACACAGCCCAAAAAGGAGCGTAAAACAGCCGAATCTGTAGCAACCCTGACCCAATCAAATTAGGGCTGGGTCAGTTTTCGATGCAAACGCTGGGTCAGTTTGGGACTTCACTGCGTTGTGTGGGTTGGCAGGAGACGACCAAGATGAGCGTTGATGCGGTTAAATGTGCGCATGAACGACTCAAATCTCTACGCAAAGATTTTGGGCTTGCGCAAGCCGTGGCGAGTATTGACCATTACGGTCAGCGAGGCTTTGAAGACCATCACAGTGTTCATCGGGCCGGAGCCAGGCAGCCGGTTACGCTGCCCGCATTGCCGGCAGATCTGCCCCGGCTACGACAGTCGAGCACGTCGCTGGCGGCACTTGGATACCTGCGAGTATCAGACCTGGATAGAGGCCGATGTTCCGCGGGTGCAATGTCCTGAGCATGGTTGTGTGCAGGTCGGCATCGCCTGGGCCGGCAGCCATAGCCGATACACCAAGAAGTTCGAGATGATGGTGCTGGACTGGTTGCGCGAGACGACCATCCTCGCGGTCAGCCGCCGTCTGGGGTTAAGTTGGAGCGCGATTGACGGCATTCTGCGTCGGGCGGTAACCCGGGGCATAGATCGGCGCCGAGTCGCCAACGATGCCCATATTTGCGTCGATGAGGTCGCGTTTGCCAAGGGGCGGGATTACGTGACGATCGTTTCGTCGGCGCAGCGTGTGCTGGCGGTGGAAGACGGACGGGCTGCCGAAAGTCTGCGCCGTTACTTCAAAGTTCTGGGGCGCAAACGCTGCGAACGGCTTGAGTCCGTGTCAATGGACATGAGCGGGGCGTACATCAAAGCCGCGCTCGACAGCTTGCCCGATGCGCGAGAGAAGGTGGCGTTCGATCACTTCCACGTAGCCAAGGCGCTCAGTGAGGCAGTGGACAACACCCGCAAAAGCGAACTACACCGGGTTGACTATGGTCTGCGCCGGGAAATCCATCGCAGTCGCTACGACTGGCTGCGACGCGGCACACACCTGTCAGATTTTGGCCGCGAGCGGATGCAAGCGCTGTCAGTCAGCCTACTGGATACGGCTATGGTCTGGATGCTCAAGGAAAAGGCGCGCGAGATCTGGCATACAGGCTACCACCCGAGACAATCAGCCAAAACGTGGCAAGTGTGGATCCAGGCGGCTCGCCAAACGGGCATCACAGCATTGCGCGGCGTGGCCAACCAGATCGAGGCGCGGCTCTGGGGCATCCTCAACGCCATGCGGCTCAGGGTATCCAATGCCAGAGCCGAAGCCCTAAACAGCCAGATCCGGGCGATGCGCGTGAAGGCAAGGGGTTATCGCAACAAAGCGCGGTTCATGCTTGGCATTCTGTTCCACTATGGCAAGCTGAATATGGCTCACTAACATTTTTAATGTAGATCAGCGTCTACACACGAAGAAACCTACGATTAGCATTCCGATTAAGGTTCCGCCTATAGCCAGCGCTGCGCGCTCAGCACGCTCGGAACCGTGAAAATACAAAATGCATGAGGCCGCAGCGGTAACGGCAATTAGAAGGCCTAGGATAAATGGGCGCCAATTGTTCCGAAACGCACAGCACACCCCGCGCAAGGCAAATCTAAGTTTGCTCATGGGCTTCTGCGAAAAGAAATGGCCGGGATTTGATTCTGCCAAACATTCCGCCAGTGGAACAGTCTTTTCCGGTGGCGAGTCTAATCGCAAAAATTCAGATTTACTGCGGGGGAACCTACCTTTGGGTAGATCAGAGATGAATATCTCACGCGACCGAGTTTTTACAGAGGCCGCTGCGCCAATCGTGGCAATGAGAACTAGGCTTTTATGCCCAAGATCTCAATTCTGATTCCCCCATTCGCCCTATTAACTCGTTCTTGGGAGCTAATCCGAAGACCCACACAGATGGGTGAAGACCCGTCAGTTTTCAGTGCAAACCAACAGACACTCTAGTGATGCCCCCCCGAGGCGTCCAATTTAAAAGATTGAATCCACTATCTGCATCCTCGATAGGCACGTTGCATGAGGAGCACCCCATAGAGAAAAGGCACGACCATCCAGGAAGACGGCATCTAGTCCAGTGACGCTGCTGGCACGATCCCGGACACCGCTGCCGCGCCCGCCTTCGGCCGGCTGCCGAAAGCATCTCCCCTGCGGCCGAGTCGTTGATACCTCCATGAGGCAAATTTCCATTCGCTTGTCCGCAAGAGATTGAACTGCTTCAACGCAGCCACGGTCAACTGTGCGCGTTTGCGAGAAAGCTTGATTCCAACACCTAGGACCTCTTAGACGGTTCGCGCGACAACGAGCTTTATCTGTACACATAAGACAAAGCTGGGAACGATCACCCCGCCTAGGGATTTCCCTAAGACTTCGCTAGAACAGCAGAGTTTCGAGCAAAGAAACCCGGAGCAGACCTAAAAGACCGCTTTGCACACGTTCAATTTTCGGATTAATCTAATCACAAAATACATTAGAGGATCCGATGGAGACACAACCGAATCAACGGTGGCGCTCGGGAGCCGTCCTATACACCGGCTGTAGAAGCTCTACCGCTCGACAGGGCCGAGGCAGGGGTATCGGGGTATTCGCCCTCGCCGGCCCACGCCAGTTGGCTCCGTTGGGCGAGCAGGCAACGCCGGAAAATCCGTCCTATCTAGCATTTGGCCTCAGCGGTCGCGTGCTTTATGCCGCGCATGGCGATGGCACGACGGTCAGCGCATACCAGGTAGCGGAGGACGGCGGGCTAGCACCTATCGGCCTGAGGGACTGCGGCGGCAGAAATCCCGTGCATCTGCTGGTAAGCCGATCAGGACGCTGGATGATGGTGGCGAACTACGCCACCGGAACCCTCAGCGCGTTGCCCATTCTTGCCGACGGCGCATTGGGGCCCGTTGCGTCGTCGCTCGCCTTGCCCGGAGACGCCGGGCCGCATCGCACGCAGCAAACGGGTGCTCACCCGCACCAGCTTGTCTACCACCCTGCGAGCGACTGGATCGCGGTGCCGGACAAAGGCACGGACGCCATCCATACCGTGCGCATCGACGAGGCAACTGGCGCATTGCAATGGCAAGGCAACGCGCGCCTACCCGCCGGCAGCGGCCCTCGCCACCTCGTTTTCAGCCCCGACGGCGCCACTGCATGGATCACGCTGGAACTGTCCAGCCAGGTTCTTGCCGCCGCCGTATGCCCCGACAGCGGCACGTTCACCCCCACGCAGCGGTTATCGACCCTGCCGGACACCTACACGGGCGACAACACCGCCGCCGGCATTGTGTTGCTGTCCGATGACCGCCTGTTTGTTTCCAACCGAGGCCACGGCAGCGTCGTTGCGTTCAGCGTCCAAGGGGGCCGAATGACGTCCCCACGCTGGTACCTCACGCATGGCACGATTCCTCGCTTCATTACGGCGACGCCTGATCAGCAGCGCCTGTGGGTCGCCAACGAAGACAGCGATGTCATCGAGTGCCTGGATGGTGCAGGCCCGCTTCAACCGATCGTTCATACCGGCAGCCCAGTCTGCATCGTATTCAAGCCCGGAGTTTCAGCATGACCCAGCCCCCCCTTCCCCGCCAAGCCCCAATCCGTGCCACCTACATGCGCGGCGGCACCAGCAAAGGCGTGTTTTTCACGCTTGACGACCTTCCTGCCTGCGCACGCCGCCCCGGCGCGCTCCGCGACGCGCTGATGCTGCGCGTGAGCGGCAGCCCGGACCCATATGGCAAGCAGATCGACGGTATGGGCGCCGCCACATCGAGCACCAGCAAAGTCGTGATCGTCAGCCGCAGCGAGCGCGACGACTGCGATGTGGACTACCTGTTCGGCGCCGTCGCCATCGAAGATGCGGTAGTGGACTGGAGCGGCAATTGCGGCAACCTCAGCTCGGCCGTCGGCCCGTTCGCAATCCAGCGCGGGCTAGTCGATGCCCCAGCCGAGGGCTGGGCGACTGTTCGCATCTGGCAAGCGAATATCCAGAAGCGAATCGTGGCGCACGTTCCCGTCAGTGGAGGCCAGGTGGTGGAACTGGGTGACTTCACGCTGGACGGCGTGACGTTCCCCGCGGCGCAAGTCAAGCTCGAGTTCCTGGATCCCGGCGCCGATGACGATAGCGAAGGCGGCGCCATGTTTCCCACGGGCAACCGTATTGATACCTTGCGAGTGCCCGGGGTTGGCGATGTACAGGCAACGCTGATCAACGCCGGTAACCCGACGATCTTCGTCGCTGCCTCGGCGCTCGGTTTGCAGGGCAACGAATTGCAGCAGGACGTCAACAACAACGCCGAACTGTTGGCCCGCTGCGAAGCGATCCGTGCACATGCCACGGTTGCGATGGGCCTGGCCGCCAGCGCTCAGGAAGCGACCGAGAAGCGCCCGCATACACCCAAACTTGCCTTCGTCGCCAAGCCCACCGGCTACATCGCGTCCGATGGCAAACCCGTCGATACCGCATCCATCGACATCTGCGCGCGAATTCTATCGATGGGCAAGCTGCACCACGCCATGACAGGCACCGGCGCCGTCGCTATCGCGGTTGCCGCGTCGATTCCCGGCACTCAGGTGTCCGAACTGCTGGACAACGCCGCCCGTTCGGAGATCCGCTTCGGGCATCCATCCGGCACCTTGGCGGTCGGCGCGCAGGCAGTGCAGCGCGACGGCGAGTGGGTGGTCGAAAAAGCCCAGATGAGCCGGTCGGCGCGTCGCCTGATGGACGGCCAGGTCTACGTGCCCGCATCCCTTGTTCTGTAATTACCACGCATCATGAACGAACTTCCTATTCTGCCGCTGGCCGGCCGCACTATTTGCTACGTCCCGATCGCCAGCTTGCCCGGTGTGGAGCGGCTTCCCTTTTCCCTGCGCATCCTGCTTGAAAATCTGGCGCGGCAAGCGCGCCAGGGGCTGGATACCGCGTCCGAGATGTCCGCGCTGTTGAATCGCGACACCGGGGCCGGACTTACCTTCTACCCAGCGCGCGTCTTCGGCCAGGACATCCTTGGCCAGGTCATGCTGGTCGACATGGCGGGTCTGCGGGATGCCGTCGCCGATGCAGGCGGCGACGCCAGCGCGGTGCGCCCCAAGGTGCCGGTGGATGTCATCATTGACCACTCGCTGCAGGTGGACCGCTGGGCCAGCGCCGACGCGCGCCAGGTCAATCTGGACAAAGAGTATGAACGCAATGGCGAGCGCTTCGCGTTCTTGCGCTGGTGCAGCAGCAGCTTCGAAGGCGTGCGAATCGTGCCGCCGGGCAAAGGAATCATGCATCAGATCCATCTTGAAAACATCGGGCAGGTGGTTCGCATCGAGACGCAGCGGGGCGAGGAATTGGCCATTCCCGATACCTGTGTCGGCACCGACAGCCATACGCCCATGATCAACGGCCTGGGCATCCTGGGCTGGGGCGTGGGCGGCATCGAAGCAGAAGCCGTGATGGTCGGAAAGCCAGTTGCGCTGGCGTTGCCCGAAGTGGTAGGCGTTGAGGTGCGCGGCCAACTGCGCGAAGGCGTCATGCCCACGGATCTTGTACTGGCTATCACGCAGCAGATGCGCAAGATCGGGGTGGTAGGCCAGTTCGTCGAGTTCTTCGGCAACGGCCTTGAAACCCTGTCCCTAGGCGACCGCGGGATGATCGCAAATATGGCACCGGAATACGGCGCCACGGCGGTTTACTTTCCCATCGACCACCGCACCCTCTCGTACCTGCGCATGACAGGCCGCGACGAATCCCAACTGGAACTGGTGGAGGCCTATGCCAAGGCGCAGGCCCTCTGGCGCGATGCCGCCACGCCGGCGCCGGTGTTCGACCGTGTCATCACCATCGTGCTGGACGACATCGCTCCGTGTCTTGCCGGCCCGCGCAACCCCGAAGATCGCGTGCTGTTGGGCGAGGCGAGGCGCGCGTTCGAACAGCATCACATCGACATCGCCGGGGTACCCGTGGATGACCGTCGCAAGGTGGCCGTGCAGGGCGCGGACTACGCGCTGCACGACGGCGCCGTCGTCATTGCAGCCATCACTAGTTGCACCAACACGGCCAACCCGGTCAACATGATGGCGGCGGGCCTGGTGGCGAAGAAAGCCGTTGCTTTGGGACTGCGCACGCAGCCATGGGTAAAGACGTCACTGGTGCCCGGCAGCCATGTGACCGCCGCAGTGCTGGAAAAGGCCGGTTTGCAAAACGCCCTGGATACCCTGGGCTTTCACGTCGCAGGCTTTGGCTGCACAACGTGCAACGGCGGCTCCGGTCCGCTGCCCCAGCCCATCGCAGACGCCATCGAACGTGAAAAGCTGGTGGCCACCGCCGTGTTGTCCGGCAATCGGAATTTTGAAGGCCGCATCCATCCCAATGTGCGCGCGGCCTATCTGGCGTCGCCCGCCCTGGTCGTCGTGTATGCGCTGACCGGCACGCTGCTGCACGACGTCACCACCGACTCCATCGGGGTGGATGAGGCCGGCAACCCTGTGTACCTGCGAGACGTGTGGCCCACCGCGACCGAGATCGCCGCGCTGGTGGACACCACGTACGAACCGGAAATCTTCCGCGCCAAATACGCGGATCTTTTTGACGGCGGCCCGCAGTGGGACGCGCTATCGGGTACGGCCAGCGAACGTTTCAACTGGCAGCCCGACAGCACCTACATCCGCCAGCCCCCGTACTTCGACGGGCTGCGTGCGCAACCTTCGCCGGTGTCCGACATCATCGGCATGCGGCCGCTCGCCATCCTTGGCGACTCCGTCACCACGGATCATATTTCGCCGTCTGGCGCGATCAGCCTGGGCACGCCCGCCGCCGATTTCTTGCTGGCCAAAGGCGTGCAAAAGGCGGACTTCAACAACTACACCACGCGCCGCGGCAACCATGACGTCGCTGTGCGTGCCACGTTCGCGAACATTCGGCTGCGCAATCGTATCGTTCCCGGCGTAGAAGGCTGCTATACACGCCTGATGCCCGAAGGCGAGCAAATGCGGATCTTCGAGGCGGCAGAGGCCTATCTGCAACGGAAAACGCCGCTTACCGTGATTGCAGGCCGCAACTACGGGTGCGGTTCGTCGCGCGACTGGGCGGCCAAGGGCGTGGCATTGCTAGGCGTGAAGACCGTGATCGCCGAAAGCTTCGAACGCATCCATCGCACCAATCTCGTGGGCATGGGCATACTGCCGTTACAGTTCGAACCCGGCACCACAGCCGATTCGCTGGCGCTTGACGGCTCTGAAACGATTGATGTCCTGGGCTTGAGCGAACAACTAGCTGTTGGGGATCGTGTCAAGGCCGAAATTCACCGAGCTGACGGCACCACGACCACAATTGCGCTGATCGTGCGGCTGGACACGGCCGAGGACGTCGAATACTGGCGCCATGGCGGAATCATGCCCCTCGTCTGGCGAGACTATCTGCACCAAAACAGCCACCCCTAACCCCCTCCCCGCAGCGCGAAAGGCTCGCCCGGCATCGACCGGGCGGGGCATCGTTCGCCCTGCGATTTGATAACCATAACAAAGCCAGGAGACAAACCCATGCTTACCCTGCTTGCCTACGGGATGATCATCGCGTTCATGGCGCTCATCATGAGCGGACGAGCTACCGCCCTGATCGCCTTGATCACTGTTCCCATCCTGTTCGCCCTGCTTGGCGGCTTCGGCCCGGAGATCGGCCCGATGGTCATGAGCGGCCTGCGCGCCATTGCACCGACCGGCGTATTGCTCATGTTTGCCATTCTGTACTTCGGCCTGATGATCGACGTGGGGCTGTTCGACCCGCTGATCCGCGCCATCGTCCGCGTCTGCCAGGGCGACCCCATGCGGGTGATCGTCGGCTCTACCCTGCTCGTGCTGTTGGTGTCGCTGGATGGCGATGGCTCAACGACCTACCTGCTGTGCCTGACAGCCATGTTGCCCTTGCACCGCCAACTGGGGATCAATTCGCTGATCCTGCCCTGCCTGGCGATGCTGAGCAACAGCATCATGAACATCTCGCCCTGGGGCGGCCCGACGGCACGCGTCATGAGCGCGCTTCATCTGGATGCCTCTCAAGTCTTCCTGCCGCTGATTCCCGGCATGATCGCCGCGTCCGCCGTGACGCTGGGCATCGCATGGTGGTTCGGCCGCCGTGAACGCGCCCGGCTCAAGACCATTCAATGGCGCGACGCCGCACCGGTCATGGAATCTCCGCTGGGCGGCGACGCTCAGCTGTCCAGCCATCCTCGCAGCAAGCCGCTGATGATTTTCAACCTGATCCTGACCTGCGCGCTGATGGTCGGGCTGGTGGCCGGTGTACTGCCATTGCCGCTGCTGTTCATGGGCGCGTTCGCGATCGCGATCTCGGTGAACTTCCCGTCGCTGCAAGACCAAAAAGAGCGCATGGCAGCACACTCAGCAAGTGTGGTTGCCGTGGTTTCCGTGATTTTTGCCGCAGGGATCTTCACCGGCATCCTGTCGGGCACGAAGATGACTGACGCCATCGCCCAAAGTGTGATCGGCATCATCCCGGAGTCGGCGGGCAATTTCCTTCCGCTGATCACGGCGCTGCTCAGCGCACCGATGACTTTCTTCCTGTCGAACGACGCCTTCTACTTCGGTGTCGTGCCGATCCTGGCCGAGGCGGGCAAGGCCTACGGCATCGCGCCCGAGATCATCGCGCGCGCTTCGTTGCTGGGGCAGCCGGTCCACCAATTGAGTCCCCTGGTGGCCGCGAACTACGTACTGATAGGCATCGCGGGCGTGGAGTTCGGCGCGCACCAGCGGTTCACGTGGAAATGGGCAGTGCTGCTGGCGCTGGTGATGATTGCCGTGGCCGGTTTGATCGGCGTGGTGCCGCTGTACTGACGCGCAGCAGCAAAGCCCAGACTGAAGCACATTACAAAACACCTGAGGAGACAACCATGGACATTCACATGGCTACTGAGTATGACATTCAAAACGAATCCCGGCGCCGCGCCATGCGATCCTTATCGGGCTTGGCCATGGCGGCGCTGTCCCTGCCGCTGTCCCGGATGAGCTTGGCGGCGGGCCAGTATCCCGAAAAGGCCATTTCGCTCATCGTTCCGCAACCTGTCGGCGGCGATGCGGACGCCGTGTGTCGGCTGCTGCAACCGCTTTGGCAAAAGGCGCTGGGCCAGTCCGTAATCGTAGACAACCGCGCCGGGGCCGCGGGCAACATCGGCACGGCCGCCGGGTCCCGTGCGCCCAATGATGGTTACACGCTGACGTTTGTGAACCAGGGAACGATGACCATCAACCCCTTTCTATACAAGGACCCTGGCTATCACGTGGCAGACCTTGCGCCCGTGAGCCTCATGACGTCGATTGATCTCATCATCTGTGCGCATCCATCAGTACCCGCCGCGAACCTTGCCCAGTTCCTGGCGCTTGCCCGCAAACAACCTGGCGGCTTCACCTACGGCACTGCCGGCAATGGCAGTGCCAATCACCTTGCAGGCGAGATGCTCAAATCCATGGCGGGCGTCGATCTCGTTCATGTGCCCTATCGAGGCGGCGGCCCGGCAATGATCGGTGTTTTGGGCGGCGAGATATCCACGGTCGTTGCCTTTCCGTTGGCCGCGTTGCCGCACATACGCTCTGGCAAGCTGAAGGCCTTGGCCATTACCGGCAGCCAGCGCAACCCCGCTCTGCCGGACGTGCCCACGGTGGCTGAAAGCGGCGTGCCGGGATATGAATTCACGTCGTGGATGGGCCTAGTCGCGCCCAAAGGAACACCCTTGGACCGGATTGAAACTGTGGCCGACGCCACGCGGCAAGCCATGGGAGATCCATCGGTCCGTCAGCGCCTGAACGACGCAATGACCACGCCTGATGCGGGCGGACCGGAAGCGCTACGCGAAATCATCAATAAGGATTCGGAAAAGATGTCCGCGCTGATATCCAAGTTCCAGCTCAAAATCGACTGATACTCGGGGCGGCGGCCACTACGCCGCTTCATGGACGGCGACGCGCTAGAATCCTGCCATGGAGAAAACGAAGGAACTTACCTCGGTACAAGCCCGCGTTGTCCGCGAGATCGTCGCACTGGTGCGCCGTGAGAAGCGCGAGGCGGGCAGCCCTCTGGCAGAAGTCGCGCTTGCGGAAGCGATCGGTACGTCGCGAAGCCCCGTACAAGTCGCCTTGCGGCATCTGTCGGAGCTGGGCCTCGTGCACCGGGACGCCAACCGCCGCTTCGTGCTGACACGAGCTGCGCAGGACCTGGACGAAGAGGCGCGGACCTTACTCGCAGAGCCTGACGATCCTCTCTACGACAGGATCGCCCGCGCACGGCAAGCGGGGGAACTGCCTGACGAGGTCAGCGAAGCTCAGTTGATGAGGCTGTTCGGCGTCGCGCGCAGCACCCTGCGAAAGGTACTTTCCCGGATAGCAAAAGAGGGGTGGGTGGAACAACGGGTCGGCAACGGTTGGTTGTTCCTACCTATGATCGACTCCCCACAGGCCTACGAAGAGAGCTATTTGTTCCGGCAGTCGATAGAACCAGCCGCGATTCTGAGCCCGTGGTTTACAGCAGATCGAAACGAGCTCCAAGGCTTGATCCTGGAGCAGCGGTTCATCGTTGACGGTGGCTATCAAACGATGACTGCAATTGAGCTCTTTGAAGCAAACTGCCACTTCCATGAAACCCTAGCAAAATGGTCTGGCAACCGATTCGTCCTGCAGGCGATTCAACGCCTAAATGAACTTCGCCGCCTGGTAGAGTATCGGCAGGCCAGTGCGCGTACGCCACGGCGCGCCCAAGCAGAAGAGCATCTGGCCATTCTCGCCGCGATTCAAACGCAGGATCTTATAGAAGCTGCCGGCCTGATGCGCAAACATCTCGAGGATGCCAGACGCGCGAAGGTCTACGGACAGAGCGGGTTCTCTGCCAAAGAAGTCCAGGACCGGCCAAATGGTGTCTTAGCGCTTCAAGGGATGGAAGATTCCACGGTTTCCACGCGAGAAAGGTCTTGATCAGCATCGCATATGGCCTTATGCAGGGGGCGTGGCCAGCATCGATATGACTTTTTGAGTTCCCATGGACGGCCGCGAAGGTCAGCTCCCGGCCGATTCTGTTGAAAAACTCGCGGCCGTCTCGGTCGTCTGGCAGAATTTGCAAAGCGCCAACGAGTTCGGAGAGCACCGACATGATGGGTCATCAAGCGAGCGGGCAAGAGCGGCTGTTCTACGCTTTCAACCTTGAAGACGTCGTTCCGCCGACCCATCTTCTTAGAGCCATCGATCGCTGTCTGGATCTGAAGGAACTCCACCAACACCTGGCGAAGCACTACAGCCATACGGGCCGTCCGTCCATTGACCCCGAACTTATGATCCGTATGCTGATCGTTGGGTATTGCTACGGCATCCGCTCCGAGCGTCGTCTGTGCGAAGAGGTTCAACTGAATCTTGCATATCGATGGTTCTGTCGTCTCGGCCTCGAGGATGCAGTGCCCGATCACTCGACCTTCTCCAAGAACCGACATGGACGTTTCCGCGCCAGCGATACCTTCCGCTGGTTGTTCGATGAAGTGGTCCGTCGTTGCATGGCTGCGGGCCTAGTAAAAGGCGAAGGCTTCGCTGTCGATGCCAGCGTCGTGGCTGCTGATGCGAACCGCCAGCGCGGTGTTCCTGCCAGTGAGGCCACCGACTGGTCGAACCCCGCACTCAGCACGCGTGCCGTGCGCGAGTATCTCGAAGCGCTCGACGACGAAGCGTTCGAACAAGCCGTTCCCCGGCGAATCTCGCTGACCGATCCGCAGTCACGGTGGACGGCCGCCCCTGGCGGTCCCGCATTCTTCGCTTATTCGACAAACTATCTGATCGATACCGAGCATGGCGTGATCCTCGACGTCGAAGCCACCCCTGCACATCGCACCGCAGAAGTGGACTCTACCAAGACGATGGTGGATCGCGTCGAGGAACGATTCGACATCATCCCTGATCGGCTCATCGGCGATACCGCTTACGGCACGGCTCCGATGCTGGCGTGGATGGTGCAAGACAAGGGGATAGAGCCGCACGTCCCCGTCTGGGACAGAACCCAGCGCAAGGACGACAGTCTATCGAGCAGCGACTTCGAATGGGATGGCGAGGCCAACGAATATCGTTGCCCCGAGGGGCATGCACTGCGCAGCGAGCGGCGCATGTTCAAGATCGAACGCACTCACGTCACCAAGGCGGGCACCGTAATCTACCGAGCCAGCAAAACGGACTGCGGTAAGTGCGCGATGAAGTCGCAATGCTGCCCCAATACGCCGATGCGCAAGATCGCTCGCAGCATTCACGAGGATGCACGCGATGCAGCCAGGCGTATCGGCGCCACTGTGCAGTACCAGCGCTCACGTCACGAACGAAAGAAAGTCGAGGTGCTGTTTGCACACCTCAAACGTATTTTGAAGATCGACCGCTTGCGGTTGCGCGGACTTACTGGTGCAGCAGACGAATTCACGCTTGCAGCAGCCGTTCAGAACCTACGTCGTCTTGCGATGCTTACCTCTCCGGGGCCACCGATTCAGGGCACAGGTGCGCCCAGTTGAGGCGAAACCCACCGATTAACAAGGCAACCGGGCATCAGTACCCGGTTCCAATCGAAAAAATGGCGAAAGCCGCCAGGTCATCGGCCTTGTAAGCGCGACCAAGCGCGACGCGCAATCGAGTTTTTCAACAGAATCGGCCAATTCCGGACAATCGACACAATGCCCCGAATCGCTGACAATCTCGACTGATCACTGACCCAATGAACCATGATGAGCATCATGAAGATTGCAGCCCTGTCGGATATTCACGGCAACCTCGCGGCTCTAGACGCCGTGTTGAATGACGCCCATCAGCACAACGTTGACGTGATCGTGAATCTCGGTGACATACTATCCGGTGCACTCTATCCATCTCAAACGGCTGATCGGTTGATGCCTCTCGGACTGCCGACAATCAAGGGCAACCACGAAAGGCAACTGCTTGCCGGCGATCGGTCCCGCATGGGACTGTCAGACCGTTTTGCCCACCGCGCGCTACGAGATGATCAACTGGCATGGATACGCGATATGCCGACGACATTACGACTCGCCGAAGACATCTTGCTTGTGCATGGCACGCCAGAGAGCGATTTGTTCTATTTCCTCGAGACCGTAACGGAACATGGGTGTCGGCCAGCGACGTTTGATGAGGTCGAAAGCCGCGCTTGCGATGCCAACGCGACTCTGATTCTCTGTGGGCACACGCACCTGCAACGATCGATGCGACTCGATCAGAGGTGCCTGATCGTGAACCCAGGCAGTGTCGGGCTGCAAGCATATGAGGATAGTCTTCCGTTTCCGCATCGTATGGAAATGGGGTCACCACACGCTCGTTATGCCCTCGTCACGAGAACTCTGGCGGGATGGGACGTCGAATTTCGCGCTGTTGAATACTACTGGCACGAGGCTGCGAATGTAGCCGCCCGGAACCGGCGCCCCGAATGGGAAAAGGCTCTTCGTACAGGGCATTGCTGAATCTATCGTCGCGGGAATCAGAATGGTGCATCCGCGTCCGGGAAGCGCATTGTCGCTTGTGGGTCGTCCTCGACATTTCGACAAGGACGGTCGGCGGCCAAGACGGTCATTACTGTCCACCTCCGGGCCTTCCACCCGTGCACGGGCAATGGAATCCTGAGGTCTATTCGATTGATAGGAAAGCAGGCACTATGTTCTCCCACGTTTTTGTCAGCGTCGGCGATTTCGACCGGTCGCTGGCTTTTTACCGCGCGGTGTTCGACTGCATAGGTATCGAACTGCGGTTCTGCGATCGCGATAGGCCTTGGGCGGGATGGCACAGCAGCGGCAACCAACGGCCCTATTTCGTAATTTGTCGACCATACAACGGTCAGCCGCATGCCCCTGGTAACGGCCAGATGGTCGCTTTCATGGCGCGAACGCGGGAGTCTGTGCACCAAGCCCATCAGGCCGCTCTGGACAACGGGGGCGCTTGTGAAGGTCGCCCAGCATTGCGCCCTCACTACCACGAGCATTACTACGGCGCATATTTTCGGGATCCCGACGGAAACAAGCTATGCGTCGCCTGCCACACCCCGCCTGGTCAGTGACTACAGTCCGCAGCTCACTGCGTCATGTAGAACCTACAGCGACCAATAAACCTCGCATGTTGAGGGCGGACTGACGCGCAACGCTGCAAGGCCTACGCCTAAAGGCCAGAGCTGAACGGCAGCAACGGGTCGACAACGCCATTTGCGGTACGGCGTACAACCTTAACCTCGAACGCTTCAGGTCCTGCAACGGTTGTAGCCTCAGCGCCCGGCCGTAGTCCTAGATCCACGAGCACACGGAGAAATCGTGAAGTTTGACGTTTACGGTAGATTTGCGCTGGAAGTGCTTCATACGAGCCGCGGATGGGAGGTGTATCACCTTACCGACGGCAAGCATGTGCGTGCGGATGACATCATTATCCCGGAGGATGTGGCCGCTGGAGACATCGCGGAATACCTTGATGATCTCCTGCACGAAATGGCCCGACCTGGCGACAGGATCGTAAAGTTGTGAGGGGCATTCTCGCCAACGCTGACGGGCATCCAGACGCGAGCGGAACCACGGTCGCGGTTTCAGAGGATGGCGCCGGCATAGATCGGCGTGCAAAGCGAGACCGACTTTATTCCGCGCGACCGACTTTATTTCCCGTTGAAAGAGGGAAATAAAGTCGGTCGCAGTCGCGGCTCGCAACCCATTGATTTTGAAAGACTTCGAAGATTTGAAAACTTGGCTCAAAGTCGGTCGCACCCTAGGCTTTCCCGCCGTCAGCGCAAGAAAATTGAACAAAAGTCGGTCGCAGGCGGTTCGGATTCGTAAACGTAGGACGGCGATTGAATCAAGAGCGACCAGCAGATCACGTACGACCTGCTGGACCAAAACGCGTGTTGATCATCCACGGCACCGGCTCTAATTGGCTCAACCACGACCACTTTCGCGTGGTGTTCCTGGGCAACATGAAAGACATGACGGAAGCCATCGGCCGAATCGAGCGCTTCCTGTCGCGCATGCGCGAGAAAGGCTCAGTCCCCTCAGCCCCGCCGCGCGGCAGCCCGGTTGCCGCGCGCGCTTCCCGCAGTCTCAGTCACGCACGGCGAAGATCGCGTTGGCCTTGAGCACATTGCGATCTCCCACCCGCACATAGCAGGTGGCATAGATCAGGCGGCGGCCGCGCTTGTCGATCGTGCCGTGCACCTCCACCCAGTCATCCATCTTCACGCTGCTCAGGTAGTCCAGCGCCATCTGCGCCGTGACCACAGCCGTGCCGGTTTCCTCCACCAGCACGGTGCCCAGCGCGCAATCCACCAGCGTGGCCAGGAAACCGCCATGCGCGATGCCGTGCACATTGGCATGCGCCGGCGTGATCCGCACCGCCAGTACTTTCTCCGAAGCGTCCCAGTACAGCTCGCCCAGATCCGCCATGCGGGTCATGAAGACGCTGGTCGAGTCCCAGGGGACATATTGGCCAGGAATGTTCAAACTGGATCCCACGAGAAAACATCGGCGGACGTGTCCAGCGGCATGAACGATGCGCGCAGTGCCGTCATGCCATGCGCGGCGATGCCCTGCGCCGTCCAACCGTCGGAGCTGTGCACCGATCGAACGGGCCGCGACTGGCTCATCAGGAAGATCTCGTTGAGCCGGATCGCGAAGATCTGCCCAGAGACATCGCGCGAGGCATCGGACGCAAGATAGCAGACCAGCGGCGCGATCGTCTCGGGCCCCATGCGGCGAATCTTCTCGACGTGGCGCGCCTGCTCGGGCGTCCTGGCCGGAATCGTCTCGGTCATGCGGCTCCACGCCAGGGGTGCGATGCAATTGGAGCGCACGCCGAATGCCGCCATGTCGAGCGCCATGGCCTTGGACAGGCCTACGATGCCCAGCTTGGCCGCGCAGTAGTTCGCCTGGCCGCGATTGCCGATCACCGCGGAGTTCGACGTCATGTTGATCAGGCTGCCCGTCTGCTGCGCGCGGAAGTGCGCGGCTACCGCATGGCTCAGGTTGAAAGTGCCGTACAAATGCACGCGCACCACCGCGTCGAAGTCTTCGGGCGTCAGCCGGTGGAACATCTTGTCGCGCACGATGCCCGCGTTGTTGACGATGGCGTCGACACGGCCATAGGTGTCCAGCGCGGCTTGCACGATGCGTTTGGCCGATGCGTACTCGGCCACCGAGTCGCCGCTGGCGATCGCCTCGCCTCCCGCCGCCCGGATCTCGTCGGACACCTGCTGCGCTGTGCCCCGCACGGAGCCCGCGCCGTCCAGCGTCACGCCCAGGTCATTGACGACCACGCGCGCGCCCTCTTGCGCCAGTGCCAATGCCGCGGCGCGCCCAATGCCTTGCGCCGCACCCGTCACCACCACCACCTTACCTTCCAGCATGTCTGTCTCCAGTGTTTCGAAGCGAATCGAGAATTTCGTGGCTCGTCGCGCATCGGCGCGAATGCCCGCTAGAATTGCAAAAAAACCCTATAAAACGAGGATGACGGCATGCGCTACGAACTGACCGACCTGAAGCTTTTCCTGGCGATCGCCGATGCCAAGAGCCTGTCGGGCGGCGCAGACACCGTCCATCTCACGGCCTCGTCGGCCAGCTACCGCCTGAAGAACCTCGAACTGGCCATGGGCGTGCCGCTGTTCAAGCGCGAGGCGCGCGGCATGGAACTGACGACCGAAGGCGAGTTCGTGCTCAAGCACGTGCGCACCCTGTTGGCCGGCGTGGCGCGCATGCACGGCGAGGTCAGCGGCTTCGCCAGCGGACTCAAGGGCAACGTCAAGCTGTTTGCCAACAGCAGTTCGCTCAACAGTTTCATCGTGCCCAGCCTGGCGCGCTTTCTCAGTGCCAATCCCAGCGTCAACATCCAGCTCGAGGAACGCTCCAGCACCGCCATCGAATCGGCCATCGCGGGCGGCGAGGCGGACATCGGCATCTTTGCCGGCCACGCCGAGTCCGCCGGGGTCGAGGCGGTGCGCTATGCCGTCGATGAACTGGTGATCGCCGCGCCGCTGGACCATCCCATCGCCGAACACCAGGTCGTGCGCTTTCCTGCCGCTCTGGACCTGGATTTCGTCTGCATGAGCCGCAACAGCAGCAACTACATCTTCCTGCGTGACATGGCCAAACTGGCCGGGAAGATGCTGCGCATCCGCATCCACGTGCACACCTTCGAGGCCGCGCTGTCAATGGTGGAAGCCGGCGTGGGTGTCGGCCTGGTGCCGCGCAGCATCGCGGCGGCGGCCCTGCGCACGCAGCGCATCGCCGCCGTAGCCCTGAACGAGCCCTGGGCGCTGCGCGAGCTGACGTTGGTCACCTCGGCCTCCACGCCCATCTCGCCCTTTGTCGAGCAGGTCGCCCGCTACCTGCTGGACGACCCCGTCGTGGCGGCCACCCGCCAGGGACGCTGAGTCTGCGCTAGCCCGCTTGTTTCTCGCGCTTGCGCGCCAAGAACTCGTTCATGAAGCGCTGCGGTTCCCCCGTGTTGAAGGCGCGGCCAAACTCGGCCACGCTGTCCTCGATGGCCTCGTCGATCGACATCCGGTCCCAGCGGCGCAGCAGCGTCTTCTGCTGACGCAGCACCGCTGGCCCCAATGCGGCCAGCGCCAGCGCCTGCGTGCGCACCGCCTCGTCCAGGCCCTCGGCTGGCACAGCCTCGTTCACAAGGCCCCAGGCCAGCGCCTTGGACGCGTCGATCAGATCGCCGGCCAGCAGCATCCATGCGGTATGCGCCGAGCCGATCAGCGAGGGCATCAGCGCCGCATGGATCACCGAAGGAATCCCCACCTTGACCTCGGGCATTCCGAACTGCGCATGATCGGCGGTGATGCGCAGATCGCAGGCCAGCGCCAGCTCCAGGCCGCCACCCAGGCACCAGCCGGGAATGCGCGCGATGACCGGCACGGGGAAGTGGCGGACTGCGTTGCAGAGGTCGCGAAGATTGGAAATGAATTGGCGGGCAGAGGCCTCGTCCAGCGCGGCCATCTCGGCGATGTCCGCGCCCGCGACAAATGCCCGGTCGCCCGTGCCGCGCAACACCAGCACGCGCACTGCGGGGTTGTCGGCTAGGCGAACCATTGCATCGCGCAGATCGGCGATCACCGGTGTGCCCAGGATGTTCAACACGCCCGCGTTGGCGAGGGTCAGGACGCCGACACCCTCGGCGTCGATGTCCGCCCTGGCGTGGGCAAGCTCAAAAGAATACGCGCTGCTCATGATGCGATCTCCTAGTTCATCTTTTCGAACTTGATGTCCTCGACCACCTTGCCCCAGTGGCCATACGACTCGGCGATCAACTGGCCGAAGACCTTGCGCGGCATGTAGGCGGGAATGGCGCCCTGCTTCTCGATGGCCTCGATGGTGGCGGGGTCGGCCAGCGTTTCCTTCACCGCGGCGTTCAGCTTGTCCAGCACGGCGTCCGGCGTACCGGCGGGCGCGGCCAGCCCGAACCACGAGGGATTGTTCATGGCGGGCAGCCCCGCTTCCGCGTACGTCGGCACGTCGGGCAGCACCTTCAGGCGCTGCTGGGCGGCCACCGCCAGCGGACGGATGCGCTGCGCCTGCATCAACGGATAGGACGAAGGAATGTTGTCGAAGACCACCTGCACCTGGCCGGCCACCAGGTCGTTCAGCGCCGGGCCCAGTCCCTTGTACGGCACGTGCAGCATGCGCGTGCCCGTGGTCTGCATGAACAGTTCGCCGTTCATGTGGCTCAGCCCGCCGTTGCCGGATGAACCGAACGCGTACTTGTCCGGCGAGGCCTTCAGCAGGGCCAGGAAGGCGCCGATGTCCTTAACAGGCAGTTCGGGATTGACCACCAGCACATTGGGCACGTCGGCCAGGTTGCTGATCGGCGCGAAGTCCTTGACCGGGTCGTAGGCCTGCTTGACATACACGTTGGGATTCACGGCGTGCGAACTCTCTACCGCCATGACCAGCGTATAACCCTCGGCGGGCTGGCGGGCCGCATAGGCCGAACCGATGTTGCCGCCCGCGCCAGGCCGGTTCTCGATGATGACCGACTGGCCCAGCACCATGCCCAGCTTGTTGCCGACCACGCGGGCGACGATGTCGGTGGTGCCGCCCACGGCATAGGGCACGACCAGGCGGATGGGTTTGTCGGGATAGCCGGCGGCGGCAGCAGGCAAGGCCGCGCAGGCCAGCAACGCGGCCAGGGCGTGATGGATGATTTTCATTGCAGTCTCCAGTGTGGTTATCGATTCTTCGTCGCGTCCGCCAGCACGGCGCCGGTGTGCTCGCCTAGCAGGGGCGGCGCGCTGCCCAGCGATTGCGCGGGCGTGCCAGCCAACAAGGGATTGCGTACCAGCCTGACCGGGCCCAGCACCGGATGCGTCGTTTCTTGCAGCAGTTGCCTGTGCTTGACCTGTGGATGCGCGAACACCTCGTCCAGCGTGTGGATCGGCCCCCAGGGCACGCCCGCCGCGTCGAACGCATCGGTCCAGCGGATGCGGGCCTCGCGCGCCAACACCTCGGCGATCAGAGGACGCAGGATCGCCATGTTGACCAGCCGCGCGCTGTTGGTGCGAAAGCGCGCGTCGCTGGCCCAATGCGGCTGTTGGACGACGCCGCAGAATTTCGTGAACTGGCCGTCGTTGCCGATCGCCAGGATCAGGTGGCCATCGGCGCAGGCGAAGACCTCGTACGGCGCGCAGTTGGGATGGGCGTTGCCGGTACGTTGCGGCACCTGGCCGGACACCAGGTAGTTCGCTGCCTGGTTGGCGTTCAGCGCCACCGCCACGTCCAGCAGGCAGATGTCCAGCGGCCTGCCCCGCCCCGTCTGGTCTCGCTGGCGCAGCGCCGCCAACACGGCCGAGGTCGCATACATGCCGGTCATCAGGTCAACCACGGCCACGCCCGTGCGCAAGGGGCCAGCGCCCGGCGTGCCGTCGGGCTGGCCCGTATAGCTCATCAGCCCGCCCATGCCCTGGAACACGTAGTCGTAACCCGGTTTGGCCGCCATCGGGCCATCCTGGCCATAACCCGTGATGGACAGGTATACCAGCCGTGGATTGATCTCGGACAGCGCGGTGTAGTCCAGGCCGTACTTGGCCAGTCCACCCGCCTTGTAGTTTTCGACGAACACGTCGGCATCGGCCACCAGCTCGCGGATCCGGGCTTGGCCCTGCTCGCTGGCGAAGTCGATGGCCACCGAGCGCTTGCCGCGGTTGCAGGCCATGAAATAGGCCGACATGCGGTCTTGGCCATCGGGTGCGATCTGGTCAGGCGGTCCCCAGCCGCGGGTATCGTCGCCGCGCTCGGGATGCTCGATCTTGATGACGTCCGCCCCCATGTCGGCCAGGTTTTGGGTACACCAGGGGCCTGCCAGGATGCGCGAGAGGTCGACGACCTTTACGCCGTGCAAAGCGTTGTGAAGCATGTTGTCTCCGGATTTTCGGGGTATGCGAAAAATTATGTCAGCGGCATGTCCGGGCGAGGAGTCGAATGTTTCGAACGCAGCGTTCGCGAGGATTCAAGCAGCCCCACCCGTCCCAGAGACGGCTGCCTCGCGTTTGAGACACACGAAGCCAGCGTTCGAATTTTCCTGATTGAGTCCCCAAAACCACGCCTCCATACTCGTCGGGCAACGGTGACGCGCGCCCCGAAGCGCCGCGCCGTTACGCAAGCGACTAATCAAAGATCTGGAGACAGCATGACCCGCAAGCTCTTTCGCCGTGCCGCGCTCTGCGCCGCGTTCATCGGTACGCTGGCCTCGGCGCCGGCGTTCGCCGATTACCCCACCCGCCCCGTCACCGTCGTCGTCTCGTTCGCGCCTGGCGGCATGACCGACATCGTGGCCCGCATGCTGAGCGCCGAACTGGGCAAGAAGCTGGGCCAGACCTTCGTGGTCGAGAACCGTCCCGGCGCCGCCGGCCAGGTCGGCACCGAAATGGTGGCCCGCCAGAAGAACGACGGCTACACGCTGCTGATCAGCGCCACTGGCCACGTCATCGGCCCCGCCGTCAACGACAAGGTCCACTACGACCCCATCAAGGACTTCGCCCCCATCTCCATCCTGGCGCGCGCGCCGAACTTGCTGGTCGTCAACGCGGGCCTGCCCGTGCACGACATCAAGGAGTTCCTTGCCTGGGGCAAGCAGCAGAAAGGCGTGCCGTACGGGTCGGCGGGCTTCGGCGGCTCCACTCACCTGGGCGGCGAGTGGCTGAAGAAGATCACCGGCATCCCGATGGAGCACATCCCCTACAAGGGCGCCTCACCCGCCACCAACGCGGTGGTCTCGGGCGAATTGAAAGTCGCCGTGCAGGACTCGATGAGCGTCGCGGCGTTCATCAAGTCGGGCCAGCTGCGACCCATCGGCACCGTCAGCGCCGAGCGCAGCAAGCTGTTCCCCGACCTGCCTACGTTCGCAGAGTCCGGCGTCAAGGGCCTGGACGTCTACACCTGGCTGGGGTTCTACGCCCCCGCCGGCACCGACCCGGCCATCATCGCCAAGCTCAACGCGGCCACCAACGAAATCATGAATTCGCCCGAGATGGTGGAGCGCCTGACGGCGCAGAACAGCGAGACCCTAGGCCGCATGACGCCGCAGCAGGCCGCTGACTTCGTGGCGCAAGAAACGGCCAAGTGGAAGAAGGTGGTGCAGACCACGGGCGTGAAGGTCGAGTGACCGCAAAGGCCCGGCGCGCAGCCGGGCTCTTTGGGATCTCCTGAGAAAAAGCCGCCGGCGGGAGCCTAGACATCCCGCCGGCGGCTTTCCCACATGGGGCATCAGAACGATTTCGCTCCTTGCTCGGCCAGCTTCAGCAGCAAGGGCGCGGGCGTCCAGTGTTCGCCGTGCTCGTGCTGCAGGGCCTGTATGCGAGCCAGCGTCTCTGAAATACCCAACGTCTGGGCATGGAACATGGGACCGCCCCGTGCGCCCGGAAACCCGTAGCCGTGCACGTAGACCACGTCCACGTCGGAGGCTCGCTGCACGATGCCCTCGTCGATGATGCGCGCGCCTTCGTTCACCAGCGCCAGCACGCAGCGCGACACGATCTCGTCGTCGGTGACGGCCCGGCGCTCGATACCGGCCTCGCGCGCGCATTGCTCGATGAGGCCGTCGACGACCGGATCATACAGCGGCTGCCGGCTGCCCGCCTCGTAGCGGTAGTAGCCGCCACCCGTCTTCTGCCCGAAACGCCCCTGCTCGCAGATGCGGTCGGCCACCTTCGAATAACGCAGATGCGCCGGCCGCGTGGGCGCCAGGCGCTTGCGGGCGGCCCAGTTGATGTCCATGCCCGCTAGGTCCGCCATGGCCAGGGGACCCATCGCCATGCCAAAGCGCGTCATCGCGTCGTCGATCTGCCGGACGGACGCGCCCTCTTCCAGCAGGAAGCCGGCTTCGCGCCAATAGCCCGTCAACATGCGGTTGCCGACAAAGCCCTCGCACACGCGCACCAGCACCGGAATCTTGCCGATCTTCTGCGCCATGGCCATGCAGGTGGCGATCGTGTCCGCGCCGGTGGCCTGGCCGCGCACCACCTCCAGCAGCTTCATCACATTGGCCGGGCTGAAGAAATGCAGGCCGATCACGGCCTCGGGACGGCGGGTGACGGCGGCGATCTCATCGATGTTCAGGCGCGACGTGTTGGTGGCCAGGATCGCGCCCGGCTTGCAGACCTCGTCCAGTTGACGGAACACCGCCTGCTTGACGGCCATGTCCTCGAACACGGCCTCGATGGCCAGGTCCACGGTCTTCAGGTCGCCGACATCCAGGCTGGGCGCGATGCGCGCCAGCCTGGCCTGCACGCCCGCCGCATCGAGCTTGCCCTTGGCGGCGGTGATCTCGTAGTTCTTGCGGATCAGCGCCAGCCCCCGGTCCAGCGCCGCCTGGTCGCGTTCGTACAGCACGACCTCGCAGCCCGCATTGGCGAACGCCATGGCGATGCCGCCGCCCATGGTGCCCGCGCCCAGGATGCCGACGCGCGCGACTTCGCCCGGCCTGGCGCCGCCGATCACCCGCGCGGCTTCCTTTTCGGCGAAGAACAGATGACGCAGCGCCTTGGACGTGTCTCCGGCGACCAGGGCATCGAAATGCCGGCGCTCTTCATCCAGGCCCGCCTCCAGGGGCAGGCGAGTCGCCGCCTCGACGCAATCGATGGCCGCGCGCTGCGCCAGAGCATTGCGGGCACGGGCGTTGACCTTGGCGCGCGCCTGCGCGAAGTCCACGTCGCCCCGAACCGCCCGCTGGCCGGCGACCGGGTGGCGGGCATGGGCGGCGCAGCGGATCGCATATCGCAGGGCGTTGCCCAACAGGTCGTCCTGCACCACCTCGTCGACCAGGCCGGCCTGCCGGGCACGGCCCGCGTCGAAGGGCTTGCCCGACTGGATCATCTCCAGCGCACGCGCCACGTCCATCACGCGTGGCAAACGCTGCGTGCCGCCTCCGCCAGGCACCAATCCGAGGTTGACCTCGGGCAGCCCCAGGCGGGCGCCGTCCAGCGCCAGCCGGTAATGGCAGCCCAGCGCCAGCTCCAGGCCGCCGCCCAGGGCAAAGCCCTGGATGGCCGCCACGATGGGCTTGCCCGATGCCTCGATGGCGGCGATCACGTCCCGCAGCATGGGGCGGGCCGTTGCCGCGGGCGTGTTGAACTGGCGGATGTCGGCGCCGCCGCAGAAGGCCCTGCCTTCGCCGATGACGACCACGGCCACGATGGCCGCGTCCGCCCGCGCGCGCGCCAGGCCCTCGTACAGGCCCGCCCGCACCGTATCGCCCAGCCCGTTGACGGGCGGGTTGTCCAGGAACAGGACGGCAACGGCATTGTGCGTCTCGTAGCGTACGGTGGTCGACAGCATGGTCGACCGGCGTTCAGTGCTGTCGGTCATGGAAGATCCTGCAAAGTTGCCGCCGGCGCCAGGCGCTGGTAGCGGTTGAGATGATGGTGCGCATCGCCCAGCGTGTAGTCGATCGCCATCAGGCGCTTCACGTGGCGGCCGACGCCCAGTTCCTGCGTCATGCCCATGCCGCCATGCAGATGGATGCTCTGCTGCCCGATATGGCGGCCAGCCTGGCCGCACTTGTACTTGGCCGCCGAGGCCAGCCGGGCGCACGACGGATCGCCGGCCTGGGCTGCCGATGCCGCCCGCCACATCAGCGAGCGCGACGGTTCCAGCAACAGCAGCATGTCGGCCAGCCGATGCTGCAAGGCCTGGAACGCGATCAGGGGCTTGCCGAACTGTTTGCGGGTTTCCAGATAACCGCGTGTGGTGTCCAATAGGGCCTGCATCGATCCCACGGCTTCGGCGCACAGGCCGATGCGCGCCAGGTCCGCCGCATGCGCCAGCGCCTGTCCCGCCAGGCCCAGGCACGCATCGGCCGGCACCCGGCAGCCGGAGAAGCGCAGATCCGCGTAACTGCGCCCGTCCAGCCCGGCCTGTCCGCGCCGGGCGAGTCCTTGCGCCGCGCCATCCACCAGGAAGACCGCCACGCCGTCATCGGTACGGGCGGTCACCAGCAGATGCGCCGCGCCGGCGCCATGGGCAATCCGGCACTTCGCGCCGTCCAGTACCCAGCCATCGCCGTCGCGCCGGGCCAGGGTCCGCACATCGTCGAGCGAGGCGTCGGAATGCGCTTCGGTATGCGCCAGAACGGGTGCCGCGCGGCCTTCGGCCAGCGCCGCCAGCAAGGCCTGGGCACGGTCTGCCGCAGGCAGCAGGGCCAGCAGCTGGCCGCACAGCAGCGCACTGATGTCGTACGGCTCGGTCACCTGGGCATATCCGAGCCGCTGCATCACCACGCAGACGTCGGTCAGCCCTGCCCCCATGCCGCCCGCCGATTCCGGCAGGCCCAACCCGATCAGGCCCATGCCGGCGAACGCCTGCCAATGCGCCGAATGGACCGGATCGGCCGTGGGGTCGCAGGCGCCACGCGGCTGGCCCACGGCCGGATACTCCTGCGACACGTAGCGCGCCACCGCGTCATCCAGCAGGCGCTGGTCTTCGGTCAGGTCTCTTTGCACGGTTATGCCTCCAGGCCCGACTTGGCGATGATGTTCTTCTGCACTTCGTCCGTGCCACCATAGATCGATATCTTGCGCAGGTTCAGATAGAACCCCGGTATGGCCTGCAAGGCCTCTTCCAGCGTGGGTTCACCGTCCATGTATGTGCGCTCCAGCGCCTCGGAACAATAGGCCAGTCCGTGCATGCCGGCCATGTCGGCCTGCATCCGCGAAATCGCCTGCGCCAGGTTGGACCCCATCAGCTTCAACATCGACGCCTCGGCGCCGTGCCCTGCGCCGCGCTGCGTCCGCGCGATCAGCCGCAGGTTGGTCTGCTCCAGCGCCAGCGTGTCGATCTCGAGTTCCGCCAGCCGGCTGGCATGCAGCGGATCGTCGGCCAGCGGCTTTCCATCGACCAGGCGCTCGGTGGCATAACGGCGCAAATGGGCAAGCTCGCGCTTGGCCCGCCCCACCCGCGCGGCGCCGAAGCGCTCGTGCGACAGCAGATACTTCGCGTATGTCCAGCCCTGGTTCAACTCGCCGATCCAGTGCGAGCGCGGCACGGCCACCTCGTCCAGGAACACCTCGTTGATCTCGTGGCCGCCATCCAGCGTCTCGATCGGCCGCACCGACACGCCGGGACCGCGCATGTCCACCAGCACGAACGAGATGCCCTCCTGCGGCTTGCCCCCCGCGTCGGTACGCACTAGGCAGAACATCATGTCCGCATACTGCGCATACGTGGTCCAGGTCTTCTGGCCATTGACGACCAGCACGTCGCCCACCTGCCGGGCGGACGTCTTCAAGGACGCCAGGTCCGATCCCGATCCCGGCTCCGAATAGCCCTGGCACCACCAGTCCTCGCCGCTGAGGATACGCGGCAGGAAATGCCGCTTCTGCCAATCCGAACCATAGGCCATGATCACCGGGCCGACCATGCGCAACCCGAAGGGCACGGTCTCGGGCGCGCCGGCCAGCGCGCTCTCTTCGTCGAAGACATCGCGTTGCTCGATGCTCCACGCCGCGCCGCCGTGCTCCGCCGGCCAGTTGGGCGCGACCCAGCCCTGCTCGCGCAGGATGTGATGCCAACGCAGCAGGTCCTGCTTATCGAGGCGCTGGTGATCCATCACTTTGCGCCGCAAATCCGCGGGCAGGCGCTCGCGCAGGAAATCCCGCACTTCCTGACGAAACGCAGCCAGATCAACCGCCATCGCCCACCTCCAGCGCGAATTGCAACGGCGCCTCGGTCGCGTCCTGCAAGGCCCGGCGCGTCAGGCCGGGTGCCATGCCGCGCACGACGAAGCCCTCGGCCGTCACGTCCAGCGTCGCCAGATCTGTGTAAACGCGGTCGACGCAGGCCGCGCCGGTCAGCGGCAGGTCGCACACGCGCTTCAGGCGCGGACGGCCATCGCGCGTGGTGTGCTCCATCAGTACGTGCACACGCTTGGCGCCCACCGCCAGATCCATCGCGCCGCCCACCGCGGCGGCCAGGCGCGTATCGCCCAGCGACCAGTTGGCCAGGTCGCCGCGCTCCGACACCTGGTAGGCGCCCAGGATGCAGTAATCCAGATGCCCGCCCCGCATCATCGCGAACGAGTCCGCGTGATGGAAGAAGCTGCCGCCCACCGCCAGCGCCACGCTGGTCTTGCTGGCGTTGGTCAGGTCGGGGTCGACGGGATCATCCGCCGTGCGGGCGCGCATGCCCAGGATGCCGTTCTCGCTGTGCACCGTGATGCCATCCTCGGGCCGCCAGTGATCCAGCGCCATCACGGGCATGCCGATACCGAGGTTGACGTAGGAGCCCGCGGGAATGTCCCGCGCGGCGCGGCGCGCCATTTCGTCGCGTGTGAACCGTTCGATCATGATTGCGCTCCATACCAGGCGTCGGACACCTGCACCACGCGCTGCACGAAAATGCCCGGCGTGACGATGTGTTCCGGGTCCAGCTCGCCCGCCTGACCGAGGGTATGCACCTGCACGATGGCCGTGCGGCCCGCCATGCACATCAGGGGACCGAAGTTACGGCCCGCCTTGCGATACATCACGTTGCCCAGCGGGTCCGCCCGATAGGCCTTCACCAACGCATAATCCGCGCGCAACGGCCTCTCAAACACATGGCCCACGCCGTCGATCATGCGCGTTTCCTTGCCTTCGGCCAGCAGCGTGCCGTAGCCCGTGGGCGTGAAGAAGCCTCCCAGCCCGGCGCCAGCGGCCCTCAACCGTTCAGCCAGGGTGCCCTGCGGCACGCACTCGTACTCGATGCGCCCCTCGGCGAAGGCAGACTCGAAGGCCTGCGACTCGGCTCCGCGCGGATACGATGCGATCAGCTTGCGTACCCGTCCCAGCCGGATCATGCGGGCCAGGCCCGCGTCGCCGGTGCCGCTGTTGTTGCACACCACCGTCAGGTCGCGCGCGCCCTGCTCCACCAGGGCATCGATCAATTCGACCGGCTGTCCGGCCAGGCCGAAACCGCTGATCAACACGGTCGCGCCATCGGGCACGTCCGCCAGCGCCCGTGCGGGCGACTCCACTATCTTGTCCATGTCCGCCTCACACGCTATGCGAAAGAATGGCTGTCGCCTGGCTGGACAGCACGCCGCCATTGCCATGCACCAGCGCGACGTCGGCACGCTCCACCTGCCGCTCGCCGGCCTCGCGGCGCAATTGCGCCACCGCCTCGATCACCAGGAAGATGCTGTACATGCCCGGATGGCCAAACGACAGGCCGCCACCGTTGGTGTTCATGGGAAAATCGCCGCCGGGCGCGATACGGCCGCCACTGACGAACGCGCCGCCCTCGCCCTTGGCGCAAAAGCCCAGGTCTTCCAAGAACAGGATCGGGTTGATGGTGAAGGCGTCGTACAGCTGCACCAGGTCGACGTCCGAGGGGCCCAGCCCCGCCTCGGCGAACGCGTCCCGGCCCGAGTCCACGGCAGGGGTCACCGTCAGGTCTGGCATGCACGAGATCTGCCGGTGCCAATGCGCGTGCCCCGACCCCAGCACGTAGATCGGCCGCTCGTGCAGGCCGCGGGCCCGGTCCGCGCGCGTGACCACGTAGGCGCCGGCGCCGTCTGTCACCAGGCAGCAATCGCGCACGCTCAGCGGGTCGGACACGAGCGGAGAAGCCAGCACGTCCTCAACCGTCAGCGGTTTGCGCGAGAAGGCCTGCGGATTTAGCTGCGCCCACCGCCGGGCGGCCACCGCCACCTCGGCCAGTTGCCGACGCGTGGTGCCGTACTGGTACATGTGCCGCGATGCGGCCAGCGCATAACTGGAAACGGGATTGAAGGGCTTGTACGGATGCTCGTAGGGCTGGGGATCCAGTGCGGCGCGCATCTGGTTGATCTGGCTGCTGCTGGGCACGCTGCGCGGGTTGGCGCCGTAGCAAACCAGCACGTTCTCGCACAGCCCGGCGTCGATGGCCATCGCGGCGACCTTCAGGTCGGCGATGAACGACGAACCGCCGAACATGGTGCTATCCGAGAACGATGGCCGGATACCCAAGTACTCGGCCATGCGCATGACCCACCACGGCGACGTCAGGCTGGACGTAATGATGCCGTCGATCTGTGCCATCTTCAGTCCGCTGGTGGCCACCGCGTGGTGCGCCGCCTGCGAGATGATCTCCTGCTCGGTGCGGCCGCCGCAATCGCCCAATCCCGCCATGCCGGTACCCAGCACAGCGATCGCGCCTCGATAGCTCTTCCTGGTCATGCCGCCTCCGTCGCTGAGAACACCAGCAGCGGCTGGCCATCCTGGCGCGCCACGCGGGCCCTCACGCGCAGCCCGATGGCAACGCGCTCGCTGTCCGTATCGACGACGGTGCTCATCAGGCGAGGGCCCTCGTCCAGATCGACCAAGCAGACATTGTGCGAGCCGTTCTTGCCTCGCACCGTCGTGGTGGCGTAGACCGTGCCCCGGCCGCTGGGCGATACCCATCGCAGGCTGTCGGCGCCGCAATGTGGGCAGATCACACGGGGAAAGAAATGGTGCCGGTTGCAGGCCTGGCATAGGGGGATCATGAACTGGCCGTCGGCCAAGAACTCAAAGTATTCGCGATCGGCGCTGCCGGCCGCTTCACTGCTGGTATGCGACATGCGTTCCCACGCTGCCCGATGGGCAGCAGTCTCCGGTTCTAGGTATGCCCGCCGCGCAAGAGGCCGGCGAAGATTGGTGAACCATTCTAGGATTGGCGGCCTCGCACGACCATCCGAAAGATTCGAAGTCGCCATTGGTGAGATTCGAATCGAGGCCCGGCCCGGAGGAAAAGCAGTGAACTCATGTCCTGCGAGGTTCATTCGCCGCGTAATGCAATTGGCGCTTTCGAAACCGCACGCGAGCGCTGATGTCGCCTCTCAAGGTCGATCAGTCTCGGCTCTCGGCGGGACGCGTCCATAAATTCCCCCCGCGCCAAGGTGGCGCGCAGTAGCCGCACGGCACGTTCTTCATCAACGTGCTCGACGCCCTGATCATCGGCATCACCTTCATGATGCTAGCGTTGAAGACCGCGCTACCGCGGTCGGTCCGCCTGTTCGGTGCGACCTATCGGCGTTGTGTTGGCGCGGACAGGCGCGGGGCATGGCAGGCCTGAGGAGGCTTTGCCAAGATATCCGCGACCACGACCGGCGCCGAAAAAGAGACGGCGCAGTATTCCGCGCCGCTCTGCGGCCCTTCAACGTTCTAACGACTGTTGAGTCTAACTTGTTGCCCTCTTGGCGCGGAGCCCCGTGAGCATAGACTCGTGGTGACAGCTGCAATCCCAATCGCAGCCTTCACGCCCTCGACCAAGTAGTCTGACCTGCTCCGGGCCACTTGCTGACGCCCATTCGGTCGCACACTCCATGGCGGCCAGTTTCTATCTTATGGTGCAGCAATGATCCCGGCATCATGCAGACGGCCAATGGCGCCGCTATCCAAGCCGAGCACTTCGTGCAGCAGGATATCTGTATGCGCTCCCAGCTGTGGAGCGGGCGCGGTGGGCGTGCGATCAAGACCGGAAACTCGAGATGCAGCGCCGGCGCTCCAATGTTCTCCGATGCCCTCGGTGGTGATGCGCTCGAAGACAGGATTGGCTGCGCCCATGCGCGGGTCCCTCTCGAGCAGTTCAAGCACTGTGCCGTAGCGGCCCCAGCACACTTTGTGCTCGCTGAGCGCCGCTTCGACTTGGGCTGCCTTACGTGTGGCGAACCAGGGCTCAACCAGACTGGCGATCACGTCGCGGCCTTGGAAACGTTGAGCCTCGTCGCGAAAATCGAGGCCCAGGCGGTTTTCGGCCGCGCTAATCGATTCAGCGATGCTGCAGCATTGGACCAGGGCCCTCCACTGTCCGGCGGAAATCGCCGCCACCATGATACGAACGCCGTCCGCGGTAGCGAAGTCGCGTCCGAATGCACCATACAGGTGATTTCCAATAGAGGGCCTCTCTTGCTTTAGCAATTCGGCTTCGGCAAGTACCCCCAAATGCGACAGCATTGAGAATGCGACATCCGACAGGGCAAGCTTGATTTCGGCGCCGCTTCCTGTCGCCATACGGCGGTTTAGCGCCGCCGTAATTGCGAACGCGGCTTGGTAGGCACAAGCGATGTCCCAAGCGGGCAAGACGTGATTGACGGGCCGTTCGATGCCCCCCCCGCCCGTGACGGCGGGATAGCCCGTTGCACAATTCACCGTGTAGTCCACAGCAGTACTGCCGTCGGGGTTTCCCTGAATGGTGCAACTGATCAGGTCGGCACGGCGAGCAGCAAGCACGTCATGGGCCAGCCAAGGTGCGGCGACATTCGTCAGCAAGACACCGGCTTGCGGACCGGGCGCGGTGGCTAATGCCTGGATAAGTTCGCGGCCTTCGGGCTTGCGCAGGTCGATGGCGATGGATCGCTTGCCTTTGTTCAATGCGGTCCAGTACAAGCTGCGGCCGTTGCCGTCGGCTTGCGGCATGCGCGGCATGCGGCCGTAGTCGATGCCGCCTCCGATCATGTCCACGCGGATGACATCGGCGCCGAACTGCGCCAGCGTCAAGCCAGCCAGCGGTGCGGCGATAAAGGCCGAGCTTTCGATGACGCGTACGCCGCCGAGGAAGGAATAAGTCATTGCGTCAGGCCCTTTCGAACACAGCCGCCATGCCTTGGCCGCCGCCTATGCACATGGTCTCCAGGCCGTAGCGCTCGCCACGGCGGGAGAGCTCGTGCAACAGTGACGTCATGATGCGCACGCCAGTTGCGCCGACGGGGTGGCCCAGCGAAATTCCGGATCCATTCACATTGAAGCGATCCGGGTCGTTCCAGCCCCATCCTTTGGCGCAGGCTAGCGCCTGGCAGGCGAAGGCTTCGTTCAATTCAACCAGGCCCATGTCGTCAAAGCCCAGGCCGTTGCGGGCGAACAGCTTCTGCACGGCGGGAACGGGACCAATGCCCATATGCGAGGGCTCGCAACCGGCTGCGGCCCAGCTGTGCAAGTAGCCGATGGGCTTGAGCCCCAGGGCTTCCAACTTGTCTTCGGCCACAATCAGGCAAGCCGCTGCCGCGTCGTTCTGCTGGCAGGCGTTGCCGGCGGTCACGACGCCGTCCTTCATGATCGGCCTCAGGCTTGCCAGCTGATCCAGCGTCAAGTCGCTGCGTATGCCTTCATCACGCGAGACGACCAAGGCGTCGCCCTTGCGCTGGGGAACGCGCACGGACACGACTTCGTCTTGGAATTTACCGGACTCCCAAGCGGCAGAAGCACGCTGATGGCTGCGCAGCGCAAAGGCGTCGGCCTCTGCGCGCGTGATGCCGTAGTCCCGGGCCAGGTTTTCGGCGGTTTCTATCATGCCGCTTATCGTGCCGAACCGCGATACCGGTTGCGAGCGTTCGCGTCCACGCTCCAACCGGTCGTGAAAGCGTACAGTGCCCGCGCGCTTACCCCAGCGCATATCGGTGGTGTAGTACTCGACGTTGCTCATGCTTTCTACGCCGCCGGCCATGACCACGTCGGCAGCGCCGGTTTGCACCATCATCGCGGCGGTAGCGATGGCTTGCAGACCACTACCGCAACGGCGGTCCAGCTGCATGCCGGCGACTTCGATGGGAAAGCCCGCCTGCAAGGCGATCCAGCGCCCCGTGCACGGCACCTCACCATTGGCATAGGAATGCGCGAATACCACGTCCTCGATGCGAGCTGGGTCCAGGCCGGTGCGCTCGATGATGGCGCGGGCGACGGTAGCGCCCAGTTCTTCGACCGGCACGGGGCGCAGAACGCCACCAAATGCGCCGATCGGCGTACGAAGGGGAGAGACGATAGCGGCGCGTTTCATGCGGCTTCCTGGAAGTAAGGTCGGATGGAGCGGATCAATTTCGGTGTGGGAGAGTCACCGCGCGCGCTCAGCGCGGTGGGAGCTTTAGCTGTTTTCCTGTCCATGACCACGCGGGTTCTCATGGAGCGCATCCGGATATCGGGGAGGCTCCTTAGCTAAAAAGGCACGGACGCCCTCGCAAGCTTCGGCCGAGGTGAATGCGCGTTCCGACAACGGCAAGGCGCGCGCGATCGCGCCGGCTTCGGTGTCGTCCCAACTATAGCTAATGGCCGTCTTGCACAGAGACAGCGCGAGCGGCGGGCGCGTAGTCAATTGTTGGGCCAAGGTCAGTGCCTGTGCCAGAGCCTCGCCCGAAGGCGAGATCCGGTTGATCAAGCCCCACGCCAATGCCGTAGCCGCATCGATGGGCTCGCCCAACAGCATCATTTCCTTGGCGCGCGTAGCGCCGATGCGGCGCGTAACCCTTACCGGCCCGCCACTACCGGGGAATACTCCAAGCTTGATTTCGGGCAGTGCAAAGCGCGCTGCGGGATCTGCCACGATGAAATCGCAGCACACCGCGATTTCCAGACCGCCACCGAACGCCACGCCATGCACGGCGGCAACCGTGGGCTTGGGAAAAGCGGCCAGCGCCGCGAACACCTCATGCTGCAGTTCCAGTTTTTCCGGGCCTATCCGTCCGGGCTGCATCAAGGGTTGGAACTCCTCGATGTCCGAACCCGCGCAGAACGCCCGTCCCGCGCCGGTCAGCACCAGGGCGCGTACGCGGGCATCGGTAGACAGAGAATCCAGCGCCTGGCCGAGCGCGATCGTCAGCCCCCGGAACATCACATTCAGCGGCGGATTGTCCAGCGTCAGCACGGCGACGCCGTCATCCCGAATGTCGCAACGAACAGACACGCAATCAGCCATAGCGGCCACCCGTCACATGCAGGACCTCGCCCGTGATGAAGCCGGCCGACTCCGCGACCAAGAACGCCACGGCGTTGGCAATGTCCTCGGGCTTGCCCACGCGCTTGATCGGCTGCATCTGGATCGCGCGCTCTTTGATGGTGGCGTAGGTCGACAGCGCCTGCACCATCTCCGTTTCCATGAAACCAGGCGCCACACAGTTCACCGTGATGCCATATCGGCCTTCTTCGATGGCCAACGCCTTAGCCATACCAATCAGACCTGCCTTGGCCGCGGAGTAATTTGCTTGTGTGGCATTACCCAGGTGCGCTCTCGAGCTGATATTGACGATGCGTCCCCAACCTTGATCGATGAAGTGCGGCATGACGGTCCGGCAGGCCAGGAAAGTTCCTTTCAACATGACTTCCATGACCAGGTCCCAGTCCTGCTCGGTCATCCTGACGAGGTACTTGTCGCGCGGAAAGCCGGCGTTGTTCACCAGGATGTGGACGCCGCCAAACGTAGCGATGGTCTCGTCAACCAGACGCTGCACATCGGCAGCCTGGGTAATGTCGGCCATAATTGCATGCGCTTGCAAGCCTTCGGCCCGCAACGCGGCGGCCGTGGCTTCGGCCTGTTCAGCCAGGATGTCAGTGATGACGACGCGCGCGCCTTCGGCAGCCAATTTGCGGGCGGTCGCCGCGCCCAGTCCGCGCGCGGAACCCGTAACGATGGCAACTTTGTCGTTGATCTGCAGATCCATGTCGGTCTCTCTTTATGTAAGGTAGTGCGTACCCGCCAGTGCAGATACGCGTATAGATTCAGTCGGACAGGTCGATGCGGCCAGCACTCAGCACCATGACGTCGCGTTCCACGGCCGTGGTGCGAAGCGAGATCAAATTCCCATCGCGCCAAGCGTCGGTGCGCAACGTGTCGCCCGGCAGCACGGGCGCGGTAAAGCGCACGCGCATTCCGCGCACCGCGCTGGAGTCATAGCCCAGCAGCGCGCGCAGCACGGCGTGCAGGGCCACGCCCATCGTGGCCAAGCCGTGCAGGATCGGCCTGGAAAATCCCGCTTCCCGAGCAACCGCCGGATCCGCGTGCAAAGGATTGCGGTCGCCGTTCAGGCGATAGAGCAGCGCGGCTTGCGGCAGCGTGGACAGCTCGCACACGGCATCGGGGGTACGGTTGGGCAGATGGTGGGCAGGCAGCGGCGCCAATCCATGGCTCGCGCCATAGGCTGCGCCAAAACCACCGTCGCCACGCAGCATCGTGGTTTGCGTGACCGTGGCGAGTAGATCGCCGCTGGCGGCGTCGGTGATGGTCCGGTCCTGCAGCATAAGTGCACCTTTATCAGGACCCTTGTCGTGCAGGCCCACGACCCGGCTTGCGCCGATAACGTGACCGCTAGCAGGCAAGGGACGCTGCAGTTCAATCTTCTGCTCGGCGTGCACGAGCTTGCGCCATGCGATGCCGGTATCCGGCTGGTCAGCCCAGAATCCTTGATAACCCAGGATGTTTGCCAGCGTTGGCAAGGCGCATAGGCCGCCCCGCACGCCTTCGTAAACGTAGCGGAGCTGGCCGGCGCTCTGCGGATCGGCACCCAGGCCGCAGCCTAAGGCATAGAGCATGGTGTCAGACTCGCTGTAACGATGCGATCTCGGCTCGAAAGTCCGGTTCAATAAATGGTCGGGGATCACTGACATGCTGACTGCCCCGTTAGTACGAACCGTGACCGACGGTACCGATCGCCGGCTCTGCGGGCGAGATGTCGTCCGAACCGGTGTATGCACGCGCGCTCAGGTCGATCACCGCGTCCACGGCATAGGCACCGTGGCCCGCCGGCAACGCGATAACCGGATTCAGGTCTATCGACTGCAGGCGCGGACCGGCCTGGTGGGCGAACTGCGACAAGCGAGACAACATCGCGGCCAGTGCCTTGATATCGGCTGGCGGCTTTCCGCGCGCGCCTTGCAGCAGGGGCGCACCCTTGATGGACAGAATCATCTGTTCCGCGATATCGGCATCGAACGGGCAACGGCGCAGCACAACGTCTTTCATGATCTCCACGAAAATGCCGCCCAACCCGAACATCGCAACCGGCCCGAAAACCGGATCACGTTGGATGCCCAGGATGCACTCGACGCCGCCAGACAGTTGGCGCGCAACCAGCACGCCCTCAATGCGCGCCTGAGGTGCAGCGCTACGCGCGCGCTCGAGCAACAGCGCGTGTCCATCGCGCACCGACTGCGCATTGGCAATATCCAACAGCACGCCGCCGATCTCCGACTTGTGCAAAATGTCGGGCGACAGGATCTTCATGACGACGGGATAGCCGATCAAGTCCGCGGCCGCGGCCGAGGCCTCGGCATCGACGCAGGCGCGCTCTTCGGCTACGGCGATACCCGCCTGCGCCAGGATGCGCTTAGCCGTCGCTTCGCTGGGCGTGACGTCAGGCAACTCAATCGAAGCATGCACGGACGCGGTCTGCCGGGCGGGGCGGGCGAACGCTGCGCCGAAACGTCCCATGGCTTCAATTGCGGCCACGGCGCGTGCGGGATCCTCATAAACCGAGAAGCCGTCATCTTCGTATTGCTGCACGCGTTCGCGCGAGGCGAGGATGGACAGCACGAATAGGCGATCCGGATGCCGTTCGCGGACCGCCTTCAGTTGCGCTCGCAAGCCATCGGCGATGGACGCTGCGCCAACGGTGTAAGTGAAAAATCCCAGAATGGACTGATAGCCACCAGACTCAACCACCGCGTCCGCGAACCTTCCCGCGATCGTCAGATCATTCATGAATTGCGCAGTGCAATCCACGGGATTGCGTGGTGCGCAGAACGGAATCAGTTCTTTCAGGTGTCGCTGCGTGTCGGCTGGCATTTCGGGCATGGGCAGGCCCGAAAGCTCGGCCGCGTCCGAGACGATCACGCCAGCGCCGCCGCTAACGGTAATCACGCCCAACGAGTTTTCGACCGGATAGATGCGACGCGTGGCCAAGCGCGCCACGTCCAGCATATGTTCGGTGGAACGGGCTCGCACTACGCCGTACTCGGCCAGCACGGCGTCCGTCACGGCGTCGTTACCCGCGATCGACGCGGTGTGAGACTGGGCTGCAGCGCTGCCGACTTCGCTGGTGCCCACCTTCATCATGACCACGGGCTTGCGAGCGAGACGCGCAGCCTCAAGCGCCCATAGCAGACGCTGGCCGTCGCGTATGCCCTCGGAATACACGGCAATGATATCGGTGTCGGGGTCATCGACAAGGACCTGGACCATATCGCCCAGGCTGATGTCGCATTCATTGCCACTCATGATGCACGAGGACACGCCGATGCCGTCGTCACGCGCCAGGCCAAGAATGTGACTGCCATAGGCGCCCGATTGGCTGGCAATACCCACCCGGCCCGCTTTGGGAAACCCACTTTCCACCACGGAGGTAAAGCTGCCGTAGAAGCCAACGCGCGGATTCAGCACGCCTAGGGAGTTAGGTCCCAGCAGTCGCATGCCATGACGGCGGGCGGCAGCCATCATCCGGTCCTGCAAAGCTGCGCCCTCGGCATCGGCCTCGGCAAAGCCAGCGGAGAACACAATGGCGACTCGAGTGCCACGCTTGCCCAACTCCTCCACGACCTCGGGCGCCAGTCTAGCCGCCACTGCTACGATGGCCATTTCCGGCGTTTCGGGCAGATCAGCCACGCTGGCATAGGCGGGCAGGCCCTGGGTCGTGGGGCGCTTAGGATTAACCGGCATCAACAAGCCCCGATATCCCTGTTCGCGCATGTAGGCAATGGGTCGGCCGCCGATTCGCAGCGGGTCGTCAGATGCGCCAATGACGGCGACGGATCGGGGATTTATCAAAGCCCCCAGGGCGTGACGGTCTGACATGGAGAGAAGGCTCCGAAGTGTGAGCGTGACCGGGCTGCGGCCAAGGTGCCTCGCCCGGAGAAAATTATTGGACGGAAGCACCCGATGCCTGGACAACCGGCGCCCAGCGCTTGATCTCAGAAACGATCTGTTTGTCGAAATCGGCCGGGGTGGACCAGCTTGCCGGAAAGCCCTGCGCGTCCAGACGCTGTTTGATTTCTGGGTCTTCGAGCACCTTCTTGAGCTCGGCGTTTAAGCGGTCGATGATGGGCTGCGGGGTTTTTGCTGGGGCCATGAGGCCATTCCAGACTTCCGCATCAAAGCCTGCCACGCCGGATTCCGCCACAGTAGGCACGTCGGGCAAAAGCGGCGACCGCTTCGTTCCCGTGATCGCGATAGCCCTCAAGCGGCCGGACTGCACTTGCGGCAATGCAGAGAACATCAGGTCCAGCACAACTTGTGTATTGCCGGCCATGACGTCGGACATGGCCGGCGCGCTACCGTTGAACGGAATGTGGGTCAGCTTGATACCGGCCTTGCTGGCCAGGAGTTCGGCCGTCAAGTGGGTGGAAGAGCCATTGCCCGCGCTCGAGAAGTTCAGGGTGCCAGGCTCGGCTTTTGCCCGGGCGATCAGATCCTTGAGATTGTTGATAGCCAGCTTGGGATTGACCATAACCAACATGGGACCGCTGGACAGGCGGCTGACACCCATCAGATCTTTCGTGATGTCGTAGCGCAGGTTCTTGTACAGCGACGGATGGATAGCATGGCCCGTCGTAACGAGCAGCAGCGTGTAGCCATCTGCAGGCGAGCGCGCCACCGCTTCGGCGCCGATGTTTCCCGACGCGCCTGCCTTGTTTTCGACGATGACCGGTTGCCCCAGCTGCTCGCCCAACTTTTTCCCCACGAGTCGAACGACCACATCGTTGGTGCCACCAGGTGGGTACGGAACGATGATCTTGAGAGGTTTGTCGGGGTAGTCGGCGGCGTGCGCCGCCGAGAGTGGCAGGGTGGCAGCGGCGAGCGCAAGGAAGGCCGACGCAAGACGGGCGAGGTTCATGGTATGTCTCCAGGTTTATGACCCGCGCAACCATGGCACCGCGCGAGTACTGTTCTAGGTGACCATCCTAGAGACGACCGCCATACCTGATCCAATACTTTACATGTCACCTTCTATTCATTGAATGTATACTTAAAGTGGCGATTACGGAACGCAATGGAACCTTAGGTGGATCGATATGGAATTGCGCCAGCTTAGACAATTCGTGGCCGTCGCGCAGACGCAGAGCTTCAGTCGCGCAGCCGAACGCCTGTTCATGGCGCAGCCGCCGCTATCGGTCGCCATACGCAAGCTGGAAGATGAGATCGGCGTGCCTCTGTTGGAGCGCGGATCGCGGGGCGTCAAGCTGACACCTGCCGGACACGCCGCCCTAACCGCGGCGACCAAGTGCCTGGATAGTGCGGCAGATATCGTCACGGCCGCGCGGCAAGCAGCCAACGGCGAAAGCGGCGGCTTGCGCATCGGCTTCATCGGATCCCTGACTTTCAGCCTGCTGCCACGTCTGATCCAGCACTTCAGCCGACGCTATCCGCACGTCAAGCTGGACTTGAGCGAATCCACCAACCAGGGCCTCCTGTCGATGATCGAATCGGAAACGGTGGACGTAGCCTTTGTGCGCGAGCCCACCACGCATCCGAGCAACATGGTGTTCGAGACCATTTCCCGCGACGTATTCTGCGTAGCAATGCCAGCGGATCACCCATTGACGCGCAAGCAATCGCTATCACTGCAGGAACTGCGCGATCAGGATTTCATCGGATACACGCCGTCTCGCGTGGGCGGCCTGAATGCCGCCGTAATGCACTTGTTGCGCGAAGCCGGCGTGTCGCCGCGCGTGACGCAGGAAGCTGTCCAGGTGCAGACTGTGGTAGGACTTGTGCGCAGCGGTCTGGGTATTGCACTCGTACCGTCAATCAACGCTGCGTTTATGCCCGCCGACGTGGAGTTCCGGCCGCTGAACGACCTGCCCGAATCCTCCCACATCGGAATCGCGCTGGTCTATCGTGAGCGCGACAATAATCCGGTGATACGTCGGTTTATCGCCAGCATTCAGCACAGCATCGCCGAGCACGGAGCAAAATTGCAGCGATAGACCGGTGTGGAAATCCTCAATTTTATAAGGGGCAATCAAGGCTATCTCACCCTTAGCCAACCGGTGAGGCGTGGAACACCCGGAAAGATCGTCGGGCAGAACGTTCAAGCTGGAGCACATCTAGGCAATACGCGATCGTTTGCAAAGCAAGGCCGTGTATTCGAACTGGCGCTACGAGCCGGATGGCATCATCCTGCCCTGCCTTTACATCGCAGCCAACGAGCCATCGCCGCGTTCGGATAGGCGCAGCAGTCACTGACGGTGAGGGCAATGTCATCGGACATCGGATGGAACGACGTCCCGAAGTTTGGTGGAGGCTTGTACATCTCCAATTCACCCGCATTTGAAGGCGATGCCGATCAAGACTTTCGCTGCTGGAATCGCGATGGCGGGAAATGCTTCAATGACGAGGAGAAGGCACTATTTGCCGAGGAAATCTTACGCTCGTTGAGCAACGCGATCCCTCGAGAGAAGCTTACTGAAGCTCGAGAAGCGCTACAACGTAACGGCAAGCTCAAAGGGTTGATTGAGTTTTCGCGTGCAATCCATGCTGAAATGCACGCGATCATCAATGCGAATCGCATTGGCGGAGACGCCTTGGTGGGAGGACGGCTTTACGTAACGACGTACCCCTGTCACTCGTGTGCACGTCATATCGTGGTGGCAGGGATCCGCGAGGTGTACTACATTGAACCCTATCGAAAGAGCCTGGCGGTGCGACTTCATGGAGATGCCGTATCGGAGGTGGAAACCGAGAAGGACAAAGTCCGCTTTCTGGCGTTCGAGGGTGTTGCGCCATCCCGCTATCTGTCCCTGTTCAAGACGCCCTTGGCGGGCCGCAAGCAACAGGGCAAAATGATCAAAATTAGCGCAGCAAAGGCGTCGCCGAAGCTTGAAAAAAGTTTGGAGGCGCTTCCGGCACTTGAGGCTGTTGTTGTAAGATCGCTGATTAGCAAAAATCTTGTGGCCAACAACGGCGGGATCGACGATGACGCACCAAGTCCACCCCGTGCAGCTTAGCCTCGAGTTCGAGCGAACGCTCGCACCCCGTAGCCCTGATCCTGTGACCGAGCCACTTGCATCGAACGTGGTGAGCTTCCAAGCGTACCGCGATGTTCAGCAATCCGCTGCAACGGTCCATCAGCAACTGGCACGTGAGGAGGTAGCTCCTCGACGGCTGTACCAGAGCATCTTGGACTCAATCCGACATTTCGCTTACTAGACAGATTGTTCAGCTGCGCTGCTAGGATGAACGTGGGCAGTTCGAGCTGAACAATCTAACGAGACGGACCGTCACAGCGAGCGGCAAGGTCAATCACAAGCCGCTTTCAGCATCCGCTGCTGCACACCACTTTCAAGATTATATCTGCGCGCTTGATGTGCCCAGGGTCTCTAATCCAGACTGAGAAGAGCCCAGAGCTCCACCTCCTGATCTGACGGGCCGAATCTCGCGCCAAACGTGAACAAGGGCCGCTTACGCGGCCCTTGCACTTGGATAAAGCAGATATGCGGGCAGATAGAAGGAGTTGAAAGGAATTGTCGCTGCGACCGACTTTATTCCGCGCGACCGACTTTATTTCCAGTTTTCACCCTGAAAGAGAGAAATAAAGTCGGTCGCAGACGGGCCTTGCAACCCCTTGATTTTGAAAGACTTCGAAGTTTAGAAAACTTGGATCAAAGTCGGTCGCACCTCAGGCCTTCCCGCCTTCAGTGCAGGAAAATTGAACAAAAGTCGGTCTCAGGAGGTTCGGGTTCGTAAAGTGCGGGCGGCTAAGCTACGAAAAGAGCTGCCTCGTGGCTCACACAGCCATTGTGTGCAGCGGAACAACCGTGCACTCATGGATGCGGGGTGGCACAGAAAGCGGGCGCAGCCGTTGTAAGACGGCTCCCGGCCAGGATCGGACATCTAACTTCCCCAGGTAGTTCTCAAGGGTAGGGCGATGTCCCGGGCGCGGACCCGCCGCTCCGGGCCAGAGCGGCGGCTAGAACGTCGCGCGCAACGCCAGCCGGAACGTGCGGGGCTGTCCGAAGAAGTTCCAGTAATTGGTGTTGCCGACGGACTGGTAGTAGTTCTTGTCGAACAGGTTGTCCACGTTGAACTGCACCGCTAGGTTCTTGTTGACGTCATAGACCGCGTGCAGTCCCACCAGCGCGTAGGGCGACTGCGAGATCCGGTATTCGTCCTCATCCGGACCGCTGGCGTTGTAGATGTCGCTCTGCGCGTAAATCGAGCCGCCCACGCGCAGCTTGTTCAGATGGTCCGGCAAACGGTAGTCGGTGGACACCTTCAGCAGATGGCGCGGATAGGTGGTGGCGAACGCCTGGCCCGAAAGCGGGCCCTGCGCATACTTCGACTGCGTGTAGGTATAGCCCAGGCTGACGTTCCAGGCCGGCGTGATCGCGCCGTTGATCTCGAAGTCCACGCCGCGGTTGCGCACTTTCTCGGCCGCGCGGTAGCACGAGAAGATCCCTGGCGGGCACTCGTCGATGTCACTGATCAGGTCCGCCCGGCCCTTCTGGTCCGTCTGGAACATGGCCAGCGCGGCATTGACCCGGCGGTCCATGAATTCGCCCTTCAGGCCGATCTCATAGTTCTGCCCGGTCATCGGCTTGAGTACGTTGCCGTCGACGCCGATGTTCTCCTGCGGCTTGAAGATCTCGGTATAACTGGCGTACGCCGACAGGTTCTCGTTCAGGTCCTGCACCACGCCGGCATACGGCGTGATCTTGCCGCGCTGTTCATAACGGCTTTCCGTGCGCACGGTAGTCTGGGCAAAGCGGTCGAACTCGAACCAGCTCATGCGCGCGCCCAGGATGAACGTGGTGCTGTCGGTCAGGCTGAAACGGCCGGCCGTGTAGATGCCCTGCTGCTTCTGCGTGATGTTGTACTGCCACATGTGGGCGTCCAGCCCGGTGGGGGCTGGCGGATCGAAGGCGCCGAGGTTGTTCATGTCCACCAGGTAGCGGTAGCTGGCATCGCGCCCGCCGTGGTAGCTGAAATCGTCCTTGCGCGTGGACGCGCCGATCACCAGTTCGTGCTGGCGGCCCAGCAACTGGAACGGGCCGGAGGCATAGGCGTCCAGACCCCACTGCGTGTCGTCGTACTGGAAGAGGCGGGGGTTCAGCGTGAACACGTCGCCGGTCGTGCGCTGCGTGTAGTTGCCCAGGAAGTCGGATTTGGCGGACAGCCAGTTGCCGGCCACGGTCAGCTTCCAGCCATTGGCGAACTCATGCTTGATGTCCGCGAACAGGTTGGTGTTGCGCTTGTCCAGGTAATTCCAGTCGCCCACCAGGGAGGTCTTGCGCGACATCGGGTAGAACGAGCCGTCGGCCCGCGAGGGCAGCCCGGACCAGTCATAGCCCTGGTTGCGGTCCTTCTGGTAGCTGAAGCCCGCCGTCAGGGTCGTCGCGGGAGTGATGTCGCCCTCCAGGATGCCGTAGAAGAGCTGATTTTCCTTGCCAGCCCTTTCCTTGAAGCTGCCCGAGTTGGTGTACGCCATCACGGCGCGGCCGCGCAGCGTCTTGGCCTCGTTCAGCGGCGAGGACACGTCCAGCATGGTGCGGTAGTCGTCCCAGGACCCCGCCGACAGAGTCATCACACCCTGGGTTTCCATGCCGGGACGCTTGCGCACCAGGTTGATCGCCGCCGCCGGATTGCCGGCCCCTTCCAGCAGGCCGGTGGCGCCGCGCACCACTTCGACCCGATCGTAGATCTCGGTGGTGGGCTTGTTGATGGCGTCGAACGAATAGGCATTGCTGATGTTGGCGGGCACGCCGTCGATCTGCAGGTTGTCGATCAACTGGCCGCGCGCCTGGTAGACCGAGCGCTCGGATCCGTTCTGGATGACGGAAATGCCTGTGGTGGCCTGCAGCACGTCGTCCAGGTTCTGCATGGACTGGTCGTCCATGCGCTGGCGCGTCACTACCGTCACGGACTGCGGCGTTTCGCGCGGCGACAGATTCAGGCGCGTGGCGCTGTTGGTCACCTGCACCACGTAGGTGCCGCCAGTATCCGTGGGCGGTTGCAGGCCCGACACGGTGATTGGCGCGAGCGTGGTCGCCAGTGCGTTCGGCGTGCGCCGCAAGGTCAGCGTGCCATCCAAGGCCCGCGTGGGTTCTAGGCCGCTACCCGCCAGCGCCTCGCGCAGCGCCGCATCGACGTTGTAGACGCCGTGGATCGCGGGCGCATTCAGGCCGCGGACCAGTTGCGGATCGTAGGACACCACGGTTCTGCCCAGCCGGGCGATCTCGGTCAGGGTGGCGTCCAGGCTGGCAGCGGGCAGGTCGAACGCGATCGCCGCGCGCGGCTGGGCATGGACCGGCTGGGCGAGGCTGGATGCCGCCAGGACCACGGCGACACATAAAACATGGGGAACAGGTAAGACGCGCATGAAGATCTCCGATACGTTGCACACAGCGATATGTAGACATGTGCCGTGAGATCGGAAAAGTGACAGTCCTCATGCGAAAAAAATCGGTCAGGCCGAGCGTACGTCGATCAAGGTCAGCCAGCGAGTGTAGCGACTGACCTTGATCGGCAAGGTATGTTCCAGCGCGCTGAGCGCGCGGTCGGTGTCGTCCAGCGGGTACAGGCCGGACACTGCAAGGGCGGCGGCCTGCGGACTCACGCGCAACAAGTCCGTCCGGTAGCGCCCCAGCGCAGCGGCGATCTCGCCCAACGGCTGGTCGCGCGCCTTGAGCCACCCTTCGCGCCACGATGCCGCGTCTTCCATGCGTAGCGGCCGGTCCGCCCAGGCATCGCCAAAGCGCGCCCCCTCCCCGGCGGCCAGCGTCAGGCGCTCGGCCTTGCGCGGAAGAACCTCGATACGGCTTTGCAACGCCACCGCCAGGCTGGCCTGCGGCTCCAGCCGGACCATGCAGCCGGCCCCCGCGCTGCGGACCTGCCCGTGCGGCGTATGCACGTCGAACAGTGCGGGGTGGCCCGCGTGCGGCTGTACGATCAGGGCGCCTTCCAGGAGGCGCACCCTGCGCGCCTGTGCCGTGAACTCCAGGTCTACCCGGCTGCGTGCGTCCAGCGTCAGCAGGCTGCCGTCCGGCAGCGTGAACTCTCGGCGCTCTCCGGTGGAGGTGCCCAGATCTGCCACCAGATTGCCCAACGGAGAGACCCGGTTCGCCGCCCAGGCCCCGGCCACCGCCGCGCCCACCAGGCCGGCGGCATTGAGCAGCACGCGGCGCCGCGCGGGACGCAGCAGCGTGCGCCGCAAGGCGTGATGCTCATTCTTCATCACGGTTTCCAGCCGCCCCACCGACTGGCTCAGCCGTTGCTGCAGCCGTGCCCAGGCGCTTTCGTGAGCCGGATCGGCCGCGCGCCACGCCGCGCATGCGCTACGGTCGGCGTCCGTCGCCTCGCCGGACGTCAGTTTCAGCCAGAAGCCGATCGCGCGGTCGCCCGCGTCGGCCGTTGCCTGCTCGCGGGTCATGGCGCCTCCGCCAGCGCATAGCAGCGCTGCAGCGCCCGCGCGATGTATTGCCGCACCATGCTCACCGATACGCCCAACGCGGCGGCGATCTCCTTGTGCGTCAGGCCGTCGAGCTGGCTGTACAGGAAGGCCGCACGCGCCTTGGTCGACAGGCCGTCGAGCATCTGGTCCACTTGGTGCAGCGTCTGCAGGATGATGAGCTGCTCCTGCGGGGACGGGGCGAACTGCTCGCCCTTGTCGAGCAGGCTTTCGAACCAGGCAGCTTCCAGCTCCCGGCGGCGCCACAGCTTCCAGATCAGCCGCTTCGCGATCGTGATGATGAGCGCACGGGGCTCGCGCGCCAAGGCGAGCTTCGGGGTCTGGATCAACTGCACGAACGTGTCGCCCGCGACGTCCTCCGCATCCTCGATGTTGCGCAGCCGGGTGTAAAGGCGGCCCAGCAGCCAAGGCCTGTCTTCTGTATAGATGCGGGCCAGAAGGTGCAGGTCCGATGTAAGCGTGGAAGGCGGGAGCATGGCGGCGCGGCGGGCGGTCTGATCATGAATGGGAATCGCTCTCATTCTATATCAGATGTTCCCAATATGGCTGCGTCGATGCGCTGAGCCTATATCTGCACGGATGTGCGTGCCAAATGCCTTCGGCGTGTTGATGCCGTCCGGCCGCCCAGCACGAGCGCGCCAGGCGCTTGCGGCCCCCCTCACCGGCCAGCACCGCCCGTCCCCTCCGGCGCATCGCCCCATACGCGTTTGCGTCCGTCGCGCCGTCGGTCATCTCCTGGACCGGTTAGGCGGGACGAATGTCGGCTTCCGGCCGATTCTGTTGAAAAACTCGCGGCCGTCTCGGTCGTCTGGCAGAATTTGCAAAGCGCCAACGAGTTCGGAGAGCACCGACATGGACGTTTCCGCGCCAGCGATACCTTCCGCTGGTTGTTCGATGAAGTGGTCCGTCGTTGCATGGCTGCGGGCCTAGTAAAAGGCGAAGGCTTCGCTGTCGATGCCAGCGTCGTGGCTGCTGATGCGAACCGCCAGCGCGGTGTTCCTGCCAGTGAGGCCACCGACTGGTCGAACCCCGCACTCAGCACGCGTGCCGTGCGCGAGTATCTCGAAGCGCTCGACGACGAAGCGTTCGAACAAGCCGTTCCCCGGCGAATCTCGCTGACCGATCCGCAGTCACGGTGGACGGCCGCCCCTGGCGGTCCCGCATTCTTCGCTTATTCGACAAACTATCTGATCGATACCGAGCATGGCGTGATCCTCGACGTCGAAGCCACCCCTGCACATCGCACCGCAGAAGTGGACTCTACCAAGACGATGGTGGATCGTGTCGAGGAACGATTCGACATCATCCCTGATCGGCTCATCGGCGATACCGCTTACGGCACGGCGCCGATGCTGGCGTGGTGGTGCAAGACAAGGGGATAGAGCCGCACGTCCCCGTCTGGGACAGAACCCAGCGCAAGGACGACAGTCTATCGAGCAGCGACTTCGAATGGGATGGCGAGGCCAACGAATATCGTTGCCCCGAGGGGCATGCACTGCGCAGCGAGCGGCACACGTTCAAGATCGAACGCACTCACGTCACCAAGGCGGGCACCGTAATCTACCGAGCCAGCAAAACGGACTGCGGTAAGTGCGCGATGAAGTCGCAATGCTGCCCCAATACGCCGATGCGCAAGATCGCTCGCAGCATTCACGAGGATGCACGCGATGCCGCCAGGCGTATCGGCGCCACCGTGCAGTACCAGCGCTCACGTCACGAACGAAAGAAAGTCGAGGTGCTGTTTGCACACCTCAAACGTATTTTGAAGATCGACCGCTTGCGGTTGCGCGGACTTACTGGTGCAGCAGACGAATTCACGCTTGCAGCAGCCGTTCAGAACCTACGTCGTCTTGCGATGCTTACCTCTCCGGGGCCACCGATTCAGGGCACAGGTGCGCCCAGTTGAGGCGAAACCCACCGATTAACAAGGCAACCGGGCATCAGTACCCGGTTCCAATCGAAAAAATGGCGAAAGCCGCCAAGTCATCGGCCTTGTAAGCGCGACCAATCGCGCGAGCAATCGAGTTTTTCAACAGAATCGGCCAGAAGCAGTCATACCGCGGCGTCAACATGCAACTGCGGGCGTCTACATAGCGGCGTGGCTGATTCCCGTGAGCGATGCTAATCTGCCCGGACTCATCTGCGTAGTGGGAGATGGCATGGATCGAATTACTGACCGCTATTTAAGGGTTGCCAAAATCGAGGCGGCGGGTCGCTCGCCGTTGTATGAACAATGGGCATTGCATGTCGCGAAATCGTCTAACGCATTAGCATTTCTGAACGATCTACCTGTAGATAAGCAGCAACCCAATCTGCTGTTTACAGCGCTCCGGCATACCGTAGGCGCGCCCTCACATCGACTGCAGATTACGACGCAGGCCTGGCACAACATGGCGCCGCCATCCGGGCTCTTATGCTGGCTCGTTCCGCACAGACCACGAGCCTGGGCGCTGTGCGGTGTTGATGCCCGCTCTCGCTTCAATCGGTGGCAAGATAACGCTAATCGAAGTGGGGGCCTCTGCAGGGCTGTGCCTGCTGATGGAGAAATACGGCTACGACTGGGGTTCACAACGTCTGGTTCCCTGTCCCAATGAATCGGACTATCCGGTCTTCCCCTGTGAGGTCACCGGCGCTGCCCCGCTGCCCCGCACTTATCCTGAAACTGTGTGGAGGGCGGGATTAGACCTGAGCCCAATCGACGTCCGTTGCGACAAGTATAGGAAGTTGCTGGAGGACTTGGTGTGCCCGATGATGAAGATCGACTCACCCGCCGTCAGTCGGCGCTACGGATCTGCAGACGCGAGCTACCTCAGATCGTCCGGGGCGATCTGTTGCGGGTTGTTGCTTCCTTAATCGAACAGGCACCGGCGGAAGCGACTGTTGTCGTGTATCACTCCGCCGTTCTGAACTACGTTATGGATCAGGCACAGCGAAATGAATTTGCACGCGGCATGCTGGCCTCGGGTTGCATCTGGATTAGCAACGAAAGTCCGCTGGTATTTCCACAATTCTTGCCTTCGGACGCGCGGCAGCCGTCCGGCATGTTCCTGTTATGCGCCGATGGCCAAGCGTTGGCCTGGACGGACCCGCATGGTGCCGCGCTGCAACGGCTGTGATTCAGCGCTTTCTTCGCTGACCGCCGTCGGAAAGATCTAATGAGCACATGGAGATATCATGAAGTTCGACGTTTACGGTAGATTTGCGCTGGAGGTGCTTCATACGACCCGCGGGTGGGGGCGTATCGCCTTACCGACGGCAAGCATGTGCGTGCGGATGACGTCATCATCTCGGCGGATATGGCGCCTGGAGACATCGCGGAATACCTGTCCTTAGCGCGCTGCTCCTCCATGATTCCATGAAGGTAGGGGAAAACCGCGTTGTCGAGCTTGCGCAAGATAAAGTCTCGATCCCCTTCGTGTGCCTTAGCATTCACAGGGGAGGCGCGGCACGCCGTCCTTCATAGGAACTTCCTCAATAAAGGCATCGTACGCGTTGGCGAATGTCGTCATCTCGAGCTGAGTGGTCATATCAAGCCAATGATTGACTTTTATCAGCGTCCCCACCGCCGCCGGACTTGCAATCTGCTGTTTGGTGTACATGGCCTCTGGTTTCTTGTGGGAGCGCTCAGCAAAGCGCAATGCTCGCTCTACGTCGTTCTCGAAAAATTAGACACCAGGGCCAAGCCAGTCGTAATCATTGCGACTCTGGTCGAGGGATACCACTCGTCGGCTGACCAAGTCGTCACGGACTACCGCATCGCAACCGTAGTACCCGACAATCAGATGTCCTGCTTTCACCGGTAGAACGACTGGAGGTTGCCGGCCTCGTCGAGGATCCCTGCGCGCTTGGCAATCTCAATGGCCTTTTAACGCCCAAGGATCGGTACGTTTTGGAGCCGCGAAAGCGGTATAGCTAACCGCCTTCGGCCGGGCTTTTTAGCCGTCTTAGCAGCTGGCTTAGGATCCACTGCATTCTTTGCGGCGCTCACCGGTTCGCCTGCTTACTTCCGCGGAGCTTTGCTCTTCGGATTTGGCGAGCCGGTTTGGACAACATAGCGAACTATAGGTAAGTACCCAGTTGTCTTAGGTGGGCGTTTGCGAATGATTGCCATGAGCTTATTTTCGCACATGGTGCCTCGGTGGGACACCTCTTCCCAGACCTAGGGGGCATGCTGCGACGGTCAACGCCTTCTCCTACCGGCCGCCCCGTAGATC
>NZ_LZZT01000026.1 GCF_014170305.1 Achromobacter sp. UMC71
CCTCTGGACCCACCCCGGCATCATCATCACCCCCCACTGCGCCGCCATCCCCGACCGCGAAGAACGCGCTCGCCACACGGCGTGGCTGATCGCAGCAAACGAACGCGGCGCAGCGCTGCCCAACATCTACGATCCGGCGCGCGGCTACTAACCGCACCCCCGCGCAGTCGCGCAGCGCCACGGCCCCTGCGCCCCAGGCGGCTATAGAACCTTACCCATCCCCAACAAAAAAACCGCAAAATCTGCAAACCCGCAAGGCCTACATTGCTCCCCAAGGAGCCCGCACTTGAAACCCCAAACCAAAGCCCAGTACGCCTACCGCATGGACCCCGTCCTGCGCTGGCTGGCAAGCAACCCCGACGCCGACCCGGACCTGTATCACCTGGCCGACCTCGCTTGCCTGTCGCCGTATCACTTCCATCGCGTCTACCGCGCGATGATGGGTGAAACGGTCAACGCCACCGTGCAACGCATCCGCATGCATCGCGCGGCGGCCGCCTTGGGCGGCACCGGGGCGCCATTGCGTGACATCGCGCAGCGAGCCGGCTATGCGTCGGACGCCGCGTTCAATCGGGCGTTTGGCGCCACCTTCGGCATATCGCCAGGGCGTTACCGCGCGGCCCGCTCCCGTCCCTTTGACCCTCAGGAGCTAGGCATGTACCCCATCACCATCGAAACCTTCCCTGGCGCCGTGCTGGCCGCCTTGCGGCACCGTGGCAGCTATCAGGAGATCGGCCCCGTCTTTACCCGCGCCTTCATGCTGGCCGGCAGCCGTGGCCTGGCCAATCCCGAATCCATCGGCTTTGGCGTCTACTTCGACGACCCCGAGCAAGTGCCGGTCAGCCAGCTGCGTTCCCTGGCCGGCATGTCCGTTGCGCCCGACGCCGACCTGGGCGATGAGCTCGAGCGCTTCGAGATCCCCGCCGGGCGCTGCGCCATCCTGACCTATACCGGGCCGTACAACGAAATGGACAAGCCCTATAACTGGATGTTCTCGGAATGGCTGCCCGGCAGCGGCGCGGTCCCCGCGGATTTCCCGATGTTCGAGCAATACCTCAACGACCCGCGCACCACCCCGCCCGCCGAGCTGCAGACGCGCATCTGTATGCCGTTGAAGTAGTCATGGCCGGGGCAACCGGCGCCGGTTGCCCCGAAGCACGCGGATCTCTGCGCGCCTAACCCAGCACGCCCGCCAGATACTGCCGCAGCCATGCATGCGCCGGGTCATCCTGGTAGCGCTCGTGCCAGTACAACGACACGGTGATTGCCGGCAGGCTCAGCGGCGCCTTCAGCGTCACGATGCGCGCGCTGCCCGACATGGCTTTGGCGATGCTCACCGGCATCGTCGCGATCAGGTCCGACGCCTCAACGATGAACGGGCACACCATGTAGCTCGATAGCGTCGCCACGATCCGGCGGCTGCGGTTTTGCCCCATCAGGATGCGGTCGATCGCGGTGCTGAAATAACGCGTGTGGGCCGCCAGGTCCAGATGCCCGTAGCTCAGGTAGGCATCCAGGTTCCAGCGCTTGCGTAGGCACGGGTGACCCTCGCGCACGATGCATACGGCCGGCTCCTGGTACAGGAAACGCGTGCGCAGGTCCGGCGCGGGGTCGGGAAAATACCCCGCGATCAACTCCACATGATTGGTGTCCAGCATGCTCAGGCCATGCTGGGGTCGCGCCGGCACGATCAGCAGCTGGAAGTGCGGCGCGTCCACCGCCAGCCGGGGGATCAGCTTGGGCAGCAGCGTGTACTGCACGTAGTCGGTGGCGTAGAACGACAGGCTGCGCGACGAGTGCGCCGGGTCGAACACGTCGCGCGTGCGCGTCGCGCGGCGCCAGCTTTCCAGCAGCGGTTGAAAACCCTGGTGCAGTTCCTGTGCCCGCAGCGTGGGCTGCCAGGCGCCGCCTTCGCGCACCAGCAGCGGATCGCCGAACAGCTGGCGCAGCCGGTTCATGGCGGCGCTCATGGCGGGCTGGCTGATGCCCAACTGCTCGGCCGCGCGCGACACATTGCGGCAGGCCATCAGCGCGTCGAAATGCAGCAGCAGATTCAGGTCCGGATTCTTCACGACTGCCTACCTATAAATGGCATCTATATCAATATAAACCGCCAGGGCTGCTGGCAGACGCCGGCCAAGCCTAGGATGTCCCCGTTGTTGCAGTGAACCCGAGGCAATGCCTCTCAGGCTGGACACGCATGATCCGGCCGCAAGGAAGTTCTATCAACAAGGGGAAACCAAGCCATGAACGCAGCGTTTATTCGCAAGTGCTGTCTTGTATTCGGGAGCGTCGCACTGGCGGCCGCTGCCCTGCCGGCCAGGGCAGACTGGCCGGACAGAGTGATCCGCATCGTGGTGCCTTTCGCCGCGGGCGGCTCGACCGACCTGATCGCGCGCAAGGTCGCGGAAGGACTGAGCCAGCGCCTGTCCGCCAATGTCATCGTTGAAAACCGCCCCGGCGCCGGCGGCACCGTGGGCACGGATTACGTGGCGCGGCAGCCGGCCGACGGCTACACGATCCTGATGGGGTCCGTCAGCACGCATGGCAGCGCGCCCTGCGTGTATTCGAAGCTGCCTTACGACCCGGTCAAGGATTTCACGCCGCTCTCCGTGGTGGCCACCATTCCCAACGTGATGTCGGTCAACCAGTCGGTGCCGGCCAACACGCTGCAGGAGTTCGTGGCGCTGCTCAAGAAAGAGCCCGAGAAATACTCGTTCGCTTCCAACGGTCAGGGGACATCCAACCATCTGGCGGCCGAACTCTTCAAGAGCACGGCGGGCGTGTCCATGGTGCACGTGCCGTACCGCGGCTCGGGGCCGGCGCTGATCGACCTGGTGAGCGGCCAGATCAACATGATGATGGACGTGGTGATGACGTCCTATCCCTACATCAAGGACGGCAAGATCAAGGCGCTGGCCGTGACCTCGCCGCAACGCTCGAGCATGCTGCCCAACGTGCCCACGGTAGCCGAGTCCGGCTACCCGGGCTATGAAGCCATGGTGTGGTTCGGCATGCTGGCGCCTGCCAAGCTGCCCGAGCCGCTGCGCCAGAAGCTGACCGATGCGCTGGTGCAGACGCTGCATGCGCCGGCCATGAAGACCTATCTGGAACAGCAGGGCGCGCAGGTGTCGGATGTGGCGGGGCCCGCCTTCGGCACCATGATCAAGGACGAAATCAACAAGTGGTGCGGCGTGGTCAAGCAGGCCGGCATCCATCTGGATTGAGCGCGTCGGCGCCATTCATTTCTTTCAGGAAGCACAAGCATGTATCGCATAGGAATAGACGTCGGCGGCACATTCACCGACTTCACGATGATCGACGAAGATCAGGGCGTGGTGCACTTTCACAAAGTGCCGTCCACGCCGCAGGACCCGTCGGAGGCCATCGCGACCGGCATCGGCCAGATGCTGGCGGACCACGGCGTGTCGCCGTCACAGGTATCGCACGTGGGCCATGGCACCACGGTGGCCACCAACCTTATCATCGAGCGCAAGGGCGCCCGCGTCGGGCTGATCACCACGCAGGGATTCCGCGATGTGCTGGAGATCGGCCGGCAGACCCGCCCGCACCTGTACGACTACAGCGTGGGCAAGCCGCCGGTGGCGGTGCCGCGCGAGTTCCGGGTACAAGTGCGCGAGCGCGTCAATGCGCAGGGCGAGGTGCTGACCGAGTTGGATACGGACCAAGTGCGCGCTGCGGCGCGGCAGTTCGCCGCCGCCGGCATCGAGGCGGTGACGATCTGCTTTCTGCACGCCTACCGCAACCCCGCGCATGAGCAGGCCGCGGCGCGCATCGTCGCCGAGGAAATGCCGGATGCCTATATCAGCCTGTCGTCCGAAGTGTTGCCGGAATTCCGCGAATACGAGCGTCTTTCCACGACGGTGCTGAACGCCGCCGTGGGGCCGAAGATGGCGCGCTACCTGGAGCGCTTTCTGCTGCGGGTGCGCGAGCTGGATATTGCCCATGAGCCGCACACCATCCACTCCAATGGCGGGTTGATGTCGATCGCCACGGTGCGCCAGTATCCGGTGCGCACCTGCCTGTCGGGGCCGGCGGCGGGCGTTGTGGGCGCCGCGGCGGTGGGACGCGCCATCGGCAGCCTGAACCTGGTGACGTTCGACGTGGGCGGCACCAGCACGGACGTCTCGCTGATCTGCGACGGCCGTCCGTTGTTCACCTCGCACCGTCAGGTGGCGGGCTATCCGGTGAAGACGCCGATGGTGGATATCCATGTGATCGGCGCGGGCGGCGGCAGCATCGCCTGGCTGGATGACGCGGGCGCGCTCAAGGTCGGGCCGCATAGCGCAGGCGCGGTGCCGGGGCCGGTGGGTTACGGCCGGGGCGGCACCGAGCCGACCATCACCGATGCCGAGATCGCGTTGCAGCGCCTGAATCCCGTCTCGCTGTTGAACGGCCGCATGCCGGTGCACGCCGAGGCCGCGCGCCAGGTCATCGACGCTCGCGTGGCCCAGCCGCTGGGCCTGGCGCGCGAAGCCGCCGCCGAAGGCATCCTGCGGATCGCGGCGGCCAACATGAGCCGCGCTATCCGCGCCGTGTCCACCGAACGTGGCTATGACCTGTCTCAATTCGCGCTGTATGCCTATGGCGGCGCCGGTCCGCTGCACGCGGTGGAAGTGGCCGAGGAATGCGGCATTCCGACCGTGATCGTGCCGCAGGAGCCGGGCACCATGTGCGCGCGCGGCATCCTGTTGAGCGACATCTCGTTCGACTTCGTGCGCAGCGAGATCTCGTTGGCCAGCGAGCAGGCCTGGCCGGGCGTGTCGGCGATCTTCGAAACCCTGCGCGGGCAGGCCGAACGCTGGCTGGACGACGAGCGCGTGGACCCCGCCTTGCGTCTGACCCGCAGCGCCATCGACGCGCGCTACGAGGGCCAGAACTTTGAAGTGCAGGTCAGCCTGGACGACACGGGCGCCGGCGGCTACGCCGAATTCGCGCGCCGCTTCAACGAGGCGCACGAACGCGAATACGGCTACACCGTCGACGACCGCAAGGTGCAGATCATTAATTGCCGCATGCAGGCCGTGGGCCAGGTGGTGAAGGCCCCGCTGGCGCCGCGCCACATCGGCGGCACGCTACAAGACGCCCGCATCGGCGAGCGCCGCGCCTATTTCGGCGCCCGCCATGGCTGGCTCGATACGCCCGTGTACGACCGCGACCGCGTGCCCACGGGGGTGCCCTTCATCGGGCCCGCCCTGCTGGAGGAAATGAGCTCGACCACGGTCGTTGGTGCCGGTCAGCACGTGGTGGTGGACGAATACGGCAACCTGATCATCCGTCTGCAAGGAGGCTCCGATGCGTGAAGCCAAAGAAGACCTGGGTACGGCGCTGGCCGACCCCGTCGGCATGGAGGTGTTCTGCAACCGCCTGCTCTCGATTACCGAAGACATGAACAACACCCTGGTGCGGGCGTCGTTCTCGACCAACATCAAGGAACGCAAGGATTGCTCGGTGGCGCTATTCGACGCCGGCGGCCGGCTGGTGGCCCAGGGCACGCAGATTCCGCTGCACCTGGGGTCGTTGGATGGCGCGATGGGCGCGATCCTGCGCACCTTCGCGCAGGACGAGATCCGCGACGGCGACGTGTTCATCTGCAACGACCCCTACCTGGCGGACGGCAGCCACCTGCCCGACATCAATATCGTCACGCCGGTGTTCTGGGACGGCACGTTGCAGTTCTTCGCCGCCAATATTGCCCACCACTCGGATGTGGGCGGGGCGGTGCCCGGGTCCATCGCCGGCGGATTGAAGTCGATTTTCGAAGAAGGCATCCGCATCCCCGCGTGCCGCATCGCGCGCGCCGGCGAGGTGGACGAGGACATGCTGCGCCTGATCTGCGCCAATACCCGCGACCCCGAGGAACGGGTGCTGGATCTGCGGGTGCAGATGGCCACCAACCGCCGCGGCGCGGCCGCGGTACAGGGGTTGATCCGCCAGATGGGGCTGGATGCGGTACTGCGTTCGGTCGACGACGTCATCACCTATACGCGCCGGCGCCTGCTGAACCGCATCCAGGAACTGGCCCTGGGCAGCTATACGTTCCGCAGCGATCTGGACGACGACGGCATGGGCGGCGATTCCGTGCCGATCCAGGTGACGCTGACCGTCAGCCGGGACGGGCTGCATTTTGATTTCGACGGCTCGGGCAAGCAGGCGCGCGGCGCGATGAACCTGCCGTTCAATGCCTTGCGGGCTTGCGTGTACTACGCCGTGAAGGCGTTGCTGGATCCGGACCTGGCGCCCAACGCCGGCCTGTTCGATCCCATCAGCGTGTCGGCGCCGGTGGGCACGATCACCAACCCCGAGCACCCCGCGGCGGTGGGCGCGCGGTCGATTACCGCGCAGAAGGTGGCGGGCGCGATCTTTGGTGCGTTCCGTGGTTTGTTGCCGCCGGAGAAGACCATGGCGTCCAGCAACGATTGCTGCCCGGCCATCGTGTTCTCGGGCCGCTGGCGAGAGCGGGCGGGCCATTTCGTGTACCTGGAAACGCTGGGCGGCGGCGCGGGCGCACGCTTTGACGCCGACGGCATGGACGCGGTGCACGTGCACATGACCAACACGTCCAACCTGCCGGTGGAAGCGCTGGAAAACGAATACCCGTTGCTGATGGACGAGTACGCCATGATCCAGGATTCGGGCGGCGCGGGCCGCACGCGGGGCGGCATGGGCATTGCCAAGCAGATTCGCGCGGTGGGGCCGGGCATCGTGTTTTCGGCGCGTTCGGATAGCCACACGGTGGGCGTGGCCGCTGGCGTCGACGGTGGCGGCGATGGCCGCCGAGCCAGACTGATTCGCAATTTCGGCACGCCGGGGCAGGAAGAACTGTTCTCCAAGACCGCCAACATCGCGCTGGCCCCGGGCGATAGCGTGCGCATCGAAACCCCGGGTGGAGGGGGTTACGGCGCACCCGCCGAGCGCAGCCGCGCCCGCATCGCGCGCGACCTGGCCGATGGCAAGATCAGCGTCCAGGCGGCGCGTGCGGACTACGGCGTTGATGCGCCAACTACGCCACGTTGAGCGACATCGAGTACTTCATCTTGTCGTGCGGGAACGTGGTGATGGTGGCCAGCAGCAGCACCCCGCCGCTGCCGTAATAGCGGCGGGTGATGACAAAGCCCGCCGTCTTGGGTTCGACCTGGAGTTGCTTGGCGATGCCCGCCGCGATGGGCGTGGCCGAGAACTCCTGGTTGACCTCATGGATGCGGTTGCCGAAGTGGTCCTCGATCAGGCGCAGCAGCGAAATGCGCGGCTGGATGTCGGCGCGCAGATCGGAATGGGCGGGATCGGCGTAGATCAGCGTGCAGGCCACCGGCGTGTCCTGATCGCCCAGCGTCTTGATCGAATTGATGTGCAGCCACGACTGCCCTGCTTCAGCGCCCAGCGTTTCGGCCAGGCGCCGCGTCAGCTTGATGGTGCGCACGTCCTGCACCAGCAGCGCGGCGTTGCGCGCGTATTGCAGCAAGTCGGGGAACTGCGAAATGCGCTGGGTGAAGCGCGTGCTGGCGCTGGCGGTTTCCACGCGCGTGCCCACGCCGGGACGGCGCGACACCATGCCCGCTACGGTCAGCATGCGGATGGCTTCGCGGATGGTGTGGCGGCTGGCGCCGAACTGGTCGCACAGCTCATGCTCGGTCGGCAAGAGTGTCATGACGGGATAGCGGCCGGCGCCGATGTCGCGGGCCAGCTGCTGGTAGATGCTCTTGTAGCGCGGGCCGCCGGCATCGCCGTCCGGCGCCGCGGCCTGGCCGCGCGCTTCACGCGCGCCGCCTTGTGCGGCCACGCGTTCGGAGGATCGGGTCATGGGGGCTCCTTTCTCGTTCTATCGGGGTTTGTACGGACAATAACCGATTGACAAGGCTGTCTCGCCCGGCCCATTATTTGTCCGGACATTCATGTACGGACAAATTGTACGGCCGACATGAGGTCGCGGGGCAAGCGGAGCGGTCCTTTTTTTGCAGTGGCGCACCTCCCCCGGATCTGGCGGCATCAGGCAGTTCTTGCAGTTTTCTTCCAATAAACGGGGGTTCTCATGGGCAAGGTACTCGCAGTGCTCGCGGCGGCGATGGTGGCCGCTGGCGTGGGCGCGAATGCGCAGGCGCAGCAAAAGTTGGTCGTGGCCGGCTATGGCGGCTCGTTCGAAGACATCATGCGGCAGGACATCTTCCCGCCCTTCGCCAAGCAGCATGGCGTCGAGCTCGATTACGTGGCCGGCAACTCCACCAACACGGTGGCGCGCTTGCAGGCCCAGAAAAGCAACCAGCAGATCGACGTGGCTATCATCGACGACGGCCCCATGTACCAGGCGATCGCGCTGGGTTTCTGCGCGCCGATCCAGGGCCTGCCGGCGGACGACATCTACGGCACTGCCCGCTACAAGGACGACAAGGCCGTGGCGATCGGCATCGTCGCCACCGGCATCATGTACAACAAGAAGGTCTTCGACGAACGCAAGTGGGCCGCGCCTACGTCCTGGAAGGACCTGAAGGATCCCAAGTACAAGAAGCAGCTGGTGGTGCCGCCGCTGAACAACACCTACGGCCTGCACGCGCTGGTGGAATACGCCCGCGAAGGCGGTGGCGGCGAAAAGAAAATCGATGCTGGCTTCAAGACCTTCAAGGACGAGGTTGGCCCCAACGTGCTGGTCTACGAGCCGTCGCCCGGCAAGATGACCGAGCTGTTCTCCAGCGGCCAGGCCACCATCGCGGTGTGGGGCAGCGGCCGCGTCAAGGCCTTTGCCGACACCGGCTTCCCGGTGGGCTTCGTCTATCCGCAGGAAGGCGCCTACGCGCTCCTGTCGTCGGTGTGTCCGGTGGCCAAGGCCAATGCCAATCCGCTGGCGCAGGCGTTCGTGAATTATCTGGTCAGCCCGGCGGTGCAGGAAAAGCTCGCCACCGCCTATGGCTACGGCCCGGTCAACAAGCAGGCCAAGGTGGCCGACGATCCGCGCGTGCCGCTGCCGATCGGCAAGCGCGCCGCCGACCTGATCGTGATCGACTGGGACACCGTCAACCAGAACCGGGACGACTGGAACAAGCGCTGGACGCGGGAAATCGAGCGTTGAGGCAACGGCGGCGCATGCGCCGCCCGCAGGAGCATCCATGAGCTATCTCGTACTGAACCGCCTTTCCAAGCGCTACGGCGACCTGACGGCCGTCGAGGACCTGAGCCTGTCCGTCAAGCGCGGTGAGTTCATTTCCCTGCTGGGGCCGTCGGGCTGCGGCAAGACCACGACCTTGCAGATGATCGCGGGCTTTGTCGAGCCCAGCGGCGGCAGCATCGTGCTGGACGGCAAGGACGTCAGCAGGATGCCCGCCAACAAGCGCGGGCTGGGCCTGGTGTTCCAGAACTACGCCCTGTTTCCGCACATGACCGCGGCCGAAAATGTGTCATTCGGCCTGGAAATGCAGCGCGTGCAAAAGGACGAACGCCAGGCGCGGGTGGCCGATGCGCTCAAGCTGGTGGGGCTGTCGCACCTGGCCGATCGCCATCCGGCGCGCATGTCGGGCGGCCAGCAGCAGCGGGTGGCGCTGGCGCGCGCGCTGGTCATCCGGCCCAGCGTGCTGCTGCTGGACGAGCCCCTGTCCAACCTGGACGCCAAGCTGCGCGAGGAAATGCAGCTGGAATTGCGCAGCATCCAACGCACCATCGGCACCACGACCATCCTGGTCACGCACGACCAGTCCGAGGCCTTGGCGCTGTCGGACCGCATCGTGGTGATGAACCAAGGGCGGGTCGAGCAGGTGGCCGATCCGTTCGAGGCCTACGAAGGGCCGGCTAGCCATTTCGTGGGCGGTTTCCTGGGCAAGGCCAATGTCTTCACGCCCACGCCGCAGCCGTTCGAGGGCGAGACCCGCGCGCGTATCGGCGAGGCCCATATCCCCATGGACGGCCAGCCCGTGCCGCGGGGCGCGGTGATCGTGCGGCCCGAGAAGATCCTGTTTTCCGAAGCCGGCGCCTGTGCCCTGCCCGGCCGCATGAAGACGCGGGTGTTCCAGGGCAACCACTGGCTCTGCCAGGTGGAAACCTCGGTGGGCGAAGTGATGGTCATCCGCCAGAACGACGGCGTGCCGGTGCCGGCCGAGGGGCAGACGGTGCACCTGCGCTGGCGCGCGCAGGACATGTGCGCGCTGGCCGGCCAGGAGCGTGCGTGATGAGCGCGCGCGCCAATCCCTGGTTGCTGAGCGCGCCGGCGCTGGCGGTGTACGCCACCTTCCTGGTGGTGCCGATGGCGCTGGTGTTCCTGATCAGCTTCTTCGACTTCCAGTTCTACGGCGGCATGCAGGCCACGTTCACCTGGAAGAACTACATCGAGATCCTGGGGGATGGCTACTATTACGAGATCTACGCGCGCACCTTCGGGGTGGCCGCGCTGGTGACCCTGGCCTGCCTGATCCTGGGCACGGCGGAAGCCTACGTGCTGTCGCGCATGGCCAACCCCTGGAAAGGCCTGTTCCTGATGGTGGTGCTGGGGCCGTTGCTGATCTCGGTGGTCGTGCGCACGCTGGGCTGGGCCCTGCTGTTCGGCTCCACGGGCTTGATCAACAAGGCGCTGATGGGCATCGGCCTGGTCTCCACGCCGATCGACCTGATGTACAGCAATCTGGGCGTGGGCATCGCGCTGACGCACGTGCTGGTGCCGTTCATGGTGATTTCGGTGTGGGCGTCGCTGCAGCGGATCAATCCGGCGACCGAGGCGGCGGCGCTGTCGCTGGGCGCCAGCCAGTTCACCGTGATCCGCCGGGTCATCGTGCCGCAGGTGATGCCGGGCATCCTGTCGGGCGCGATCATGGTGTTCGCCATGGCGGCCAGTTCTTTCGCCACGCCGGCCATCATCGGCGGGCGGCGCCTGAAGAACGTGGCCACGGCGGCATACGATGAATTCCTGAACACGCTGAACTGGCCGCTGGGCGCGGCGCTGGCCGTGGTGCTGCTGGTGGCCACCGTCGTGGTGCTGCTGTCGGCCAATCGCATCATCGAGCGCAGGTACGGCGCGGTCTTCAACCAGTCGGGGGCCTGACATGAACTTTCGCAACGGCCCGATCGGCCTCGTGTTCCACGCCTTGTTCATCCTGTTCATCCTGGCGCCCATCGTGATGGTGTGCGCAGTGGCGTTCACGTCCGAGGGCTTCATCTCCTTGCCCGCCAGCGGCCTGTCGCTGCGCTGGTTCCGCGCCATCCTGGACAATCCGCGCTTCATCGAGGCGTTCTGGTTCAGCCTGGGGTTGGGCACGCTGTCGGCCACCGTAGCGATCGCGCTGACGGTGCCCAGCGCGCTGGCCCTGGCGCGCAACCGCTTCCGCGGCCGCGAGGCGCTGGTGGCGTTCTTCCTGTCGCCGTTGATGATTCCGCACGTGGTGCTGGGCCTGGCCTTCCTGAAGTTTTTCACCACCGTGAATCTGGCCGGCACGTACGCGGGGCTGGTGGTGGCCCACGTGATCCTGGTCATGCCCTATGCCTTGCGACTGGTGCTGGCATCGGCCACCGGCATCGATCCGGCGCTGGAACGCGCCGCGCAATCGCTGGGGGCCTCGCACTGGACGGCATTCCGGCGCGTGGTATTGCCCCTGCTGCTCCCGGGCGTGGTCAGCGGCTGGGTCATCGCCTTCATCACGAGTTTCGACGAGTTGACCATGTCGATCTTCATCGCTTCGCCATCGACCACTACCTTGCCGGTGCGCATCTTCCTGCACATCGAAGACACCATCGACCCGTTGGTCACGGCGGTATCGGCCGTGCTGATCTACGTGACCATCATCGCCATCTTCATCCTGGACCGCCTGGTCGGCCTGGAAAAGCTGTTTGTAGGAAAGGGACGCTAATGACCGACGAGAAAGAACTGACGCCGCGCCCGCCCGCGCATCGAGGCATCTACGATGCCGCGGTGATCGGCGGCGGCCTGGTGGGTTCGGCCGTGGCCTATGGGCTGCGGCGCGAGCTGGACCACGTTGCCGTGCTGGACGAGGGCGACGTGGCCTACCGCGCGTCGCGCGGCAACTTCGGGCTGGTGTGGGTGCAAAGCAAGGGCATGGGCCTGCCGCGCTACGGCGTGTGGACCATGGCATCCGCCACGGCCTGGCCGCAGCTAGCGGCCCTGCTGCGCGAAGAGACGGGCGTGGATGTGCACCTGGAACAACGTGGGGGCTTGCACGCGCTGTTGAGCGACGAGGAAATGGAGGCGCGCGCGACGTTCATGCAGACGCTGCTGGCGCAGCCCGGCATGGCGCAGTACGAATGGAAGATGCTGGACCGCGCCGAGGTGGCGGACCTGGTGCCGGGCATCGGCCCGGAGGTCCGCGGCGCGACCTGGACGCCGGTCGACGGCATCGCCAACCCGCTCAAGCTGCTGCGCGCGCTGCACATGAGTTTTGCACAGCGGGTTGTGGATTACCTGCCGCGCCGCCCGGCGCAGCAGATCCGCCAGCGCGACGGCGTGTTCGAGATCGCCACGCCCAGCGGCACGGTACGGGCGCGCAAGGTGGTGCTGGCCGGCGGGCTGTCCAACAAGGCGTTGGGCGAACAGGTCGGCCTGACCGTGCCAGTGCGGCCGCAACGCGGCCAGATCGTGGTGCTGGAACGCACCCGCCGTTTGCTGGAAACGCCGTTGTCCACCTTGCGCCAGACCGACGAAGGCACCTGGCTGATCGGCGATTCGCAGGAAGAGGCCGGTTATGTGGATAACCTGGTCGGCCTGCCGATACTGGGCACCCTGGCCGACCGCGCGCTGCGCACCCTGCCGGCGCTGCGCGAGGTTCGCGTGGTTCGCAGCTGGGCGGCGCTGCGGGTGATGTCGCAGGATGGCTTTCCGATCTATCAGCAATCCGAAACGTGTCCGGGTGCCTTCGTGGCCACCTGTCACAGCGGCGTGACGCTGGCCGCCGCGCACGCGCTCAAACTGGCGCCCATGATCGTGGCCGGCAAGCTGGCCGACGACATGGCGCCCTTCTCGACCCGGAGGTTCCATGTTCAAGAGGCTTGATGAGGCCCAGCGCCAGGCGCTGGGCGCGCCGGTGCGGGTGACGGTCAACGGCGCCGACCTGCAATGCCGCCAGGGCGACAGCGTGGCCGCGGCCCTGTTCGCAGGCGGCATGCCGGCCTGTCGCGATACGGCTGTGGGCGAGGTGCCGCGCGGCCCCTATTGCATGATGGGCGTGTGCTACGACTGCCTGGTCACCATTGACGGCCAGGCCAATCAGCAGGGCTGCATGACGGCTGTGCGCGAAGGCATGAAGATCGAGCGCCAGCTGGGCGCGCGCAAGGTGCAGGCATGATCGACACGACGCAATGCGATTTGCTGGTGGTGGGCGCGGGTCCGGCGGGCCTGGCGGCCGCGACGATGGCCGCGCGCCTGGGGGTGGATACCGTGCTGCTGGACGAGCAGCCGGCGCCGGGCGGCCAGATCTACCGCGCCATCACCACCACGCCGGTCACCGACCGCGGCATCCTGGGGCCGGACTATTGGTACGGCGCTTCGCTGGTGGGGCCCTTTCACCAGTCGGGCGCACGTTACGTGCCGGGCGCCACCGTCTGGGCCGTGGCCGAACATACGGCCCCGCGGCCCGAACAGGGCTTCGAGGTGGCGTATTCGGTGGCGGGCGAAGCGCGCATCCTGCATGCGCGCCGGCTGCTGTTGGCGACCGGCGCGCAGGAACGGCCCTTTCCGATTCCGGGCTGGACGCTGCCCGGCGTCATCACCGCGGGCGCGGCCCAGATCCTGCTGAAATCCGGCGGCATGGTACCTGCTGACCGCACGGTGCTGGCCGGCTGCGGCCCGCTGCTCTATCTGGTGGCGTGGCAGTACCTGAACGCCGGCGTGAAGATCGACGCGCTGCTCGAAACCACACCGCCCGGACGCCTGCGCCAGGCCTTGCCCAAGGTCTGGGACTTCCTGCGTTCGCCCTACCTGGGCAAGGGCCTGTCGCTGCTGCGCGCGGTCAAGGCCGCGGTGCCCATCATCAAGGGCGTGACAGCGCTGGAGGCATCGGGCGACGGCAAGCTGGAAAGCGTGCGCTACACGGCGGGCGGCGTGACCAAGACCCTGCCGGCGCAGCAGTTGATGTTGCACCAGGGCGTGGTGCCCAACGTCAACCTGTCGCGCGCGGTCGGCATCGAACACCGCTGGAACCGCGCGCTGGACTGTTGGGAGCCCGACGTGGACGAGTGGGGCCTGACCTCGGTGGATGGCGTGGGCATGGCCGGCGACGGCGCCGGCATCGCGGGGGCCCTGGCGGCCGAGCAGCGTGGCCGGCTGGCGGCGTTGCAGGCGGCGCATCTGCTGGGCCGCATCGATGCGGCCCGGCGCGATAGCGATGCCGCTCAGCCCCGCGCCGCGCTGGCGCAAGCCGTGCGCGGCCGCGAATTCTTCGATGTGCTGTACAAGGCGCCCGAGACCTTCCGCCGCCCCACCGGCGACACCATCGTCTGCCGCTGCGAGGAAGTGACGGCAGCGCAGGTGCGCGACACCGTCAAGCTGGGCTGCAGCGGGCCGAACCAGATGAAGGCCTTCCTGCGTTGCGGCATGGGTCCCTGCCAGGGACGCTTCTGCGGGCTGACCGTGTCGGAGATCATCGCCGAGGAACGCGGCGTGCCGGTAGAGGAAGTGGGCTACTACCGCCTGCGCTTTCCGACCAAGCCGCTGACCCTGGGAGAACTCGCATCGCTGCCGCAGACCGATGATTCCCGCCAGGCGGTGGTGCGCCTGAAAAAATAGGATGCCGACATGACGGACGCATCAACGTCGGCCGCGGTCATCATCATCGGCGGCGGCCTGCACGGCAGTTCTGCGGCCCTGCATCTGGCGCGCGCGGGCGTGCCGGCGCTGGTGATCGAAAAGAACTACGTCGGCCGCCATGCGTCGGGCGTCAACGCGGGTGGCGTGCGTACCTTGGCGCGCCACCTGGCCGAGGTGCCGCTGGCCCTGGCGTCGCGCGACCTCTGGTATCGCATCGGCGAGCTGGTCGACGATGACTGCGGTTTCGAGCAGCATGGGCAGGTGCGCGTGGCCGAGAACGAGGCCGACGCGGCTACGTTGCGCGAGCGCCTGGGCACCATGCAATCGCACGGCTACACCCACGAGCAATGGATATCCCGCGAGGACCTGCTGGCGATGATTCCCGCGCTGGCGCCCACCGTGCACGGCGGCTTGATCGCACGCGAGGACGCGGCAGCCGATCCCTACCGCACCACGCTGGCGTTTCGCCGCAAGGCCGCGAGCCTGGGCGCGCGTTTCCTGGAAGGCGTGCGCGTGCATCGGACGGCATATGAAGCCGGCCAATGGCGCGTCGAGACGGATGCTGGCGCCTACACCGCGCCGCGGATACTGAACTGCGCGGGCGCCTGGGCCGATCGTGTCGCGGCCGACTGGGGCGAGCCCGTGCCGCTCGTCGCCATCAGCCCCATGATGCTGGTGACGCTGCGCATGGATCACTTCCTGGATGCGGTGGTGCTGGGCACCGGCCGTCCGTTATCGTTCAAGCAGCGGGCCAACGGCACGGTGCTGATCGGCGGCGGCCGCCGCGCCTGGGTCGACCGCGACGCGGAATGGACCGAGCTGGATTTCCGTTCGTTGGCCGAAGGCGCGCGCACCGTCTGCGACCTGTTTCCGCACATGCGGGGCGCGGTCGTGAACCGCGGCTGGGCGGGCATCGAAGCCGCCATGCCGGACGAGATTCCGGTGATTGGACGCAGCCGCCGCCACGAGTCGGCCTTTCATGCCTTCGGCTTTTCGGCGCATGGCTTCGAGCTGGGCCCTATCGTCGGCCGCATCATGGCCGACCTGATCACCACCGGCGCGACGGATTTGCCGATCGCGCCGTTCGCCATCGATCGTTTTGCCGGCGCCGAGCAAGCGCCGGCCCTCACCCCAAAGGAGCAGCACCCATGACCGATATCGTGCGCAAGGATTCCAACCAGCGCCTGAGCCGCATCGTGATCCACGGCGACACCGTGTACCTCGCCGGCGTGACCTCGTCCGCGGCTGGCGGCATTGCCGAGCAGACGCGCGACGCGCTGGCCAAGATCGACGGCTATCTGGCGCAGGCCGACACCGACAAGACGCGGCTGCTGTCGGTGCAGATCTGGTTGAAAGACATCGACCGTGATTTCGCCGGCATGAACGCCGTATGGGCCGAGTGGGCGCCGGCCAAGGCCTTGCCCACGCGCGCCACCTGCGAGGCCAAGCTGGCCTCGCCCGACCTGCTGGTCGAGATCATCGTCACGGCCGCCAAGCGGCCGGGGTATGTCAGCGGGCCGGTATCGGAAGCCTGATCCGGCCCGCGGCGCAATCAGCGGGCCGGCGTCTGAAAGCTGACCTGGGCGGGGCGGCCCGGCAGGTTCAGCGTGGCGGTGGCTGGCGGCGTGGTCGCCACCACATGGCCGGCGCGCAGCACCATCAGGCGCGTGGCGCGCAGGCGCAGCGCCTCGACCGGGTCGCGCGCCTGCAGTAGCACCAGATCGGCGCGCTTGCCCACGGCCAGGCCTGTGTCGTCCAGCCCTAGTATCGCGGCCGGCGTGGCCGTCACGGCCTGGAAACAGGCGCGCATGGCGTCCTGGCCGGTCATCTGGGCCACGTGCAGGCCCATGTGCGCTACTTCCAGCATGTCGCCCGAGCCCAGGCTGTACCAGGGGTCCATCACGCAGTCATGGCCAAAGGCCACCGGTACGCCGGCGGCCAGCAATTCGGGCACGCGCGTCATACCGCGGCGCTTCGGATAGGTATCGTGGCGGCCTTGCAGGGTGATGTTGATCAGCGGATTGGCGATCGCCGATACGCCGGCTTCGCGCATCAGGGGGATCAGCTTGGACACGTAGTAGTTGTCCATCGAATGCATGGACGTCAGGTGCGAGCCCGTGACGCGGCCGTGCAGGCCCAGGCGTTGCGTGTGATAGGCCAGCGTTTCGATGTGGCGCGAGAGCGGGTCGTCGCTTTCGTCGCAGTGCATGTCCACGCGCAGGCCGCGTTCGGCGGCCAGTTCGCACAGGATGCGCACGGATTCGGCGCCGTCCTGCATGGTGCGCTCGAAGTGGGGAATGCCGCCCACTACGTCCACGCCCATGTCCAGCGCCCGCTTCAGATTGTCCAGCGCGCCCGGCGCGCGCAGCACGCCGTCTTGCGGGAAAGCGACGAGTTGCAGGTCCAGATAGGGTTTGACCTTCTCGCGCACGTGCAGCAGCGCTTCCACCGCCAACAGGCGCGGATCGCACACATCCACGTGCGAGCGGATGGCCAGCAGGCCGCGGGCCACGGCCCAGTCGCAATAGGCCAGCGCGCGTTCGACCAGGGCTTCCTGCGTGAGCAGCGGCTTGAGCTCGCCCCACAGCGCGATACCTTCGAGCAGCGTGCCCGACTGGTTGACGCGCGGCAGGCCGAACGACAGGGTGGAGTCCATGTGGAAGTGCGCGTCCACGAAGGGAGGCGCGACCAGCTGGCCGGCGGCGTCGATCGTTTGGCCGGCCGTGGCCTTCAGGCCGGGCTCGAGCGCCGCGATGCGGCCCTGGGCCACGCCGATGTCGATGTGCTCGCGGCCGTCGGGCAGCGTGCAGTTCTTGATGATGAGATCGAGCATAGTCACACCTTGTGGATTACCGTTCGCCCTTGCGGTAGGGCTTCATCAGGGCCTGCGGGTAGGCGGCGCGGCGCGCCATCACGACCAGGGCCAGGATGGACAGGATATAGGGCAGCATCAGGTACACCTGATACGGCAGTTCGGGCAGGCCGGGCAGCGCCGCCCCGCCCTGCTGCAGCCGCAGCTGCAGCGCGTCGAAGAACGCGAAAATCAACGCGCCCAGCAGCGCCTTGCCGGGCCGCCACGAGGCGAACACCACCAGCGCCACGCAGACCCAGCCGCGGCCGTTGACCATATTGAAGAAGAAGGCATTGAATGCCGCCAGCGTCAGGAAGCTGCCGGCTACGCCCATCAGCGCCGAGCCGGCGACGATGGCGCCCATGCGCAGCCGCGTGACGGACAGGCCCTGGCCTTCGGCGGCGGCGGGGTTCTCGCCCACCATGCGGATCGCCAGGCCGACGGGCGTGCGGTTCAGCACCCACGCCAGGAGCGGCACCGCGGCCAGCGCCAGCAGCGTCATCGGCGTCTGGCCGGCCAGCACCGGACCAATCAGCGGAATGCCGTCCAGGAACTTCATTTCGGCGAACGGCGTGATGGTGGGTGGGGTGTTCACGCTGGGGAACGTGACGCGATAGGCGAAGTAGCTCAGGCTGGTTGCCAGCAAGGTGACGCCCAGGCCGGAGACGTGCTGGGACAGGCCCAGCGGCACCGTCAGCACCGCGTGCAGCAAGCCGAACACGGCGCCCGCCAGCGCGGCCGCCAGCACCCCCACATACAGCGGCGCACCCAGGTACACCACCAGCCAGCCGGTGAAGGCGCCGGCGGCCATGATGCCTTCGATGCCCAGGTTCAGCACGCCGGCGCGCTCGCACAGCAACACGCCCAGCGTGCCCAGGATCAGCGGCGTCGCCAGCCGCAACACGGCGACCCAGAAGGCCGCGGAACTCAACAGGTCCATCCATTCCATGGCGTGCTCCTCAAGCCTTGTGACGGCGCAGGCGGTACTGCGCGAATAACGTCGCGACCAGCATGGCGAGCAACGAAGTGGCGACGATGACGTCGGCGATGTAGTTGGGCACGGCAATAGCGCGGCTCATGCTGTCGGCGCCGACCAGCATGCCGGCCACGAAGATGCTGGCCAGGATCACGCCCAGCGGATGCAGGCCGGCCAGCATGGCGACCACCACGCCGGTGTAGCCATAGCCCGGCGACATATCGAGCGTGACGTAGCCGGTGCGGCCGGCCACTTCGATGGCGCCAGCCAGCCCTGCCAACGCGCCGGACAGCATGGCGGTACCCAGCATGACGCGGCTGACCGGCAGGCCCAGGAAGCGCGAGGCGTGCGCATTGGCGCCGACCGCGCGCATCTGGAAGCCGAACACCGTGTAGCGGTTCAGCAGCCACAGGCCCAGTGCCAGGCCGGCCGCCCACAACAGGCCGGTGTGGGCGCGGGTGCGTTCGATCAGCTTGCCCAGTTCCAGATCGGGGTTCAGCGCCACGGACTGCGGCCAGCCCATGGCCATCGGGTCCTTCATGGGGCCGTCCAGCATCATCGACACGAACAGCAGCACGATGAAGTTGCCCAGCAGCGTGGTGACCACCTCGTCCACGCCCAGGCGGGTCTTGAGCAGGGCGGGAATCAGCAGCAGCAAGGCGCCGGCCAGCGCGGCGGCCAGCATCATGCCGGAGAACAGCACCGGCAGCGGCAGGTCAAAGCCGGTGCCGTCGTGCATGCCGCCCACGGCCACCGCAGCCAGAGCGCCCAGGTACAGCTGGCCCTCGGCGCCGATGTTGTAGAAGCGGGCGCGAAATGCCACCGCACAGGCCAGGCCCGTCAGCATCAGCGGGGTGGCGCGCGTCAGGGTTTCGGACAGCGCGAAGCGCGAACCGAACGCGCCTTCGAACAGCAGCGCATAGGTGCGGCCGACGGGCGCGCCCGCCCAGGCCACCAGCAGCGCGCACACGGCCAGCGTGAAGAGGATGGCCGCGATCGGCGCCAGGGCCAGCGCGGCGCGGCTGGGCTCGGGGCGGCGTTCCAGGATCAGTTTCATTCTAGAAATGCTCGATGAGTAAGGGCGCGGCGCATCACGCGCGCGTGCCCGTCATGGCCAGGCCGACGGTGGCGGGCGTCCATTGGCCGACGGGCTTGACCGCGACCAGCTTGCCGCCGCACAACACGGCGATGCGGTCGGCCAGGGCGAAGATCTCTTCCAGGTCCTCGGACACCAGCAGGATGCCGGCGCCGCGGCGGCGCGCGGCCAGCAGCTGTTCGCGCACATAGGCCACCGCGCCGATATCCAGGCCCCAGGTGGGCTGGTCAGCCACGATCAGGCGCGGTTCGCGCGCCAGCGTGCGGCCCAGGATCAGCTTCTGCATGTTGCCGCCCGACAGGCTGCGGGTGCGCACGTCCAGCGAGGCGGCGCGCACGTCGAACTGCTTGGCCAGCGATGCCGCGTAGGCGCGGCCGGCGCCGGCCCGCACCACGCCGTAGCGGGCAAAGCGCGGGTCCTGCAGGTCTTCGACGATGGCGTTTTCCCACAGCGGACTGTCGCCAATGACGCCTTCGCCGTGGCGGTCTTCGGGAATGCGGCCTACCTGCGCCGCCGTCCAGCCGGCCGGCGTGGTGGGCGCGGCGGCATGCTCCGGACCCAGACGGATGGTGCCGTCCGAGGGCTGGCGCAGGCCGGTCAGCACCGACACCAGCGCCTGCTGGCCGTTGCCGGCCACGCCGGCGATAGCCACGATCTCGTGCTTGTGGACAACCAGGTCCAGGCTGTCCAGGCGCGGCGCGCCCTCGCGGCTGTCGCGCACGGTCACTTGCGACAGCGTGACCACGGGGGCCGCCTGGCCGGCCGCCGCCATGGCTTCGGCGTGCGGCATGGCGACCTTGCGGCCCACCATCAGCTCGGCCAGCTCGGCCGGCGTGGTGGCGGCGGTGTCGCGTTCGGCCACCAGCTTGCCCTGGCGCAGCACCGCGACGCGGCGCGACACGGCCATCACTTCGTCCAGCTTGTGCGAAATGAAGATGACCGCCAGGCCTTCGTCCACGAAACCGCGCAGGGTCGCGAACAGGTCCTGCACTTCCTGCGGCGTCAGCACCGCGGTGGGCTCGTCCAGGATCAGGACCTTGGCGCCGCGGTACAGGGCCTTCAGGATTTCGACGCGCTGCTTTTCGCCGACCGACAGGCCGCCGACGCGCGCGTCCGGGTCCACGCCCAGGCCGAAGCGCTGGCCCAGCTCGACCAGGCGGCGGCGCGCCTGGCCGCGGCCGGACGCCAGCTTCCACAGCGATTCGGTGCCGACCATGATGTTGTCCAGCACGGTCAGGTTGTCGGCCAGCGTGAAGTGCTGGTGCACCATGCCCACGCCCGCCGCCAGCGCGGCATCGGGCCGGCCGGGGGGCAAGGGCTGGCCGAAGACTTCGATACTGCCGGCGTCGGCCACATAGTGGCCGAACAGAATCGACACCAGGGTCGATTTGCCGGCGCCGTTCTCGCCCAGCAAGGCCAGCACCTCGCCCTGCGCGAGGGTCAGCGAGACATCATCGTTGGCCGTCAGGCTGCCGAAGCGTTTGGTGATCCCCGCAAGGCGCAGGGCGAGAGGCGCTTGGTTCATCGTGCCGAGGACTTGGGTTCTTTGTCGACGACCTGCACCGTGAAGCTGCCGTCCAGGATGGCCTTCTGCTTGGCTTGCACCCTGGCGATCAGGTCGGCCGGGATCTTGCTTTCGAAGGTGCCCAGCGGCGCCAGCGACGAACCCTTGTGCTTCATCAGCGAATACTGGCCGAAGTCAGCCGCCTTGAACGCGCCGGCCTTGACCTGCTTGAGCGCCTCGTCGATGGTCGGCTCCATGCTCCACAGCGCCGACGCCACCACCGTTTCCGGGTATTGCGGCTGGGTGTCGATGACGTTGCCGATGGCCAGCTTGCCGCGTTCCTTGGCGGCATCCGACACGCCGAAGCGCTCGGCGTACAGCACGTCCGCGCCCTTGTCGATCATGGCGAAGGCGGCTTCCTTGGCCTTGGGGGGATCGAACCACGAGCCGATGAAGGTCACGGTGAATTCGGCCTTGGGGTTCACTTCCTTGGCGCCTTCGATGAAGGCCTGCATCAGGCGGTTCACTTCAGGGATGGGGTAGCCGCCCACCAGGCCGATCTTGCCGCTCTTGCTCATGCCGGCGGCGATCATGCCGGTCAGGTAGGCCGGTTCCTGGATGTAGTTGTCGAACACCGAGAAGTTGGGCTGTTGCGGCTTGCCCGAGGAACCCATCAGGAAGGCGGTCTGCGGGTAGTCCTTGGCCACCTTGCGGGCGGCGGCTTCCACCGCGAAGGCCTCGCCCACCACCAGCTTGTTGCCCTGCTCGGCGTACTGGCGCATGACGCGCTCGTAGTCGGCGTTGGTGACGTTTTCCGAGAAGGTGTATTCGATTTCACCGCGGTCGCGCGCGGCGGTCAGCGCCTTGTGGATGCGCGACACCCATTGCTGCTCGACCGGCACCGTGTAGATGGCGGCGACCTTGAGCTTGGCGGGCGCTTGCGCCTGGGCAGCGCCCGAGAACAGCAGCGCGCCGGCGGCGGCTGCCGCAGCCAGCTTGAGCAGGCCACGGCGGGCAATGCCGCCTGCAGCCGGGAGGGAAAAGGATTTCATGCGGAAAGCTCCTTCGCGGGGATGGAAAGGGAATGGGGGGAATGGTGGCGATGTCCGGGCGTCGCGGCGCGGCACGCGTGGGCGGGCGGAAACGAAGGCGTGGGATCGGTCATCGGAAGGGGGGGCTGCCGGGGCAGCGCGCCCCATCCGAATGGGCGGGTTCGCAGCCAGTCCTGGCGAAGCAAGTTGTATGCCATGGGGCATTCCCGCGGCAAGTCGGGGGAATCCTGATGGCCGGGCGGGATTATAGGCACCCTGGCAGGGAAAGGTGGCACCAAGATGGTGCGCGCCGTCGCGGCGCGTGGACACTTTGGCCCTGGAACGGGCTGTTGCAGCGCGAATTGGTCCGCCTGGGTGTCCGCGGGGTGGGCAGAAGCCTAAAATTCCAGGCAAGAAGCCGCGCAGGGCGCGGCAAGCCGGAAAACACCATGCAAGACATTCAATTGCTGCTCGAGCAGTACGGCGGGTGGCTCGTGTTCGCCAATGTGCTGGTCGAGCAGGCGGGGCTGCCCGTGCCCGCCTACCCCATGCTGATCGCCGCTGGCGCCCTGGCCGGCGCGGGCGGCTGGCTGGCGCCGTGGCTGGCGGCCACCGTCGCCTGCCTGCTGGCCGACACGGTCTGGTACCTGGCCGGGCGGCGCTACGGCTCGCGGTTGCTGGGCGTGGTCTGCAAGCTGTCCCTGTCGCAGGACTCCTGCATCCGCCAGACGCAACGCTTGTACCTGCGCATCGGCGTGCGCGCCCTGCTGGTCTGCAAGTTCCTGCCCGGCGCGGGCGCGCTGTCGACCGTGATGGCGGGCCTGACCAGCACCCCTTACCGGCGCTTTCTGGCCTATGACGTCGTCGGCGCCATGGTCTGGGCCGGTTCCGCCCTGCTGCTGGGCGGCCTGTTCCACAGCGTCGTCAATGACGTGCTCGACGTGCTGGGCACCTACGGCCCGATGGGGCTGGCCATCCTGGCGGCGGTGCTGGCGCTGTACATCGCGGCGCGCGGCCTGCGGCGCTGGATCCTCAAGCGCAACCTGCGCGTGATCCCGCGGCTGTCGGTCGACGAACTGATGCAGTGGCGCCAGGACGGCCGCCCCGCCCTGGTGTTCGACGTGCGGCCCGAAGCCCTGCGCGAAGCCGACCGCATCCCGGGGGCGGTCGCCGTCGACCTGCGCGCGCCGTTGCCCGTCCTGGACGCCGGCGCCCAGGCGGCCGACATCGTGGTGTATTGCGCCTGCCCCAACGAGGTCTCGGCCGCCATGCTGGCCGCGCGGCTGCGCGCCGCCGGCTATCCCAACACCTGGGCCCTGCGCGGCGGCTACGAGGCCTGGGCGCGCCACGTGCATCCGGCCTGACCGGCGCCATGCCGCGCCCTCTGATCCGGCCAGGGCGTTGACCGGGCCTGCGTCCTGCATTCTCCAGACCTGCCGCCTGGCTGTCCGGGCCGTGGGCGGCCAGGGCGGCCGCCTCTGCGTCGGGCGCCGCCCCGGCGCATAATTTCGCTATCGGCCCGCGCTTCCGACGGGCATAGGAGACAGGCATGCGGTTGTTGTTCTTGGGTGCTGGCGGCACCGGCGGCTATTTCGGCGGACGTGCGGCCCAGGCGGGCGCGGACGTGACCTTCCTGGTGCGCGAGGCCCGCGCCGCGCGGCTGCGCGAACAGGGCCTGCGCATCCAGAGCCCGTTCGGCGACGTCACGCTGACCCCCCAATTGGCCACCGCCCAGACGCTGCAAGGCTTCTACGACGTGGTGGTGCTCAGCTGCAAGGCCTACGACCTGCAAAGCGCCATCGACGCCATCCGCCCCGCCGTCGGGCCCGATACCGCGGTGCTGCCCATCATGAACGGCGTGCTGCAGTACGACGTGCTGGACCGCGAGTTCGAACCCCACCGGGTGCTGGGTGGCCTGTGCCAGATCAACGCCACGCTCGGCGCCGAGGGCCAGGTGATCCATCTGGGCAAGCACGCCAGCATTGTGTTCGGCGAACGCGCGGGCCCGGCCCGCAGCGCGCGTTGCACGGCCCTGGCCGATGCGCTGGCCGGCGGCGAATACGTCAGCCGCCTGAGCGAAGACATCCACCAGGACATCTGGGAAAAATACGTCTTCCTGACCACGCTGGCCGCCGCTACCTGCCTGATGCGCGGCACCGTCGGGCAGATCGCCGCCACGAACGACGGCATCGATATCGTGCGCGGCCTGTTGCGCGAATCGCAGGCGGTCGCCGCGGCCAGCGGCCATGCCGTGCGGCCGGATGCCGACGCCGCCGCACTCAAGATCCTGACGGACCCGTCCCAGGCCATGACGGCGTCGATGTTCCGCGACCTGCGCCAGGGCCTGCCGGTTGAAGCCGACCACATCGTCGGCGACATGGTGCGCCGCGCGGGCACGCTGGGCGTGGACGCCACCTGCCTGCGCATCGCCTACACGCACCTGCAGGTCTACCAGGCGCAACGCGCCGCGGCCTGACCCGGCTGGAGGGCAAGGAACTCATTGGTGCACGGATTGCAAAAAACTCTTCCGTCTCCGTGAGTTCCGGGAACCGATCTGGCCGAATAGTATGGCTTTGTCCAACCTTCCAAGGAGCAAGACCATGAAAATCGCACTGATCGGAATTACCGGCCGCGTGGGTTCGCGCGTGGCGGACGAACTGCTCAAGCGCGGCCACCAGGTAACGGGCATCGCCCGCAACCTGGGCGACGTCAATCCGCAGCCGGGCCTGACCATCCGGCAAGGCGACGCCACCGATCCGCAAGGCCTGACCCCGCTGCTCAAGGGCCACGATGCCGTGGTCAGCGCGTCGCGCTTCGTGTCGGCCGACGCCAAGCCCCTGCTGGCGGCCGTGAAAGACGCCGGCGTGCCGCGCCTGCTGGTGGTGGGCGGCGCCGGCAGCCTGCAAGTGGCGCCCGGCAAGATGCTGATCGACACGCCGGAATTCCCCGACGCGTACAAGCCCGAGGCCCGCGCCGGCGTGGTGTTCCTGGATGCGCTGCGCCAGGAAAAGGTGCTGAACTGGACCTTCCTGTCGCCGTCGGCGCTGTTCGAGCCGGGCGAGCGCACCGGCGTGTTCCGCATCGGCGACGATTCGCTGCTGGCCGACGATGACGGCAAGAGCTGGATCTCGATGGAAGACTACGCCATCGCCCTGGTCGACGAAATCGAGACGCCCAAGCACTCGCGCCGCCGCTTTACCGTGGGCTACTGAGCCGGGCAAGCGATTTCGGCGCCGCCGCCACCACTGTTGTTTGCATGCGATAGCCGCCGCCCCGCGCGCCCTGGTTTTCCAAGGGCGCGCGGCTTATTCCCGCAATGCCGCACGGGCCGTAGGGTCGAATGTCCCGCTTTTATTTGTAAACTGGCAGACCGCCAGCTGGCGACACGACCCGAGTAGCAGTATGAGCATGAAGTTGAAATCGTTGGCCCTCTGTATGCTGCTGGCCTCCAGCTGCCTGGCGCTCGCGCCGGCGCAGGCGGCCGTGCCGCAATCGAACAAGGACATCGTGGTGGCGTTTTTCCGCATGATGTTCCAGGACCGCGAGATCGACGAGGCGGTGCGCCTGTATGTGGCCAAGAACAACTACACGCAGCACAACCCGTACATGCGCGACGGCGTCGAGCCCATGGTGGATTTCTTCCCCCATTACTTCGAACAGCATCCGCAGGCCACGGTCGATATCAAGCGCGTGATCGCCGAAGGCGACCTCGTGGTTATCCACAACCTGTGGAGAGAATCCCCCGAGGACCGCGGCCAGGCCGTGATCGACATCTTCCGCGTCGAGAATGGCAAGATCGTCGAACACTGGGACGTCAGCCAGGAAATCCCGGAAAACCCCGCCAACAAGAACGGCATGTTCTAGCAGGTAATCCATGTCCGCCATCGAACCCGTCGACCTGCCCCGCGCTTATCTGCTGCTGAACCACGGCCCCACGGTGCTGGTCACCAGCGCGCATGGCGGCGAACGCAACGTCATGGCGGCCGCCTGGGCCATGCCGCTGGATTTCAGCCCGCCCAAGATGCTGGTGGTGGTGGACAAGAACACCTACACGCGCAAGCTGATCGAAGCCTCGGGCGAGTTCGCGCTGTGCATCCCGTCGCGCGCGCAGGCGCAGGCCACCTTGCAGGTAGGCTCGCATTCAGGCAGCGAGGCCGACAAGTTCCAGTCTGCGGGCCTGACCACCTTTCCCGCCAGCAAGATCGGCGCGCCGCTGGTCGAAGGCTGCCTGGGCTGGCTGGAATGCAAGGTCGTGCCCGAGCCGCACAACCAGCAGGCCTACGACCTGTTCATCGGCGAAGTCGTGGCCGCGTGGGCCGCGCCCGATGTGTTCTCGGGCAACCGCTGGCACTTCAACGATGACGCGCGCCGGTCCGTGCATTACCTGGCGGGCGGCTCCTTCTTCGCCACCGGCGAAGCGTTCACCGTCTCCGATCCGGAATAGACCGCCATGCGCCGCGTGTACCTGGCCGGTTTCGACGTGTTCCTGCCCGATGCCGTGGCGCAGGGCGAACGGCTCAAGGCGCTGGCGGCCGCGCATGGTTTCGAAGGCCTGTACCCGCTGGATAACGTGCCCCCGCCCGGCCTGGCGGGCGCGCCGCTGGCGCAATGGATCTACCGCGCCAACGTCGCGATGATCCGCCGGGCCGACCTGGTCATGGCCAATCTGAATCCCTTCCGCGGCGCGGAACCCGATTCCGGCACCGCGTTCGAGGTCGGTTACGCGATTGCCTGCGGCAAGCCGGTATGGGGCTATACCGCGCAGGCGGGCAGCCTGCTCGAGCAGACCGCCGTGGGCGTGGCGGCCGACGATGCGACACGCGCCGTGGATGCGCAAGGCTTCATGGTCGAGGACTTCGGCATGAATCTGAACCTGATGCTGGCATGCAGCGCGCACATCGTGGTGGGCAACGCCGCCGACTGCCTGGCGCGCATGGCACAAGGCTGACCTGCGCCGATCCTCTTGCGGCGCGGTGCCTGGCGTAGCGGCATGCGCCCGCGGCACCGGTGCGCCATGCCCGGTCAGCACGCTCCGGCCACCTCAGCGCTCTATGCCTTGGCGCCACGTGCCGTCTTGCGGGCCGGCTTGGCTGGCGCCGCCTGCGGCGTACCCAGATAACCCATCACCGCATCCACCACCGCTTGTTCCAACTGTGCCGGGCTGAAGCCCGCCGGCGGTTCCAGCGCTGCCGCATGCACCAGCGACTCGATGATGCGCAGGACCACATAGGTCGCCAGCTCGCGGTCTTGCTGCGCGATCTCGGCGCGGTGCAGTTCCAGCAGGTGGCGCATACGCCGATGGATGTCCTGGTCGGCGCGGCTGTGATCGCGCGGCAGGTCGAACAGCGGAAATTCGCGTTCCAGCACGCGGTGCAGGGCCGGTTCGAGCAGATGCGCGTGCAGCGATGCGCCGACGATGGCCGCGACCCGTTCGCGCAGGGTGGCTGCCGGGTTGCCGAGCAGCGCCTGGTCGATGACGTCCAGCATCTGGTTGTCGTGGCGGTCGTGCAGCGCGGCGATCAGCGCGTTCTTGTTGGGAAAGTACTGATACAGCGAGCCGACGCTGACGCCCGCCGTCTCGGCGATCAGGTTGGTATTGGTGCCGGCGTAGCCATGCTGGGCCAGAACGCGAGCTGTCGCCTGCAGAATGGTCTCTACCGTCTGTTGCGACCGCTGCTGGCGCGGCGATTTACGGGGCTGCGGGATGGTTGTCATGGAATTCGGGGAAAGCGAGTTTCAAACCTGAGCACGGGCTCATAAAATTTGCGGCAGGCAACTTGAGTCACGCCATGTCCTGGCGGATTATGCCATCGCCGATTCCGGCGGCCAGGCCTCGGGTTGCACTTCTCCCTTTCAAGGAATGACTATGTCGGATTCATCGACGGCCGGGGCCATGCCCGCGGCCGGCGGGGTCGCGCGCCCCGTTTTCATGCAGATACTGCCGTTGGCGCTGGCAGTCTTCGTCGGCTTTTTCATGGTTGGCCTGCCCATGCCGGTGCTGCCGCTCTATGTGGATGGCGCCTTGGCGCAAGGCGCGCTGATGGTGGGCATTGTGGCCGGCATGCAGTTCGCGGCGGCGCTGCTGTCGCGGGCCTATGCGGGATCGTTGGCCGATCGCCGCGGCGCCAGGCTCGCGGTGGTGGCCGGCTTTCTGCTGGGCTCGGCCGCCGGCCTGTTCTATCTGTTGGCCGACGCCCTGGCGTCGCGGGAGCCGCAGGCGGCGCTGGCCGCACTGATGGCCGGGCGCGCCATCATGGGCTGCGGTGAAAGCCTGATCGTCACCGGCGCGTTGAGCTGGGGCGTGGGTCGCGTGGGGCCGCAGAACGCGGGCCGGGTGATGGCCTGGGTCGGTGTGGCGATCTACGCCGCGTTTGGCCTGGGCGCGCCAGCCGGCATGCGGCTGTACGGCGCGGCAGGCTTCGGCGGCATCGCCTGGGCCACGGTATTGATCCCGATGATCGCGCTGGCGCTGGTGTTGCCGCAGCGCGGCGTGCGTGCCGCAGGCGGGACCCGCACGCCGTTCTATCGCGTGCTGGGACTGGTGATGCTGCCCGGCCTGGGCCTGGCGCTGACCAGCGTGGGCTTCGGCGTGATCACCGCATTCATCAGCCTGCTGTTCGCCGAACGCGGCTGGGACGGCGCGGCGTGGATGTTCACGCTGTTCGGCGGCGGCTTCATCCTGGCGCGCGTGTTCTTCGCCGGCCTGCCGGACAAGCTGGGCGGCGCGCGCGTGGCGCTGGTGTGTGTGCTGATCGAAGCGGTGGGCCAATGGCTGATCTGGACGAGCGCCACGCCCATCTGGGCCTTTGCCGGCGCGTTGCTCAGCGGCGCGGGCTACTCGCTGGCGTTTCCCGCGTTCGGCGTGGAAGCCGTGCGACGCGTGCCGGCGGCGAGCCGCGGCGCGGCAATGGGGGCGTATGTGGCGTTCCTGGACGTGGCGCTGGGCATTGCAAGCCCGGTGGCCGGGTGGCTGGCCGGCTTGCAAGGATACGGCGCGGTCTATGCGATGGGCGGCGCGTGTGCGCTGGGCGCCATGGTGGTGGCGTTGGCATTGCGCGGCCGGGTAGCCGCTGCCGCATAGGCGCACGTCATGGATGCGTGGTCCCGGGCGTTTGAGGGTTCCGCGTAGCCCGCGCATCCCTCCGGCGTGCTGCTAGCGGCGCCCGCATGAGCGGGCGCCGTTTTGCTTTAGACCGTGGCGGCCATTTCCAGGACCTGGTCGTCAACGCTTTCGGCCTGGCCGTCACGCAGGCGTTGCAGATGGTCGGCCAGTTCGGCGATGGTCAGGGCGACCAGGCCGTGCTGGGCGGCGTAACGCTCGAGCGCGGCGCCGCGCATCATGGTGCCGTCGGCGTTCATCAGTTCGCACAGCACGCCGGCGGGGCGCAGGCCGGCGAGGGTGGCCAGGTCGACCGAGCCTTCGGTGTGGCCGCGGCGGGTCAGCACGCCGCCTGCCTGGGCGCGCAGCGGGAAGACGTGGCCGGGGCTGACGATGTCATCGCTTTGGGCGGTGGGCGAGATGGCGGCGCGGATGGTGGTGACGCGGTCGACGGCGGACACGCCGGTGCTGACGCCTTCGCGGGCTTCGATGGAAACCGTGAAGGCGGTGGCGAAACGGCTCTGGTTGCGCTGGACCATGGGGGCCAGGTCGAGGCGGTCAAGCACTTCGCCGGGCAGGCACAGGCAGACGATGCCGCTGCCGTCGCGAATGAGCTGGGCCATGACGGGCACGGTGAGCTTGTCGGCGGCGACGATGAGATCGGCTTCGTTTTCGCGGTCGAAGTCATCCATGAGGATGACGGGGCGGCCCAGGCGCAGGTGATGCAGGGCGCGTTGCAGGCGCACGGCAAAGGGCTGGGAAGCCAGGCTGGGGAGGGGGGACTGCGGGGTAACGATGGGGTTGGACATTGAAACGCTCTCGCGAAAAAAGGGGGCGAAAAACGTTTCAGGGCTATTGGACAGCCGAACGCAAAGCCGCTGGCCAGGCGATGACATGCCCGGGCAGCTGGTTATGTGACGGCACATCTTCTCTCATCCGGACTATGACCGTCGGCTCTGGGATTTCACCAGATCTGCTGACCCCGGTGTCCTGGTGGACGCCGGGCGCTCGCGGGCTTGCCATATTGCATGGCTTTACCGCCGGTGGGGAATTACGCCCCGCCCTGAAGACGTACTGCATGTCGTGTTAACGACATCTGGGGGATTTTACGCTTGTCTCGGGGTTGGGGAAGAATATGCTTATTGCGGGTGGGGGTATCGGGTGTGCGCGGGCAGCGGAGCGTGTTCTGTTGACGCCCGGCGTGGCGGGGCCTTGGGGTGCGCGGGGCTACGATTGCGGTCCGGAGCCTTCGCTCCGGACTCGCCTCGGCGGCCCCCCCTTCCTCATCGT
>NZ_LZZT01000027.1 GCF_014170305.1 Achromobacter sp. UMC71
CGCGCCATGCAGGCCTGGGCCGACCGCCACGAGGTCGCGCTGCGGCCGCACGCCAAGGCTCATAAATGCCCCGAGATCGCGCTGCGCCAGCTGCCTGGCACAACCCCGCTCTGCTGCCCCGGCTGGCCCTGCTGCAGCCTGCCGCCGCCCTGGCGATGGGTCCGCTGGACGATCCGCAGCTGCGGGCTGCCCTGGCCGCGCTGGAGGTGCCCGTGGTGGAAACCTGGAGCCTGTCGGACGCGCCGCTGGACAGCGCCGTGACCGTCGACAATGCCGAGGCCGGCCGCCAGGCCGCCCGCCATTTCGCCGGCAAGCGCTTTGCGCAGGTGGCCTGCATCAGCACCGACAACCCGTGGGAACGCGCCCGGCGCGAGGGCTTCATCAGCACCACCGCCGCGTTGGGGCTGACCCAGGTCGCCGATATCGTGCAACCCGACGTCCAGCACATGAACGACGGCCGCATGGCCTTCCTGCGGCTGCTGGCCACCAATACGATCTTCGACGCCGTGTTCTGCACGTCCGATCTGCTGGCCGCCGCCGCGGTCTCGGAAGCCCACAACCGCGACCTGCACGTGCCACAGGATCTGGCGGTGCTGGGCTTTACCGACGACGGCAGCGCGCCGCAATGGGTGCAGGGGCTGACGACGCTGGGCATGGATGCGGCAGAACTGGGCCGCCGCGCGGGCCAGCTGTTGCTGGACCGCCTGGACGGCGAGCAGCCTGCCGGCACGCGGATAACGATGGAGGTGGTGTTCGAGACGCGCCTGAGCACCTAAGGCGTATCCCCGGGACTGAGTGAGCGCCACGTGGCCAGCGGCGGCGGCCGCGAGCGTATCGCCCGGTCAGGCGCCGGTTTCGTACAGCGGCGGAAAGCCGCTGTCGCGCAGCATGGCATCGGCCTCGCGCAAAAAGGCCGGGGTGGCGGTGTCGGGCACGCGCACCAGCCACTGCACCGCGTCGTCCCTGCGGCCGCGCAGCAGCAACATGCGGCCCAGATGGAACATGCCGCGGAAGTCGCCGCCTTCGGCGCAGCGCTGGTAGCAGTCGAACGCGCGTTCCAGGTCTTGCGGCACGACGTCGCCGGCTTCATAGAAGCGGCCCACGACGCCGATGGATTTCACATGGCCGCCCTGCGCCGCTTGCTGGTACAGGGCCAGGGCCGCGGCGCGGTTCTGCACCACGCCGCCGCGGCCGCTCTTGAGCATGTGGGCATAGTTGTACATGCCCCAGTCCAGGCCGCGATCGGCGGCCAGCCGGAACCAGTACGCCGCCACCGTATCGTCCGGCGCCACGCCCCAGCCATTCTCGTAGCAGCGGCCCACCATGTTGATGGCCATCAGGCTGTCGCCATTGGCGGCGCGCTTGAACCACGCCAGCGCTTCGGCCTGGTCCTGCGGCATGCCGATGCCGTCCAGCAGCATCTGGCCAAAAATGGTCTGCGCCTCGGCCAGGCCCATGCCGGCGGCGGTTTGTATCCAGGCCGCGTACGCCTCGACCGGCCCGGCGCGCAGTTGCGCCAATTGCTCGGGCGAGGTCGCGGCCACGTCGGCCGGGGTGAAGGTCAATGTCATGCTGGGGTCCTTGCCTGGCGCCAGGCGCGGGCCAGATTGCGCGCCAGCGTGTCGCCGACGTCGGTGGGGTCTTGCCGCACGCCACAGGCCGCCATATCGACGGTGCGCAGCCCGGCATAACCACAGGGGTTGATGCCCAGGAACGGCGCCAGGTCCATGGCGACATTGAGCGACACGCCATGATAGGCGCGGCCGTTGCGGATCTTGATGCCCAGCGCGGCGATCTTGGCCAGGTCGCCCCCGCCCGGCGCGGGCACGTAGACGCCTGGCGCCCCCGGCTTGCGGCAGGCGCCGGCCACGCCCATTTCTTCGAGCGTGTCGATGACCGCGGCCTCAAGCAAGGCGACGTATTCCTTGACGTACATGTCGACGCGGCGCAGGTCGAACAGCGCGTAGGCCATGACCTGGCCGGGTCCATGGTAGGTCACCTGGCCGCCGCGATCGCAGTGGACGATGGGGATGGCGCCAGGGTTCAGGACGTGCTGGGGCAGGCCCGCCTGCCCCAGCGTGTACACCGGGGCATGCTCGCACAGCCAGATTTCATCGGGCGTCTCGGCCGACCGCTGGTCGGTGTACGCCTGCATATCCCGCCACACGGACAGGTAGTCCGCGGGCCGCGCGAGCCACTTGATCACGGCAGCCTTCTTGCCCTAGAGGACAATCGACACCATGGGGTGGCCGTGCAGCGCCTGGTACAACCCATCGAGCTGTTCGCGCGAGGTAGCGCGCACCGTGAAGGTCAGGCCCATGTAGTTGCCGCCCTTGCTGGGCCGCATTTCGACCGTGGCGGCGTCAAAGCCCGGGTCAAAGCGCAGCACGACCTCGGTCAGCGTCTGTGCGAAGTCGGGATGCTGCTTGCCCATGACCTTGATGGGAAAGTCGCTGGGGTACTCGATGAGGGAGTCTTCGGGCGGAATATGCATGATGGATGGCCTGGAGCGTCAATTCATCTATATGGGGGCAGGCGTCGCCCAGGCAAGGCCCGCTGGCCAGGGCGAGCAGCGCGGGGCGGCCAGGCGCCCCGCCAGTCCGGCTCAGAGCGCGGCGATGCGGGCATCATAACCCGCGCGCAATTGCTCAAAAACGGGGCCGGGCTTGCCCGAGCCCACCGGCCGGCCGTCCAGCGAGACGATCGCCAGCACTTCCTTGGTGGCCGAGGACAGCATCAGTTCGTCCGCCTGCGCGACTTCGCCCTGCGTGATGCGGCGCGCCTCGAAGGCGATGCCGGCTTCGGCCGCCAGCTCGCCCATCAGGCCGTAGCGGATGCCTTCCAGGATCAGGTTGTTCTTGGGCGGCGCCAGCAGCTTACCGCCGGACACGACCCAGATGTTGGTGGACGACCCTTCGGTCAGGAAGCCGTCGCGGAACTGCAGCACTTCGTCGACGTGGGCGTCCACCGCCTGTTGCTTGGCCAGCACATTGCCCAGCAGCGACACGGACTTGATCTCGCAGTGCAGCCAACGCTCGTCGGGGATGCTGATGGCGGACAGACCCTGGCTGCGGGCCGCGGCCGAGGGCGGCGCCCAGGCCGACACCATGCCGAACACGGTTGGGGTCACCGGCTGGGCCGGGAACTGGTGGTCGCGCTTGGCGACGCCGCGGGTCACCTGCAGGTAGACGATGCAGGTTTCCAGGTTGGAGCGCGCCAGCAGCTGTTCGACCAGGTCGATCCAGCCGGCGCGGTCGAACGGCTGGGCGATGCGCAAGGCCGCCAGGCTGCGGTCCAGGCGGTCCAGGTGCTCGGCCATGCGGAAGGCATTGCCGCGATAGACGGGCACGACTTCGTAGATGCCGTCGCCGAAAATGAAGCCGCGGTCCAGGACGGAGACCTTGGCCTCGTCCACGCGCAGAAACTCGCCATTGAGAAACACCTGGCTTTCGCCCGGTACGCCCGGAATCATGAGCCGCTCCTGAGAATCAAATGGATAGGGACGGGCCACATGGCCCGCCCCTTGGGATAGAGCTTACACCCGCGGCCGCGCCCGTGGCGCGTCCGCTTACTGGAACCAGCGCTTGACGGTGTCGACCATGCGGCCGAAGAAGCCCGCGCGCTCGACGGCGTCCTGCACCACCAGCGGCTCGCTGCGCAGCACCTTGCCGTCCAGCGTGAACTGCAGCGTACCGACCTGCTGGCCCTTGGCCAACGGGGCGATCAGGGGATCCGTGCGCTGCGCCACCGGCTTCAGGTCGCCGGCCTTGCCGCGCGGCACCGCGACGGAGACGGGGTTGGGCGGGCCGAGCTTGACGTTGTCGGCCGTGCCTTCCCAGACGCGGGCGTCGATGGCAGGCTGGCTCTTGTCGAACAGCTTGACCGTGTCGAAGTTCTGGAAGCTCCAGTTCAGGAGCTTCAGGCTTTCCTCGGCGCGGGTGGCTTCGCTGTCGGCACCCACCACCACGACCAGGATGCGGCGGTCGCCGCGCACCGCGGTCGACACCAGGCAATAGCCGGCCGAATCGGTGTGGCCGGTCTTCATGCCGTCCACCGACGGATCGGCCCACAGCAAGCGGTTGCGGTTGGGCTGGGTGATCTTGTTGTAGGTGAAGCCCTTCTGCTTGTAGTAGTGGAAGAACGACGGGTGATCGGTGATCAGGTGGGCCGACAACGTGGCCAGGTCGCGCGTGGACGTCATGTGCTGCGGATCGGGCAGACCCGTGGCGTTCATGAAATGGGTGTTGCGCATGCCCAGGCGTTCGGCTTCCTGGTTCATGAGCGCGGCGAAGGCGCTTTCGCTGCCGCCCACCGCCTCGGCCAGCGCCACCGACGCGTCGTTGCCCGACTGCACGATCATGCCCTGGTTCAGCTCATCGACCGTGACCGGCTTGCGCGGCTCGATGAACATGCGCGAGCCGCCGGTGCGCCAGGCGTGCTCGGACACGGGCACGGTCTGCTCCAGCGTCAGACGCTTTTCTTCCAGCGCATTGAACACCACGTAGGCCGTCATGATCTTGGTCAGCGAAGCCGGCTCGACCTTCATGTCGGGATTGGAGGCCGCCAGGGTCTGGCCGCTGTTCACGTCCAGCACGATCCAGGCCTTGGCCGCGATGGTGGGCGCGGGCACCGCCGACACGTCGCCCACCGGGACCACACCCGTTGCCGACGGCGCGGTCGCGGTGGCGCCGGCAGCCGCGGGGGCCGCGGCGGGGGCCTGCTGGGCCCAGGCCGGCAGCGACGCCGCGAGCATCGCCGACAGCACCGCGCCGGTCAACGCGCGACGGACAAACACAACGGGGGATTGAGCGGAGTAAGGCAAATTCTTCATCGGCAACGTGGGTCCAGGAAAGACGCCCGCTGGCGCGGGGCAAGTGGCTGACAATTATAGGCAGTCGATAAGACCCATCCGCCCCGGGATGGGTTCCTTGAGCACTTAAAACATGCAACCTGATGCAACTCGCCGCCTTGCGGCCGGCCGCTCAGTCCAGCGCGACCTTCAGGCGTGCCTGCACCAGTTGGCGCAACACCAGCAGCTTGCCGTGGAAAAAGTGCGAAGCGCCGGGAATCACCACCACTGGAATCGCGCGCGGCCGGGCCCAATCCATGGCTTCGGACAGCGGCACCACTTCGTCCTCTTCGCCGTGCACCATCAGCGTATCGTCAGGCACCTGCACTTCGTGCGACTGGAAGCGGTTCACGGCGGGGCCCATCAGCATCAGCGCGCTGGGCAGCACGCTGTCGCCCTGCCCGGCCAGCGCGGCGTAGGTCTGCGCGGCCACGGCGGTGCCGAACGAAAAGCCGGCCAGCACCCAGGGCGCAGCGGCCAGGTCGGGATGGCGCTCGCGCATTTGCGCCACCACCGCCAGCATGTCCTGGGTTTCGCCCACCGACTTGTCGAACACGCCTTCGGACAGGCCGACGCCGCGGAAGTTGGGACGCACCGCCACCAAGCCGTGCTGCACGCAAGCGCGCGACAGCGTGGTCACCACCTTGTTTTCGCGCGCGCCGCCTTGCAGCGGGTGCGGATGCAGCACCAGGGCCCAGCCCCGCGGCGTACCGTCGGGCCAATCCACCGCGCAATCGATGCGGCCGGCGGCTCCGGTGAAGGCGTGGGTTTCAGTGCTTGCGGGCATAGGGGAACTCGTGCTGCGTGAAAAAGGGAATGTTAACCGGCGGCCTCAGCGGGCCGGCCGCGCCGCGGCCTTGGGGTTGGCGGCCAGCCATTGCGCCAGCTGGTCGGCGGCGTCGTCCGTGGCCTGGCGCAAGGCGGCCACGCCCCCGGCGGCATCCTGCGTCGGCGCGGGGGCCTGCGTGGCAATGCGGACCTGGCCTGCGACGTCGCGGCCGTTCAGCAAGACCGCCTGCAGCAGCACGCGGCCCTCGCTGGCCGAGCCGTCGGCCGCGAACACTTGCTCGAACTGCGACAAGTAGACCTGCAACTGCGGCGTCTGGCCACTGGCGCGGTCGGCCAGCACCGGCCCCTGGCGCGACAGGCGCTCGATCAGGCGCTGGCGCACCAGATCCGAAGGCGCCGACGACCAGCGGTACGTCGCATAGGACTTGGGTGCCGCACTGTCGCCGACGCGCCAGACGATGCCGGTATCGGACAGCGCCGGCACGGCCGAGAACACCAGCGCAATCGGTTCGCGCGTCGGCAATTGCGGTACGGGACGGGCATCCAGGCCCAGATCGAACACGGCGGGCGGCGCGCCAACGCGGCCCACGCCGCAGCCGGCCAGCGCCAGCGTCAGAATCAGAATCGCGCTACGCATCTTCATTTCGGCTGTCTCCCAAATCCGGCGAACCCGGCCTCGCCGGGCCCGGGCGCAACCGGCGCCGGCCCGAACAACAACGATTGCGGCGAGTTGTCGACGCGCCGCAAGGTAAAGGTGGCGCCGCGCGCGGCCGCGCTGACGTTGGCCGCCATGCTGGTGACAGCCGGCAGCGTCTCGCCGTCCAGGCGCGAGGCGGCAAAGGCGATATCGTTCAGGCTGCGCGTGGCCGTAGCCAGCGGGCCGTCGGGCGCGTTCAGGCGCGCCAGCGACTGCCGCGCCTGCTGGGCCAGGTCCGCGACCTCGCGCGCCGCGCGGTCAGCCTGGCGCGACGTGCTGCCCAGCGAATCCATCAGCGGGCCCAGCTTTTCCAGGGTCGGCTTCAGATCGCGCGTGGCGTCTCGCAGCGACTGGGTGATGTCGGTGGTGTTCTGCAACGTGGCCGTCAGCGCCTGCACGTTCTGCTGGCTCAGCAGACGGCGCAGTTGCTCGGTCGCGTCTTCCACATTGGAAATCAGGCGGCCGCCACGCTGCTCGATGCGGTCCAGGAAGCCCGGGCGCAGCGGAATCGCGGCGGGGTTGGCGTCGCTGGACGCCAGCCGCTTGAACGAACTGCCGTCGTCGCGCAATTCGACGTTGGCCATGCCGGTCACGCCCTGCACGCCCAGCTCCGCCCAGGTCGATTCCGTAATGGGGGTATTGGGCGCCACGCCGATGCGGATACGCACCTGGCCAGGCTTTTCGGGGTTCAGCGCCAGCGACTGCACCTTGCCCACCGGCACGCCCTGGTATCGCACGGTCGATTGCGGGTTCAGGCCGCTGACGGCGGTGGCCGAGACGATTTCATAGGTTTGCAGTTTGGTTCGGTCGCGGCCGATCCAGACGGCCACCAGCGCAGCGGCGGCCAGAAGGACCAGCGTGAAGATGCCGGCCATGAGCGCGTGACTACGGTTTTCCATGATGCGTTCCCTTCGGCGCCATGTCCCCGAGCGCGCGCAAACCGCGTTCGCCCAGGAAGAATGTGTGAATGAACGGGTGATCGACCTTCAGTACTTCCGGCACCGTGTCGCATACGATCACCCGCTTGTCCGCCAGCACGGCGACACGGGTGGCCAACGCGAGCAGCGTGTCCAGATCGTGCGTCACCATGACGACGGTAAATCCCAACTGCCGGTGCAGGCTGCGCACCAGGTCCACGAATTCGTCCGAGCGCAGCGGATCCAGGCCCGCCGTCGGCTCGTCCAGGAACACCAGTTCCGGATCCAGCGACAGCGCCCGCGCCAGCGCCACGCGCTTGACCATGCCGCCTGACAGGTCCGACGGCCGCTTGCAGGCGTCCTGCGCCGACAGGCCGACCATCGCCAGCCGGCACATCACCACATCGTGCACCAGGTCTTCGGGCACGCTGCGCAGCTCGCGCAAGGGCAGCGCCACGTTGTCGTACACCGACAGCGCCGAAAACAGCGCGCCGGCCTGAAACAGCATGCCCCAGCGGTACGACAGGCGCCGCCGCTCGCTGGCCGTCAGTTCGGACAGGGTATTGCCCAGCACCTGGATCGTGCCGGCGGCTGGCTGGTCCAGCCCGATGATCTGCCGCAGCAGCACCGTCTTGCCCGTGCCCGAACCACCCACCAGCACCAGGATCTCGCCAGGGAACACGGTCAGGTCGAGGTTGTCGTGCACCACGTGGTCGCCGAAAGCCGTACGCAATCCGCGCACGGTAATGACGGGCGCGACCGTGACCTGCTCTTCGGTAAACAGGCGATGCTGCTCGGCGCCGGCCATCAGATGCCCACCGAACTGAAAATGACCGCGTACAACGCGTCCAGCAGGATCACGCCGGTGATGGACGTGACCACCGAGGTCGTCGTGCCCCGCCCCAGGCTTTCCGTATTGGGCTGGATACGCAGACCGAAATGGCAGGCGATCAGCGCGATCAGCATCCCGAACGTCACGCCCTTCAGGATGCCGATCCAGTAATTGGTCAGGGAGATGGCATCGGGCAGCGACTGCAGGAACCATTGCATCGACACGCCCAACTTCACTTGCGCGGCCATCATGCCGCCCAGGATGGCCATGGCGTCGGTCCACAGCACCAGCAGCGGCATGGTGATGGCCAGCGCCACCACCCGCGGCAGGATCAGCCGCTGGCCGTGCGAAATGCCCATCACCAGCATCGCGTCCAGCTCCTGGGTGACCCGCATGACGCCGATCTGGGCGGTAATGGCCGATCCCGACCGGCCCGCCACCAGGATGGCCGCCAGCACCGGGCCCAGTTCACGCACGATGGACACGCCCAGCAGTCGCACAATGAAGCGGTCCGCGCCGATCATCTGCAACTGCTGCGCGGACAAGTACGACAGCACCACCCCGATCAGGAATCCCACCAGTGCCGTGATGCCCAGCGCCTGGGCGCCGGTGCGGTAGATCTGGGCCGAGATTTCGCGCCAGGGCCCCCGCGCGGGCCGGCGCAACATGCCGAACAGATCCAGCACCAGTTGACCCAGCATGACCAACAGGGCACGGCCGTTCTCGGCCGCCTGCAACACGGCATCGCCCAGCGCGCGGACCCAGCCCCACGACGGCTCGGGGCGCGGCGGCTCTTGTTTCCCGCCCTTGTTCAGCGCCAGGGCATTGAATACGTCCTGCTGGCCGGCCGACCAGCGCACGCGCTCGGGCAGCTTTTCGCCCCAGGCCTGCCAGATCAGCAGGGCGCCGATGGTGTCCAGCCGGCTGATGCCGTGCAGGTCCCAGCGCACGTCCTCGCTGGCGGCCTTGGCCATTGCGGCGCGGCGGCGGTCGACCTCGCCCGGCTCGGCCAGCGCCAGGACGCTCCAGTCGCCCCCGACGTAGCACACGCCTGCTTCCTGGCGGAAGGGCGCGGCGGCGGACGCGGACAAAGCGGAATGCGGCATGTAGACAAGGCACCGATGCAAAATGTATCCACAATCATATACGCTGGGGACGAAACGCCGCGAGCACGGCCGCGCGTGCCCTACAATCGCCGCCATGTCCGCTCTAGTCCGCTCCACCGACCTGCCCGCGCCAGATGATCTGGCCCGGATGCTGGGTTCGCGCCTGCCCGCCTTCCAAGATGTCGCCTGGACCGCCAGCACCGGCTCGACCAACGCCGACCTGCTGGCGCGCGCCCGCACGGGCGCAGGCGCAGGCAAGCCCTGGCTGCTGGGCACCCATCTGCAGGAAACCGGCCGCGGCCGCGCCGGCCGCCCCTGGCAGAACCGGGTGGGCGCGGCGCTGATGTTTTCGTGCGCCTTCGATGTCCACCTGCCGGCCGTGCAATTGCCAGCCCTGTCGCCCCTGGCCGGACTGGCCGCCTGCGAGGCGCTGCGCGCCGTGGCCGGCCCCGGCGCCGGCGGACTCTGCATGAAATGGCCCAACGACGTGCAATGGCATGACGCCAAGCTGGCCGGCGTGCTGGTCGAGACCACCCGCAACCCCGGCGGCCGCGAAACCGGCTACACGGTCGTCATCGGCATGGGCGTGAATCTGGTCGACGCCGGCGCGCTGTCGCAGGCGCTGGGACGCCAGGTCGCCGACTGGGTCCAGGTCACCGAGCATGCGCCCGGCCACGCCGCCACCGCGGCGGATCTGGTCTGCGCCGCGGCAACCGCCTGGCACGAGGCCGTCCAGGCCCTGGAGCGCGAAGGCTTCGGCGCCTTCGCGCAGCGCTTTGACCAGGTCGACGCGCTGGCCGGACGCCCCGTCAACGTGCTGGACAAGGGCGACGTGATCCTGAGCGGCACCGCCTGTGGTGTCGATGGCCAGGGCCGCCTGCTGGTGCAAACGCCCCAGGGCGCCACCCCGATTTCGGTCGGTGAAATCTCGATTCGACGCCAAGCATGATCATCCTCATCGACTCCGGCAACAGCCGCCTCAAAGTGGGTTGGCTGGATCCCAGCAGCCCCGATATGCCGCGCGAACCCGCCGCCGTCGCCTTCGACGGCCTGGACCTGGACGCGCTGGATCGCTGGCTGGCCGTCTTGCCGCAACAGCCGACGCGCGCGCTGGGCGTGAACGTGGCCGGCGCCGAACGCGGCGCAGCCATCTGCGCCATCCTGCAGCGGCATGGCTGCGAAGTCACCTGGGCCACCTCGCAAGCCACCACCCTGGGACTGGTCAACCGCTACAAGACACCGCAACAACTGGGCGCGGACCGCTGGGCTTCGCTGCTGGGCGTGCTGTCGCGCCTGCCTGGCGCCCATCCCCCCTTCCTCCTGGCCAGCTTCGGCACCGCCACCACGATCGATACCGTCGGGCCCGACAACGTCTTCGCCGGCGGCCTGATCCTGCCCGGGCCCGCCATGATGCGTAACGCGCTGGCCCACGGCACGGCCAACCTGCCGTTCGCCGAAGGCCAGGTCGTGCCCTACCCCACGGACACGCACGAAGCCATCGCCTCCGGCATCGCCGCCGCCCAGGCCGGCGCAGTGGTGCGCCAGTGGCTGGCCGGCCGCCAGCGCTACGGCCAGGCGCCGCAGATCTTCGCGGCTGGCGGCGGCTGGCCGGAAGTGCACCAGGAAATCGAGCGCCTGCTGGCCGATGCCGGCGGCGCGTTCGGCGCGGCGCCGGTGCCTGTCTACCTGAATCATCCCGTCCTGGACGGGCTGGCCGCCATGGCGCGCGCCACCCCCGCGCCGGACGTTTGACGCGAGGCCGCGGCATGCGAGTGCTATTTATCCTGATTCTGCTGGCCAACCTGTGGGTCGTAGCGCTGGGCCAGGGCTGGCTGGGCGTGCGGCCCGAAGACGAAGGGCGCGATCCGCGCCGCTTCAGCCAGGAGTTGAACCCCGGCGCCGTCACGCTGGTGCCCAGAACCGCCTCCTAGGGCGGAGCGGCCCTCAACGCGGCGTCACGCCAGGGCGACGCAGGCCTGCGCGGCAAACGGCCCGTTCGCCGCCTGACGCATCAATCCAGCCAAGGGCCCAGCGCCTCCATCGTCCGGGCCGTCGCGCCCGCATGGCTCGAAAACCACTTGCGCGCCGCCTCGCCCGCCGCCTGGCGCCTCGCCGGATCGGCCACCAGCGCCAACGCCGCCGCGACCGCCTGCGCCGGATCGGGCTGACGCTGGGCCGCCCCCGCCTCAATGGCGTCGCTGGCGGCCTGCTGGAAATTGAACGTGTGCGGCCCCACGATCACGGGCACGCCCGCCGCGCAGGCCTCGATCAGGTTCTGCCCCCCCAGCGGCGCAAAACTGCCGGCCACCACCGCCACGTCCGAAGCGGCGTAGTAAAAGGCCATTTCCCCCAGCGTATCGCCCAGCAGCACGGCGGTGTCCGGACCCGGCTCCTGCCCGGACGAGCGCCTGACATACCCCACGCCAGCCTGCGCCAGCAGCGCAGCCGCCTCGTCGAAACGCTGCGGGTGACGCGGGATCAGCAGAAACAACGGCCTGCCGGGCTGCACCGCCTGCCGCTTGAGCGCGTCGATGAAGGGCGCATCCTCGCCTTCGCGCGTGCTGGCCAGCGCGATCACCGGCCGGTCCAGGCGGGCGCGCCAAGCCTGCCCCGCCTGCACCTGCGGTTCGGGCAGGGACAGATCGAATTTCAGATTGCCGGATACGGCGGGCTGGCGCACGCCCGCCTGCGCCAGACGGTCGGCGTCCTGCGCCGTCTGGGCCAGCACCAGACCCAGCCCCTCCAGCGCCTCGCGCATCACGCTGCCCAGGCGGGCCGCCTGGCGCAGCGACGACGCGGAATAGCGGGCGCTTACCAACGCCATCGGCACCCGCTGGCGGCGCGCCGCCGCCAGCAGATTGGGCCAGATCTCGCGTTCGATCAGGATGCCGCAGCGGGGGGCACGAGCGGCCAGGAAGCGCCGCGTGGCGCCGGGAAAATCGTAGGGTAGCCAGGCCTGGCGCAATTGGCCGCGGGCGATGGCGTCCGCGAACAGCCGCGCGCCCTCGGCGCGGCCCGTGGCGGTGATATGGGTCAACAATACCGGCAGACCGCGGTCCAGCAGGGCTTGCAACAAGGGCTGCGCGGCACGCGTTTCGCCCAGGCTTACCGCATGCACCCAGACCGGCGGCGCCCCATTCCGGGCGTCAGGCACGGGCGCAGGGTCCGGCGCGATCCGGCCGAAACGTTCAGGCGAGAAAATCTGCCATTCGCCGCCCGCCCGCTTGGCGCGACGAGCCATCCACAGCCAGACCAGCGGCGCCAGCGCCCGCAACGCCAAGGTGTAGACGCCGCGGTTCATCAGCGCGCCGCCAGCGCCTGCTCCACCGACGCCATGACGGCCTCGCGCGACGGCGATGCGCCGCGGTCGCCCAGGCTGGCGGTGTAATTCGAGCCCACCAGGGGCGTGCGCACCGGCGTGGACGCACGGTAGATACCGATAGTGGGACGGCCAAGGGCGGCCGACAGGTGCGTCAGGCCGCTATCCAGGCCCACCATCAGGCGCGAGCCCGCCAACAGGCGAGCCACCGCGCTCAGGTCCATGCGGGGCATGACTTCGACGTCCTCCATGCCGGCCACCAGCAAGCGGGCGCGTTCGGCCTCCTGATCATTACCTGCCAGCAGCTTGAGCGAACAGCCCGCATCGCGCAGACGCCGGAATACCGCGCGCCAGTCGTCCTCGGGCCACAATTTGTCGTCACGGCTGGCCGACGGCATGATCACCGCATAGCCCCGGTCGGTGTCCAGGTGATGCAGACGCGGCAATTCCGTCACGTCCAGGCCATCGCTGGACACCTCGTGCACCGGGTCGGCGCCACCGTCACGGCCCTGGCCCGCCTGGCGCGAAAACGCCTGCAGGCCGAAGTCCGGCAGGCCGCCGTACTGGTAGCCGAACGTCAAAGAGGCCAGTTTGCGCTGGCGGATGACCGCGGGCTGCCAGAATTCCACCCGATGGCGCACGTTATAGAACAGCGACGCCAGGGGTTCGCGTGCCGAACGCCAATCCAGACCATGACGCACGCCGCGCGCCTGCCGCACCAGCCAGGCCGATTTCAGCAGGGCCTGCATATCCAGCACGATGTCGTACTGTTTGGACCGCAGGCGCTCCTTGAGCGCGCGGCGTTCCGCCCGGACCTGGGTCGACCACCAGGCCTTGCGCCAACGGCGATGAGCGACCTTGATGACCTCGTTCACGGCGGGGTGCCACCCGGGGATTTCGGCGAAGGCTTCTTCGGCGACCCAGTCGATCTCAGCGTCCGGAACATGACGGGCAATGTCGGAGATGGCGGGCAGCATGTGCACCAAATCGCCCAGGGACGACGTGCGGACAATGAGAATGCGAGTTGGCATCAATTAGGGAAGGCGGATTTTCACGTTCGTTACCACATCCGGTCTTCAAGTATTATTACGCTCTATTCCGGGAGGGGCTGTCGAATTATCCCGGCAATTTACAACAAAACAACCTCTTCTCCCGATGACCGCTAATCCAGTTACCGACCGCAAGGTTCGTTTCGCCCTGGTAGGGTGTGGGCGCATTTCCAAGAATCATATTGGCGCCATCGCGCAGCACAGCGATCGAGCCGAGCTCGTGGATGTCTGTGACACCAATCCCGCCGCGCTGAAAGCCGCCGCGGAAGCCACCGGCGCCCGGCCTTTTTCGTCCCTGACGGAAATGCTGGCCCACACGACCGCCGATGCCGTCATTCTGGCAACGCCGTCCGGCCTGCATCCGTGGCAAGCCATTGAAATCGCGCAGTCCGGCCGCCATGTGGTCAGCGAAAAGCCGATGGCCACCCGCTGGGAAGACGGCAAGCGCATGGTCAAGGCTTGCGACGAAGCGGGCGTGCGCCTGTTCGTCGTCAAGCAAAACCGCCGCAACGCCACGCTGCAACTGCTCAAGAAAGCCATCGATAGCGGCCGCTTCGGCCGCATTTATATGGTGACGGTCAATGTTTTCTGGACCCGTCCCCAAGATTATTACGACGCCGCTCGCTGGCGCGGTAAATGGGAATGGGATGGCGGTGCCTTCATGAACCAGGCCAGCCATTATGTCGACCTGCTCGATTGGCTGGTCGGCCCCGTGGAAAGCGTTTACGCCTACACCGCCACCCTGGCGCGCCGCATCGAAGCCGAAGACACCGGCGTGGCCGCGATCCGCTGGCGCCATGGCGCCATGGGCTCGATCAACGTCACCATGCTGACCTACCCGCAGAACCTGGAAGGCTCGATCACCATCCTGGGCGAAAAAGGTACCGTGCGCGTGGGCGGCGTGGCCGTCAACCGCATCGACGAATGGAAGTTCGCCGACGAGCAGCCCGACGACGCCAAGATCCGCGAAGCCAACTACGAAACCACCTCGGTCTACGGTTTTGGCCATCCGCTGTACTACGACAACGTCATCCGCGTCCTGCGTGGTGAATGCGAACCCGAGACCGACGGACGCGAAGGCCTGCAATCGCTGGCCCTGCTGACCGCCATCTACCGTTCCGCGCGCGACGGCCTGCGCGTGCCGCTGCCGCTGGATTAAGCACCATGAGCATCCATTCCACCGCCATCGTCGACGACGGCGCGCAGCTGGGCGCTGGCACCCGCGTCTGGCACTGGGTCCACGTCTCGGGCGGCGCCGTCATCGGCGAAGCCTGCTCCCTGGGCCAGAACGTCTACGTCGGCAACCGCGTCAAGATCGGCAACCGCGTCAAGATCCAGAACAACGTCTCCGTCTACGACAACGTGACACTCGAAGACGACGTGTTCTGCGGTCCGAGCATGGTGTTCACCAACGTGTACAACCCGCGCGCGGCCATCGAACGCAAGAGCGAATACCGTGACACCATCGTGCGCCAAGGCGCCACGCTGGGCGCCAACTGCACCATCGTCTGCGGCTCCACCGTGGGCCGCTACGCCTTCGTCGGCGCCGGCGCCGTCGTGAACCGCGACGTGCCCGATTTTGCCCTGGTGGTGGGCGTTCCCGCCCGCCAGATCGGCTGGATGAGCCGCCACGGCGAACAACTGGACCTGCCGCTGACCGGCAACGGGCAGACGACCTGCCCCGCAACCGGCGACACCTACGTACTCAAAGACGGCGTCTGCCAACTGGTGTGAGACAACATGCAATTCATTGACCTGAAAAAGCAATACCAAGTCCTGCGCGACCCGATCAACACGCGCATTCAGAATGTGCTCGATCACGGCCAGTACATCATGGGCCCCGAGGTCAAGGAACTGGAAACCGCGTTGTCCGCCTACACCGGCGCCAAGCACTGCATCACGGTCGCCTCGGGCACCGAAGCGCTGCTGATCGCGCTGATGGCGCTGGGCGTGAAGGCCGGCGATGAAGTCATCACGACCTCGTTCACGTTCGTGGCCACCGCGGAAGTCATCGTGCTGCTCGGCGCCGTGCCGGTGTTCGTCGATGTCGAACCCGACACCTGCAACATCAAGGTCTCGGAAATCGAAGCCAAGATCACGCCGCGCACCAAGGCCATCATTCCGGTCTCGCTGTACGGCCAATGCGGCGACATGGACGAAGTCAACGCCATCGCCGACAAGCATGGCATCACCGTCATCGAAGACGCCGCGCAAAGCTTCGGCGCCACCTACAAGGGCAAGAAGAGCTGCAACCTGTCCAAGATCGGCTGCACCAGCTTCTTCCCGAGCAAGCCCCTGGGCTGCTATGGCGACGGCGGTGCGCTGTTCACCAACGACGACGCGCTGGCCCAAGCCATGCGGGAAATCCGCGTGCACGGCCAGTCGGCCCGCTACTACCACACCCGCATCGGCGTGGGCGGCCGCATGGACACGCTGCAATGCGCCGTCGTGCTGGGCAAGCTTGAACGCTTCGAATGGGAAGTCGAGCAGCGCATCAAGATCGGCGCCCGCTACCAGCAATTGCTGGCTGACCTGCCCGACGGCGCGCGCACGGTCACCGTACGTCCCGACCGCGACAGCGTCTGGGCCCAGTTCACCGTCATGGTGCCCAACCGCGAAGCCGTCATCGCCCACCTGAAGGAAGCCGGCATCCCCACGGCGATCCACTACCCGCGCCCCATTCACGCGCAACCGGCTTACGCCGAGTTCGCGGCGGGCGAAGGCGCGACGCCGGTGTCCGACACGCTGGCGGCCACGGTCATGAGCCTGCCCATGCACCCGGACCTGGATGAAGCCACGCAGGATCAGATCGTTGCCGCGCTGCGCGCCGCACTGAGCTGATTCCTCCATGGCGCGGCGCCGCTTGCGGCGCCGCGCCATGTCCTCGCCGTACCCTTGCACCGACGCGGTACGATGCAGCCATGAATATCCTGCTCATCAACCATTACGCCGGGTCGCCGCGGCACGGCATGGAATTCCGGCCGTACTACCTGGCCCGGGAATGGGTCCGGCAAGGCCATCACGTCACCATCATCGCCAGCAGCGTCTCGCACCTGCGCCAGCAAAATCCCACGGTTTCATCCGCCGTCACCCGCGAACAGATCGACGGCGTCGACTACGTCTGGCTGCGTACCCGCCCCTACGCCGGCAACGGCGCCAAGCGGCTGCTCAACATGCTGCAGTTCACCGCCAAGGTCTACGGCATGGCGCGCGCGTTCGCCGCCAGCCGGCCCGACGTGGTCATCGCGTCCTCGACCTATCCGTACGATATCTGGCCGGCCGCGAAAATCGCCCGCGCCGCTAGCGCCAAGCTGGTCTTCGAGGTGCACGATCTGTGGCCGCTGACACCGCGCCTGCTGGGAGGTTTTTCCTCGCGCCACCCCATGATCTTCTCCATGCAGCGGGCGGAAGACTATGCCTGCCGGCACGCCGACAAGGTCATTTCGTTGCTGCCCGGCACCGCCCCGCACCTGCAAGGCCGCGGCATGGCGCCCGGCAAGTTCGTCCATATCCCCAACGGCTTCGATCCTGCCGAAACCGCCCGGCCACTACCCGACGCGACGGTTGAGCGGATCGCGGCGTTCGCGCGGTCATTCAAGGCCACCTGCGTTTACGCTGGCGGCCACGCGGTCTCGAACGCGCTGGATCCCCTGATCGACGCCGCCGCCCGGCCGCAATGCGCCGCCGTCGGCTTTGTGCTGGTTGGCAAAGGGGCGGAAAAACCCCGCCTGATGCAACGCGCCGAATCGTTGGGCCTGAAGAACATCCTGTTCCTGGACCCCGTGGAAAAGCAGGCCGTGCCCGCCCTGCTGGCGCTGGCCGACATCGCATATATCGGCTGGCACGACAGCCCGCTCTACCAGTTCGGCATGAGTCCCAACAAGCTGTTCGACTACATGCTGGCGGGCCTGCCGGTGGTGCATGCCACCAGTTCGCCCTACGACCTGGTGCGCGACGCCGGTTGCGGCGTCAGTGTGCCTGCCGACGACGTGCCGGCCATCGCCGGGGCCATCGCCGGACTTGCCGACCTGTCCGCGGCCCAGCGCCAGGCGCTGGGCCAGCAGGGCAAGACCTTCGTGCAGCAGCACCACAGCTATCCGGTCCTGGCGCGCCAGTTCCTGGAATCGCTGAGCGGGGCCGCGCAAGGCTCCACTACAATTCCCGTTCCTCAACGCTTCTAGCCGCCAGACAAAGAACCATGTCTTTCATTCCCTTCGCACTACCGGACATCGGCGAAGCCGAAATCACGGCTGTCACTGAAGCCATGAGGTCCGGCTGGCTCACCACGGGCCCCAACGCCCGCGCGTTCGAGCAGGAATTCGCCAGCTTCATCGGCGGCGGCGTGCAAGCCGTGGCCGTGAACTCGGCCACCGCCGGCCTGCACCTGGCGCTGGAAGCCATCGGCGTGGGCGAGGGCGACGAAGTCATTACCACCACCCACACCTTCACCGCCAGCGCCGAAGTAGCCCGCTATCTCGGCGCTGAACCCGTGCTGGTGGACATCGACCCCGACACGTTCTGCGTCAGCCCCGAGGCCGTCGAACGCGCCATCACGCCCCGCACCAAGGCCATCATTCCCGTTCATTACGGCGGCCTGTCCTGCGACATGACGGCCATCCTGGACATCGCGCGCCGCCACGGCCTGCGGGTCATCGAAGACGCCGCTCACGCCCTGCCCAGCACCTGGAAGGGCGAACTGATCGGCAGCCTCGCCAGCGATATCACGGTCTACAGCTTCTATGCCACCAAGACCCTGGCCACCGGCGAAGGCGGCATGGTGGTCACACGCGATCCGGCCCTGGCCAAGCGCTGCCGCGTCATGCGGCTGCACGGCATCGACCGCGACGCCTTCGATCGCTTCACCTCCAAGAAACCCGCCTGGTACTACGAGATCGTCGCGCCCGGATTCAAGTACAACCTGCCCGACACGGCAGCCGCCATGGGACGCGTGCAATTGGCCCGCGTGCGCGCCATGCGCGACCGCCGCGCCGAGATCGCGGCCCGCTTCGACCAGGCGTTCGCCAGCCTGCCGGTGACGCTGCCTCCCAGCCCCGAACGGCTTGCCAGCCAGGGCTACGACGCCGCCGACACGCACGCCTGGCACCTGTATGTGTTGCGCCTAGCCCCCCAGGCAGGTATCAGCCGCGACGACTTCATCTTGCGCATGACCGAAGCCGGCATCGGCTGCAGCGTGCACTATGTGCCGCTGCACCTGCAGCCCTACTGGCGCGACCGCTACGGCCTCACGCCCGAGATGTTCCCGCATTCGCAAGCCTGCTACGAACGCATGGTCAGCCTGCCCATCTACTCGCGCATGACCGACGACGAGGTCGCACGCGTAATCAGCGCCGTGGACACGCTGCTGCGCGCCTGATGAAACGGCTGTTCGACATCATCGTCTCCCTGCTGGGCCTGATCGCCCTGTCGCCGCTGTTCCTGGTGGTGGCGGTGGCGATCAAGCGCGATTCGCCCGGCCCCGTGTTCTTCCGGCAGGTCCGCGTGGGCAAGGACGGCAAGCCCTTTCGTATTCATAAATTTCGTAGCATGACGGTAAATAAAACCGACAATACGAAAGAAATTACCGTCGGCGGCGATGCGCGCATCACCCGCACCGGCGCCTGGATACGCCACTGGAAATTGGACGAACTGCCCCAGCTCATCGATGTTTTCCTGGGTGACATGAGCGTGGTCGGCCCCCGCCCGGAAGTGCCCCGGTACGTTGCGCTGTACCCCGACACATTGCGCCAGATCGTGCTGTCGGTCAGGCCTGGCATTACCGACCTCGCGTCAATACGTTTCAGGCATGAGAACGACCTGCTCGCCCAAGCCAGCGATCCCGAGCAGGCCTATCGGGACCAGATTCTTCCTGAAAAACTTCGACTCCAAAGCGAATATGTGCGCACGCGGTCCTTCTTCGGCGACCTCGGCATTCTGGCCGCCACATTCAGCGCGATCATTAAGCGCTGAGTCAGCTGGCGCAGCCTATCTGACAGCAAGCTAACGCCGCAGCATCGATGCATACGGATGCAATCGACTCATCTCGAATTAATCGAAACATCTTGTGAACGAGCGACATGGGATCTCCTGTCATGCTCGATTCATAGACTGACGTTCCGATTAATAGAAGAGCCAGCGTCCGAGATTGACTACTGATTCCGAATTCTCCTCATCCACACATACCGCCGACCACACCGATAACCCGCCGCTGAAAGTCGCCCTGCTGGGCGCGAGCCAAAGCATCCATACCGTGCGATGGGCCAATGGCCTGAGCGAGCGCGGACACGATGTCCACCTGCTCTCGCTCGACCCGCCGTCAGCCGACATCTCACCCACGGTGCGGCAATACCAGCTGCCTTACGGCGCCCCTTTCGGTTATCTGTTGGCTGATCGGCGTGCGCGCAGGTTGCTCTCGCGGATTCAACCCGATTTGCTCAATACCCACTACGCGACCGGTTATGGCCTGCTGGCGCGCCGCTCCGGGTTCACGCCGAATCTATTATCCGCGTGGGGTAGCGATATCTACGATTTCCCGGAAAAGAGCTGCTGGCACCATCGCGCGCTCAGCAAGAACCTGAACCGCGCGACCGTGCTGGGTGCTACAAGCCATGCAATGGCGACTAAAATGCGGGCGCTGTCCGAGAAGCCTGTTTTCGTCACGCCATTCGGTATCGACGAACATAAGTTTTCGCCACGAATCGTACGGTGCCCGTCCGACCGTATCGTCATCGGCACCGTAAAGACACTAGAAGCGCTTTATGGAATCGACACGTTGATCCACGCATTCGCCAAACTCAAGACCCGCTTGGCCGCAAGCAATGGCGATCTGGCGTCACGCCTGATGCTGCGCATTTATGGCGGCGGCAGCCAGCGGCCCATGCTGACGGACATGGCGGCGAACCTGGGTCTGAACGACTGCGTCGAACTCAAGGGACAGATACCGCACAGCGAAGTCCCCGCTGCGCTGGATCAGCTGGATATCTACGTCGCCCTGAGCCGCCGCGACAGCTTCGGTGTCGCCATCCTCGAGGCCTGTTCGAGCGGATTGCCTGTCGTGGTGTCGGACGCCGATGGGCCGGCAGAGGTCGTGCTCGATGGCGTGACAGGCTTTGTCGTACCCATCGACGACGCCGACGCTGCCTCACAGCGGCTGGAAACCCTGGTCCTGAACCCGCAATTGCGCGCCACCATGGGCACGGCCGGCCGCCAACGCGTGCGCGAGATGTACAGCTGGGAACACAGCCTGGACCTCATGCTCGACGCCTATCAGGAAACGCTGCGTATCCATCGCGGCACGATGGCGCGCAGCCAGCCATGACGGTGCTGATCGGTCTCGTCATCCTGAGCTTCTCGACCATCCACCTGCTCGAGTACCTCAGCTACTACGCCCGTATCGCCGGCAGGCTGGCGAAGCGGCCCGTCACGGGATACGCCGTCCAGAATGCCACGACCACGATTACCCGGTTCTTCTATCTGGCGCTGATGCCGCTGCTGGGTTTCCTGATCGACAAGCAGATCCCCGTGGCCACCTACCAGTTGATGGGGCTGTGCGCGCTGTTCGGCGCCACCCTGCTATCGCTGCTGGCATTCTTCGTCCGGTTCCACTGGATCACCTTGCTTGCGAACTTCATCCAGCGACGCGCCGGCAAGCCCAAGCTGCGCACGGACGACATCCGCAAGCAACTGGAGATCCCTTCGGCATTCCCCCGCCGCCGCATCGTCGTCCTGGCCGCGGCCGTCTTCCTCTGCTACGCGCTCGGCGTGCTCGTCTCTTACTACTTCGCGCTGGTGTTCCACGATTACCGCAGCACCATTTCACAGCTCTCCGGCATCGTGAATGGCTTTGCCACGGTGCTGCTCACGTTCGTGCTTGAACCGCGCATCGCCGCGATTGTGGACGACCACCCCACCCATGACGTCTACCATGCCGTGCAGGCCATGCTGACAGGCCGCCTGCTGGCGGTGGGCATCCTGGCGCCGGCGCTCTTCTGGAGCCTGGGAAATGCGCTCGCCTGAGGCCTCTGGCTACCGGTTGCCCGACAGGCTGGTCCTGGCCGGATTTGCCTTGTGCCTGGCCGGCTCGTCCATCTATGTCCCCTACCCCCTGCGGCCCTTCCATTGGGGGCTGGCGCTGTTCGTGCTGGCGCTGGCCGCAGACCGGTCCTGGCGCACGGCCGCGTGGAACACGAGCCTGCGGACACCGCTCATCGTCCTCGTCTTGCTGCTGGCCATCCAGCCCTTGTGGATCGTGGCGCAAGACCGGTATGTCCGGTACGCCATCTACCTGCTCATCGGCGCCGTTTCCGCCCTGCTCGGCGAAACCCTTGCGCGCCGCCAGAAGCCATTCCTGTTCCTGTTCCCCTGGCTGCTGGCCTTCTGGTTCATCACCGCCTATTTTCCAGTCTTCGACGCCTGGACCGAGGCGCAGCGGTTCCGGCCACGGTACCTGCTGACCGGCGGCGTCTGGGACAACATCAATGACATGGCCACGGTCCTGGTGTTCGCCAACCTGATCTGGCTGCTGTGCCGCCGGCGCCTGTCACTGCCGCTGTTCGCCATCTGCTGGTTCTACGCGCTGCTGCTCAACCGACGGGCGGATCTGGCCGCGGCTCTGGTGCTGGGCGTGGCCTGCCTGCTGTGGTTCGTCGATGGCGATAAGCGCCGCAGCCGCCTGAAGCTGCTGGCGGCGTGGGCGGCCGCCACCGCGGCGGCCATGGCGCTGCAGAGCGAGCCGCTGCACCTGGTGTCGCTCCCGAGCATCCAGGAAAGGCCGCTGGCCCAACCCGCCCC
>NZ_LZZT01000028.1 GCF_014170305.1 Achromobacter sp. UMC71
GATTTCCGGAGAACCCCATGCCTGATCCCCTGCTGGCCGCGCGCGGCGTGACCCGCCGCTTCGGCGGCCTGACCGCTGTCAACGACGTCTCGCTGGCGCTGCGGCCAGGCGAAGTCCATGCCGTCATCGGCACCAACGGCGCGGGTAAATCCACCCTCATCAACATCCTGTCCGGCGAGCTGGCGCCCAGCAGCGGCGAGGTATCGCTGGGCGGCCGCGACATCACCGCCTGGGGCCAGCCCGAGCGGGCCCGCGCCGGATTGGGCCGCAGCTACCAGCGCTCGACCTTGTTTCCCGAACTGAGCGTGTTCGAGAACTGCCGTCTTGCCGCGCAAGCGCGGCGCCAGCGCTTCTGGCATTGGTGGCGGCCGGCGTCATCCTGCGCCGCCAGCGCGGCGCTGGCCACCCAAGCGCTGGCGCGCACCGGCCTGGCCGATGACGCGGCGCAGCCCGCCGGGCTGCTACCGCACGGACGCAAGCGCCAGCTTGAAATCGCGATGTGCCTTGCCGGCGAACCGCAGGTGCTGCTGCTGGACGAACCGCTGGCCGGCATGGGGCCGGAAGAAACCGACCGCATCCTGGCCCTGTTGCAAACGCTCAAGGACGGCCACGCCATCCTGCTGGTGGAGCATGACATGGACGCGGTGTTCCGCATCGCCGAGACGATCACGGTGATGGTCAACGGCAGCAGCATCGCCAGCGGCAGCCCGGCCGAGATCCGCGCCAACGAGCAGGTGCGCACCGCCTACCTGGGCGATGAATCGGACGCGCACGGCGACGCGGGAGACACGTCATGCGCGCACTGATCGAGGCAGGCGGCCTGCATGTGTATTACGGCGCCAGCCATGTGCTGCGCGGCGTCGACCTGCGCATTGACGCCGGTGAATCGGTGGGCCTGGTGGGCCGCAACGGCATGGGCAAGACGACGTTGATCCGCAGCCTGGTGGGCCAGGTCCGCAGCGCGCACGGCAGCGTGGCCGTGCGCGGCCAGGACTGCACTCGCGCCCGCCCGCATGCCATCGCGCAACTGGGAGTGGCCTACGTGCCGGAGGGCCGCGGCATCTTCCCCAACCTGAGCGTGCGGGAAAACCTGCTGGTGGCCGGCCGCAAGGGGCAACAGGACCGGCAGGACTGGACCTACGAACGCGTGCTGCAGACCTTTCCGCGCCTGACCGAAAGACTGGGCCACGGCGGCCAGCAGCTGTCGGGCGGCGAGCAGCAGATGCTGGCCATCGGCCGCGCGCTGATGACCAACCCCGACCTGCTGATTCTTGATGAAGCCACCGAGGGCCTGGCGCCGCTGATCGTGGCCGAGATCTGGAAGATCATCCGCCAGATCCGCGCCACCGGCATGTCCACCCTGATCGTGGACCGCAATTACCGCGCGGTGCTGGCGCATACCGACCGCTGCGTGGTGATGGAAAAAGGCCTGATCGTGCAGGACGGCGACAGCGCCGCGCTGGCGGCCAGGCCCGAACAGCTGACGCGCTATCTGGGCGTGTAGCGGGAAGGCCGGCGGCCCTGCCCGCGCCGCCGGTCAGATCAGCGCTTCGATCAGGAACGGACCGCGGCGCTTCAAGCCTGCCTGCAGGGCGCGGGCAAAGCCTTCTACCGTGTCCACGCTGACCGCTTCCACGCCCATGCCGCGCGCCAGGTGGGTCCAGTCCAGGTAGGGTTCTTCCAGGTCGAGCATGCGGCGCGCGTTGCGGCCGGGTTCCACGACACCCACGTTCTTCATTTCGCCGTGCAGCGTGGCGTAGGACCGGTTGGCCAGGATCACCGTCAGGCAATCGAGGTTTTCGCGCGCCTGCGTCCACAGCGCCTGCAGCGTGTACATGCCGCTGCCGTCGGCCTGCAGGGTGACGACCTTGCGGTCCGGGCAGGCCACCGCCGCGCCTGTGGCCATGGGCAGGCCGATGCCGATGGCGCCGCCGGTCAGCATCAGCCAATCGTGCGGCGCGCTGCTGGCGCTGTAGATCGGAAATTCGCGGCCCTGGGTGATGGATTCGTCGCAGACGATGGCGTTTTCGGGCAGGTGGTGCGCGACCAGGATGTTCACCGCCGCGCCCGTCAGCTTGCCCGTGGCGGGGACCTCGTAGGCAGCGGCCGGCGCGGCCAGGCGCGGCGCGTCGGCGGCGATGCCCAGCTCGTCGGCCAGCCATTCCAGCGCATGCGCCAGGTCTTGTTCGCCGGTGGCCAGCACCACCTGCTGGCAATCGGGCGGCGCCAGCAGGCTGGGCTTGCCGGGATAGGCAAAGAAACCCACTGGCGCCTTGGCGCCGGCCAGCACCAGGTGGCGCACGTCTTTCAGCTTGGCCACGGCCAGGTCGATGGGATAGGGCAAGCGGTCCACCGGCGTGCGCGCGCCGCCGCGTTCGATGCGGCGGTTGGAGGTTTCGGACATCAACCGCACGCCGGTGGCGCGCGCGATGCGGCCGGCGGCATTGAGCGCGCGGTCGCGCAGTGCTGCGCCGCCCAGCATCAGGGTTGTGACTTCGCCGCTGCGGATCGCCTGGGCGGCGGCGCGGACGGCGTCGATGGACGTATGCGGCACAACGGCGTCAGTGACCTTGACGGGGGCCGGCGTATCGGCCGGCAGTTCGGTCCAGGCGGTATCGGCCGGCAGGATCAGCGTGGCGATATTGCCCGGCTTGCGGCGCGCCACGGCGATGGCCTCGGCGGCGTCGGCGGACATGGCCTGCGCGGTCAGGCTGCGCTTGACCCAATGCGACATCGGCCGCGCCACGCCTTCGACGTCGCTGGTCAGCGGCGCGTCGTATTGCACGTGATAGGTGGCGTGGTCGCCCACGATGTTGACCATCGGCGTGCGCGCGCGCTTGGCGTTGTGCAGATTGGCCAGGCCGTTGCCCAGGCCCGGGCCCAGGTGCAGCAGCGTCGCGGCCGGCTTGTCGGCCATGCGCGCATAGCCGTCGGCCGCGCCGGTGACGACGCCCTCGAACAGGCCCAGCACGCAGCGCATTTTCGGCTTGCGATCCAGCGCCGCCACAAAGTGCATCTCGGACGTGCCCGGGTTGGCAAAGCAGACGTCCACATCGTTGGCAAGGAGGGTATCGCAAAGACTATCAGCGCCGTTCATCGTGTTTCCCTGGTTGTTTTGTTGGCTCGGGCAGGCGGCGAACCGCCCGCCCCCTGGCATGATAGGTAGCGTAGCGCAAACTCGGTAGAGCCATTTTCCGCGCTCGGCATGGAACCATTCCGGTCTCGTTCCGGCTGCCGGAATTTTCGCCCCCTAGGCCAGGATCTGCCCCAGGAACGCCTGCGCGCGCTCGGAACGCGGCGCGGAAAAGAAGTGGTCCGGCGTATCAACCTCGACGATGGCGCCCTGATCCATGAACACCACGCGGTCGCCGACCTCGCGCGCAAACCCCATTTCGTGCGTGACGCAGACCATCGTCATGCCGTCCCGCGCCAGCGACACCATGGTGTCCAGCACTTCCTTGACCATCTCGGGGTCCAGCGCCGAGGTGGGCTCGTCGAACAGCATGATCTTGGGCTGCATGCACAGCGCGCGGGCGATGGCCACGCGCTGTTTCTGGCCACCGGACAACTGGCCGGGATACTTGGCCGCGTGCTGCGGAATCTTGACGCGTTCAAGGTACTGCATGGCGCGGCGCTCCGCCTCTTCGCGCGCCACGCCCTTGACCAGCATCGGCGCCAGCGTGCAGTTCTCCAGCACGGTCAGGTGGGGGAACAGGTTGAAGTGCTGGAACACCATGCCGACTTCCGCGCGGATGCGCTCGATGTTCTTCACATCGTCGTTCAGCTCGATGCCGTCGACCACGATGCGGCCTTTCTGGTGGTCTTCCAGCCGGTTGAGCAACCGGATCGTGGTGGACTTGCCCGAGCCCGACGGACCGCACAGGATCAGTTTTTCGCCGGGGCTCACTTGCAGGTCCAGCCCGTCCAGCACCTGGAAGTCGCCATACCATTTCGAGACGCCCTGCATCGTGATGATGGGCGCCGCGCGATTCATTCCGTCCATGGCGTCAGGCCTTTGAGATGTCGTGGTTATCGCCCGCGCCGCTCCAGTAGCCCGGCACGGTCAGGCGCTTTTCCGAGCGGCGGAACAGGTAGGCCAGGATGCTGCACAGCGCGAAATAGATGACGCCTACCAAGGTGTAGACCGTCAGCGCCTGGAACGTGGCGCCAGCCAGCATTTCACCGGCGCGCATCAGTTCGTACACGCTGATCACCGCCACCAGCGAGGTTTCCTTGATCAACACCAGCGCGTAGTTGCCCAACGCGGGAAAGATGGTGCGCAGCGCCTGCGGCAGCACGATGCGCTGCAGCCGCTGCCCGCGGCGCAGGCCCAGCGCGCGGGCCGCCTCGTACTGGCCCGAATCCACCGACTGGATGCCGCTGCGGAACAGCTCGGCCAGGTAGGCGCCGAAGTTCAGCGTCAGCCCCAGCACGCCGGCCACGAAGCCGTTGATCACCACACCCATCTCCGGCAAGCCGTAATAGATGTAGAACAGCTGCAACAGCAGCGGCGTGCCGCGGATGATGTCGATATACAGGCGCGCGGCGCGGCTCAACGCCCGGTGCCGCGACAGCCGGCACAGGCAGACGACCAGGCCCAGCGCCACCGCCAGGAATGCCGAACAGAAAAACAGCGCCAGGGTCCAGACCGTGCCCTCGGCCAAGGGGGTCAGGTACATGCGCAGGGTAGCGAGATCCAAGTCGTGCTCCTTATCCGTGCCGGGACGGCCTTATTTGCTGAGCAGGTCCGATACGCCCCACTTCTGCCCGATGGCGGCCAACTCGCCGTTGCGCTTCATCTCGGCCAGCGCGGCGTTGACGGCGTCCAGCAACGCGGCGTTGCCCTTCTGCACCGCCATGCCCACCTGCCACTTGCGCTGCGGCTGATAACCGGTGTCCAGCTTCACGCCCGGGATGTTCTTGGTCTTGATCTGATAAATGATGCTGGGCGGATCGACGATGCCCAGGTCGATGCGGCCGGCGCGCACGTCGGCCAGCAACGTTGAATAGTCCTGGTAGGTCGACACCTTGGTGCCGGGCATGTCCTTGATCATGTTGAACTGCACCGAGTCCACCAGCACGCCGACCTTCTGGCCCTGCATGTCCTCGAACTTGCCGTAGCGCTTGGCGGCCTTGTCGCTGACCACGATGCCCTCGCCCCACTCGTAGACTGGCGCCGAGAAGTCGATGGCGCGGGCACGCTCCTCGGTAATGAACAGGGGCGCGGACATGACGTCGGCGCGGCCCGAGGTCAGCGTCGGAATCAGGCCCGAGAACGGCACGTCGGCCAGCTTGTCGGACACGCCCAGGTGCTTGGCCACCGCGGCCGCCACGTCCACCATGATGCCTTCCAGGCGGTTCGATTGCGGATTCTTGAAGCCGTGGGGCGGCGCGGACGCGGTGGTAACCACGTTCAGCGTCTTGCCGGCGCGCACTTCGTCCAGCGTGCGCCCAACCCCGGCGCCGGCTTGCGCCAGCAGGGCGGCCGAAGCCAGGCCGAGCAGGATGGATTTGAGTTTCATGGAATTCCCCTTGTATGAATGAATGCCGCGGGCGCCGGATCAGGCCGGACGCCCTTGCGGGTACTGCCGTACCGCCACCGCCGCCAGCGCGCAGAATTCCTGCATGACGGTGGCGGCCAGGAAGGCCGTGGCGCCCTGCACGTCCTGCGGCGGCGAAACGGTATTGACGTCGAACGCCACGAAGTTCAGCCCAGCCAGTTGGCGCAGCAGCGCCAGCCCTTCCTTGGGCGACAGTCCGCCCCACTCCGGCGTGCAGACGCCAGGCGCGCACGACGGATCGAAGATGTCCATGTCGAAGCACAGGTAGACAGGCCGCTCGCCGATGCGCTGCTTGATGTCGTCCAGCGCGCCCTTCTGGTCGGCGTCGAATTCGTCGTAGGGCATGATCGTGTAGCCGACCTCGCGGCCGAACTCCAGCACGCCCGGCATGAAGGAACTGCCGCGCGTGCCCACGTGGAAGCTGCGCTGCACGTCCAGCAGGCCCTCTTCGGCGGCGCGGGTAAAGGTGGTGGCGGTGTTGTAGCCGGGGATCGGATAGGTATCCGTATGCGAGTCGAAATGCAGCACCACGAAATCCGGATGGCGCCGTGCCACCGCGCGCAGCTGCGGCAGGGTCACCGCGCCGTCGCCGCCCATCGAAATGGGAATGGCGCCGGCGTCCAGGATGGCGCCGATGCCGGCCTCGATCAGCGGATACGAGGCGTCGGGGTCGCCGGGATGGCAGGCCACGTTGCCCACGTCGACCGCGCGCAGGAATTCAGGCGGATTGTCGATGCCGTGGCGACGGAAGATATCCACCGGCCGCAGCAGGCGCGACTGCTCGCGAATGGCGTCCGGGCCCTGGCGCGAGCCGACCCGGAACGGGTGCGTGCCGCAATCAAAGGGGATGCCCACGACGCAGGCGCGCGCGGCGCCGGTGCCGGCGTCACGCGCTGACGGCAGGCCCATGAACCCCGAGACGGGATGAAAACAGACTTCGGTGGACGGCGGCACAGCGCGGCTCCCTGGCGTCGGCCAGCCGCGTCGGAATCGCGTCTGGCCAAAAAATTTAGATTCAATCGAATCGCTGTGCGATACGATCACGTCAAAATCAGAGTAACGCGCAAAAAGACCAGCCGCCAATTAGGGAATTTCCCTGAGCGGCTCGCCTATTACCTTATTAAATTAGTCGGAAATATGCCGTGGCCGGCTCGCGCATGGTGCGCCGCGCGCGCACCAGATTGCAGCCTGCCCTGAGGCAGGCCCGCGCGGTCAGGCCTCGTCGCCCAAGGACGGCAACGCGCCGCGCAGCGAGCCGCCGGGCGGCTCCCACTCGTAGAACGGATGCGAGCGTCCCAACGTGCGGGATGCGCTGATGGCATGGGCCGTTTCCACCACCTGGGGACCGAACACGGCCTGCGCCTGCTCGAACGACCAGCGGCTGGAAGGCACCGACACATTGACCGCGCCCAGCGGCGTGCCGCCCGCGTCCAACACGGCCGCGCTGATGGTCATGTCGCCCGGATAGAACTCGCTGTTGGAACGCGCATAGCCATGCCGGCGCGCGAATTCCAGCTCGGCCATCAATGCGTCCAGGTCGGTGATGGTGGAGGCCGTGAAGGGCTTGCGGTCGCAGCGCTGGAGCAGGCCGCGCGCCACGTCCGGGTCCAGGCGCGCCAGCACCGCGCGGCCCGATGCCGTGGTGTACAGCGGCAGGCGCATGCCGACCGGCATGTTGACGAACATTTCCTTGTGGGTGGCAAAGCGCGCCACGTAGACCATGTCCAGCCCGTCGGGCTCGGCCAGGCTGCAGGTTTCCTGGCAGTTGCGGTTCAGCGAGTGCAGGAAGGGGTTGCCGCCCAGCACCAGCGGGCTGGTCTGCACATACTTCATGCCCAGTTCCAGCGACCACGGCCCCAGCGAGAACTTCTTGCTGGCCGGATCCTTGCGCAGGTAACCCAGCGTCCATAACGTATGCGCGAAACGCTGCACCGAACTTTTGCTCAAGCCCGTGGCCTCGGCCAGTTCGGGCAAGGTCATCGCCGGCCGGCCTTCGCCGAAGGCCCTGAGCACGGAGACGCCGCGCGCCAGCGCGGCGATGAACAAGGGGGAATCCTCGGCGGGTTGGGGTTGCGTCATGGCGCGCGGAGCGTCCGGGGGAAAAGCGCATAGCGTACCGCATAACGGTTTACCCGTATCGCATCGCGATCCTCGTCACCGAGCAGTCCCTGACGAACCGGGTCGACAACGGCTCGCCGCCACCAAAAGAAAACGGCCCGCGCTAACGGGCCGTTTGCCTCATGCCGTCTTGCTCAGCGGATCGGCCACGGGTACATGGCGCCGCCCTTGCTCCACAGCGCGTTGGTGCCGCGTTGCAGGCCCAGCTTGCTGTCCTTGCCGACGTTGCGCTCGAACACTTCGCTGTAGTTGCCCACGGCCTTGATGGCGTTGTAGGCCCACTTTTCATCCAGGCCCATGTTCTTGCCGGCGCCCGGCGTCACGCCCAGGATGCGGGCGATGTTGGGGTTGTTGCTCTTGAGCATCTCGTCCACGTTCTTCTGGGTGATGCCGTATTCCTCGGCTTCCAGCAGCGCGAACAGCGTCCAGCGGACGATGCCCAGCCAGTTCTCGTCGCCCTGGCGCACCATGGGGCCCAGCGGCTCCTTGGAGAAGCGTTCCGGCAGGATCTCGTAGTCGTCCGGCTTGGCGACCTGGGTGGCGCGCACGGCGGCCAGTTGCGAGGCGTCATCGGTGAAGGCGTCGCAGCGGCCGGATTCGAACGCGCGCACGACTTCGGTGACCTTGTCGATCACGACCGGCTTGAACTCGATGTTGTTGGCGCGGAACCAGTCGGCCAGGTTGAGCTCGGTGGTGGTGCCCGGCTGCACGCAGACGGTGGCGCCGTTCAGTTCCTTGGCGCTTTTCACGCCCAGCTTCTTGTTCACCAGGATGCCCTGGCCGTCATAGAAGCTGGCGGCCACGGCCGACAGGCCCAGCGAGGTGTCGCGGGTCTGGGTCAGCGTGACGGTGCGCAGCAGCACATCGACTTCGCCCGACTGCAGCGCGGTGAAGCGTTGCTGGGTCGACAGCGCGGTGCCCTTGAATTTGGTTGCGTCGCCGAACACGGCGGCAGCCACGGCGCGGCAGATGTCCACGTCCATGCCTTCCCATTCGCCCTTGCTGTTGGTGGCCGAGAAACCGGACACGCCGTCGGTCAGGCCGCACTGCACATAGCCCTTTTTCTTCACCGCATCCAGCGTGGGGCCGGCCACCGCTGCCTGGGACGCGCAAGCCAGGGCAAGAGCGCCGGCAGCAAACGAGATCAACCGCTTCATTATTGCTTCTCCTGAATTAGGTGCCCGCGCCGGCCTGTAGGCCTGCCGCGGCTGAAACCGAGCCCATGCTTTGCGGGCCGGCCGCCAGATTACGCGATGTCCACGGCGTGAACAACGCGCAAGCGCCTAGTGGAAACCCGAGGTGAAAGCGTCCGGCAATGGCCCCTAAAGTCCGATCACCGAACTTTATCCGCACCCTCCACGACCGATGACGCCCACCCTGCGTGCCATACTTTTTTCGCGACCTGTCCGAAAGACGGCGCAATCTACATTCCCAGAAAAACCGGCCGCGCCACAACAAAAAACCCGGGCTGCGCGCCGGCATTCGGCCGATTCATGGAGGAGACAAATCCATGGCACAAGCAAGGAAACCGCAGCCCCGCAGCCTTGCGGCAGGACATCGCCGCCACGCCCTGAAAACCCTGTTGTACGCCACGCTGGCCGCCTGCGGCCTGGCCGCGGGCGCCGCGCACGCGGCCGACGCCTGGCCCGGCAAACCCATCAAGGTGATCGTGCCCTACACGCCGGGCGGATCCACCGACATCGTCACGCGCATCGTGATGGAAAAACTCGGGCCGCGCCTGAAGCAGACCATCATTGTCGAGAACCGGCCGGGCGCCAACAGCAGCGTGGGCGCGGGCATCGCCGCCAAGGCCGACCCCGACGGCTACACCTTCCTGTCGATCCTGCCGGCCTACATCATCAACTTCCATCTGTACAAGCTGGGCTACAAGCCCGAAGACCTGACGCCGGTGGCGCAGATGGCCGACCTGCCGCTGTTTCTGTTCGTGGCGCAGGACCTGCCCGTGAACAACCTGGCCGAGCTGGTGGCCTATGCGCGCAAGCACCCGGACAAGCTCACCTACGCGTCCAGCGGCAACGGTTCCAGCGCGCACCTGACCGGCGCCGACTTCGCGCTGCGCAACAAGCTCACGATGACGCACGTGGCCTACAAGGGCAGCGCGCCGATCCTGACCGACCTGCTGGGCGGCCGCGTGTCGATGGTGTTCGACCCCATCCTGGTGCCGATGCAATACGTCAAGCAGAACCGCCTGAAGGCGCTGGGCTTTACCGGCAAGGCGCGCTGGCCCACTGAGCCCGACATCCCCACCATGGAAGAAGCCGGCATGCCCGGCTTCGTGACCGGCTCCTGGGCCGGCCTGATGGCGCCGGCCAACACGCCCAAGCCGATCATCGAACGCATGGCGCGCGAGATCAGCGAAATCGTGCAAGAGCCGGACGTGCGCCAGAAATTCTTGGACGCCGGCTTCCTGCCGGCCAGCGGCACCAGCGAGCAGTTCGCCGAGCTGATGAAGCAGGACTCGGCGCGCTACGCCGACATCATCAAGCAGGCCCGCATCACGGTGGACTAAGGCACGCGGGGCGCGCCGGCAAGCCGCGCCCCGCCCGGACAGAAGGCAACCATGATCGACAAATTCATCGACACCCCCCAGGCCGCGGTGGCCGACATCCATGACGGCGCCACGCTGCTGGTCAGTGGCTTCGGCGGCGCCGGCATGCCCACCGAACTGCTGCACGCCCTGATCGAGCAGGGCGCGCGCGACCTGACCGTGGTCAGCAACAATGCCGGCAACCACGAAACCGGCCTGGCCGCGCTGATCAAGGCCGGCCGCGTGCGCAAGGTGATCTGCTCGTTTCCCAAGGCCTCGCACTCCTGGGTCTTCGACGCGCTATACCGCCAGGGCAAGATCGAACTCGAATGCGTGCCGCAGGGCACCATCGCCGAACGGCTGCGCGCCGCCGGCGCCGGGCTGGGCGGGTTCTTCACGCCCACGGCCTACGGTACCGAACTGGCCGCCGGCAAGGAAACCCGCATCATCGACGGCCGCGGCTACGTGTTCGAGTCGCCGCTGCACGGCGACTTCGCGCTGGTCAAGGCCGACCAGGCTGACCGCTGGGGCAACCTGACCTACCGCAAGAGCGCCCGCAACTTCGGCCCCATCATGTGCATGGCGGCCAAGACCACCATCGTGCAGGTGCGCGCCAAGGCCGCGCTGGGCGAACTGTCGCCCGAAGCCGTGGTGACGCCCGGCATCTTCGTGTCGCGCGTCACCGAAGTGGCCAACGCCGCGTTCTCCAGCTGAAGGAACCCGCATGCATACCCCCCTGACCCGCGAGGCCATGGCGCGCCGCCTGGCGCTCGACATTCCCGACGGCAGCTACGTCAACCTGGGCATCGGCATGCCGGTGCTGGTGGCGGCCCATCTGCCGGCCGGCCGCGAAATCGTGCTGCACAGCGAAAACGGCATCCTGGGCATGGGCCCGCCGCCCGCCGAGGCAGACATCGACCTGGACCTGATCAACGCCGGCAAGCAGCCGGTCACGCTGCTCGACGGCGGCGCGTACTTCCATCACGCCGATTCGTTCGCCATGATGCGCGGCGGCCACCTGGACATCTGCGTCATGGGCGGCATGCAGGTCGCGGCCAATGGCGATCTGGCCAACTGGTCGCTGAACAAGCCCGGCGAAGCCCCCGCCGTGGGCGGCGCCATGGACCTGGCCGTGGGCGCGCGCAGCGTGTACATCATGATGGAGCACACCAGCCGCGACGGCTCGCCCAAGATCGTCGAGCGCTGCACCTACCCGTTAACGGGCGCCGCCGTAGTGGACCGTATCTACACGGACCTGGCCGTCATCGACATCACCCCGGCGGGCCTGGTGGTCCGGGATATGATCGACGGCATGACACTGACAGAACTGCAGCGGCGCACCGGTGCGCCGCTGCGCGCAGGCTGATGCTGCCCAACCTTCCCCCACCCGGCTACGCCGCGCCACTGGCCCCTGAAGACCACCCCGACCAGTTGCGCGGCGATCCGGACTACATGCTGACGCTGGCGCGCGGCCTGCACGTGATCCGCGCGTTCGGTACCCGGCGCCATCCGCAGACCGCCGCCGAACTGGCGCGCCGCGCCGGCCTGCCGCGCGCGGTGGTGCAGCGCTGCCTGCACACGCTGATGCTGCTGGGCATCGCCGAACAGCATGGCCGCCAATACGTGCTGACCCCGCGCATCCTGGGCCTGGGCTATGCCTATTTTTCGTCTACGCCGTTCGTGTCGCTGGCCCAGCCTGTGCTTGAGGAACTGAGCGCCACCGTCAACGAAACCTGCGCGCTGGCGATCATGGAAGGGCACGAAATGCTCTACCTGGCGCGTTCCGAGGTGAACCGCCTGCTGGCAACCTCGATGGGCCTGGGCAGCCGCTTGCCGGCCTATTGCACGTCCATCGGCCGGGTGTTGCTGGCGCAATTGTCCGAACCCGCCCTGGCGCGCTACTTCGCCGCGGTCGACCTGCAGCCCTACACGGAATTCACGCTGGTCACCGAAGCGCGGCTGCGGGCGGAACTGGCGCGCATCCGCGAGCAGGACTACGCGGTGGTCGACCAGGAGCTGGAATTGAATGTGCGCGCGATCTCGGTGCCCGTGCGCTCGGCCAGTGGCAAGGCCTGCGGCGCGGTGAACGTCAGCGTCAAGGCGGCGCGGGTGCCGCTGGAGCGGCTGACGGGAGAATTCCTGGCGCCGATGCGGCAGGCGGTGGAACGAATCGGGGAATTCCTGGCAGCATGACCGGCGCTGCCGGACGCGCGGAGCGCCCGGCCAGGACCGGGCCTGGACCAGCGGCCTTTCACGCCGCGCCGGCCGACCCGCTTACAGGTCGGTCGTGTCCAGCGTGAACGCCGCCGCGGCGCGGCCGATGCGGTCGTTGACGGCGTGCCATTCGTCGCTGGCGGGCGGCGCCTGCACGATGATGCGGGCGTAACCCTGGCCGTCCAGGTCGCGCAGCAATGCATACAACGCCTGGGCGTAGCGCGCCGGATCGGCGGGCACCTGCTGCCATTGGATGCGCGGGTCGATCGCCGAGGGCCGCGGCGCATAGGCCACCACCACCACCTTGCCCGCCGGCAGGCCGCGGCCTTGCTGCACGGCCTGCAAGCGCGCATCGGACGCAAGTTCCAGCGCGGTGCGCGGCGCGTAGTGCGCCTTCAGCGTGCCGGAGGCGCGCGGCGCGGCGGCGTCGGGCGCGAACACCTGCACGCCCAGCACGGCTTCGATCTGCGCGGCGGTGACGTGGCCGGGGCGCAGCAGCACCGGGCCCGCGCCGCGATCCAGCCGCGACAGGTCCAGGATGGTGGATTCGATGCCGACCTCGGACGCGCCGCCTTCCAGCACCGGCATGCCGGCCGCGACTTCGTCGGGAAATTCGCTTTTCACATGGTCGGCGCGGGTCGGCGAGACCTGGCCGAACTTGTTGGCGGACGGCGCCGCCACGCCGCCCTGTCCGTTCGGCTTGCCGGCGGCGAACGCCGCCAGCAGCGTCTGGGCCACGGGATGCGAGGGGCAACGGATGCCGATGCTGTCCTGTCCGCCGCTGACCGTGTCGGCGATATGCGGCGCGCGCTTGAGGATCAGCGTCAGCGGACCCGGCCAGAAGGCGTCGATCAGCAACCGCGCCTCGGGCGGCACGTCGGCCGCCCAGTACGACAGGTCGCCCTGCGGCGCGATGTGCACGATGACGGGGTGGTTGGACGGCCGGCCCTTGGCGGCGTAGATCTTGGCCACCGCCTGCGGGTTCTCGGCGTCGGCGCCCAAGCCGTAGACGGTCTCGGTGGGAAACGCGGCCAGTTCGCCGTCCAGCAGGCGCTGGGCGGCAAAGGCGATGTCCGCGGCGCTGGCGGAATGGGACGGCTTGGCGGACATGGCGTCAGTCGGGCGCCTGCATGCCCAGCGCGGCGGCCACGCGCGCGGCGTCGGCCTGGGCCTCGGGCAGCGTCGCCGCGACGATGGTGACGTGGCCCATCTTGCGACCACGGCGCGCTTCGCGCTTGCCGTACAGGTGCAGCTTGGCGGTGGGCACCGCCAGCGCCGCGGCCCAGTCGGGTTCGCGCTGCGCATCGCCCGTCGCGGACGGATACCAGATGTCGCCCAGGATGTTCAGCATCACCGCGGGCGCCAGCAGGTCGGTGCTGCCCAGCGGCAGGCCGGCCATGGCGCGCGCCTGCTGTTCGAACTGGCTGGTGACGCAGGCGTCCATGGTGTAGTGGCCGCTGTTGTGCGGACGCGGCGCGATCTCGTTGACGATCAGACTGCCATCCTTGAGCACGAAGAACTCCACGCACAGCACGCCGTGATAGCCCAGGCCCTGGGCGATCGATTGCGCGGCCTGGGTGGCGCGCGCCTGGCGTTCGGCGTGGGCGGCGTCCAGCTTGACCGGCGCCGCGGTGGACACGGCCAGGATGCCGTCACGGTGTACGTTACGCGCCACCGGGAAGACCACGCTGACGCCATCGAAGCCGCGCGCGATCACGACCGAGATCTCGTAGTCCAGCGGCATCAGCGCTTCCAGCACGCAGGCCACGCCGCCGAATTCGGCAAAGGCGGCGAGCGCGGCCTCGCGCGTATCGATGCGGGCCTGGCCCTTGCCGTCGTAACCCAGGCGGGCGACCTTGAGGATGCCGGGGAACAAGGCAGCCGGCGCGGCGCGCAGGTCGGCTTCGCTGCGGATGGCCGCGTGCGGCGCCACCGTGATGCCTTGCGCGGCGATGAATGTCTTTTCGGAAATGCGGTCCTGCACGATCGCCACCGCATCGGCGGCCGGGCTGACCCGGCAGCGGGTCGCCAGCGCGCGCAGGCTGGCGGCCGGCACGTTCTCGAATTCGGTGGTGACGGCCTGACAGGTCTGGGCCAGGCGCTCCAGGCCGGCCTCGTCGTCGTAGGCGGCCTGGATGTGCAGGTCCGCCACCATGCCGGCGGGGCATTCGGCGGCCGGGTCCAGCACGGCGACCTTGTAGCCCAGGCTTTGCGCCGCGTGGCAGAACATGCGGCCGAGCTGGCCGCCACCGAGCAGGCCGAGCCAGCCGCCGGGGGCAATGGTGAAAGCAGTCGATTGCGTCATTCGGATCAGGCCTCGGGCGGAACCTTCATATCGCGCGCGGCCTGCGTCTGGCGCGCGCGGAACGCCACCAGTTTCTTGTGCAGGCCCGCGTCGGTGCCCGCCAGCGTGGCGATCAGGTGCAAGGCGGCATTGGCGGCCCCGGCTTCGCCGATGGCGAAGGTGGCCACCGGCACGCCCTTGGGCATCTGCACGATGGACAGCAGCGAGTCTTCGCCGCGCAGGTACTTGGACGGCACCGGCACGCCGAACACCGGCACTTCGGTCAGGGCCGCCATCATGCCCGGCAGGTGGGCCGCGCCGCCCGCGCCGGCGATGATGCCGCGCAGGCCGCGATCAAACGCCGCGGCGCCGTATTCGGCCATGTCCTGCGGCATGCGGTGCGCGGAGATCACGCGCGCCTCATAGGGCACGCCGAAGTCTTCAAGCATGGTGACCGCGTGCTTCATGACCTCCCAATCGCTGGAAGAACCCATAATCACGCCCACCACGGGGGTGGCCTCTGCCGCTGCGGAAGTCTTGGCTGTCATAACCGGTGTCAAAGAGTTGGATTACCGCGGCGAAACCGCGAAACCCGGTATTTTACCCGGCGCCGGCAACACCCTTACGGCGGACTGGCGGAACCCAGCCAGAGATAGGTCGTGGGATTGTCCGGGCAAGGCCCGAAACCGCACTGCAGCGTGGTACTGCCCAGGTTGCCCAGCACCATGATGAAAAACAGGGCCATGACCAGCACGCCCAACGCCGAGACCGGCCGCTTGAGCACGTTGTCGCCCCACTTGCGGTCGGCCGACAGCATCACCACGCAGAACACGACCAGGACGCTGAAGACGATGAACGCCCAGGTATAGAAATGCAGCCCCAGGAAGGGCGTGCCGTAGCCGGGATCGCCCGGCGCAATGTGCAACAGCACCTGGCGGCCCGCTGCCACCATGCCGCCCAGCGAGGCAGCGATCGTCATGGCGTAGTGCATGGGCGACGGGCCCAGCCGCATATTCAGCATCAGCCCCACCCCGGCCAGCACCAGGGCCACCCGCTGCAGCAGGCAAAGCGGGCACGGCAGCTCGTCATAGGTGAATTGCCAGACGAACGCCAGGCACAGGATGGCTGTCACGCCCAGCAGGGCCAGGCCATTGAGAATGCGCGAGCCGCGCGCGGGATTGCGGGAAAAAATCATGGCCGTCCCTAGAGCGAGAGCGCCAGGGGGCTGGTCATGTGGAACTGGCACCAGATGGCGAAGACCAGCAGGGTGATCAGCCAGAAGGCGACGCAGGGGCGGCGCTTGCCGATCATGCCGAACCACACCGCGGCCAATCCGGTCAGGAAAGGCAACATCATTATCATGCGCAGCTCCTTTCTACATCCGGTGGGCGATACGCCCTCGCGGCGGCTGCGGGCCGCGCCCGGCAAGTTGGCTAAAGGGAAAGCCGCGCGGCCGCGCCGCCAGCTTCCTGATGCAATGTGCCGGCGAGTATAGCGTAACAATAAGCAATAATTCTTACCAAAACCTGGGGATTTCCCGAGGTCACTGGGCTCGCCAGGCGAAAAAAAACCGCTCGGATATGAGCGGTTTTTTCAGGGAAGGCCCAGGCCTCAGGCGATCAGGCGATCCAGCGCTTCGCGGTACTTTGCGGCGGTTTTTTCCAGCACGTCCTGGGGCAGGCGCGGCGCGGGCGGGGTCTTGTCCCAGGTCTGGGTTTCGAGCCAGTCGCGCACGAACTGCTTATCGAACGACGGCGGGCTGATACCCACGCGGTAGCCGTCGGCCGGCCAGAAACGCGAGGAATCCGGGGTCAGCACTTCGTCCATCAAGTAGAGCGTGCCATCGTCGTCCAGACCGAACTCGAACTTGGTGTCGGCGATGATGATGCCCTTGGTAGCGGCGAACCTGGCGGCTTCTGCGTACAGCTTGAGCGTCACATCACGGATGCGTTCCGCCATTTCCTGGCCGACTTCCTTGACCACGTGGGCGAAATCCACGTTTTCGTCGTGCATGCCGAATTCGGCCTTGGCGGCGGGCGTGAAGATGGGCTCGGGCAACTGGCTGGCCTGTTGCAGGCCGGCGGGCAGCTTGATGCCGCAGACGGCGCCGGTGGCCTGGTAGTCCTTCCAGCCGGAACCGATCAGGTAGCCGCGGGCCACCGCTTCGACCAGGATGGGCTTGAGGCGCTTGACCACCACGGCGCGGCCGCGCACCTGGTCGATCTCGTTGGGCGCGACCACGTCTTCGGGCTTCACGCCGGTGGAGTGGTTCGGCAGGATGTGGGCCAGCTTCTGCAGCCAGAACTCGGTCAGTTCGGTCAGCACCTGCCCCTTGCCGGGGATGGGATCGTCAAGAATGACGTCGAACGCCGAGATGCGGTCCGAGGCGACGATCAGCAGCTTGTCGTCGCCCACGGCGTACATGTCGCGGACCTTACCGCGGCCCAGCAGCGGCAAGGACGTGATGCTGGATTGATGCAAAGCAGAAGTCACGGGAAAAATGGCCTATGGCAAAAAATGAGGGCGCAAGAAAGCGCATAGGTTACTGCAAATAGGTCTGTCTTGCCGGGGCGCGGACCCCGGGTTAGTCTGGCTGCATTCCAATATATGCGCCGGCCGAGGCCGCTCGTCACGGCGCCCCCTTTTCACCTGGAGGAGACAAAGTCGTATGCAGGATGCATCCCTAAAACGCGCGTCCCATGCCGACGCGCAGGTCCACCTGACCGGCGGCTGCCAGTGCGGGGCCGTGCGCTATGCGGTGACCGATGAGCCCATCATGGCGGCCACCTGTCATTGCCGCGATTGCCAGTATTCCAGCGGCGGCGCGCCGGCCCACGCGCTGATGTTCCCGGCCGGCTCCGTCATCCTGCTGCGCGGCAAGGCGCGCGAACACCGCTACAAAAGCGACTCGGGCCGCACCGTGATGCGCAGCTTCTGTGCGGACTGCGGCACGCCGCTGTTCGGCGGCTCCGACACCACGACCTATGAGGTGGTGCGGGCCGGTTCCCTGGACGACCCCGAGGCCTTCCATACCCGTGTCAGCCTGTGGACCGATTCGGCGCCGTCCTGGCACCACGTGGACAAAGCCGTGCCCCACTTCCCCAAGAACGCGCCTCCCGCCTAGGGCGGCGGAAAAAAAACGGGCCCCTGCGGGCCCGCTTTTTTTGTCGCGCTGCCAGCCCGGCTGGCCAGCCCAGAAGGGCCACCCGCCGGGGCGGCTGACGGCTTACTGCACCACCTGGGCGAGCTTGCCCGACGCGTACTGGGCGGCGATGTCGGTCAGCGGCAGGGCCTTGATCTTGCTGGCGTTGCCGGCGGTGCCGAATTCCGTATAGCGAGCCACACAGATTGCCTTGGCGGCGGCGCGGGCCGGCTTCAGATATTCGCGCGGGTCGAACTTCTCGGGGTTCTCGGCGAAGAAGCGGCGGATCGCGCCGGTCATGGCCAGACGGATATCGGTGTCGATATTGATCTTGCGCACGCCGTACTTGATGGCTTCCTGGATTTCCTCGACGGGCACGCCGTAGGTTTCCTTCATGTTGCCGCCGAATTCGCGGATTTCGGCCAGCAGTTCCTGCGGCACGCTGGAGCTGCCGTGCATCACCAGGTGGGTGTTGGGCAGACGGGCGTGGATTTCCTTGATGCGGGCGATCGACAGGATGTCGCCGGTGGGCTTGCGCGTGAACTTGTAAGCGCCGTGGCTGGTGCCGATGGCGATGGCCAGGGCGTCCAGCTGGGTGCGGCGCACGAAGTCGGCGGCTTGTTCCGGGTCGGTCAACAGCTGGTCCATGGTCAGCTTGCCGTCGGCGCCGTGGCCGTCTTCCTTGTCGCCTTCCATGGTTTCCAGCGAGCCCAGGCAGCCCAGTTCGCCTTCAACCGTGACGCCCAGCTTGTGGGCGATGTCCACGACCTTCTTGGTGACGTCGACGTTGTAGTCGTAGTCGGCGATGGTCTTGCCGTCTTCCTTGAGCGAACCGTCCATCATGACGCTGGAGAAGCCCAGGTCGATGGCGCCTTGGCAGACCTTGGGCGACTGGCCGTGATCCTGGTGCATGACCACGGGAATGTGCGGGTAGGACTCCACGGCGGCCTGGATCAGGTGCTTCAGGAAGCCTTCGCCGGCGTACTTGCGGGCGCCGGCCGAGGCCTGCATGATCACCGGGCTGTCGGTCTCCGCCGCGGCTTCCATGATGGCCTGAACCTGTTCCAGGTTATTGACGTTGAAAGCCGGAATGCCGTAGCCGTGCTCGGCGGCGTGGTCGAGCAACTGGCGCATGGAGACTAGGGCCATGAGTGGTCCTCCTTAGGTACTGTGGATTGAAAGATGGTTGAAATCGAGCCGAATGGCGAGATTTTACGGGGGAATCGAAGAAAGGTCTTGAAACCGCAGGTATCCTATCCCTTCAGCCGATGCCGCCGGCGCCCAGCGCGCCGGTCCTCCCCCCTTGGAAGGAGCTCCCGCCCTCCCCCGACACGGGGAAAGGCCGAAGCAGCCCCCATCTTTCCCGCCGACCCCTAAGCCATCCGGGGGACGGCGATCCGTCCGGCCCACGGCTGGGCCGCCTCCAGTTGGGCCGACAGGGCCAGCACGACATCTTCACGGCCATAGCGGCCCACCACCTGCACCCCGACCGGCAGGCCAGCCTCGGTCCAGACCAGCGGCAGGCTGGCGGCCGGTTGCCCGGACGCGTTGAACGCCGCCGCGAACGTACCGTAGGTGGCGACCTTGCGGCGGAAATCCAGGAAAGTGCCGCTGGCGGTGGAAAGTTCGCCCAGTTTCAACGGCAACTGGGTCAGTGACGGTGACAGTATGGCGTCATAACCCGCCATATAGCCGTCCAGGATGCGGCCGATGGCATGAAAACGGTTGACGCTGGCGATGTACTGCGCCGCCGGCAGCGCCTTGCCGTAGTCATAGCCTTGGCGCAACACCGGCTCCAGGTCCTGGTCGTGCAGCGGCTGGCCGGTAATGCCCAGGCGGGTGTCCACCGACAGCACGATATTGCCGGCCAGCACATTGGCGTGCGCCAGCACGAACGCCTCGTACTCGATGTCGGGGGGGGCGCCCTCGACCACCTCGTGCCCGAGTTCCCGGCACAGCGCGGCCGCCCGCTCCACCGCCGCGACGCATTCGGGTGCCACCGGCACGCCACTCCAGGCGCTGCGCCAGACGACGATGCGCCGCTTGCGCGGCGGATCGGACAGCCGTTGCAGATAGGAAGCCGGCGCCGCCGGCGCCGCGTAGGGAGCACCCGGCTCGGGCGCTGCGATGGCGTCCAGCGCCGCAGCCGTGTCGCGCACCGAGCGCGACAGCACGCCATCGGTCGCCAGGCCGCCCCAGCCTTCGCCCCGCGACGGCCCCATCGGCACGCGTCCGCGCGACACTTTCAGACCATAGACGCCACAAGCCGCGGCGGGGATACGGATCGACCCCCCGCCATCGCTACCATGAGCCAGTGGCACGATGCCCGCGGCCACCGCCGCCGCCGCGCCGCCGCTGGAACCGCCGGAAGAACGGGTCGGGTCCCAGGGGTTGCGGGTGGGTCCGCCGTTTCGCTGCGCCTCGGTGGTGGGCGCCATGCAGAATTCCGGCACCGTGGTGCGCGCGAAGGGAATCAGGCCGGCCGCCTCGAAACGGTCGGCCAGGGTAGCGTTGCGGACGTAGGCGGTGTCGTTCAGCAGGCGCGAGCCCAGGCTGGACGGAAAGCGTGTATGCGCCAGCCCGGAGTCCTTCAGCAAAAAGGGAATCGCACGGAACGTACCCGCCTGGCGCCACGCGCGCGCCACCGCCAGCGATTCCTCATAGCGCTCGTAGCACAGCGCGTTGAGCGCGGGCGCACGCTCGCTCGCCAGTCTGATCGCGCAGGCCATGAGGTCTTCGGCGCTGACTTCGCCTCGCGCCAGCAGGTCGGCCAGCGCCAGTCCGTCCAGCCTCTGATACTCGTTGTCACGCATACTGCTTGCTCCGGGTTGAGGGGTCCGACAGCGCCGCCAGCTCGGGTTTGTTCCAGGCCTTGCCCGGCACCGAGTCGATCAGGCGGCGCGTATATTCATGTTGCGGGTGGTAGAAAATCGTGGCGGCGCGGTCCAGCTCCACCAGTTGCCCCTGCCGCATCACGGCGATGCGGTCGCAAATCTGCGCCGCGACGCGCAGGTCGTGGGTGATGAACAGCACCGACAGGCCGAACTGGCCGCTGACCGTCTTGAGCAAGTCCAGCACCTGCGCCTGAATCGACACGTCCAGCGCCGACACCGCCTCGTCCGCCACCAGCAAGCGCGGCTTGAGCGCCAGCGCGCGGGCGATGCCGACCCGCTGGCGCTGCCCGCCCGAGAACTGGTGCGGATAGCGCTCTCCGGCGTCACCGCCCAGGCCCACCAGTTCCAGCAGTTCCCGGGCCTCGCGCAGCGCGGTCTTGCGGCTCTCGCCGAAGGCGATCGGCCCCTGCGCCACGGCCTCGATGACCCGGTGGCGCGGGTTGAGCGATGCGTACGGGTCCTGAAACACCATCTGGATCTGGCGCCGGTAGGGGCGGAAATCGCGGGGCGCCATGCCCACCAATTCGCGGCCTGCCATCCGCACGCTACCGCTGTCGGGCGAGATCAGGCCGATCAGGGTGCGTCCCAGCGTCGACTTACCCGAGCCGGACTCCCCCACCAGCCCCAGGGTCTCGCCTTGGCGGATCTCCAGCGAAATGTCGCGCAGCGCCTCGACCCGGCGCCCGCCGGTGGCAAAGGTCTTGCACAGGTTGGCCACGGTCATCAGCGGCGGCGCGGGTGCGGCCGCGTCCTTGCCCTCGGGCTTGTGCGGGACCGCAGCGATCAATTGGCGGGTGTAGGGATGCTGCGGCCGGTTCAGAATGTCATCGGCCGCCCCGGCCTCCACCACTTCGCCCTTGCGCATCACCACGATGCGATCGGCGATGTCGGCCACCACGCCAAAATCGTGGGTGATGAAGATGACGCCGATGCCCATGCGACGCTGGATGTCCTTGATGAGGTCCAGGATCTGCGCCTGCGTGGTGACATCCAGCGCCGTGGTCGGCTCATCGGCGATCAGGACGTCCGGCTCCAGCGCCAGCGCCATCGCGATGACGACGCGCTGGCGCTGGCCGCCGGACAGCTGGAACGGAAAGGCCTCGTACATGCCCTGCGGATCGGGCAGCAGCACCTGCCCGAACAGTTCCAGCACCCGCTGGCGGCGGGCGCCGGCGCTCAGGTTGGTATGCCGTTCCAGAACCTCGTCGACCTGGCGCCCCACCCGCATGATGGGGTTGAGCGCCGTCATCGGCTCCTGGAACACCATGCCGAAGCAACGGCCGCGCAAGCCATGCCAGTCCGTGGCCGACAGACCGACCAGGTCGCGCCCGCCATACAGGATCTGGCCCCGCGTGACGCGCAGTTGATCCGCTGGCAACAGACCCATGATGGCGTGGGCCGTAACCGACTTGCCCGAGCCCGATTCGCCCACCACGCACAGGATCTCGTTGCGGTTCACGGTGTAGGACACGCCCTGCACCACCGTCGGCCCGTCATGGGCGGCGGTCACATTGAGATCACGGATTTCAAGCAGCGCGCTCATCACGTCGTCCTCCTGCGGGCCAGTTTGGGATTGAGTGCGTCGTTCAGCGCTTCACCGATAAGGTTGAGCGACAGCACGGTCAACAGGATCGCCAAGCCCGGAAACACGCTCATCCACCAGGCATCGCGCAACACGCTGCGCGAGGCGCCGATGATGTAGCCCCAAGTCATCGCATTGGGATCGCCTAGGCCCAGGAAGCTCAGCGCCGATTCCAGCAGGATGGAACTGGCAATCATCAGGGACCCCGACACAATCACGGGTGACAGGCTGTTCGGCAGGATCTGCGTCAGAATGATGCGCAGATTGGACTGCCCCGACAGCATCGCCGCCTGCACGAACTCGCGGTTTTTCAGGCTCATGAACTCCGCCCGCACGAGTCGCGCCAGCGGCGGCCACGAGACCACCGCGATGGCGAAGATCACCGTGGCCATGTTGGGCGTCAGGATGGCCACCAGCACCACCGCCAGGAAAAAGCTGGGAATGGTCTGGAACAGCTCGATGAAACCGACGATGGCCTGGTCCACCCGTCCGCCATAGAAACCGGCCAGAGCGCCGACCGTGATGCCCAGCAGAATGGAGACTGCCGTGGACACCGCAGCCAGCACCAGCGTGATACGCGAGCCATAAGCGATACCGGTGGCGATGTCGCGGCCCAGCGTATCGGTGCCCAGCAAGGCGCCGTCGGACAACGGCGGCATGAAGGGGCCGTTGGTGATGTCCCAAGGGCTGTCCGGAAAGATCCAGCTTGCGGCGATGGCCACCAGCGTCACCAATGCCAGCACGATCAGGCCCATGATGCCGCCCTTGTTGCGGCAGAACGATTGCATGAAGGTTTTCATTTGAGTTCGATCCTGGGGTCCGCCACCGTGTACAGGATGTCGGTGACGAGGTTGACCACGACCACGATCAGGGAGGCCATGAAGAACACGCCAAGCAGCACGCTGTAGTCGCGCTGGATCAGCGCATCGAACGCCAGCCGGCCGATGCCGGGCCAGGCGAAGACAGTCTCCACCAGCAGCGACCCGCCAATCAGCCCGCCGGCCTGGATGCCGGCGTAGGTGATGACCGGCAGCAGCGCGTTGCGCAGCACGTGGCGCACGATTACCGTGCGCTCGGACAAGCCCTTGGCACGCGCGGTCTTGACGAAGTCCAGCTGGCTGATTTCCAGGATCGAGGCGCGCGTCAACCGCGCGTAGACCGCCATGTAGAACATGCCCAGGGTCAATGCCGGCAGCAGCAGGTGCCTGGCCACGTCCGCCACGCGGGCCAGACCGGAGAGATTGGCGCCGACGCTTTCGTAGCCGAACGCGGGTAACCATTCCAGGTTCACCGAAAACAGCAGAACCAGCATCAAGCCGACCCAGAACAGCGGCGTGGCGTAGGCCAGCATCGACAGGGTCGTGATGACGGTATCACCCCATTTGCCCACCCGCAGGGCTGCCTGGGTACCCAGACTGACTCCCGCCAGCAGCGCGAAAGCGAAGGCCGACAAGGTCAGCAGCAAGGTCGCCGGCAGGTGCTGCAGGATCAGGCTCGATACCGGCGCCTGCTGCCGATAGGAATAGCCCAGGTCTAACGTGGCGACGTTCTTCAGGTAGTGGCCCAACTGCACCGGAATCGGCTTGTCCAGCCCGAATTCCTGCCGCAGCTTGGCGATGAACTCGGCATCGACCGCCCCCGATTGGCCCGCCAGGATCTCGGCCGGGTCGCCCGGGGCGGCCCGCACCAGAAAGAAGTTGAAGAGCGCGATCATCAGCAGAACCAGGACGCTCTTGACCACCCGGTTCGCCAGGAACTTGGCAATCTTCTTCATTCTTTGGACAGCCAAGTGTCGCTCTGCGTATCCACCACGCCAAGCGCCGTGGTCACGGCGTCATGCACGCGCTTGTTCAGCAGGGTCGAATAGTTGGTGTCGGCCAGCCACAGCACCGGCACATCTTCCACCAGGATGCGTTGCACCTCGCTGTAGAGCTTCTGGCGCTCTTCGTCGGTGGCGGCAGTCGCGGCGGCGTTGAACAGCTCATCGACCTTGGGGTTGTTGTACTGCGACGTATTGGTGAACATCAGCCCCTTCTTGATGTTGCTGCCCAAGTAGGTGCGGGACACGCCGATGGCCGGATCTCCATACTGGAAGACCCCGTTGGCGCCCATATCGAAATCCCAGTTGCCCACGCGGCTGGTCCAGCCGCCGACGTCGGTGTTCTCCAGCGTCACGGCCACGCCGATCTTGGCCAGGTTCTGCTTGATGTATTCGGCCACGCGGCGCGGCATCTCACCATAGGGCAGCGGAATCAGGCCAACCGTGGCGCGCACGCCTTTGGCGTCTGGCTTCAGGCCCATCTCGTCCAGCAGTGCGACGGCCTTTTTCGGGTCGTAGGGATACGGTTTGACGTTGGCGTCGTAGAAACGCGTGTTGTGGTGGATGGGGCCGGTGGCGACCGTGCCCGTGCCGAACATGATCTTGTCGGCAATGAACTGGCGGTTGATGCCGTACATCAAGGCCTGGCGGAAGCGCTTGTCCGAAAAGGGCGGACGGCCGCCGTTCAGCTCGATCCACTGCATGGTCGACCAGTACTCATACCCTTTGTGAGTCTGCGTGATGTTGGGCAGCTTGGCCACGCGCGCCAGATCCACAGGCTCAATGTCCTGCAGCCAAGCCTGCATCACGGTGCCCTGCTCCAGCGCCACGCGGCGCGAAGCCGAGTCGGGAATCACGCGGTAGGTGATGCCGTCCAGGTAAGGACGCCCCGCCTTCCAGTAGTGTTCGTTCCTGACCAACTCGATGTAGGACCCGCGTTCCCAGCGCTTGAACTTGAACGGGCCGGTGCCGATCGGCGCATTGTTGTGCGGGTTCTGCCCGATCGGCGTATCGCCGTCGTACAGGTGCTTGGGCAGGATCGCGCCGCCGCCGATGTCAAACGCATACAGGAAGGCAGAGTACGGCTGCTTCAGCTTGAACACCACGGTCTGCGCGTCCGGCGCCGAGACCTCCTGCACATTGGCCATCAAGGTGCGCGTGCGCGGTGTGTTGGCCAGTACCTTGGTGTACGTGAACACCACGTCATCGGACGAGAACGGCTTGCCATCGTGCCATTGCACCTGAGGCTGCAGGTGGAAGGTGTAGGTCAGGCGATCCGGCGACACCTCCCACGACCGGGCCAGGCCGGGCTGGGGCTTCAGGTCAAAGGAATACGTCAGCAGGCTTTCGAAGATCTTGCCGGCCACCAGTTGCGTGCTGGCGACCTGCTGCACCGCCACGTTCAGGGTTGGCGGCTCGGGGCTCAGGATGGCCGTCAGCACTCCGCCGTATTGCGGGGTTTCGGCGGCATGCGACGGGAAGGAAGCAAAGGGCAACAGGCTGGCCGCAGCCAGGGCGCAGCGCGCCAGGACGCGCAGGGCGTGGGAAAAGGTCATGGCAGGAATCCGTAAAAAGGAGCTGGAGCGCGTACGGGCTCAGGCTTGCCGCGGCTCGACGCCGCACCAGTCGTTGATGAAGAGTGCCAGCGAGGTGGCGACGCGCACCATGCTGTCCACCGACACGCATTCGTTGAATCCGTGCACGTTTTTCACCTGAGGGCCGTAACAGGTCACCGGCACATCCATCATCAGCCGGAAGTGGCGGCCGTCGGTGGTCGCGGTCAGGGCCGTTGGCTGCGGGGGCTCGCCAGTCACGCGGCGGTGGGCGTCGGCCAGCAATTGCATCGCGGGCACATCCAGGTCGTACTCGCAGCCCGGCGCGTGAAACCCTTCGTAGCGGATGTCGATGCGCACGTCGCTGTCGGTCAGCCCGGCCTCGACTGCGCGGATGCATGCCTGCACCCGCTGCTTAGCGGTGTCGATCGACATGTCCGGGTAGCAGGCGATGCGCATGCCCAGCGTGCACACGCTGGGCACCGACGAATTCCAGTCGCCCGCGTGGATCTGCCCGAGGTTGAAATTGATGGGATGCGCATGTTCGCGGTAGGCCGGGTGGCGGTTTTCCGGCAGGTTCCATTCATGTTCGAGCTGTTTCATCGCCTCGACGATGCGCAATCCGGTCTCCACCGGATTGACGCCCGTCGTCATGTAGGCGGCGTGCGCGGGCCGGCCCACTATGTCCACATACATCCAGAACACGCCGAGTTGGGCGCTCATCATGCGCTCGTGCGTGGGCTCGGGAATGACGACCGCATCGAAGGCGCTGAGCTTGGCCGCGGCGATCGCGCTTTGCAGCGCCGAAACCGTGGCAAGGGTACCGTTGCCGGTGTTTTCCTCTTCCAGCACGCCGTTGAAACCCACCGCGCCGGCGGGCTGCACCCCCAAGTCCTGCAGGGCCTTGAACGCCGCCAGCGCGCAGACGATGCCGGCCTTCATATCGCCCGCGCCCCGGCCATACAGCCAGCCATCACGTAATTCACCGTCGAACGGCGCCGGGTCCCACAGTTCGTGCGGACCGGTCGGCACCACGTCGAGGTGGCCGTTGAACAGCACGGCGCGTCCGCCCGCGGCGCGCGGCTCGTGGCGCGCCAGCACGTTGTAGCGGCCGCCATCGGGGCAGCAAGCCGGCGAATACAGCGGCAGGTCCTTGAGTTCCTCGGTCCGTAACGCGATGCGCTCGGAGGCCAACCCCAGGTCCGCCAGCGCGTCCTCCAGGAACCGGGCGGCAGACATTTCCTCGCCGGGCAGGCTGCGGCACTGCACGAATCCCGTCAACGTATCGGTCATGTACTGGCGAAGCCTGCATACGGCTTCGGCGATCTGGTCCTGACTCAGGCTGGCTGCTGCGACGGCGGTCATTGCACTCCCCTTGTTGGATATGGCGATTTAAAATCTTAAGTATCAATTATTGATACTTAGATATCTATATTTGTCATGATAGAGTTCACGAAAGCGCGGGGCAATACGCAAAACATGGGTAATTTCCCTAGCCTGGCCGCAAACGGAAGCCGCTACAGTGCGTAGCCAGCGCCCCGTGGCGACGCGCGCGCGCCCCGCACCGACACCAAGACCAAGAAAATGGAGTAGATCGACATGGCCACGACCGAGACCCGGTTCAACCAATCCCTGGCGAAAGGCTTCGGCATCCTCGAGGCTTTTTCCAACCACCCGGGCCCACTTAGCCTGAACGAACTGACAGAGCTGTCAGGACTGGATCGCAGCTCGACCCAGCGCATGCTGCACACACTGGTGGCGCTGGGTTACCTCGAACGCGGCAACAACCAGCGCGGCTACGTACTCGGCAAGAAGATCCTGGATCGCACCTTCGACTTCCTGCGCGGCCATCCACTGCTCGAGCGCGCCACCCCGATCCTGGAGCAGCTGCAACAGGAGTGCGGCGAACGGGTCGACCTGAGCCTGTTCGATGACTTGACCATCGTCTACGCGTTGCGCCGCCAGACCAAGCGCCAGACCTTCTATGCCACGCTGGTTGGCCGGCGCATGCCGACCTTCTCGTCTTCAGGCGGCCGCGCGATCATGTCGTACCTGCCCGACGCCGAGGTCGACGACATCCTGGCGCGCAGCGACCTACGGCCGCTGACTCCAAAGACCATCACCGATCCCGACCTCATCCGCCTGCGGGTGCGCGAGGCGCGGGTACAGGGTTATGCCCTCTGCATGGAAGAAAGCATGGTGGGCGAGATCGTGCTGGCCAGCGCCGTGGTCGACCACAGCGGCCGCCCGCTGGCAGCGATCCACATTTCCGGCTTGCTGGCGGAATGGACGCTGGAGTCCTTTTCCCAGCGTTTCAGCTCGCTGGCGGTTTCGGCGGCGCGCGCGCTCAGCGGCCGGCCAAACCGCAATTGAGGCGGCGTCCCGTTGCCGGGAACCCCCTGGCGCCGGCCGCGTTGCGCGGCCGGATGCCTTATCGCATTATTTTTTTGGGATTCTAAGCATCAATATTTGATACTTAAGACTTATAGATAAGACCACGCACTATGCCAAGGCTGGCCGCCACCGTCGCGACCAGACTGGCCACCGTGGATAACGATGCAGAAGCCTGGTTGGCGATGCAGTAGCGATTGCCCCGGGCCCGGCCCTTACCCTGCCCCGGCGGGACTGCACTGCACTAGGGGCGTCCCGCGTGCGGCACGTCCACCTCAGTCACCAGGATCCGGCCTTCGGGTTTGGCACGGCGGTTGGCTTCGATGAAATCCGGCGCCGCGGCCATGAACAGGGTCTTGCCGTCCGGGCCGCCCAGGGCCGCGGCGAAGATGCCGAGTTCGCCCGTGTCGATCTGTTCCAGGATCTTGCCGCCGCGCGCCAGCCGCACGATGCGCTTGCCGATGGCGTCCGCCACCCACAGGGCGCCCTCGGCGTCCAGCGCCCCGCCGTCCGGGCCGATGGCCGAGGCGCCGATCAGCACCGACAGGTCGTCGGATTCGGGCAAGGCGCCGAAATTGGCCCAGTCGCGCCGCGGCCCCAGGGCGCCATTGGCCAGGATGTCGAATTCCGAGATGCGGTTGCCGAAAGTCTCGTTGACGATCAAGGTCTTGCCGTCCGGCGTGATGAACGAACCGTTGGGAAAGCACAGCCCGTCCGCCACCACCTGGGCAACCCCGTCCGTATCCACCCGCACCAGGGTGGTGGTGGCGACAGGTTCGCCGGCCATCAGGTCAAAGCCGAAATTGCCCACGTAGGCCCGGCCCTGGTCATCCACCACCAGGTCGTTGATCGGGCCGCCGGTCAGGGCGGACAGATCGGCGTGCTGCGTGAGCGTGCCGTCCGGCTCGCGCCGCAGCAGCTTGCGGTCTTTCATGGACGAGATCAGCAGGCGGCCGTCGGGCAGCCAGCCCAGGCCCGAGGGCTGCTGCAGCACACGGCAGATCACCTCGACCCGGCCCTGCAGGTCGACGGCGATCACCTGGCCCGTATAGAAATCCGACGCCCACAAGCGCCCGTCGTGCCAGCGCAGCCCTTCCAGGTAGGTGTACCCGGAGGCCAGGACGGACAATTCGCGTTTCGGCATGGCTTTGTCTCCCTATATCGGTGGCGGCGCCTGTCCGGCTCCGCTTGTTTTCGGCGGCTCGCCGGCTGGCGGCGAACCTGGGAGCAGCCATTTTGTCATGCCGTGGGCGCGCCAGGCGGACCGACCTGACCCGTCCCCAAGCTGACAACTAACTGTCAGGTTCACGGCGTTAACATCGCGCCCCAAGGGTTAACCCGCGACGCTTCGGTTGCCCCCGGCATATCCGTCATTGGACCGATTCGCCCCGCCCCGTGCCGGCGGGTAAGGCCTTTGCGCCGATCGATATGGTCCCTGTTTTCCGTTTTAGAAGATGAATACTAAGAAGCTGACGCGTTACATCGGCATCGCCATGGTGCTGGGCGTCGTGGTGGGCTATTTCTGCAATAAGTACGCGCAGAACGCGCAAGAGGCAAAGGAAATTGCCTCGTACTTCAGCCTGATCACGGACATCTTCCTGCGCATGATCAAGATGATCATCGCACCCCTGGTGTTCGCCACCCTCGTGTCCGGCCTGGCCAGCATGAGCGATGCCAGCGCCGTCGGCCGCATCGGCCTGCGCGCCATGTTCTGGTTCATCGCCGCCTCGGCCATCTCGCTGCTGCTGGGCCTGGCGCTGGTCAACATCTTCCAGCCCGGCGCGCACCTGAACCTGGCGCTGCCCGATGCCGCCGCCACCGCCGGCCTGAAGACGGGCGACTTCACCCTGAAAGCGTTCATCGCGCACGTGTTCCCCAAGAGCATCGCCGAAGCCATGGCGAACAACGAGATCCTGCAGATCCTGGTGTTCTCGCTGTTCTTCGGCGCGGCGTTGTCATTCATCCGCGGCAAGGGGCACAACACCATCTACAACATGATCGACGAGCTCGCCAAGATCATGTTCCGCGTGACCGACTACGTCATGCGCTTCGCGCCGCTGGGCGTGTTCGCCGCCATGGCCGCGGCCATCACCACCGAAGGCCTGGGCGTGCTGGTCAGCTACGGCAAGCTGATCGGCGAGTTCTACCTGGGCCTGGCGCTGCTGTGGGCCATCCTGTTCGGCGTGGGCTACCTGTTCCTGGGCCGCGCCACCTTCCGCCTGGGCGGCCTGATCAAGGAACCCACCCTGCTGGCGTTCTCGACCGCCAGCAGCGAATCGGCCTACCCCAAGACCATCGAAGCGCTGGAGCGTTTCGGCGTATCCAAGCGCATCTCGGGCTTCGTGCTGCCGCTGGGCTATTCGTTCAACCTGGACGGCTCGATGATGTACCAGTCCTTCGCGGTGCTGTTCATCGCGCAGGCCTACAACATCCAGATGAGCTTCTCGCAGCAGCTCACGCTGCTGCTGGTGCTGATGGTGACCAGCAAGGGCATGGCCGGCGTGGCGCGCGCCTCGCTGGTGGTGGTGGCGGCCACGCTGCCGATGTTCCACCTGCCCGAAGCCGGCCTGCTGCTGATCATGGGCATCGACCAGTTCTTCGACATGGGCCGCACGGCCACCAACGTGGTCGGCAACAGCCTGGCCACCGCCGTCATCGCCAAGATGGAAGGCAACGAGGAAGACTTGACGCCCAAGGCCGACATCGGCCAGCCGGCCGGCAGTGCCTCGCAACCCGGCCAGGCCGCGACGCGCGACGCCTGAACGGACGCGTCGCGCTGACGCATTCCTGAAATTGGAAACGGGCGCCGCATCATGATGCGGCGCCCGTTTCCGTTTCTTGACCGTGCGCCGCGCCCGGCGCAACATAGAAGCCCCTTGGCCCATTAAGGGCGACGTGCAACAGGCGACGAGCAACGGGCGGCGTGCAACGGGTGTCGCGCTGGACATCGCGCCTGGCACACCGCGCCCATTACCCATGCCATGAAATCTCTACGCTTGCGCACCGCGCTCGCGGCGGCGGCACTGATGGCAGCGCTGCCCCCCGCTCACGCCTGGACCCGCATTTCCTGCGACCTGTCCGGCATCGTCGCCACCCTTCCCGAACAGATGCGCCAATACCGCACCGACGGCACCGAGGTGTCGCACGTGCTGTTCCGCTTGAATGTGAAGGCGGCGGATATTCCCGACGGCGCACGCGCCGACACCGACTGCACCGAATTCGTCGATCGCCAGATCGACGTGGCGCTGGACAACGTCGACCCGTCGGCCGTGCGCAAGGGCAAGCCCTTGAAGCTGCTGTATCGCTACGACGAGTCGCTGGGCGAGGCCCGCGCCACCCGGTTTGAGCTGGCGCGCTAGCAGACACCGCCGTCAGACCGCGATGCCCAAAAGAAAACGCCCCGCTAGCGGGGCGTTGCAAGGCTTAGTCGTTGACCGAGCACGAGACGGGTGAGCCGTCCTCGAATTCCACGTCGTAGGTGTGGACCGGGTCCCAGGGCAGCGTGAACCAGAGTTCATAGCCGTCGCCGTCTTCGTCGAACAGCCACAGCGCGCGCAGCACGGCCTTTTCGGCCATGGCTTCGGCGGTTTCCTCGGCCAGCAGCTGGTCGTCTTCGATGCCCAGCTTCTTGCAGTGCTCGTACGAGTAGTTGTCGAGCAGGAATTCGGCGGCGGCCAGGACGTGGTCATCGAGGTTGTCGATGATGCCCTTGACCACTTTCGAAGCGCCGCTGTCGGGCTCTTCGCCGTCGGTCTGGATCATGACGTGGATAGGCGGGCGGCCGTCGCCGACCGGCACGTTCTCCGCCGCCCAGAGATCGGGTTCTTCGGGGTCTTGGGTGAAATTGAATCGTGCCATCGCGCGCTCCGGAAAAAGGGGAGACGAGCCGCGCAAACCGTGGCTGCGTCGTCATCCGCCCATTTAACCAGATGCGCGCGTCGGCCGCTTGCCCGGTGGCGGTGTTTTTGCACACAAGCCCTGCGCGGGCGCAAAACACCCCGATCCTGGCAGGGATGTCAGACGCGTTCCAGCGGAAAGTGCGGCAAGTCGGGCAATTCCACCCGGATCGCATCGCCCGCCCGGACCGGCCCCCCCTGCAACACGACGGCCATGATGCCGGCCTTGCGCACCAGGTTGCCGGCCGCATCACGCCCCAGCACTGCTGCGGTCAAGCCCTTCTGGTAGTGATCCAGCTGCGCACACGGATTGCGCAGTCCGGTAATCCTCAGCACCGCCTGTGGCCCGATGTGCAGGCAGGCATCGCGCGGCAAGCCCAGCAGATCCAACCCACGGGTAGTGATGTTTTCGCCCAGGGTGCCTTCGGCTACGTTGAACCCGGCGGCCTGCAATGCATCGTGCAGTTCGCCATGGATCAGGTGGACCTGGCGCAGATTGGGCTGCGTCGGGTCGGCCCGGACGCGCGAACGGTGCTTCACGGTGACGCCCGCATGGGCGTCGCCCTGCACGCCCAGCCCCTGCAGCAGCACGATGTCGGGCTGCACCACCTTGGAAAAGCCATGGCCCGGACTGGCGGCCACGGCGGTCACGATCGCACCCATCAGGCGTCTCCTTGCCAGGTCAGGCTGCCACCAGGCCGCGCGGTTCAACAGCGGGCGCCTGTGCCAGGCCGGCGGGGTAGTGGGTCGAGAATACCAGCCGGCCGGCGCTCCACGCATGGCTGATCAGGGGCAACGCCCCGACCTGCGCAACGGCCACCAAGTCGGCGCGCAGGCCCACCGCGATGCGGCCGCGGTCGAACAGGCCGCAGGCGTCGGCCGGATTGGCCGTTACCAACGCGATGGCCTGCGGCAGCGTCAGGTCGGTCTGCGCCGCCACGGCTAATGCCGCGGCGATCAGCGTGGATGGCTGGTAGTCCGAGCACAGGCAACTGGCCACCCCCGCGCGGATCGCGTCAATCGCGCGCATCGAGCCGCTCTGGCTTTTGCCGCGCAGCACGTTCGGCGCGCCCAGGATGGTAGGCAAGCCGCAAGACACCGCCGCGCGGGCCGTGTCCAGCGTGATCGGGAATTCGCTCATCGACACGCCCAAGTTGCGCATGGTGGCGATGCGATGGATAGAATCGTCGTCATGGCTGGCGGTGGGAATGCCCAGGCCGTGGGCATGCGCCAGCAGCGTTTCCACGCGCTGCACCGCGCCGTCCTTGGAACGGGTCTTGGCGCGCGCGGCCTCTTCGGCCTGCTCGCGGCTCATGGCGTGGTTGCCGATCATGTATTGCAGGTACGACTCCAGCGTCTTGAACTGGCCCTGCCCCGGCGAATGGTCCATCACCGACAGCAGGTCGACCGCGCCTTCATCCATCAGCGCCTGCAGCACCGGCAGCGAGGTGGCGTCGGTGACTTCGTAGCGGCAATGCACCCGGTTGTCGACCAGGCTGTGCTGGCGAAACGCGCGCACGCTGCGCACCACCTGGGCGGCGGTGTCGTTGTTGCGCACGCCCCATTCGCTGTTGGCGAACGACAGCGCGTGATAGGGCGTGGTGATGCCGGCCGCGGCATTGCGGCGGTCGACCTGCGCCACCGCGAAATCCAGCGGAAACAGCACCTTGGAGCGCGGCTCGGCTTCTTTCTCGATGGCGTCGCAATGCAGGTCGATCAGGCCCGGCACCAGCGTCTGGCCGCGCAGGTCGATTTCGTGGCCGGCGCGGGCGCCGTCCGGCGCGATCGCCACGATCACGCCGTCGTCGATGAGGACGGCGCTGTCTTCCAGCACGCGGTCCGGCAGCACGACGCGGGCATGGGTCAGGTAGGTACTGGGCATGGTCACTCCAATTCGACGGCGGCCTGCGCGGGGCGCAAGGCCAGGACCTGGGTCGCCACCGCGTCGCGCACTTCGGCGTCGTGGAAGATGCCCAGCAGGCAGCGCCCGGCGGCGCGCGCTTCGCGGATCAGTTCCACCACCACGGCGCGGTTGTCGGCGTCCAGCGAGGCGGTCGGTTCGTCCAGCAGCAGGATCGGATGCTGCGCGATGAAGCCACGGGCGATATTGACCCGCTGCTGCTCGCCGCCCGAGAACGTGGCCGGCGCCAGGCCCCACAGGCGTTGCGGCACGTTCAGGCGCCGCAGCAAAGCGGCGGCGCGGGTGCGGGCCTCGTCGGCATCCACCCCGGCCATGCGCAGCGGCTCGGCCACCACGTCCAGCGCCGACACGCGCGGAATGACCCGCAGGAACTGGCTGACATAGCCGATGACGTCGCGCCGCAGCGCCAGGATACGCTGCTCGGGCGCGCCGACCAGTTCCACCCAGTCGTTTCCGGCGCGCACGCGAATGCTGCCTTCGGTGGCCAGGTAGTTGCCGTACAGGCAGCGCAGCAAGGTGCTCTTGCCGGTGCCGGACGGGCCGGCCAGCACCAGGCAGTCACCGGCGGCGGCGTCAAAGTCCACCGCTTCCAGCACCGGCAGGCGGATGCCACCCTGGTTATGCAGGGTGAACATCTTTCCGAGGCCCCGCACCTCGATCATGGGAGTCGCTACAGTCATGGTCAGCTCTGCAAAATGGAAGACACCAGCAACTGGGTGTAGGGATGTTGCGGGTCGTCGAGAATCTGGTCGGTCAGGCCGCTTTCCACCACCTCGCCGCCGCGCATGACCAGCGTGCGGTGCGCCAGCAGGCGCGCCACCGCCAGGTCGTGCGTCACCACGATCGCGGCCAGGCCCAGGTCGGTCACCAGCTGGCGCAGCAGGTCGAGCAGGCGCGCCTGCACCGACACGTCCAGCGAGGCGGTCGGTTCGTCCATGAACACCAGGCGCGGATGGGTGACCAGATTGCGCGCGATCTGCAGGCGCTGCTGCATGCCGCCCGAAAACGAGGACGGCGCGTCGTCCAGGCGGCCGGCATCGATTTCCATCTTCTGCAGCCAGCTGCCGGCGGCCTGGCGCAGTTCGCCGTAGTGGCGGTCGCCCACCGCCATCAGGCGCTCGGCGATGTTGGCGCCCGCGCTGACCTGCATGCGCAGGCCGTCGCGCGCATTCTGGCGCACGAAGCCCCAGTCGGTGCGCGACAGCAGCCGCAAGCGCGCGCCCTGCAGCGCGGCCAGATCGGTAAAGCCCTGGTCGCGAGTGTCGTACCAGACGCTGCCCATCTCCGGCGGGGTCTGGTACGACACGGCCGACAGCAAGGTACTCTTGCCGGAGCCGGACTCGCCCACCACGCACAGCACCTCGCCCGGGAACAGGTCGAAGCTGACGTTGCGGCAGCCATGCACGCCGTCCCAGGTGCGCGTCATGTTGCGCACGGAAAGCAAAGGTTGGGCGTTCATGCGGTGGCCTCTTTCGGGTGTTGCTGCGCCTGGCGGTCGTTGCAGTATTCGGTATCGGAGCAGACGAAGCGGCGCGTGCCGGCGTCGTCCAGGATGATCTCGTCCAGGAAGCTGTCGCGCGAGCCGCACACGTCGCAGCACTCCGACCACTTTTCCACCGTGAACGGATGGTCTTCGAAATCCAGGCTCTTGACCCGCGTGTACGGCGGCACGGCGTAGACGCGTTTTTCGCGGCCGGCGCCGAACAGCATCAGCGCCGGGCTGTTGTCCAGCTTGGGGTTGTCGAACTTGGGGATCGGCGACGGCCGCATCATGTAGCGGTCGTTGACGATGACGGGGTAGTCGTAGGTGGTGGCGATGTGGCCGTGCTGCGCGATGTCTTCGTACAGCTTGACATGCATGCCGCCGTATTCGGCCAGCGCGTGCATGGTGCGGGTTTCGGTTTCGCTCGGTTCCAGCCAGCGCAGCGGCTCGGGGATCGGCACCTGGAACACCATGATCTGCCCGGCCGCCAGCGGTGTTTCCGGAATGCGGTGGCGGGTCTGCACGATGCTGGCGTCGCGCGTGGATTCGGTGGTCGCCACGCCCGTCACCCGGCCGAAGAAGCGGCGGATGTTGATGGCGTTGGTGGTGTCGTCGGAGCCCTGGTCAATGACCTTGAGCACGTCGCCCGGGCCGATGATGGACGCGGTGACCTGGATGCCGCCCGTGCCCCAGCCGTAGGGCAGCGGCATTTCGCGGCTGCCGAACGGCACCTGGTAGCCGGGAATGGCCACCGCCTTGAGCAGCGCGCGACGCAGCATGCGCTTGGTGGACTCGTCCAGATAGGCGAAGTTGTAGTGGTCGTCGCGTTCGACGGTGCTGCGGGTATGGGAGGAGCTCATGGGGCAACGGCCTCGTCCAGCTGGCGGATGTTCTCGGAATCAGGCGCGGAATCGGGCACGGCGCGCTCGGTGCGCATGCGCCGCAGCAGCTCAAGATTGGCCTGGAAGTCAACGTAGTGCGGCAGCTTCAAGTGCTGCACGAAGCCGGACGCCTCGACGTTGTCGCTGTGGTACAGCACGAATTCGTGGTCGTTGGCCGGCGAATCAGCGCGTTCGCCGAGTTCCTGCGCCTTCAGCGCGCGGTCCACCAGCGCCATCGACATGGCCTTGCGCTCGCCGTAGCCGAACGTCAGGCCGTAGCCGCGCGTGAACTTCGGCCCCTCTTCGCCGTTGCCGGCGAACTGGCTCACCATCTGGCACTCGGTGATCTCGATCTCGCCGACGGTGACCGCGAACCCCAGTTCCTCGATGTGCATGTCGACTTCCAGGAAGCCGTAGCGGATCTCGGCGGCGAAGGGGTGCGTATTGCCGTAGCCGCGCTGGGTGGAATACCCCATCGACAGCAGGAAGCCTTCGTCGGCGCGCGCCAGGTTCTGCAGGCGGGCGGCGCGCGAGGCCGGAAAATCCAGCGGCTGGCGGGTCAGGTCGAAGGGCTCGGGGTCGCCTTCCGGAATGGGCTCGGCATCGATCAGGTCGTCGTGCGCCAGCAGATCGGTGACGCGCGGCATGGCGCTGTCCAGTGGCTCGGCACCGGCCGGCAAAGCGTCGGCCTCGCGTTCGGCTTCCAGCGAGAAATCGAGCAGGCGCTGGGTGTAGTCGTAGGTCGGGCCCAGGATCTGGCCGCCGGGCACGTCCTTGAAGGTGGACGAGATGCGGCGTTGCAGGCGCATGTTGCCGGTGTCGATCGGCTGCGTGTAGCCATAGCGCGACAGCGTGGTGCGGTAGGCGCGCAACAGGAACACGGCTTCGATCACGTCGCCGGCCGCCTGCTTGAGCGCCAGCGCCGCCAGTTGCGGGTCGTAGAGCGAGCCTTCGGCCATGACGCGCGACACCGCCAGCGGCATCTGGCCGCGGATCTGGTCCAGGCTCAGTTCGGGCACGGCCCGGTCGCCGCGCCGGTAGTCGTCCAGCATGCGGTAGGAATTGAGGATGGCGCGTTCGCCACCTTTGACGGCCACGTACATGTCAGCTCTCCACGCGCGTGCTGCGGGGCAGCGCGCACAGTTGCCGCCCGTGCGTCAGGAAGACGTCGACGCCCAGCGGAAAACGTTGATGGTTCAGGCGCCATTCGCGCCAGAAGCCTTCCGGCAGCCCGGCCGCGCGCAGCGCCTGGCGGGTCTGGATGCCGGGGCCGGTCAGCGTGGCCTCGGCGCCCTGGTCCAGCGACTCGACTTCGAGCAGCAGCGTGGTGGACAGGTCGGGATAGGCCGGGTCGCCAGGGTGGCAGGCCGACAGCGCGGGCGCCGCGAATCCGGCCGGCACGCAGGCAAAGCGCGCCAGTGACGGCGACGGCACGATGGGGCAGGCGCAATGAAAACGCAGGAAATCCAGCACCCCGCTGTCCACGCCTTCAGGCAGCCACAGCGGCGTATCGACATCGACCAGCGTCAGCAGCAGCGCCGTCAGCGCCGGCGACAGTCCGGCCGGCACACCGCTGGCCGCGGCCGTTTCGACGACCCGGCCCGGATGCGCCATGGCGTCCAGCGCCGTGCGGAAAGTGTCCTGCGCGTCGTTCACCGGGTCCGCGAACCCGGGCAGCAGCTTGCGGCTGGCGGCCGCCGCGCTCAAGTGTTCCTGATGCATGTCAGTCCTCGCCTCGCACCATCGTGAAGAATTCGACCTTGGTCTGCGCGGCAACGCGCGCCTGGCTTTCGACGCGCCCCGCGCGATCGCGCGCCAGCGGTTCGATCAGCTGGGCCTGTACCGTGTCGTGCCAATCAGGCAACTGCAGCAGCGCGTCAGCCACCGCCGCCTGTTCGGCGTGGCGCAGGGACCGGCCCTGCACGTAGGCGATGCCGACCACGCCGTTGTCCAGGCTGACGGCGCAACGTGTCACGGTCATTTCGCCCAGGTTGAAACGCCCGCCGGTGCCGCCGCTGCGCGCCCGCACCATGGCCATGCCGGTCTGGGCCGGCCGCAACATCTGATGGGTCGGCAGGCCGCCCAGGGAGCCGAAGGCCCCGTCCAGCATGGCCGGATCGGCCAGCGCCAGCACCCGCATCCAGGCGGCCCGCTGCGCATTGGCCTCGCCCTGCGCTGTGTGTCGATGATCCATTATTTCCTCTAAACGTCTAGACGACCGGATGGAGTATGATCGCGTTCAGATCGAAGTTCAACAGCCTGGCGTGAATTTTTGATGACAGTTGCGGCGGGAACGCATCGCCTATCCCGCGCCCGCCGCTTGGTGCACAATCACAGCCATTCTTGATGAAGCCGATATGACAGATCACAGCATGAGCACATTCCATGGTTGAACGAGGTTCCGGCATCGCCGTGTGGCGCCAGATCGGCGAATCGCTGGCGGACGACATCCGCAACAAGCTCTATATGGCGGGCGAGCAATTGCCGTCCGAGCCCGAGCTGGCCGCGAAGTTCTCGGTCAACCGCCACACCATCCGGCGCGCCATGGGCGAACTCGAGCAAAGCGGGCTGGTGCGCATCGAACAGGGCCGCGGCACGTTCGTGCAAGAGCACGCCATCGACTACGCCATCGGCAAGCGCACGCGCTTTTCCGAAAACCTGCGCAGCCAGGGGGTGCTGGGCCACCTGGAAACGCTGGGCAGCCAGACCTTGCGCGCGGCCGACATCGCCAAGCACCTGGGCCTGGCGCGCACCGCCCCGCTGTTGCGCGTGCAACTGGTGGGCAAGGCCGAAAACCGCCCCATCAGCGCGTCCGAGCACTATTTCGACGAAAAGCGCTTTCCCGATTTCGCCGACCGCCTGAGCGCCTTGAAATCGGTGTCCAAGGTCTATGCCCACTACGGCATCGGCGACTACACCCGCAAGTGGTCGCGCATCACGGCCGCCCTGCCCTCGCCCGAGGTGGCACGGCTGCTGGGCCAGCCCAAGACGCGCCCGATCCTGCAGGTCGAAGCCCTGAACATCGACCAGGCCGGCGCGCCGTTGCAATACAGCATCACCCGCTTCGTCGGCGATCTGGTGCAGTTGATGGTGACCGACGAAAGTTGACCCCAAGCCGCGGCATCCCTGCCGCGGCCGTGCGACCCCACTCATCTAGACATCTGGTTGTAATGCAACACCGCTAACTTCCCACTCATGAACCAAGCACACGCCCCCTCGCCCCTGGCCGGTGTCACAGGCCAACGTATCCTGACCCCTCGCGGCATCGAGCACGCCAGCCTGCGATTCAACGCGGGACTGATCGACGATGGCGGCGGCACCGCCGCGCGCGGCGCGACCTGGTTCGATGCCGGCAACCTGCTGGTGCTGCCCGGCATCGTCGACCTGCACGGCGACGCCTTCGAACGCGCCATCATGCCGCGGCCCCGCGTCACGTTCCCCTACGACGGCGCGCTGTTCGACGTGGACCGCCAATTGCTGGCCAACGGCATCACTACCGAATTTCACGGTGTGACGCTGTCCTGGGAAGGCGGCCTGCGCGGCGAGGCCTACGCCGAGCGCATGTTCGAGGCGCTGGAACGCATGCGCCACGTCATGGGCGCGCGCCACTACGTGCACCTGCGCTTCGAAACCCACCATGTAGGCGGCGTCGACACCGCCCAGCAATGGATCCGCGACGGCCGCGTGCGCTTCGTGGCGCTGAACGACCACCTGCCCGGCATGGCGCGCCGCCTGGGCGATGACCGCAAGCTGCTCCAATACGCCGACCGCGCCGAATGCGATCTGGACACCTTCCAGGACCGCATCCGCCAGGCGATGGCCGCGGCCGATTCCGTGGCCGACGCTATGCGCGAGCTGACCGCCTGCGCGCAGGCCGCCGGGCTGAAAGTCGCCTCGCACGACGACCCCGACGCCGCCACCCGGCGCTACTACCACCAACTGGGCTGCGGCGTGGCGGAATTCCCGCTGACGCGCGAAGCCGCCGGCGTGGCGCGCGACCTGGGCAATTCCGTGGTGTTCGGCGCGCCCAACGTGGTGCGCGGCGGCAGCCATACCAATGCCCCCAACGCCACCGAGATGATCCGCGCGGGTCTGTGCGACATCCTGACCTCCGACTACTACTACCCCGCCCCGCTGGCGGCCGTGATGCGCCTGGTCAACGACGGCGTCCTGCCGCTGGAGCAGGCCTGGAACCTGGTGTCGCTGAACCCGGCGCGCGCCGCCGGCCTGCAGGACCGCGGCCTGCTGGCCCCCGGCCTGATTGCCGACGCCATCGTGGTGGATGACCAGGTGCCCGGCCTGCCGCGCGTGTGCGCCGCGATCGTGGGTGGCGAGCTGCGCTACGCCACCCGCGCCTTCGGCGACGACCACAGCCAGCGCATGGCGGCCTGATCATGCCCTTGGCCCACCGCTATGCCCTGTACCTGGCCCCCACCGGCCCCTGGCGCGACCTGGGCAGCCGCTGGCTGGGACGCTGCGCCGACACCGGCGCGGCCCTGCCGCCGCTCCCAGGCCAACCCGAGGCCGCGCAGGATTGGACCCGCGCGCCGCGCCACTACGGCCTGCACGCCACCCTGAAACCACCGTTCCGGTTGCGCGCCGGCGCCACGCCGCAAGACGTGGACGCCGCCGCGCGCCGCCTGGCCAACGCCGACAGCGCCTTTGCCATCCAGCTGGACTGCGAGCCGCTGCGCGGCTTTCTGGCCTGGCGCATCGCCGAACACGATGCCGACGGCCGGGCCCGCATCAACGCCCTGGCCGCCGCCGCCGTGCGCGGCCTGGACGAACTACGCGCCCCGCCCACCGCCGACGAACTGGCCCGCCGCCAGCCGCAGGCGCTGCCGCCCGAACAGCAGGCCATGCTGGCGCGCTGGGGCTACCCGTATGTGTTCGACACCTTCACCTTCCACATCACGCTGACCGGCAAGCTGGAAGGCGCCGCGCTGGAACAGGCGCAGGCCGTGGTCGCCGCCTTCGCCGACCCGCTGCGCGGCCAGGCGATGCCGGTGACAGGCGTCAGCGTCTACGTGCAGCCCGAGGCCGGCGCCGACTTCATCGCAGCGCGCCACTATGGCTTTGACGGCACCCGGGCCGACGCCGCCGGCGCCGCCTACCTGCAAGGACCGGCCGCGGCATGAACCCGCCCGCCCCCGCCAGCGGCGCGCGCCTGGTCTATCTGATGGGCGCGTCCGGCAGCGGCAAGGACACCTTGCTGCGCCTGATGCGCGCCCGCCTGCACGGCGATGAGCCCGTGCTGGTGGCGCACCGCTACATCACGCGCGACAGCGGCGCCACCGAAGACGCCCTGCGCCTGACCGAAGCGGAATTCGCGCGCCGCGCGGCGCTGGGCTGCTTCGCCCTGCGCTGGGCCAGCCATGGCTTGCACTATGGCATCGGCATCGAGGTCGATACCTGGCTGGGCTGCGGGGCGGCCGTCATCATCAACGGGTCGCGCGCGCACCTGGCCGACGCGCACCAGCGCTATCCCGCCCTGACCGCGGTGGAGATCACCGTGGAACCCGCCCTGCTCGCGCGCCGGCTGGCCGAACGCGGCCGCGAAAACCCGCAGCAGATCGCGCTGCGCCTGATGCGCGCGGCGCAGGACTTTGCCGTGCCCGAAGGCTGCCGCCTGCTGCGCGTGGGCAACAACGGCGCGCCGGAAACCGCGGCCGCCGAACTGCTGGACATCGCGCGGGGCCGGCTGGCCGCTTGAATCCGGCGGCGTTGCCGGTCCGCGATGCCATCACGCCGCGGGCCGGGCGTCCGCCCCCAGGTCCGCGCACAGTTCCAGCAGGATCGCCGAAAACCAATCCTCGGCCGCCAACGCCTGCTCGCGCCGCCGCCGGATCAGATTGATGGGCGGCAGTTCCCAGCCGAAATCCCACGGCACCATGCCCAGCTTGCCGCGCTGGCAGATTTCGCGCGCGATGTCTTCGGGCACCACCGACACCAGCGTTTCGTTGGCGCTCAGCATGCCTTCAATGACGTCGGTCGAATAAGCCTCCAGCACCGGCGACGGCGAACGCAGGCCGGCGCGGATGAAGTGCTCGACGATCAACTGGCGCGTCGGCGTATTGGCGGCCGGCAAGACCCAGTCCATCCCGGCAAGCGCGGCCCAATCCGGCTTGCGGCGGGCCAGGCGTTGCGCCAGCCGGCTGTGCGCGATCACCCGCGGCCGCTGGCGGTACAACACCCGGTGGCTCAGGTCGTCCAGCGCCACCGTCGAGGTCGCGCGGCTGATGATGCAATCGAGCTCGTGCCGGCGCAGCATCGGCACGAGGTGGTCGGTGGTGGCGCGATGCAAGGTCAGCGTGACGCCATGGCGCTGATGCAGCCGGCTGATCGCCGCCGTCAACAGCGCGCTCGATACGTAGGGCACCACGCCCACGTGCAGATGGGCAGCGCGGCCGTCGTGCAGCGCCTCGACCTCGCGCGCCCACAGGTCCAGGTCGTTCTGCAGATGGCGGGCGCGCACCAGCGCCAGCTCGCCCAGGGGCGTGGCCTGCATGCCCCGCCCCGTGCGCAGGAACAGCGGCGCGCCGAAGATGTCTTCCAGCTCGGCCAGCGCCTTGGTCGCGGCCGGCTGGCTGATGCCGGTGGCCGCCGCCACGCGGGTCAGCGTGCCGTGCTTGGCGATATTGGCCAGCAGGATCAGGTGCCGTTGCTTCAGGCGGTTGGCAAGGCGGGAAGCGTCCCAGATCACGGCGTTTTCCTATAACCAGATGGTTATTCAATTATGCCAACAAAGGCGATTGCAGTTATTTCATGACCCTATACTGGGGCCGTCCATCGCCGCCCCGCGCGGCCCGCCCAGCCAGCCCGAACGCCCATGTCCTCATCCTTTACGACCCGACCAGAAATACGCGGCACCTTCGGCGTCGCCTCGTCCACGCATTGGCTGGCCTCGCAGGTCGCCATGAGCGTGCTCGAGCGCGGCGGCAACGCGTTCGATGCGGCGGTGGCGGGCGGTTTCACGCTGCAGATCGTCGAGCCGCACCTGAACGGCCCCGGCGGCGAAGTCCCCATCCTGTTCTGGAGCGAGAACGAAGGCCGCATGCGCGCGCTGTGCGGCCAGGGTCCAGCCCCCGCGCTGGCCACGCCCGCCTACTTTCGCGGGCTGGGCGTGGACCTGGTGCCCGGCATCGGGCTGCTGCCCGCCACGGTGCCCGGGGCGTTCGGCGCCTGGCTGACGCTGCTGCGCGACTACGGTACTTGGGAACTGGCCGACGTGCTGCGCCCGGCCATCGACTACGCCCGCAACGGCTTTCCGATGGTGCCGCGCATCACGCAGGCCATCCTGGCGGTGCAGGCGCTGTTCCGCGGCGAATGGACCAGTTCGGCCGCGATCTGGCTGCCCGATGGCCGCGTGCCCGCGCCGGACGCCCTGATGCGCACGCCCGCCATCGCCGCCACCTACACCCGCATCCTGGACGAGGCCCACGCCGCGTCGCCGGACCGCCGCGGCCGCATCGACGCCGCACTGGACGTCTGGTACCGCGGTTTCGTGGCCGACGAGATCGACCATTTCTACACCCACGAGGCTGTGCGCGACACCACCGGCCAGCGCAATCGCGGCCTGCTGCGCAAGTCGGACCTGGCCGATTGGCGCGCGCGCTATGACGAACCGGTCACCCTGCAATATGGCCGCTATACCGTGGCCAAGTGCGGCGTCTGGTCGCAAGGCCCGGCGCACCTGCAGCAACTGGCGCTGCTGCGCCACCTGGGGGTGGATACGCTGGATCCTTGCTCGGCGCCGTTCGTGCATCGCGTGGCCGAGGCGGCCAAGCTGGCCTTCGCCGACCGCGCCGCCTGGTATGGCGACCCCGACTTCACCGACGTGCCGCTCACGGACCTGCTCAGCGACGACTATGCCCACGCCCGCGCCGCCGGCATCGGCCCGCGGGCGTCGGACGCGCTGCGGCCCGGCAGCCCCGGCGGGCGCGCGCCGCGCCTGCCCGACCTGGACGCCGCCGCGCGCACCCTGGCCGCGTCCGACACGCGTTTCGGCGTGGGCGAGCCGACCTTCGCCGCGCTGCCGCCCGTCGCCGAATGGGCCGCGCGCGAGATCTTCGTGGGCGACACCTGCCAGATCGACGTCATCGACCGCGACGGCAACATGGTCGCCGCCACGCCGTCCGGCGGCTGGCTGTCGTCCAGCCCGGTGGTGCCGGGGCTGGGCTTTCCCTTGACCACACGCTTGCAGATGACCTGGCTGGACGAAGGCGTGCCCGGCCAGCTGCAGCCGGGCAAGCGCCCCAACACGACCTTGTCGCCTGGCCTGGTGCTGCGCGACGGTCAGCCCTACATGGCGTTCGGCACGCCGGGCGGCGATCAGCAGGACCAATGGACCGTGGCGTTTTTCCTGCGCCATGTCATGGGCATGAACCTGCAGGAAGCGATCGAGGCGCCGTCTTGGCATATCGACCATTTCCCGGGTTCGTTCTGGCCGCGCGCCCTGACGCTGAACCGCCTGACGGTGGAGGCACGCATGCCCGAGGCCACGCTGCAGGCGCTGCGCGACGCGGGCCACGATGTGCGCGTGGGGCCGGACTGGTCCGAAGGCCGCATCAGCGCCTGCACCCGTGAACCGGCGGCTGGCGACGGCCTGCTGCTGCGCGCCGGCGCCAACCCGCGCGGCATGCAGGGCTACGCGGTCGGCCGGTAGCGCGAGTCCACACGTCAACGTTTTCCATCCAGCCGGCAACCAGACCGGCCACATCACAAGGGGTAAACACCATGAACATTTTCCAACGACTGCTGCGCGCATGCACCCTGGGCCTGGCCCTGGCCGCGCCTGCCTGGGCGCACGCCGCCTGGCCCGAGAAGCCGATCACGCTGATCGTGCCGTGGGCGGCCGGCGGGTCCACCGATATCCTGGCGCGCGTGCTGTCCGAAGGGCTGACGCAATCGCTGGGCCAGCCCGTCATCGTGGAAAACCGCTCGGGCGCGTCGGGCAACATTGGCACTACCTTCGTGGCCCGCGCCAAGCCGGACGGCTACACACTGCTGGTGGGCTCGATGAGCACCCACACGATGAACCAGGCGCTGTATTCCAGCATGCCGTTCGACGGGGTCAAGGACTTCACGCCCATCGCCGAGCTGGCGCTGGTCACCAACACCATGGTGGTGCACCCGTCGGTGCCGGCCGCCAACCTGAAGGAATTCATCGCCTACGCCAAGGCCAACCCCGGCACCGTCGCCTACGCCTCGGCCGGCCAGGGCTCCACCAATCACCTCAGCGCCGCACTGTTCGAGAAAGCCGCCGGCGTGAAGATGATGCACATCCCCTACCGTGGCGGCGCGCCCGCGGTGATGGACACCGTGGCCGGCCGTACCCAGGTGCTGTTCAGCGCCGGCACGCAGACCCTGCCGCACGTGCAGACCGGCAAGCTCAAACTGCTGGCCGTCACGGAAGAACAACGCTCGCCGCTGCTGCCCGACGTGCCCACCGTGGCCGAAACGCTGCCCGGCTATGAACTGTCGGTGTGGTACGGCGCCTTCGGCCCGGCCGGCATGCCGCCCGAACTGACCGCTCGGCTCAACCAGGAGATCAACCGCATCCTCAAGCGGCCCGACGTCATCAAGAAAATGGCCGACATGGGCGTGCTGCTGATGGACACCACGCCCGAGCAGTTCGCCAAGGTGCTGGCGCACGATGCCGACAAGTACGGCAAGCTGATCAAGGAACTGGGAATCACCGCCGAATGAGCACGCTTTTGGACACCGCCTGCGCCCTCGACCGCCTGGCGCAGGCCTACGCCGACGCGTCGGCGCACGCGGCCTTCGCCGCCGTCGACGCCCATGCGCAGGGCGTGCTCGGCCATACGCTGTGCACCATCAACCGCCACGACGCGGCCCGGATGCGCGTGGTGCGCCTCTACAGCTCGAACCCCGCGGCCTACCCGCCCGGCGGCAACAAGGACAAGCGCGGCACCGCGTGGGGCAACCATGTCCTGCTCGAATGCAAGGTATTTGTCGGCGAAGGCGAGGCCGCCATCCGCGAATTCTTCAATGACCACGATGCCATCCGCGAGCTGGGCTTGCAGTCGGTGATCAACGTGCCGGTGGTGTATGACGGCGCCTGCCTGGGCACCGTCAACTTCCTGATGCCGCGCGCCGCGCTGTCGGCGGCGGACATCGCCGCCGCGCGGCTGGCGGGCCTGCTGGCCCTGCCCGCCTTCCTGACGCTGGCACCGGGCTGACGCCAGCGCGGGGCCGGGGCCCAAGCCTAGATCAGCGCGCGGCGGATACGGGACGACACCATGTCGATCACCACCACGAACGCCACGATGATGATCATGACCGCGCAGGTCTCGGCGTAGCGGAAGCTGCGGATGATTTCCCACAGCACGGTGCCGATGCCGCCCGCGCCAACGATGCCGACCACCGAAGCCGAACGCACGTTGGACTCGAAACGGTACAGCGAATACGAGATCCATAGCGGCAGCACTTGCGGAATCACGCCGTAGACGATTTCTTCCAGCGCATTGGCGCCCGTGGCGCGCACACCTTCGACCGGACGCGGGTCGATCGCCTCGACGGCTTCGGAAAACAGCTTGGCCAGCACGCCGGTGGTGTGCACCCACAGCGCCAGCACCCCGGCAAAGGGGCCCAGGCCCACCGCCACGATGAACAGCATCGCGAACACCATTTCATTGATGGCGCGGCAGGCATCCATCAGGCGCCGCATCGGCTGGTAGACCCAGGCCGGCACCATGTTCGACGAGCACAGCAAGCCCAGCGGCACCGCCAGGACGATCGCCAGGAACGTGCCCCACACGGCGATCTGCACCGTCACGACCATCTCGTCCAGGTACATGCGCCAGTCGCGGAAATTGGGCGGAAAGAAGTCGGCGGCGAACTGCGCCATGTTGCCGGAGTCCCGCAGCAGGTCCAGCGGCCGCATGTCGGCGCCGCGCCAGGACATCACCAGCAGCGCCAGTACGACGGCCCAGACGAGCAGGACCGGCAGCGACGAGCGCGGCGCGGCGGGGGAACGGGAAGTGGGCACGGCCAGGGTCATATCGATTCCAGATGAAAAGTCCGATGAACGCGCGCCAGCGCCTGCTGCGAGGCGCCGGCGCGCGTGGCATCGTTACTGCTTGGCCGTGGCCGGTTGGCCCAGGCTGGCCAGCTTGCGGTCCAGTTCGGCCAGCTGCTTCTGCTTTTCGGCCTGGCTGATGGTGGCGTCGCCTTCGACCTTGGCCTTTTCGCGGGCCAGTTCGATCTGGCGGATCGGCACCAGTTGCTGGTTGTCCGACGCGCGAAAGCCCTGGTAGGTCAGCGCCTTCAGGTTGGCCAGTTCACGCTCGGCGTCCTTGCCCTTGCCGTAGTTCACGAAGAAGTCGCGGATCTTGGTCTTCATGTCGGCCGGCAGGTCAGTGCGCATGACCAGCGGATCGGCCGGGATCAGCGGCGATTTCCACAGGATGCGCACGCTGTCGTTGGCGTCCTTGCCGGTGCTCAAGCGATACCGCTCCAGCGCCTCGGTGTTATTGACGGCCACATCCACCTGCTTGTTGATGACCGACAGCAGGTTGGCTTCGTGGTTGCTCGAACGCACCGTCTTGAAGAAGGTCTTGGGCTCGATCTTGTTGGCGGCCCACAGGTAGTAGCCGGGCACCGCGGTGCCCGACGTGGAGTTGGGATCGCCGGCGCCGTAGCTCAGCTGGCCGCGGCGCTTGAGCACGTCGTCCAGGGTCTTCAGGTCGCTGTCCTTGTTGACGATCAGCAGCGACCAGTAGCCCGGGTTGCCGTCCTTGTCGATCACCGAAGCGAACACTTCGCCGTTGGCGCGGTCCACGGCTTCGATGGCGGCCTTGTTGCCGTACCAGGCCACCTGCACCTTGTTAAAGCGCATGCCTTCGATGATGCCGGCGTAGTCGGACGCGAAGAACGGCTTGACCGGCACGCCGATCGCGCGGCTCAGGTCATCGATGACCGGCTGCCACACCGACTTCAGGTTGGTCGACGATTCCGTCGAGATAATGCCGAAGTTCAGCGGCTTGGCGTCTTGCGCGTGGGCTTGCGTGGACAAGGCGGCAGCGGCGATCAGGGCACAAAAGGTTCTGCGTAGCATGGAAAGCTCCGGGTAGGAAAGCGGGGGAATCAGGCGGCGTAGGCCTGTTGGGAAAGCGGCGCCAGGCCCGCCGGCAGGGGCGGAAGCTGGGGCGAATATTCGGGCAGCAGCTCGCTCAGTTCCGAGCCGTACAGGTCGCGCAGCATGGCGGGGGTCAGCTCGGCCGAGGGGCCGTCGTAGACCACCTTGCCGTGGCGCAGCGCCACCACGCGGGGGCAGTAGCGCAGGGCCACGTCCACCTGATGCAGCGACACCACCACGGCCACCTTGCGCGTGCGGTTGATCTGCGCCAGCGTGTCCATCACGCGGCGCGAGGATTCCGGGTCCAGCGAGGCGATCGGCTCGTCGGCCAGGATCACGCGGGCGTTCTGCACCAGCGTGCGCGCGATGGCCGCGCGCTGCTGTTGGCCGCCGGACAGCGTCGAGGCACGCTGAAATGCATAGTCGTCTATACCAACCTGGGCAAGCGCATCGAGCCCTTGGCGGACTTCGGCGCGCAGGAACACGCGGATCAGGCTGCGCCACATCGGCACACGCGGCAACAGGCCGGTCAGCACATTGGTGATCACCGGCAGGCGGCCCACCAGGTTGAATTGCTGGAACACGAAACCGATGCTGGCGCGGGCGGCGCGCACGTTGCGCGACAGGCGGCCATTGCGCTGGATCAGCTGACCGTTGACCGTCACGCTGCCTTGCCCGGCATCGCCGGCGACAAAGCCGGCCAGGTGGCGCAGCAGGGTGGACTTGCCGGAGCCCGAGGCGCCCAGCAATGCCACCATTTCACCGTCCTGCACGCGCAGGCTGACGTTGTCCAGGGCCAGCGCGCCGGGATGGAAGGATTTGCTCAGGCCTTGCACTTCGATGGCGGTTGTCATCGTCGAATCCCCTTGGGTAGTTCATGGGCGCATTCTGTTTTCGCGGCATGACAGCGCGATGACGTGGCGATCGAATCATTTGGCGGAAAATGGGGGCATGGCAACCGACTGAAAGACATCCGTCATATAAGGCCACGCCGCTGTCGCAGGCCGCGGGTATATTCAAGGAATCCCCCCTTTCGCCAGGCGCTCATCATGATCAAAGGTTCCTGCCTCTGCGGCCGCGTTGCCTACGAAATCAGCGGCCCGCTCACCGACGCCCTCAATTGCCATTGCGAGATGTGCCGCAAGTCGCATGGCGCGGCGTTCCGCAGCCGAGCCACCGTCCAGGCCAGGGACTTCGCCTGGAGCAAGGGGGAAAACCACGTCACCTGGTACTGCTCGTCGCCGGGCAACTACCGCGGCTTCTGCGAAGCCTGCGGCACGCCCCTGCTCAGTCGCTTCGACCAGACGCCGGACATCTACGGCCTGCCCCTGGGCGCGCTGGACGACGACCCGGGCGTCAAGCCCGGCGCGCACTGCCACGTGGCCAGCAAGGCGCCGTGGTTCGACATCACCGACACGCTGCCGCAATACCCCGACGCCTACGAGAACGCGGAAACGGCGCTCCCGCACGCCGTTACATAAATATTCAACCTTGGGGTTGAGCTTCTATCGAAAAGCGGGCTATATTCAACCCCATGGTTGAACTTATGCCCTCCCCCTCCCTGGATGCCGTCTTTCGCGCGCTGGCCGATCCCACGCGGCGCGCGATGCTGCGCAGCCTGGCCGAGGCGGACCGGACCATCGGTGAACTCGCCGCGCCCCTGCGCATGAGTTTTGCCGGCGCCTCCAAGCACGTGCAGGCGCTGGAACGGGCCGGCCTGCTGCGGCGCACCGTCAAGGGCCGCAACCATGTGTGCAGCCTGGAGCCGGCCCCCATGGCCGACGCCATGCAATGGCTGCGTTTCTATGAACAGTTCTGGTCCGGCAGGCTGGACGCGCTGGCCGCCGCGCTGGCGGCCGACACGCCCCCGGACAGCCCCCAAGGAGAGCACCATGAGTGAATACGCCGTCGTCACCGGCCCCGAGTCCCTGACCTTCACCCGCGTCCTGCCGGGCAGCGTCGAGCGGGTCTGGGCCTTCCTGACCGAATCCGACAAGCGCGGCCAGTGGCTGGCCGCCGGTGACATGGAGCTGCGCGAAGGCGGCGGCGTTACGCTGCGTTTCGTCCACGCCGACCTGTCTTCCGTGGCCGAGCCCACGCCCGAGCCCTACAAGCCCTATGAAAACGGCGTCACCACGCATGGCGTCATCACCCGCTGCGAACCACCGCGGGTGCTGGCCTTCACCTGGGGCGGCTCGCGCGGCGAACCGTCCGAGGTCACGTTCGAACTATCGCCCCAGGGGCACGACACTCTGCTGGTGCTGACCCACCGCAAGCTGGCGACGCGCGACGACATGATCGACGTAGCCGGCGGCTGGCACGCCCACTTGGGCGTGCTGGCGGCGCGCCTGGCCGGCCGCAGCCCGGGCCCGTTCTGGTCCGCGCTGCAACGCTGGGAAACCGATTACCAGGCCCGCATCCCGGCGCGATAAGCGGCGCGGCGCCCGCGGCCGCCCCGGGGCGGCCGCCGCCCAGTCGTTCAATAGCAACTATCGCGCCGCTACGGCAGATAAAAACTGGCTAAATATTGCGCTTTGCAGTAACATCAGTCCGTGATTTTTCCGCAAAAACCGGGCTTCTGTCACTCTGCGTGCCAACCTGCGGTTGCGGGTCTATCCAGGCCATGCCTGGCTTGCCTCGCGGAACTGCAACCGGTTTTCTTGGGTGAAACCTGCCACTGTCCCGTAGCGCATCGCAGCACACCGCGCCGCCCGGCACTGCAGCAGACGCTCCAACCCGCTTCTTCCGGCTACGCGCCACAAGCGCCGAACCGCGACCAAGCCGCGCATCGCGCGCACACAGCCCTCGCGGCGCGAGTATCCGTCATTTCAGACATCCACTCGGGATGCCGTGGCCCCTACCGCGCCTGCCCGGACGTTTTACGTTCAACCGCTGGACCTGGCTTACAGAGTCCAACGCGCCCGCCGCCCCTGCGGCGCGCCATGCCGCGGGCATGGCGGCGCGTAATGATCAAGGAGTAAAGAATGGCTAAAGAAGAACTCATCGAATTGGATGGCATCGTTGACGAAGTGCTGCCCGATAGCCGCTACCGCGTCAAACTGGACAACGGCATCGAAGTCGGCGCCTACGCCTCGGGCCGCATCCGCAAGCACCGCATCCGCATCCTGGCGGGCGATCGCGTCACCCTGGAAATGTCGCCGTATGACCTGACCAAGGGCCGCATCAACTTCCGCCACAAGGACGAACGCGCTCCCGCGCCGCATCGTCCCCAGCAATACCGCCGCTAAGCCGGGCACCGGGCCGGCCCGTGCGCCGGCCCTGATCGCTTGCTTCGGCGCGGGCGGCCTTAACCTTTGCCCGCGCCCTGCCGTAGTAATGCGCAAGACCCCGGTTCATGAAAAAATGGCGCGCAGCCGCCATGCCGGCGGGACACGCACGAAGCAAGATGGATCTGACACAAGAATTGAAAGAAGCCGCTGACCAGCTCTCCCTGACGCGAAGACGATTCGCTCGGGGAGAAGAAGGCCTGCGCCTGCTCCATCAATCGCGCGAGGCGTTCATCAACAGCCTGCGCAACACCGGCCTGACCTACGCCGAAGCCAAGACCAAGTACGACAATTGCCTGGACGAGCAGGAAGTGCAGTTGCACGGCCTGCTGGACCAGATGATGTATGCCGAGCGCATGCACCAATTCGTCCTGCACCGCATCGCCTTGCAGCAGCCCCAGGCGGCGCCCCCGGCCGCGCCCGAACCGCAGGCGCAAACCGTCACCGCTTGACGCGTCTGCGGGGCCCGGCGCGCCCGCAGGCGCCCCGGCCGCGCCCTATCAGGGCTTGAACGCGCCGATGAAAATGGCGGGGTCGACCCGCGCATCATTCAGGCTGACATTCCAGTGCAGGTGCGGGCCGGTGGCGCGGCCAGTCGCGCCGACCTTGCCCACCAGGCCGCCGCGCGCCACTTCGTCGCCCACCTTCACGTCTATCGCCGACATGTGGCAGAACATGCTGACGAAGCCCTGGCCATGGTCCAGGAACACGGTCTTGCCGTTGAAGAAATAATCCCCCACCAGCGTCACCACACCCGCGGCCGGCGCCTTGATCGGCGTGCCGGCCGGTACCGCGAAATCCAGGCCGGAATGCGGGTTGCGTTCTTCGCCGTTGAAAAAGCGGCGCAGGCCGAACGGGCTGGACAGCCGGCCGCCCGTGACGGGGCGGTCCAGCAGCACGTTGCTGGGCGTGACGCCGGCGCGGTAGGCGCGGTTGGCCGCCGTCTGCTCGGCCAGCTCGCGTTCAATACGCTTCATGTCGTCAGGATCGGGATTGACCTGGCGCGGGTTCTTCAGCGTGATGTGCTGGGCCACATATTCCTTGGCGCGCACCGTGAAGGGCAGCTTGCGGGTGGCGGCGCCGTCGCGCACGGCTATCTCTTGCGCGCCGGGCTTGACCGTCAGCGGAATGCCGACAATGGCGATCCATTGCTTGCCATCTTCGCGCACCACCAGCACGCGGCGGTCGCGGTAGGTGACCTCGGGCGCGCTGGCCCCGTCGCCCAGGGACAGCACGGCCACGCCGCCCGGCACCGGCGCATTGAGCTTGCGGGTGATGAAGCCGCCCGCCTGGCCCGAAGCGGCTTGCTGCGCCCGGACCGGCAGGCCCAGGCACACGGCGGCCGCGGCCACGCCCAGCCGCAACATGTCTCGGCGTTGCAGCATCACTGTTGCAGGCACAGGTTGGCCGGTTCGATCAGGCTCTGGTCGCGCCGCGTGATGCGGGTCGACAGGCGGGTCTCGGTCTTGCCCTTCCAGGTGGTGGTGGTCAGCACCGCCTCGACGCCCAGGCTGTCTTGCTGGATCAGTTCGAAGCCGTTGCGCACCGCCTTCCGTTCGAAATTCACGCCGATGCCCTTCCAGGCGTCGGCAACGCAATTGGTGTAGTCCTCGGCCGAGCGCTGGGTGGATCCGAAGAACACCGGATCGCGGTCGCGCACGTCTTTGACGTTGGCGCAGGCCGACACGGCGAGCAGGGCGGCGGTAAGGGACAAGGCGGTACGGACCTTCATGTCGGGACTCTCAGACGTGGTGAAAAGGGTGGAGAAAAGGGGCGGCCAACTATACCGCAGCGTCCCCGGCAGCCGGTTGCGGGCGGCGCGCCGATTTGGGACGGAAGGCGGCGATGACCTCGGGGCGGGTCTCGGCATAGGGCCCGCCGATCAGGTCGATGCAATAGGGAATGGCGGCGAAGATGCCGGGCACCAGCACCGAGCCGTCGTCGGCCTTCAGGCCTTCGAGGGTTTCGCGGATGGCCTTGGGCTGGCCCGGCAGGTTCACGATCAGGGCGGCGTGCGAAGGCCGCTCGCGGATGACGGCGACCTGCCGCGACAGGATGGCCGTGGGCACGAAGCGCAGGCTGATCTGCCGCATCTGTTCGCCGAAACCGGGCATTTCCTTGGTGCCGACCGCCAACGTGGCCTCGGGCGTGACGTCGCGCCGCGCCGGACCGGTGCCGCCGGTGGTCAGGACCAGGTCGCAGCCGCAGGTATCGACCAGTTCGATCAGCGTGTCGGAAATGCGCGCCGGCTCGTCGGGAATCAGGCGGTCCACGGCCTGCCAGGGCGAGGCCAGGGCCCCGTCCAGCCATTCGCGCAGGGCGGGCAGCCCCTGGTCCTGATAGGCGCCGGCCGAAGCGCGGTCGGAAATGGACACCAGGCCGATGATCAGTTCGTCGGGGTGGCGGCGGGCGATTCGGGTAGGGGTAGTCATGACGAGGATGCTATCGCATTCTCCGCCGGCCCACCCGGCCGTGAGCGGCGCCCCGACCATCCGCAGCTGTCGCAAAAAGGGGAATCCGGGGGCGCCTGCGGGTTTGCGCGCTTGTCTGGGTCATGGGGCCTGGATAACATCCGCTCACAATCCGATCCCTCATTTTGAGACGCGCGCCGCGCCCTCCTGGTTTCTCATGTTCAAACGCACCCTTGGGCAGCATGCGCTGGCGGCGGCACTGGCCTTGACGGTCGCCGTGGCCGCGGGCTGGGGCGCCTGGCACTCGCTGGCGCTGCGGACCGGCCCCGCGCCCGCCGCGCCGGCAGGCGTCTATATCCATAACCTGGGCAATACCCTGCAGGACCAGACCCGCAACCTGTCGCGGCTGAGCCAGGCGCTGCGCACCGGCGACCGCCTGGTGGTCCTGGGCTCGTCCGAGCTCACCAGCACCGACCTGCGCTTTGTGCCCTACCGCTTCCTGGCCGACGAGCTGCAAATGCCGGTCATGGCGTACGGCCATTCCGGCTTCCAGTCACTGGGCATGCAACTGGTGCTGGCCGCCCTGGCCGACGACCTGTCGCCGGCCTCGCGCGTGGTGGTGATGGTGTCGCCCGGCTGGTTCGACGGCGACGGCGGCCTGGGGCCGGACGAATTCCGGGAGCACGCCAATCCCCTGCTGCCCCGCCTGCTGCGCCAACCCGAGGGCCGCGAACAGGTGGCGCGCTGGCTGCAGGACAAGGGCGACGCCCGCGTGGCGTGGTCGATGGCGTCCGAGCAGGCCTATGTGTTCCGCCAGCGACTGGTCGATCTGTGGACGCCCGCCTATGCCGCGCCCGCCCCGGAAAGCGAACGCGCCGGCCCCGCTGCGGCCGCCCGCGTGGTGGACTGGGACGCCCTGGCGCGCGAAGCGCAGGACGCCGAACAGGCGCAGATGGCGCACAACCGCTACGCGGTGCGCGACGACTTCTTCGACAAGTACCTGCAGACGGTTCCGGCGGGCGGCAAGGCCGCGTTCCAGCCCCAGCCGCTGACCGGCAAGGACGAATTGCGCGAATTGGCCGCGCTGATGCAATTGCTGCGCAACCATGGCGTGAACGCGCTGTTCGTGATGCAGCCACTGCACCCGCTGGTGTTCAAGGACCTGGACCGATTTGGCCCGATACAGCGCGACGTCAATGCCCTGTGCGCCCGCTACGCCATGACCTGCATGGACATGTACGGCGCGCCCTACGAGATCGGCACCCTGCGCGACGTGCAGCACCTGGGCGAACTGGGCTGGCTGCGGGTGAACCAGCGCATCGCCGAGGTATTCCGCCCATGACGCCTCGGAACACCCTGCTGCCCCCCCGGCCGGTAACGCCGTCCCTGCCCGCCCTGGAGCGCCCGCAATGAAGAAAACCCTGTGGCTATGCCTGCTATACCTGGGGCTGCTGGCGGTCATGATGATCCAGGCCGATACGTCGGCCAATCTGGGCAAGCCGATCGAGATCGAATTCCAGTACCAGAAATTCTAGGGGCGAGCCCGGGCGGGGCGCCGGCCAGGTTGTCGAAAGCAACCGGGGACAGGTCACAAATCTGTAATAATCTGGGCCTCGCCGGAACCTCCCCCCGCCTCCATGTTCTCCCTCTTCCATGGCCTAGACCTCTGGGTCGGCCTCAGCCTTGCGCTGGCCCTGACGTTCGTCCTGGCCTTCGAATTCATCAACGGCTTTCACGACACGGCGAACGCCGTCGCGACGGTCATCTACACCAAGGCGATGCCGCCGCACCTGGCGGTAGTGCTTTCCGGGATCTTCAACTTTCTGGGCGTGCTGCTGGGCGGCGTGGGCGTGGCCTACGCCATCGTCCACCTGCTGCCGGTGGAACTGCTGATCAACGTGGATACGGGGCGCGGGCTGGCCATGGTGTTCGCCATGCTGGCCGCCGCCATCGCCTGGAACCTGGGCACCTGGTATTTCGGCATTCCGGCGTCCAGCTCGCACACGCTCATCGGCTCCATCCTGGGCGTGGGCCTGGCCAATGCCCTGATGACCCATCTGCCCCTGGCGGACGGCGTCAACTGGGGCAAGGCGATCGACATCGGCGCCTCGCTGGTGGTGTCCCCGGTGGCCGGTTTCCTGGTGGCCGGCGGCCTGCTGCTGGCCTTGAAACGCTGGCTGCCGCTGTCCAAGATGCACAAGACGCCCGAACAGCGCCGCGCCATCGACAACAAAAAGCACCCGCCGTTCTGGAACCGCCTGGTGCTGGTGCTGTCGGCCATGGGCGTGAGTTTCGTGCACGGCTCGAACGATGGCCAGAAAGGCATCGGCCTGATCATGCTGGTGCTGATCGGCATCGTGCCGGCCAACTTCGTGCTGGACACCAACAGCACCACTTACCAGATCGAACGCACCCGCGACGCGGCCACCCACCTGTCCGCGTTCTACCAGCGCAACGAAGCCATGCTGGGCGACTTCCTGGCGCTCAAGCGCGCCGGCTCGGCCTCGGACCTGCCGCGCAATTTCCGTTGCGATCCGGAACTGACCTTGCCCACCATCGACGCGCTGCAGGCCGATCTGCACGGCGTCAGCAACTATGCCGACCTGTCGCCGGCCAAGCGCATCGACGTGCGCCGCTACCTGCTGTGCCTGGACGACACCGCCAAGAAGGTGGCGCGCATCGAGGGGCTGCCGGGCCGCGAGCGCACCGACCTGCAGCGCCTGCGCGGCGACCTCACCGCCACCACCGAATACGCGCCTTTCTGGGTCATCGTGGCGGTGGCGCTGGCGCTGGGCGCCGGCACCATGGTCGGCTGGCGCCGCGTGGTGCTGACGGTCGGCGAAAAGATCGGCAAGCAGGGCATGACCTACGCGCAGGGCATGTCGGCCCAGCTGACCGCGGTAGGCGCCATCGGCCTGGCCAATGTGTTCAGCCTGCCAGTATCGACCACGCACGTGCTGTCGTCCGGCGTGGCCGGCACCATGATCGCCAACAAGAGCGGCCTGCAGGGCGGCACGGTGCGTAACATCCTGCTGGCCTGGATCCTGACGCTGCCCGCCTCGATGCTGCTGGCGGCCGGCCTGTTCTGGATCGGCGTGCAGATCGCCGGCTAGGGGTCAGCGCCAGGGGCCGCGGCCGCGCGATCCGCGCGGCTGGCGCAACACTCTGGCTACGGCGCCGGGCTATTTCCGGCGCGGGCGCGCCGCTACCATGGCGCCATGGCTACCCCACTCCCCACCCTGCATTACATCTACGATCCGCTTTGCGGCTGGTGCTACGGCGCCGCGCCGCTGGTGGAGGCCGCCCGCGGCATCGCGGGCCTGATGATCGCCGCCCACGGCGGCGGCATGATGACGGGCGGCAACATTCAGCCCGTCACCGAGGCGCTGCGCCGCTACGTCATGCCGCACGACGAACGCATCGCCGGCCTGACCGGCCAGGAATTCGGTCCCGACTATTTCGACGGTTTGCTGCGCGACCACGGCGCGGTATTCGATTCGGCCCCGCCCACCACCGCGGTGCTGGCCGCCGAAACGCTGGCCGGCCGCGGGCTGGACCTGCTCAAGCGCCTGCAGCACGCCCATTACGTGCAGGGCAAGCGCATCGCCGACCCCGCCGAGCTGCAACGCCTGGCCGAGGATATCGGCCTGGATGCCGAGGGCTTTCGCGCGGCCTACGCCGTGGCCCGGGGCGAGGCCACCGCGCGCCACATCGCGCAAAGCCGGGCCCTGCTGACGCGGGTGGGCGGCTCGGGCTTTCCGACGCTGGCGCTGGAACGGGACGGCGCCTATACGCTGCTGGAACCCAGCCGCTACCTGGGCCGCCCGTCGCAATGGCAGGCGGACCTGCGCGAACGCATCAAATAGCGTCTGCCGCGCCGGCGGCGCCTGCGGCCCCGTCAGGCGCTGGTCTCGCCGATATCGCCGTCGCGCTGCAACGCGCGGTGCATCGCAGGACGCGCGGCCAGCCGTTCGGCGTAGGCCGAGAACACCGGGTTCTCGGCAATCATCTTCACCTGCATCATGAACTGCAGCGTGCCGCCCAGCACGATGTCGACCGCGCTGAAATGGTCGCCCAGGAAATAGGGCCGCTCCTGCAGCACGTGCGCCACGACCTGCTCGACCTCGTCGGCCGAGCCCCAGCCCATCGTCCCACTCTTGTGCGCCGTTTTGAAGGCGCGCTCGGTCATGGCCGGCTCGAACACGCCGGTGGAATAGGCCAGCCAGGTCAAATAGGGCCCGCGCTGCGGATCGCCGACAACCGGGCCCAGGCCGGCCTGCGGATAGAGGTCGGTCAGGTACAGCGCGATGGCCGGGGTTTCGAAGATCGTCACCCCGTCGTGCACCAGCGCCGGCACCTTGCCGTGCGGGTGGATGTCGATGTAACCGGGGGAAAGTTGGCCGGAGCCGTCGCCGCGGCGGATCGACACCATTTCGGTGTCATACGGCACGCCCAGCTCTTCCAGCAGCCAGAGTATCCGGAACGACCGCGAGCGCGGCGCGTGATAAAGGGTCAGCATGGTCTCGGTCTCCCAGATTAGTCACCGGCGCCGCCCAGCGCGCGCAGTTGCGCCTTCAGGCGGCGCACCTCCTGGCTCAGGTCCAGGATCAGGGCCACGGCGTCCAGGCCGGCGCCGAAATCGCGTTCCAGGCGGCGCGCGTCCAGGGCGCGTTGCAGGTCCAGGCTGTAGAAGCGCCATTCGGCCGGACGCGGTCCGCTGGCCTCGACGATGCCGACTTCGACCAGTTGGGCGACCCACTCCACTTCGGCGCCGCAGGCGCGGGCCAGATCGTCGGCGCTGAGCGGCTGCGATTTGCCCACCACGGTGGCGCTGGTGATGACGAGTTTCTTCATGGTCAGACCCCCAGGTGGCGCCGCGGGTTGAACGGCAGATCTTGTTGCAGCTTGCGGTAGGCCTGCTTGGCGGCCTCGGTGTCGGCGGGCGGCAGCGCCAGCTCGAGCACCAGGTACAGGTCGCCGGGTGGATCGCCCGGGATGCCTCGGCCACGCAGGCGCAGCTTGCGGCCGTTGGCCGAGCCCGCCGGCACCGAGACTTCCACGGTGCCGCCCGGCGTGGGCACGTTGACCTGGGCGCCCAGCGCCGCTTCCCAGGGCGCCACGGGCAAGGTCATGTACAGATCGCGCCCTTCGGCCCGGTAGCGGGCGTGCGGCTTGAAACGCACTTCCAGGTAGAGGTCGCCGTTTTCGCCGCCGCCGTAGCCCGGCATGCCCTGCCCGGCCAGGCGGATGTATTGGCCTTCGCGCACGCCCGGCGGAATGCGCACGCTGAGCGTGCGCGTCTGCACTTGCGGCCGGCCCTGGTCGTCCATCTGCATGGAGCGCAGGCTGATGTCGCGCGTGGCGCCCTTCAACGCGTCTTCGAGATCGACCTCGATCGCCGCGTGATGGTCGTCGCCGCGGGCGCGGAATTCCTGCTGCGCGCCATGGCCCGTCGCACGGCGGCCCCGGTCGCCGAACAGCGACGAGAAGAATTCGCTGAACTGGGCTTCGTCGCCGGGCGCGGCGCCGCGGTGGAATTCGAAGCCCTCGTCCCAGCCAGGGGGCGGCTGGAAACCGCCGCCGGGCGACACGCCGGCGGCCAGGTTGTCGTAGGCCTCGCGCTTTTCCTTGTCGCGCAATACGTCGTAGGCCTCGTTGACGTCGCGCATGCGCACCTCGGCATCGCTTTCCTTGCTGACGTCGGGGTGGTATTTGCGGGCGAGTTTGCGGTAGGAGCGCCGGATCTCGTCGTCGGTGGCGCCGCGCTCCACACCAAGAATGCTGTAGTAGTCCTTGAACTCCATTTTCCAGCCCATGGTTAGGGTTGCAGCCAAAGGCGGCTCGCGCCGGATTCGGCCCTGAACAGAAAGAAGATAGGGGTTGTCGCCCGATTTTTCAATGCGATTCGCCAAGATTGCGGCTTCGCGCATAATTGCAGGTTGGGCGGCCGCGCAGGCTGGGCCACGCAGGCCACCCACGCGCCCGCAAATGCCGAGCCGGCTGCGCCGCGCCATTGCCAACGAACAGGAACCGATCGTGCTGGAAATCATCGACGTCGACTTCAACAACCCGGAACACGGGCAACAAGTGCTGGCCATGCTGAACGAATACGCCAGCGGCCCCATGGGCGGCAACTCGCCCCTGCCCGACCACGCCCAGCGCAACCTGATTCCGGAACTGGCACGCCGCCCGACCGCGCATGCCTTGCTTGCGCGGGTCGACGGTCAGGCCGCCGGCGTGGCCATCTACCTGGAAGGCTTTTCCACCTTCGCCTGTCGCCCGCTGGTGAACCTGCATGACCTGGGCGTATCGCCCCGCTTCCAGGGCATGGGCGTGGGCAAGCAGTTGCTGGCCGCGCTGGAAACCCGCGCCCGCCAGATGGGCTGCTGCAAAATCACGCTGGAAGTGCTGGAAGGCAACGACGTGGCCCAAGGCCTGTACCGCAAGCTGGGCTACGAAGGCTATTCGCTGGACGAAGAGACCGGTCGCGCCATGTTCTGGCAGAAGAAACTGGCCGCCTGACCCAAGCTCCGCCCACGGCTTCCGGGCGGCGCGCCCGCCCTCCCCAAAGGACTTTCCATGAAGATGAGCAACATCCCCTTCGGCACCACCGACTGGTCCGACGTTGACGCCACCGAACACCCCGGCGATACCGGCATGGCCTACTGGCGCACGCGCCAGTTCGGCGACCTGCGCGTGCGCATGGTGGAATACACCGCCGGCTACCTGGCCGACCATTGGTGCAGCAAGGGCCACATCCTGTTCTGCCTGGAAGGCGAGCTGCACACCGAGCTGGAAGACGGCCGCCGCTTCGTGCTGACCCCTGGCATGAGCTACCAGGTGGCCGACCAGGCCGAGCCGCACCGCTCGTCCACCGCCATCGGCGCCAAGCTCTTCATCGTCGACTGACGCGCCGGCGCGACACGCCAAATTTCAATTGCGTTACGCTTTGCGGTACGCCCCCTTGGTGCGTACTCATTTATCCACCGCCAGACCGGAGAAGCTCTTGGGCGCCCCGTTTACGCTGTTTGTCGATTCCCAGTTCCTCAGCCCCTACGCCATGTCGGCCTACGTGGCGCTGACTGAAAAACAACTGTCCTTCGAAGTGCGCCTGATCGACCTGGACGCGGGCGAGCAGCGCATGCAGCCCTATCAGTGCCGCGCCCTGACCGCGCGCGTGCCGGCGCTGACGCACGCCGACTTCAACCTGACCGAATCCACCGCCATCGCGGAATACCTGGAAGACCTGTATCCGGCGCCGGGCTGTACCGCGCTGTATCCGGCCCTGCCCCAGGAACGCGCCCGCGCCCGCCAATTGCAGGCCTGGCTGCGCAGCGACCTGGCCGCCCTGCGCCAGGAACGCCCCACCGAAACCGTCTTCTACGACCAGCCCGGCCAGCCCTTGTCCGATGCCGGCCATGCCGCCGCGGCCAAACTGATCCACGTGGCCAGCGCCCTGATCGGCGCGGGCCAGACCTCGCTGTTCGATCAATGGTGCCTTGCCGACCTGGACCTGGCGGTGGCGCTGCGGCGCCTGTGGCTGGACGGCCTGCCCGATCCGCTGCGCGACTATGCCGAAACGCAGTGGCAACGCCCCTCGGTGCGCAAATGGCTGGAGCACAACGCGGCCGCCCGCGCGTAAGCCGCCTGCCGGAGCCTCCATGCAATTGCTGGATCACGTCTCCATCAGCGTCGCCGGGCTGGATGCCGCCCGGCCTTTCTACGACGCCATCATGCAGGCCCTGGGCGCGGCCAAGGTCTACGACCGCGTCGACGCCCTGGGCTACGGCGAACGCTGCCAGCCCGGCGATGCCGGCCATAGCTACCTGACCATCCAGGCCGATGCCGGCGCCCCGCCAGCCGCCCCCGCGCGGCGCCACTGGTGCTTCAAAGCCGCCAGCCGCACCGCGGTGGACGCCTTCCATGCCGCCGGACTGGCCCAGGGCGGCCGCGACGACGGCGCGCCGGGCCTGCGGCCGCATTACCATCCGCATTACTACGCCGCGTTCCTGCTGGATCCGTCGGGCAACCGCATCGAAGCCGTGTGCCACGACGCGCCCTAGCGCGCCGGCCGGCGGGGTAAAAACCAAGAGGGACGGATAGTCCCCAGGCGTTTGACTTGCATCAACCCCACCTATGTTGCGATGCAACATCCATTCAGGTGTAATGGGGGGGTCAAGTCAGCTGGTTCCACTGGAGCCAGTCCGGCGGCAACCGTGCCGCCGGGAGCATACCTAGAGGAGATCGCCATGGCCGAATCCGGCAACGATCGTGTCCCCGCCCCGTCCTTCAATCCCTGGACGGCCGCCTATGAATACGCTGTGGACGCCTGGCAGCGTGCCGTGCTCTATGCCGATGTGATGCGCCAGCGTGGCAACCAATACCACGAGCACATGGCCAAGCGGGCGCCCAACGTGCTCAGCATGGAATACGAACTGGTGCTGGATGGCCGCGAACTGGCCCGCCCGGTCAACTACGGCCTGTTGCGCATCAAGCCGCCCGATGGCGTGGTGGTCGACCCGATCAAGCGCCCCTTCCTGGTGGTGGACCCGCGCGCCGGGCACGGCCCCGGCATCGGCGGCTTCAAGCCCGAAAGCGAAATCGGCGTGGCGGTGCGCGCCGGCCACCCCTGCTATTTCGCCACCTTCCTGCCGCGGCCCATGCCGACCCAGACCGTCGAAGACGTGATGATGGCCGAGGCCTACTTCCTGGAAGAAATCATCGCCCGCCACCCCGACGCCGAAGGCAAGCCGGTAGTGGTCGCCAATTGCCAGGCGGGCTGGCAGATCATGATGACCGCCGCGGTGCGGCCGGAGCTGTTCGGCCCCATCATCATCGCCGGCGCGCCGCTGTCCTACTGGGCGGGCTGGCGCGGCATGAACCCGATGCGCTATTCCGGCGGTCTGCTGGGCGGCAGCTGGCTCACCGCGATGACCAGCGACCTGGGCAATGGCACCTTCGACGGCGCCTGGCTGGTGCAGAACTTCGAAAACCTCAATCCCGCCAACACGCTCTGGTCCAAGCAATACAACCTGTATTCCAAGGTCGACACCGAAGCCGGCCGTTACCTGAGCTTCGAGAAATGGTGGGGCGGCCACGTCTTTTTGAACGGGCCGGAAATCCAGTACATCGTCGACAACCTCTTCGTCGGCAACCGCCTGTCGACCGCCGGCCTGGTGACCTCGGACGGCATCCGCATCGACCTGCGCAACATCCGTTCGCCCATCGTGGTGTTCTGCTCCAAGGGCGACAACATCACGCCGCCGCCGCAGGCCCTGGGCTGGATCCCCGACCTGTACCAGGACGACGCCGAAGTGCTGGCGCATGACCAGACCATCGTCTACGCCGTGCATGAAAGCATCGGCCACCTGGGCATCTTCGTGTCCGGCAGCGTGGCGCGCAAGGAGCACCAGGAATTCACGTCCAACATCGACATGATCGACGTGCTGCCCCCGGGCATCTACCAGGCGGAAATCACCGACAAGACGCCGGAAACGGCGAACGCCGACCTGGCTGATGGCAACTACGTGCTGTCGTTCGAACAGCGCAAGCTGGACGACGTGCGCGCCATCGTCGACCGCAAGGAAGACGATGACCGCCGCTTCAAGGCCGTGGCCCGCATCTCGGACATCAACCTGGGCATGTACCGCAGCTTCGTGCAGCCCTGGGTGCGCGCCTTGGTCACGCCGCAGTCGGCCGAATGGAGCCAGCGCCTGCATCCGCTGCGCCTGCCCTACGAACTGGTGTCCGACCGCAATCCGCTCATCGCGCCGATCGCGCGGGTGGCCGAGCAGGTGCGCGAACATCGTCAGCCGGTCTCGCCCACCAACCCCTTCCTGATCGCCCAGGAAATGTTTTCGAACATGATCGAGACCAGCCTGAACATCTTCCAGGAATTGCGCGATTCGGCTGACGAACGCACCTTCATGGGCGTCTACGGTTCGCCCCTGGTGCAGGACCTGGCTGGCCTGGGTGGCAAGGACGGCTTGCCGCGCCGTCACCCCGGCGTTTCGCCGGAACACCGCCGCTTCATGCAAGAGCGCGCCGCCGAACTGCGTTCCATGCTGCAGGAAGGCGGCCTGCGCGTTGCCGCCATCCGCATGCTGCTGTACGTGGCCGGCGCCGAAGGCGGACTGGACGAGCGCAGCTTCGCGCTGATCCGCAAGATGCGCGCCGAAGCCGGCAACGCCATGACTTTGCAGGAATTCAAGGACATGGTCCGCGACCAGGCCATGATGATGCGGCTGGATTCGGCGGCCGTGTTGCAGACCATGCCAACGTTGCTGGAAGGTTCGCCGCCCGCCGCCATCCGCGACGCGCTGGCCGCGATGACGCACGTGCTGGAAGCCACCGAGTCGCTGAACCCGGCTGCGCAGCAGAATCTGGCCGAGATGGAGCGCATCTTCGAGACCGCTGCGCGTCGTGCGCAGCAACACCAGCCCGCGCCCAAGGCGCGCCGCGCGGTTCGCGCCGCGGCCGCCAAGCTTGAAACGCATGACGTTACCGTCCCCGGCAAGACCGAGCGGGCGACGGCCAGGAAGGCTGCCCCCCTCAAGGCCTCGCCGAAAAACGCCGCGCCCGCCAAGAAAGCCGCGCCTGCGCGCGTCCGCCAACCCGCCAAAGACAAATCCGCATGAGTCTGCCCACCTCCACGCATTACGACAAGCTCATCGCGCGCGCGCAAACGCTGGAACCCGCGCGGTGCGCCATTGCCCATCCTTGCGACGAACCGTCGCTGTCGGCCGCGCTGGAAGCGCGCGATCTGGGCCTGCTGCGGCCGATTCTGGTGGGTCCGGAGCGCAAGATCCGCGATACGGCCGAACAGTTCCGGCTGAACCTGGGCGACGCCCGCATCGTCGACGCGCCGCACAGCCACGCCGCGGCCGAAGCCGCCGTGGCCTTGGTGCGCGGCGGCGAAGCCTCGCTGCTCATGAAAGGCAGCCTGCACACCGACGAACTGATGCATGAAGTGGTGGCGCGCGCCACGGGCCTGCGCAGCGGCCGGCGCATCAGCCATGTGTTCATCATGGAAGTGCCGACCTACGCCGAGCCGCTGTTCATCACCGATGCCGCCATCAATATCTTTCCCGACCTGGAAACCAAAGCCGACATCATCCGCAACGTGATCGACCTGCACCATGGCCTGGGGCTGGGCGAACCGCGCGTGGCCATCCTGTCGGCCGTGGAACAGGTCACCCCCAGCATCCCCAGCACCATCGAAGCGGCCGCGCTGTGCAAGATGGCCGACCGCGGCCAGATCACGGGCGGCCTGCTGGACGGCCCATTGGCGCTGGACAACGCCATCAGCCCCGACGCCGCCCGCATCAAGGGCATCCGCTCGCTGGTGGCGGGTGTGGCGCAAGTGCTGGTGGTGCCCGACCTGGAGGCCGGCAACATGCTGGCCAAGAACCTGACCTTCCTGGCCAACGCCGAAGCCGCGGGCATCGTGCTGGGCGCACGCGTGCCCATCATCCTGACCAGCCGCGCGGACAGTCCGCGCTCGCGGCTGGCGTCCTGCGCCGTCGCCGCGATCTACGCGCACCACCTGGCCCAGCAGCAGGCGCGTCCGCTGGCCTGAAGCCGCGGGGCCGCAGGGCCCCGCCTCGTCCGTTGCATCAAGAGGCTCTCGACCCATGTCCGACACCATCCTGGTCATCAACGCCGGCAGTTCCAGCATCAAGTTCTACCTGTACGACATTGACGCCAAGCAGGCCCTGGCGCCGCGGCTGGGCGGCCAGCTCGAAGGCATCGGCACCAGCCATCCGCGGCTGCGCGTGCGCGACGCGGCCGGCCAGACGCTGGTGGAACGCGACATCGCGCCCAGCCATGCGCCCGACGTGCCCAATGGGCAGGAAGTAGTCGGCACCTGGCTCAGCGGCCACCTGGGCGGCGCGCCGCTGGCGGTGGGACACCGCGTGGTGCATGGCGGACCCGACCTGTCCGAGCCGGTGCTGATCGACGACGACATCCTGGCCCGGCTGGACGCCTTCACGCCGCTGGCGCCGCTGCACCAGCCCAACAACCTGGCACCCATCCGCGTGATCCGCCAGCGGCGCCCTTGGATTCCTCAGGTGGCGTGCTTCGACACCGCCTTTCACCGCAGCCATTCCGACGTCGCCGACCGCTACGCCCTGCCCGACCCGCTGTACCAGCAAGGCGTGCGCCGCTATGGCTTCCATGGCCTGTCGTACGAGTACATCGCGCAGCGCCTGCGGCAGGCGTTGCCCGAGATCGCGATGGGCAAGATCATCGCTGCCCACCTGGGCTCGGGCGTGTCGGCCTGCGCCATGCATGAAGGCAAGAGCGTGGATAGCACCATGGGCTTTACCGCGCTGGAAGGCCTGCCCATGGGCACGCGGCCCGGCCGCCTGGATGCCGGCGTGGTGCTGTGGATGATGGAACAAGGCATGACGCACGACGAGATCGAGCACCTGCTCTATCACGACTGCGGCATGAAAGGCCTGTCCGGCATCAGCAACGACATGCGCGAACTGCTGGCCAGCGACGCGCCGTCGGCCAAGCTGGCGCTGTCGTACTTCGCCTGGCGCGTGGCCGAAGGCATGATCGGGCTGGGCTGCGCCATGAACGGCATCGACGGCATCGTCTTCACCGCCGGCGTCGGCGAGAACTCGGCCGAGATCCGCCAGGCCATCAGCGAACACTGGGGCTGGCTCGGCATCAAGCTGGATCCGCAGCGCAACGCCCACCATGGGCCGCGCATCTCCAGCGACGACAGCCGCATCGGCGTCTACGTGGTGCGCACCAACGAAGAACTGGTGATCGCGCAGCACACCCTGGACCTGGTGAAACAACGATGAGCGCCGCGCTTCCCCTTGCCGGCAAACGCGGCCTGGTCACCGGCATCGCCAATGCCGACTCCATCGCCTGGGGCTGCGCCAAGGCCTTTCGCGCCATGGGCGCGGAACTGGCCGTGACCTACCTGAACGACAAGGCGCGGCCGCACGTAGAACCCCTGGCGCGCCAGGTCGACGCGTCGCTCCTGATGCCGCTGGACCTGCTGCAGGACGGCCAACTGGAGGCCGTGTTCGACCGCATCACCGAGCAATGGGGCGGCCTGGACTTCGTGCTGCACTCCATCGCCTATGCCCCGCGTGAAGACCTGCATGGCCGTGTCACCGACTGCTCGCGCGCCGGCTTCCTGCAGGCCATGGACGTCTCGTGCTGGTCGTTCATCCGCATGGCCAAGCTGGCCGAGCCCCTGATGCCGGGCGGCGGCGCGCTGTTCTGCATGAGCTACTACGGCTCGCAGATGGTGGTCGAGCACTACAACATGATGGGGCCGGTGAAGGCCGCGCTGGAATCGGCCACCCGCTACCTGGCCGCCGAACTCGGCCCGCAGGGCATCCGTGTGCACGCCATTTCGCCGGGTCCGCTGAAAACCCGCGCCGCCTCGGGCATCGCCGAATTCGACGCCCTGCTGGACCGCGCCCAGGCCAAGGCGCCGGCGCGCAGCCTGGTGTCGATCGACGACGTCGGCGAGGCCACGGCCTGGCTCGCCACCGATGCCGCCCGCCTCATGACCGGGCAGACCCTGTACATCGACGGCGGCTATCACATCATCGATTAGCGGCGCCGGGCTGACAAGGGACTCTGCCCGCCCCGCTCGGGCCGGCAGATGCCGGGTCCGACATCACGCCAGCGTGTCGGGCGCCGGCCCCTGGCGCCAGCGCTCGATCGCCTCGACCGCCTGCTCGGGGCTGGCGAAGATCTTGTCGCGCCCGATCCGGTCGGCCAGGCCGCTGCGGTCCAGCGCCATGCGGAACTGGCCGTGGCCGCCCGCCACCAGCAGCACCATGCCCCGGTCACGCAGCGCGCGCCGCAGTTCATACAGCGCTTCGATCGCATCGGCGTCCGCCTGCGTCATCGCCTCGGCGTCCAACACGAACCAGGTCGCGTCGCCCGATTGCGCGATCACCTCGCGCGCCCGTCGGCGGAATGCATCGGCATTGAAGAACCAGACCGACGACTCGAACAGCCAGATCACCGTGCCCGGCACCGGCTGCGCCTGCGGATTCAAGTGCATCTTGCCCAGCACCGACTCGCCCGGCAGCCGGCCCAGCAGCGCATCGCGCGGATTGCCCGACACATACATGGCGTACAGCAGCGTCGCGCCCACCGACACCGCCACGCCTTGCAGCACGCCAAAGCCCACCACGCCCACCGCCGCCAAAATGCCGAAGGCCAACTCGATGCGGGAAATGCGCGCCAGCCGCAAGAACGCCTGGCCATCGAACAAGCTGGTGGCCGCCAGCAGCAGAATCGCCGACAACACCGCCTGCGGCAGCCAGTAGAGCGGCGCGCTCAGCAGGCCCACCACCACCGCCAGGGCCGCAGCCGCGCTCACGCCCACCAGCGGCGACGAACCGCCCGCCGCCAGGCCCACCGCCGTGCGTGAATCGGCCCCCGTCACCACGAAGCCCTGGAACAGGCCCGCCATCACATTGGCCGCGCCAAAGCCCACGAGTTCACGGTTCGGGTCCACGTGCTCGCCGGTGCGCGCCGCGAAACTGCGCGCTGTCACGATGCCGCTGGAAAAGCTCACCACCAGTACCCCGGCCGCGCCCAGCAGAATGTTGTCCACCCCTTCCAGCCGCACCGGCAGGCTCAACGCCGGCAGGCCGGCCGGCACCTCGCCCACTACCGCGATGCCCAGGCTGGGAAAATCGAACAGCCACGACAGCAAGCACGCGCCCACCACCAGCAGGATCGGTCCCGGCCAGGTTGGCCGCCAGCGCTTGACCGCCACCAGCAACAGGCACGACGCCACGCCCAGGCACAATGTTGGAACGCGGATCTCGGATACGCGCCGCGACAACTCCAAAAACGGATGGATCAGCCCGCTGTTGCGCAGCCCCACCCCGGTCAGCCCGCTCAGCTGCGACAGCGCCAGCGTCAACGCGACCCCCGCCATATAGCCGATCAGCACCGGCCGCGACAGCAGATTGGCCAGCACCCCTAGCCGCAACACCCGCGCGACCAGGCAGCCCACCCCCACGGTCAACGCAATGCCCGTCGCCGCCACCAGCCGGTCTTCGGGCGTCGTCAACGCCATCCCCGTCAGCGTTGCCGCGATCAGCGTGCAGGTGGCCGTATCCGGCCCCACGATCAGCGTGCGCGACGAGCCGAACAGCGCGTAACCCAGCATCCCCGCGATCGCCGCCCACAACCCCGCCACCGGCGGCACCCCCATCATCGCCGCGTAGGCCAGCCCCACCGGCAACGCCACCGCCGCCACGCTCAGCCCGGCCGCCACGTCACGGCCCGCGGACTGCCGCGTGATGCCGCGGAAATTATTCAGGCCAGGAAGAAAACGTAGATTCATGGAGCGGCAAGGCAGCTGAAAAACCAGAAAATCCGCGGCGCGCGGGCGAGCGACAAGGCTACACCAGTCCACGTCCCCAATACCTGTCGTCAGATCAAACGGGCCGCGCCGCTTCATTCCAAAAAGGAATTGATTTCCTTAACTATTTATCCCTTTTTATCAATTTCCCGATTGCGTAGAGTCGTGGGCACAACAAACGCGGCGTCATTGCCGCTCCCGGGGCTGCCCTAGCGGCCCCGGAACAACAGCGCGGTGCCCCCCGGGGCCCGCGCGCCAGGAGACTCCATGCCCCACGCCTTCCTGCGTCGCGCCGCGCGCGCGCTCGCTCTGACCACGCTCGCTCTCGGGGCCTCCGCGCCCGCCCTGTCGCAGGCCCAGTCCTACCCCGACCGCCCCATCAAGCTCGTCGTTCCGTGGCCTCCCGGCGGCGCCACGGACGCCCTGGGCCGCATGCTCGCCCAGCGCCTGACTGAACGCCTGGGCCAGACCGTCATCGTCGACAACAAAGCCGGCGCCGGCGGCAACATCGGCACCGCCTCGTTCGTACGCGAAAAGCCCGACGGCTACACCCTGCTGGTGGCGACCAGCTCGACCAACGCCGCCAACCCCCATCTGTACGCCCGCCTGGGCTTTGACCCCATCAAGGACTTCACCCCGGTCGCCTTCGTCGCCGAAATCCCCAACATCCTTGAAGTCCCCAAGCAATCGCCTTACCAGTCCGTGCGCGACCTCGTCGAGGCCGCCCGCGCCGCACCCGGCAAGCTCAATTACGGCTCCGGCGGCGTCGGCTCGTCCCAGCACCTGGCCGGCGCCATGTTCAAGTCGCGCACCGGCATCGACATCCTGCACATTCCTTACAAAGGCAGCGGCCCCGCGGTCTCCGACCTGCTCGCCGGGCAGGTCGACATGATGATCGACACCGGCTCGCTCGCCCAGGTCCAGGCTGGCGCGCTGCGCGCCCTGGCCGTTGCCTCGCGCCAGCGCCTGCCTGCCCTGCCCGACGTTCCCACCTTCGAGGAAGCCGGCGTCCCCGACATGCATGCCTCGGCCTGGTACGGCATCGTCGCCCCCGCGGGCACGCCTGCCGCCATCGTCGACCGCCTGAACCGCGACATCAACGCCATCACCGCCGCCCCCGACATGCGCCAGCGCATGGAAGCCATGGGCGCCCTCGTCCCCGCGGGGCAGACGCCCGCGGCCTTCGGCGAATTCATGCGCACGGAAATCGACCGCTACGGCGCGATCGTGAAGCTGTCGGGCGCAAAGATGGAGTAAAGGCACAAGCAAAGGCATCGCCACCCCGGCGTAGCGAGCCGCCAGGCAGCGCACGACATCGTTCAGCCCCCCACCTGCGCAAGCGCGCAGCGCGCATCGCCCCGACGCCTCACCGCACGTATGCCAGGACCGGCCGCCCGCGTGGCCGGTCCTGGCGGGCCCCGCAAACCTCCCCACATGCCATTGACCCAGCAACGCCACAAGCCAAGACGCCCGTAGCCCGGGGCGGCGGCTGGCAGGGCGTCGAGCAACCTCGATGCGCCCGAGGGAATCTGAAGGAGGAGCCGAAGGCTCGGACGAAGATGACGACGGGGCAGTCCGGAGCGAAGGCTCCGGACCGCAATCGTGGGCGCTCGACGCCCTGCCAGCCGCCGTCCCGGGCGACCTACGAAGCACCAGGGCGACAAGCCAAGACAAAACAACCATAACGACCAAAAAAAACCGCTCCAAAAGGAGCGGCTTTCATCAAGCAGACACCAAGCAAAACGCTTACTTGGCCCGCTCCTGCAGCACAGCCACCGCCGGCAACGTCTTGCCTTCCAGGAACTCCAGGAAAGCGCCGCCCCCAGTCGAGATATAGCCCACCTGCTCGGAAATCCCGTACTTGGCGATCGCCGCCAACGTATCGCCGCCACCGGCGATCGAAAACCCGTCCGAGTCGGCAATCACCTGCGCCACCACCTTCGTGCCGTTGGCGAATTGATCGAACTCGAACACGCCAACCGGCCCATTCCAGACGATCGTGCCGGCCTGCTTCAGGATCGCGGCCAGCTGCTCGGCCGTTTGCGGGCCGATGTCCAGGATCATGTCGTCCGCCGCCACCGCGTCGGCCGCCTTCACCGTCGCCTCGGCATCCGCCCCGAAGGACTTCGCGCACACCACATCCACCGGAATCGGCACATCCGCGCCGCGCTGCTGCATCAGCTCGATCACCGCGCGCGCCTGGTCCACCTGGTCGGGTTCCGCCAGCGACTTGCCGATCGACAGCCCCGCGGCCAGCATGAACGTATTGGCAATGCCGCCGCCCACCACCAACTGGTCCACCTTGTCGGCCAGCGACTGCAGGATCGACAGCTTCGTCGACACCTTCGAGCCGCCCACGATCGCCACCAGCGGACGCTTGGGTTCGTGCAGCGCACGGCCCAGCGCATCCAGTTCGGCTTCGAGCAGCGGGCCCGCGCAAGCCACCGGCGCAAAGCGGGCGATGCCATGCGTCGTGGCCTCGGCCCGGTGCGCCGTGCCGAATGCGTCGTTCACGTACACGTCGCACAACGCCGCCATCTTGCGCGACAGCGCCTCGTCGTCCTTCTTTTCGCCGACATTCACGCGGCAGTTTTCCAGCAGCACCACCAGGCCCGGCTCGACCTTCACGCCGTCGACCCAGTTCTGCACCAGCGGCACCGGCATGCCCAGCAGCTCGGACAGGCGCTGGCCCACCTTGGCCAGGGAATCGGCTTCGGTCAGCACGCCTTCTTTCGGGCGGCCCAGGTGCGAAGTGACCATCACCGCGGCGCCGGCGTCCAACGCCAGGCGGATGCCGGGCACCGAGGCGCGGATGCGGGTGTCTTCGGAAATGCGGCCGGCGTCATCGAACGGCACGTTCAGATCGGCGCGGATGAACACGCGCTTGCCGGACAGGGCGCCGGCCTTGGCCAGCGCGGACAGGGTATTGACCTTGGACATATGCTTTGCTTCCTACAGTTGGCGAACAAAGGGGACGAACCCGCTTTCCGCTTGGGCGGAAAACCCGTTCGTCCCCTTCGGCCTGACAGCGATGCTTACTTGGCCGACATCAGCGCGACGGTGGTGTCGAGCATGCGGTTCGAGAAGCCCCATTCGTTGTCGTACCAGGACGACACCTTGACCAGGCGGCCCGAGACCTTGGTCAGCGACGCGTCAACGGTGCTGGAGGCCGGGTTGTGGTTGTAGTCCACCGAGACCAGGGGTTCGGTGTTGTAGTCCAGGATGCCCTTGAGCTCGCCTTCGGAGGCGGCCTTCAGGATGCCGTTCACTTCTTCCACGGTCGTATCGCGGCTGGCCACGAACGACAGGTCGACCAGCGACACGTTGATGGTCGGGACGCGGATCGAGTAGCCGTCCAGCTTGCCGTTCAGTTCCGGCAGCACCAGGCCCACTGCGGCGGCGGCGCCGGTCTTGGTGGGGATCATGCTCATCGTGGCCGAACGCGCGCGGCGCAGGTCTTCGTGGTAGACGTCGGTCAGGACCTGGTCGTTGGTGTAGGCGTGCACGGTCGTCATCAGGCCGTTTTCCACGCCCAGCTTGTCGTGCAACGGCTTGACCAGCGGGGCCAGGCAATTGGTGGTGCACGAGGCGTTGGAGATGACGGTGTGCTCGGCCTTGAGCACGCCGTGGTTCACGCCGAACACGACGGTGGCGTCAACATCCTTGCCGCCGGGAGCCGAAATGATGACCTTCTTGGCGCCGCCCTTGATATGGGCGCCGGCCTTTTCCTTGCTCGTGAAAAAGCCCGTGCACTCCAGCACCACGTCGACCTTCAGCTCGCCCCAGGGCAGCTCGGCCGGGTTGCGGTTGGCCAGCACGCGGATCTTGTCGCCATTGACGACCATGAATTCGCCGTCGACTTCGACCTTGCCGGGGAACTTGCCGTGGGCGGTGTCGTAGCGGGTCAGGTGGGCGTTCGTCTTGGGATCGCCCAGGTCGTTGATGGCGACGATTTCGATATCGTGCTTCTTGCCACCTTCGTAGTGGGCACGCAGGATGTTGCGGCCGATGCGACCGTAACCGTTGATGGCGACGCGAATAGTCATGACTAAGCTCCTTTTTTACAAAACTTGGCGGACGGTCTCGGCCACCTTGTCGGCGGTCAGCCCGAAGAACTTGAACAGCGCGCCGGCCGGAGCGGACTCGCCATAGCGGTCGATGCCGACCACGGCGCCTTCCAGGCCCACGTATTTGTGCCAGAAGGCGGTCACACCGGCCTCGACGGCCACGCGCGGCAGGCCTTTGGGCAGCACGGATTGCTTCCAGGCGGCATCCTGGCGGTCGAACACGTCGGTGCTGGGCATGGAGACCACGCGCACCGCGATGCCGTCCTTGGCCAGTTGGGCCTGCGCGTCCAGCGCGATGGCCACTTCGGAGCCGGTGGCGATGATGACGGCGCGGGCGCCTTCGGCATCGCGCAGCACGTAGCCGCCGCGGGCGATCGCGTCCACGGTGGCGGCATCGCGCGGCACGAACGGCAGGTTCTGGCGCGACAGCAACAGGGCCGTCGGGCCGCCGTCATGCACGTCCATGCCGATGCTGGTCGGGCGCGTCACGGCGGCATTCCAGGCCACGGCGGTTTCGGCCGTGTCGCAAGGACGCCAGAGCGACAGGTTGGGGATCAGGCGCAGGCTGGCGGCGTGCTCGATCGATTGGTGAGTGGGGCCGTCTTCGCCCAGGCCGATCGAATCGTGCGTGAACACGTGCACCACGCGTTGCTTCATCAGCGCGGCCATGCGGATGGCGTTGCGCGAGTAGTCCGAGAACGTCAGGAACGTGCCGCCGAACGGCAGGTAACCACCGTGCAGGGCCACGCCGTTCATGATGGCGGCCATGCCGAATTCGCGCACGCCGTAGTTGATGTGGCGACCGAACTGGATGCCCTTGTCGCCGGCGCGCACGGCGGCCACGCCCTTCCAGTCGGTGAAGTTGGAGCCGGTCAGGTCGGCCGAGCCGCCCAGCATTTCCGGCAGCGCGGCGGCCAGCGCCGTGATCGCGAACTGCGAGGCCTTGCGGGTGGCCACGGTTTCAGCCTTTTCCAGCGTGGTGTTCAGGAACGCCTGGAATTGCTCGGCATAGCCGGCGGGCATTTCGCCCTTCATGCGGCGGGTGAACTCGGCGGCGTCGGAGGGGAACGCGGCGGCGTAGGCGTCGAACGCCGACTGCCATTCGGCTTGCGCAGCCGCGCCGGTCTTGCGGCCGTCCCAGCCGTCGTACACGTCTTGCGGAATCTGGAAGGGCTCGGCCGACCAGCCCAGCGCGGCGCGGGTGGCGGCGATTTCGTCCTTGCCCAGCGGGGCCCCGTGCACATTGTGGGTGCCGGCCATGTTGGGCGAACCCTTGCCGATGACGGTGCGGCAGATGATCAGCGTGGGCTTTTCCGATTGCGCGCGGGCGGCCTTGATGGCGGCGTCCACGGCGGCGGCGTCATGGCCATCGATGCCCCGGATGACGTTCCAGCCGTAGCCCTCGAAGCGCTTGGCGGTGTCGTCGGCGAACCAGTGCTCGACGTGGCCGTCGATGGAAATGCCGTTGTCGTCGTACAGGACGACCAGCTTGGACAGCTTGAGCGTGCCGGCCAGCGAGCAGACTTCATGCGAGATGCCTTCCATCAGGCAGCCGTCGCCCGTGAAGGCGTAGGTGTGATGGTCGACGATGGTGTGACCGGGCTTGTTGAATTCGGCGGCCAGCAGCGCTTCGGCCAGCGCCATGCCCACGGCATTGCCCAGGCCCTGGCCCAGCGGGCCGGTGGTGGTTTCCACGCCCGGGGTGATGCCCACTTCGGGGTGGCCCGGCGTCTTGGAATGCAGCTGGCGGAAATTCTTGAGCTCTTCGATCGGCAGATCGTAGCCCGTCAGGTGCAGCAGGGCGTAGATCAACATCGAGCCATGGCCGTTGGACAGCACGAAGCGGTCGCGGTTGGCCCAGGCGGGATCCTTGGGATTGTGGCGCAGGTTGCCGATCCAGAGGGCCTGGGCGATTTCCGCCATGCCCATGGGAGCACCCGGGTGCCCGGAGTTCGCTTGTTGCACGGCATCCATCGCGAGGGCGCGGATGGCATCCGCCAAGGCAAGTTTAGGGGCGGTCGGATTGCTCATTCGGAAGGCTCTTTGAAGCTGGCGCGCCCAAGCAGGAAATGGGGGCCAGTTGAGTAGGTTGCGAAGCAAAAGATTTTAGCATCCGGGGCTTGCCCCCCCGCCATCGGGCGGCGGGGCGAGGTAAATGGGCGCATTCCCGGGGAAATCGCGGGCGGCCAGCCGGAAAATGATGGGGTGGAAGCCACAATTGCGGCGAGGCGGTCCGAGATTCATGATGGCTGCATGTATCCGCCACTGGACGCCCGCTAAGATGAACCGCATGCTGAACGTCACCCTGCCCGTCGAAGGCATCATGGCATTGCGCAATGCGCTGGGCGAAGAGCAGGCCATTGCCATTGCCCATTCCCTGGAACTCGCCCAGATACGGGGCGAGGCCGAACTGGCGGCCACGTTGCGGCAAGAATGGCAAAAAGAAGCGGTTACGTTACGGCAAGAATGGCAAAAGGAACTGGCTGCCGCCGTCGCCCCACTCGCCCGGCGTGAGGAAATACAGGAACTGCGCCGCGAAATCGCCAAGCTTCCCAACCGCGAAGAACTCAAGCGCTTCGCCACTCACGAAGACTTGGCAGAACTGCGCAGCCAATTCCTGCGCCTGGACAAAAAGATGACCGTGGGCTTCCTGGTATTGCTCGCGCTCAACCTCACTTCCAACACCCCGCTCTTCATCGAGTGGGGGACCAAAGTGGTAGGCTACGCGCTCAAGTAGCCCGGGGATACCGCCGCCTGCAACACGCCCGGTCCCACCCCCTGCCCTTCGCTCCATTTTCCATCCGTTGCCGCAACGCCCATGTCCGCCCCCCGCTTCTTCTGCGATGCCCCTCTGTCCGCCCGTGCCCGCATCGCGCTGCCCGACGCCCTGGCCCACCACGCCCTGAGAGTGCTGCGCCTGCGCGCCGGGGAATCCGTCATCCTGTTCAACGGCAAGGGGGGTGAATACCCCGCCGTGCTGGAAGTCGAGGGCAAGGCCGGCTTCGCTCAATTGGGCGCCTTCGAGGCTCGCGAGGCCGAGCTGGCCGGTCGCATCACCCTGGTGCAGGGCCTGCCTTCCGGCGACAAGATGGACTGGGTGGTGGAAAAGGCCGTGGAACTGGGCGCGGCCCAGGTCTGCCCCATCGCGGCTCAGCGCAGCGTGCTGCAGCTGTCCGGCCCACGACTGGACAAGCGGGTCGCCCACTGGCAGCGCATCGCGCAATCGGCCGCCGAGCAGTGCGGCCGCAACCGCCTGATGACCGTCAATGCCCCCGTTACCCTGGCTGACTGGCTGGCGCTGCCGGCAGACGGCCTGCGTCTGTTGTGCCACCCCGATGCTGACACCGACCTGGCCGGCCTGTTGCATGCCACGCCCAGCCTGGCATCGCTGACCCTGCTGGTGGGCCCGGAAGGGGGTTGGTCTGACAAGGAATTGGCCGAGGCCCGCAAAGCCGGCGTGCAAGCTGTCAGGTTCGGGCCGCGAGTGCTACGGACCGAAACGGCTGGTCTCGCCTTGATCGCTGCGGCGGGCGCCCTGCTGGGCTGGTAACGGGATAAAAAGGGATAGAAAACACAACCGGCGTCGCTGACGCCGGCGGAGTATCCGGCAAGCCTATCGGGCTGCCACGACTGAAATCAGTCGTTTTCGCCGTAGGGCGCGGCGGCGACACCGGGTTCGGGATCCGGGTGCTTGCCCGCGTGTTCCACGACATACGCAAAGGTACGGCCATTTTCGTGCGCGAACTCGGCCGCGTCGGCGCACACCGACTCGATGCGGGCGGCGTCGTCTTCCAGGGCTGGGTCGCCCGAATGCAATTTGTACAACCACAGCACCACGCCGATTTTGTGATCCAGCACGGTATCGCACAGGCAGTCGTAGAGCGCGTCCAGGTTGCCGCCGAAATACTCGGGGAAATCCACGGCCTTGGCAATAGCCCGCAGCACCGCCGAACGGCTGCGCGCCGGGTCGCAATTGGCCACGAACAGGGATAGGCCGAGTTCATGCGCGGCGTCGACCACGGCTTTTTTGTCCAGCCCGTCATGAGCCAGCGCTCCACCTCGCTTCAACTGCCGCTGCAGGGTAGATTGGGCATTGCGCGTCATGCCTGTGCCTCCTTGAAAAAGGCGATCACTTCTTCGGTACGCTGCATCGTATCGGCATAACCCAGTTCGATCAATCGCTTGGTGTAGCTGGACTCGAACAACAGGTAGGACATCAGCGCGCCACCGCCGGGGCGGCCTGGGTCGGACGATACACCGAGTACGCGAAAAAGGGCACGGGCCTGGGCCGGCATGTCGTCCAGGTGTTCCAGCGCCAGCGAATCCAGAGACCGGCTGGGAGTGATCGCCAGCACCTGGATGCGGCGCACGTTGACCTCGCCTTCCTCCAGGGGCACCGCGTGGTCCACCAGGTAGTTCATGCGCTCCAGGCGCTCGACGTCCATCGACAGGCCATCCAGGAAGATGCTGGATAGCGCGTGGCCGCCCACCTGGGCCAGCGACGGGTACGGCGGCGCGGCTTCCCGGTGTTCGGGGTGGGTGTCATCGCGAAAGCCCGTGCCGATCACCAGCACCCGGTGCGCCCCCAGGTGGATGGCGGGGCTGATCGGCGCCAGCTGCCGCATGGACCCGTCGCCGCACCACTCGCCCTTGCCGTGCACCGGGATCTGCCGGGCAGGGAACACGAAGGGGATGGCCGACGAGGCCATCAGGTGGTCCACCGTGATCGGCGTGGGAATGGCCAGCCGCAGGTAGCGGTGCCAGGGCTCGATCGGCGTGTGGGCCTGATAGAACGTCAGGTGCTCGCCGCTGGTGTAACCCGAGGCGGTGATGGCCAGCGCCGACAGCGAGCCGCTTTCGAGGTTGGATTGCAGATGATCGAAATTCAGCACCCGGCCCAGCAGCGCCTGCATCGGGCTGTTGTCCAGCAGCGACTGCGGCCGCTTGCGCGTCAGGCCGGAATACATCCAGCCCAGCGACAACAGGCCCAGCCAGCGCACGCCCGTGCGGATCAGCCCGGGCGCGTCGGCCCGGTAGATCATGTCGGTATTCAGCGACGACCACAGGCGCCGGATGCGGCGCACGCCCAGGTGCGGACGTTCGGCCCGGCAGGCCAGCGCCGCGGCGTTGATGGCGCCCGCGGACGTGCCGCAGATGATGTCGAAGGGGTTCTTGAAACGCGAATGCCAGTCGGGGTCCAGCAGCTCCATGATGGCGCTGAGCACGCCCACCTGGTAGGCGGCGCGCGCGCCGCCCCCGGTCAGGACCAGGCCGGTCGGCGTGCGTGGGCACGCCGGACCGCCCGCAGCGACTTCAACGTGGCGTATTGGCATCGACCACAGTCATCGCGGTCATGTTGACGATGCGGCGCACGGTCGAGCTGGAGGTCAAAATGTGCACCGGCGCGTTGGCGCCCAGCAGGAACGGGCCCACCGCGACATTGCCGCCGGCGGCCGTCTTGAGCAGGTTGTAGGCGATGTTGCCGGCGTCCACGTTCGGGCACACCAGCAGATTGGCTTCGCCCTTGAGCGTGGACGAGGGCAGGATGCGCAGGCGCAGCGCTTCGTCCAGCGCGCAGTCGCCGTGCATTTCGCCGTCGATTTCCAGTTCCGGCGCGGCTTCGCGCACCAGCTCCAGCGCGCGGCGCATCTTGGCACCCGACGCCGAGCTGCCCGAACCGAAGTTCGACCGCGACAGCAGCGCCACCTTGGGGGCCAGGAACATGCGGCTCATTTCGCGGGCCGCGGCAATCGTGAACTCGGCGATCTGCTCGGCCGTCGGTTCATCATTCACATGCGTGTCCACCAGCACCACCGTGCGCTCGTTGAGCAGCAGGATGTTCATGGCGGCGTAGACGTTGCGGCCGGGCCGGCGGCCGATCACTTCATCCACGAAACGCAGGTGGTCGTGGTAGGCGCCCACCGAGCCGCAGATCATGCCGTCGGCATCGCCCAGGTGCACCATCATCGCACCGATCAAGGTCATGCGGCGGCGCATTTCCACGCGCGCCATTTCCTTGGTGATGCCGCGGCGGCACATGCGCTCCCAATACGTCGTCCAGTACTGGTGGAAGCGTTCGTCGTATTCGGGGTTGGTGACTTCGACGTCTTCGCCCAGGCGCAGGCGCAGGCCCAGTTTTTCGATGCGGGTCAGCAGCACCGACGGGCGGCCCACCAGGATCGGACGGGCCAGGCCTTCGTCCACCACCACCTGCACGGCGCGCAGCACGCGCTCGTCTTCGCCTTCGGCGTACACGATGCGGGCCGGGCCGCCTTCGCGCACGATGCGCTTGGCCGCCGAAAACAGCGGCTTCATGAAGGCGCCCGAGTGATACACGAACTGCTGCAGCTGTTCTTCGTAGGCTTCCAGGTCGGCCAAGGGGCGCGTGGCCACGCCGCCGTCCATGGCGGCCTTGGCCACCGCCGGCGCGATGCGCACGATCAGGCGCGGATCGAACGGCTTGGGAATCAGGTATTCAGGGCCGAAAGAAATATCGAACGTGCCATAGGCCGCGGCGACGACTTCGTTCTGTTCTTCCTGCGCCAGCTGGGCGATGGCGTAGACCGCCGCCTTCTCCATTTCGCGCGTAATGGTGGTGGCGCCCACATCCAGCGCGCCGCGGAAGATGTACGGGAAGCACAGGACGTTGTTGACCTGGTTCGGGTAGTCCGAACGGCCGGTGGCCATCACCACGTCGTCGCGTACCGAATGGGCCAGCTCGGGCAGGATTTCCGGGGTGGGGTTGGCCAGCGCCAGGATCAGCGGACGTGGGCCCATGGTGGCGACCATTTCCGGCTTGAGCACGCCGCCGGCCGACAGGCCCAGGAACACGTCGGCACCCTCGATTACTTCGGCCAGCTTGCGGGCATCGGTCTTTTGCACGAAGCGCGCCTTGTCCGGGTCCATCAACGTGGTGCGGCCCTCAAAGACCACGCCCTCGATGTCGGTCACCCAGATGTTTTCCAGCGGCAAGCCCAGGTCCACCATCAGGTCCAGGCAGGCCAGCGCCGCCGCGCCGGCGCCGGAGGTCACGACCTTGACCTTGTCGATTTCCTTGCCCACGACCTTCAGGCCGTTGATGAAGGCGGCCGACACGCAGATCGCGGTGCCGTGCTGGTCATCATGGAAAACGGGAATCTTCATGCGCTCGCGCAGCTTGCGCTCGACCGTGAAGCATTCCGGCGCCTTGATGTCTTCGAGGTTGATGCCGCCGAAGGTGGCTTCCAGGCCGGCGATGATCTCGACCAGCTTGTCCGGGTCGGTTTCGTTGATCTCGATGTCGAACACGTCCAGGCCGGCGAATTTCTTGAACAGGACGGCCTTGCCTTCCATCACCGGCTTGGAGGCCAGCGCGCCGATGTTGCCCAGGCCCAGCACCGCGGTGCCGTTGGTGATCACACCCACCAGGTTGCCGCGCGCGGTGTAGCGGAACACGTTGGCCGGATCCGCCACGATTTCCTCACAGGCCGCCGCGACGCCGGGCGAATACGCCAGGGCCAGGTCGCGCTGGTTGGTGAGCTGCTTGGTCGGGGTGACCGAGATTTTGCCGGGGCGGCCGTGCTCGTGATATTCAAGGGCGGCTTTGCGAAGGTTGGCATCCATAGGGGCGGCTACTGGCTAGAGTGAGGAACACGGAAAGGGGGCAATTCTATTCCGATGGCGGACGGCGCGAAACGTTCCCTGCGCCTTCCGGGCCGCGCCTGCCCCTTTGCCGCAAGCGCCGTCCATCTTACCCTCGGCTTACAAATTGTCGCTATTCGGGCCGTCCTGGAATTCGGGAAAACGCCCATAGGGATCGAATAGCGACTTGATCCGCGCCTGCAGCGTAGAGGATGGCGACGACACACCCGTTTCAGGCGGCGCCGCGGCCGGCCTGGCCTCCAGCGTCACCCCCTGTACCCAGGCCAGCGTGCCGCCGTGCCCCAGCAGCAGCTGCGCCAGATTGACGGTGTCCGGCGCCTGTGGCGCCAGCGCATCCAGGCGATAGCGCCCATCCCAGGGCTGCCCCGGTTCATAACCGGTGGCGAAGGCGCCGCCCGACAGCTGGAACAAGGACGGGATCAGCCGCTGCACCGTGGCCGACTTCAGCGGCTGCACGTCGGCGGTGCCGAACGGCCCCAGCGTTTCCTCCACCCCATCGGCCAGCATCAGGTCCACGGCCACCACCCCCGAGGCCGCGCATTGCCCCGTCGGCCAAGGCGCCGGCGCCGCCAGCCATTGCGCCAGCGTCATGGCGCCCGGCAGCCCGTCGAACTGCGTCAAGCCTGCCTGCGCCAAGGCGGCCAGCGGCACGCCAGGCTGGGCCCGCCAGCGCGGCGTAGGCCCGTTCAGCCGCGCCAGGCCCGACAAGGCGCCGGGGTCCAGCCGCAGCATGGGGCCGTAGACGGGCGCGAACGGCCCTTGCGCATCATCCAGCGCCATCACCACCCCGTATTCCGCGCACAGCGTGCGCGCCTGCGTCACATCCGATTCGCGCGCGGGCGTCAGGACCGCGCGCGGTCCCTCGGCGCCGGCGTCGCCCAGGTCGCGCACGGCGCCGTGGCACGACAGCCCCAGGCGCTGCAAGAAGGTGGCCCAGGGTGTCTGGACGGGTCGCCGGCCAAGGAGGAAAGCGCGCCGCGATGGCTGCATGACTACAATTCCTTTTTTCCGCTACAAGTAGCCTTCGAGAATCCGATGCCCCGCCTTGCCACCCGTACTCACGATTTCCTGACCTTCCAGGTCGTCGAATTGTTCAAGCAGGCGCAAGCGCTGCAGGCGGCGGGCAAGGACATCATCAGCCTGGGCATCGGCGAACCGGACTTTACCGCGCCGCCTCAGGTCGTGGAAGCGCTGCAGCGCGCCGCGCAGGCCGGCCAGAGCGGCTACAGCGCGCCCGCCGGCCTGATGCCGCTGCGCGAAGCCATCGCCCAGTTCTACCACGACCAGTTCGGCGCCACGATCAACCCCAAGCGCGTCATCGTCACCGCCGGCGCGTCCGGCGCCTTGACCCTGGCCTGCGCCGCCCTGGTCAACACGGGCGGCGAAGTCCTGATGCCGGACCCATCCTACCCCGCCAACAGCAACTTCGTGCTGGCCGCGGGCGGCCGCCCTCGCCTGATTCCCAGCTCCGCCGACAAGCGCTTCCAGTTGTCCGCCCAGGACGTCGCCGACCATTGGACCGACGCCACCCAGGGCGTACTGGTGGCCTCGCCCAGCAACCCCACCGGCACCTCGATCGACCACGGCGAACTGGCCCGGCTGCTGGCCCAGGTCCGCGCCCGTAACGGCTTTGCCATCGTCGACGAAATCTACCTGGGCCTGTCATACGAAGGCCAGCCGCGATCCGCCCTGACGCTGGACGACGACATCATCGTCATCAACAGCTTCTCGAAGTATTTCCACATGACCGGCTGGCGCCTGGGCTGGATGATCGTCCCGGAAGACATGGTCGCCCCGGTGGAAAAGATCGCCGCCAGCCTGGCCATCTGCGCCCCCACCCTGGCCCAGCATGCCGCGCTGGCCTGCTTTTCGGCGGACGCGCTGCGCACCTTCGAGCACCGCCGTGAAGCCTTCAAGCAACGCCGCGACTACCTGCTGCCCGAATTTGAACGCCTGGGCCTGAAGGTGCCCGTCAAACCCGACGGCGCCTTCTACATCTATGCCGACATCAGCGACCTGGGCACCGACAGCGCCAGCTTTTCCCAGCGTCTGTTGCTGGAAGCCGGCGTCGCCGCCGTTCCCGGCCTGGACTTCGGCCCCGCTCACGGCCATCACACGATGCGTTTTTCATACGCGACCGGCCTGGACCGCCTGGAAGAGGCCATCGCCCGCATGGGCAAGTTGCTGCGGGGCTGACCGCCGCCGTTGCACCGCGCGCGGTTTGGCCAGGTCCGGCCAGGGGGCGGTCCGCGGGTCCGGCCGCTCCCTAGGGCCTGTTAACACTAGAAGGCCCTAGCCTGGCAACTGACGTGGCAGCCACCGCCACGCCGCGATCCCGACCAGCAGCGTCAGCAACCCGCCCACGCCCACGGCCCAATGCAGCCCCGACAGAAACGCCGCCTTGGCCAGCAGCACGGACTGCGCGCTGATGCCTGGATACTCCAGGGTTTCATTCAATGTGCCGGCCACACCCGGCCCGGATAGCCGGAAGACCAGCGCCGCCAACGCCCCCAGCAAAGTGATGCCCAGCGCATTGCCCAGTTCGTTGCTGGTTTCGGCGATCGATCCCGCGGCCCCCGCGCGTGCGGCAGGTACCGCCGATACCGCGATCTCGGCCACCAGGCTGAAGGACAGGCCGTAACCAACCCCTGCCAGCACGGTGGAAGCCACGAAGGCAAGGGCGCCCGCCTCGGTCGTCGTGAACAACAGCAGGAATACCCCGGCGCTGATCAGCAGATGGGTCGCCACCAACGCGGCCCGGCGGCCGAGGCGCTCGACGATGCGGCTCGTGCCCACGCAGGTAGCCGTCAGTACCGCCGCGCCGGGCAAGGTCAGCAAGGCCGCCGTGAACACCTCGTAGCCCAGCACCGATTGCAGGTAAATGCCTGACAGATAGCCCGCCGCAGACCAGACCACCAGCGACAGCAGCCCTGTCAGGATGGCGAGCGAAAAGACGCGGTCCTTGAACAACGCCAGGTCCAGCAACGGGTACGGCAGCCGCGTCTGCCTGCGCAGGAACAGCGCCAGCGCCAGAACGCCTGCGATGCCCGCCACAAACTGCCCCGCCGCGAAACCCGCCGCTGCCGCGCGCTTGATCGAGTAGGTGAACAGCAGGATGCCGGCAAAGGACAGCAACAGACTCGGCACGTCGATCTGCCCGTAACGCGCGGCGCGCACTTCACGCAGCAGGAACGGCGCGGCCAGCAGGAACGCCAGCACCACAGGCACGTTGATCAGGAACACAGCGCCCCACTCGAAGCGCTGCAGCAACAGCCCGCCGATCAATGGCCCGATCGCGAACCCCGCCGCGAACGTCGCCGCAAAAATACCGATGGCCTGGGCCCGCTGGCGCGGCTCCGGGTACAGGGCGCTGACGATGGCCAGCCCCGACGGCAGCAACGTCGCCCCGCCCACCCCCATCAGGCCCCGGCACGCGATCAACTGCGCGGGCGTCGCCGCGTACGCCGCGCCCAGCGACCCCAGGCCGAATACCAGGGCCCCGCCCATCATCAGCCTCAGCCGGCCGTAGCGGTCGCCGATATTGCCGAAAGCGATCAGCAGCGACCCGACGACATAGCCGTAGACGTCGAGCATCCAGAGCGCCTGATCCGCCGTTGGTGACAGCATCGCCGTCACCCGCGGCATGGCCAGGTACAGCACGGATCCGTCCATCGCCACCAGCAGCACCAGCGCGAGAACGGTCAATAGCCCCAGCCATGCCTTGCGGCCGGTGGAGTGCGAAGAAGAAAGCGTATCGGTATTCATGGTCGTAGGCTCGCTATCAGCCACCCGGTTGCCTGCCAGGCGGCGGCTTTATATACTAAAGGTACATACTAACCGTAACTTACCTTTGGTATATAGCGATGTCAAGCCCGTCGAAATCCCCTGCCGCCCAACCCGGCCCGCCGCGCCGCCGCCTGACCCGCGACGAGCGCCTGCGCCAATTGCTGGACGTGTCATGGCAACTGATCCGCGCCGAAGGCACCGACGCGCTGACCCTGGGGCGCCTGGCCGAAGAAGCCGGCGTCACCAAACCCGTCGTCTACGACCATTTCGGCACCCGCAACGGCCTGCTGGCCGTCCTGTACCAGGACTTCGACGTCCGCCAGACCGCCCTCATCGACGCCGCCATCGCCGCCAGCCAACCCACCCTGGCCGACAAGGCCAGCGTCATCGCGTCCAGCTACGTCAACTGCGTCCTGACCCAGGGCCGCGAAATCCCCGGCGTCCTCGCCGCCCTGGACGGCGCCCCCGAGCTGGCCGCCATCAAGCACCAGTACCAGCAAGCCTTCATCGAAAAGTGCCAACGCATCCTGGCCCCCTACGCCGGCTCGCAAGGGGTGTCGCCCGCCAGCCTGTGGGCCATGCTGGGCGCAGCCGACGCCCTATCCCAGGCCGCCATCAAGGGGGATATCAGTGAATCCGAGGCACAGGAAGAACTACGCGAAACCATCCTGGCGATGGTCAAGCGCAGCAAGTGACACCGCGATGATGCCGTCACCCGTCAGCGCATAGGTACAGGTACGCAAACGGACCCCCGCGAGCCAAAGAATCAAACAAGCGGGACAGCAGGAAAACGGGGAAAGCGGGAAGCGAGGAAACCAGGAAGCGGGAGAAGCAGGGGAAACAGGGGCCCCCTACTACGCGACGCGAGAAGCGCCCAGAGCGCCAACACAGTCACCAAAAAAACACCCCGCGGGCAATCGCGCAGCGCCCACCATCACGACGCAGCACAACGCCAAAGCCCCACAAGGCCGCCCGCGCGGCCGGCCTGGGGCGAGCGACGCAAACCTCTCACCCCGCCCCTCGGTCTAGCGGCGCCTCATGCCTCGAATTCGGTAGCTCGGCGCGGGTTGCGCCCATGCGGGGCGCGCCGTCGATGCGCCCGAGGGAATCTGAAGGGAAGGCCGTAGGCCTGGACGAAGATGACGAGGGGCAAGTCCGGAGCGAAGGCTCCGGACCGCAATCGTTGGCGCGCCCCGCATGGGCGCAACCCGCGCCGAGCGGCCTACGAAGTCAAATCAATCCCGAGCCAAAGCAATCCCGGAAGCCAACGCCAACCGCCGCCGCTCCGCCTGCACCTTGGCCCCATATCCATTGTCATCCGGCCCCGTGGACCCGACATAACAAGCCAACCCGCCATCCACCGATCCGCGCCGGTTGATGCAATCGCGCAGGATCGTCGCCCCGACGGCGATATTGGCGCCCGGGTCCAGCGGATTCTTGCCCACGGCATCGAACTTGTCCTGATGCACGCTGGTCATTACCTGCATCAGCCCTTGCGCCCCCACGTGGCTTTCAGCCAGCGGGTTATAGCGGGACTCGATCGCGATCACCGCCAGCAGCAGCAGCGGATCCAGCTTCTTTTCGCGGCCGACCTTGTAGACGGTATTGAGCAACGGACCGGTCGCGTCATACGCGACCTTGTATTTGCGCGAAATGTAATTGCGCAGCGCTTCCGCCTGCGGGCCGGTCGCCACCATGGCGGGCTTGGGGGGCGCGGCGGGCGCGGCGCGGGCAGGCCCCAGCATGCCGGTCGCATTGCTGGAAGGCGCGGTAGGTACGGCCATGGCAATCGCCGACGAGGTGTCGACGCCAAACTCGGACCCGGTGTCGGATTCGACATCGGTCTGCATGGATGAAGGCGCTAGGGCGGTCAACAAGGCTTTGTGCACTTGCAATGCCTGGTCGCGCAAACCGGGCAGGGCGAATCCCATGCTTACCGTCACAATCACCGCGATGCCCAGATAGACGGAGCAGATGCGCAGGGATTCGGCAAGATATTGGTGCACTCCTTGGGCCATGTTCCTGAACAGGCTGGCCACTGACGCATCGGGCATAAAACCTCCTGCGTTAAAAAGAGGGAGTCAATGTTAACCTCTCTTTCTCCCCAAAATGTAACCAAATCGCCGGGATCTGTAGTGAAATACCGCGACCTTAGAGACTTCCTCGCTCAACTCGAACGCATGGGCGAGCTCAAACGCATCGCCGCGCCCGTCTCCACGCACCTGGAAATGACCGAAATTTCCGACCGCGTGCTGCGCGCCGAGGGCCCCGCCCTGCTGTTCGAAAACGCCATGCACGACGGCAAGCCGGCCGAGATGCCGGTGCTGGCCAACCTGTTCGGCACGCCCTCGCGCGTGGCCCGCGGCATGGGCGCCGACAACGTCAGCGCCTTGCGCGATATCGGCGAACTGCTGGCGTCCCTGCGCGAACCCGAAGCCCCCAAGGGCTTGCGCGACGCCCTGGCCAAGGTCTCGATGCTGAAATCGGCTTTGTGGGACATGAGCCCCAAGAACGTCAAGAGCCCCGCCTGCCAGGAAATCGTCTGGGAAGGCAAGGACGTGGACCTGACGCGCCTGCCCATCCAGACCTGCTGGCCCGGCGACGTGGCGCCGCTGCTGACCTGGGGCCTGGTGATCACGCGCGGCCCGAATGCCAAGCGCCAGAACCTGGGCATCTACCGCCAGCAATTGCTAGGGCCCAACAAGCTGATCATGCGCTGGCTGTCGCACCGCGGCGGCGCGCTCGATTTCCGCGACCACGCGCTGGCACACCCGGGCACGCCCTTCCCCATCGCCGTGGCGCTGGGCGCCGACCCGGCCACCACCCTGGGCGCGGTCACCCCGGTACCGGACAGCCTGTCCGAATACCAGTTCGCCGGGCTGCTGCGCGGCTCGCGCACGGAAGTCGCGCAGGCGCTGGGCAGCAACCTGTCGGTGCCGGCCTGGGCCGAAATCGTGCTGGAAGGCCACCTGCTGCCCTCGTCCGACCCCAGGGCCATCGCCCCCACCGTGCCCGACGGCGTCAACCCGCCGCCCGACACCGGCTACGAAATGGCGCTGGAAGGCCCCTACGGCGACCACACCGGCTACTACAACGAACAAGACTGGTTCCCGGTGTTCACGGTCGAGCGCATCACCATGCGCCGCAACCCGATCTACCACTCGACCTACACCGGCAAGCCGCCCGACGAGCCTGCCGTGCTGGGCGTGGCGCTCAATGAAGTCTTCGTGCCGCTGCTGCGCCGCCAGTTGCCCGAGATCGTGGACTTCTACCTGCCGCCCGAAGGCTGCAGCTACCGCCTGGCCGTGGTGTCGATCCGCAAGCAGTATGCCGGACACGCCAAGCGCGTGATGTTCGGCCTGTGGAGCATCCTGCGCCAGTTCATGTACACCAAGTTCATCGTGGTGGTGGACGAAGACATCAACCCGCGCGACTGGAAAGAAGTGGTGTGGGCCATGACCACCCGCATGGATCCGGTGCGCGACACGCTGCTGGTCGAGAACACGCCCATCGACTACCTGGATTTCGCTTCGCCCGTGTCCGGCCTGGGCGGCAAGATGGGCCTGGATGCCACCAACAAGTGGCCCGGCGAAACCCAGCGCGAATGGGGCACCCCCATCGCCATGGATGCCGACGTCAAGAAGCGCGTGGACGACATCTGGGGCCAACTGGGCCTGTAGGCGCCGAGCTGGCGGGCCTCAGCCCGGCAACAAGGTGTCCATGCGGCGCGGCCGTTTCGCCTTGGGCCGGTCACTGCCCGGCGTGGCCGCCGGCGCCGCCGGCTGATACGGAATCACATCGTCGCGCCGCAATGCGGCGCAGCCGGCGCCGCGCGCCTGCCCCGGCAACGGGCTGGCGCGCTGACACACCAGCAGCACGCCGCCCAGCGCAAAACGCTGATAGGCGCGCACCGCCTGCCCGCCCCGCACCGGCATCAGCGCCAGGCCTGCCGCGCTGACCGCCGCGGCCGCTTCCGGCTTGACCATCAGGTAGTGCTGCGGCGCCGTGCGATACACGCCCATCGGCTTGAGGACCCATTGCACCAGGCTGCCATAGTTGCCCGCCAGCAGCGCCACCACCACGAACACCACCACGGTCCACGCCGTCATCTTGCCGCTCTTGCCGGCATTGGCCGGCGCGGACAACAGCGCCAGCACCGGCAGGAAACTCAACCCGAACGTCAGGCCCAGCACGATCAACAAGGCAAATCCTGACCCCATCTCGCCCGCCAACGGCTCCAGCAGCGCCACCAGGATCAGGAACGGCGCGAGGCTCATCACCATCATCGCTCCCGCCAGACCCAGCGTCGCGCCAAGCACCCGCCAGAAACCCGTGGCGTCATCGCGCCACTCCCGCGTCAAGCGCTTGCGCGTCCACACCGCGGCCAGCGCCAACACCGCCAGGGCAAGTGCACTGCCCGCCGCCATGCAGGCCGCCACGCCAGCCCCGGGGACCCAGCGCTCGGCGGTATCGGCCAGGTAGCGCACCCCCGCCAATGCCGCCAGCCAGCACCCCGTGGTCAACCACGCTAGCCGGGTCGAGATAGTGAAGCGCGCCCCGCGGGCCGCGCGAGCCACCATATCCGCGCGCATGCCGCTGAAAAACGTCAGCGCCGGCGAGACGATCAGCAACGTGGTCACCAGGCAGCCGAGCAGCCCGGCGGCCAGCAGCACACCCAACCCGCTCCAGGACACCACCGCCTCCAGGAACAGGCTTTCCCAGCCGGCGTCGTACAGATGCAGCCAGACGCCACCGGCCGGCAGCACCAGCCACAGCGGCAACAGTTTCCACATCACGTCCAACGCCTCACGGCACAGCCCCAGGCGGCTGGCCAGGGTCCTCCCGCTGCCGCCGCCGTCCGCGACGCAGGCCGGCGGGGGCGGCCGGCGCCAGGGACGAACGGGGGGCTGTATACGAGGAGCGCGGGACATGTCCTGACCTATTTGAGAATTGGACGCATTTTATTTCAAATTCGGGGACGGAAAGATCCCATCGTCCAAAAAGAAACCCCGCCGGTCAGGGCGGGGTTCGAGGGTGCGGACGCAACGGGTTCAGCGGTTGTCGTCGTCCTGGCGTGAGTCCTGCCAGAGCTTGAACAATTGCCAGCCCACCAGCGCGCCGCCGGCCAGCTTGAGCAGCTTGGACTTCTTGCCGCCGCGCATGAACAGGGCGGACACCGACGAGCTGATCAGCGGATACCGCCGCGCCAGGCCGATGGCCTGCATGGCCCAGCGCGATGCGCCGCCCGAAGACAGGCCCGGCAGCATGCTCTTGAACAGGGCCGCCGGCTCGAGCTTGCGCCCGGCCGACACGATGCCCTGGGCAAGGGATTCGCGTTCGATCGCGGCGCGTGCGCGCAGCAGTTCGATGCGCACGGCGCGGTCGACGTCGGGAGATCTTTTCGTCATGGTTCAGCCCTCCTCGCGTCGTCGCGCCCGGTCATCGTCGTCTTGCGCATCGCGCACGCGTTCGAGCAGTTCCGCATCGCGGCCCAGTTCTTCCAGCGTGGCCGCGAACGGCGTCGGACCATAGAGCAGCCCGTGGCGCACCACCAGCAGCAGCACGACGCCGACCACCAGGTAGAACGCCGCCAGCAGGCCCAGCGCCAGATAGCGGTCTTCGGTGGGCCAGAATGCCACCGCCACGGTGATCGTGAACACCAGCACCGCCAGCGTCAGGAACAGCAAGGCGGCAAAGGCCATGCCCAACAGTTTGAGCAGGCGCGTTTTTTCGCCGGCCGCTTCAAGCGCCAGCAGTTCCAGGCGCGTGCGCATCAGCCCGACCAGGCTGGACGCCACGCCAAAGACAGATTTTCGTAGACCCATGGCAGAAAGGACGCCGGGCGGGAAACGCGGGCAAAACGCCTGCGCCGCCCGCCCGGACGCCCTGCCTTATCAGCGGCGGCTGATCAGCAAGCCGAGCAGCAGGCCGGTCACGCCTGCGATGCCGATGGCTTGCCAGGGATTGTCGTGCACGTAGTCGTCGGTGGCGCGGGCGGCTTTGCGGCCGCGTTCGAGCACCGCATCCTGCGCTTCGTAAAGGGCTTCGCGGGTGCGCTTGAGCGAGGTCATGGCGCGTTCACGCAGTTCGGTGGCTTTTTCGCCCGTGCTGCCGGCGGCTTCGCGCAGCAGGCTTTCAGCGTCGTTCAGGCTGGTCTTGACACTGTCGATGAGTTTTTCTTTTGCGACTTCTTCGGATTTTCTCGTGGCCATGTTTTGAGCTCCTGTTGTGTGTCTATGACGAAACCATCATACCAGCCACCCCGCGACGGGCCTGGCCGGCTTGCTACCGTGTGCTACTTGATTTGCGTAATCTCAACGGCGGACTTCACGCCGCCCTGGTCGATGTCCTGCTTCATGACCAGATTCACCGCCGGGCAATACCAATCGGTGACCGTGGTGTTCATGCCCGGGATAGGAATGGTCAGGCCTTGGAAGGTGGCCATGGTGGGATCGGAATTGCGCGTGTAGGAGACGGGGTGGCAAGTCTGCTGGCCCAGCGCCGTGTTGATGGCGGTGGCGCGGCCGACGGTTTTTTCACCGATGCGCACCGTGGTGCTGGGCTGGCCGCCCACCGGGGCTTCCTTGCCGATTTTCAGGCGGAAGGACGAACCCGGCAGCTTCTGGCCAGGGTTCAGCTTGCCGTCGTAGGCAAACAGGCCCAGCATGCGCAGATCGAACTGGCCTTCGGAAGGCTTGGGCGCTTCGCCGGCCGTGGCGTACTTCAGGAAGGTGGCCTGGCCGCCCTTGACGGTCATCAGGTAATCGAGGTTGGACTTGCCCGGCGGCAGGCCCGCGTAGCTGAAGCGGGCCACGCCTTGCACGCGCGCGCGGCAGTTGTCGCCATTGCTTTTTGTAACCTCGGTGAAGGCCAGGTCGGCGCCCAGCGCGATGTTGCCGGAGCCGGTCAGTTGCACCGCGCCGCCGTCATGCATGAACTTCGCGTCGCACACGCCCGCCTGCGCCGCGCCGGCCGCGCCCAGCGCGCCAGCCACAAAAACCAGGGATGCCATTTTTCGCAACGCCACAAGCCACTCCAGTAATCCAGAAAACGCCGCGCGCGCTGCGCGCACGGCTGGCTTGATACTACACCGGTTGCCAAAACCGGCGCATGACCGAACGTGTCAGCGGCATGACGCCGACCGGCCCTGCGCCCGCGTCCGGGTCAGGCGACGGTGCGGGACTCGCGGGCCTCGGCCTGCGCGCCAGGCTCCGCGTCCGGTAGCGGGACGCTGGCCAGGACGGGAGCCGGCGCGCGCTCCGGATTGCCATGGCGCCGGTGCAGAAAGTCGACCACGCCGGCGCGGCACGACAGGTACACCGGATCGTTGGCCAGCCGCACCCGGTCGCGCGGACGCGGCAACGGCACGGGCAGGATCTCGCCGATGGTCGCGGCCGGGCCGTTGGTCAGCATCACGATGCGGTCCGACAGCAGCACGGCTTCGTCGACGTCGTGCGTGACCATGATGGTGGTGGTGCGCGTCTTGGCCACGATCTTGAGCAACTCGTCCTGCAGGTGCGCGCGGGTCAGCGCGTCCAGCGCGCCGAAGGGCTCGTCCATCAGCAGCACGCCCGGCTCGATCGCCAGGGCGCGGGCAATGCCCACGCGCTGCTTCATGCCCCCCGAAATTTCGCGCGGCAGCTTGTTCTGCGCGGGCAGCAGTCCCACCAGGTCCAGCGCCGCGCGGGTGCGGTCGGCCAGCTGGGCGCGTTTCTCGGTGGCGCCGAAGACCCGTTCCACCGCCAGGTGCACGTTCTGGAAGCAGGTCAGCCAGGGCAGCAGCGAATGGTTCTGGAACACCACCGCGCGGTCCGGACCAGGCCCGGTGATCTCGCGCTCGGCGCACAGCAGCACGCCGCTGGTGGGCCGCGTCAGGCCCGCGATCAGGTTCAGTAAAGTGGATTTGCCGCAGCCCGAGTGGCCGATCAGGGTGATGAATTCACCCTGATCCACGGTCAGGTCGATATCGCGCAAGGCGACGAACGCGCCCTTGCGGGTGCTGAAGGTCTGGCCCACGCGCTCGATGCGTACGAATTTCTTCATGGCGCTATTCCTCGGTGTAGGTGAAGCGGCGGGCCAGCGCGACCAGCAGCGTTTCCAGGATCAGGCCGACGATGCCGATCACGAAAATGGCGATGACAATGTGTTCGACCTTCAGGTTGTTCCATTCGTCCCACAGCCAGAAGCCGATGCCGGTGCCGCCTGTCAGCATCTCGGCCGCGACGATCACCAGCCACGCGGTGCCGATCGATAACCGCACGCCGGTCAGCATGTAGGGCAGCACGGCGGGCAGCAGCACCTTGGTGGTGACCTTCCATTCCGACAGGTTCAGGACGCGCGCCACGTTCAGGTAGTCCTGTGGCACCCGCGACACGCCAACGGCGGTGTTGATGATCATCGGCCAGATCGAACAGATGAAGATGGCCCAGATGGCGGCGGGATTGGCGGCCTTGAACAACAGCAGGCCCAGGGGCAGCCACGCCAGCGGCGACACCGGCCGCAGCAGGCTCACGATGGGCGAGAACATGGCGCGCACCGGCGCGTAGCGGCCGATGGCAAAACCCACGGGGATGCCCACCAGCGCGGCCAGGCCGAAGCCGATGCCGACCCGCTGCAGCGAGGCCAGCAGATTCCAGCCGATGCCCTTGTCGTTGGGGCCGTTGTCGTAGAACGGATCGGAGAACAGCGTGACCGCCGCCTGCCAGGTGACGCCCGGCGTGGGGATTTCGGGGATGCGCATGGCCACCACCTGCCACACCAGCACGAACAGCGCGAAGCCGGCCACCGGGCCGACCACGGCGCGCAGCGCGGCTTCCAGGCGCTCGCGGCCGGCGTCGGCCCACTGTGCGGCGCGGCTCGGGGCGCCGGTCGCCACCGCCGCCTGCCCCGCTGCGGCCTCGGTTGACACGCCCTCGGCCAAGGCGCCTCTTTCCACACTCGTCACACTAGACATCGTCCCTGCTCCTTCTCGCGAACCCGCGCTCAGACCTTGACCTTGAAGCCATCGGCGTAGGCCGAGGGGTTGCTGCCGTCCCAGACCACGCCGTCGATCAGCTTGGCACTGCGCATCTCGCTGGCGGGCAGCGCGATGCCGGCGGCCTGCGCGGCCTGCTTGTAGATGTCGATGCGATTGACCTGGCGCGCCGTGGCCAGATAGTCGGGATGGTCCTTGAGCAGGCCCCAGCGCTTGTGCTGCGTCAGGAACCACATGCCGTCGCTCAGGTAAGGAAAGTTGGCGGCGCCGTCGCCCGAGAAGCGCATCGCATGTTCGTCGTTCCATTGCTTGCCCAGGCCATCTTCATATTGGCCCAGCATGCGGCCAACGATGGCACTGGCGTCCGTGTTGACGTAGGACTTGGCGGCGATGGTCTCGGCGGTCTTCTGGCGATTGGCGGGCGAGGCGTCGATCCACTTGCTCGCCTCCAGGATCGCGGCCGTCACGGCGCGCGCGGTGTTGGGGTTGCGCGCCACGAAATCGGCGCTGGTGCCCAGCACCTTTTCCGGGTGGTCGGTCCAGATGGCCTGGGTGGTGACGGCGGTAAAGCCGATCTTGTCCAGGATGGCGCGCGCCCCCCAAGGCTCGCCCACGCAATAGCCGTCCATATTGCCCACGCGCATGTTGGCCACCATTTGAGGCGGCGGCACAGTGATGACCTTGGCGTCCTTCATCGGGTCGATGCCATACGCGGCCAGCCAGTAATACAGCCACATGGCGTGCGTGCCGGTGGGAAAGGTCTGGGCGAAGGTGTATTCGCGCTTGTCCGACGCCATCAGCTTGGCCAGCGATTCGCCGTCGCGGGCGCCGGTCTGCAGCAGCTTGTTCGACAGCGTGATGGCCTGGCCGTTCTGGTTCAGGTTCATCAGCACCGCCATGTCCTTCTTGGCCCCGCCCACGCCCATGTGCACGCCGTAGACCAGGCCGTACAGGACATGGGCCATGTCGAGTTCGCCGTTCAACAGCTTGTCGCGCACCGCCGCCCAGGATGCCTCTTTGGAAGGCGTGATGGTCACGCCATACTTCTTGTCGATGCCCAGCACCGAGGCCATGACGACCGAGGCGCAGTCGGTCAGGGGAATGAAGCCGATCTTCACCTCGGGCTTCTCGGGCGCATCGCTGCCCGCGGCCCAGGCCCCGGCGCGCACCAGCGGATCGACCAGCGACAGGAGGCTGGCGCCGGCGACCGCGCGCGCGGTGCCCGCCAGCCATCTGCGGCGGCCGGCGTCGGCGGTGGAGTCCGGGCCGGCCTCGGACAGGCGGGGTTTCACAGGCGTCTTCACTGACTTCATACGGGGCTCCTGGCAAAAAAAAACGTCCCGCGCGCCTCGCGGGAACAACCCGTCGGCGCTGCGGAACGTCGTTGTTCCCTGCCGCAAATCGCGGCGCTTGGCGTGGGCGCGCCGTTCGCGGCTGCCCCATTACCCATTAAGCAAGCGCTGTGCCAGGCCTGCCGCCAGGCTGGCCGGCCCCTTGCCGCCCCGCGCCAATGCTGGCTTTGCGGGCGATGGCAAGGATCAACTGCAGGCAAGCGGCGATGCCCGGCGCCGGCGCGGACGATCCAAGTTGGTGCGCGAATCCATGCGGCGGCGCACCATCAATGTGCGGTTTTGTCGCCGCGGCCCCACGCCGCCCATTCCCCCTCACGGCCGCGCCCCTGGGCATGGAATTTGCATGACTCCTGCCAGGCAGACGCGCTGGACGCGTCCGCCAAATAAGTTATGGCTATATGGATTCAAGAAATCAGAAGTTGTGGGGATGAAACCCCGTCCCTATGATCGATTGACCTTCTGCCGGGTGCGCCCGAGGCTGCGTGATGAAGCTTTTCCCGATTTTTGCCGATCTGAAAGACCGGCCCGTGCTGGTCGTGGGCGGTGGCGCCGTAGCCGAGCGCAAGACGCTGGCCCTGCTGCAAGCCCACGCCGACGTGGCGGTGGGCGCGCCCGACCTGACGCCGGCCTTGGCCGCGCTGCGGGACCAGGGCCGCATCCGCCACCTGGCGGGCGCCTTCGACGCCGCCTGGCTGGACGGCGTCTGGCTGGCAGTGGCCGCCACCGACGACCGCGGCGTCAACGCCGCCGTATCGGATGCCGCGCAGGCCCGCCGTATCTTCAGCAATGTGGTGGACGACCCCGAGCTGTCCTCGTTCCAGGTGCCGTCCATCGTCGACCGCTCGCCGGTCATCGTTGCCATCTCCTCCTCGGGCGTGGCGCCGGTGCTGGCGCGCCGCCTGCGCGAACGCATCGAATCCCTGTTCGACCATACCCTGGGCCAACTGGCCGGGCTGGCCGAACGCTACCGCAAGCGCATCCGCGCCGGCCACCCCGACCTGGGCGCGCGCCGCCGCTTCTACGACTGGCTGCTGGATGGCCCCGTGGCCGGCTTGCTGCGTCAGCAACAGCCCGAGGCGGCCGAGGCCGCCTTGAGCGCGGCCCTGGCCCAGCCGCTGGCGCCGGCCGAAGGCAGCGTGGTGCTGGTGGGCGCCGGCCCCGGCGACCCCGGCCTGTTGACGCTGAAGGCGCTGCGCGCGCTGAACGAAGCCGACGTGATTCTCTACGACCGCCTGGTCAGCGACGGCATCATGTCGCTGGCGCGCCGCGATGCCGAGCGCGTGCCGGTGGGCAAGCTGCCCGGCGAAGACCACCATGCCACCCAGGCGCGCATCCACGCGCTGCTGGTCGAACATGCCCGCGCCGGCCGCCGCGTGGTGCGCCTGAAAGGCGGGGACGCCTTCATTTTCGGCCGCGGCGGCGAAGAACTGGAACATCTGCGCGCCCACGGCGTGCGCTATGAGGTCGTGCCCGGCATCACCGCCGCGCTGGCGTGTGCCGCCTACGCGGGCATCCCGCTGACGCACCGAGAGCATGCCCAATCGGTGCGCCTGGTGACCGCGCACTGCCGCGAAGACGAAGACAACCTGGACTGGCCTGCGCTGGCCCGCGAACGCCAGACGCTGGCGTTCTACATGGGTGTCGGGCAGCTGGAGCAATTGACGCAGCGCCTGATCCGCCACGGCCGCGCGCCGACGACGCCGTTCGCGCTGATCGAAAACGGCAGCCGGCCCGAGCAGCGGGTGCTGTCGGGCACATTGCAGGACCTGCCTCGATTGGCGCGGGCGCACGCCATCCGCTCGCCCGCCCTCTTGATCGTGGGCGAGGTCGCCGGACTGGCGCGGCAATTGCATTGGTTCGGCGAACATCTGGAAGGTGCGCCGCAGCGCTTGGCAGCCTAGGCCGGTTCACACCAGAAGGCGCCTCGCGCAGGCCCTAGGGCCTGTTGCCGCCCCGCGGCCGGCCAGCCGGGAAGGGACTTATTCCGTCTTTTGGGTCGTCCCGAAGATGCGGTCTCCCGCGTCGCCCAGGCCCGGCATGATGTAGCCATGCTCGTTCAGGCCGTCGTCGATGGACGCGGTGTAGATGTGCACGTCCGGGTGCTTGGTCAATACGGCGTCGATGCCGACCGGCGCGGCCACCAGCACCAGCGCGCGGATTTCCTTGCAGCCGGCGCGCTTGAGCAGGTCGATCGCGGCGACCATCGAGCCGCCGGTGGCCAGCATCGGGTCGACGATCAGGGCCAGGCGCTGGTCCAGTTCGCCCACCAGGCGTTCCAGGTAGGTGTGCGCTTCCAGGGTTTCTTCGTTGCGGGCCACGCCCACCACGCTGACCTTGGCGCCGGGGATCAGGCTGAGTACGCCGTCCAGCATGCCGATGCCGGCGCGCAGGATCGGCACCACGGTGACTTTCTTGCCGGCGATCTTCTCGACCTGAACCGACCCGCACCAGCCTTCGACGGTAGCGGGGGCCAGCGGCAGGTCCTTGGACGCTTCGTAAGTGAGCAGCGCGCCCACTTCCTGCGACAGTTCACGGAAGCTCTTGGTGCTGAGGTCGGCGCGACGCATGATCCCGAGCTTGTGGCGGATCAGCGGATGGCGGATTTCGTGCACGGGCATGTGCGTAAATCTCCAGAATTATTGATAGACAGGGTGTTTCGCCTCAGGCGCCGCCGCAACGCGGCCCGCGCCTGAGAATCGTAATCGGTTTAGGGGAAAAGCGGATGATGGGCGCGCTGCCGCGCCCATCATCCGCTCTATTGTTCGGCCAGCCAGGCGATCAGGGCGTCGTCGAACGCCCGCACCGCGCCTGCCTGCTCGTGGTTGACGATGCTGACCACGACATAGCGCTTGCCGCTGGCGCCCAGCACATAGCCAGCGATCGACCGCACATCGCGCAGCGACCCGGTTTTCAGGTGGGCCATGCCGGCGGTGCCGTCGCCCTTCAGACGGCGGCGCACCGTGCCGTCGACGCCGGCGATCGCGAAGGATGAAATGTACTCCGGCATGACCGGTGAATTCCACGCCACGGTCAGCATCGAGGCCAGGCTGTCGGCCGACACCCGCGCCTCGCGCGACAGGCCGGCGCCGTTGTCGATGACCAATTCCGGCATGTCCAGGCCCTGCTTGGCCAAGAGGCCCTTGGCCACGGTCTCGCTGCTGGCCACGGTGGCGGGCCGGCGCCCGCGTTCGGCGCCCAGGGTCAACAGCAGCGTGCGCGCCATGACATTGTTGCTGCGCTTGTTGATCTGGCGGATCACTTCGGCCAGCGTCGGCGAATCGTGCGAGGCCAGCACCACGGCGTCGCCCGGCACCACGCCCGTGCGGACCTGGCCCTTGAACGTGCCGCCCAGCTCTTTCCAGAGCATGCGGAAGACTTCGGTGGCGTAGTCGTTCTGCGACAGCGCCAGACGATACAGGCTGAACTCGCCGCAGGACCCGGCCACCTTGCCGCTGACGCGCAAGGTCACGCCCTGCTGGGTAATGACGGGATCGGTCTGGACCACCGGCGCGCCCGGGCAGCGGATGTCGCTCCAGTCCACGCGGCCTTCGATCTTCAGGCCAGGCAGCGGCGGATCGATCAACGGCACCCACTTGTTGGCGGCCGGATCGGGGGAAAACAGGATGCGCACGGCGCCAAAGCCCACCATCAGGGCATCGGGGCTGGCGTTGTAGGCGCGGTCGGGCGCGCCGTCGAAGGCGCCGGGGTCGGTCGCGACCTGGCCGAAGATGCTGCGGTCGATCACCAGGTCATTGATCTGCTTGACCCCGCGCAGGCGCAATTCGCGCAGCAGCGCCCACAAGTCCTGCAGCAGGAACTGCGGGTCGCCCCCTGCCCGCAGGTAGAGCGGGCCGGGCAGCACGCCGCGGGCATCCGGGCGGGCGCCCGGTTCGGTCATGAAATCGGTGCGCCAGACGTAGTTGGGCCCCAGCTCGGACAGCGCCGCCCAGGTGGTGACCAGTTTCATCACCGATGCCGGGTTGCGGGCTTGCTTGGCGTTCAGCGTCGCCAGGCGCGGCCCGCCGACCTCCTGCACCACCAGAGACAGGGCGCTGTCAGGCAGTTTGGTTGCCTTCCAGGCGTTCACCACGCTGGGCGGCAGGCCCGGAACCTGCGCGCAGGCGGCGCCGGCAGCCAGGGCCAGCAACCCGCCGGCCAGCCAACGCGCCGGCCCGCTCCACCGCTTTTTCCCTGATCCTGTCATGCCCTGTCCACCTGGTTGCCTGTCCTGCAAAACCGAGAGCATACAAAACCTGGGGCGGTTACGGGCGGCGGCCCGGCGCCGTCGCCCTCGAAAGGGCGTGCCCAAGCCCCACGCGCGCATCTGCGTGGGGCCCCGGGCGTCTGCTATCGCAGGCGGCTACTGCTGCAATTTCCACTTGCCGCCGGCCACGGTCGCCATGACCAGCGCGCGCTCGTCCAGGCCGTTGTGGTCGGTGGCGCTCATGTTGACCACGCCCGTGGCGGTGGGCAGGTTTTTCACGTTTTCCAACGCGTCGCGCAGCGCCGCCCGGAACTCGGGCGTACCGGGCTTGGCCGCCTTCAGCGCCACGGGCACGGCCTGTTGCAGCAGCAGGCCTACATCCCAGGTGTAGGCGGCGAATAGGGACACGCTGCCCGGGCCATTGGCGGCCTCGTACTTCTTGGCAAAGGCCTGCGCCGTGGCCTTGACCGGGTTGGTGTCGGGCAACAGGTCCGCCACCATCACCGGCCCGACCGGCACCCAGGCGCCGTCGCAGGCCGGGCCGCATACCCGCAGGAAATCATTGTTGGCCACGCCGTGGTTGAAATAGATCTTGCCCTGGTAGCCGCGCTCGCGCAGCGCCCGGGCCGGCATCGCCGCCGGCGTGCCCGACGCGCCTACCACCACCGCGTCCGGCGCGGCGCCCACCAACTTGAGCGTCTGCGCCACGGCCGAGGTATCGGTCGGCGCGAAGCTTTCCTTGCCCACGACCTCGATGCCGTGCTGCTTGGCCGCCTTTTCCACTTCCACCCAGAAGGTTTCGCCCAGAGCGTTGTTAAAGCCGATGAAGGCCAGCTTCTTGACGCCGTTGGCCGCCGCATGGCGGGCGATGCCCTCGGCCATCAGGGAATCGGAATGCGGCGTCTTGAACACCCAGCGGCGCTTGTCGTCCACCGGGTCGATCAGGCGCGCCGACGAGGCCAGCGTGATGACCGGCGTGGCGCCGGTGGCCACGGTGTCCAGCATGGCCATGGTGTTGGGCGTGGTGGACGACCCGACGATCAGATCGACCTTGTTCTCGGAAATCAGCTTGTGGGAATTGCTGACCGCCCGGGTGGTGTCGGACGCGTCGTCCAGCACCACGTATTCCACTTTCACGCCGCCGATCTCCGTGGGCAGCAGGCTGATGGTGTTGCGCTCGGGCATGCCCAGCGAGGCCTGGGGGCCGGTAGTGGACAGGGTGGCGCCGATCTTCACTTGGGCCAGCGCGGGCGCGGCGGCCGCGACCAGCAGAGCCGCCAACGCGGCCTTCAAGGTGCAACGGGGGGTCATGGGCAGTCTCCTTTGGGGCGCGGATATCGTTATGCGTCATGCCGATCCGCTACGGCGTGTAAGGGTTATACGACGGGAACGCCTCCGTGCGGCAGAAAAGCCCCGTTGTGGAAAACCAGGGCGCCGCCGTCATCATCAGGCGAGTGCAGGCGCAGCACCTCGCCGATCAGCACGGCGTGGTCGCCCACTTCCAGCACCTGGCGGGTCGCGCACTCGAACCGGGCCGCGCAATCGTCGAACACGGGAATGCCGTCCTGCCCGGCATACCAGGCCAGCCCGGCGTAGCGATCGGCCACCGGCTGCGAGAACACCCGGGCCAACTCGCGCTGCGGCGCCCCCAGCACATGGACGGCGAAGCCGCCTCGCGAGGTGAAATCGGCGTAGTGCATGCTGGCGCGGCGCAGGCTCCAAAGCACCAGCGGCGGCTCCAGCGAGACCGAGGCGAAGGAATTCACGGTCAGGCCGATCGGACCATGGGCGCCCGCGGCGGTCACCACGGTGACGCCGGTGGCGTAACGCCCCAGGGCCCGCCGCAGACGGGCGGGGCTGAGATCAAGAGTGGCGCTCATGGCGGCTCCGGCGGTGGACATCTGGCGGGCGGGCGCCCCGCGCTCAGGCTGGCAGGCGGTCCTGCGCCCGTACGCCCGACAGCGGCAGGGCCTCGGTCATCAGGCGCTGCATCGAATCGAGCACCTGGTCCTGCGGCATCAGGCCGAAATTGTGCAGGCTCATCACGTGGTCCAGGCCCATGTCGGCCAGCCGCGCCAGCTTGTCGGCCACGGTGCGGGGCGAACCGAACAGCGACAGGCCGCTGGCGATGATGTCGTCGTAGACCTGCTTGCGCGCGTACAGCCGGGTGTCCACGTACAGGTCGAAGGCGCGGGCGGCGCGCTCGCGGGCCTGCTCGTCGGTGGCGGCCACATGGGTGTGCAGCGCCACCGCGGCCATGCCTGTCGCGTCCTCGATGCCCGCCTCGGCCAGGCCGCGGCGGTAGTCCTGCATCATCAGGCCGATCTCTTCGAAGTTATCCACCGCGGCGTAGGGCACGAACAGCATGCGGCGCCCTTGCCGGCCCACGTGATAGGCCGCCTCGCGGCGCAGGATCGCCACGTATACGGGCACCGGCTGCTGTACCGGCTGCACATTGATCCGGACCTCGCGGATCATATTGAACTTGCCTTCGTGGCTGACCCGTTCGCCGGACAGCAGGCGCTCGACCAGCATCAGGTTTTCGTCAAAGCGCTCGCGCTTGACCGCGGGATCGACGCCGTAGCCCTCGAACTCGTGCTTCAGGTAGCCCGACCCCACGCCCAGCGACAGCCTGCCTTGCGAAAGCTGGTCCACCAAGGCATAGTTTTCCGCCACCGTCAGGGGGTTGTGGAAGGTCAGGATCGAAATCGCGGTGCCCAGCCGCAGCCGCGTCGTCTGCTGCGACAGCGCTGCCAGGAACACCGCCGGATTGGGCACCGCGCCGTATTCATGAAAGTGGTGTTCGGCCACCCAGAAGGTGTCGTAGCCCAGGCGTTCGGCTTGGCGCGCCTGCTCCAGCACCTGGCTGTAAAGCTGGCCCAGGCTGCGGGGCTGGTCGGGGTAATGGTCCTGCACCGAGAAGATGGACAGCTTCATGTTTTGTCTCCGTATTTGTCCGCGGCGGCGCGCTGATGTATTTTTTAGTGATACACGTATTCTAATAAGAGACGAACCAATGTCAACAGACAGCAGCACCGGCATCCAGTCGGCCGAAATCGCCCTGGACGTTCTGACCCGGCTGGCCGAACTGGGCGGCGCCGTGTCGGTGTCCGAACTGGGCCGCAGCCTGGACATGCCCCGGGCCAAGGCGCACCGCTACCTGGTGTCGCTGGAGCGGCGCGGCTATGTCGAGCAGGATCCCGCCAGCGCCCGCTACCGGCTCGGCCCCCAGGCCCTGCACACCGGGCTGGCAGCGCTGGCCGAGGTGGATTTCGTGAAACTGGCGGCCGGCTGCCTGGAAGACCTGAGCGCCGCCATCGGCCAGACCGTCTTCATTTCCGTCTGGGGCCAGCATGGCCCCACCATCGTGCAATGGCGCGACGCCCGGCTGCCCGTCACGGTAAACGTGCGGGTCGGCTCGGTGCTGCCGCTGCTCAACAGCGCCACCGGCCGCGTCTTCGCGGCCTGGCTGCCCGAGGCGTCGGTGCTGCCGCGCGCGCTGGCGGAATGGGATGCGGCGCAGCGCCAGGGCGCCGACGCGGCGAGCCTGCTGGGCGATCCCGCCAGCCCGCCCCTGACGGCCGCCGACACCGTCGACCCCGCCGGGGCCCTGCGGCGACGCTGGCTCGCCACCCGCGAACGCGGCTATGCCAGCGTCAGCGGCCACCTGCTGCACGGCATCGACTCGGCGGCGCTACCGGTGCTGGACGCCCAGGGCCAACTGGCCGGGGCCATCACCGGCCTGGGCCTGCACGGCGGCTTTGACCTGTCGCCGGACGGGGCGCCGCTGCGCGCGCTGGCCGCGGCGGCGGCCGACTGCTCGCGCCGGCTGGGCTGGCGCGGCGGGCGCTGAATCGGCCTTGCCCCGGCCCGGCCAGCCGCCCTTTTTCCCGGCCCCTTTACAATACCGAGTTGCCCCTGAGCCGGCCCCCGGGCCTGGCTCGTTTTTTCGCCGCCCCATTGCCGGCGGCCCGGCGCCCCGCGGCGACCCTCGCCACGCCAGCCCCCTGATACCGATATCCCGTGCAAGCCCTTACCGTTTCCGACTTCGACTACGAGCTGCCCGCCGAGCTCATTGCGCAGACGCCTGCCGCCCAGCGCACGGGCAGCCGCCTGCTGCACCTGGACGGCGCCAGCCAGCTGCATGACCGGCGCTTTGCCGACCTGGAAGGCCTGCTGCGCCCCGGCGACCTGCTGGTCTTCAACGACACCCGCGTGATCAAGGCGCGCCTGGCCGGCCACAAGGCCACCGGCGGCAAGATCGAAGTGCTGGTCGAACGCATTACCGACACCGACCGCGCGCTGGCCCACGTGCGGGCCAGCAAATCGCCCGGCCCTGGCATGGTGCTGCGGCTGGCCGACGCCTTCGACGCCACCGTGCTGGGTCGCGAAGGCGAGCTGTTCGACATCCGCTTCCCCGGCCCGGTGCTGGACCTGCTGGACGCGCACGGCGCCACGCCCCTGCCGCCCTATATCACGCACGAAGCCGACGCGGGCGACGACGACCGCTACCAGACCGTCTACGCCCGCGAGCCCGGCGCCGTGGCCGCCCCCACCGCCGGCCTGCACTTCGACCAGCCTACCCTGGACCGCCTGACGGCCCTGGGCGTGGACCGCGCCTTCGTCACCCTGCACGTGGGCGCCGGCACCTTCCAGCCCGTGCGCGTGGACAACCTGGCCGACCACATCATGCACGCCGAATGGTTCACCGTGCCGCAAGCGGCGGTGGACGCCATCGCCGCCGCCCGCGCCAAGGGCGGCCGTGTCATCGCGGTGGGCACGACCAGCGTGCGGGCCCTGGAATCGGCCGCCGCGCAAACCGAAGGCCGCACGGCCCCCGGCCTGCCGCTGGCCGCCGCCCAGGGCGATACCCGCCTGTTCATCACGCCCGGCTACCCATACCGCGTCATCGACGCCCTGGTCACCAACTTCCATCTTCCCCAGTCGACCTTGCTGATGCTGGTGTCGGCGCTGGCCGGCGTCGAGCCAATCCGCCGCGCCTACGCCCACGCCGTGGCCCAGCGCTACCGCTTCTTCAGCTATGGCGACGCCATGTTCATCGAATCCCCCGCCCCATGACCGGACTGAATTTCGAACTGCTCGCCACCGACGGCGGCGCCCGCCGCGGCCGCATCACGCTGAACCACGGCGTGGTGGAAACGCCCATCTTCATGCCCGTGGGCACCTATGGCAGCGTCAAGGCCATGATGCCGCACGAACTCAAGGAAATCGGCTCGCAGATCGTGCTGGGCAATACCTTCCACCTGTGGCTGCGCCCCGGCACCGAGATCATGGAAAAGCATGGCGGCCTGCACGGCTTCATGCAGTGGGACAAGCCCATCCTGACGGATTCGGGCGGCTTCCAGGTGTTCAGCCTGCAAGGCATGCGCAAGATCACCGAGGAAGGCGTCAAGTTCGCCTCGCCCATCGACGGCGCGCGCCTGTTCCTGACGCCCGAAGAATCCATGCGCATCCAGCGTTCGCTGAATTCGGACATCGTCATGGTGTTCGACGAGTGCACGCCCTATGAAATCGACGGCCGGCCCGCCACGTCGGAGGAAGCCGCCCGCTCGATGCGCATGTCGTTGCGCTGGGCGCGCCGCTCGCGCGAGGAATTCGACCGCCTGGAAAACCCGAACGCGCTGTTCGGCATCGTCCAGGGCGGCATGTACGAAGCCCTGCGCGACGAGTCCCTGGCCGGCCTGCAGGACATCGGCTTTCATGGCTACGCCATCGGCGGCCTGTCGGTGGGCGAGCCCAAGGAAGACATGATGCGCATCCTGGCGCACGTCACCCCCAAGCTGCCGACGCAGGCGCCGCGCTACCTGATGGGCGTGGGCACGCCGGAAGACCTGGTCGAGGGCGTGAGCCGCGGCGTCGACATGTTCGACTGCGTCATGCCGACCCGCAACGCGCGCAACGGCTGGCTGTTCACCCGCTTTGGCGACGTCAAGATCCGCAACGCCAAGTACCGCGACGACACCCGCCCGCTGGATCCCAGCTGCGCCTGCCATACCTGCGCGCACTTCTCGCGCGCCTACCTGCACCACCTGCAACGCGCCAACGAAATCACCGGCGCGCGCCTGAACACCCTGCACAACCTGCACTTCTACCTGACCATCATGCAGGAAATGCGGGAAGCCATCGCCGAAGGCCGCTTCGACGCCTGGCGCGCCCAATTCGCCGCCGATCGGGCGCGCGGGGTGGAATAGAATCCCAGACGGCGCCACGCCCGAGTAAAAGGCGGGCGCGCGCAGTGCCAGGACCCGCGCTAGAATCGCCGCCCCGCCGCCGGGCCGCCCCAAGGCGGGGCAGCCCCCTCGGGGGGCAGCTAGCGCACGAAGTGCGCGCGGCGTGGGGGTCCAAGTACCCGCGGCGTGGGGGCCTTAAACCTCGCTACAATAGTCGGCTTGCCCTATCCATGGCTCGCGCGGGGATGGGCGCAGAACAAGATCGACGACAGCTCGATACAAACAAACCCAAACAGACTAATACGCAGGAGAATTACATGTCCGCTATCGATACCGCCAGCCTCGTCGTGGCCCAGGCTGCCCCCGAAGGCAACGCGCTGATGGGCATGCTGCCCATCATCCTGATGTTCGTGATCCTCTACTTCCTGATGATCCGTCCCCAGATGAAGCGCCAGAAGGAACACCGCAATCTGATCGCCGCCCTGGCCAAGGGCGACGAGGTCGTCACCGCCGGCGGCATGCTCGGCAAGGTCACCAAGGTGAACGACAGCTACGTCACCGTCGAAGTCTCCGAACTGGCCGACAAGCCGGTCGAAGTCATCATGCAGAAGTCGTCGGTCTCGACCGTTCTGCCCAAGGGAACCATCAAGGCCCTGTAAGCGTCCCATAGGAGCGCCGCCGGGCCCCAGGGCACGGGCGGCGCCGCTGCGCCGCCCGCCGCGCCCGTCGCCCGGGCGGTCCTTTCATCACTCTTACATGAAGTAGCCGGCAATGAACCGCTATCCCCTCTGGAAGTACATTACGGTCCTGATTGCGGTCTTTATTGGCCTGCTCTATACGCTTCCCAATTTCTACGGCGAGTCCCCCGCCGTCCAGGTTTCCAGCGCCAAGGCCACCATCAAGGTGGATACGGCCATGCTGAACCGGGTCGAGCAGGTGCTGGCCGACGCCAAGATCCCCAACGAAGGGGTCTACTACGAACAGAACGGCACGCTCGGCACCGTGCGCGCCCGCTTTACGTCGACCGACCTGCAACTGCAGGCCCGCGACCTGATCGACAAATCCCTCAATACCGTCCAGGGCGATCCCCACTACACCGTGGCGCTGAACCTGCTGCCCGCGTCGCCCACCTGGATGCGCGCCATGGGCTGGTTCGCTCCCAAGCCCATGTACCTGGGCCTGGACCTGCGCGGCGGCGTGCACTTCCTGCTGCAAGTGGACATGCAGGGCGCCCTGACCGCCCGCTACGACTCCCTGTCCGCCGACGTGCGCTCGGTGCTGCGCGACCAGAAGGTCAACGTGGCCGGCGTCGAACGCTCGGGCATGGGCGTAGCCGCCACCTTCGCCAACGCGCAAGACCGCGACCGCGCCATCTCGACCCTGCGCACGCGCCTGCCCGACCTGGAATTCACCGAAAGCGAAGAAAACGGCAAGCTCCTGCTGATGGGCGCGCTGAACCCAGCCGCGGTCACCCGCGTGCAGGACTCGGCCCTGAAGCAGAACATCAACACGCTGCACAACCGTATCAACGAGCTGGGCGTGGCCGAACCGGTCATCCAGCAACAGGGTTCGGACCGCATCGTGGTGCAACTGCCCGGCGTGCAGGACGTGGCCAAGGCCAAGGAACTGCTGGGCCGCACCGCCACGCTTGAAATCCGCATGGTCGACGACTCCCCCGCGGCGCAAGCCGCGCTGCTGGGCGGCTCGGTGCCGTTCGGCCTGGAGCGCTACTCCGACCGCGACGGCCGCCCGATCCTGGTGCGCCGCCAGGTGGTCCTGACCGGTGAAAACCTGCAGGACGCCCAACCCGGCCGCGATTCGCAGACCCAGCAGGCCGCCGTTCACCTGACGCTGGACTCCAAGGGCGCCCGCATCTTCCGCGACGTCACCCGCGACAACATCGGCAAGCGCATGGCCATCCTGCTGTTCGAAAACGGCAAGGGCGAGGTCGTGACGGCCCCCGTCATCCGCAGCGAAATCGCCGGCGGCCAGGTGCAGATCTCGGGCAGCATGAGCTCCGAAGAAGCCGCCGATACCGCCCTGCTGCTGCGCGCCGGCGCGCTGGCCGCGCCGATGTCGATCATCGAAGAACGCACCATCGGCCCGAGCCTGGGCGCCGACAACATCTCGAAGGGCTTCCATTCGACGCTGTACGGCTTCCTGGCCATCGCGGTCTTCATCATCCTCTACTACCACCTGTTCGGCGTGTTCTCCACCATCGGCCTGACCCTGAACGTGCTGCTGCTGCTGGCGCTGCTGTCGATGCTGCAGGCCACGCTGACGCTGCCGGGCATCGCGGCTATCGCGCTGACACTGGGGATGGCGATTGACTCGAACGTGCTGATCAACGAGCGGATACGGGAAGAACTGCGCGCCGGGGCGTCGCCGCAGCAGGCGATCCACCACGGTTTCGAACGCGCGTGGGGCACCATTCTCGACTCCAACCTCACCACGCTGATTGTCGGCCTGGCCCTGCTGGCATTCGGTTCCGGTCCCATCCGCGGCTTCGCGGTGGTGCATTGCCTGGGCATCCTGACCTCGATGTTCTCGTCCGTCGTGGGCGTGCGCGCGCTGGCCAACCTCTGGTACGGCCGCAAGAAGAAGCTCACGTCGATTTCCATCGGCGAAGTCTGGAAGCCGAAGACCAACTGAACATGAGTGCGGGCGGCCAGGCCGCCCGCCGCTGACAAGCCAGGGCAAAAAATGGAATTTTTCCGGATCCACCGCACCATCCCGTTCATGCGCCACGCGCTGGTGCTGAACATCATCAGCCTCGTCACGTTCGTGGCGGCGGTCTTTTTCATCCTCACGCGCGGCTTCCACCTGTCGATCGAGTTCACCGGCGGCACGGTCATGGAAGTCAACTACGCCCAGACGGCGCAGCTGGAAAGCGTGCGCGGCGTGGTCTCCAAGCTGGGCTACACCGACTTCCAGGTGCAGAACTTCGGCACCTCGCACGACGTCATGATCCGCCTGCCCCTGCAGGAAGGCCAGACGTCCGCCACCCAGAGCGAAACCGTCATGGCCGCTCTGAAGACCGCGGACCAGAGCGTGGAATTGCGCCGCGTCGAGTTCGTGGGCCCGCAGGTGGGCCAGGAGCTGCTGCACAACGGCCTGATGGCGCTGCTGGTCGTGGTCATCGGCATCATGGTCTACCTGGGCTTCCGCTTTGAATGGAAGTTCGCCGTGGCCGGCGTGATCGCCAACCTGCACGACGTGGTGATCATCCTGGGCTTCTTCGCCTTCTTCCAGTGGGAATTCTCGCTGTCGGTGCTGGCGGGCGTGCTGGCGGTGCTGGGCTACTCCGTGAACGAATCCGTGGTCATCATGGACCGGATCCGCGAGAACTTCCGCAAGTACCGCAAGGCGGACGTGCACGAGGTCATCAACAGCGCCATCACGCAGACGATCTCGCGCACCATCATCACCCACGGCTCGACCCAGATGATGGTGCTGGCCATGCTGTTCTTCGGCGGCCCCACCCTGCACTACTTCGCCATGGCCCTGACCATCGGCATCTGGTTCGGCATCTACTCGTCGGTGTTCGTCGCCGCCGCGCTGGCCATGTGGATGGGCGTCAAGCGCGAAGACCTGATCAAGCCGGTCAAGAAAGACGGCGAGGAAGGCGAAGCCGCCTGATCTTTCCGCCCATAAAAAAACCCGTCGCATTTTGCGGCGGGTTTTTTTTATGGGCGCTGCCGATGAGGGAGGCGTTCGCCGTCAGCACGAATAGTGCCTAGTCCTAGATGACGATACCTTGGATATATCCGTCACCGAAACGGTTGAAACGGGTAATGGCCCGCCATGGGCCGCACAAGAGGCAAGCATGACAGGCAAAACTGGCACGCTGAACGTTCTGTACGATCTCGGCCTGGACGATGCCGCCGATCTGACAGCCAGGGCGCAACTGGCCATCAAACTCAACGACCTGATCGACAAGCGCGGCCTCACACAAGCCGAAGTTGCAGCACTGACCGGCATGACCCAACCCAAGATCTCCCAGATTCGACATTACAAGCTGCGGAGTATCTCGCTTGAGCGGCTCATGCGAGCACTGGTTTCCTTGGACCAGCATGTCGAAATTCGTGTCCGGAAAGTACGTCAATCTGACGCCACCGGCATCAGCGTGGCAGCTTAAGGTAGACCCAGACAGTAGACCTGGACAAAACTGCAGTACGCCGCCAGCGTCTCTCTGACCCTGCCACTGTACTGACCGCCCCCGCCCAGGTGTACGGGTACGGTGTCCCTTGTATTCGATACCATAGGCGCCATGAAACTCGTCCTTGATCATCTCGTCGTCGCCGCCGCCGACCTGGACAGCGGCACCCGCCATGTGGCCGACCTGCTGGGCATTGCGCCCGCGGGCGGCGGCGCGCATCCGCGCATGGGCACCCACAATCGGGTGCTGGGCATGGCGGGCGGCGTGTACCTGGAAGTCATCGCCATCGACCCGGATGCGCCGGCGCCGCAACGGCCGCGCTGGTTCGGACTGGACCAGCCCGCCCTGCGCGCACGCCTGGCCGACGGCCCGTTCCTGGCGCATTGGGCGGCGCGCGTCGCAGCGCCTGACGACCTGTCCGACTGGCAGGCGCGGCACCCCGACCGCATCGCGCCCGCCATCCCCATGACGCGCGGCGACCTGCGCTGGCGGCTTACGGTACCCGACGACGGCAGCCTGCCGGCCTGGCGCGAAGACGGCCAAGCCGCCGGCGCCGGTCTTCTGCCCACCCTGATCCAATGGGACGTCGAGGCCTATCCCGGCGTCAGCCTGCCGCGCCAGCCGCTCACGCTGCTCTCGCTTACCGGCACCCATCCGCGCGCGGCGCTGCTGCACCAAGGGCTGGCATGGCTGGGGGCGGATCAGTTGATCACGGTCGAGCAGGCCGACGGTCCGCCGCGCCTTGCCGCCACTATCGACACGGCCCAGGGTACGAGAACCCTGACCTGAACACGACCGAACCCACGGCCTGACGCCGCCACGGCCCGATCAAGCGGGCTTGCAGCCGACCGCCAGCCCCGACAAGACACACAACACCGGAGACCCCCCATGCCCCCCCACCCTCAAGCGCTTCGACGACGAGCCCTACCTGCAGCAATGCGAGGCCACGATCACCGCCGTCAACGCCGAAGGCGTCGAGCTGGACCAGACCGTTTGCTACGCCCGCAGCGGCGGACAGGCGGGCGACAGCGGCACGCTGACGCTGCCCGACGGCCAGAGGGTAACGCTGGCCGACACGGTCTACGCCGACGACCGCAGCCGTATCCTGCATGTGCTGGCAGAAGGCGCCGCCGTGCCCCAGGTGGGCGATCGCGTCACCGTCACCATCGACTGGGCGCGCCGCCACAAGCTGATGCGCCTGCACACCTGTCTGCACTTGCTGGGGTCGCTGGTGCCCGCGCCCGTCACCGGCTGCAGCATCTCGCCCGATTCGGCGCGCATCGATTTCGATCTGCCCGAATCCACGCTGGACAAGGCCGACCTGACCGAGCGCCTGAACGCGCTGATCAACGCCCGCACCGACGTGGCCGTGAACGCCATCATGCCCGAGGAACTGGCCGCCCAGCCGGACCTGGTGCGCACCGTGGGCGCGGCGCCGCCGGCTGGCACCGCACGCATCCGCATCATCGAGATCCCGGGCGTGGACCGCCAGCCTTGCGGCGGCACGCACGTGGCCAATACCGGTGAGATCGGCCCCATCACGGTGACCAAGATCGAAAAGAAAAGCCGCACCAACCGGCGAGTGGTCGTCGCGTTTGCTTAGGCTTAGGGACCGACACCTAAAAAGCGCGACTGGGTAATCCCGCCACGCCCAAAGAAAAAGGCTGCCAGAACGGCAGCCTTTTTTGCGGATGAGGGTCGGACCGGTATCCGGCTGGTGCCCCCCCTACTTGCCGGTTCAACCCTTTTTCCACCACCGCCAGGGCGCGCGCAGCGGCCACTGGTAGCGGCTGCACAAGATGCGCGGGGCCAGCAAGTGCCCCACCGCGATGGCGATGCCCGCGGCGGTCATGACGTCGGACAGGTAATGGTCCAGGTTGACCAGGCGGCTGACGGCAACCAGCGCCCCCAGCGACAGGAACGCCCAGCGCCAGCGCGGCGCCAGGATGCCCAGCACCACGGCCACGGCGAAGGCCGCGTAGGTGTGGCTGGACGGAAAGGAATTGAACTGCTGGGCGCGCGAGAAGGATTCGCCCAGTCCGTAGATGCCCTTGTCGAAGAACAGCTCGGGCCGGGCCCGCGCCACCGAGCGCTTGAGCACCAGCACCACCAGCCCGCCCACCGCCATGGTGGACAGCATCAGCAGGCTGCCGCGCGCCATGCTGGCGTAGCTCATGCGTACCGGGTTGCGCCAGCCGCGCGCCAGGCCGACCAGGCCGACAATGTAGAACGCCAGCGCCACGCCGATGTAGCGGCCGCTTTCGCCCATTGCGCCGATCCACTCGAACGATTCGTTGACGCCATCGCTGACCGACTGGCGGATCCAGATGGCCAGCGGCAGATCGATCCACAAGGCGCTGGCGCCGGCGGCCACCGCCAAGAGTACGCCCGCCAGCAACCATGCGCGCGTGGACAGCGGGTTGCGGAATTCGTCCGGCGCGGTTGCCGCGGCGTCGGCCACGGGCGCGGCCACGGGGGGCATGAGAGGGTTCGGCGTCATCGGACCGGCAGCGTAAAGATAATTATTATCGGAAAAGGAATCAGCGAAGGCCAGCTATCGTAACGGCCCGGGGTTTCCATTCCAAGAAGGAAATTTGCAGCAAGGGGTAAAATTCCGCCTTTCCCTTCTTCTGCCCCCGGGATCTACACCCGTCACGGCGACCATCATGCAAGAAACTTCCATCAAGCGCGCCTCGGCGCCCGACGGCCTCGCCGCCGCCCTGTCCCCCGCCGAGACCGGCTCCCCCCGCAAGCTGTATATCCGCACCTTCGGCTGCCAGATGAACGAGTACGACTCGGACAAGATGGCCGACGTGCTGCGCGGCGACCAGGGGCTGGAACTGACCGACAACCCGGAAGACGCCGACGTCATCCTGTTCAACACCTGTTCGGTGCGCGAAAAGGCCCAGGAAAAAGTCTTTTCCGACCTGGGCCGCGTGCAGCACCTGAAGAAAACCAATCCGAACCTGGTGATCGGCGTGGGCGGCTGTGTCGCCAGCCAGGAAGGCGAGGCCATCGTCAAGCGCGCGCCGTATGTCGACGTGGTGTTCGGCCCGCAAACGCTGCACCGCTTGCCCGACCTGATCAAACGGCGTCGCGAGGAAGGCCGTTCGCAGGTGGACATCAGCTTTCCGGAAATCGAAAAGTTCGACAACATGCCGCCCCCGCGGGTCGACGGCGCCACGGCCTTTGTCTCCATCATGGAAGGCTGTAGCAAGTACTGCAGCTTCTGTGTGGTGCCCTACACGCGCGGAGAAGAAGTCTCGCGCCCCTTCGACGACGTGCTGATCGAAGTGGCCGACCTGGCCGACCAGGGCGTCAAGGAAGTGACGTTGCTGGGCCAGAACGTGAACGCCTACCGCGGCCGCATGGCTGACAGCGACGAGATCGCCGATTTCGCCATGTTGCTGGAATACGTGCACGAGATCCCCGGCATCGAGCGCATCCGCTACACGACCTCGCACCCCAAGGAAATGACCCAGCGCATGGTGGACGCCTATGCCCGCCTGCCCAAGCTGGTGTCGTTCCTGCACCTGCCGGTGCAGGCCGGCAGCGACCGCGTGCTGGCGGCCATGAAGCGCGGCTACACCACGCTGGAATTCAAATCCGTGGTGCGGCGCCTGCGCGCGGCGCGCCCCGACCTGACGCTGTCCTCGGACTTCATCGTCGGCTTTCCCGGTGAAACCGAGGAAGACTTCGAAAAGACCATGAAGCTGATCGAGGACGTGGGCTTCGACACGTCGTTCTCGTTCGTCTACTCGCGCCGTCCCGGCACGCCGGCGGCCGATTTGCACGACGACACGCCGCAAGACGTGAAGCTGCGCCGCCTGCAACGCCTGCAGGTGCTGATCAACGAGCAGGCGGCCACCATCGCCCGCAACATGGTCGGCACGCGCCAGCGCCTGCTGGTCGAAGGCCCCTCGCGCCGCGACCCCAACGAGCTGATGGGCCGCACCGAGAACAACCGCATCGTCAATTTCGCCGCGCCCGCGCGGCTCATCGGACAAATGGTCGACGTCATCATCACCGAAGCGCACACCAATTCGCTGCGCGCCCGGGTGGCCGATGTGGACCGCGTTCCCCAAGAGGCCGAATGACCACTTCCCGCCCCCGCGCCCGCCGCGGCATGCCCGCCGTCGTCACCCTGGACGGCGACAACACCCACCTGGCCAATCTGTGCGGTCCGCTGGACGAAAATCTGCGCCAGCTGGCCGACGGCATGGGCGTGAAGCTCTCGCGCCGCGGCAGCCGCGTCACCATCGAAGGCGAACGCGCCGAACTGGCCGGGCGCGTCCTGCGGCGCTTCCACGAGCAGGCCGTGCACCGCGCCCTGTCGGTCGACGACATCCAGCTGGGGCTGGTCGAGATCGGCGTGGGCCGCCAGGAAGACAAGCTGCAGGAAGCGCCGGCCCACGAGGCCGACCCGCTGCCCGCGCTGGATGACGAAAGCGACGGCATCGCCCTGCGTACCAAGCGCAGCGACCTGCGTCCGCGCACGCCGCGCCAGCGCGACTACCTGAACAACATCCTGAAGCACGACATCACCTTCGGCGTGGGTCCGGCCGGCACGGGCAAGACCTGGCTGGCGGTGGCCTGCGCCATCGACGCGATGGAACGCGACACGGTGCAGCGCCTGGTGCTGACGCGCCCGGCGGTCGAGGCCGGCGAGCGCCTGGGCTTTCTGCCCGGCGACCTGGCGCAAAAGGTCGACCCCTATCTGCGCCCGCTGTACGACGCGCTCTACGACCTGATGGGCTTTGAAAAGGTGCAGCGCCTGTTCGAAAAACAGACCATCGAGATCGCGCCGCTGGCCTACATGCGCGGCCGCACCCTGAATCACGCCTTCGTGATCCTGGACGAGGCGCAGAACACCACGCCGGAACAGATGAAGATGTTCCTGACCCGCATCGGCTTCGGCAGCAAGGCCGTCATCACCGGCGATCCGTCTCAGGTGGACCTGCCGCGCGGCCAGGACAGCGGCCTGGCGCATGCGGTCAAGGTGCTGCATGACGTGCAGGGCATCGCCACCACCCGTTTCACCAGCCGCGACGTGGTGCGCCACCCCTTGGTGGCCCGCATCGTCGACGCCTACGACCGCGCTTCCGAAAATGACGCCTGATCTGTCCCTTTCCGTCCAGTACGGGGTCGAAGAACCCCGCCTGCCCCGCTGGCGCCTGCGCCGCTGGGCCGAACGGGCGCTGGCCGCCGCCGCCGAAGATGGCCTGGTCGACTTCTCTGCCGCCGAACTCAGCCTGCGGCTGGTGGGCGCGGCCGAAGGCCGGCGCCTGAACCGCGACTTTCGCGCGCGCGACTACGCCACCAACGTGCTGACGTTCGAGTACGGCGTGGACCCGCTGGGCGTGGCGCGCGGCGATATCGTGATGTGCGTGCCGGTGCTGGTGCGCGAGGCGCGCGAGCAGCGCAAGCCGCTCTTGGACCACGCCGCCCACCTGACCCTGCACGGCGTGCTGCATTCGCTGGGCTACGACCACATCAAGGCGCGCGATGCCCGCCGCATGGAAGCCCTGGAAACCGCCACGCTGGCCCGCATGGGCATCGCCGACCCCTATACCGAACGGTAGATCGCCGGGCCTGGGGTCAACCCTGAGAAATCGACGCAAAATGCCGTCCTGCACGGCGCAGATCGCGTCGGTTGCCCCCATTTTCAGGCCGCGCGTTACAAATCGAGCGTCAGATTCGGTTATGCTGGCCCCTCCATAACTTGTCCTCCCGGACGATGTCTGACCCTTACCCTGCTCCCGAAGCGACGTCTGCTCGCTCAACCAAACCCGCCACCAAATCCCTTCTAGACCGCCTGCTTTCCCTTGTGCGCCGCGAGCCCGAGGACCGTGAAGGCATCAAGGCCATCCTGGAAGCCGCGCACGACCGCAACCTGCTGGACGCCGAGTCCTACAAGATGATCAAAGGCGCGCTGGCCGTGTCCGAGGGCACCGTCGGCGACATCATGGTTCCGCGTTCGCGCATGGACCTGCTCGATGTCACGCAGCCCATCCCCTACCTGGTCGCCACGGTGATCGAAACCGCGCACTCGCGGTTCCCCGTGTACGAAGGCGATCGCGACAACATCATCGGCATCCTGCTGGCCAAAGACCTGCTGCGCTGCATGCTGGAACCCGGCATCGAAGTGCGCACGCTGGTGCGCCCGGCCGTGTTCATCCCCGAATCCAAGCGCCTGAACGTGCTGCTGCATGAATTCCGTGCCAGCCGCAACCACCAGGCCATCGTCATCGACGAGCATGGCGGCATTTCCGGCCTGGTCACGATGGAAGACGTGCTGGAACAGATCGTCGGCGACATCGAAGACGAATTCGACGAAACCGAGGAAGACTCGATCTTCCCCGAAGGCGAAAACCAGTGGCGCGTGCTGGCGGCCACCGACATCTCGCACTTCAACGACGTGTTCGGCTGCCAACTGCCCGACGACGAATACGACAGCGTCGGCGGCTGGATGGGCGGCCAGCTGGGCCGCATTCCGCGCCGCGGCGACACCGCCGAGTTCGACGGCCTGAAGCTGGAAGTGGCCCGCGGCGACGCGCGCCGCGCCATCTGGCTGCGCGTCAAGCGCAACGCGCCCTCGTCCAGCCTCCCGCCCGCCGACAACGCATGAGCCTCACGACTCGCAGCCGGCTCCTGCGTGGCGCCGCCGGCTTGACGCTGGCGGGCGCGGTCCACGCCTTGACCTTCGCCCCCGGCCCGCTGCCGGATTGGGCGCTGGCCATCACCCAGGTCCTGGCGCTGGCGGTTGCCGCCCGTGTCACCCTGTACGCCCCGTCGGCCCGCCAGGCCTGGGCGCGCGGCTGGCTGTTCAGCTTCGCCACCTACGCGCTGGGCCTGTACTGGATCTTCATCAGCCTGCACCGCTACGGCGACCTGGCCGCGCCGCTGGCCGTGGCGGCCGTGCTGCTGCTGTCGGCTTTCCTGGCGCTGTTCCCGGCCACCGCCGGCGCGCTGGCGCGGCGCTACGTGCCGCTGGCGCCCGACTCGGCGCCCGGTCGGGTGCTATCCGCCACGCTGACCTGGGGCGCGCTGTGGGCCGGTTTCGAATGGGTCCGCGCGGTGCTGTTCACGGGCTTTCCTTGGCTCAACATCGGCTATGCGCAGGTCGACAGCCCCATCGCCGGCTGGGCGCCCTTGCTGGGCGTGCACGGCATGGCGTTCGTGTCGGCCTTTGCCGCCGCCGCGATCGCCAGCCTGTGGCGTCCGGCGGGCGATCAGAAGCACGCCCGCGATGGCCGCCGCGCGCTGTCTGCCGGCGTGGCGCTGGCCCTGGTTGCCGCCGGCTGGCCGCTGTCGCGCATCGACTGGTCCGCGCCTAGCGGCGACCCGCTGAATGTGCGGCTGGTCCAGGGCAATATCGAGCAATCGCAGAAATTCGACCCGGCGCTGCTGGACCAGAGCCTGCGCCGCCACCTGGAACTGGCGGCCATGCCGCCGGCCCCGGGGGTGCCGCCGCCGCAGATGATCATCCTGCCGGAAACGGTGCTGCCGATCTTCCAGGACCAGCTCGATCCCCGCGTCTGGGACGTCTGGCGTCAAGTTGCCGCGCGGCAGAACGCCGTGATCGCCATGGGCGCGCCGGTGCATGACGCGGTGAACGGCCGCGACCGCTACACCAACAGCGTGCTGGGCTTCGATGGCCAGACGCCGGCGTCGCAACTGAGCAGCGGCGCCACCGCCATGCGCTACGACAAGCGCCACCTGGTGCCCTGGGGCGAATACGTGCCGCCGGGATTCCACTGGTTCGTCGACATGCTGAACATTCCGCTGGGCGACTTCGACCGCGGCCCGCAACGCCAGACGCCGTTCGCGGTGGGCGGCCAGCACATCGCCTTCAACATCTGCTACGAAGACCTGTTCGGCCCCGACCTGCTGCCCGCGCTGCAACCCGGCGCCAACGGCGAACCGGGCGCGACCATCCTCGTCAACGTCAGCAACCTGGGCTGGTTTGGCGATTCGTGGGCGTTGCGCCAGCATCTGCAGATCGGCCGCCTGCGCACCCTGGAAACCGCCCGCCCCATGCTGACGGCCACCAACACCGGCATCACCGCGGCCATCGACGCCAAGGGCCATGTCGCGGCGCAATTGGCGCCGTTGCAGCCGGGCGTGCTGCCCGTCGTGGTGCAAGGCATGTCGGGCCTGACGCCCTATGCCCGCTTTGGCGACAAGTCGGCGTTGGCACTGATCGGCCTGGCGCTGATCGCCGCGTTCGGCAGCAGCCGCAGGACGCGGCGCGGTTAAACCTGACGGGGTCACATGGCGACCCGGGTGGTTGGTTCACCGGGCAGGCGCCCCGTGAACCACCGCCCGCCGTCACGCAAACAGGTTGGCCGGCAAGGCGCCGCTGTCGTCTTCCGGGCGCAACGGCCCGAAGCCCGCGCCGGTCAGCTCGATGGCATCGGCGATGCGCGCCAGGTCGTCGCTGTCCAGTTCCAGTTCCGCCGCCCCCACCACCCCGTCGACCTGCGCCGCGCTGCGCGCGCCGACGATGGCGCCGGTGACGCCCGGCCACGCCAGCGTCCAGGCGATCGCCACCGCCGCCTGCGTGGCGCCGTGGCGCTCGGCGATGGGTTTCAGGGCGTCGGCCAGGGCCAGGTTGCGCGACAGGTTGGGCGGCTTGAATTCCGCATTGCGCGAGCGCCAATCGTCCTGCGGCAGGGCCTGCGCGCGTTCAACTGAAAAGCCGCCACTGAGCAGGCCCGACTGCATCGGGCTGTAGACGATGACGCCGGTGCCATTCTGCGCGCACCACGGAATCAGGTCCGCGGCGGCGCTGCGCTGGATCGCCGAAAACGGCGGCTGCAGCGATTCCACATGCCCCAGCGCTTCGGCATCCTGCAACTGCGCCAGATTGTGGTTGGACAGGCCCACGGCGCGCACCTTGCCCGCTTGCTTGAGATCCAGCAGTTCCTGCCAGTAGGCCTCCAGCGGCGTGCCGTCGCCGGCGGGCCAGTGCATCTGGTAGAGATCGATGCGCTCCACGCCCAGGCGGCGCAACGAGGCGTCGATTTCCCGGCGGATGCTGGCCGGCGCGCCGTTGCGCCGCGGCGTCGCCAGCGGCTGCCCGGCGGACCAGGTCAGGCCGCACTTGGTAAACACATAAGGCCGCTCGCCAGGACTCATCTGCGCCAGCGCCCGGCCCACGATCTCTTCGGAATGACCCAGGCCGTAGACGGCAGCGGTGTCGATCCAGTTGATGCCCCGGTCGACCGCCAGCCGGATGGCCGCGACCGACGCCGCATCGTCCTGCGGCCCCCAGCCGATCGCCCAATCATTGCCGCCCATCGCCCAGGCGCCCAGGCCGATACGCGTGATCGACATGTCGCTGCGCCCCAACGGACGCGTCGGAAAAGAAGTCTTAGCGTTCATGCGCTTGGTGCTCATGCGAAAAAATCTCCTGCCGGCAAGACAACACAGCGGCCCTCTGTGCACGGGCCCCGCAGCTTCCACGATAGCACTCGCCCAAGCCTTTGATTTTTAGGCGTTCCGCGCGTCTCGCAAGACCCGCCGGCCGCGCCGCCAAGCGCGCGGATATCCCCTTGTCCAGTACGCGTGCAACGCTCATATGTCCCCTTGAATCAAAATTCCCCTCAACTTTTTCATTTTTTGCACCCATCTGACTTGCACACCCAATTTAGTTCGTGCATAATCTCGTTTCTTCGCGAACGGCACTAAACAAAACCGGTAACGAGACCCGAAAAATGGCACTGAAAGGCGCCAGAAATCGTGGAAACGTTGAAGGATTTGGTTGGTACGTTTGGACCCGGGGGGTATAGCTCAGCTGGGAGAGCGCTTGCATGGCATGCAAGAGGTCAGCGGTTCGATCCCGCTTACCTCCACCAGTCTAAAGCGAAGATGCAGTACAGCAAGTCCAAGTCCCCTTCGTCTAGAGGCCTAGGACATCACCCTTTCACGGTGAGTACAGGGGTTCGAATCCCCTAGGGGACGCCAGTCTTACTGGCAGCAGTATGTGAATGCAGTTGAAGTGTCACAGTAGTTGAGTCAAGCCGCTGCGGAGCGGTAGTTCAGTTGGTTAGAATACCGGCCTGTCACGCCGGGGGTCGCGGGTTCGAGTCCCGTCCGCTCCGCCAAATTTGCTCTACGCAGTGCCGTTCAAGAGCTCCGTTCTCGGGGCTTTTTGCATTTATAGGGTGTAAGCCTTGTTGTTTGAAAGTTGGAACAACAGGGATTCCTGGGGGGTATAGCTCAGCTGGGAGAGCGCTTGCATGGCATGCAAGAGGTCAGCGGTTCGATCCCGCTTACCTCCACCAGTAAAGCAGTTCGCAGTAAAGTAGTTCTGTTCAGGTCCCCTTCGTCTAGAGGCCTAGGACATCACCCTTTCACGGTGAGTACAGGGGTTCGAATCCCCTAGGGGACGCCAGTTCGCTGGCATGTTTTACCAAGCTGTCCTGACAAGGCAGTGTGTTGCAAAGTTCAGTCATGCCGCTGCGGAGCGGTAGTTCAGTTGGTTAGAATACCGGCCTGTCACGCCGGGGGTCGCGGGTTCGAGCCCCGTCCGCTCCGCCAAGCACTTTGTGCTGCCCTCGCCCAAGCGAGATCCAGTTGTTCCGCAGGGGTACCCCTGCAATGCGCCAGAAGGCGCCCGCCAAAAGCTCCGGATTCCGGAGCTTTTTTGTTTGGCCGCGCCACCCGCCCTGCTCCCTTTCAATTGCCTGTCTCGTCCGTTTATCCTCTGGACAGGCTGCCCGCGTCCACGCATCCTGTGCGCTTGTGCCAGCCAAGCAAAGAGGCCTACGTGACCGCAAGCAACGCCGCTCCTCACGCGCAACGCCAACACCTGCAACGCATCATCGCAGGCTTGAACGAAGGCATCATCCTGCTCGAGCCCGATGGCGCCATCGCCTGGGCCAACGACAGCGCCCTGGCGCTGCACGCGGCCCAGACGCTGCAAGACCTGGGCCAGACGCCCGCCGGCTACCGCAAGCGCTACGCCCTGACCTACCGCAACCATCACCGCGTTCCCGCCCGCCACTATCCGCTGGACCGCCTGGCCGCGGCCGAGACCTTCGACGACCTGCAACTGGACCTGACCCGCAAGGACGACGCGGACTTCCTGCGCAATGTGCGGGCCCGCGGACTGCTGCTCGAAGGCGAAGGCGGCGACTACCGCGTGCTGATCCTGGACGACCAGACCAGCCAGTTCAACGCCGAACAGCGCTTCGAGCGCACGTTCAACGCCAATCCGGCGCCCGCCGTCATCTGCCGCCTGTCGGACTTGCGTTACGTGAAAGTGAACCAGGGCTTCCTGGACATGACCGGACTGACACGCGATGGCGTGCTGGGCCGTTCCGCCTATGAACTGGACGTGCTGGACGGCGGCGACAACAAGGAAGACGCGGTGGCCAAGCTGAACGCCGGGCTGACCATCACCCAACGCGAAGGCGTGCTGAGATTGGCCGATGGCGGCGCCAAGTTCGTCATCGTCGCGGGCCAGCCGATCGACATGCAGGATGAGCCCTGCATGCTGTTCACCTTCATCGACCTGGAAAAGCGCAAGCGCGCCGAAGAGGCGTTGCAGCAAAGCGAAGAGCGCTTTTCCAAGGCCTTCCAGCTGGCGCCCGTGCCCATGGCGCTGTGCGAAGGCGAGTCGCTGCGCGCGCTGAACATCAACGACGCCTTTGCCCAGGCTACCGGCGCTTCGCCCGAGGACTGCGCCGGCCAGGAGCTGACGGCGCTGGGCGTGCGTCCTTTCGAGGGCATGGCCGAAAGCCTGGCGCGCGGCGAAAGCGTGCGCAACCGCGAAGCCGCGCTGGTCGCCCCCGACGGCAGCCAGCTGGATTGCCTGGCGTCGGCCGAACCGGTGATGATCGGCGGCGAACGCCGCGTGCTGCTGGTGATGCAGGACATCACCGAGCGCAAGCGCAACGAGACCGAACTGCTGACCGCGATCGAAGCGGTGATGCAGGACACCTCGTGGTTCAGCCGCGGCATCATCGAGAAGCTGGCGCAGTTGCGCGCGCCCGCCCCGGCCGCACACGACGTGGCCGAGCTGGCGCAGCTAACCTCGCGTGAACGCGAGGTGCTCAGCCTGCTGTGCCAGGGCCACGACGACGACGGCATCGCCAAGCATCTGCGCCTGTCGCGCAACACCGTGCGCAACCATGTGGCCACGATCTACAGCAAGATCGGCGTGCACCGGCGCAGTGCGGCCATTGTCTGGGCGCGAGACCGGGGCATTACCGGCTATGAAAAACCCCGCGCGAAGGGCAAACCGGGAAAAACCTGATCCCCCGCCCCCTGAATTTACAAATTGAATCAAAATATTCAGGGGGTCCGCCTGCGCGAAGATGCCGCCGCGTTGACGCACGCGAACGGCCAAAATTCGCCAAATTTCTCGATCAAGCGATCAACTCGACGCTAAAAAACGGCCTCAACACCAGATTGCGCAAACCCTGCGCAGGTTCTTACGATCCGCCGATCAAGCCGTCGCCCCGGCGTGCGGCGCGCCCCCCGCAAGCCCTCTGGAGAGTCCGTTCATGCAGACCGCCTACATCCCCGTTCCCAAGCCGTCCAAGACGCAGCCCCCGCTCGCCTGGAGCAGCGATGCCGTCATGGCGCTCTACGAACTGCCGTTCATGGACCTGGTACATCGCGCGCAGCAGACACACCGCGCCCATTTCGACCCGAACGGCATCCAGCTGTCCAGCCTGCTGTCGATCAAGACCGGCGGCTGTCCCGAGGATTGCGGCTATTGCTCGCAGTCCTCGCGCTACGACACGGGCCTGGAAGCGGAAAAGCTGATGCCGCTGGACGAAGTGCTGGCCGCGGCGCGCGCCGCCCAGGCCAGCGGCGCGCAGCGCTTCTGCATGGGCGCGGCATGGCGCAGCCCCAAGCCGCACCACCTGGAAGCCGTGGCCGAGATGGTCAGCGCGGTCAAGGCGCTGGGCCTGGAGACCTGCGTCACCCTGGGCATGCTGCGTGAAGGCCAGGCCGAGCAGCTCAAGGACGCCGGGCTGGACTACTACAACCACAACCTGGACACCTCGCCCGAGTACTACGGCAAGGTCGTCACCACCCGCACCTACCAGGACCGCCTGGACACGCTGGAGCGCGTGCGCGGCGCGGGCATCAACGTCTGCTGCGGCGGCATCGTGGGCATGGGCGAATCGCGCCGCGAGCGCGCCGGCCTGATCGCGCAGCTGGCCAACATGGAGCCCTATCCCGAATCGGTGCCGATCAACAACCTGATGCGGGTGGAAGGCACGCCGATGGCCGACGCGCAAGCGCTGGACCCGTTCGAGTTCGTGCGCACCATCGCCGTGGCCCGCATCACCATGCCGCGCGCCATGGTGCGCCTGTCGGCCGGCCGTGAAGCCATGGACGACGCCATGCAGGCGCTGTGCTTCCTGGCAGGCGCCAATTCCATGTTCTATGGCGACGTGCTGCTCACCACCGGCAACCCGCGCATGGAGGCCGACCAGCGCCTGCTACAGCGCCTGGGCATGCGGATCGACGCGACCCAGCAGATGCATCAGCACGCGCACCAGGACCTGCATCCGGCCCCCGCGCAGGCCAATGCGCACGACTGCGCGCACCCGGCCGGGTCCCACGATGCGCCGGCATGCCGCTGACCCCGGGCCTGCTCTACCTGCTGGCCAGCGTGGTATGCAGCGTCGCCGTGGCGGCGATGCTGAAACTGGCGCGGCGCTGGCAAGTGGACGTGCGCCAGGCCATTCTGGCGAACTACGCCGTGGCTGCCCTGCTCTGCTGGGTGGTATTGCGGCCCGACCCGGCCGCGCTGCTCACACCGCAGACGCCATGGCGGGTGCTGGCCGCGCTGGGCGTGCTGCTGCCCAGCGGCTTCATGGCCATGGCGCTAGCGGTGCGCCATGCCGGCGTGGTGCGCAGCGACGCGGCGCAGCGGCTGTCGCTGTTCATTCCGCTGCTGGCCGCCTTCCTGCTGTTCGGCGAACCGCCCAGCACGCGCAAGCTCGCGGCCATCGCCTTGGCGTTCGGCGCCTTATTCTTGTTGCTGCGCCGTCCGCGCGCACCAGGCGCGCCAGCTGAGGCGGTTCGGACCGAGAGCGCCAGCCAGATCCGGACGCTTGCCGATGCCCAGCCTCCCGCGAGCACACCGGACGCAGCAGCAGCAGCAGCAGCAGCAGCAGCAGCAGCAGCAGCAGATCGCCGCGCCATGTGGCTGTGGCCGCTGGCGGTATGGGTGGCCTACGGGCTGGTGGACATCCTGTTCAAGCAGATGGCGCGCGCCGGCACGGCCTTCGCGGGCGGACTGCTGCTGGCCTTTGCGCTGGCCGGCGTGCTGACGCTGGCCTACCTGCTGTGGCGGCGCGTGCGCTGGGCGCCGCGCCACCTGGCGGCGGGCGTGGCGCTGGGCGCGCTGAACTTCGCCAATATCTTGACCTATATCCGCGCGCACCAGGCGCTGCCCGAGCATCCCGCGCTGGTGTTCGCGTCCATGAACATGGGGGTGATCACGCTGGGCACACTGGTCGGAGCCCTGGTGTTCCGCGAGCCGCTGACCCGGTGGAACGGCCTGGGGCTAGCCCTGGCGCTGGCGGCCATCGTGCTGATGGCCCCGTGGTGACAGACGCCGGCCGTCAGGTCCCGGTGCGAGGCCGGCGCAACGCCTGGGCCGGATCCGGCTCGGATGGCTCCGCGCCTTCATCGGCGACCTGCGCCGGGTCTGGCACAGACGAGGCCGCATCCGCCCGCGCGGCTTGCACCGCCGCATCATGGCCAGGGTCGGCCAGCGGCGGATCCACCGCCCCCGCGCCTTCGACCGGCGGCGGGGCCGGCGCGGCGGCCGGATCGGGATGGACCATTTCGATGTTGATGTCGTTTTCCACATCCACCCGGGGATCCAGCACGGCGGCGGCCGGCGAACTTTGCAGCGTGTCCGGCATGGGCACGAAATGCACCGGGGCCTCGTCGACCTGGTGCGCGCCGGTGACGCGGGTCGGCCGCACCTGCCAGACCAGGATCAGCGCGCAGGCGGAAATGAACACGTAGTACATGCTGGGCCCGGCCAGGGACATCAGCAGGCCCGCGATCATGGGGCCGACACAGGCGCCCACGCCGTAGGTCATGAGCAGCACCGCCGACAGGCTGACGCGACGCTCGGATTCGACGTGATCGTTGGCAAAAGCGGCGCCCAGCGGGTACAGCGTGAACTGCAGCACGCCAAACACGCAGGACATGGCCACCAGCGCCCAATAGGGCAAGGTCAGCCAGCCCCACATGACCGTGGGCAGCACCACCAGCAGCAGCGCGTTGAAGCGGATCAGACCTGCGCGGTTGATGCGGTCGGACAGCCAGCCCATGGGCCACTGCGACAGCAGCCCGGCGGTGACGGCGGCCGCGACGAAGATGGCGGCCTGCGAGGTGCTCAGGCCGTGCTTGGCGCCATAGACGGCGGCCAGGCCGTAGAAGGCGCCCGACAGGTTGCCGGCCACGAACAGCACGGTCATGGACAGCGGCACGCGCCGCATGAAGAAGCGGATGTCCAGCGCGGCCGGCAAGGGCGTGGGCGGGTGCGAACGCGCCGTGACGGCGATCGGCACCAGGCACAGCACCAGGCACATGGCCACCAGCGTCAGGGGCCGCAGGTCCAGCGTGGCGTAAGCGGTCAGGGCCAGTTGCCCCAGCACGGTGCCCAGGCCGGACACGACCATGTAGACGGAAAAGACCCGCCCGCGCTGGTGGTTTTCGGTTTGTTCGTTGAGCCAGCTTTCGATGACCATGAATTCGGTCACCATGACGATGCCCGAGATGACGCGGAACACCAGCCACAACGGCATGGAGTCGACCAGCGTCTGGGCCAGGATCATGCTGGTGGCGATGGCCGCACAGGCGACGAAGGCGCGGATGTGGCCGACGCGGATGATCAACTTGTGCCCCAGGCGCGCGCCGCACACCAGGCCCAGGTAGTACCCGGCGATCAGGGTGCCGATCCAGATCTCGCTGACGGACTGCGAGGTGAGCCTCAACCCCATGTAGGTGTTGAACAGGCCCGTGCCGACAAGCATCAGCAGGGTCGCGAAATACAGCGACGAGAAAGAGGAGATGGTAGCGAGCATGGCGTTGGGCAACCGCTGCTGGCGGTAGCGCGGCGGGCCGCCGGAACGGCCCGCGCGTTAAGCGATGAGACATGAACCGCGCGCACCGCGCGCGGCGAAATCAGGCCTGCGACAGCAGGGTCGCGGCGTCGCTGACTTCGAACTTGCCGGGGCCTTCGATGTTCAGGTGCTTGACCACGCCATCGACGATCAGGGCGGAGTAGCGCTGCGAGCGCACGCCCATGCCGCGCTGGATCAGGTCCAGCTCCAGGCCCAGGGCCTTGGTCCAGAGCGCCGAGCCGTCGGCCAGCATGCGGACCTTGCCTTCGGTCTTTTGTTCGCGGCCCCAGGCGCCCATGACGAAGGCGTCGTTGACGGACACGCACCAGATTTCATCCACGCCCTTGGCCTTCAGGGCAGCGGCCTGCTCGACGTAGCCGGGCAGGTGCTTGGCCGAGCAGGTCGGGGTGAAGGCGCCGGGCAAGGCGAACAGGGCAATGGTCTTGCCGCGGGTCAGGTCGGCAACCTGGAAGGCGTTGGGGCCGAGGGAGCAGCCTTCGCTTTCGGTTTCGATGAATTCGGTCAGGGTGCCATCGGGCACGCGGTCGCCGACTTTAATGGTCATGGGAAGATCTCCAGGGTATGTGTTGGGGGTGTTGCATTGGGGCGCGACGCGCCCCACAACCCCCATCATAGTTCTTGCGCGCGGCGGGTGCAGGCGGCGTGGGGCCGTTGGGAAAAAAAGAAGCACAGTCTGATACGACTCCACACGCTCGATGAAACGGCATGCAACGTGATCGTTGCCATAATGTGACGGTGATCAATGGCCTTCGCGCGTTGCGGCGTCGTGGGCGCTTTGTGGAGGGATATCGATGCGTAAGGGGCTGAACCGCAGGCTGATGAGCCTGGGCTTGACGCTGGCGCTGACGGCGCCGGCCTGGGCCGCGCCCGATGCGGCGGAGCAGGCGCAATTTGAATCATTCGTGGTGGCGGCGGGCGCGTCGAACGGCGCGGCGCGGGCTTGTGGCGCCTCTGAACCTGACCTGGCGCAGCACGAGGCGACTTCCCGCAAGAATCTTGCGCGCTATGCGAAGGAATATGGGTTTTCTGCTTCCGGGTACGACGGGCTTTATCAGAAGGGGCTTGCTGATGGGAAGGCGATGATGGAGGAGATGAAGCGGTCCGGGGTGGATGGATGCCGGGGAGTATTGGGCAGCTTTCAGAATGAGCGGGTGATTTCCTACGAGGATATGAAGGCGGCTTTGGCTGAGGTTAGTGATGGGTTGCCTGGGGAGAGTGCGGAGAAGTAAGGGTTGGTCTTGCTGGCATCGGATTGGGTTCTTGAGCTGCCCTGAGCGTCGGCGGCCTTACGAAGCTTACGCGGTGTCTTGCGGGTCGTGATAACGCTGCGCGCTCATGAAGAGGGGGCCTCTTGCAGGCCCCCTCTTTTTGCTTGCTCTTCTTTCTTTTGGCCGTTTCCGTCAGACGGCGACCGCTCGCCTCGCCGTTAAACGCCCAGGCCGTTCTGCTTGAACCAGTCGAGCATGCGTTGCCATGCCTGTTCGGCCTCGGCTTTGCGGTAGCTCGGGCGGTAGTCTGCATGGAACGCGTGGGGGGCGTCGGGGTAAACGTCAATGCGGGAGGCCTTGGCGGCGGCGGGGCCGTTGGCGAGTTCGATGCGCATCTTGTCGACGTCGGTCAGGGGGATGCCGGCGTCCTTGCCGCCGTAAGCGCCCAGGACGGGGGCTTTGAGGTTGTTGACCTGGCTCAGGACGGACTTGGGCTTGAGGTCGCTGGGCTCGCCGCCGAGTTGGCCGTAGAAAGCGGCGCCGGCTTTGAGTTTGGGGTTGTGAGCGGCGTAGAGCCAGACTTGGCGGCCGCCCCAGCAGAAGCCGATGATACCCAGCTTGTCGGCGTTGCCGCCGTTGGCGGCGGCCCAGGCGGTGGTGGCATCGAGGTCGGCTTCGACTTGTTTGTCGGGCACCTTGCTGATGATCTCGGCCTGCAGTTTGGGGATGTCGGTGTACTTGGAGGGGTCGCCCTGGCGTGCGAAGAGTTCGGGGGCGATGGCCAGGTAGCCTAGGTGGGCCAGGCGGCGGCAGACGTCCTGGATGTACTCGTGGACGCCGAAGATTTCGGAGATGACCAGCACCGTGGGCAGGTTCTTCCTGCCGGCCGGGGCGGCGCGATAGGCGGGCATCTTGCCGTCGGTGGTGGGGATGTCGATCTTGCCGGCGGTCAGGCCGTTGGCGTCGGTGTGGATGGCGGTCTGGGCGACGGCCGGGCCGGCGGCCAGGGAGAAGCCGGCCGCCACGGTGGTGGCGATAAAACCCCGCCGGTCCAGCCGCAGCGGCGGCAACAGGCTATCGAAATGCGCGTCCTGGTCTTTCATCATGAATCTCCGATATACGGCAGCCTGCCGGACACGGGCCTGTCCAACCTGAAAGCAAGCGCCTTTCAAGCGGGACAGTTCCGGGCGGATCCTGGCGGCCTGCCGGGTTTCACTTCAGGGAGAAGTCCACGCGCGAGGGCAAGCCCTCGTCCTTGATGCCATCGGCGTCCAGTTGCGGGGCAACGATGAACACGCGATCCGCGAGTCCTTCCTGGGCTTGCAGCTTTTCATATACCGCTTGCGCGCGGGCGTCGGCCAGTTGGCGCAACTGGTCGTCGCCGACCTGGGCAACGCCGCGCAGCATCTCCTCCATCTGTTCCGGCGGCACGGACTTGGCCATGCCGATGAAATTGCGCGGCTTGTCCTTGATGTCGGTGTCGTCGTAGACCTTTTCCAGGTACTTGACCCGCTCGGCGCCGGAGACCTGCACGCGGGACGGATCGGGCTTGGTGCCACGCGGGGCGGTGTCGCGGGCCTTGGCGGCGCGGATCTTGGCGTCGACCCAGGCCTGGCGCAGGCCGTCCATGTCGGTCTTGGGATCGGCGCGGCCGCTCAGGTCCATCTTGAGGGCAGGCCGGTCGACCAGGGCCTTGGTCAGGGTGTCGATGCGTTGCTGCGAGTCTTCGGTGAGCACGGCGCTGCCGGGCGCGAATTCGACGTAAGACAGCTCTTCGCCGCCACCGAAGGCGGACGCGAGCAGGCTGAACGGCGAGGTGACGGCCTTGACCACCAGGTTCAGCAAGACGCGCACGACGATGCCGCCGACCGAGAACTCGGGGTCGTCCAGCGAACCGGAGATGGGCAGGTTGATATCGATGTTGCCGCGCGAGTCCTTGAGCAGGGCCACGGCCAGCAGCACCGGCAGCTTGGTGGCGTCGGGGCTGTTGGTCTTGTCGCCGAAGGTCAGCTGGTTCAGTACGACGTGGTTGGTGGCGAGCAGCGCGCGGTCCTTGATTTTGTATTCCAGGTCCACCGACAGCTTGCCGCGCTTGATGGGGTAGCCCACGTACTTGGCCGAGTAGGTGTTGAAACGCGGCAGGTCCACGCCCTTGGCCGAGGCCTTCAGGTCCAGCGACAGGAACTTGGCGAAGGGCTGGACCACGCCGCTGATCGACAGGGGCGCGGTGGTGTAGACGCGGCCGCTGACCTTGACCTTGGCAGGCTGCGGGTTGGTGGACGAAACCGCGGTGATGGAGCCGTCGATGCTGGACAGTTCGGCCACGTAGTTGGGTTTGACGAAGCGGTCCGTGAAGGTCATGCGGCCGCGCGACAGGGTGACGCTGTTGAGCGAGATGTCGGGCATGCCGCCGCCCTTGGCGTTGGGCGCGGCGGCGGCCGCAGGCGGCGCGGCATTGCGGCCCGGGGTCTGGGTGTCCTGGGTGATGGAGCCGCCGGCCTGGCCGGGCGCGGCCACCAGGTCCATGACGTTCAGCCGGCCCTGGGCGTTGAGCAGGATGCGGCCGTAGAAGTCGTCGAGCACGATGTCGCCCAGGGCAGCACCGATCTTGTCGCCGGCCACCGAAATGTTCATGCCGGAGAAGGCCAGGCGTTTCCAGTTCAGGAAGTCGTCTTTGTTGACACGGTCCTGCAGGTCGACATCGGTGACTTCCACCCCGCCCTTCCAACCGGCCTTCAGGGGCGTGTTGCCGGCGGCGGCGATGAATTCGGCATCGCCCTTGGCGCCCAGCGTGATGGCGCGCACGGTGGCATTCAGGCTGGAAGCGGCGTAGGGCGCGAACGAGGCGACGTTCAGGCCGGCCAGGTCGACCGAGGTCCTCAGGGTGAGCGGCTGCGGGGTGAAGACGCCCTTCAGGTCGAGCTTGCCGTCGCCCTGGATGCCGGAGGCGGCCAGCGTGAAGTTGCTTTGGCCGGGGCCCATGGCCAGGCGGTCGGCGGTGACAGCCAGTTTTTGCAGGGCGATGTCCAGCGCCGGTTTCGGGGTTTCATCGCGCGCCTTGAACTGCGTCAGGTCGGCGTGCACGCCAGTGGCGGACGCGTCGACGGCGCCGTTCTTGTCCAGCACATGCACCTGAGCGGTCAGGCCGAGGCGGCCGTCGAGCAATTGGATGGGCGACAGGCTGCGCACGGCGGGAGCGAATGGCGCCAGCGCCACGTTGCCCAGGCGCACCGCCAGTTCCAGCGACAGCGGCTGCAGCACCAGCGGGCCCTTGGCGCGGATCCAGCCGCCGTCGGTGCTGTTGTCCACGGTAAGCCACAGGTTGATGGGCTGGTCCTTGACCTGCGGCAGCGCCACGCCTTCGACGGTGACGGCCAGGCCGGTCATGGTGTAGTCGAGCTTGCTGATGGCGTCGGTGACGTAGAGCTCGCCTTCATGGATGTTGAAGGCGTCCAGCGTGATCTTCCATTCGGCCGGGGCGGCCGGCTGGGCGGGTGCCGCCGAGGCGTCTTGGGGGGCGGGAGCGGCCCCGGAAGCACCGGCGGCCGGTGGCGTCGTGGCGGCGGCCGGCTTGCCGGACGGATCGGCAGCGGCGCCAGGCAGCGGTGCGGCAGCGGACGCCGGGGCCTGCCCCGGCGCGGCGGACGTTGCCGCCGAAGGTTGAGCGGAAGGAACCGGGGCGGCGGCCGTGCCGGGCTTGGCAGGCTCGCCCTTGCCGGCCGCGGCGGCCGTGTTGGCAGGCACGTCGGTTTTCGCTGCGGCGACCTTGGCGGCATCTGCTTTGGCAGGGCCAGGGCTGACGGCCTCTGCCTTGGCGGCGCCCGGCTTGGCCGGATCGGCCTTGACCGGCCCCGGCTTGGCGGCGGTGGCCGCGGGCTTGGCCGCCGGCGCGGGGCCGCCCAGCGCCTTGAGTTTGTCGACCACGTCCTGCCAGTTCAAATGCTGGTTGCTGTAGCGCCGCGCGTATACCTGCGGCGCCCACAGGCCGACATCGCCGACGTAGACCTGGCGGGCAATAGGTTCGAGTTCCAGGCGGCTGATGGTCAGGGCGCTCCAGGCCGCGAGGCTTTCGCCGGCGGTGTCGCGCAGGTCGAACTGGCGCAGGCCCAGATCGCCGACCACGCGGATCTTGGGCGCCGCATCCTTGGGCTGTTCAAACACGATCTGCAGATTGGAATCGAGCAACGCGCGTTCCAGCTTGAAGGGCAACGGCATGGGCCAGACGTCGGCCCACTTTTCCAGCTGCAGGCCGGTGAAGGCCACCCGCAGGGTCGACGAAGGCACCTTGTCGAAGGGCCGTGCGACGCCGGTCAGGTCGAACGGGCTGCCGTTGATGCGCAGGTGCAGCCGGGGCTGCACGTCGATATCGGTGGCATAGCCGAAGGTGGAAATGAACGGCACGCCCACTGCGAGTTCGTCGACGACCTGCTTGCGGCCGGTGACCTTGTCGTCCAGCGTGACCACGCCGCCTTCGATCACCATGTTGTTCAGGGAAAAGCGCGGCAGGCCTGCGTCGGGCTTGGGCGGCTCCTCGGGCTTGGCGGCCGTCATCTCGGCCACGCGCTGCTGGATATCCGAGAAATTGAAGCGGGTGACGTCTTCGCGCACGATCGAGACGGTGGGCGCGCGCAGGGTGACGCGGTCGACCACGGGCGCAAACCAGAACAGCGACGACCAGGCGGCGCTGACATCCAGTTCGGCGGCGGTGAACAGCGGCGTCTGCGAGCCGGGCTGCGCCACGGCGAGATCGCGCGCTCGCACGGTCAGGGTGAAGGGATTGAAGGTGATCTTGCCGACGGCGACGTCGCGGCCGATCATCTTGGCCACGTCCTGGGTCAGGACGTTATGCAGGACCTTGGGCACCTGCCATGCTGCAATGCCGCACAGGATCAGCGCCACGGCCACGGCGCCCAAGAGAATCTTGCCTAAGCGGCGGGTAAACCGGAACTTGGGCATCCGCAAAGGCATTACGCGTCTCCTGGTACGAATTGAAGGCCATTATCGCGTCCTTCGAGCAAATGTGGGGTGCTTTTTGCGCCCGCCGCCAAAAGCAAAAAGCCCCCGCAGGGGCATGAAAACATAAGGTTCTTTTATTCTTCAGCAGGGCCGGGCCGATAAACCCTCGTTATCATAGGCGTATCAATGGCCCCGCCACGGCCTGCCGGGGCAGCTCTTTTCAATCATTAACAATTTCTCGATCCCCATGACCACGCCCTCCCCCACCTTGAGCCACCTGGATGAAGCCGGCCAGGTCCGTATGGTCGATGTCATCGCCAAGACGGATACCGAGCGCGTGGCCGTGGCCGCCGCCAGCGTGCGCATGAACGCCGTGGCCTATGGTCTGTTGACGCAGCCGGGCCGCGGCAAGGGCGAAGTGCTGAACACCGCGCGGGTCGCGGCCATCCTGGCGGCCAAGCGCTGCGCCGAACTCATCCCGCTGTGCCACAGCCTGCCGCTGTCGTTCGTCGGCGTGGAGTTCTCGCTGGACGACGCCGCACACCGCATCGACATCCAGGCCACCTGCCGCACCAGCTACAAGACCGGCGTGGAAATGGAGGCCATGACGGCCTGCAGCGTGGCCGCGCTGACCATCTACGATATGTGCAAGGCGGCGGACAAGGGCATCGTGATCGAACAAGTTCGCCTGAAGTACAAGGCGGGAGGTAAAAGTGGTGAATGGCGCAACGATTAATCTGCTGTATTTCGCTCGCGTGGCCGAACTGGTCGGCAAGCGCGCCGAAGCCTGGCCGCTGGACGGCGAAGCCACCGGCGCGCAGTTGTTGGCCGCGCTGGGCGAACGCTATCCGCAGCTGGCGCCGGCGTCGCGCCTGAAGCTGGCGATCAACCAGACCCACGCCAAGCCGTCGGCGCCGATCCGCGCGGGCGACGAGGTGGCGGTGTTCGAACCCGTCACCGGAGGCTAAGCGCCATGATTCTCGTGCAGGAAGCCGACTTCGACGCCGCCGCGCTCACGGCGGCCCTGCGCGCCAGCGCCGGACCGGGCGTGGGCGGCATCGTCACCTTCGTGGGCTATGTGCGCGACTATGCGCCGGACACGCCCACCGAAACGCTGTATCTGGAACACTACCCCGGCATGTGCGAGCGCGAGCTCGAAGACATCGCGGCCACGGCGCGCGCGCGCTGGCAACTGGACGGCACCGTGATCGTGCACCGCGTGGGCGCGCTGTCGCGCAACGCGCAGATCGTGTTCGTGGCGGCCGCCAGCGCCCACCGGGGCGACGCGTTCCGAGGCTGTGAATTCATCATCGACGCGCTCAAGACCCGCGCGCCCTTCTGGAAGCGCGAAACGCTGGCAGGCGGCGACAGCTTCTGGGTCGAACAACGCCAATCCGACCAGGACCGCACGCAGTCCTGGGACGCCGACACCCCGCCCCCCAAGGAGACCGCATGAACGACGCTTCCCCCGTCTCGCTGGCTTGCGCCGTGCTGACGATCAGCGATACCCGCAGCGCCGGCGACGACACCTCCGGCAATCTGCTGGCGCACAGCCTGGCGCAGGCCGGCCACCAATGCGTGCGGCGCGACATCGCCCGAGACAACATCTATCAGATCCGCCGCATCATCAGCGACTGGATCGCCGACCCCGAAGTGCAGGTCATCCTGACCACCGGCGGCACGGGCTTTTCGCATCGCGACCATGTGCCGCAGGCGATCCTGCCGCTGCTGGACCGCGAAATTCCCGGCTTTGGCGAACTGTTCCGCCAGCTGTCCTATACCGAGATCGGCAGCTCGACCATCCAGTCGCGCGCCTTCGCGGGCTCGGCCAACGAAACCTTGCTGTTCTGCCTGCCGGGTTCCAACAACGCCTGCGAAACCGCCTGGACCAAGATCATCCGCGAGCAGCTGGACAACAGCCATCGCCCCTGCAATTTCGCCACGCATTTCCAACACCGCGAACAAGACCACTGAACCCATGCTGGATTTCGACCAAGCCCAGACCTTGCTGGCCAATGCGGCCGCCCCTCTCGCACGCCGCGAGCACGCCAGCCTGGCCGACGCCCCCGGCCGCGTGCTGGCGGCCGACCTTGACGCCACGGTGGACATTCCGCCGGCCGACAACAGCGCCATGGACGGCTACGCCTTGCGCGTGGCCGATTGGCAAGCCGGCGCACGCCTGCCCATCCAGCAGCGCTGCTACGCGGGCGACACGCCCGAGCCGCTCAAGCCCGGCCACGCCATCCGCCTGTTCACCGGCAGCCTGGTACCCGAGGGCGCGGACACGGTGGTGATGCAGGAAGACACCCACGAAGCCGACGACCACGTCGAGATCACGCGTGAACCGCGGCCCGGCCAGCATATCCGCCTGCGCGGCGAAGACACGCTGGCCGGCGCGCCGCTGTTGGCCGCGGGCACCCAGCTGCAAGCCGCCCACATCGCCCTGCTCGCCTCTCAAGGCCTGGCCAGCGTGCCGGTGGTCGGCCGCCTGAAGGTCGGCATCCTGACCACCGGCGACGAGCTGGTGGCGCCGGGCGGCGCGCGCGAACCGGCGCAGATCTACAACTCCAACGGCCCCATGCTGGCCGCGCTGGTGCGCGGCATGGGCGCCGAGCCGGCCCGCGTGCTGCACGCGCGCGACACCGAAGCCGACCTGCTGGCCGCCTTCAAGGCCCTGCTGGCCGAGTGCGACCTGGTGCTGAGCGTGGGCGGCGTGTCGGTGGGCGAACGCGATCTGGTCAAGCCGGCGCTGGCCGCGCTGGGCGGCGAATTGTCGCTATGGAAGGTGCGCATGAAACCGGGCAAGCCGGTGGCGCTGGCGCAGATCGACGGCAAGCCGGTGGTCAGCCTGCCGGGCAATCCGGTGTCGGCCTACGCCGTATTCACGCTGCTGGTGTCGCCGCTGGTGCGCCGCATGCAGGGCCGCGAGGAACTGTTCCCGCCGGTCAGCCGGTTGCCGCTGCGCACCGAGCATCCGCGCCAGGACAGCCGCGAGGAATTCCTGCGCGTGCAGCGCCGCGCGGCCGACGACGGCAACGCCGAACTGGTGCCTTACGGCCACCAGGGATCCGGCGTGATCAGTTCCCTGCCGTGGGCCACCGGCCTGGCGCGCCTGCCGGCCGACGTGCCGGTGCAGGATCGCGACCGCGTGCCCTACTACGACCTGCGTCACTGGCTGTCGTAGCCCTCGGCCGCGGCCAGGTCGCCGGGCGTGTTCAGGTTCATGAACGCGCCATCCGCATCGTCGAAGGCGGCGGCCACGCCGCCCGCCTGCGACTGCCACAGGCCGACCTTGCGTTCACCGCTGTCCAGGTACGCGCGCAACGCCGGCAATAGCGACGTGCGCGCAGCCATGCAAGCCGGATGGCGCTGACCGCCGGCCACGGCATAAGCCAGGGGCGCGTGGGCGGCTTGCGCCGCAGCGATCAGACGCGCGGCCAGATCCTTCGGCAGAAAGGGCGTATCGCAAGGCGCCGCCACCAGCCAGTCAAACGCGGACGCGGCGGCCAAGCCGGCCGCCAGGCCGGCCAGCGGCCCCTGCCAGGCGCCCAGCGCATCGGTATCGTCGGCCACCACCTGGCCATAGCGTGCGTACGTCTGGATATTGCGATTGGCGCTGATGATCAGCGTGCCCACTTGCGGCGCCAGCCGGCGCGCCATGTGCGCCACCAGCGGTTCGCCATGCAAAAGCACCAGGCCCTTGTCGCGGCCGTCCATGCGCGCGCCCTGTCCGCCCGCCAGGATCAGGCCGGCGACGCGTTGCGGGTCAAGGATGGGCGCGGGGTCAGCCACCGATGTAGCTCATTTCGACTTTGCGGGCCGGATCGGCCTGCTGGCGGCCGCGCAGCTCGGAATAGTTGTCGCCGCGCGCGGCCCAGATGCCCGTGAGGATGGCGGCCAGTTCGTCGTCCGTGGCGCCGTCGCGCAGCGGCGCGCGCAGGTCGTAGCCCTGGTGCGCGAACAGGCACAGGAACAGCTTGCCTTCCGGCGACAGGCGCGCGCGCGTACAGCCGCCACAGAAGGCGTGGGTGACGCTGGAGATGACGCCGATTTCGCCGCCGCCATCCAGGTAGCGCCAGCGTTCGGCGACGCGGCCCATGTCGTCGGCGGCAACGGGTTCCAGCGGATGGACCGCGGCGATGCGCGCCAGCACTTCCTGGCTGGGCACGACCTCGGTGAGGTTCCAGCCGTTGCTGTTGCCCACGTCCATGTATTCGATGAAGCGCAGGATGTGGCCGCTGTGGCGGAAGCGCTCGGCCATGGGCAGGATCTGGCCGTCGTTCAGGCCGCGCCGCACCACCATGTTCACTTTCACGGGCGCCAGCCCCGCCGCGGCGGCGGCGTCGATGCCGCGCAGCACGTCGTCGGGGGTGAAGCCGCTGTCGCTCATGCCCTGGAACATGGCGGCGTCCAGGGCATCCAGGCTGACGGTGACGCGGCTCAGGCCCGCGGCCTTCAGGTCGGCGGCCTTGCGTTCGAGCACGCTGCCGTTGGTGGTGAGCGTCAGTTCGAGCGGCCGGCCGGCAGGCGTGCGCACGTCGGCCAGCAGGCCCACCAGGTTTTCCAGGTGCTTGCGCAGCAGGGGTTCGCCGCCGGTCAGGCGGATCTTTTCGACGCCCAGGCGCGTGAACACGCCCGCCAGCCGCGCGATTTCCTCGAACGACAGCAGGTCGGAATGCCGCATGAAGGTGTAGTCGGCGTCGAATACCTCGCGCGGCATGCAGTAGGTGCAGCGGAAGTTGCAGCGGTCGGTGACCGAGATCCGCAGGTCGCGCAGCGGCCGCGCGCGCAGGTCGAGCGCAGGCTGGCCCGGCGCCGGGGGCGCGAGGGGCGCCGGACGGTCATCGCGGCGGTCAGCCAGGAGAATCACTTTGCTCATGGAATCATCATAGCCCGGCGCCCTCAGGCGAAGGCCTCGTCCAGGGTTTGCAGCCGGCCGGTGTGGCTGGCGTCGTAGCCGACCAGCTGGCCGACATAGCCGACGTAGTCGGGGCTGCGCATGAGGGACAGCAGGTCCTGCATAGCGGGGGTGTCCAGCGAGGTTTTGCGGATGGCGAAGAAATAGCGTTCGCGCACCAGCGGAATGAAATCCAGGCCGAAGCGGCAGGCGGCGGTTTCCACGCCCACGCCGGTGTCGGCCATGCCGCTGGCAATGTGCGCGGCGATGGCCATGTGGGTGAACTCGTTGGTTTCGTAGCCCTGCACCTCGCTGATCGACACGCCGGCGCGCTGCAGCATCAGGCCCACCAGGTAGCGAGTGCTGGAGCCGATCTGGCGGTTGACGAAGCGCACGTCCTGGCGCGCCAGGTCGCCCATGCCGCGGATGCGCTTGGGATTGCCGGCGATGACGAACAAGCCCGTATTGCGCACCGCCAGGTGGATCAGCAGGTATTCGTCGGCGTGCAGCCACTGCGCGTAGCGCTCCATGATGGGCGCCTCGAAGTCGCCCAGCGGCACCTGGAAGCCCGCCAGGTCGCATTCGTGGCGTTCCAGCGAGGCCAGCGCCTCGATCGCGGTGCGGTAGCGCAGTTCCAGCCCGGGTTTGCGCGCGCCCATGTGCTCCATCAGCGATTCCACCGCGAAGCCGTGGCTGGCGTGCAGCCGCAAGTGCGGGCCGTTTTCGGGCAAGAGGCGCGCCAGTTCTTCCTGCAGTTCGGAGGCCATGCTGTCCAGCGTGGGCATCAGGCGCGCCTCGATGCGGCGGTTGGCCCACAACAGGCGCTGCGCGAACGGCGACAGCTGCGTGCCCTGGCGCCGGTTGGTGATCAGCAGTTGCGTGCCGAAGATGCCTTCGAAACGGCGCAGCACGCCCCAGGCGTGCCGGTACGACAGGCCACAGGCGCGGCAGGCGCCGGCGATGTTGCCGGTGGCGTCGATGGCGGCCAGGAGCGCCAGCATGTCCTGCAAGGGCACCGGCGCCGCGTCGTCTCCGCCCAAGGTCCATTGCGGCCGCAGGCCGATTCGGAACTTATATGTCATTTATTTCTTATTGAAGGCGTTTAATTACCTGTTTAGAGTACACAAATAACGCGGCGCATGGGTACTTTATATGCTTATAAAAGCATATTAATAACCCTGACGCCCCACCACAACAAAACCCCTGCAATGGGGTCCAGCACACAACTGGAGGAGACCGCCATGCGTCAGCGCGAGGCAAAATCCGATCTGGCGTCCAGCGGGGGCGCCCGAGGCGGCCCATTGGCCCTGGACGCCGCCCAGGCGTCGGCCAGCCCGTCCATCGCCGCCACGGCCCGCATCCTGGCCCAGCTGAAAGACCAGCCCGGCCCGCTCTTGCCGGTACTGCACGCGGTGCAGCACGAATTGGGCTGTATTCCGGCCGAGGCGGTGCAGACCATCGCCGAGGCCCTGAACCTGTCCCGCGCCGAAGTGCATGGCGTAATCACCTTCTACCCCCATTTCCGCAGCGAACCGGCCGCGCGCCACACGCTGGAAGTATGCCGGGCCGAGTCCTGTCAGGCCATGGGCGGCGAACACCTGGCCGCCCACGCGCGCCAGGCGCTGGGCTGCGACTTCCACGCCAGCACGCGCGATGGCGACTTCACGCTGGAGCCGGTGTATTGCCTGGGCCTGTGCGCCCAGTCGCCGGCGGTGATGATCGACGGCCAGCCGCATGCGCGGGTCACGCCCGACAAACTCGACCGGCTGTTGCGCCGCACCCGGGAGGCCGGACAATGACCGCCCCCACCCTCATCTACGTGCCGCGCGACGCCGCGGCCCTGGCCATGGACGCGGACGCCGTGGCCCAGGCCATCGAGCAGATCGCCGACGAGCGCGGCCTGGCCGTGCAGGTGGTACGCAATGGCTCGCGCGGCCTGCTGTGGCTGGAGCCGCTGGTGGAAATCTCCACGCCCAGCGGCCGCCTGGCCTATGGCCCCGTGCAGCCCGAAGACGTGGCTGGCCTGTTCGACGCCGGCTGGCTGACGGGCGGCGAACACCCGCTGCGCCTGGGGCTGACCGAAGAGATTCCCTACCTGAAGCAGCAGGAACGCCTGACATTCGCGCGGGTCGGCGTGATCGACCCGCTATCGCTGCAGGACTACGCCGCCCACGGCGGCCTGCAGGGCCTGCAACGCGCGCTGACCATGGAACCGGCCGCCATCGTCGACGAAATGGTGACTTCGGGCCTGCGTGGCCGTGGCGGCGCGGCGTTTCCCACCGGTATCAAATGGAAGACCGTGCTGGGCTCGCCCGCCGACCGCAAGTACATCGTCTGCAACGCCGACGAGGGCGATTCGGGCACGTTCGCCGACCGCCTGCTGATGGAAGGCGACCCCTATGTGCTGATCGAGGGCATGACCATCGCCGGCCTTGCGGTGGGCGCCACCTATGGCTATATCTACGTGCGGTCCGAATACCCGCATGCCATCGCGACGCTGCAAGCCGCCATCGACCGGGCCCGCAGCGTGGGCTGGCTGGGCGATGACGTGCACGGCAGCGGCCGCCGCTTCGACCTGGAAGTGCGCAAGGGCGCCGGCGCCTATATCTGCGGCGAGGAAACCTCGCTGCTGGAAAGCCTGGAAGGCAAGCGCGGCGTGGTGCGCGCCAAGCCGCCGCTGCCCGCGATCTCGGGCCTGTTCGGCAAACCCACCGTCATCAACAACGTGATCTCGCTGGCGACGGTGCCGATCATCATGGCCAAGGGCGCGGCGTACTACCGCGACTACGGCGTGGGCCGCTCGCACGGCACGCTGCCATTCCAGCTGGCCGGCAACCTGAAACAAGGCGGCCTGGTGGAAAAGGCCTTCGGCCTGAGCCTGCGCGACCTGCTGTATGGCTTTGGCGGCGGCAGCGCATCGGGGCGCCCCTTGCGCGCGGTGCAGGTCGGCGGCCCGCTGGGCGCCTATCTGCCGGAATCGCAATGGGACGTGCCGCTGGATTACGAAGCCTATGTGCAGATCTCGGCCATGATCGGCCACGGTGGCCTGGTGGCGTTCGACGACACCGTCGACATGGCGCGCATGGCGCGCTACGCGATGGCGTTCTGCGCCATCGAGTCCTGTGGCAAGTGCACGCCCTGCCGCATCGGCTCGACCCGCGGCGTGGAAACCATCGACAAGATCGCGGCCGGCGGCCCCGACCGCGCACAGCAGGTGCATCTGCTGCGGGACCTGTGCGACACCATGCTGGGCGGCTCGCTCTGCGCGCTGGGCGGCATGGCGCCCTACCCCGTGCTATCCGCGCTGAACCACTTCCCGCAGGACTTCGGCATCGAATCCTCTCAGCCCGCCGCTCACCCGGCCTGACCCCGAGACCGCCATGCTAGAAACCGTCATCAAGCGCGACCGCGATCTGGGCACCCCGGCGCGGGTGTCCGAGCAGACCGTCACCCTGACCATCGACGGCCAGGAAATCACCGTGGCCGAAGGCACGTCGCTGATGCGCGCGGCCGCCGAGGCCGGCATCAACATTCCGAAGCTGTGCGCCACCGACAGCCTGGAGCCGTTCGGCTCCTGCCGCCTGTGCCTGGTCCAGATCGAGGGCCGCCGCGGCTATCCCGCGTCCTGCACCACGCCCGCCGAGAACGGCATGGTGGTCTACACCGAAACGCCCAAGCTGCATGACCTGCGGCGCGGCGTGATGGAGCTGTACATCTCTGACCACCCGCTGGACTGCCTGACCTGCCCGGCCAACGGCGATTGCGAGCTTCAGGACATGGCCGGCGTGGTGGGCCTGCGCAACGTGCGCTACGGCTACGACGGCGCCAACCATTTGAAGAGCGAAAAGGACGAGTCCAATCCGTACTTCACCTACGACGCGTCCAAGTGCATCGTCTGCAACCGCTGCGTGCGCGCTTGCGAGGAAACCCAAGGCACCTTCGCGCTGACGATCTCGGGCAAGGGCTTCGAATCGCGCGTGTCGCCGGGGCAGGACCAGCCGTTCCTGGACAGCGAGTGCGTGTCCTGCGGTGCCTGCGTGCAGGCCTGTCCCACGTCCACCCTGCAGGAAAAGACCGTCATCATGATGGGCCAGGCCGAACACTCGGTCGTAACCACCTGCGCCTATTGCGGCGTGGGCTGCGGTTTCAAGGCCGAGATGAAGGGCCAGGAAGTGGTGCGCATGGTGCCCTGGAAGGACGGCCAGGCCAACCGCGGCCATTCCTGCGTGAAGGGGCGCTTTGCCTGGGGCTATGCAACACACAAGGAGCGCGTGCTCAAGCCCATGATCCGCAAGCGCATCACCGATTCCTGGAAGGAAGTGTCCTGGGACGAGGCGATCAACTACGCCGCATCGGAATTGCGCCGCATCCAGAACGAATTCGGCCGCGACGCGGTCGGCGGCATCACCTCCTCGCGCTGCACCAACGAAGAAACCTGGCTGGTGCAAAAGCTGGTGCGCGCCGCCTTCGGCACCAACAACGTCGACACCTGCGCCCGCGTCTGCCATTCGCCTACCGGCTACGGCCTGAAGCAGACCCTGGGCGAATCCGCCGGCACGCAGACGTTCGATTCGGTGATGCACACCGACGTGGTGATTGTGATGGGTGCCAATCCGTCCAGCGGCCACCCCGTGTTCGCCTCGCGCCTGAAGCGCCGGCTGCGCCAGGGCGCGCGCCTGATCGTGATCGACCCGCGCCGCATCGAACTGGTGAGCTCGCCGCACATCAAGGCCGACTTCCACCTGCAGGTGCGCCCGGGCACCAACACCGCGCTGTTGTCGTCGCTGGCCCACGTGATCGCCACCGAAGGCCTGATCGACGAGGCCTTCGTAGCCGAACGCTGCGAAACCCGCGCTTTCAATGAGTGGCGCGATTTCGTATCGCTGCCGGAGAATTCGCCCGAAGCCATGGCCGAGATCACCGGCGTGCCGGCGCAGGCCGTGCGCGGCGCCGCGCGGCTGTTCGCCACGGGCGGCAACGGCTCGATCTATTACGGCCTGGGCGTGACCGAACACAGCCAGGGCTCGACCACCGTCATGGCGATCGCCAACCTGGCCATGGCCACCGGCAACATCGGCCGCGAGGGCGTGGGCGTGAATCCGCTGCGCGGACAGAACAATGTGCAGGGCTCGTGCGACATGGGCTCGTTCCCGCACGAACTGCCCGGCTACCGCCATATTTCCGACAACACGGTACGGGCGCAGTTCGAACAGGACTGGGGCGTGACGCTGCAGCCCGAACCCGGCCTGCGGATCCCGAACATGTTCGAGGCTGCGCTGGGCGGCTCGTTCAAGGGCCTGTACTGCCAGGGCGAAGACATCGTGCAGTCCGACCCGAACACGCAGCACGTGGCCGCGGCGCTGGCGGCAATGGAGTGCATCGTGGTGCAGGACCTGTTCCTGAACGAAACGGCCAAGTACGCGCACGTGTTCCTGCCCGGTTCGTCGTTCCTGGAAAAGGACGGCACCTTCACCAACGCCGAGCGCCGCATTTCGCGGGTCCGCAAGGTCATGGAGCCCAAGAACGGCAAGTCGGACTGGGAAGTGACCGTGGCGCTGTCCAACGCACTGGGCTACCCCATGAACTACCACCATCCGCGCGAGATCATGGAAGAGATCGCGCGCCTGACGCCGACCTTCAGCGGCGTCAGCTACGACAAGCTGGACAAGCTGGGCAGCCTGCAATGGCCATGCAATGACGACGCGCCGGAAGGCACGCCCATCATGCACATCGACGCCTTCGTGCGCGGCAAGGGCAAGTTCATGATCACCAAGTACGTGCCCACCGACGAGCGCAGCACGCGCCGCTTCCCGCTGCTCTTGACCACGGGCCGCATCCTGTCGCAGTACAACGTGGGCGCGCAGACCCGCCGCACGCCCAACGTGATGTGGCACAGCGAGGACGTGCTGGAAATCCACCCGCAGGATGCCGAAGACCGCGGCGTGAAGGACGGCGATTGGGTGGGCGTGCAGAGCCGCGCCGGGGAAACCGTGCTGCGCGCGACGCTGACCGACCGGGTGCAGCCGGGCGTGGTATACACCACGTTCCACTTCCCCGAGTCCGGCGCCAACGTCGTCACCACCGACAACTCCGACTGGGCCACCAACTGCCCCGAGTACAAGGTCACCGCGGTGCAACTCACGCGGGTGTCCCAGCCGTCGGAATGGCAGCGGCAATGGTCGCGCTTTGCGGATATCCAGCAAAAGCTGCTGCGTGAACGCTCGCGCGAAAGCGAAGCCGCGCTGACGGGGAAATAACCCGCGCAGCCCCGGAACCGCCATGGACCACACTTCCTCTTCCCCATCCGACCGCCTCGACAGCGTGGCGGCCCAGGTGACCCGCGTGCGGGCTGGCGCCATCGCGCCCGGGACCGAGGCCGACCACCTGGCCGAGGAAACGCCGGTGGCGCTGGAGTTCAACGGCATCAGCCACGCCACCATGCTGGCCACGCCCGCGGACCTGGAAGACTTCGCGGTGGGCTTTTCGCTGTCCGAGGGCATCATCGACAGCGTGGGCGACGTGCGCGGCATCGACGTGCTGCCACAGTGCGACGGCATCGTAGTGCAGGTGGAAATCTCCAGCGCCTGCGAAGCGCGGCTCAAATCACGCCGCCGCGCCATGGCTGGCCGTACCGGCTGCGGCCTGTGCGGCGTGGAAACGCTGCCGGAAGTGCTGCGGCCCGTGGACCCGGTGCCGGCAGGCGCGCCGCTGCCCATCGGCGCGGTGCTGCGCGCCATGGGCGACATGCGCGCGCGCCAGACGCTGCACGACCTGACCGGCGCCACCCATGCCGCCGGCTGGGCGGGCGCGGACGGCGCCGTGGCGCTGGTGCGCGAAGACGTGGGCCGCCACAACGCGCTGGACAAGCTGGTGGGCGCCTTGGCCCGCCAAGCCGTCAATGCCGGCGGCGGCATGGTGCTGGTGTCCAGCCGCGCCAGCTTTGAAATGGTGCAAAAAACCGCGTCGGCCGGCGTCGGCGTGCTGGCGGCCGTGTCCGCCCCCACGGCGCTGGCGGTGCGCCTGGCCGATAGCGCCGGCATTGCCTTGCTCGGCTTCATGCGGCGCGACGACGCCACCCTGTATTCCCACCCCGAACGCATCATCTCCTAGACCGGACGCGACACACGCATGGAAATCGGCAACCTGATCCGCATGGCCAACCGCATCGGCCAGTTCTTCGACGCCATGCCCGTGCGGCCGGAAGCGCTGGAAGGCGTGGCCAACCATATCCACAAGTTCTGGGAGCCTCGCATGCGCCGCGAGCTGCTGGACTTCCTGGCCCGGCAGCCCGACGGCGATGCCGGCGAACAGCAGTTGCATCCCCTGGTGCTGGAGGCGGTCACGCAGAACCGCCAGCGCCTGACACCGCTCGCCCGGGTGCCGTAGACCAGGCAGGCGGCCGCCGCAGCAAGCTTTACCGCAGCAAAGGGTTCACAAGAAGCGCTGGGCTGGATTTTCCAAGCCGACGCGCGCTATAAAGCCGCACCCCGAGGAGACCTCATGGAAAGCACTGCAACACTAGACCTGCCCGGCGGCAAGCCGGGCTTCCTGGATAAAGAACGCACGATTGCCGGGCCGGGCTTTTCCCGCTGGCTGGTGCCCCCCGCCGCCCTGGCCATCCACCTGTGCATCGGCATGGCCTATGGCTTCTCGGTGTTCTGGCTGCCCCTGACCAAGGCGATCGGCGGCGCCCAGCCGCTGGCCTGCCCGGCCGACATGAGCCTGGCCGCCGAGCTGTTCACCACCAGCTGCGACTGGCGCATCTCGACCATGGGCTGGATGTATACCCTGTTCTTCGTGCTGCTGGGCTGCTCCGCGGCGCTGTGGGGCGGCTGGCTGGAACGCGCCGGCCCGCGCAAGGCCGGCGTGGTATCGGCGCTGTGCTGGTGCGGCGGCCTGGTGATCTCGGCCATCGGCGTCTACCTGCACCAGATGTGGATGCTGTGGCTGGGCTCGGGCGTCATCGGCGGCATCGGCCTGGGGCTGGGCTATATCTCGCCGGTCAGCACCCTGATCAAGTGGTTCCCGGACCGCCGTGGCATGGCGACCGGCATGGCCATCATGGGCTTTGGCGGCGGCGCCATGATCGGCGCGCCGCTGGCCGACCTGCTGATGCGCCATTTCGCCACGCCGACCTCGGTCGGCGTCTGGCAGACCTTCCTGACCATGGCGCTGGTGTACTTCGTCTTCATGATGGCCGGCGCGATGGGTTACCGCGTGCCGCCGACGGGCTGGAAGCCCGAAGGCTGGACCGCGCCCGCCAAGCAGGCCAACAACGCCATGATCACGAAGGGCCACGTGCACGTGAAGCGGGTCTGGGGCGTGCCGCAGTTCTGGCTGGTGTGGCTGGTGCTGTGCCTGAACGTGACGGCCGGCATCGGCATCCTGGGCATGGCCTCGCCGCTGCTGCAGGAAGTGTTCGGCGGCGGCCTGATCAACAAGCCCGAACTGGGCTACGGCCAGCTCGACAAGAGCCAGCTGGCGGCGATTGCCGCCATCGCCGCGGGCTTCACCGGGCTGCTCAGCCTGTTCAACATCGGCGGCCGCTTCTTCTGGGCCAGCCTGTCGGACAAACTGGGCCGCAAGCTGACTTACCTGATCTTCTTCGTGCTGGGCTTCGTGCTGTACGCGGCCATCCCCTGGACCGCGCACATCGGCGCGCTGGCGCTGTTCGTCGCGGCCTTCTGCGTGATCCTGTCGATGTACGGCGGCGGCTTTGCCACGGTGCCTGCCTACCTGGCGGACCTGTTCGGCACCCAGATGGTGGGCGCCATCCACGGCCGCCTGCTGACGGCCTGGTCGGCCGCGGGTATCTTCGGACCGGTGCTGGTGAACTACATCCGTGAATATCAGTTGAAGGCGGGAGTGCCGCGCGCCCAGGCCTACGACATCACCATGTACATCCTGGCAGGCATGCTGGTGCTGGGCTTCCTGTGCAACCTGGCGATCCGCCCGGTGAATCCCAAGTACTTCATGACCGACGAGGAACTGGCCCGCGAAAAGGCCCTGGCGCACGAACGTGCCGCGGCCGCCGAGACCCACGGGTCGAGCACGTCCACTTTCCGCACACCCCTGGCGCTGGTGCTGTTCGCCTGGGCCTGCGTCGGCATTCCGCTGGCCTGGGGCATCTGGATCACGCTGCAAAAGACGGTGGTGCTGTTCCACTGACCCCCATAAGGACCGGGCGGCGCCGCGCGCGCCGCCCCGCCCCTGGGCGCGAAGCTGCTACATTGGCAGCCGCGCCCTTTGTTTTTTCTCCCTCCTTTTTCCGAATTCCCCTCCCATGACCTGCTTGCCCAAGAAGCCCCTCTCCGCCGGAGCGTTACGTTGACCCTGCCTGAACTGAGCTGGACGGAGGGCGATGCCCCCGACCAGACCACGCACACCGCCCGCTGGCGCTCGGAATCCGGCGCCACGCCTCCCAAACGGGTGGTGCTGGCCGACGACCGCACCACCGCGGACATGGCCTACCGCCAGGCCTGCGAAGGCGTGGGCCTGCTGTGGCGCGGCGACTTCCAGAATGCGCGCCTCTTGCTGCAGGCCATGACGCGCCGCGTGGACAAGCGTCCCCGCAAGCCGGTCGAGACCCTGCTGGAAGCCTTCAACCAGCACCGCCAGATCCAGTCGCAGCGCGCGCGCATCCTGGGCATGCTGCTGATTCCGTTCGACGCCGGCCACGGCATTTCGCTGCGCCGCGCGCCCGACGCCCGCCAGGCCTGCGAAGAAGCGCACGGCCCGGCGAACGAGCCGTACGTAGCGTCCCTGCGCGAACTGCTGGGCCTGATCGGCGCGTTCGAGTGGCGCAAGAAGGGCGTGGAAATTCCCGTCCTGAACAACCGCATCCACCCGCACTACGGCGTGTTTTCGCCGCTGCGCGGCGAATATATCGACCTGGTGGCCAACACCCCGATGCCGCGCGGCAGCGTGGCGTTCGATATCGGCACCGGCACCGGGGTGCTGGCCGCCGTGCTGGCGCGCCGCGGCGGCAAGCGGGTCATCGCCACCGACATGGATCCCCGCGCGCTGGCCTGCGCCCGCGAAAACCTGGAACGCCTGGGCCTGTCCAAGCAAGTCGACGTCGAGCAGGCGGACCTGTTCCCCGAAGGCCGCGTGTCGCTGATCGTCTGCAATCCGCCCTGGCTGCCCGCCCGCCCCAGCTCGCCGGTCGAGCAGGCCGTGTACGACCCGGACAGCCGCATGCTGCGCGGCTTTCTGAATGGGCTGGCGGCGCACCTGACGCCCAACGGCGAAGGCTGGCTGATCCTGTCGGACCTGGCCGAGCACCTGGGCCTGCGCACCCGTGAGCAGCTGCTGGAAATGATCCAGCAAGCCGGCCTGCGGGTGGTCGAGCGCATCGACACGCGGCCCACGCACGGCCGCGCCAAGGACGCGAACGATCCCCTGTATGCGGCGCGGTCCAAGGAAGTGACGTCGCTGTGGCGCTTGGCGGCGGCCGCGCCGGCGGCCTGATCGCGCGCGCCGGCCTGGGACCTGTTAACACTAAAAGGCCCTCGCGCACGGAAAACGGCTCGGGCCGGGGGGGAATCCCCGGCCC
>NZ_LZZT01000029.1 GCF_014170305.1 Achromobacter sp. UMC71
GGGCGGGAGAGAGCGGGGCGGTGGTACTGGTGGCGGAGCTCATGGCGGGCCTTTGGGTATATCTAAATAACTAGGCGAAATATTAATTTCAGGCCTACTATTTGAAAAATCTTTATTTTCAATATGAAATATCAGAAATTCTGATATTTATGCGGCACACGATCGCCGCTCCAGCCCGGCGCCCATGACTCCTGACCAACTGCTTACCTTCGCTGCCGTGGCCGACGCCGGCAACATCAGCCGCGCCGCGCAAGCGCTGCATCTGTCGCAGCCGGCGGTGTCGGGCCAGTTGCGCGCTTTGCAGGAGTGGTTTGGCGAACCGCTGTACCGTCGCAGCGGCCATGGCATCGCCCTGACCGAAGCCGGCGAGCGGGTAGCCGAACAGGCGCGCCAATTGCGCCAGGTGTACCGCCAGGCCCAGGCCGTGCGCGAATCCTGGCGCGGGCTGGAAACCGGCGCGTTGCGGCTGGGGGCCAGCACCACGCCGGCCAGCTATCTGCTGCCCGCGCTGGTGGCGGACTTTCGCCATGCCTTTCCGGCGGTCAGCCTGCACCTGTCCGACGGCAATACCCGGGAAATCGTCGAGCGCCTGCCCGCGCTGGATCTGGCCTTCATTGAAGGCGACGTGCCGGCAGGCCTGCCCGCCGACACCGCGGTGTACGCCTGGCGGCAAGATGAAGTGGTGGCGATCGTGCGGGCCGACCATGCCTTGGCGGGCAAGGGGGCGGTGACGTTGCGGGACCTGGGGGCCTCGCCGCTGGTGATGCGCGAACCGGGGTCAGGCGTGCGGCGGCTGGTCGAGCGCGCCTTCGCCGATGCGGGGCTGACCCCGTCGGTAGGGCTGGAGCTGGCGGGGGTGGAAGGCGTAAAGCAGGCCGTGCGCGCCGGCCTGGGGGTGGGCTTCGTGTCGGCGATGTCGATGCGGCACGAAGACGGCGCGCTGGCGGCATTGCGGCTGTTGCCTCGGCCGCTGACACGCACCCTGAGCATCCTGGTGCCACATGCGGATGCCGCTGCCCGCGCCGCCCAGCGCTTCCTGGCGATGTGCCTGGCGGTGGGCGCGGGGCAACCGGTCTAGCGCATTACTTGGCCAGACGCTTGAGCGCCAGCTGCACCCAGTAGGTGCCGCCCAGCGGCAGCAGTTCGTCGTTGAAATCGTAGCTGCCGTTGTGCAGCATGCAGGGGCCCAGGCCGTGGCCGGTGGCGCGGTGGTCGCCGCTGCCGTTGCCGATCCAGACGTAGGCGCCCGGCAGTTCCTGCAGCATGAAGGCGAAGTCTTCGGCGCCCATGGTGGGTTGGACGTGGTCGTTGACCATGTCGTCGCCGACGATGTCGCGCATGACGTCGGCACAGAACGCGGCTTCTTCGGGGTGGTTGATGGTGGGCGGGTAGTTGCGCTGGAAGGTGAACTGCACATCGCAATCCATGGCCGCGCAGGTGTGGCGCGAGATCTCTTCCATACGGCGTTCGATCAGGTCCAGCACGTCCAGCGTGAAGGTACGCACCGTGCCGCGCAGTTCGGCGTGGTTGGGCACGACGTTGTCGGCGCTGCCCGCGTGGATCTGGGTGATGCTCAGCACCGCGGCGTCCAGCGGATTGCGGTTGCGCGTGATGATGGTCTGCAGCGACTGCGCCAACTGCACCGCGGCCATGACCGGGTCGATGCCCAGGTTGGGCATGCCGGCGTGGGTGCCCTTGCCCTTGATCACGATGGAGAATTCGTTGCTTGAGGCCATGATGGGGCCGGCGGTCACGCCGAACTGGCCGGGCTTCATGCCGGGCCAGTTGTGCATGCCGAACACGGCTTCCATGGGGAAGCGGGTGAACAGGCCGTCGTCGATCATGCGCTTGGCGCCGCCACCGCCTTCTTCGGCGGGCTGGAAGATCACATAGACCGTGCCGGCGAAGTCGCGGTGCTGCGACAGATAGCGCGCCCCGGCCAGCAGCATGGCGGTGTGGCCGTCGTGGCCGCAGGCGTGCATCTTGCCGTCGTGCTTGCTGGCGTGGTCGAAGGTGTTGGCTTCCTGCATGGGCAGGGCGTCCATGTCGGCGCGCAGGCCGACGGCGCGATCGCCGGGCAGGTTGCCGCGGATGATGCCAACGACGCCGGTGCCGCCCAGGCCGCGGTGGATCTCGATCCCCCATTCCTCGAGCTTGGCCGCCACCACGTCCGCCGTGCGGAATTCTTCGAACGCCAATTCGGGATGCGCGTGGATGTCGCGTCGGATCTGGGAGATATCGTTGTGCCAGGCGACGATGGGTTCGAGCAGTTTCATGGGAGGGATCGGGCGGAATTTGGGAACGCAACAAGGTTATCATCAATCAAAAACCAGTTTAATGGAGACAAACACCATGAACCGTCCGTGGCTTGCCCATTACCCGCAAGGGGTTCCCGCCGATATCTCCACCGACGGCTATACGTCGCTGACTGACTTGCTGGACCGGGCCTGCAAGCAGTACGCGGATCGGGTCGCCTGCACCGCCATGGGCAGTGACATCACCTTCGCGCAACTGGATGCGCATGCCCGCGCGTTCGCCGGCTGGCTGCAGAGCCTGGCGCTGCCCAAGGGGTCGCGGGTCGCGCTGATGATGCCCAATGTGCCGGCCTACCTGGTCGCCATGCTGGGCACGCTGCGCGCCGGCCATGCGGTGGTCAACGTCAATCCGCTGTACACCCCCGACGAACTGCAGCGCCAGTTGCTGGACAGCGGCGCGTCCGTCATCGTGATTCTCGAGAACTTCGCGCACACGCTGCAAAGCGTGACCGACCGCGGCCAGCTCAAGCACGTCGTGGTGACCGGCCCCGGTGACCTGCTGGGCGGGCTGAAGGCGCCGCTGGTCAATCTGGCGGCCCGCTACGTCAAGAAGCTGGTGCCCGCCTGGCGCATCGACGGCGCGCTAATGCTGCCCAAGGTGTTGAGCCAGGGCGCCGCGCTGCCGTTCGCCGCGCCGGCCATTTCGATGGACGACCTGGCGGTGCTGCAATACACCGGCGGCACCACCGGCGTGCCAAAGGGGGCGATGCTGTCGCACCGCAACCTGACCGCCAATGTGCTGCAGATGGAGGTCGTGGCCGCGCCCGCGCTGCATGATGTGGCGGCGCGCCAGATGACCGTCCTGAGCGCCTTGCCGCTCTATCACGTTTTCGCCATGACGGTGGCCGGTCTGTATGGCTTGTATGCGGGCATGCGCAACGTGTTGATCATCAACCCGCGCGACCAGCCGTCGTTGATTGCCGCGTGGCGCAAGCACCCGATTACCGTGTTTCCAGGCGTCAATACGCTGTTTAACGCACTGGTGCACAACGAGGATTTTGCCAAGCTGGACTTTTCCGAGTTGCGGCTGTCGCTGGGCGGCGGCATGGCGGTGCAGCAGGTGGTGGCCGAGCGCTGGTTGAAAATCACCGGCCGGCCGTTGATCGAAGGCTATGGCTTGTCCGAAACCTCGCCGGTGGCGACCGCCAATCCGACCAACGCCACGTCGTATTCGGGCTCGATCGGCCTGCCCTTGCCGTCCACCTATGTCGCGATCCTGGACGATGCCGGCAACGAAGTGCCGCTGGGCGAGCGCGGCGAGGTCGCGATCCGCGGGCCGCAGGTCATGGTGGGCTACTGGCAAAAGCCGGAGGAAACCCGCCATGCCATGACCGCCGACGGTTTTTTCCGCACGGGCGATATCGGCATCATGGATGACAAGGGCTATACCCGCATCGTCGACCGCAAGAAGGACATGATCACGGTGTCCGGCTTCAAGGTGTACCCGAACGAAGTCGAAGCCGCGGTGGCGCAGATGCCGGGCGTGCTGGAATGCGCGGCCATCGGCGTCCCGGACGAGCATTCGGGCGAGGCCGTGAAGGTGTTCGTGGTGAAGAAAGACTCGGCGCTGACCGAGGCCGACGTACAGGCATGGTGCAAGGACAAGCTGACCGGCTACAAGCGGCCGCGCTTCGTGGAGTTCCGCAACGAACTGCCCAAGAGTAATGTCGGCAAGATCTTGCGCCGCGAGCTGCGTCCTGATGCCGAGGCGGCCGCCAAGGCCGCGGCCCCGCAGGGCCAGACCGCCTGATTCATATCAGGCGGCGGGTACGGCTGGGCCTGAGGCCGGGTGTCAGCTCGGCTGGTCCAGGTGGGGGGCGATCATGTCGTGCAGGGCGCGCTCGATGGCCGGATTGCCCGCCACCACCCGCCCGCCGATCGGCCAGGAGTCGGCGCGGTGCATGTCGCTGCAAGCGCCGCCCGCTTCGCGCACGATCAGCGTGCCGGCGGCCACGTCCCAGGGGGCCAGCCCCATTTCCCAATAGCCGTCGTAACGGCCGCAGGCGGTCCAGGCCAGGTCCAGCGCGGCGGCGCCCATGCGCCGCACGCCGCGGGCGCGGTTGATGGCGTCATGCAGCATCGGCATGTATTGGCCCGCGAAAGAGAAGTCGCGGAACGGGAAGCCGGTGGCCAGCACCGAGTCTTCGAGCGTGCGGGTACGCGAGCAGGTGATGCGGCGGCCGTTGAGCCAGGCGCCCAACCCGTACACGGCGGTAAAGAGTTCTTCGCGGCAGGGGTCGTAGACCACGCCGACGACGGGCGTGTCGACGGCCAGGCGCTCGTCGGCCGAGACGGCGGCGCCCGCGTGCGCGATCAGGGCGATCGAGACGGCGTAGTGGGGGATGTCGTGCAGGAAGTTGGTGGTGCCGTCCAGCGGGTCGATATACCAGGTGGCGGTACCTTGGGCCTGGCCGCCGGTTTCTTCGGCGACGATGCCGAACTTGGGCGTGCGGGCCTGCAGCGCTTGGATAATGACGGCCTCTGCTTCGCGGTCGGCCTGGGACACGAGATCGTTGCGCGCCTTGCGGTCGATCACGAGGTCCGCGCGGTGGTGCGCGTAGGATTGCAGGATGGCTGCACCGGCATGCGCCGCCGTGACCGCGGCGTCGATCGCGGCGCACAGGTCAATGGGCGAAGCCAGCGAGCGGGGCTGATCATAGGTTTCCATGAAATGAGTGTAAGCCCAGGTATGCGTCAAATCCGTGGCGGCGCGCGTAAAGCGGACCGTTTCCGTGGCGTCCATCCAACGCAGGCCGCCGCACCGTCCGATAATCCCTTCTTTCCGATATCCGTCCGATTCGCTGGTTTCCATGTCTTCGTCCTATGTTCCCCTGATCCCCGCCGCCGTTGAATTCGATGCGCAAGGCCGGCTTTACAGTCCGGTCTATGGCGATGTGTATCACTCGCCGTCCGGCGCCTTGGGGCAGGCCGACCACGTGTTCCTGCGCGGCAACGGCTTGCCGGAACGCTGGCGCGGACGCGGCGCGTTCACGGTGTGCGAGACGGGATTCGGCCTCGGTTTGAACTTTTTGGCGCTGTGGCGCGCCTGGCGCGACGATCCGCAGAGATCGCGCACGCTGCATGTGGTGTCGCTGGAAGCGCAGCCGTTCGGGCGCCCGGATCTGGCGGCGTTGCTGGCGCGGTATGCGCCCGAGCCCTTGGCGCAATTGGCCGGGCAACTGGCGGCGCAATGGCCGCCGCTGCTGCCCGGCCTGCATCGCCTGGAATTCGATGGCGGCGCCGTGACGCTGACCTTAGGCTTCGGCGACGCGCAGGTGCTGGCGCCGCGGCTGTCGGCCAGGGTGGACGCTTACTTCCTGGACGGTTTCGCGCCGGAGCGCAATCCGCAGATGTGGCAGGCGCCGCTGCTCAAGGCCCTGGCCCGCCTGGCCGCGCCCGGCGCCACGCTGGCCACCTGGGCGTGCACCGGTGAATTGCGGCGGGCGTTGCAAGAGGCGGGGTTCGAGGCGCGCCGGGCGCCAGGCTATGGCGGCAAGTGGCATATGACGGTGGCATCCGCCGCGCCGGGGGCTGCCGCCGCGGCGCCCGCGATGGCCGACGACGCCCGGCATGCCGTGGTGGTGGGCGCGGGGCTGGCGGGCGCCGGCATTGCGCAGTCGCTGGCGCTGCGCGGCTGGCGCGTCACCGTGCTGGATGCCGGGTTGGCGCAGGGCGTGGCCGCGCACGCGGGCCATACGGCGGCGGCGCTGACACCCGTGCTGGCGCGCGACGACAACGCGCGTGCGCGCTTGTCACGCGCCGGCAGTGCACGGGCGCAGGCGCGCTGGGCGGCGCTTGGCCCGGGCGCCGCGCCCACGGTCTGCGGCACGGTGCAACTGGAGCGCGATGAAGGCCGGGCGGCGGCGTTGGCCGGCACGCTGGCAACGTTGGCATTTCCCCGCGACTGGGTGCGCGAGGTCAATCGTGACGAGGCCAGCGTCCTGGCCGGCCTGCCGCTGGCGCGGGGCGGCGTGTTTTTCGGGCAGGGCATGCTGGTGCAGCCGGACCGGTTGATCCCGGCGCTGCTGGCAACGCCCGGGGTGCGGGTTGTGCCCGGCAAGGTTGCGCAAGTCGCGGCCGATGTGGCGGGCTGGCGGGTGCTGGATGCCGCCGGCGCGGAATTGACGCGGGCCGGGACCGTGGTGCTGGCCAATGCCTTTGGCGCACGCGGCGTGCTGGAGGCCAGCCGTTTGCTGGAACCATTGCCGCGGGTTGCCCAGATGCATGCGCTGGCCGGCGAGGTGACCCTGATTCCTGCCGCCGCGTTGGGCGGCGGCCCGCGCTGCGTGGTGGGTGGCGAAGGCTATCTATTACCGGACACCGGCGCGGGTTGCGTGGCGGGCAGCACCTATGTGCATGGCGCCACGCAGGCCGATATCGGCGCCGAGGGCCAGCGCATCACACTGGACAAGGCCGCCGGTTTGCTGGGGGGCGCGTTGCCAAAGTTCGAGGCCCTGGCACCGGGCAGCTTGCCGGGCTGGGCGGGCTGGCGGGCGGTATTGCCGGGGCGTCTGCCCGCGGTGGGGGAGCTGCCCCATGCGCCGGGCCTGTGGCTGGCCGCCGGTTACGCGTCGCGGGGACTGTCCTGGTCGGCGCTGATGGGCGATCTGATCGCGGCGCGTCTTTGCGGTGAACCGTCACCGCTTGAAAACGACTTGGCACAACTTATTTTTCCACGCTGAAAAAAACTTCAGGCGCCCGGGGGCGGCGGCGCGGGGTGGCGTAGAATTGCAGGAAATGCCAGGATTTGGCGCCAAATAGCCCGCTTTGCGCGCAAACTTGGCGTTCCGGCGGCGCACCGGTGATAGGCCGGGTAGGCGTTGGCGGGGGGCTTTGTGACCCCTTTTTTGGATGATATCGCCATCCAAACGAGGGACCGAGTTTATTTCAAAGCTCAAATCCGTCAAAATAGCGTCTTTTGATGGTTTTTGGCTTAAGCCGGGGGATGCTCTGTGCCGCCCAAGTTCGACTTTGCCCATACTACCCAGCTCGACAACATCGAGCTGCTGACGTCCCGCCCCAGTCGCATCGATTTCGACGCGGGCGATGGGTTGCACCTGGTAGTCGAGGCGCATGCGCCTGGTGTTTTTCGCCTGCGCTGCGGCGAGGCGAACCACCTTACCGATGACAAGCCCGGCGCGCGTGCGCGCGCCGTGGCCGAGATGCTGCTCGCGCGCCAAGAGGCCGTGGGCGAGGCCGCCGTCGCGCCACGCGAAGGCGGTGACGGTTGGCGCATTACCCAGGGCGACGTCGCCCTGGAGATCCAATCCAACCCCGTGCGGATTGCGTTGTATCGCAATGACGCACGCGTGTTCGAGTCCGAGGTTTCCGCGCATACGCCCGCATTTGGGCACAACGCGCTGGACCAGGCCGACGACGCAGTCTGGACGGCGGGTTTCACCCTGCTGCCGGACGAACGCGTCTACGGCCTGGGCGAAACCCCGGGCGACCTCAACCGCCGCGACGAATCCGTCGTGTCCGACGACCCCGAGCATCGCGCCTTGCCGCTGGCATGGAGCCCGCGCGGCTGGGGCGTGTACGTCAACACGATGCGCCGGGTCGAGCACTCGGTGGGCGTGGCGCCGGCCGGTTCGGCCTACGTCGTCAACGTCGACGACGCGGTGCTGGACGTTTTCCTGTTCGCCGGCGAGCCCGCCGAAATCCTGAACCAATACACCGCATTGACCGGCCGGGCCGGCCAGCCGGTGCTGTGGGCGATGGGTGCATGGCTGCAGCAGGCCAGCGGCGAAATGCCGACGCAAACCGTGGCGCTGGTGGCGCGCATGCGCGAAAACCAGATCCCGGTCGACGCCGTGACGCTGGCGCAGCCGGCGGCCTGGGGCTTCCAGTCCGACAAGGCCGTCTTCGAATGGGACGCCCAGCGCTTCCCCGACGCCAAGCAGATGCTGGCGCTGTTCCACAAGCACAACGTGCACGTGGCCGCCTCGGGCTTCCCGGGCGTGATCAAGTCCAGCCCGCTGTTCGAGGAACTCGAAGACCGCGGCTGGCTGTTGGCCAAGGACGACGGTTCGGCGCAGGTGTTCGACGGCAACGCCGCCACCTCAGGCCAGCCCTACGGCCTGCTGGATCTGACCTATCGCGATATCTACAACCAGTGGGTCGAGCGTCATCGTCAACTGATCGAAGACGGCCTGGACGCGCCTGCCTGCGACGCCCAGATCTCGATTCCCGACGGCGTGAACGCCCGCAATGGTGAAACCGGCCCGGCGCTGCGCAGCATGTATCCGCTGCTGGTGCGCCGCGCGCTGTTCGACGCCGTCGCCGGCCTGAAGGTGCCGCCCGAAGGCGTGGTGCCCAGCACCGATCTGTTCCCGGCCGCGCAGCGCTTGCCGTGGCAGGTGGGTCCGCAGGTCGACAACACCTGGGAAGGGCTGCGCCATACGCTGCGCACGGCCTTGTCCATCGGCGCTTCGGGCCTGCCCGTGCAGGTGCATGGCATCGGCTCCGGCTCGCGCCCCACGGCCGGCATGACGCCCGAGCTGTATCTGCGCTGGCTGGCCGCGGGCGTGTTCTCGGCGAACTTCTCCTTCCAGGGCGTTGCCGGCCTGATGCCTTGGGACTTCGACGACGAGACCCTGGCCCACGTCAAGACCTGGATGCAGTGGCGCTATCGCCTGGTGCCCTATGTGCTGGGCGCCATCGAGGATGCCGCGCGTACCGGCTTGCCGGTGCAGCGGTCCATGGCGCTGTCGTTCCCGAATGACCCGCACGCCCACGAATGGGACCTGCAATACCTGCTGGGCCCGGCCCTGCTGGTGGCGCCGGTTACCGAGCCGGGCAAGCAGGTGCGGGTGTACCTGCCCAAGGGCGACGCCTGGTGGGACCTGAACACCGGCCATCGCTACGAAGGCGGCACCACCTGGACCATCGACTGCGAACTGGGCCAGTTCCCGGTGTTCGGCCGCGAAGGGCACATGCTGTGCCTGGGGCCGGCCGCGCAGCACACGGGCGAGTTCAACTCGGCGCGCATCCTGGACGAGGTCTGGATGTTCGGCATGCCGGTGCATAACCCGGTGGTCATGCGCAACAAGATCCGCGTCATGCAGATGCAAGGCTCCAGCTACATCAAGGGGCTGGAAGGCTTGCGCATTTCGCCGTCCGAGGGCTTGGAGGTCAAGCGCCGCGGCGCGGAAGTCCGTATCTCGCGCGCTCGCTGATCCCGACGTGGCCGCCAAGGCGGCCACGCGCGAAAAAAGGGCAGTCAGGAAGGCTTTCCTTCCCGACTGCCCTTTACGTCTTTGCGCGGACGAATTTTATATTACTGTTAGTTATTAAAAATGGAAAAAACGGTCGTTCTCTTTAGAAGAGAAAAGATACAAAATCGCTTGCCATGATTCAGATCGAGAACCTATCCAAGACCTATGCCACGCCGCATGGCCAGTTCCAGGCGCTGCGGGGTATCAACCTGCATATCCAGCAGGGCGAGGTCTTCGGCATCATCGGCCCCAGCGGGGCCGGTAAAAGCACGCTGGTCCAGTGCATCAACCTGCTTGAACGCCCCAACGAAGGCTCCATTGCCATCGGCGGCCAGCAACTGACCGGCCTGAATGAAGCGCAACTGCGCGCCCAGCGCCGCCGCATCGGCATGGTGTTCCAGGGCTTCAACCTGCTGTCGCGCCGCACGGTGTACGGCAACGTGGCGCTGCCGCTTGAAATCGCCGGCGTGCCCAAGAGCGAGATTCCGGCGCGCGTCGAACGCCTGCTGGCCTTGGTGGGCCTGGAGCATCTGCGCGACCGTTATCCCAGCCAGATCAGCGGCGGCCAGAAGCAACGCGTGGGCATTGCGCGCGCGCTGGCCAACAACCCGGACGTGCTGCTCAGCGACGAAGCCACGTCCGCGCTGGACCCCGAAACTACCCACAACATCCTGGCGCTCTTGCGCGACATCAACCGCAAGACCGGCGTGACCGTCGTGATGATCACGCACCAGATGGAAGTGGTGCGCGAGGTCTGCGACCGCGTGGCCGTGCTGTCGCAAGGCGAAGTCGTCGAAATGGGCAGCACGCGCGAAGTGTTCGCGCAGCCGCGCCACGAAGTGACCCGCGCCATGGTGTCGGCCGCGACCGCCTCGGACCTGACCGACGCCACGCTGGCCGCGGTGAAGCAGCGCATCGAGACGCTGGCCGCCGCCAAGCCGGGCCACGCCGTGCGCCTGCTGCGCCTGGCGCTGACCGGCACCGACGCGTCGGGCTCGTTCCTGTCCGACCTGTCGACGCAATACGCGCTGGACGTCGGCCTGGTACAGGCCCGCGTCGAAGACATCCAGGGCGTGGCCGTGGGCACGATGTTCGTGCTGGCGCAAGGCACCCCCGCCGCGGTCAAGGACGCGATTGCCGCCCTGACCGCCCGTGACATTACCGTTGAAGAAATCGCTCATGAGCCCGCAACTGATCGACCTGCTTATTACGTCGCTGCTTGACACCCTGCTGATGGTGGGTGTGGCCAGCGCCATCGCGGTGCTGGTCGGCATTCCGCTGGGCGTGATCCTGACCGTGACCGCGCGCGGCAACATGCTGGAGAACCAGCCGGTGAACCACGCGCTGGGCGCGGTCATCAACGCCACGCGTTCAGTGCCGTTCGTGATCCTGATGGTCGCGATCATTCCGTTCACGCGCCTGGTGGCCCAGACGTCCATCGGCACCACGGCCGCCATCGTGCCCTTGTCGGTGGCTGCGATTCCGTTCATGGCCCGTATCGCCGAGAACGCGATGCGCGAAGTCGATCCGGGCCTGATCACCGCCGCGCGCGCCATGGGTGCATCGCCGATGCAGATCATCATGAAGGTGCTCTTGCCCGAGGCGCTGCCCGGCCTGATCGCCGCCACCATCGTCACCGTGGTCAGCCTGATCGGTTATTCGGCCATGGCCGGCGCCATCGGCGGCGGCGGCCTGGGCGACCTGGCGATCCGCTACGGCTACCAGCGTTTCCAGTCCGACGTGATGGCCGCCGTGGTCATCGTGCTGATCGTGCTGGTGCAACTGATCCAGAGCCTGGGCGACCGCTACGTGCGCCGCATTTCGCATCGCTGATCTTTCAGGCAATTCTTCTTCTACTTCCGACATTCGGGATATTCGCAACATGAGCATCAAGGTTTTGAAGTCGCTGGCCGCGTTCGCCCTGGGCGCCGCCGTATTCGCCCAGCCCGCGCTGGCCCAGGACAAGCCGCTGAAGGTCGGCGTGACCGCCGGCCCGCACGCCCAGATCTTCGATGTGGTCAAGCAGGAAGCCGCCAAGCAGGGCCTGAATATCCAGGTGATCGAGTTCACCGACTACGTGCAGCCCAACGTCGCGCTGGCCTCGGGCGATCTGGACGTGAACAGCTACCAGCACCAGCCCTACCTGGACAATGCCAACGCCGATCGCGGCTACAAGCTGGTCAGCATCGCCAAGACCGTGATCTTCCCCATCGGCATCTACAGCAAGAAGTTCAAGTCGCTGGCCGAACTGAAGGACGGCGCCCGCATCGCGCTGCCGAACGACCCGACCAACGGCGGCCGCGCCTTGCTGCTGCTGCAGGCCAACGGGCTGATCAAGCTGCGTCCGGAAGCCGGCCTGAAGGCGACCCCGATCGACGTGATCGAGAACCCCAAGAAGCTGCGCTTCATCGAACTGGACGCCGCCCAACTGCCGCGTTCGCTGGACGACACCGATGCCTCGGCTGTGAACACGAACTTTGCGCTGGAAGCCGGCCTGAATCCGGCCAAGGACGCGATCGCCCAGGAATCGCCCAATTCGCCGTACGCCAACGTGCTGGTCGTGCGTGAAAAGGACAAGGACCGCCCCGAGTTCGCCAAGCTGGTCAGCATCTACCACAGCCCGGCGGTGAAGCAATTCATCGAGACCAAGTTCAAGGGCGCCGTGGTCGCTGCCTGGTAAGCCAGCGGCAGTCCCCACCATGCCAGACGGCCGCGCAAGCGGCCGTTTTTCATTGCCCGCAGGAAATGCCGCGCTGTATCGGTGGTCGTGGCCTGCGGCGGCCTGCGAGCTCCGGCCCGGGGCGGTAGCCCTGCCGCTGTTGCGGCGCAGACTCGCCTGTGCCTCTATTTTTTGACAAGGCTCTGGAAATAAGCCATAATTTCTGGCTTCGGTCGGGCTGATAGCTCAGTCGGTAGAGCAGCGGACTTTTAATCCGTTGGTCGCGAGTTCGAGTCTCGCTCAGCCCACCAACCCAATTTGCAGAAAGCCCCGCATCCACGATGCCGGGGCTTTTTTCATGCCGCACCAGGAAGAACGCCAGCCGGGTGGGCATTGTTCAGTGGAAGGCCAGGCAACCCTTGCATCTTTTGCCCCAGACCGTGATCCGTCTTTTCCGTTCAATGCCCGGAGCATGGGCGTTGGTCCTGGCTGTTCTAGGGCTACTCGGCACACCCGTTCATGCTGCGTCACGCATCGTGTACGCGGGCAAGCTGCAAGGTGCCGGCGACGTGGTGATGGAGCTGGACAGTCAAGCCGCGGCCGATGGCACGGTGAGCGGCCGCTATTTCTATCCGAAGCATGGCGTCGACATCCCGCTCAAAGGCACGCCGCAGGCGCTAAACGAACCCAGGACGTATTACGAGATCAAGGAAAGCGGCGGCGATCCGGAATCGGACGCGGCGCCGCCGGCCGCCACCTGGTCGGGCAAGCGCGACGCCGCAGGCTACGAAGGGAAATGGGTCGATGCGCGTACGGGCAAGGCGCGCAGCTTCAAGCTGCGCCGCGTCGCCGAGTACGATCCCGGCGCCTTGGCGCCGGATGCCGTGCAGGCCGTGACCGATGCGATTAGCGGTGGCGTAGGCAGCGGTATCGACGTCAATGCCGGTATCGACTTGCGGCATGCACCGTATGAAACGCTGAAGCTGGCGGGCTATGCCGTACCTGTCGGGCACGACATTGGCAACGCCAATGTGGCCTATCGCCTATGGCGTGATCCGCGCACGAAATTCAGTTATCCGCGGCTTAGCCGGCATCCGGACCCGCAGGTGCTGCTACGCATCAACCATCTGCTGGAACAACGCCATTGGCAGATGAACCTGGCGGCATTGGGGTGCATGGCCATGATCTACACCGACGGCAATCCGGCGGCGGGCACGCTGGGCAGCTATGACGACGAGAACATCACGGTCGACTGGTTGTCGACGGCGTTGATGACCGTGACCGAGTCCGGCAGCCTGTACTGCGGCGGTGCGCATCCGGACAATCATTTCGATCCCTACACCTTTGATCTGCTGCGTGGCGAATACCTGGATTGGAACCGCATTTTCGACGCCTATGTGCCCGTTGATGACGGCCTGCGCACCGCAAGCCCGGCCTTGCTGGCGCTGATGGAAAAAGCACGGGCGCCGCTGGCCGCGCAAGACGCCAAGGGCGCGGCCGACGGCGAATCGCTGGAAGGCTGCTCGGACGTCTGGCCCAGCTATCTGGCCTTGAGCGTGGCGTCGCCTGGTGAACTGGTGTTGTCGGTGTCGGGCATCGGCCATGCCATGGGTGTTTGCCTTGGGCCGCACGCCACAGTGCCCTTTCAGGACTTGCGGCCTTATCTGAAGCCGGGCGGTCAGGCCTATCTGGTGAGCGAGTAGACGGGCAAGCTCCTCCCAGGCGCTCGCCCTGACAAAATCAGAATCGGTATGCCACGGTCGCCTGGACCGCCTGCGATTGCGTGGCGCTGCCGTAGCGGCCGTAGTAGCCGATCTGGCCGCTCCAGGCAGTGCCGTGTGAGAAGCCCAGCCCCGCCGTCGCCAACAGCGTATCGGCGGGCGCCAGCGGCATGGCCTGGGCGAAGCTGCCGGCCATGTCACGCACGTGCGCGCGAACCTCGCGGGTGTCGCGGTTGAACTCATGTTCCCAGGCCAGGCCGCCGTAGGGTTGCCACAGATAGTCGCCTTGCCGCAGGTCGGCCTGCAGGCGCAGCCCCAGCGTGGAAACCAGCGAACGTCGTTGTTGCTCGCGATAGTTCATGCTGGTTGCTGTGCGTCCGCCATCGCGCGATTCGTTGTAGCCCCGCACACTGACGTTCTGCAACGTGGCGCCAACCGATGGCGTCAGGGTGAATATGCCCGCGTCCCAGTCATACTGGGTCAGCATGGACAAGGCCGACGCCATGCCGGTGGTCGAGCCTTCCTCGCGCAGGCGGGCGGGGCCGATGGAAAAATCACGCGAAACGCTGCGATAGCTCAGGTAGCCGGCGCTGCCAATCAAGCCGGTCGACCAATCGCCCAGGCGATAGCGCGCATACGCGGACATCTGCGTCTGGCCCAGACGGAACGACCCAGCATCCTGGCCCAGCGTGGCACGGTGCTGGATTTGTGCGGCATTGACACCCAGTGTCCAGTGCTGGCCGACACCACCGTCCACGCCCATGGCAAGAAGGTCCATCTGGTTGCCCAGACCGGGTTTCCAGATGCCGTCATCACGTTGGCGGTCGCTGGCGTGTTGGTACGAGGCATACGTTTGCACCGCGGATGAGCTGTCGCGGTTTTGCAGGCGATCCTGGATCACGCGCAAGCCGCTGCGCGTGCCGGCAAGCGGCGCCTCTGCCAACAGGCCGATCCGGGCCGGCGCCTGCAGCACCGACAGGGCGTAATCGGCGATGAGTTCGTGGCCGAATCCGGAGGGATGGATGCCGTCCGCGAACAAGTAGCTGCGGTTGGCGTCCGGCGCCGCCAACGACGCGCGATCGCAGCGTTGCGCACTGGTCTTGCCGCATGCCGCTTGAGTGACGTTGCGCAGCCGGTAGCGGTCAGGCTTGGCAATCACTTCATTCAGCATGGCATGGACATCCAGCAAGGCCAGGTTGCCGCGATAGTCCGCCAGTTCGCCGTTGAGCGTGTCGTTGAAGCGCGATGTCATGTAGCTCATGAGCTGGCGCCCTTGCTCGGGAGATTCGAGCGCCCGCGGGGTGTGGCCGATGTCGGGCATGTTGAGGGCGAGGATGGTGCCGGCGCCCGCGTCTCCCAGTCGCCGGATTTGGCTGGCGACATCGACCGCGGTCAGGTCGGAGATCGAGAGTACCTGCTGGGCAGCCGCGGCTTGCGTCGCGGGCGCCGACAGCGCCGATTTGTGCTCCAGCAGCGTCACCAGCAAATCGTTTGCGCCGGCCCAGACCGTGTACAGGCCATTGCGGCTTGGGCCGGAAGGCCGTTGCAAGAAAGCGGACACCTGGCTTCTGACGGAGGGAATCACTAGATAGAGCGGGCCCGCGCCGCCCGTAAGAACGTCGGTGCCGGGGATCTCGAATCTGACCCCTTCGACGCTGCGGGCACCGCTTCGCGCGTAATTGTTGCCGCCATCCAGGGCGGTTTTCCAGGCGATCGTGTTGTCCCCCTCCAGCGCTCTCGCCAGATGATAGGCCCAGGTCGGGTCAGGGTTGGTGGTGTTTGCCGGCTGGATGCGGATGTTCTGCGCGGCATCGGCCAGCGTCGAGATGGGAAGGTCGGCGGCGACCTTGGTAACGACAGGCACGACGACCGGCGCGAGGTTGGAGAGGACGTACTTTGATAGTTCATCCTTGAGCTTGGGTAAGAGCGTGGGCATATTCTTGCCGATCAGATTGGGTAGGAACGCCTTAGCCGCGGCCTGTAGTATATCGTTCGGATCCGGTTGCCAAACATCCAATAGCTGGGGAATTAACTTTGCTCCGGCATCTGCGAAGCCATTGAGCTGAAGCTTGATAATCTGTGCGGCGTTTTTGGTCAGATATTCCGGGAGCGGAACTCCACCCGGCGCAAGAATGTCGCTGCCCTTGAAAGCGCGGGAAGTCATGGAGCCATTGTCAGTCAGTGAATCGCCGAAGAAGACAATTTCGTCATAGGGCGAAGCCGTTGCGATGGGGCTGATTGCCAGGCAGGCGGCCAGCGCGGTGGCTGGAAGTAAAGCGCTACTAAACTTGAATCCGGTCATGGGAGTCTCCTGTTGTTTTTGTATCCACACGCGCCGAGTTCAAACTCTGTTTGCGATTCACGTAGTCGATCGGTGAATCAAATCGTGTTTGAAATCTTGTTTTAAAACAGTGAATGAAAACGAATTCAGCGAGTGTTTTTTCAATCTATCACCGGAAAAAAGAGATAATCCGTGGTAGAAAAAATCCGGAATCGTCTGAGGAGGTTTACCCCAATCCGCCCTCTATGGATGAAAGCGAGATAGCCGCTGTTAAAAAAAACGCCAGGCTCCAGGGTCCGGCATCAAGCATCTGCGCCCGAGTTTTGCCTTCCATCCCCCGGACTACTTGACGCGGCTGCTCGTGGTGGTAGTGGCGCAGACAGGCATCGAGGTCTTCCTGCATCGGTTCAATCGATTCATGCCCGGTCGTGCGGTCTGCAATGCGGAAGTGCTCACCCGGCGAGCGGTTCAATCGCACTTGTCGCACCGAAGGGCGCACCTGTTGGTCAACCTCGAACAGGTTCATGCAATTGCCGATCGATGGCTGATTCCGATCGTCTACCAACCAATGGCCACTTGACCTGGGCGCTTACGCATCGGACTCAAAAATTAGAATTTTCCAATGGCGCTTTGAGAGAGGGGGCACGTAGATTGCTCGTGGAGAAGCCGTCCAGCCCGGTACGGCTCTCACGTTCAGGAGCGACGCTTGTATCCCATCAACATTGAATTTTTCTCAGGAACCACCCTTGCCGTGCTGCCTCACCAAGGCTGCTATCAGGAAATCGGCCCGGTTTTCGAACGCGCCATGGCGCTGGCCACCGAGCGGGGCCTGGCCGGCAAAAATGCCCTGGGCTATGGCGTTTATTTTGACGATCCTGAAGAGGTTCCGGTGGCCGAACTGCGTGCCGTGGTGGGCATGAGTGTCGCGCCTGGGGCGGATCTGGGGGATGCGCTGCAGCGCTTTGAGATTCCCGCGGGGCAGTACGCCATCCTGGACTACTCGGGGCCCGCGGACGAAGTGATCAACGCCTATCAGTGGCTGTTCGCGGAATGGTTGCCGGCCAGCGGCAGGGAACCTGCGGATTTTCCGCTGTTCGAGCAGTATCTGCACGATGCGGGCACGCCGCCCGAACTGCTGAGCGCGCGTATTTTCATGCAATTGAAATAGCGGGTCTGGTGCCGCTGATTCAGCAATGCTGTGGCGGAACCGGGCAGCACGCCGTTTCAAATGCGTTGAACACCATGATTCCGAGCGGTGGTTCATCAAGGCGCCGAACAGCCTCTGGAAACGAGAAAGGCCCATCCCGTGAGCGATGGGCTTTTTTTCGACATGCGGCCCGGGCAGCCCGGCTTTCCTGAACAACGGGTGCGGCACGATTGCTGGCGGTGCAGTCCGGCGCAAGCGCGTGTCCTGACGAACCGTCCTTAACGGAAAGCGGCGCAGCGGTGACGCGCCGTGGATGAGGCGATCAGGTTGTCGCGGGGCTTTCGTCCAAATCGTTACATGTTTCGGAAACTTCTAATTCTTTGCGGCTGGGCGAGAAGCCATTCTTATGCTTCTTCAAACAACTAAAGCCTCCGCAGAACACAGGGCAAAGGACGTTTCAAGGGTTGTGGCGTGGTCCATTGAACTGTTGATCGGGATTTGCATGTGTCTGGTTCGAGAGGCAAGGAACCAGCGATGCGCACCACTCTGAATCCCATCATGCTCGCTTTGCTTGCTGCTCTGGCCGCTCCCGCCATGGCCGCCGAGCGAGGACAAATCACGGTAAATGACTCCCAGCCCAACCTGGTCCTCGATGAAGGCGACACGGTTTCGTCCAACGGCGCCGGAAGTGCGATTTATGTGACAGGCGCCCACTCTCAATTTAGCGGGGACAAAATTGTCGTCTCAGCCAGCCTCAATACCAGCATAGGTCTACACGTTGACGGGGGCGGGAAGGCCGTACTGACGGATAGCCATATCTCGATTAATAGCAGTGGGCGGGGCGAAACTGCAGCGGTCCAGAGCTACGGTGGCTGGATCTCGTTGACGGGTGGCACCGTGACGGCCCAGAGCCGCCATGGCCTGGTCTCCATCGGCTCCACGGGTGGCATCAGCGCCGAGAACGTGAACGTCAAGATTGAGCAGTGGGCCGGAGCCTCCTCCACCCGGGACCTCGCCTTCGGGGTCTATTCCGTCAACGGCGATGCCGGGATAACGATGACGGGCGGCAGCGTTACGACAACGGGCGACTATACCTACGCCGTCGTGGCGTCCAACCGGGGCGAAGTATCGCTGAACGATACCGTGGTCAACAGTGGCGGGGCGTTCGCGGCCGTGGCCGCGCATAGCGGCGCAAAGTTAGATATGACGCGCGGCAGCGTCACCGCTTCCAAAGACGGCGCAATCGGCGTTTCGGTAGGCGCTCGCGATCAGCTGACTTCCTCCATGTCCACTGCCACCTTGACGGATGTTGACATCATCCTTGCCGGTAACAAGGCAATCGGCCTGCAGGCAGGCGGGGAATTCGACGGCGGCGTGCTCACTGTGACGTCTTCCAGGGTGAATACAACCGGCGCCAACGCGGTGGGGGTTGCGGTGGGCAACCAGTCCCAGGTCACGCTGGACGGCACCCGGATCACGGCCACGGGCCAGGGTGCCATTGGCGTGCTGAGCCATAGCGGCCCGGCGGACAGCCAGGGCCTGACCGAAACGAAGATCAGCAACGGCAGCGAAATCACCACCGCGGATGGCGCGGCTTTGGCGACCCTGCGCGGCGCGCAGACCTTCCTGGTAACCGACTCCACCGTTACTGGCCGGGCTAGTCGAGACATCGGGAAAGGCGTGCTGCTGCTGGCGAGTTCGCGCGATGGCTTCAAGAGCGAGCAGGTCACTCTGGACGCGGCCGGCTCGACGTTGAACGGCGACGTGCTGGTCGAAGAAGGCACTGCCAGCGTGCAGCTCAAGAGCGGGTCGACGCTGACCGGCGCGGTGGTCCAGCGCGGCGCGGGCAGCGTCAGCGACGTTGCCGTGGACGGCTCCAGCACCTGGAACGTGCGTGGCGACTCCCGCCTGGGCACGCTGAACAACGCCGGCACCGTTGCGTTCGTGGCGCCGGGCGGCGGTAGCGGTTTCAAGACGCTGACCGTGAACAACTACGTGGGCGGCGGCACGCTGGTGCTGAATACGCGCCTGGGCGATGACGCCTCGCCCACCGACAAGCTGGTCGTCGATGGCGGCACGGCGTCGGGTTCGACGTCGCTGCGCGTGATCAACGCGGATGGCGAGGGCGGCCGGACGCGACAAGGCATCCGCGTGGTGCAGGCGGTCAATGGCGGCACGACCGGCGCGGACGCGTTTCGCCTGGATGCCGGCTCCACGGGCTATCGCGCCAGCGCCGATATGCTGTCCCTGAACGGGTATGACTACGCGCTGGTGCGCGGCGGGAATGGCGGCGAGGCGCAGGACTGGTATCTGACGTCCGAAGACGTGCTGTTCTCCGGCCGGAACGTCTCCCCGGAAAGCGGCGCCTACAGCGGAATCCAGACCGCGGGCATGCGCTTGTTCAGCCACAGCCAGCAGGACCGCGTGCCCGGCTACGCGGGGCAGGACGGCGCCGGGCGCGAGCGCGGTGTGTGGACGCGGGTGCAGGGGCGACGCGATAGCGGCCAGGGCATGTCGCAAGGGCGGGTGAACATCACCACGGACAGCGCCATCGTGCAGCTGGGCGCGGACCTGATCAAGGCAGACCTGGGCCAGAACGGCGCGGTGTATGCCGGCCTGATGGGCGGTTATGGCGATGCCCGGGTGCGCTCGACCGCGACGCTGATGCGTCCCAATGGGGCGGCCGCGCATGCGCGTACCGACGGCAAGCTGTCCGGTTACTCGGTGGGCCTGTATGGCACCTACTACCAGAACGACGCGACGCGCCTGGGCGCCTACGCCGATACCTGGCTGCAATGGAGCCGCTACAACAACCAGGTGAATAGCGAGCTGGGCTCGGCGCGTTACCGTTCGACCGTCATCAGCACGTCGCTGGAAGCCGGCTATGCGATGACGCCGTTCGCACCCGGTTCGATGCTGGGGACGGTGGTGGTGCAGCCGCACGCGCAACTGACCTATAGCCGCTATGACGCGCAGGACGCGACGCTGCAAGGCACGCGCATGCGCAGCGGCGACAACGATGCGCTGGACTCCCGGCTGGGCGTGCGCGTGTATCCGCAGGCCACGGCGGGTGCGCCGGTCGTGCGCCCGTTCCTGGAAGCGAATTGGCTGCATCGCTTCAGCAACCCGTCGGTGAAGATGGGCAGCAATGTGTTTGACGCCAAGGAATCGCGCAACCGCCTGGAGCTCAAGCTGGGGGCCGAAGGGTACATCGGCCGCGCGGTGAAGGTGTCGGGCAATGTGTTCGGCCAGGCCAGCCATAGCAGCGGCAGCAGCTACGGCGGTATGTTGAACGTGGGCTATCACTGGTAAATCCGCCACCGATGGGCATTTCACAGGGAGTCTTTTATGTACGCCGAAAACATCCAACGCTCGGTTCGTCGCATCGACAATCCGTCGATCCATCAGGGCATCAACGCGTTGCATTGTGCGCGCCAGCTGATCGCCCCCGGGGATTGGGCGTTCAACGATCCGTTTCTGCTGATGGCCGAAGACTGGTTCCCGAAGGGCGTCTTCGATACACACCCGCACCGCGGCATGGAAACCGTAACCTTCGTACTCGAAGGGCACCTCGAGCATGTCGACAACCACGGCAATGGCGGGGTGATCCAGCCAGGCGATGCACAGTGGATGACCGCCGGCAGGGGCATTTTGCATAATGAAGTGCCCGTCGCGAAAGAGACTGTGCACCTGCTGCAGTTGTGGGTGAATCTGCCCGCGGCGGACAAGATGGTCGAACCGCGCTACCAGGATCTGATCGGCAGCGACATGCCACGACGTCAACTCGACGGCGTGGATATCCGGGTTTTTTCTGGCGTATCGGGCGGCGTCGTGGCGCCCACGCTCAACTATGCCAAGGTGACGGTGCTGGACATCCGCATGCAGCCCGGACGAGGCTACGAAGAGCAGATCCCCGGCGACTACAACGTCTTTCTCCATATCCTCGAGGGCGAGGGCACGGTCGGGCCGGACAAGCAACCCGTGCAGGCGGGGCAGGTGGTCTGGATGGCCCGGCCGGAAACCGGCGATCCCTCCGGCATTTTGATGTCCAGCGGCAGCGCGGGTATGCGTGTATTTCTGGCGGGCGGCTTGCCGCTACGAGAGCCGGTCGTGGCCCGCGGTCCTTTCGTGATGAACACGGCCGAACAGATCGCGCAGGCCTATCAGGATTTTCGCAGCGGGGCGTTTGGCGCCTGAACGCGGTTGCTGGCGCAGGTCAGTCGCACACCGGCCTGCCCCGCCGGCGCGCCCTTTCTCCCGGTCAGGACAGCGTGCGCGGCGGCATGGCCGACAGTTCGGTCAGGCTCAGGCCGCAGCAGCGGGCGCGTTCGGCCAGGGTCGCGCTTTGTTCCAGGGCGCGCTTGCTTTCGGCCAGCAGCACATCCAGCTGTTCGTCCAGCGACGACGCCATGGTCCAGGCCCGTTCGGCGAATTCGGCCGAGAAGGCATCGACACAGGGCTTGCAGATGGCCGAGCCGTTGTTTTCCAGCAGGGGCGCGCCTTGCGCCAGCGTTGAGAGGCAAAAATGACAGGCAAGGGCGCGGCTCATGCGTCGGGGGCTCGAGGTCAAAGGGAGGCCCGGTGCAAGCGCGCTTGCAGGGCCTTACTTTAGGGACAACGGCCCGGCGGCCGGACTCTTAAATGGCCACGGCGCATTACCCGGCGCGGCGACGCCCGGCGGGCCGTGTCGGCCTCGCCTGCCTGGGATTCGTCCTGGCCTCAGGCCGCGTAGGCCGGGCGTAGCGGCGCGGCGATGGCCTGAGGCGTGACGTCGATGACGGTTTCGGCGGGCAGCTTGAAGAACGCCGCGGTGGCCGCCAGGCGCTTGGCCTGGTCTTCCAGCGAGGCGGCCGCCGCGGCGGCTTCTTCGACCAGGGACGCGTTCTGCTGGGTGACATCGTCCATCTGGGTCACGGCGCGGTTGATCTGGTCGATGCCGATGGACTGCTCGGTCGAGGCTTCGGTGATTTCGGCCATGATCTGGGTGACGCGCTGCACCGAGGCCACGATCTCCTGCATGGTGTCGCCGGCCGCGCGGACCTGGTCGGCGCCGCTGTCGACGTTGCTGGACGACTGCTCGATCAGGTCCTTCACTTCGCGGGCCGCCTGGGCGCTGCGCTGCGCCAGGCTGCGCACTTCGCCGGCCACCACCGCGAAGCCCTTGCCCTGCTCGCCGGCCCGGGCGGCTTCGACCGCCGCGTTCAAGGCCAGGATGTTGGTCTGGAAGGCGATGCCGTCGATCACCGAGACGATCTCGGCGATGCGCTTGGAGCTTTCCGAGATGCGGGTCATGGTCTGTACCACCTGGCTGACGGCCTGGCCGCCGCGCAGGGCGACGCCGCGGCTTTCGGCCGCCAGGCTGTTGGCCTGGTGGGCGTGCTCGGTGTTCTGCTTGACCGCGGTGGCCAGTTCCTCCATGGAGGCGGCAGTTTCCTCGAGCGAGGCGGCCTGCTCTTCGGTACGCGAGGACAGGTTGGCGTTGCCCGACGAGATCTCGGCGGCGCCGGTGTTGATTTCATTGACGCTGCGGCGCACTTCGCTGACGGTGCGGGTCAGGCTTTCCTGCATGCGCTTCAAAGCGGTAAAGAGCACGCCGATCTCGTTGTCGGAGTTCACCGCCACGCGCTGGGTCAGGTCGCCGGAGGCGATGCGATCAAAGTGCACGGCGGCGTCTTTCAGGGGCTGCAGCACCTGGCGGCTGATGAAGCGCCAGCAACCGATCGCCAGCGCGGCGGCCAGCGCCAGCATGATGATGGTGGACAGCTCGGCCCGGTCGTAGCGTTGGTCGGACGCGGCATTGATCTCGTCGGCGCGCCGCTCGGTGTGTTCCAGGAAGGTGTTGACGCGTTCGGCGAAGCGGGCGTCGGCGGTCCGGGTGTCGACCACGGCAAGGGCATAGGCGTCGGCCGATTGCTTTTGCAAGGTCTGTTCCAGCGCTTCGATGCTGCGCACGTAGGCGGTGAAGACGCTGTCCAGATCGCTGGCCAGCTTCATGCCGGCCTCGGTGTTCTTGGGCACGCGCTGGTAGACGGCAAAGCGCTTGCGGGCATCTTGCAGGTATTGGGTGGCCTGGTTGATGCTGGCCTGGGCTTGCGAGCCCTTGCCGGAAACGATGTCCAGGTAGGCGGCCACCAGGGTCAGCCGGCTGCGCAGCAGCAGCGTCTGGGTTTCGTAGAGCGGCCGCGTCTGTTCCGTGGAGACGGAGCTCAGGTCGTCCACCGCCAGATCGGCGGCCCGCGCGTACAGCCAGCCCATGCTCGTGGCGACCGCCAGCGCCAGGACGAAGATGGCCAGGACGGCCAACAGGCCGGTACGTATCTTCAGGTTCTTCAGCATGTTGGGAGGCTCCTGTGTGTGTCTTGGGGCTGACCCGTCAAAGCGTGGTCTCGGAAAATCCGGGCTGACTGTAAATTTGAATTACATATTTAACAATTGATCATTTTTCAGGGGGGCGTTCTGGTTTCGGCAACGCCCCCCGGGTATACCGCTAGAACAGCTGCGGTGCGTCGCTGCGGATGTAGCGCAGGAAGCGGTGGGCGGCGTCCGACAAGGGGCGCGAGGCGTGCGTCTGGAATTGCAACTGGCCGGCGTTGAGCAGCGCGTCGTTGATCGGGCGGCAGATCAGCCGCCCGGTTTCCAGGTGGTCGGCGGCGGTCAGGCGGGCGCACAGGGTGACGGCGTCGCCGGTCAGCACATACTGGTAGGCGGCGTCCGGCAGGTTGGACGTGAACGCCGGCGACAGGGTGATGTTGTACAGGCTGCAGGCCATGTCCAGCACCTGGCGCAGGGCGCTGCCGCCTTCGGGCAAGGCCAGCGGATACGCCGGCAATTGGGTAATGTGCAGGGATTCGCAGGCGGCCAGCGGGTGGCCAGGGCGCATCACGGCCACGATCTCGGCCGGATGCGAGTAGATGACGGCGATGTCCTTTTCCGCCGAATGGCTGTAGGTGACGCCGATGTCGGCCTGGGCCGAACGGACCCGTTCGGCCACCAGCCCGGCATCCAGAATGTGCAGGTTGAAGCGGATCGAAGGGTGTTCGGCCTGGAAGGCGGCGAACTTGCGCGGCAGGGCGCAGGCGGCAAAACCTGGGGCGCCCGCGATTTTCACGGTCTGGGTGTAGCGGCCGTTCTGGCCGTCGATCTCGGCATAGGTGCGGGCGGCGTCGGCTTCCACCCGGCGCGCGTGGTCGGCCAGGATCCGGCCCACTTCGGTCACTCGCATGCCCTTGGGGTGGCGCTCGAACAGTTGGTTGTGCAGGCGCTGCTCCAGGCCCGCGATCTGCCGGCTGACAGCCGAACTGACGACATTCAGCCGCGCGGCGGCGCCATTGACGGACCCTGTGTCGACGACGGCGAGAAAGTAACGAAGCGCGGTGCTGTCGAATTGGAATCGCTTCATTGATTTGAGTGCCGTAAATCTCAGTGTCGAGCCCGGGCGGCCGGCAACCGCTAAAAGAGGGTGCGCGGAAGGCGGTGGCCCTTGGGGAGGTCGCGCCGCGGCGTCTTATGAACGCGCCAGCCAATGGCGTCGGACCGCGGAAGCGATGGCGGGTTGCGCCACGCACAGCCTGCATGCGCCCTCCGGGGAGGGGCGGTGCGCTGGAATGCCAACCCTGAGGCCTGCGGGACAGGCGATTGGGCCAGAGGTGGAATTTATTCCAGCAACACCTTTTGCCACAATCGCAAATTTATCAATATTGCATTCTAATTTCGGCAACAAGACGCAGGGCCTGGACCTGGCGGCGACACGAGGGCTTGAGACGAAAAAAAAGCGCGCCCGAAGGCGCGCTTGAAAATGGGCGGAAGGGGCCGGCGGTTCAGTCCACCACGAAGCCGCCCGGGCCCGCGTGGCCCAACAGTTCCCGTGCGCACTGCACCGCCTCGTGGGGCGTGGCCACGGCCAAAAAGGGCATGCCGAACGCGCGCGCCATCTTTTCGCCGCGCTTGCGGATCTTGTCCAGCGCGCCGGCATCGCGTTCGACCGCGATGAACGCGCGGCAGCGCGCCTTCAGGCGAGGCATGTTGCTGGTCTGCCATTCGATCATCGCCTTGCGGTCATCGTGGCTGGCTTCCTGGCGCATGTCCGGCACCACCATGACGAAGGTCTGCGGGTTATCGACCAGCATCTCCATTTCGCGGATCCAGCTGGCGGAATAGCCGGCCGGCGCGCTGCCGTGCTTGGCGGTCACGATGGGGAATTGGGACAGGTCGTGGAAGAAAAACTGATCGCGGTTCATTCGAATTCTCCGATGTAAGGGGCGGGCGCATCCTTGCGGCAGCCGCAGCCGCCGTAAAGCACCAGGCTGTAGGAATCCAGCGCAAAACCGCATTGCCTGGCGATCTTGCTCACCTGTTGCGCCATCGCGGGATCGCTGGATTCCTGGATCCGGCCGCAATGCCGGCAGACCAGGTGGTCGTGGTGTCCCTTGTCATTCAGCTCGTACACGGTCGAGTGAGTGTCGAGCTGAGTCCGTTTGAGCACGCCGGCGTCCTCAAGTTGCGTGATGACGCGATAAACCGTCGCCAGGCCGATGCTGCTGTGTTCCGAGATGAGGTTGCGGTAGATGTCCGCCGCGCTCATGTGCTGGTCCGCATGCTGGTGGAAGACGTCCAGGATCTTCAGGCGCGGGAAAGTGGCTTTGATGCCCGCCACGCGCAACCGGGTGTGGTCCATGTTGATTCTCCGTTCCGGGGCCGATGCCCGAATGATGAGAATGATGTACATTTTCAAATGAACCCGCTAACGGGAATCCGTCAACCTGTAGCTCAAATCTGCCAACCATGTTCCAAGTGACCGTGGTCCACCACGCCTTGCCCGACGTCCTGCTGACGCCTTTCAGCATGCGGCATCGCCGGGAATCCAAAGGCATCTCCGTTCCCGACCATGTCCATAACGAGGGCATGCTGGTGCTCGTCCACGAAGGGCTGGTGATGGTGCAGTCGGGCACCCAGGTGTGGACGGTGCTGCCGGGCAGCCTGGGCTGGATCCCGCCCGGGGTGTCGCACGCCGCGCGCTGGTTCGGCGAGGCGCGCGGGTCCTTCCTGTATGTGCGGGCCGATGCCTGCCACCGGCTGCCGGCGCACTGCCGCTCGTGGCCGTCGTCCAAGCTGATCGACGCGTTGATCGAGCGTTTCACCAACACGCCGGCCGGCGCGCTGTCCGACGCCTATCTCGAGCAGTTGTTCGATGTGCTGCTGGCCGAGATCGAGCAGCGCGAGCACGTGCCCCTGCTGCTGCCCATGCCGGATGATCCGCGGCTGCAGGACCTGGCCAATTCGTTGCTGGGCACGCCGGACGACACCTCCGGCATCGACGAATGGGCCCAGCGCCTGAACATGTCGTCGCGCACGCTGATGCGCCGTTTCCGCCAGGAAACCGGCGTCACGTTGGGCCAATGGCGCCAGCAGGCGCGCCTGCTGCGCGGCCTGGAAATGCTGTGCAGCGGCGGTTCGGTGACCGAGGTGGCGTTGTCGGTCGGCTACGAGAGCACCAGCGCGTTCATCGGCAGCTTCCGCGCCGCCTTCGGCATGACGCCCACCCGCTATCTGGCCGGCCGGGAATAGCCCGCTCCAGCCTTTACGGATCTTCACTTTTTTCCGACAGATCTGCGGATCTTCCCGCACGCCCTTTGCCTACCATGGCACCAGGGTAGGACAGGTTTTCTCGTCCTGCCCTCCATGCCTCAAGGGTGTTCCATGACTTGCCAACCTTTCTTCGTACTCTCGCCGGCCGGGAGCGCCGGCGTCGCCGTGGCGCCCGCCCCGGTCATCGCCTTTGCCCAGATCCTGGCGCGTCTGCTGGCGGCCACCCGTGCCGCCTGGCAGCTGGACGCCGCGGCCGGGAGCGTGTCGTGACCGTGCAACCGAGTGGCCAGCCGGCAGGGCCGCGCACGGCCGCGCTGCTGATCCATGGCCTGGGCGGCACCGAGTTCGACATGGGGTCGCTGCACAAGGTGCTGGCGCGCGCCGGGGTTGACACCCACGGCGTGACGCTGCCCGGCCACGCAGGGCGGCCCGAGGACCTGCTGGACGTGCGGGTCGAGGACTGGATGGACGTGGTGACCCGCCGCTACCGTGAACTTTGCGCCCAATACGAGGTGGTGCACGTCATCGGCATGTGCCTGGGGGCGCTGCTGGCGGTGGAACTGTGCAAGCGCGAATCGCATACTCGCGGGGCGCTGGTGTCTCTGTCGGCGCCGGTGTTCCTGGACGGTTGGAGCACGCCCTGGTACCGGGGGCTGCGCTATCTGCTGTACCACGTGCCGGGCGTGCCGCGCCGCATCCGGGTCGAGGAAGAAGACCCTTACGGCGTCAAGAGCGAGCTGGTGCGGGCCTTCATCAAGGCGGGTTTCGCCCGCGGCGACGGCTTTCATTACCAGTGGGTGCCGCTGGCCTGCGTGCGCCAGGTGGACCGCCTGCGCAACATGGTCCAGCGCGGGCTGGAGCAAATGCGCTGCCCGACGCTGGTGATGCATGCGGTCGAGGACGAACTGACCAGCCCGCGGTCGGCCCGGCTGCTGGGTGAGCGCATTCCCGGCGCGTCAGTGGTGTTGCTGCAAGACAGTTATCACATGATCTGCGTGGACCACGAACGCGAACGGGTGATGCAGAACGTGCTGGAGTTCCTGGGCAAGGACCCGCAGATCGTGCGCACGCGCCGCCGCGCCGCGGAACCGCGGCGTTGCCGCGAACAGGCGGCGCAGCAGGGCGCGGAGAGCCTGCTGGCGGCGGCCCGTTAGGGCCGCGGCGGCACGGCGTGCGCGGCCAAGGCGCGGGACCGGCCGGGGGATCCCGGGCCTGAGCACTGCCCGTCCATGCATAGCCCGCTGCACGGGTTGCCTCAGGCAGCGGCGGGCTGGTCGGGCTGGTTGGGGTGCGACGGGCCTTGCGGATCGTTTTCGGCGTCGGGCCGGGGCGGCACGGCCGGCAGGCCCAGCGCCAGCCGCAGGCGCTGGCAATCGGGATTGGGCGTGCCGTCCGGCAGCCAGATATCGAATTCCCGGCAGGGCGTCGGGCGGTCTTCGTAGATGGCGCAATGGATGCCGGGCTTGCCTAGTTCGCCGCGCAGCGAGATGCAGCGGCCGCCACCCATTTCGGTGCCTTTCATGCAGGCCCGCAGCGGACTCATCTGCGTGACCAATTCCACCGGCACGTGGCCGCCGTTTTCGCCCGCCAGTTCGCCGCAATAGAACGACACCCGGAAGTGCGAGCAACAGGCGCCGCAGTCCAGACAGGGGTTGGCGGCCGGGTTGGCATCGCCGGCCAGGGTGGCGGGCGACACGAAGGTGATGACGGATGTCTCGAGCAGGGACATGGCGGGAAAGTCCGAAAGCCTGTCCGGCCCAGGTAACGGCGGGCGGTGGGGGGCAAGCCGCCCGTGCGCCTGGCCGATCCGGGGGCGCGCACGGACACGGCCGGCGCGGGATCAGGGGCGGAAATAGTAGCGGGATTTCGCCTGCGGTAGCTACGACTTTTTTCGGGGACGTGGCTGGGGTAGCATCGGGAATCGATTGCCGCCAGGATCATCCCCATGAATGCCAATTCCGCCTTCCCCGACGGCCGCGCCCGTTGCGGCTGGGTCGACACCTCCGCCGACTACATGGCGTACCACGACACCGAATGGGGCCGTCCACAAGGCGACGACCGGGCCCTGTTTGAACAGCTCTGCCTGGAAGGCTTCCAGTCCGGCCTCAGCTGGCGCACCATCCTCAACAAGCGCGAGGCCTTTCGCCGCGGTTTCGCCAATTTCGACGCGGCCAAGGTCGCGCGTTTTGGCGAAAAGCAGGTGCTGGCGCTGCTGGCCGATGCCGGCATCGTGCGCCACCGCGGCAAGATCGAAGCCGTCATCAACAACGCCCAGCGTGCACTGGAAATGATCGAACGCGAAGGTTCGCTGGGCGCATTCTTCTGGCGCTTCGAGGCGCCGGCAGGGGCAGCATCCACGCCGGGTGCGTCCACCTCGGCGCAGTCTGAAGCCCTGTCCAAGGCGCTCAAGAAACTGGGCTGGAAATTCGTCGGCCCCACCACCGTCTACGCCTTCATGCAGTCGGTGGGCATGGTCAACGACCACCACCCCGACTGTTACTGCCACGGCCTCAGCGAAAAGGCGCGCAAGGCATTCCGGCGGCCAGCGTAGAACGGCAGACCAGGACGGTCTTCCTGAAACCCCCTCCGGTCCAAGCCGCTGTCGCTTGCCGTTGCGCGGCAGCGGTTTCGGCTACTGCCCGGCGCCCTGGGGGGGCGGCGCAACCGGCGCCGTGCCGGGGATGCAATAGCGTCCTTCGCGATAGGCCCAGCTGGGCCACAGCGCGTGGGCCAGCGCCTCGGTGGCCAGATCCGGGTCCAACGGCACCGGCGCATAGGTTTCCGGCGCGGTGTAGCGGTACTGCACCGGCGTCTTGTTCGGCGCCATCACCAGCAGGTCGTTTTCTTTCAGATAACCGTAGGTGTTGTCGTACTGCATGATGGCGCGGCCCGGGGCGCTGCGCGTCAGGTCGTGGCCGATCATGGGATGCTCGGTGTCCACGCCGATCAGCGACAGCAGGGTGGGCGGCAGGTCGATCTGGCTGATCAGCCGGTCGTCGCGCCGCGCTTCGATGCCGGCGCCCAGGATCACGGCGGGAATATGGAAGTGGCGCACCGGCACCAGGCTGGCGCCGAACACGCGCGAATCATGGTCGGCGGCCACCAGGAAGACGGTGTTTTCCCAGTACGGGGAAGCCTTGGCGCGTTCAAAGAAGCGGCCCAGCGCCCAGTCGGCGTAGCGCACCGTGTTTTCCACGGTGGCGGGGTTGCCCTCGGTGGGGATGCGGCCCGCCGGGTACTCCCAGGGCGAATGGTTCGACACGCTGAAGGCCAGGGTGAAGGTCGGCTTGTCGCCGTCTTCGCGCAGCAGCCGGTCCAGCTGGTTGAACATGTCCTCGTCCGAGGCGCCCCAGGTGCCCACGAACGCCGGGTCCACGAAGTCTTCGCGATCGACGATCTGCTTGAAGCCGTTGCCCAGGAAAAAGCCCTTCATATTGTCGAAGTGCGATTCGCCGCCGTAGATGAAGCGCGAGTGGTAGCCATGGCGGCCCAGCAGGTCGGCCAGCGAGAAAAAGCCACGTTGCGAACGAGGCAGCTTCAGCACCGCCTGCGCCGGGGTGGGCAGAAAGCCGGTCACGACGGCTTCGAGCCCGCGCACCGAGCGCGTGCCGGTGGCATAGGCCCGGGTGAAGGTCCAGGCCTCGCGCGCCAAGGCGTCCAGTTCGGGCGTCAGGTCCATGCCGCCCAGGCCGGCGCTGTACTGCGCGCCCAGGCTTTCCTCCAGGATGATCACCAGGTTCAGCGGGCGCGTGGTCTTGCGCGTGGCGGGCTGGCGATGCAGGCTGGGGTGGTTGGCGTCGGCGGGCGGGTAGGGCAGGCCGGCTTGCGCCAGCACCCGGCGGTGCATGTCGTCATCGTCCATGCCGCCATACACGGCGGAGGCCGACTTCTCGTTCTTCATGCTGTAGACGGCATAGAACACGTTATAGAGCGAGTTCAGCGCCAGAGTATTGAGCATGCCGTCCGAGCTGTAGGCCACCGACGACGGGTTGATGGGCCGATGGCCCAGCGTGCCGCGGATGGCCAGAATGACGATGGCCAGGATCGCCAGGCTGGCCAGCGGCATCTGCCACCAGGCCAAGGGCGCGTCGGGCGTGGCGTGACCGAACAGGCCGTAGGCGCCCCAGCCGATCAGCGCCAAGGCGCCCAGTCCGCCCAGCAGCGCACCCTTGTAGCCGCGCCAGAGCATGCCCGACACTTCGCGGGGATGCTTCAGGTATTCGACGAACAGCCGGTTGGGACGGGTGTCGTATTCCAGGATGAAGGGGGGCGTGGCCACTTCCAGGAACGCCAGCAGGATAAAGGCGACCAGGTACCAGATGCCCGCGGCCGTGGCGGCAAAGGGCAGGTGGCCCAGCCAAGGAGACAGCACGGCGGGCAGCGCCGCCAGCACGCAGATCTGGTGCGCGTCGATGCGCAGGCCGCCCAACAGCAGGGGCGCCAGGCCGCCCGCGTTGCGCACGCGCTGCCATTGCCATGCGGCCAGGGCCAGGCGGCTGAGTGTCAGCAGCGCAAAAGCCGCCACCACGAAAATCAAGCTTGAATGCCGCATCGGGCCTCCAGGTAGTGCTGCTGTCCGCCCCTGTCCAGGCGCGGGATCGGTCGATCGCGCATTTGAACAGGGGCGGCGTCGAAAATTCGGTAGGGATTATTCCGTCCGTGCCCGGGGAAAAACGGGTGGAACCCGGTTGCTTTGTAACTTTTGCCGACCGGGCGCTCTATGACAAGGAAAAATCCGCACACATTATGGGGCCGGCAAGCTTAACCTGCCCGGCCCGGCGCGGTACCCTGGGGGTAAATTAGGGCCGGGGCATCGGCGCTCCGGCGGCAACGGCAAGGATCATAACGATGACACGCAAAACAAAAATAGCGGTCGGAATTGTCAGCGTGCTGGCGCTCCTGGTGGCGATCCTGATCGTGGTGATCGCCACGTTCGACTGGAACCGCGCCAAGCCCATGATCAACGAGCGGGTCACCGCGGCCATCGGGCGGCCCTTCGCCATCAACGGCGACCTGAGCGTCCAATGGACACGCGAGACCGACGAGGGCGGCTGGCGCGCGTGGGTGCCATGGCCGCATATCGTGGCCAACGACATCAGCGTCGGCAACACCGAGTGGGCCAAGGCGCCCCAGTTCGCCACCTTGAAGCGCGGTGAATTCAGCCTGGCGCCCCTGCCGCTGCTCAGCCAACGGGTCGTGATCCGGCGGATCCAGCTGACCGAGCCGGCCGCCGACCTGGAACGCCTGGCCGACGGCCGCGCCAACTGGCTGTTCACGCTGCCCGAATCGGGCGAGCCGTCGCCGTGGGTGCTGGACATCAACGAAATCGGTTTCGACAAGGGCCGGGTCGGCTATTCCGACGCGATCCTGCAGGCTGACCTGACCGTGCTGGTCGATCCGCTGGGCAAGCCGGTGCCGTTCGCCGACGTCGCCGGCGCGGCCTTCGTCGCCGAGGACGGCGCGGCCCCGGCGCCGCGCGACTATGTCTTCGGCTGGAAGGTCGATGGCAAGTACAAGGGCCTGGCCACGAAGGGCGAGGGCAAGGTCGGCGGCATGCTGGCCCTGCAGGACGCCAAGCAGCCTTTCCCGGTGCAGGCCGATGTGGCGATCGGCGGCACCAAGGCTGCCGTGACGGGCACCCTGACCGATCCGGTCAACCTGGGCGCGCTGGACCTGCGCCTGAAGCTGTCGGGCGCGTCCATGGCGCAGCTGTATCCGCTGACCGGCGTGACCCTGCCGGACACGCCGCCGTATTCCACCGACGGGCATCTGGTGGCCCGCTTGCGCAACGCGGGCGGCGCGGTGTTCGACTACCGGGATTTCAACGGCCAGGTGGGCAACAGCGACCTGCATGGCGACGTGTCGTTCTCGTTGGCGGCGCCGCGCCCCAAACTGACCGGCAAGCTGTCGTCCAAGCAACTGCGCATGGCTGATCTTGGGCCGCTGATCGGGGTGCCGTCCGGCAAGGCCGCGCCGGCCCAGGACAAGCCCAAGGACGCGCCGGTCAAGCGCGCCGGCGGCAAGGTGCTGCCGACGCAAGCCTTCCGCACCGACCGCTGGCGCGACATGGATGCCGACGTGGCGCTGGAAGCCGGCCGCATCGTGCATGACGCCAAGCTGCCCCTGTCGGACCTGTCGGTGCACCTGATCCTGCAGGACGGGCAACTGACGCTGGACCCGCTGCGCTTCGGCATGGCGGGCGGCAACATGGCCGCCACGCTGCGGCTGGACGGCTCCAAGGCGCCGCTGACCGGCCGCGTCGAGATGCATGCGCGGCGCCTGCGCCTGAAGCAACTGTTCCCCGCCACCGAGTCCATGCAGAAGACGCTGGGCGAACTGAACGGCGACCTGGCGCTGTCGGGCACGGGCAATTCCGTGGCCGCGCTGCTGGGCTCGGCTACCGGCGACGTGAAGATGCTGGTCAACGATGGCGTCATCAGCCGCAGCCTGATGGAGATTGCGGGACTCAACGTCGGCAACTACGTCATGTCCAAGTTGTTCGGCGACGACGAGGTCAAGATCAATTGCGGCGCGGCCGACCTGGAAATGAAAAGCGGCGTCATGACGCCGCGCGTGTTCGTGTTCGACACCGAGAACGCCCTGATCAACATCACCGGCACGACCGACTTCAAGAATGAAAAGCTGGACCTGGACATCACGCCGGACAGCAAGGGCTTTCGCATCTTTTCGCTGCGTTCGCCGTTGTATGTGCGCGGCACCTTCGGGTCGCCGGATGTGGGCGTGCACGTGCTGCCGCTGGCCGCGCGCGGCGCGGGCATGGTGGCGTTGGGCGTGATCCTGACGCCGGCGGCGGGGTTGTTGGCCCTGATCGCGCCGAGCACGACCGACGACAATTCCTGCGCCACGCTGCTCAAGCAGATGCGCGTGCCGCCCAAGGCGCCAGCGCCGGCCAAGGGCAAGTAGGATAGGGCGCGTGATCGGACGCGGGCATTGGCCCGCCACGGCAACCGCGCGTGTCGCGGGCCAGCCGGATCAGCGCGGCAACGCCATGCGCGCGCCGTCCTTGGCCTGGTTGTCGGCGACGCAGACGGCATTGCGGCCATGGTTCTTCGCGTGGTACAGCGCCCGGTCGGCCCGCTGGATGACTTCATCCAGCGTCGCGCCGTGCTCCGGGTATTGCGCCACGCCGGCCGACAGCGTGATCGGCGCGGGCAGGCCGTTCGTGGCGCCCATCTGGGCGAGCTTCAAGCGCAGGCGTTCGGCCGTGGCCACCGCGGCCGCCAGCGGCGCGCCGGGCATCAGCATCACGAATTCCTCGCCGCCGCTGCGGGCCACGGTATCGCCGCTGCGCGACCCTTCGGTCAGCAGCGTGGCCAGCGCCTGCAGGGCGCGGTCGCCGGCCGCGTGGCCGTAGCGGTCATTGACGTGTTTGAAGTGGTCGATGTCCACCGCGACGATCGACAACGGCGTCTCGGCCGCCTGCAGCAGCGCCATCGCTTCGTCCAATCCGCGTCGGTTCAGCAGCCCCGTCAGCTTGTCCGTGGTCGAGGCGCGGCGCAGGTCGCGGATCTTGTGCTGGATCGACGCCAGGCCCATCAGCAGCGCGCGCTTGAGTTGCGATGCTTCGAAATACCAGGACTTCACCTTGCGGATCCGCTCGGTCGAGTCGGGGTCCTGCATGCGCTTGGCGATGCTGGCCAGCTCGCCCAGCGGCCGGGCGATCCAGCGCGATAGCAGCCACAGCAGCACAATGGAAAGCAGCAGCAGTGGCAAAGTGTTGCGGGCGGTCGCCATCAGCAGGTCGTGCAGCGGCAGCAGCGTGCTGGCCACCGGCCGCTGCGCGATGATGGTCCAGCCCGTGCTGGGCACCGGCGCATAACCGGCCAGTATCTCGGTGCCTTCCGAATCCGTGAAGCGCTGCTCGCCCGTCTCGCCGCGCAACGCGGCCGCCAGCTTGTCCTTGTCGGCGGACATGTGGCCCAGGCGGCTGCGGTCGGGGTGGTAGATCAGCGTGCCGTCGCGCGCCAGCACGTACAGCACGGAATCGTCGCGATTGAAGTGCTGGCCCAGCAGCCGGTCGAGCACGTTGTCTTCGTGCAGGTAAAGCGTACCGGCGATATAGCCCAGGTAGCGGTAGTCGCGCGAAAAAATCGGGTGGGTGTACAGGATCAGCCAGCGGCCGGTGCTGGCGCGATAGGGTTCGCTGATGAACGGGCGGCGCGTCGTCTGCGCGGTCCTGGCGGCATCGCTGGTCAACTGCTGGCCCTTCAACTGCGGGTACGTGGGCGACACCGCGAGCACCAGGCCTTGCGGCGACACCACGAAGCTGGAATTGAAGTGCCCCAATTGCTCTTCCTGGCGGCGGGTTTCGGCCGCGGCGAGTTCGGGGTGGGCCTCCATATCCGCCAGCATGTCGGCGCTGAAGGCCAGGTGGCGGCGCAGATCGCCCAGGAAATACTCGGTGGTGGCGGCCAGCTTGGCGGCGTAGACGCGGTTGCTTTCCAGCGCGTTGTGCAGCAGCAGATCGCGTTGGACCAGGTAGCTGGCATGCAGACCCGCGGCCAGGACCAGGAAAATCGACAGCAGGCTGATCCACAGGATGAGGCGCCGGAGGTCGATGCGGAACATGGAGGGCGTCCGTGTCAGGAGGAAGCGCGGCCTGGCGGCAGGCCGGAGGGCGGCATGCCGCCTGTCAGCGCATCCCAGGCGCACATCGCCTGGCGCGCCACCGCTTGCAGAGTCTTGCGGCTGGCGCCATCGCGCGCCTGAATGGACATCCCATGCAGGATCGTGGTGTAGAACGCCGCCAGGCTTTTCAGGTCGGCGCTGGCGGGCAGTTCGCCGTCGGCGGCGCCGGCGGTCAGGCGGGCCAGAATGCGGCTTTGCATGTCGCGCCGGTTGTCGCCCAGGAAGGCGCCGACCCCGTCGTGGTTGTCGGCGCCGGACGGCGCACCCAGCACGATCAGGCAGCCGGGGGGCGCGCCTGGCGCGGTGAAGCGGTCGGCGGCGGCCAGCAGCATGCCTTGCACGGCGTCGCGGGCGGTGGCGGCATCGGTCAGCGCGCGGCGCGAGGCCGCGCCGTCGGTGTCGCGATAAAGCTGCACCGCTTCGCGAAATAGTCCTTCTTTTGAGCCGAATGCACCGTAGAGGCTGGGCGAGTTGATGCCCATCGCAGCCGTCAGATCGGTTAGCGATGCACCTTCATATCCCTTCGACCAGAACACTTCCATGGCCTTGCGCAAGGCCTGGGCTCGGTCGAAGTTCCGGGGGCGCCCACGTTCTGCCATGCCGCGGATTTTACTCGGGAGAACTATTTTGTGTTGATCGATAAGAAAATCGTTGACGGCGGGGTGCGTGTCGTTGGATGATATTTGTACTGATCACTACAAATTGAGGTTGACCCATGCAGAATCTGAACGGCAAAGTGGCTTTCGTGACCGGCGGCAGCCGGGGTATTGGCGCGGCGATCGTCCGCCGCCTGGCCGCGGACGGCGCGGATATCGCGTTCACCTATGTCAGCGCCTCGTCGAAAGACGCGGCCACGGCGCTGGCGCGCGAACTCGAGGCCAACGGCCGCCGCGCGCGCGCCATCCAGGCGGACTCGGCCGATCCGGCCCAGGTCCGGCAGGCAGTGGAGCAGGCCGTCGCGCAACTTGGGCCGGTGGACGTACTGGTGAACAACGCCGGCATCTTCCTGGCCGGCCCCTTGGACGAGGTCACGCTGGATGACTACGAACGCACGATGAACATCAATGTGCGCGCGCCTTTCGTGGCCATCCAGGCTGCGCAGGCGTCGATGCCGGACGGCGGTCGCATCATCAACATCGGCAGTTGCCTGGCCGAGCGCGCCGGCCGTGCAGGGGTGACGCTGTATGCCGCCAGCAAGTCGGCGCTGCTGGGCATGACGCGCGGCCTGGCGCGCGACCTGGGCGCGCGCGGCATCACGGCCAACGTGGTGCATCCGGGGCCGATCGATACCGATATGAATCCGGCTGACGGCGACCACGCCGGCGATCTGGTGGCCGTGCTGTCCTTGCCCCATTACGGCGAGGTGCGCGACATCGCCGGCATGGTGGCTTTCCTGGCCGGTCCGGATGGACGCTACGTGACCGGTGCGAGCCTGGCGGTGGATGGCGGCTTCGCCGCTTGATGCGCGTGGGCCGCGCGGCGGCCCGTGGGAACGGGCTGCCCGCCTGCGCGCGCGGGCGGCCGGTCACTTTTTTGTGGTCGATTGGCCACCGACTTGCACAAATAAAAAAAGCTCCCTATAATCTCGCTTCTTCGCAGTTCACACACAACGAAACGCGACGGCAACAGCGCAAAGCTGAATGCCTGAAAGATCGAAGTGAATGAACATGCAGGGCTGTTAGCTCAGTTGGTAGAGCAGCGGACTCTTAATCCGTAGGTCGAGTGTTCGAGCCACTCACAGCCCACCAGAATTCTCTAGTAGTATCAAGCGCTTAGCCCACCGGAAACGGTGGGCTTTTTGCTTTCTGGGAATTTTGACCGCACTTCTAACGCACTTCGGTGTTTTGGCGGGCTCTGGCAGCGACCTCCGAGCGCTGTTACAGAAAAAATTTCTGCCTCCATTTGCTGGTAGTTTTCGGCAAAACGGAGCCCAGCGAAGCGAGAGTCCACCCGCGTTGGCGCCTATACCTCAATCCAAAAATTGTGAGATAGGCATCATGGCTAACATTCAAAAGCGCGGTGAATATCAGTACCAGGCAGACATTCGTCGTAAAGGCTTTCCGCGGCAGACCCAGACGTTCTTGACCAAAGACGACGCCGAACGGTGGGCGCGAAAGCACGAGGGGCAAATGGACGAGGGGAAATTCAGAGACCCCCGCCCCATCGCGAAACTGACCCTCGGCGATGCCTTGGACCGCTACATGGACGAAGTCGTCCCGACCAAGGCCGTAGGCGGGCAGCGCAATGAGCGCAATCGAATTCGACTGCTGAAGAAGCATCACTGGCCAGGCGTGAGCTGAGCACCCTTCAGTCCTCTGACTTTGCCAAGTACCGCAATGAGCGGACCGCACAAGTAGGCAGCGCTAACACCGTGCGGCTGGAGCTGGCGCTGCTCTCGCACCTGTACACGATTGGCAAGAAGGAGTGGAACTGGCCACTCGACAATCCCTTGAAGGATGTGAGGCGGCCGTCGGCGCCCGAGGGCCGTGAGCGTCGGCTTCGTGGGGATGAGGAGGCGCGGCTCCTCTCGGGAGTCAGCGTCGAGCGCGTGCGGCAACCCGTTTGGCTGGAAGCATGCATTCGACTCTCGCTGGCCACGGGTTTGCGTGCCGGTGAGCTCCTGACTCTCGAGTGGTCACAGGTTGATCTGAAAGGCGGCGTCATGCACTTGACAAAGGCCCGCAATGGCAGCAAGCGATCAGTGGGCTTGAACCTCGAGGCGGTACGCGTCCTTCAGAGCATTCCTCGTCCGACCGAGAAGGTCGTCAAGGGCTATCACGAGACCGGCAAGCTGGATTGCGATTTCAAGGCGGCCTGCATTGCTGTTGGTTTGCTTGATTTGCACTTTCACGATCTTCGTCACGAAGCGGCGACTCGCTTTGCTCCGCACATGATGCCTCAGGAGCTGGCCAAGATCATGGGCTGGAAAACGCTGCAAATGGCCATGAGGTACTACAACCCGACTGCACAGGAATTGGCGGCGCGAATGCGTGCGGTGGAGGCGGCTCGATCGGAACCGTTGCCTGGCGCGGCGAATGCTTTGGCTGTGCCCAGGGCTATCGAACTGGCTTCCGGGACGACGGTGGGTGTGCCTGCTCAGCGGGTCGGCGACCCGACCACGAGCAACGTCATTCGAGTGCAGTTCTTGCGTGAAATGCCATCGCGGACTCGCGCTATTGCCTAGTTTTGGCATCTGATGGGGATTGCTGGCGGGCAGCGGAAGAGGTCTGCTCGCCCGCCAGCATTCAAGATAAAACCCGCCGCAGCGGCGAGGACATATTGCTGCTCAGTTAGGAAACATTGATTTCGTTGCGGCACGTCATTTAGGCGTGCCATGTCAGCAGCTTTGCTTGCTCGCATTGAAGCGTCTGCGCCACGTCGGCCGTGGTGTGGACCAGAGAAAGACCGTTGCCGTGTTCGGCCTTTAGCGACTGCCTTAACGGAACCCTACATTCAACTCAACCCGCCGGCGCATGTGTTCTGGCTCCAGTTTGATATCGACAAGGGGGGAGCGTCTCATACCTGGGAGGACTGTAATCTTCCCCCTCCCACCTATGTCGCCGTAAATCCCTCCAACGGCCATGCGCACTACGGATATGCGCCTACCAGTCCAGTGTGCAAGACGGACGCCGGTCGTCAAAAGCCCTTGGCTTATCTTGCGGCCATTGAGTACGCCTACAACCGTAAGCTTGTAGCTGATCGCGCGTTTCGAGGGCCTTTGGCGAAGAATCCGCTGCATGCCAACTGGCATCTATGGCAGCCCGCGAACGACGTTGAGTACGAGCTTAGTGAACTTGCTGAGCATGTTGAGCTGCCTCGCTTGGAGGAGATGCGAACAGATCGAATCAATCCGGACTATGCCGCCTTGGGGCGGAATTGCTGGTTATTCGAAGGCTTGAGACAGCAGGCGTACTTGCGGGTAAAGGCGTTCTGGCGACCGGCAGGAGACGAGCTTTTTTATGAATGGCTCTTGCGGGAGGCTGAATCCCTGAACCGAACTTTACCGGTCCCATTGGGCTTCGGAGAGGTGAAGAGCATTGCACGCAGCGTCAGTCGCTGGGTGTGGAAGCGATTTACGCCAAGTGGCTTCCGGGCTATTCAGGCGGCTCGAGGGTGGGCCTCTGGCGTCGCGCGAAGGTTCGCCACTCAGGAGCTGCGGGAGAGGGCTGCGATGCTGACCGCCTCCGGTTTGACCTCGCGGCAAGTGGCAGGGCAGCTGGATGTGAACCAATCCACCGTGGTCAGATGGCTGCGGGCTAAAGAAGCCGGTGAGACTTGATATGGGCCTGCCGGGATTTGCCTCTGTGGATGGTGACGGCAATTGATCTCGTGTGTCTGCGCACTCGCCGAACTCCGTTGATATACTGGCGAGGCTGAAATCGACGATGAGTCCGGCCGGAGTGACATTACGGTCGAGGCTTGTGGAGCAGGACTGGAGTCACTCAGCGTAGCTGTCCAGTCGAACGGGGTGCCTCAATGAGGCGCAATTTGCGAATAGCATTTTGCGGGCGCCGTTCCGAAGAGTTAAACAGGGCCCATGCATAGCGTGGGCCTTTCCTTTGGGTGGTTCAAAGCTCAGCCCTGCTTTGGCTTATGGGGCCTCGCCACTCACAACGCTGCACGGTTCGCTTTCTCTGATGTCAGTAGGCAGACAACAAAGCTTCTGCGCCTTGGTTTGATCGGATTTCCGCAAGCGTTTCGGTGATGCACGAACCATATCAGGTAACAGCGAACTTGGGGCGCTTCTCGCCTATTCAACGGTGAGGGTGTGACCGGGTCCCTCCATAGATATCGCTATTGCAAGTTTGTGGACTCGCTATACGGCGGTTAACACTGGGTTGCCACCACGAAGCCTGAATCAAGCGCGTTACTGAGCGAGAGTGATTCGATGTTTATCTGAACGACCTTCTCACATTGGGATGGGCGCACAGGGAGCCGCAGAATGCGGAACTGCACGTATGGTGGGGTGGGACAAGCAGGGGGATCCCTTACCCAACCCAATGACGGTTGGTTGACTTACCGACTTACTTCAGGCGGGTGAGCTTCTAGTGCGATGCACGAGCCATCTCAGGTAACAGCTTATCCCAGGCCGTTCAGCTCCCGGCCAGAGCAGGGCAGTCAGGACCATTGACGTCGTCCGCTTCCGACCCCGAGCCTCCGTTGAGCAACGGCACCCTGAAGCTGCCATCGATTTGCCGCCCGCTACTGTTGGAAATTCCGGTCTCCGCCTACTAGCAATCGATAGTGTGGCAAGTTGGCGTGTGACGGGCTTCACGGAATTCTTATACTTGTACTTTTGACTGGGTCGTCCCGTGCAAACCTTTGTCGCGAGCCTCTTCCAGGAGAAGTCAGTGTCCAGAATATCCCGCACGTCCTGGTTTATTTCGTAGGTTTTGCGGGGGGGCTGCGGCTTAAGGAAGCTGCGGCGGTCCACGGCGTGGCCTGAACAGCCGTATTGGTCACCGACCGAGACGGCGCAACACCTCTGACTCTAAGTGACCAGAAAATGAACAGAGACTGGATTCTTCAAACACGCGAGACGCGCCGATCCTTTGCGAACGCGACATGGGTGCCGCTGCGCGCATCACAAGATGCTGAGCAGGGCAAAGCTCTGGTTACTCAAGTTGGCTATGTCAGCGAGTTCTTTGGCTGTGGATCGGTCGCGTTCCCTCCGCAACACCGAGAATTCGCAGAGACACTGGGCTGGAGCGATCTGGGCATCGGCCACAGCGCGCGACCGTACGCATATGAGGATGGCTACTACTCGCCGGTAGACCAGTACCAGTACAACGACAAAGAGCCGTTTGGAGTTGAGCTGGTATTCGTGCATGACCAGCCTGTCGTCGGAGGCACAAAGTGGATATTGAATCCAGACCTTGTCATCGCGCTCCGCCTAGTTAAGGAAGGCAACAACTGGGTGAGGCCGGAGGAAGATTTCGTTGTCGTCGCTCGCGAGTTTTTGGACGACGATGGCAGGTATCGGCTTATCGAGATCAAACGAGAGTTTCTGATTGATTATCTTGCCGCCAGAGGTCTAGCGCTACGTCTCTCCTACTATCGGCAACGTGTTGAAAATGTAGGTTCGCTTGAAGGCACTGAGTACGAAGGGCTGGAGAACCATCAGGACGATCGAGATGGCGGTCGCTTTGAACTCCTCTCTCGAAGCCTCAATGACGTCTATGGCGGAAGTTGGGCGTCGTTCCGCATCTGGAGAACTGATGTCGATGAGGAAGAAGATGCTCCAGTGCTGGGACCGGAGAGGGACGACAACACAGAATCCGAGCAGTCGGAAGGCGTCCGATCCGGGCCCGACGGAGTCCGCGTTGAAGGTGAGTTCTGGAAAGATGAATGGATCGATCACCGAGGCATGAGCGTGCGGGTTCGCGGCGACACCGATCAATCTTTGCCGCACTTCATCATTGAGACTGATGGAACAAGGGCGGCGTCCTCAGTGCTCGACTCTGAAGATATTGGTCGCTGGCTATGGTTTCGCACAAGCGTGGTGACCGACCTACTCGGTCGACGAGGTTTCTCCCTCAAGTGGTACACCGCAGAGACTGGTGCCATTGGGTCTACCTCTGGCTACGCCACGCATTTCGGTATCAATTCCGCTGACTTGCTAACTGTCTACGCCTACGATATCGCTCGGCTCGCGGCGTGGGAGCAGCATATCTGGGCAGCACACAACGTTCCTCCCGATGGAAAGGTCTCAGGAGAACTGCTATCTGCGCAAGTTAAGACGCAACCGGCGTCCACACATGCCGTGGAAGAGTTGCTCTTTGTGAGCATGCGAATGCTCGAACAGGGCTTCCGCGACAAGTTTGGGGTTGAGCTGTTCAGCCACAGTATCGACGACGATTCAGCCATGCAGCAGGTATCTCGCTTTCACAGCAAGGACCAAGCCTCATTGCTGCGTCTCGCGAAGGAGATCATCAGAGTCTTTTCGGATCGCCTTAACGTTCGAGAGCTCCGTAAACTCTCGACTCACAAGGAGAAGGACAAGCTTGGCTCCAACAAACTCCTTCAGGACGTACTAGCCAAGCAAGTCGGGGAGGATAGAGCGCGAACGGTGCTTGGTCCCGTAGTCGGCGCTTATGAGATGAGAGTCGGCGATGCGCATCCGACTGGATCGAAGATTGGGGACGCCCTGAAACTCGCCGGGATCGACGAGAATTTCTCGTACCTGCGCCAGGGCGAGCAACTTATCCACAACGTCGGGCGCGCCGTGTGGTGGATCGGCAAGCTACTCTTCGAGAAGAACGCGAGTCCGTGAGGGCGTCGCAGATGCCGCATAACAGGTCGGTGGACTCGGACAAGTTGCGGCAAGGCGCTGCTCACCTTCACATTGAACGTCCGCTTTCATTTGCGGTGACGGCTGCTCCTGGCCGGAAGCAGCCGTTGACGACGGTCCGTTTTCGACCCTGAGCTGTGTTCCGGTGGGCCCCCGAACGCACGCAATCAGCGCGGTGATAGCCCAACGCTGTAAACGCCGACTTTTGGTTCTGAGCCTATAACGTCACAGACGTGGGCAGCGAACGGCTGACCTTAATGGTGGGAATTTATATAGCGTTATGATACAAACTGTTTCTATGGTTTTGGGCCGGCCGATTTAGACGCAGGCGCTAGCGATGGGCTACGGATCGGTGTAGCCGTACATTACGGTAGGCAAATGAAGGGAAAAAATTGATGACCGTATATATTGTGTCGTATGACCTCAACAAGGCCGGACAAAACTACAGCGCGCTCTACGAAGAACTGAAAAAATCTTCCAGTTGGTGGCACTACCTCGACTCGACGTGGTTAATCTCTACAGCAGAAAGCGCGGACCAGCTTTCTGATCGGTTGTTGGCGCACACCGACAAGAACGACCGGCTTCTCGTCATTAAGGTCGTGCGCACGTATCAGGGTTGGCTCCCGGAAGACGCTTGGGAATGGATCAACGAACACGTCATCGATCCAGCCTAACTCGTCGCTCAGACGGACGCCTAACTGCGTACATCACCTCCAACATAAGGCCGCACAAGAAAACCTAAGGAAGCGCCATTCGCGTAAAAATGCAACGTCTTTCTCACACTGCTCCCAAATGAATTTGGGAACCGGAGCACTACCGTCGTGTGGACGGGTGGTTAGCCCTTGTGAATGCTACGAGTCTGCCACGAGACACAACTTATGGGCGTGCGGGGCAGTTGCGGAACAGCGAGCGCTTAGAGTGGAGAGATATCATCGCACACATTCAGGCTCGCTGAATGTGAGGCCGAAATTGAATAAATATCAAGAGTGATCTTAGATGACAGAGGGATTTCCAAGCATCCGCCAGCCCATACGAACTGGGGAAACGGGCGTCAACGCTGTTTCGTCCACAGTGAACAACAAGTTCGAATGGATATTTCGACGAAATCACAACGAGCATGACTTCGGCATTGATGGCTATATCGACATAGTCACTGACAGTAGAGCTGTCACCGGTCAATGCCTCGCAGTTCAGATCAAGACTGGAAAGTCGTTTCTTAGAGATGGCGGAGCCGCGGGTTTCACATTCTATGGCGAGCTCAAACATCTGAACTACTACTTGAATTTACCTATGCCGGTTTTGATCGTCATTCATGACGACACAAGCGGGAAGACTTATTGGCAGCATTTCAGCCAGTCTCGAATTGAGGGAACTCCTACAGGGTGGAAGATGTTAATTCCCAGGGAGAACATCTTCGAACGCGACAAGAAGAGACTACTTGAAATTGTGGGTCCACCCACGGACCACCTAGATCGGTTGAAATCGCATTGGGTCTTCAATGACACGCTGTCTCGTTTCGATTTCATTCACTACGCCGTCGACCGGAAGGACATTGAAGACGGAAATGTTCGCCCAGTAATTAGTTTTTTTCGCCGGATTGAAGCCAGTGACGCACTGTGCCGGAAATTCCAAGGCCGTGTCGAATTGAGCATCTCTGGCTATGATGCAGACCGGAGGGAACTCTGGGAAATTCGGAAGGTGTGCAAGTGGTTCAAGAAGGTTGATCCAAATATTAACTGGTTTTATTTTTGCAACCTCATCTCACCTGCCTATGGATTTAAGGCATATATGGCTTGCCTCAGTAATACTCAACGAGTACCTGATCAATCTGGAGCTCACGCTCGATCTATGATGGTTTCCATGGATAACGGTAAACGGATGGAAATTCTTGAGAGCAACTGGCCAAAACTGAATGCGATGACAGACAGATTGGGCATGTCGATTGAAGAAAATAAGAGAATTTCTTTTGAGGTGCTGGATGTAATGGAAATTCCTCATTAGTGATGTTTTCTATGTCATCGCTGTCGCTTGGAGGCGAAAGCGACGCCTGATGATCGCTCTACCGAATCCGCTTGGACAAGCGTCATTCCGCCGATGAGCTTCAACGTTGAAAGTCCGCCTTCGCTAGTTGTCATTGGCTGCTATTGGCAGTGAATAGTCGCTCGTGACTGTCCACTTCTTGCCTCCGCATTTCTGAGCTCGCTGAGAGTGATCCCCCGCAGGCGCCCTCTGGTCTTCGGCGAATGCCGATTGCATAGGTTGCTCATGTTCATCAGAAGTCTCTGCCCGGATTTGTTGCGAGACCTTCGCTCGGCCCATTAGAAGTCGAGATGGCGTAGTAGAAAGAACAAATCCCTGAATGTTGTTGTGTGATAACTGCTTCAAAGGCCCAGAGTGATCGCCACTCTCCGATCAGCCTGGGCGCTGGTTTGTCGCTCTGGACTGCCAGATCTAAGCCCTCGTCGGCCACCATCAAGACGGTATCGGGTGGCAGTTTAAGGAAGGGTAATCCCCCCATTTTTAGCGATTGGCAGAAGTAGGAACGCTACGCGGCCATGGCTAACCGCTGTTTTGGGGTAAATCCGCCCAGAGCCATATTTGGGCGCTCGTGATTGTAGGACCACATCCACTGCGTGGCGACGCGCTGTACGTGGTCCAGATCTTCCCAGTGATATTGGGACAGCCATTCGTAGCGCACGGTCCTGTTGAACCGTTCGACGTAGGCATTCTGTTGTGGCTTGCCCGGCTGGATATATTCGAGCTTTATGCCCCATGCCCCGGCCCAATCGACAATTGCCGCGCTCAGGTATTCGGGCCCGTTATCGCACCGAATGGCCAAGGGCTTTCCCCGCCAGCCGATGATCTGCTTGAGCGTGCGGATCACGCGCTCGGACGGCGGCGAGAAGTCAACCTCTATGCCCAGCGCTTCGCGGTTGAAGTCGTCGATCACGTTGAACACGCGGATGCTGCGCCCATCGGCAAGCTGGTCATGCATGAAGTCCATCGACCAGACCTGGTTCACGTTGGTCGGCACGGTCAGTGGCTCAGGCGTCTGCCGAATCAGCCGTTTGCGCGGCTTGATCCGCAGGTTCAGTTCGAGATTGCGGTAAATCCGGTACACCCGCTTATGGTTCCAGCCGAAGCCTCGAACATTGCGCAGATACAGAAAGCACAGGCCAAAGCCCCAGCTGCGGTGGTTGTCGGTCAGACGCAGCAGCCAGTTGGCGATCTCCTCGTTCTCGGCATCCGTCTTGGCGACGTACCGATAGCAAGTCTGGCTAACCCCGAACGCCTCGCAGGCCATCCGGATCGATACGCCGCGGTCCTGCACAGCACGTTGGGCCATCTCGCGGCGGCGAGATGGCCTCACCACTTTTTTTCTAGCGCCTCCGTCACGATCTCGGCCTTGAGCTTCTCCTCGACGTACATCTTGCGCAGCCGGGCGTTCTCGGCCTCCAACTCCTTCATGCGTGCCATCAGCGATACGTCCATGCCGCCATACTTGGAACGCCACTTGTAGAACGTAGCCGAGCTGATGCCCAGTTCTCGGCACAGCTCAGGAACGGCAAGACCAGCCTCCACGCGCTTGATGGCTTCAATGATCTGGCTATCCGTAAATCTCGACTTCTTCATGCGGTAGAACTCCTCAACGAGAAAATTCTACTTCTGACCTCATCGCTTTTGCGGGGGGATTACCCTCAGCCTTCGGGTGCTCGTCGTGAACGATAACTTCAAGTGCGACGCGTTGGACATTGAGGTCGACTTTTCGCTGCCGTCCGAGCGCGCGATTCGCACGGTCACGGAGATCTCCGGCGGGCGACGCAAGCCCTCAGCCATTATTTGGTGCGATAACGGCCCCGAGTATCCAGGCGCGGCAATCTTGCACTGGGATGCGGCTTGGCGGGCGAACACCTCCAGCTTGGCCAGCCGCAGCAGAACGCGTATGGCGAGCATTTCCACAGGACTGCTCGCGACGAATGGCTGTCCCAACTTCACTAGGATGGGGTGAGAGCGACTTACGAGGAGCCGATTCAAGCATATGGGCGTCTGTAACTGCTGACGACCGATTGCGGCCAATCGCTCACCTTCGGTGGCATGCTGGGAAGCGGTCACCCAAGGTTGAAGCCAAACGCCGGCATGCTTTTTCCCTTGTGTGAACAATCAAGTGGTCAGAACATGGGCGCGAGGCGATGCCACTAGCCCGATAATCGGCTTTGGCGGGCTCAGCCCCAGGCTGCGACGGTACTGGCATCGAAGAAGTCTATGGTCCTCAACGGTCCTCCAAGATGTGCATTTGCATTGGCGATCAATCGACGATTCGCATCGCTGTGCTCGTCGCCGAACACGCTGACGAAAACCTGCCGCGCAGCTGATGCGCGGATTGCCCTAAAAATATGCAAATCGTTCTCATCCATCGAGTGTCCGAGAATGAAAATTGGGGTGGAAATGGTCGTCAACTTACGCAGGCAGTAGGACAAGTATGGGCTACGATCAATCCGCTCCTTCTTCTTCTGGTGGGTCGGCTCGGCTACGAACAGCGGGAATCGTGGTGGCTGAAGGTTCAGATTGTCTCGTACTTGACCGACGATTCCGCCGCCGACTTCGCCCGTGTACGCATGTTTCCGAACACCCATCGGAACTTCATAGAGGTGGATGCCCCCGTGGAGGAAGTGAACCGCCTGATCGGTCCCGTATCCTTTCCAGAGCTGTGGCGCACGGAAACCATCGTCGGTTATCCACGCAGGCTCTAAATCCTGATTTCGTGCCCAGTACATCAGCAAATCATAGTTGACCGTGAAGATATGGCTGAAGCGTCTGAGGAATTGACGTACGGCTTGATACTGCGCTTCCGACAGCTCATTGGGCAAGTTAGGATGGTTTTCGGAGATTGCATTCAGAAGTGCCTCTTTGAGGATCGTTTGCTCGCCCTTTATCGTGTCAATGACCTCTTGATCGAGTCCATGCACCTCGGCTACCAGTTCTGCCGAGAGCAGCGTGCGCATAACTGCTTCAAAATCCCAAGTATTCAGACGCTCAAACAGTAACCTTATTTGAGCGTCACGATCGCCAAAATTAGCGACCTGGAACAAGCTTGCATAATTAAATATCTCCGCATTCCAGGACTGAGAGAACCCATTCCCCAGCAAAATTGCCGGCAGAGTTTTGGCAGGAAGAGTCGCTAGGGCTTCATTAAAGGTCAGCATGGTGGATTTCGACTTATGGCTAAGAACAGCAAATAAGATCGTAAGAGAGTTTGCGCTACATTGCCGTAGGAGGCCCACACCACTGGGCACATGGGTCTGTGGCTAATCAAAATCCCAGAGGCACCTAAGACTGTGTTCACAGCTATGAGATGGACGCATCCAACCACTAGATCGGAACTGATAGATCTTATCTGCACCGCAGTCTTTTGATGCCATTTCCATCGCGCGTCGTGCGATAAGTGCACCGGCCAATCGATCAGTTTGTGGTGAACGACTCTTATCAGCCTGTTGTAATTGTCACTACACGCATCCAGGGGCAGCTGCTGGCCGACCGCGATAACTGCTCGCTAGTCGACCACGTGCATCGCCAGATGAATGTCGGAAATTCCATAGCGCGTGGCGATGGTCTGAGCCGACGATGCTATTGATTGTTTCAACTGGTCGATTGTCTGCATGTCCTTATGTTCTAAACATACAAAGTCCTGACCGGGACGCCGTCGATGGTTGACCATCGCTGTGATTCGGCCGATCCGATCCATCACAAGCCGGAGGAAGCCGGCTATCTCGTCGTCCTGGAACTCATGGTGCGCCTTAGATTTTTCTTTACGGTTCACCGTACCTTTGCCTATCAATTCAGTGATCTCAGTCAGGCCTCGGGTCATATCGTTGACGTCGCCCTCGCATGACATGAAGTGCCTCACTGCGTTGCGGCTGATGTATCCGAGTGCGATTCGCAAGCACGCCACGTCGTCGTATGGATGAATTGATCCGTAATCTAGATGGCGCCGGATGGCATCCAGAATGTCCTGCACGGGAACTTCATCGCCGAGATCCACCAATCGGTTGATAAGAAACCCCGGGCCAATCACTTCGCAATACGTTGGCACTTCCGCCCGCTTTGCGTGCTTGCAGAAGCCGAATATGTAAAGCTTGGCGAAACTGTCCTTGATGGACGTTCCGTTGGGGGCCTTCTTCTCAAAGGCCTCTATCGTCTTTTTTACCTTGGCTGCATTCGCCACCGAGGTGACCTGCACAGCAATACCACCACTCTTGTTCTTATCGGCGGCGTCAATGGCCGGAAAGTTCGTTCGGAGTTGATCGGCGCGCACGAGGTCTGCAATATCCAACGACCTAAAGAACTGAATTGTCAAAACCTCCAGGAGTCGCGACATGTCGTTGAAGCCAGCGTCTTTGCCTAACTCGATGCGACGCTGCATCACGGCAATGTCTTGGCTCAGATTTTTTATGAGTGCTTCTAGCAAATTAGTTCGCCTTAGGTCATAGCTGGTTTCAGGGGCAGGGCCTTTGCCGTTTCTTGCAATCTAAGATAGTAGTCACCAACTAGTACTTCCTGCGTGATTGGTATACTGTCTTGAATGACAGAAACAGGCCGAGGTGGCCGTCAATGGAGGGTAGCTTCCGACCTATTGCGGCGAGGGTCTCGAGCAGAACCGCTTGTCCGGAGCTATGGAGCTTAGTCGGTAATTTGGCGGATTGATCATGTAATAGGGTGGGGGTTGGATTCCGATTAAATGAAATGAGGAAGATCTTGTTCGATCAGATTTATTATCTTCGGCGCAAGTTGGCCGCTAATTTTAACGGTTCCGTTTGCTGCAAACGAAATTTGCCCTTTCAGCCCAGTCAGGAAGAGTTCGAATGCCGCGAATTCGACTTTGTATTTTAGGCCAGCAAGAACAGAAATTCGCTCGATTGCCGTCCCCTCCTTTGACGCAAACTCCATTCTAGCCACGAGGTCGTGGTCAAGGACAGCCCCAATGACCTTTAACCCTACAAGCTTAGAAGAGTCAACCGAATCAAAAATAGTCGAGGGGCGCCCCCTCTCGAAAGTCACAGGCTTAGCTGTGAATCCCATTCCGGTGAGTTTCTCCAGAGCGTTGAGCAGATCACGAATATTCCTACTCGGATTCTCAATCCGCAGGAAGAGCAGGTCGTCCAGTTCGACCACTACGAAATCAGTAAAACTGATGCTGTCAATCTGCTCATAGGTTGGAGCTCCTTCAGCATCCAGTCTGGTCACCACCACACGGGACCGCCACATGAAACGGTAAGACGCACCGTCCCCTGCTGCTCGCGCAAAACCATAAGCGGAAGTGGACTCAAAGGGGCAGGTCGTTATGAGTGCTCCCAGATCCAAAACACGGGTAGGAAGTTGAATTCGAAACCACCGATACCTGATTTGCATCACTCATCCCCGGTGACGGTTGCAAGAAAATCAGCGTGAAGAGCCGTTACAAGGTCCCGTGCTTTCGATTCAATAACTCGAGAAAAGGCGTGAATCTCGTGTTTGTGCGGCGATCGCCGCCGCGTTGATGTCCTCCCATCTTCTACCGGGAAAACACCACTCAAGATGAATGAAAAGCCGGTGCAGTCTCTGAAATCAGAAAATCCCGCCTCGACATCGTAGACATTACCATCTCCCAAAATTTCGGTTGCAGTCCAACCCATCTTAATAATGTAGTAATCCTCTTCATCGAGTAGTCCATTCAGAATCTCTGAGCGACTTACGCCGTTGCCGCGGAGGAAAACTCGCTCCACATGGGTTTCCGAACTATCAGCAGTATCTTCCCCGTCATCCTCTTCCGATTCTGGCTTGGCTTTAAATACATAAACGTCCGTAACGTCGCGGCGAACGAAGCCTGGCAGTGAACTCGCTAGTTCATGAAAAAATTTCGATCGAAGCTTCGGCGACGGAATGTCGAACAGGGAGACTGTCACCTTCGTCAAAGGCGCTGGAACGACTTTTTCGACTTTTGCAAGCAGTGTCTCCCGCACCCCGTTTAGATAATCATTCTGCGTGTTTCGTACGACATAACCCGTAGCTGATTTGACGAATTCAACAGTGCCGTCTCGGACTTGCACTTGGGAGAACTCGTTTCGCTTATAGTCAATCTGAGAATATTGGACGCCAATATTAAGATTATCCCCGTCGCGCGTCACCCGCACGGTGTCACCACTAGCCTCCATCTCTTTTTTTAACTGTTCAACGACGGCCTGCAAATCCTCAACATCGTCGATCCCGGAAACGTCCATTGACGTCGTACGCTCACGCCTTGCAGCCACTCCGAGTCTCGCTGCGATCTCTTTGTGATCATAGTAGTCGTGCGTGAGCGTGGAGAAGTACTTCGCGAGATCCTCTCGCGGCGTCTTTTTGCTTACAACGACATTGCGTCGCTGGAAAAGTCGGCTGACGGTGGGGGCGTCTACCTTGTGCTGATTCAACGCGTCAAAGACGTTTTTGTCACTGGCATAATAAAGCGAGGGGCCGTAAGCACGCTTTTTCATTCCCGCCATCCCATGTCTCCAGGGTTATATGTGCTGGTGACGCTCGTGATCCTTTCTATTTGGATCTGCCCTAGTATCTCCTCGCGTGCGGGGTCGAACCCCCAGGCTTTCACGTACTTTTTCTGTGCCATGCGAAAGATGGACTTGAGGTCATTCGGCGCGTCTGGATGGGTCACGCGCAAAAGGATTCGCTCGCCGGATTCGAGCATCTGGTACCTCGATAAGCTATCGAGGAAATACTCGAACTCTTCTGGGCACGACGCAGGCGCGTTGTAGTAGATCACATATCCCGCACTTCGATCGCCATTCGCGAGATGTTTGATGATGATATAGGGTGCAGTGAGTGTCTCAACTGATGCGGGCTGTGCCCAGACGTCCCCTTGACGACGAGTCAGTACCAAATCGGGAAAATAGAACGTGTAGGTCTGCGGCAGTTCACCTTCGCCCTTTAGGCGAATTATGTCGTTCGCTACGCTATACAGGCGCTGGATGTCCTTTGGCCCAAGATAATGCAACTGAGTTCCTGAGGCCACCGGGAGCGCGTCTAGATTGACCTTGTCAATGGCTTCGTAAAACGGTTTGTCGTAGCCATTGTCGTGGTTGTGAACGAACAGCAATCCGCGCACTTCATGCATGTCTGACTCGTCTACAGAGTATTTTGCACGCCACACGTCAGAGCAGCGTGCGCAGTCTATTGTCATGCAGAGAGATTTGAACGCGCCACGCAGCCTGGTAGGCGTAATTGAGTCAGTAGCGTAGCTCTTCAAATCTGTGTGGAGATAAACCGTCTTACCCAAGTAGGGATCCCGGTATGAAAACACCACATCACCGGGGTGTGTTGCCTTTGGTTTTCCCCCTTCGCCGACATGCTTCTCGTTTATGCATTCGAAGTTGTCATCCGTTTTTGGATGGGTTTCCCAGAGAAAATGCTTAAAAATATCTTTGGAAAGACGGGCCGCGATCTCCCCAATATTTATGGTCTCCGCCACAACTCCTCCTTGTTCGGTAACAGCTTCGGGCCGGGATGCTCCTAGAGTTGTAACAGAAAGTCAGGGAAAATTGAACAGATTCACGCAGCGAGCCCGCACGATGGCAGTTCCTGCGCTGCGTCTCCCATGCAAAGCGCCAAACGAAATGTTGGTCCATTAGTGAGGCTCAGACTTCAGATTCGGCGGAATTCAGTGCTCTTGCGGACGAGCAGATATTCAGGCCATTGCGGGCTCTTGGCCGAAAACAGCCTCTCACGTATGACCGCTGTAGCCCGTTCACTGTCTCCCTGTATCCCCTCGGGAGCGCGAGTCGGCTTGGCCCAATCGAACAGCTCACAACTCAAACAACCCATTCCTCTCCCAACCTTTCAGCCTGCATCAGAATTAGTTCTACGGCAGAATCCGCCATGTCAGGCGGATACTTGTACTTGCGCAATATGCGCTTGACCATGAGTCGCAGACTTGCCCGAACGCTTTCGCGTTTGGACCAGTCAACCGTGATGTTCTTGCGCAGGTTCTCTGTCAGTTCGTGCGCGATTTTCTTTAACGTCTCGTCGGTCAACTCGCGCACAGCAGATTCGTTGTTGGCCAGAGCGTCATAGAAGCGGATCTCGTCGTCAGTTAGCCCCAGCTCCTCGCCACGCTTCGCCGCTTCACGGAACTTCTTGGCCATGTCGACCAGTTCTTCCATGACCTGAGCCGTCTCGATGCTGCGATTCTGGTAGCGCTTGATGACATTGCCGAGCATGTCGGAGAACTTGTTTTGCTGCACTAGGTTGCTGGCGAACTTGCTTTTGATTTCTCCTTCCAGCAGACGCTCCAGCAGCTCGACGGCCAGGTTGCGCTCGGGCAGGTTGCGAACCTGGGCAAGAAACTCGTCATCCAAGAGGCCGATGTTGGGCTTCTCCAGACCTACGGCGTCGAAGATGTCGACCACGCTTTCACTGACCACGGCCTGATTGATGATCTGACGGATAGCGGCTTCTCGCTGTTCGTCGGTTTTCTTTTGCGTGCTGATGTCACGCTTGGTCAGGATTACCTTGACGGCCTGCATGAACGCAACTTCGTCGCGAAGCGCCTTGGCCTCATCCAGTGTGCAGCACAGGGAGAACGCTTTGCTCAGGGCTAGCGTGTTATCAGCGAATCGCTTCTTGCCGTCCAGCTTGGCGTCCTTGTCGCCCGCAGGCGGGCGTAGCGACAGGATGTGGTTCGCGGCGCTCGCCAGGACCTTGTGGCCGCTAGTCTTGAAGCCCGAGTAATCGAAGCCATGCATCATGCCGCGCAGGACGTCGAGCTTCTCCAGCAACACGGCGAAGGCTTCGTGGGCATCGACGGTGGGTTTACCGCGGCCCTTGCTGGCGGTGTACTCCTTCATGGCGGCCTTGAGCTCATTGCCAATGCCGATGTAGTCGACCACCAGGCCGCCCTGTTTGTCCCGGAAGACACGGTTCACGCGGGCAATGGCCTGCATGAGGTTGTGGCCCTTCATGGGCTTGTCGATGTACATGGTGTGGACGCACGGCGCGTCAAAGCCTGTCAGCCACATGTCGCGCACAATGACCAGCCGCAATGGGTCCTTGGGATCTTTAAAGCGCTTCTCTAGCCGCTTCTTGACCTGACCGCTGTAGATGTGCGGGCGCAGCAAGGCTTTGTCGCTCGCGCTGCCCGTCATGATGACCTTGATAGCGCCTTTTTCTGGGTCCTTATCGTGCCAGTCGGGGCGCAGATCGATGATTTCTTTATACAGGAGCGCACAGATATCGCGGCTCATCGCGACTACCATGGCTTTGCCATCCTGCGCTTTGTTGCGCTCTTCGAAGTGCTCGACGAGGTCGGCTGCCACGCTGGCAATACGCGGCTCGGCGCCTACGACTTTTTCCAGGGCTGCCCATCTCGATTTCAGGCGAGCCTGGGTCTGCTCTTCCTCATCTTCGGCAAGTTCGTCGACCTCTTCGTCCAGCGATGCCAGATCAGCTTCCTTGAGCTTGAGCTTGGCCAGGCGCGACTCGTAGTAGATGGCCACGGTGGCGCCATCCTCTTTGGCCTGCTGCATGTCGTAGACATGGATGTAATCGCCAAACACGGCGCGCGTATCGCGATCGGTGCTGCTGACGGGCGTGCCCGTGAAGGCCACAAAGGTGGCGTTTGGCAGCGCATCCCGCAGGTGTTGGGCATAACCCACCTGATAGGTGACCGTGGGTTCTGCAACTGCCAACGCGGCGGTCACGCCAACACCCAGGTCATCGTTCGCAGCCAACTGACCGTATTCGTTGGTGCTGAAGGACTTGTTTTTGCGAGTCTTGAGCTTGGCTTCGAAACCGTACTGCGTGCGGTGGGCTTCGTCTGCAATCACAACGATATTTCCGCGGTCCGATAGGACCGGGAAGGTGTCCTCATCTTCTCCAGGCATGAACTTCTGAATGGTAGCGAAGACGATGCCGCCTGAAGGACGATTGGTCAGCAACCTACGCAGGTCCTGACGGGTATCGGCCTTTACGGGCTGTTCGCGCAGGAGGTCTCGCGACAGGCTGAATACCCCAAACAATTGGCCGTCCAAGTCATTGCGGTCGGTGATGACCACAACCGTGGGGTTCTGCATGGCCGGTTCCTGCATCACGCGGGCGGCAAAGCAGGTCATGGTGATGCTTTTGCCGCTGCCCTGGGTGTGCCATACCACGCCGCCTTTACCGCGCTGGCTCGCGCTGCCTTGTAGTTGCGACGCCTCGACCACGTGCTGGATGGCCAGCCGCACGGCGTGGTACTGGTGGTAGCCGGCAATCTTTTTGATGAGGGCGCCGTCGTCTTCAAACAGCACGAAGTAGCGCAGATAGTCGAGCAGGTATGCAGGCGCGAGCAGACCGCGCACGAGCGTTTCGAGCTCGTTGAACTGCCCCAAGGGGTCAAGCTCTACACCATCAATCGTGCGCCATTGCATGAAGCGCTCGGCATTGGCGGACAGTGAGCCATACCGGGCTTCGCTACCGTCGGACACGACCAGAATCTCGTTGTACTCGAAGACGTCTGGAATCTGTGCCTTGTATGTCTGAATCTGGTCGTAGGCCTTCCAGATGTCGGCATTCTCATTGACACTGTTCTTCAGCTCAATCAGCACCAACGGCAAGCCATTGATGAACAAAATGATGTCTGGTCGTCGCGTATGGTGCGGGCCTTTGATGGTGAACTGGCTAACCGCCCAGAATTCGTTGTTTTGCGGATTAGCCCAATCCACCAGCCGCACGAAGTCGCCACGGGTTTCGCCATCCTTTTGATACTGGACGTTCACGCCGTTGGTTAGCAGCTTGTGGAAAACGCGGTTGGCGGCCAACTGAACAGGAGTGTCTAGGTTCTCGATTTGCTTGAACGCATCATCGCGCGCGGAAGCCGGGATGTGGGGATTCAGGCGGTCGATGGCAGCCCGCAGGCGCTGGGACAGAATGACCTGTGCATAGCTTGTACGCTGGGGGTCCGGACCGTCATGGGCGATATCTGGACCGCTGCGAACCGTGTAGTCGACTTCTGCGAGCCAGCCTAGAGTTTCCTGTTCGAGTTGGTCTTCGGTCATTGCAAAGCGTTCTCTGCTTGTTCTTGGGCTTCGGAGAGGCGAAGTTGGCCGGAGATGAGACGGGGGAGTAGGGTGTCTCTAAGCTGCGCTAACGATGTCAGCGTCTTAAGATTCACGAGCACCCGTTCCATGAGAATCTCCACATTCGTTTCAAACTTGGCGATTATGCTCGGCGGTGGACTGGCCACTCTCACGCCTTTGAATGTTGCTGTGGTAATAGTGTCAAAAACTGAGCCATGGGCTTGTTGTTTAAGCTGCTCGACCAAGCGTTGCGTAGAGAAATAGGTGAAGTAAATATCATCATTTTTCCCTCTCAGTCCATAGCAAGACTGATTCATTGCCATCTCACATCCAGTAAGAGCCAATTTGCCAACCGTTCCCCGAGCGGAAATGATCGTTGTGCCAAATGGAAGCAGTTTTGTTGAAGATCCGTCCAAGCCTGCCTGAGTAATCTTCTTTTCCGTATTTACCACAAAGGTATCAGCGCCGCTCGGCACGTCAACGACGGAGTACCAGAGTATGTGACCTCCCCAGTAATCAGGATTGGAGGTCTTAGGCGTTCCCCCCCCGATGATGCGGATCGTTTCGTGGAAGGAGATTGCACTCCATTGCGTTGGAATTAATCCAAGCCCTGACTCTTCAAACGAATCAGGAAACAGCGCCGCGGTCTTTTCATCCATCCCTTCAGGCCGACGGCCTTCCATTTTGGCGCGCACCGGGTCAAAGTCCACGAACCAGGACTTGAAGATGGCTTGGGCGATGGATTCGAGGGTTTTGTTGGTTTCGCGTAGGAGGGTGATTCGGTCGTCTAGCGTTCCGAGAACCTTTGCAATCTCTCTTTGCTCACCAATTGGCGGCAACGTCACTACCGCCTCATGCAAGTGATTTCGATTGATGCCTGGCACAGCCGCTTTGTCGGAGTAGGCGTGAAAATCCAGTGTTTTAAGGAAATAACTTATATATTTTCTGTCATTTCCCTTAAAGTCTCGAACATAAAGTGTCGTGTTAAGGGGCCAGAAGTCGGTATCAACATAAAATACTTCACCAATGGTTCCATATCGCCCCGTTACGACACCGGGCCCTTTGACCATCGCAACTTCGTGGGTATCACTAATGCCAGATGACGAGATCAGGGGTACCGTGCCGAGTTTTCGTTTGGCTTTCGGCAGGTCGTAGCCGCGCTTTAACTCGATGAACTCGCCGAGTTTTCCTGTAGGCCACTCAGAACTCATAGCCCAGTCCCCCCAGCTTCTGCCGAATCAGCGCATCCAGCTCCGCCCCTTTTGCCATCTGTTCGCCTAGCTTCTCGGTCAGCTTCTGCATCTTTTCGGCAAAGGCTTCATCGTCGTGTTCGACTTCTGCTGCACCCACATAGCGGCCGGGAGTCAGCACATGCCCATGCTGGACAATCTCGGCTAGCGGCACGCTGCGGCAAAACCCTGCCACGTCTGCATACTCCATGGTGTCGGCGCCATCCTCGACTTCCCCACGCCATGCGGCCACGGTTTCTGCGATCCGAGCAATGGCTGCGTCATCCAGCTCAGCCTGCACACGGGAGATCATTTTCCCCAGCTTCCGCGCGTCGATGAAAAGCACTTCACCTTTGCGCTTTTTCTGTTTGGCCAGGAACCATAAGCAGGCCGGTATCTGGGTGTTGAAGAACAGCTGCCCGGGCAGCGCCACCATCACCTCCACCACGTCGGCATCGATCATGGCGGCGCGAATGACGCCCTCGTTGTTCTGGCTAGAGCTCATCGACCCGTTCGCCAGCACAATGCCTGCGCGGCCGTTGGGCTTCAGGTGATACAGCATGTGCTGTAGCCAGGCGTAGTTGGCATTACCGTGGGGCGGGTCGCCATACTCCCAGCGGGCATCGCCCTCCAAGCTGCCGTGCCACCAGTCGCTGATGTTGAACGGTGGGTTGGCCAAGACGAAGTCGGCTCGTAGATCCGGATGCTGATTGCGCGTGAAGGTATCAGCCGGCTCCTTGCCCAGATTGAAGTCTATGCCCCGAATCGCCAGGTTCATGGCGGCCAGGCGCCAGGTGGTGGGGTTGGACTCTTGTCCATAAATGGACACGTCGTCAATCTTGCCGCCGTGCGCCTCGATAAATTTCTCTGACTGCACGAACATACCGCCCGAGCCGCAGCAGGGGTCATACACCTGGCCTTTGTGCGGAGCAAGGACCGCCACCAGCGTCTTGACGATGCTGGCGGGAGTGTAGAACTGACCGCCTTTCTTGCCTTCGGCGCTGGCGAATTGGCCCAGGAAGTATTCGTACACCTGACCCAAGATGTCTCGGGCTGCGTTGGCGTCGCTGCCGAAACCGATAGTCGACACCAAGTCTACGAGTTCGCCCAGCTTGCCGTCGGGAAGCTGGGCACGGCCATAGCGTTTGTCCAAAATGCCCTTGAGCTTTTGGTTCTCGGACTCGATGGCAGTCAGGGCATCATCAATGCGCTTGCCGATGTCGGGCTGCTTGGCGGCGGCACGCAGGCTTTCCCAACGAGCCGCCTCGGGCACCCAGAAAGTATTAGCCGCTGTGTAGTAATCGCGGTCTTCCAGCTCGGCAGTCAGCTCATCTTCGCTAGCACCGGGAAAGTGGAACTCATCGTTCTCGTCGGCGAAGCGTGCACGCAGTTCGGCCTGCCGTGCCGCGAAGGCATCCGAGATGTACTTCAGAAAGATCAGCCCTAGCACCAAGTGCTTGTATTCGGCCGCATCCATATTGGCGCGCAACTTGTCTGCTGCGGACCATAACGTCCGCTTGATGTCGTCGATCATTGGTATGTAACTAATTTTGTAGTACTGGCAACGAGGGAAAGTAGCACACTGTGGCATTACCTACGCTTCGACATTCAGTAAGGTAGAGCCGAGCTCTCTCGAGGCTTGTTGTGCCATGATCGACTGACCATGCAGCCCGCCCTTGACGTGTTTTTCCGAAATCGGGTGCAGAGCGGCGTATGGGGTGGGCTCGCTGAAAGAGAACACCACAAATGGCGGGGCTGTTTGGCCGATATACGCCTTGGCCTAATCTGGCTTTGCCAGTTGCCGTCGTTGAAGCTGTTCAGCCTTGGTTGGCCTCCCACGTCGGCGTGCAACCTGTAGCGCAGCTGTTCGCTCAGATGTTGCAAGAGCTACTTGGGGGGCATGCTGCGCTTCACGCTGTGATGCCAGCCAAGCTTGAACCTCCGCCTGCTCATAGCGCAGCAGTCTGCCCACTTTCACACAAGGAGGGAGGGGCTCTCCGCGCGTGCGCCGGTTGTACAAGGTCTGCACGGACAAGCCCAGGACGGCGGCCAGTTGAGCAGGGGTAAGAAGTTTTTCCATCTTTACTTTCGCGAAGGCACTGGCACATGCCAGCAAAAAGTATAGACAGGCATGGGTAGCCATGGCTGCCTGGCAGTACCCCCCGGTAGGCCGTACAATCTGCCCCGGCGCCATCGAAATTGACCGCACTTTTAACGCACTGACCGCAGTAAAGTGCGTTAGGTGGCGGTAAGTCCCGGTAAGCTAAGCTCATGATTTCTCTAGATATTCATGTTGGTCTGCCCCTGGCAAAACACCCCTGAAACGGACTCTTAATCCGTAGGTCGAGTGTTCGAGCCACTCACAGCCCACCAGAATTCAAAAGCCGTTGACGATCTGATCGTCAGCGGCTTTTTCAATTTCCGGCCGCGCCTTGTGCAAGGCTGCCCGCGGCACCCGCGGCTGGTGCGGGCAGCGCAGGCGCTTCGACAAGCGCCCGCAAGCCCTTCTTGCGCTTGCACGCACCCGGCTAGAAATCCCCCGCCATCGCAACCGCCTGCGCCTTGCCCTGCAGGATGGTTGCCGGCGCCAGCGCATCCCAGGTGTGTTCCACCGTCAGGCTCCTGACGTCCTTCACGCCGATGAACCGCAACCAGAACTCAACGTAATCGGCCTGATGCGTGAAGCCAGGGCTGTCGGCGCCGGCGGCCTTGTCGTGGCTTTGGCCGCGCACGTGGATGACCAGGGCGCGTTCGATGTCCAGCAGCGGGCCGTAGGCCTGGCCGTTGAAGGTGAACAGCAGGTTGCGCTGGCTGACCAGATCGATCAGTTGCTTGAGCTTGTAGGGGTAGCCGAAATTCCACATCGGCACGCCCAACACAATCCGGTCGGCCTGCTGGAAGCGCTTGGCCAGCGCTTCGATGCGGGTCCAAACCGAGGCTTCGGCGGCGTCCATCTGCGTGTTCGACACGCGCTTGTACTTGGCGCCGATGGCCTGGTTGCCGAAGTCGGGCAGATCCTCTTCCCAGACGTTCAGGGTATCGACCTCCAGCGACGGGCAGGCCTGGCGATAGGCGTCGATGAACGCGTCGGCGATGGCGATGGAGGCGGAGTGGGCGCCGCGGGGGGAGGACACGATGTTCAATAGTCGCATGCTGCATGACCTGGATGAGTAGGCTTGAGTGAAGGCGTTGCCAGGGATGCGTCACGCCCGGTCCGCATCCATATGATTGCAATTGCAATCGTATGCAGACTGGATTCTATCGCCTCACGATTTAATTGCAACCGCTGTTCGATGCGAGGGCGGGCTGTCCGTTGGGGCAGAGGAGCCGGGTTGTCCATTGCGGGCAGCGGGCGCGCATTAAGGCAGGTCTTAAGGGTGGTTGCACTGGGGCTAAACCACGGCGGGCGGCGGCCTCTCTATAGTGACGGCATCGATTTCAGGAGTGCCGCCATGTCCGCCGTTGTTTCGCCCGCCGCCTATCCCCGCGCGGTGTTGTTCGATCTGCTTACCGCCCTGCTGGATTCCTGGACGGTGTGGAATGCCGCTGCCGGGTCCGAGGCCCAGGGGCGCGCGTGGCGGGCCGAATACCTGCGCTTGACGTACGGCTGCGGCGCCTACCAGCCCTACGAGCAACTGGTCGAGGCGGCGGCCCGCGCCGTCGGTCTGCCGGCGACGGCTCCCGCAGCGCTGGAAGCGGGTTGGGACGGCCTGCCCGTGTGGGACGGCGCGCGCGAATTACTGCAGGCGCTGCGGCCGCATTGCCGCCTGGGCGTTGTCACCAACTGTTCGAAGCGTTTGGGGCATCGGGCTGCTGGGTTGCTGGGGGTGGACTGGGACGTAGTCGTCACTTCGGAAGAGGCCGGCTTTTACAAACCCGATCCTCGGCCCTATCAGCTGGCGTTGACGCGCCTGGAGACGCCGGCGCCGCAGGTGGCATTCATTGCCGGGTCGGGTTATGACCTGTTCGGCACCAGCAAGGTCGGCCTGCGCACCTACTGGCACAACCGTGTCGGGTTGGCGCTGCCGGAGGGCGCGCCGCTGCCCGAAGCGCAGTCGCCGCGGCTGGACGAGGCGCTGCCCTGGCTGGCCGGCTTCCAAGGCGGGGCGGCAGTGCGATAGTTGCTGCGGTGCAATCCGCGTCGGATGGCGGGCTGCAGAGCCTTCAGCCATGGGCGCCGCCGTACAAAATGTTGCGTGCTGCCCGCTGACGCCCGAGGCATGACTGGACTTAACATGATTCCTGCCGGCATCCGCCGGCGCACGGACAGGATCGTGGAGGTTGTCATGTACTCAAGAACAATACTCAAGCGTATCGCTGTAGTTGCGGCTTCAGGGGCTTTGATGGCGGGCTGCGCCACCCAGCAGCAGACCAATACCGCGGTTGGCACAGGGGCGGGGGCCGCAATCGGCGCGGGCATCGGCGCCTTGGTCGGACATGGCACGGGCGCGGCGGTTGGCGCCGGCATCGGCGCGGTGGCGGGCGGACTGGTGGGCTACAACTGGAAGGTGGTCAAAGACGACGTGCAGCGCTCCGGCGCGACCTCGCTGGGCATCGACGTGGTCGAGATGCCCGATGGCAGCCTGAAGGTGAACATCCCCAGCAACGTGTCGTTCGACACCGACAAGACGGATCTGAAGCCGGCGCTGCTGCCGGTGCTGGACAGCGTGGCGCGGTCGCTCAACCAGCATCCCGAACTGCGGGCCAAGGTAGTGGGCCATACGGACAGCACGGGCGCGCTGGCGCACAACCAGACCTTGTCGGTGAACCGGGCGCGCAGCGTGACGGACTACCTGTCCAGGCAGGGCGTGGCGGCAACGCGCTTGTCGATCGAAGGCCGCGGGCCCAACGATCCGATCGGCGACAATGCCACCGCGGATGGCCGTGCGCTGAACCGCCGGGTCGAGATCTACCTGTACGCGGTCAAGCAATAAGGAGTCAGTCATGAGCATGTTTCCCCCTGCCCGCATCGGCACGGACATCGCGGTCGCCGCCTTGTCCGGTTGGCAGGCCGTCGCGATGCGCGACGCCATCGAGAAGCGCTTTCGCTTCGCCAATTTCAATGCCGCCTTTGGCTTTATGGCACGCGTCGCCATGTTCGCCGAAAAGCTGAACCACCATCCCGAATGGACCAACGTCTACAACCGCGTGGACGTGACGCTGACCACGCATGACGCGGGCGGCGTTACGGAACTGGATGTGCGCATGGCGCAATTCATGGACGAGGCGGCGGCGCAGATGGGGGCCACCGCGCCGAAGGCGGCCTGAACCGGGCTCTCGCTGGCGAGCTTGCTGTGCGCGGCCGGCCGGGAGCGGCAAGCAATGAAAAACCCGCCTGCATGGGCGGGTTTTTCATTGGGGCAGGCGAGGTTCAGTTGCGCACGTAGTAGATGCGCATGGCCTGCTGCTTCTGGGCACCGTCCATGACGCGCAGCACCACGACCTTGGGCGTGAAACCGTCGGGCAGCTTCAACTGGCCCAGGGCGTAGTCGTAGCGGTCGACGTTGAGCGCGGGGCCTTCCGGGGTGATGGTGGCGACCCGGCCGTTGGGGTAGCTGCCGTCGATGGAGAAGGTCAGGGTGCCCTTGAACGGCGCGCCGGTGCGCTCTTCACGCATCACCAGCACCTGGTAGTCCAGTTGGCCGGGGGCGCGCTTGAAGGTGGCCGAGCGGATGCCCAGGTTGCCGCCGCGGGGGTCGGGCGGCATGGCGTCCTGGAACAGGACCAGTTCCTTGTTCTGTGTTTCCAGCTTGGCACGGGCGTCGGCCAGGTCGGCGGTCAGCTTTTCGTGGCCCGACTTGTTGGCGTCGCGCTGCTGCGTGGCTTCTTCGAGCTGGCTTTGCAGGCGCTGGTTTTCAAGCTTGGATGCGCTCAGTTCGCTGTGCAACTGTTCGGATTGCTCGACGGTCAGGCGCTGCGGGCCATAGTTGGTTTGCAGGAAGAGCACGCCGCCCGCGCCCAGGGCGATGCCCACCAGCAGCAGGACCAGCCAGCGCGGCATGCGGCGCGTGCGTTGGCCGGGTTGGTATACGGAGGGCTTGAATACGGCCCGTTGTGATCTTCCGAACATCCCCATTCCTAGAAAACTTCCTGTGTGTTGCCCGGCTGCGCGCAGCGCGCGCCAGCCAAAGCGTCAGAGAATACCCGGTTAACCGGGGCGTAGGGCGCGCGGACAAGCCTCGTTGCGCACCTTGATATTGTGAAATATGTGGGCATTGGCCGGGGCTTACGCCGCACGGGCAGCAAGCTGCGCCTCGAGGTCGGCCAACCGTTGGGGAGTGCCGACGTCGGTCCATCGACCGGTGTGGCGTGCGCCGCGGACCCTGTCCTGCTCCATGGCTTGCCGGAGCAGCGGCGCCAGTTTCGCGACCGTGCCGCGGGAAATGCCCGCGAACAGGCTGGGATGGTAGACGCCCATGCCTGAATAGGTCAAACGGGGCTCGCCGTGGTCGTGCACCCGGCCGCCGGGTTCCAGCACGAAATCGCCCGCCGGGTGATGGGCCGGGTTGTCGACCATGAGGATCCAGGCGCCGTCCTGCGGCAGCCCGGCGGCCAGAGCGGGCGCCGCGGCTACGTCCCAATCGCACCAGATATCGCCGCTGATCACCAGAAACGGGGCCGGACCGAGCAGCGGCAGTGCCTGGGCGATGCCGCCGGCCGTTTCCAGGGCGGCGCCTTCCAGCGAGTACTGGATCCGCACGCCAAAGTGGGCGCCGTCGCCCAGGGCCTGTTCGATCTCGTGGCCCAGCCAGGCGTGGTTGATCACAACCTCGCGGATGCCGGCCGCGGCCAGGCGTTCCAGGTGCCAGACGATCAGGGGCTTGCCGCCGACCGGCAACAGCGGCTTGGGCAGCCGGTCGGTCAGCGGGCGCATGCGTTCGCCGCGTCCCGCGGCCAGGATCATGGCGCGCATCAGAAGGTGTATCCGACGCTGACCTGGCGGTCGTCCAGCTTGTCCAGGAGGCGCAAGAGGGGCGTGAAGACGCCGTAGCGCTGCGCCACCTGGCGCACGTAGCCGTTCACCCGTGGCATGTGGGCCAGGTAGTGGGCCTTGCCGTCGCGGTGGTTCAGGCGCGCGAACACGCCCAGGATGCGCAGGTTGCGCTGCAGGCCCATCCATTCGTAGGCGCGGTGGAATTCGGCGAAGTCGGCATCCACGGGCAGGCCGGCGGCGCGCGCCATTTCCCAGTAGCGGATGGCCCAGTCCAGTTGCTGGGGCTCTTCCCAGGTGGTGCGCGCATCGGTGACCAGCGATGCCAGGTCATAGGTGATGGGGCCGGCCAGGGCGTCCTGGAAGTCGATCACGCCCGGGTTGGGGCCGTATTGCGGCTGATCGCAGACCATCAGGTTGGGCGAATGGAAGTCGCGATGCACCAGCACGGTGGGCTGGCCGCCGTTGCTGGCCGAGAGCAGGGCGAAGATCTTTTCCAGGGACAGCGCGGTCTTGTCGTCGATCGTGACTCCATGGTGCTTTTGCACGTACCACTCGGGGAATAGCTTGAGCTCGTCGGCCAGCCGCGAGGTGTCGTAGGCGGCCAGTCCGGCGGTGGACGCCTGCTGCAACCGCACCAGGGCCGCCAGGGCGTCGCGGTAGAGCGATTGCAGGCGGGCGTCGTCCAGGCCGTCCTGGATGCGCTGGTAATAGGTTTGCTCGCCCAGGTCGGACAGGAGCAGCAGGCCCAGTTCCAGGTCCTGCGCCAGGACGGCGGGCACGTTCAGGCCGGCGTCGCGCAGCAGTTGCCCCACGTGCAGGAACGGGCGGCAGTCTTCGTGCTGGGGCGGGGCGTCCATGACAATCAGGGTGCGGCCGGCGGCGTCCAGACGGAAATAGCGGCGGAAACTGGCGTCGGCCGAAGCGGGACGTAGTGTGTCCACTGCCAGGCCCAGCGCGGCGGGCAGGCTTGCCAGCCAGCCGCGGATCTGCGCCAGGCGGGGGTCGTGATCGTTTTTCAAGGAAGATCCGTGTCAGAAGGGCAACATTGCAGAAAATTGGGTTCCGCGCACATAAGGCTGGGCGTCTGGCGCGGCTTCTCTATAATACCGGCTCGTTTCCGTTAGCATTGGCCCTTCTTGGGCGCCTTTGCCGGGTTCCCCCATCGTAAAAAAGGGCTGTTTTCACTCGTGCGCAAGGTTCGGTGGTTGATCCTATCTGCTATCAGCGTCGCCGGGGCCGCTCAGGCCCAGGGCAGCCAGGGTTCGGCTCCCTCATCGACGTCGATCACCGCGGCTCCCGAGCTGCGCACATCTCCCGGGTTGCGGATACACCGCCTGCCCGACGGGAACATCCCCGCCTATATGGAGGCGGACACCATCGAGGGTGATCCGGATTCCGACCTGACCCTGACCGGCGCGGCGCAGGTGCGCCGCATCGACGGCGTGATCAAGGGCGACCGGATCAACTACCGCAAGGATACCGGCGAGGTCGACGTGCAGGGCAATGCGCGCATGATGCGCGACGGCACCCTGGTGACCGGCCCGAACGCCAAGTTCAATGTGGACAAGTATTCCGGCGAAGTCGAAAAGCCCAATTTCTGGCTGGGCGCTACCGGCGGCTTCGCGGTGGCCGACAAAGCGGACATTTTCAGCAAGTCGCAGATGCGGCTGCATACGGTCACCTACAGCGGCTGCGCTTGCGAAACGCCATCCTGGTACATCAAGGCCAACACGGTCGACATCGACTTCGACGAAAACGAAGGCGTGGCCCGCAATGGCGTGCTGTATTTCAAGGACGTGCCGATCCTGGCGTCGCCCTATATGACCTTCCCGGTCAAGAAAGAGCGCAAGTCGGGCTTCCTGATCCCGACCTACGGCACCACCAGCAAGGGCGGCTTCGATTTCTCGCTGCCGTACTACCTGAACATTGCGCCTAATTACGACGCTACCCTGCAACCGCGCTACTTCTCCAAGCGCGGCCTGCAACTGGGCGGCGAATTCCGCTACCTGGGATCCAGCTACGCGGGCAGCATCTACGGCGCCTATCTGCCCAACGATAACGTCACCGGCGACAACCGCTGGATGTACTGGTGGCGCCACCAGCAGTTGTTCACCAATGGCTTCTACGCGGACTGGGACGTGGCCAAGGTGTCGGATAACGACTACTTCCGCGATATTTCCCAACTGGGCCTGAATCAGGCCTCCACCACCTATCTGCCGCAGCGCGCGCGGGTGGGCTGGTCGTCGAACTACTGGAGCGCCTACGCCCAGGTCTACAAGTACCAGACGCTGCAGGATCCGAACGCGCTGCTGACGCCGCCGTACGACAAGGAACCGGAACTGTATCTGCGCGGCGCCCGTTACGACTGGGGCGGCTTTGACGTGGAATGGACCTCGACGGCGGTGCGTTTCAGCCAGCCGCTGCTGCTGGGCAAGCGCAACGGCCCCAACGGCGACCGTCTGCAGAGCTACCCCACTGTGTCCTACCCGATCGTTCGTCCGGGCTGGTTCGTGGTGCCCAAGGTTGGCGTCAACTACACCCAGTACCAGACCAGTTGGTACAACGGCGACTACCTGGGCCTGAACGCCGGTACCGCCAATGCCGGTACGGCTTTCGGCTACCCGCGTTCGCAATCCCGCACGGTGCCCATCATGTCGCTGGACACCGGCTTGATCTTCGAGCGCGACACCACGCTGTTCGGCAAGGCGTCGACGCAGACCCTGGAGCCCCGCCTGTACTATCTGCGCGTGCCGTATCGCGACCAGTCCAAGATTCCGGTCTATGACACGTCGCTGTCCGACTTCAGCTTCTCGCAGGCCTTTGAAGAAAATATCTATTCGGGCGGCTGGGACCGCATTTCCAACGCCAACCAACTGACGGCCGCGCTGACCACGCGCTGGCTCGATGCGTCCACCGGTTTCGAGCGCGCCTCGCTAGCCGTGGCGCAGCGGCTGTACTTCGCCGACCAGCAGGTGACCCTGCCGGGCGAGACGCCGCGCGAAAACGTGCGTTCCGACTTCCTGGTGGGCGCCAGCGCCGCGCTGACCGATACGTTCTCCACCGACGTGGCCGCGCAGTACAACCCCTACGACAACCGCTGGTCGCGCACGCTCCTGAGTGGCCGCTGGTCGCCACAGCGCCTGACGACGGTTGCGCTGGCCTATCGCTACCAGCGTGATCCGCAGACCGGCGTACAGTATCAGCCGCAGGGCCAGAACCAGATCAGCCTGGCAGTGCAGTGGCCGTTCACCAAGCGCTGGTATGGCGTGGGACGGGTCGATTATTCGCTGCGCAACGGGCCTTCGAGCACGCTGAACGGCACCACGGATTCCCCGCGGATCACGCAGGCCATTGCCGGCCTCGAATACAAGGGCGATTGCTGCTGGGTTGGCCGGATGGTGTTCCAGCGTTACGCCGTGTCCGCCACCGACGCCAATACGGCGCTGTTTTTCCAGCTTGAGTTGACCGGACTGGGTTCCCTGGGAACCGATCCGATGAACCTGCTGAATAGAAGTATCCCCGGTTACTCGCGCATCACCCCGCCTGTTCCCACCGGGACCACATATGAAAGGTATGAATGATGCGTAGGTTGCACTCTTTGCGTCGCTTCTCCAGCAACGCGCTGTTGCTGGCCGTTTGCGCCGCTTTCTCCGCCGCGCACGCGGCGGAGCCGACCGGCAAGGGCGCCAGGAACGCGCCGGCCGCTGCGCAGAAGGCCGCGCCGCCCGCCGCCGGCGAGCAGTTCGTCGACGGCATCGCGGCCGTGGTCGACAAGGACGTGATCACCCTGCGCGAGCTGCGCGAGGCCTCGCTGCGCATCGCCGGCGAGCTCAAGGCGCGCGGCATCCAGGTGCCCGACGACAAGACGCTGCAGCATCAGGTGCTGCAACGCCTCATCATGGAACGCGTGCAGCGCCACGAAGCCGATCGCATGGGCATCCGGGTCGACGACGCCCAGGTGGACCAGGCCATCAAGACCATCTCCGAGCGCAACAAGATCAGCGTGGCGCAACTGCGCCAGGAAATCGAAAAGTCCGGCACCACCTGGGACAACTACCGCAAGTCGTTGCGCGACGAGATCCGTTCCGACCGCCTGCGCCAGCGCGCGGTGGACTCGAACATCGTCATCTCCGACGCCGAGGTGGACGCTTTCCTGAAGGACCAGCGCCGCAACCCGGCGTTTGCCGCCGGCGCCCAGCCGCAGCAACAGGCCGCGCCGCAGGCGCAGCCCGAAGCCGCGCCCGAGCAGGCCGCCGCGCCGGCTGGCCCGATGCTCTACGCCGTGGCGCAGATCCTGGTGCGCGTGCCGGAAGGCTCGTCGTCCGAGCAACTGGCCGCGTTGCGCAAGAAGGCCGAAGGCCTGCTCGCCGCGGCCAAGCGTGGCGACGACTTCGCCAGCCTGGCTGCCGCCAATTCCGATGGCCCCGAGGCGTTGCAGGGCGGCGTCATGGGCGTGCGCCCGCTGGATGGCTGGCCCGATCTGTTCGCCAAGGCCCTCGCCAATCTGCAGAAAGGCCAGGTCAGCACGCTGCTGCAAAGCGGTAACGGCTTTCACATCCTGAAGGTCATGGATCGTGGCACCGCGCAACCCGCGCCCAGCCGCACGGCCCGCGCGCCTGCGCCCACCCCGGCGCCGCAGCCGCGTCCGCAACCCCAGGCGCAAGCGCCGCAGGGTCCGGTGGAAGTGATGCAGACCCACGCGCGCCACATCCTGATCAAGACGTCCACCGTCATGAGCGACGAGCTTGCCCGCCAACGCCTGGAGCAGGTGCGCCAGCGCCTGGTGGCCGGCGACGCCAAGTTCGCGGACATGGCGCGCCAGTACTCGCAGGACGGGACCGCGCCGCAAGGCGGCGATCTGGGCTGGCTCAACCCGGGTGAAACCGTGCCGCCCTTCGAGGCCGCCATGAACGCGCTCAAGCCGGGCGAGATCAGCCAGCCCATCCAGACGCCTTTTGGCTGGCACTTGATCCAGGTAGAAGAGCGTCGCCAGCATGACGCCACCGACGACCTGGCCCGCATGAAGGCCCGCCAGATTCTCTTCGAGCGTCGTGCTCAACCCGCTTTTGAAGATTGGCTTGATCAACTGCGCGCCCAGGCGTACGTGGACAACCGCCTTGAAAAGCAGGACCGCATCAACCAGAACAACCGCTGATCGCAGCCCGGGCTTTACATGTCTTCACACCAGGCGCGCAAGCGCTTTGGCCAGAACTTCCTGACCGACGAGAGCGTCGTCGAGTCCATCGTCCGGGCGGTTGGCCCCGCCCGCGACGATGCCGTGGTCGAAATTGGCCCTGGCCTGTCGGCCCTGACCCGGCCCCTGCTCGAGCGGCTGAACCACCTGACCGCGGTTGAAATCGACCGCGATCTGGCGGCCCGCCTGCGCAAGCAGTTCGAGGCCGATCGCCTGACCGTGGTCGAGGCCGACGCGCTGACCGTGGATTTTTCGCAGTTCGGCAGCAATCTGCGGGTGGTGGGCAACTTGCCCTACAACATCTCCAGCCCGCTGCTGTTCCATCTGATGACTTGGGCCGACCACATCCGCGACCAGCATTTCATGCTGCAGCGTGAAGTGATCGACCGCATGGTGGCGCAGGCCGGCAGCGGCGATTTCAGCCGCCTGTCCGTGATGCTGCAGTCGCGTTACCGCATGCACAAGCTGTTCGACGTGCCGCCCGAGGCCTTTGATCCGCCGCCCAAGGTGGTGTCTGCCATCGTGCGCATGGTGCCGCTGCCGGCGGACCGGTTGCGCCCGGTCAGCGAGCGCGCCTTCGAGACCGTGGTGGCCCGCGCCTTTTCGCAGCGCCGCAAGATGCTGCGCCGGGTGATGGCCGACTGGGCGCCGCAGGTGCCCTGGGAAGCGCTGGACATCGCGCCCACCGCCCGCGCCGAAGACATCTCGGTCGATCGCTACATCCGCTTGTCGGATGCGCTGGTCCAGGCCGGCGTATTGCAAGGCGGTTGATTCCGCCGCGCCATCAAGAAAGCCCGCGTCGAGCGGGCTTTTTTTCGTGCACGGCAAACGTGCGCTTACAGCATGCGCTTTTGCGCCGCCATCCACAGCTGCATCACATCGCGCGCCCGGTCGTGCAGCAGGCGTTCGGCATCGTTCAAGGCCTGCTGCAGCGTGATGGGGCCGGGCGCGAGGCTGAACGCGGCGCTGATGCCACCGGCGTGCAGGGCTTCGTAGCCTTCGCCCAGCGATCCGGCCAGGGCCACCACCGGCACGCCGGCCTGGCGTGCGATGCGGGCCACGCCGGCCGGGGTCTTGCCGCGCAGGGTCTGCGCGTCCATTCGGCCTTCGCCAGTGAAGGCCAGTGTGGCGCCTTCCATCGCCGCGGCCAGGCCGCCGAGTTCAGCCACGATGTCGACGCCGGGCCGGAAGTGCGCGTTGAGGAAGGTCTTGGCGGCAAAGCCCAGGCCGCCGGCCGCGCCCGCGCCGGCTTCATCGCGGCGGTCGACGCCCAACTGGCGCGCGCAGACGTCGGCGAAGTGCGACAACATGCCGTCCAGCGTTTCCACCTGCTCGGGCGTGGCGCCTTTTTGCGGACCGAAGACATGCGAGGCGCCCTGCGTGCCGCACAGGGGGTTGTCGACGTCGGAGGCGATGTCGATGCGGATCCTGGCAAGGCGGGGATCGAGCCCATGCGTGTCGATGCTGGCCAACTGGCCCAGCGCGCCGCCGCCCGGTGGCAGGCAGCGGCCTTCCTTGTCGAGCAGCCGCAGCCCCAGCGCGGTGAGCATGCCGGCGCCCGCGTCGTTGGTGGCGGATCCGCCCAGGCCCAGGATGATCCGTTCGGCGCCGGCGTCCAGCGCCGCCAGGATCAATTCGCCCACGCCGTGGCTGCTGGCGCGCATGGGGTCGCGCTTGGACGGCGCGATCAGTTCGAGGCCGGCCGCCGCGGCCATTTCAATGATGGCGGTGCCGTCGTCGAGCAGGCCCCAGCCGGCATCGACCTTGTGGCCCAGTGCGTCATTGACGGTGCGTTGACGCGCCTGGCCGCCGGCCGCCGCCAACACCGCCTGCACCGTGCCTTCGCCACCATCGGCCATCGGGATGCACACCGTCTGCGCGCCGGGGCAGGCCGCCTTGACGCCGCGCGCGATGGCGGCGGCCGCATCGGGCGCGGACACGCTTTCTTTGAAAGAGTCGGGTGCGATAACGATTTTCACGGCAGGCGGCCACGGTCGGTTGGTGTCAGGGTGTTGACCATGATACCCGCGTGTTCGCTGGCGGCGTACCATAGCGCTTTCGTTGTTCATGTGAGAGTGGATCGCCATGCCTGTATTGCGCCGCACCAAAATTGTCGCCACCCTGGGCCCGTCGACGTCGACGCCCGAACGCATTGACGCCATGATCAAGGCGGGCCTGGATGTGGCACGGCTGAACTTCTCGCACGGCAGCCCCGAGGATCACCGCGAACGCGCCCGCCTGGTGCGCGAGTCCGCCGCGCGTCAGGGCCGCTTCGTCGCCATCATGGGCGACCTGCAGGGCCCCAAGATCCGCATTGCGCGTTTCACCGACAAGCTGGTGCAGTTGCAGGTGGGCCAGCCGTTCACGCTGTCGCGCGTCTATCCCAAGGACGCCGGCACGGCCAGTATCGTGGGCATCGACTACCCCGAGCTGGTGCAGGACTGCCGCGTGGGCGACGAGCTGCTGCTCGATGACGGCCGTGTGGTGCTGGTGGTGGACAAGGTCGAAGGCGACGAGGTCCACACCACCGTCACCGTGGGCGGCCCGCTGTCGAACAACAAGGGCATCAACCGGCGCGGCGGCGGCCTGTCGGCACCCAGCCTGACCGACAAGGACCGGGTCGACATCAAGCTGGCCGCCGACATGAAGCTGGACTTTGTTGCGGTGTCGTTTCCGCGCTACGGCAGCGACATCGACGAGGCGCGCGAGCTGCTGCGTGCGGCGGGCAGCGACGCGTGGATCATCGCCAAGATCGAACGCGCCGAGGCCGTGGCCGACGACGAGGCGCTGGACGCGCTGATCCGCGCCAGCGACGGCGTGATGGTGGCGCGCGGCGACCTGGGCGTGGAAGTGGGCGACGCCGAACTGGTCGGCATCCAGAAGCGCATCATCCAGCACGCGCGCACGCTGAACAAGGTGGTGATCACCGCGACCCAGATGATGGAGTCGATGATCTCCAGCCCGATCCCCACGCGCGCCGAAGTCTCCGACGTGGCCAACGCCGTGCTGGACTACACCGACGCGGTGATGTTGTCGGCGGAAAGCGCCTCGGGCGCGTATCCGGTCGAGACCGTGCAGGCCATGGCGCGCGTGTGCCTGGGCGCCGAAAAGCACCCCACCAGCACCCAGTCGCACCACCGCCTGGGCGAGACCTTCACGCGTTGCGATGAAACCATCGCGCTGGCGGCGATGTACGCGGCCAACCATTTTCCGGGCGTCAAGGCGATCATCGCGCTGACCGAAAGCGGCCACACGCCGCTGATCATGTCGCGCATCCGTTCGGGCGTGCCGATCTACTGCTACAGCCCCCACAGCGTCACGCAGAACCGCGTGACCATGTTCCGCGGCGTCTACACCATTCCGTTCTCGCCGTCCGACTACGAGCCGGCCGACCTGAGCAATGCCGCCATCGACGAACTGAAAAAGCGCAATCTGGTCAAGGAAGGCGACTGGGTCATCCTGACCAAGGGCGACTTCTACCGCGACAGCGGCGGCACCAATGGGATGAAGATCCTGCTGGTGGATTGATCCGTGCGCTGGCGGCTGGCCGCGGGCCGCCGCCAGCGGCCGCTCAGCCGAAGAACCAGTAGCACACGCCGATGGCAGCCAGCACGCCGGCCAGGTCGGCGACCAGGGCGCAGCCGACCGCATGGCGCGCCCGCAGGATGCCGACCGAACCGAAGTAGACGGCCAGCACATAGAAGGTGGTTTCGGTGCTGCCTTGCACCACCGCGGCCAGCAGCGCCGGGAAGCTGTCCACGCCGAAGTGCGTCATGGTCTCGAGCATCATGGCGCGCGCCGCGCTGCCCGAGAACGGCTTGACCAGCGCGGTGGGCAGCGCGTCGACGAAGCGCGTGTCCCAGCCCGCGTGCGCGGCGATCCAGCGGATGCCGTCGAGCAGGAAATCCAGCGCGCCCGAGGCGCGCAGCACCCCCACCGCGCACAGCATCGCCACCAGGTAGGGCAGCAGGCTCTTGGCGATGTCGAAGCCTTCCTTGGCGCCGTCGATGAAGGTCTCGTAGACGGGCACTTTTTTCCAGGCGCCGACCACCAGGAAGGCGAGCAGGATGCCGAACAGGGCCAGGTTGCCCATCAGCGACGAGAGCGCGGCGATGGCCGTGGCCGACATGCTGGCGAGCAGCGCCATGAAGCCGCCCAGCGCCAGCGCCGCGCCGCCCAGCCACAGCATGATGACGGGGTCGGCCAGCCGCAAGCGTTGGCAGGCCGCCACCGCCAGGAAGCCGGCCAGCGTGGACGCGCTGGTGGCCAGCAGGATGGGCAGGAACACCAGGGTGGGGTCGGGCGCGCCTTGCTGCGCGCGGAACATGAACAGCGTCACCGGCAGCAGCGTCAGCGATGACGCGTTGAGCACCAGGAACAGGATCTGGGCGTTGCTCGCGGTTTCGGGCGTGGGATTGAGCGATTGCAGTTCGCGCATGGCGCGCAGGCCGATGGGCGTGGCGGCGTTGTCCAGGCCCAGGCCGTTGGCGGCGAAATTCAGGGTGATCAGGCCGATCGCGGGATGGTTGCGCGGCACCTCCGGCATCAGCCGAGCGAACAGCGGCCCCAGTAGCCTTGCCAGCCGTTCGACCAGCCCGGCGCGCTCGGCGATGCGCAGAAACCCCAGCCACAGCGTCAGCGTGCCGAATAGCAGCACCATGACCTCGACCGAGACCCGCGCCATGTCGAACAGGCTGGCAACCATGGCGCGGAACACGTCCGGGTCGCCGATGGCCAGCCAGCGGTACAGGGCGGCGACGGCGGCCGTCAGGAAAAAGCCCAGCCAGAGTTTGTTCAGCATGCGGAGTGTGCCCGGACAGCGGTTGATTGCGCACCAGCGCGGGGGTCGCCCATTGTCGCAGAGTCAGCACGCCGCGGCTTGGCCCCGGCGGGTCAATTCTGGTACTTTGACCCGATACGCCCCAGTGGCATCGAACAAGAAGGGGAGCACATGGATCTGAACGCATGGCGCCGGCGCCGCATCTCCGAACCGGCCTATCGATGGGCGCGCAAGGCAATGCCGCCGCTTTCGGCCACCGAACGCGAGGCCATCGAGGCCGGCGACACCTGGTGGGATGCGGACTTGTTCACCGGCAACCCCGACTGGCGCAAGCTGCTCGACGTTCCCGCCGCGGCGCTCATGCCCGATGAACAGCGCTTCATCGACGGCCCCGTGACGCAGCTGTGCGCCATGCTGGACGAATGGGACATCACCTGGAACCGGCGCGACCTGCCGCCCGAGGTCTGGGCTTTCTTGAAGGCGCAGCGCTTTTTCGGCATGATCATCCCGAAGCGCTACGGCGGCCTGGGCTTTTCGCCGTACGCGCACTCCGAAGTGGTGCGGCGCATTTCCGCCTACTCCATCACGGCGGGCGTCACTGTCATGGTGCCCAATTCGTTGGGGCCGGGCGAGCTGTTGCTGCAGTTCGGCACGCCGGCCCAGCGCGATTACTGGCTGCCCCGGCTGGCCGACGGCCGCGAGGTGCCGTGCTTCGGACTGACCAGCCCGGAAGCCGGTTCCGACGCCGCTTCCATGGTGGATACCGGCGTGGTCTGCCGCCAAGTGGTGGACGGCCGCGAGCTGATCGGCGTGCGCCTGAACTGGCACAAGCGCTACATCACGCTGGGCCCCGTAGCCACGGTGCTGGGGCTGGCGTTCAAGATGTCGGACCCCGACGGCATTCTCGGCGAGGAGCGCGATATCGGCATCTCGGTGGCGCTGGTGCCCACCGACGCGCCCGGCGTCGAGATCGGGCGCCGCCACCTGCCGGCGATGCAGGTATTCCAGAACGGCCCCAATCGCGGCCACGACGTGTTCGTGCCGCTGGACGCGCTGATCGGCGGCGCCGAACGCGCCGGCCACGGCTGGCAGATGCTGATGAGCGCGCTGGCCGCCGGGCGCGGTATCTCGCTGCCGTCGCTGTCGGCGGCCGCTTGCGTCATGAGCGCGCACGCCACCGGCATGTACGCCCGGGTGCGCGAGCAGTTCGGCATTCCGGTGGGCAAGTTCGAAGGCGTCCAGGAAAGGCTGGCCAGCCTGGCGGCCAATGCGTATTTGGTGGAAGCCGCAAGGCGCCTGACCTGCGCGGCCCTGAACCAGGGCGTCAAGCCCGCGGTCGTGTCGGGCATCATGAAATACCACGCCACCGAGCGCATGCGGGTGTCGGTCAACGACGCCATGGACGTGCATGCGGGCCGCGCGGTCATCGACGGACCCAGCAACTACCTGGGCGCGCTGTATCGCGCGGTGCCCATCGCCATCACGGTCGAAGGCGCCAACATCCTGACCCGCAACCTGATCATCTTCGGCCAGGGCGCCATCCGCGCCCACCCGTACCTGATGCCGGAAATGCTGGCACTGGGCAATCCCGACGAAGAGCGCGGCATGGAGGTGTTCCATGACGTGTTCTGGCGCCACCTGCGGCATACCGGCATGAACGCGCTACGCGCCGTCGGCCGCGCCTGGACGGGCGGCGTGCTGGCGCCGTCGCCGGTGTCTGGCCCGACGGCCCGGCACTATCGGCGGCTGGGGCGCTATGCATCCGGCTTTGCGCTGCTGGCCGACGCCACGCTGGCCCAGTTGGGCGGCGGGCTCAAGCGCCGCGAGATGATCTCGGCGCGCTTGGGCGACATCCTGTCCGAGCTGTACCTGCTGTCGGCGGTGCTCAAGCGGTGGGAAGACGAAGGCCGCAAGCACGACGACCTGCCGCTGGTGCATTGGTGCATGCAGCAGGGCTACGCCGACATCGAAAAACGCATGGATCAGGTGCTGTCGAACCTGCCTGGCCGGGTGATGGCCTGGGGCTTGCGGGCCGCCATCCTGCCGCTGCGGCTGGCCAAGGGGCCCGATGACGCGCTGACCCGCGACTGCGCGGAACTGTTGCTCAAGCCGTCGCCGACCCATGCGCGGCTGGCGGCCGATCTGCAGCGGGCGGCGGCCGACCGCGCGGACAGCGACGATCCGCTGGCGTTGCTGACGCGCGCCTTTGCCGTGGTGGATGCCGTGCAGCCGATCCGCGACCGGCTGAAGCAGTCGGGCGTGCGCGATTGGCACGAGGCGCATCGCCGTGGCGCGATCACGGACGCGCAGGCCGCGCAGCTGGAAGAGGCGGAAACGATCGTGTCGCGGGTGTTGCAAGTGGATGATTTCGCGCCACGGGACCTTTCACCGCAGGCGGCCGCGGCCGACGCGGCGCCGGCCCAGCGGCCGGCGGTGCAAGTGGAAACGGCCGTGAAGCCGCCGGCCGCTGCCGGGGACGCTCAGTCGTCCTGATTCGGGTCCATGCCGGGGAACAGGATTTCAGTGAAGCCGAACTTCGAGAAATCCTGGATCCGCGACGGATACAGGCGGCCGATCAGGTGGTCGCATTCGTGCTGCACCACGCGGGCATGGAACCCTTCGGCCTCGCGCTCGATGTCGCGGCCGTAAGGGTCCTTGCCGCGATAGCGGATGTGGCGATAGCGCGGCACCATGCCGCGCAGGCCTGGCACCGACAGGCAGCCTTCCCAGCCGTCTTCCATTTCGTCCGACAGCGGCGTGATGACCGGATTGCACAGGATGGTCTGCGGCACCGCCGGGGCATCGGGATAGCGCTCGTTGCGGTCAAAGCCGAAGATGACCAGTTGCAGGTCCACGCCGATCTGGGGCGCGGCCAGACCGACCCCCTGCGCCGCCGCCATGGTCTCGAACATGTCTGCGATCAGGGCGTGCAGCTCGGGAGTATCGAAGCGCTCGACCGGCGGCGCCACGCGAAGCAGCCGGGGATCGCCCATTTTCAGGATGGTGTGGATCATGATGACGGTCGAGAAAAATCAATCAATCTAAGAGAGGGGTTCTTTCCCCGCCGGGCCGCCCCAAGGGGGAAGCGCCCCCTCGGGGGGCAGCGAGCCTGCGGAGCGGGCGCGGCGTGGGGGCCCTTGTTTCCCCGCCGGGCCGCCCCAAGGGGGAAGCGCCCCCTCGGGGGGGGCAGCAAGCCTGCGGAGCGGGGCCTTGGTCGTCAGTCCACCCGCCCCTTCTTTTGAATGAATTCGATCTTGTAGCCGTCCGGATCTTCGACGAACGCGATCACGGTGGTGCCGTGCTTCATCGGGCCGGCTTCACGGGTGACCTTGCCGCCGCGCGCCTTGACCTTGTCACAGGCCTCGTAGGCGTTGTCGACTTCCAGGGCGATATGGCCGTAGCCGGTGCCCAGATCGTATTTGTCGGTGTCCCAGTTGTGGGTCAGCTCGATGACGGCGCCTTCGGATTCGTCCTGGTAGCCCACGAAGGCCAGGGTGAATTTGCCATCGGGGTAGTCGTTGCGGCGCAGGACGCGCATGCCGAGCACGTTGGTGTAGAAATCGATGGACTTGTCGAGGTTGCCGACTCGCAGCATGGTGTGGAGCATACGCATGGAGAGATTCCTTAAGCGGTGAGGGGCGAGGGGACGAACCGGGCTTGCCTGGCGTGGTCCCTGGAAATGCCCAGGTCTTGCAGTGCGCCGCCCATGGCGTCGACCGCGAGCCGCATCTGGTCGGGCCCGAAGGCGCCGATGCAGCCGACCCGGAAGGTGGGTTGTTCGGTGTTGGTGAAATTGCTGATCAGGAAGCCGCGCTGCTTGAGCGCATCGACGAACAGCTGCAGGTTCCAGGTCGGCGCGTCGGGCGCATGCACATTGACCACGATGGGGCCTTGCAGCGCGGCGGGCAGGTAGGGCGTGAGGCCCAGGCCGGCCACGCCGTCGTACAGGGTGCGCATGTTGGCCGTATAGCGCGCCAGGCGGGCCTCGCGGCCTTCCTGGTGATAGAGATCAAGCGCCACGGCCAGCGCCGCCAGCGTGGGCGCGGGTGGCGTGAAGCGGGGGCCGGCGTTGGGCGCCAGGGTGTGCTGGTAGATGTCGGCCAGGTCCAGCGACCAGCTGCCGGCGTTGCCGCGGGCGGCTTCCAGGCTGTCGCGGCGGCCCACCACGAAGGCGGCGCCGGGCAGGCCTTCGAGGCACTTGTTCGCGGTCAGCACCACGGCGTCGATGGCCGGCAGGGCCGCCAGGTCCAGCGGCAGCGCGCCAAAGGCGGACACGGCGTCGACGATGACGCGGCGGCCCAGGGCGTGAGCCACGCGGGCCAGCTCGGGCACGTCATGGCAGATGCCGCTGCCGGTTTCGCTGTAGACCAGCGCCACGTGTGTCAGCGTCGGGTCTTGTTCGAGCGCCCGCGCGACGGCTTGGGGATCGACCCGCTCGCGCACGCCGACGGCCAGCGGCACGGCGACGCGACCGGCGTCGGCGGCCAGCTTCTGCAGGCGGCTGGCGTAAGCGCCAGTGGACGGCGCCAGCAGGCGCCCGCCGGGTGGCACGAAGGTGCGGATCGCGGCTTCCACTGCGAAGTGGCCGCAGCCGGGCAGCGCCAGGGCCTCGTGCTGGCCGGCCTCGGCCTGGGCCACGCGCAGCACGCCGGCGCAGACCTGCCGGTACAGCGCGCGGAATTCGTTGTCCCACGGCGCGTAGTCTTGCGCCATGGCAGCCTTCACCCGCGCGTCGGTCGTGACCGGGCCGGGAATCAGCAGCAGCATTTTTTGTCTCCGAGGGTACGCAAAGTGGCCTCGTTCTAGAACTGGGGAAGCGAGGCCGGATCGTGGCGTCGCAGTACGTTCTTGGCTTCTTCGAAGTCGGGCAGGATCTGGCCCACTTCGCGCCAGAAGTCCTGGCTGTGGTTCATTTCGCGCAAGTGGGCAAGCTCGTGCGCGATGACGTAGTCGATGATGGCGGGCGCGAAATGGATCAGGCGCCAGTTCAGCATGATGTTGCCGTCGCTGGTGCACGAGCCCCAGCGCGTGGCCGCCGACGACAGGCGCCAGCGGCGGATCTTCAGGCCGCTGATCTGCAGGAAGTGCGCCAGCCGCGCGCCGAACCAGGCGCCGGCGCGTTGCTGCAGCCAGGCTTGCGCGGCGTCGCGGATGCGGCCCTGGTCGGCGTTGGCGGGCAGCGCCAGCCACAGGGTGTCGCCATCGGCGGGGGCCTCGGCATCGCCCGACAGGGACGTCTGGCGGCTGTCGCCGCCCACGCCCAGCACGATGCGCTTGCCCAGGTAAGGGAGTTCGCCGCCGGCCTGCCAGCGCGTGTGCGCCATGGCCAGCTGTTGCTTACGGGTGTGCCATTCACGCAGCTTGGCGACGATCCAGCGGGCTTTTTCACGCACCGCGTCGTCGATCTGCGCCAGCGTGACCCAGTTGGGCGCCGTGACGCGCAGGCCGTCGTCGGCGATGACAAAGCCGATGCTGCGGCGGCGCGAGCGCAGCAGCACGAAGCCGATGGGCTGCGGGTCGGTATCGACCTCGCGCCAGCGGGCGCCGGGCGGCATCGGGTCGGGGCAGGGCGTGGGGACGCGCGAAACGGCGTTGGGCGACAGCGTCAGCAGCGGTTCGCCGGCGGGTTTGGCGGGCGCATCCGTCGCGGGCGGCGCGGCGTCGGGAAACAGCGGCGCGGGCGCAACGGCGGGAGGGCGCGGCGCCGGCCGGGCCGGGGGGGGCGCGATCAGCGGCGACGCGCCCGAGGGCGCGTCGTGGTCTTGCACGTCGAACAGAAGTTCGAGCTGATCAGTGCTGGCCATACCTTTCTGGGTTGAGACGCCGCATTTCCCCTTCGATCCAGTCCTGCACTTTCTGGTTCAGTTCTTCGGGGGAGAGTCCCTTGGATTCTATCGCGGGACCGATGGATAGCGTAACCATGCCCGGATATTTGACGAAAGCGTTGCGCCGCCAGCATTCGCCGGCGTTGTGCGCGACGGGGATGACGACCGCGCCGGTGCGCGAGGCCAGCAGGGCGCCGCCCATCTTGAACCGCGCGGTCTTGCCCGGCGGCACGCGGGTGCCTTCCGGGAACAGCAGCGGCCAGCGGCCTTCGTCCAGCCGGGTCTGGCCCTGTTTGACCACCTGCTCGAAGGCGTCGCGGCCCTTGGCGCGATCGATGGCGATCATGCGCAGCAGCGCCAGGCCCCAGCCGAAGAACGGCACCATGTGCAGTTCTTTCTTGTAGACGAAACAGACTTCGCGCGGCATGTAGGCCGGGAAGAACAGGGTTTCCCAGGCCGACTGGTGCTTGGACAGCAGCACCGCCGGGCCGTCGGGCAGGTTTTCCCAGCCCTTGACCTGCCAGCGGATGCCGCAGAACACCTTGGCGCCCCAGATGGCCAGGCGCGGCCAGCCCACCGTGAGCTTGTAGCGCAGGTGCAGCGGCAGCGGCGCCCACAGGATGCAGGCGAAGGCGTAGGGAATGACCGTGATGGCCAGGAACAGGAAATACAGAAGCGAGCGTAGCCGGGCCATCAGTTGTCCTGGAGCAGGGCGTCGGCCACTGCCGACAGGTCGTCGCAGACCCGCGTGTTGTCGGGCAGGCCGCCTTTGGCCAGCGTCTTCTTGCCGTTGCCGGTCAGCACCAGCCAGGGCGAGCAGCCCGCTGCGGTGGAGGCCTGCAGGTCGCGCAGCGAGTCGCCCACGGCCGGCACGCCGGCCAGGTTGACGTCGTAGCGGTGGCCGATCTGCTCGAACATACCGGGACGCGGCTTGCGGCAGGTGCAGTTGTCATCCGGGCCATGCGGGCACAGGAACACGGCGTCGACGCTGCCGCCGGCCGCGGCCAGTTCGCGCCGCATCTTGGTGTGGATGGCGGTCAGCGTGTCCATGTCGAACAGGCCGCGGGCCAGGCCCGACTGGTTGGTGGCGACCACCACGGTCCAGTCCGCCTGGGTCAGGCGGGCGATGGCCTGCAGGCTGCCGGGCAGGGCGATCCATTCGTCAGGACTTTTGACGAAGGCGTCGCTGTCCTGGTTGATGACGCCGTCGCGGTCGAGAATGATGAGTTTCACTGTGCCAGCCTGGAGATGTCAGCAACCTGGTTCATCAGGCCGTGCAACTGGCCCAGCAGTGCCAGCCGGTTGGCGCGCACTGCGGGGTCCTCGGCCATGACCATGATGTCGGCGAAGAAGGCATCCACGGGTTCGCGGGCCTGGGCCAGCGTGCGCAGGTTGGCGGCGAAATCGCCCGCGGCCAGTTGCGCTTGGGCTTGCGGACGCAGCGTGGCGACCGCGGCGGCCAGCGCCTTTTCGGCGGGCTCGACCAGGGCGGCGTCGTTGACCGCGCCGATCTCGCCTTCGGCCTTCTTGAGCAGGTTGCCGATGCGCTTGTTGGCGGCGGCCAGACTGGCGGCTTCGGGCAGCTGCGCGAAGGCGGCGGCGGCGCGCACGCGCTCGGCCACCTGGTGCAGCGGCGGCGTCAGGGCGATGACGGCCTCGACGGCGTTGCGGTCGTGGTCGTTGATGAGCTGGTTGCGGTAGCGCTCGTAGATGAAGGTGCGCACTTCGGCCAGCGTCTCGGCGGGCACCTTGCCTGCCGGGAAGGTGGCGGCGGTGGCGGCGAGCAGGCCGTCCAGCGACAGCGGGCCGTCCTGGTTGAGCTTGAGCCAGCCGCCCGCGGCCAGTTGTTCAAACGCGCTGATCAGGCCCAGCGCGGCGCGGCGCAGGCCGAAGGGGTCGCGTTCGCCGGTGGGCGCCAGGCCGATGGCCCAGATGCCGACCAGGGTTTCGGCGCGCTCGGCGATGAACAGCGTGGCGGCGGTCAGGCCGTCTTGCGTGACGGGCGCGTCGTAGCGGTTGCGGTATTGGCTGCGCAGGGCTTGCACGACGCTGTCGGGCTCGCCGTCGCCGGCGGCGTAGTAGGCGCCCATGATGCCTTGCAGCTCGGGGAATTCGCCCACCATGTTCGAGCCCAGGTCGGCCTTGGCCAGCAGCGCGGCGCGGTCGGCGGCGGTGACGTCGCCGCCCAGCTTGCCAGCCACGTCGCGGGCGATGGCGCGCACGCGCTCGACGCGTTCAAGCTGGGTGCCCAGCTTGTTGTGATAGACGATGGAGCCGAGCTGTTCGACGCGCGCGGCCAGCGGCGTCTTGCGGTCGGTTTCGAAGAAGAACTGGGCATCGGCCAGGCGCGGGCGCACCACGCGCTGGTTGCCTTCGACGATGTTCACCGGGTTGTCCGTATGCATGTTGCTCACGATCAGGAAGCGGTGCGTCAGGCGGCCGGTGGCCGGGTCGAACAGCGGGAAGTACTTCTGATTCAGCCGCATGGTCAGGATCAGGCATTCCTGCGGCACTTGCAGGAACTGCGCTTCGAACTGGCCCACGTACACGGTGGGGTGTTCGACCAGGGCGGTGACTTCGTCCAGCAGCGCGGCCACTTCCGGGTCGTCGCCCAGGGTGGCCGACAGGCGGCCGGCGTGGTCCAGCAACTGGCGCTGGATCTCGTCGCGGCGGCCTTCGAACGAGGCCACCACATGGCCTTTTTCGGCCAGGGTGGCGGCGTAGGCGTCGGCGTCGGCGAACGAAACCGCGCCGCGGCTCATGAAGCGGTGGCCCAGGGTGTCGCGCCCGGCCGTCAGGCCCAGGGCGGCGACGGGCACCACGTCGGCGCCGAACAGCGCGACCAGACCGTGCGCCGGGCGCACGAACTTGACGGTGGTGACGCCATCAGCCAATTGGTAACGCATGACCTTGGGGATCGGCAGGCCGTCGATGGCCGCGTCGATGCCTTCCTGCAGGCCGGCGGCCAGCTGGGCACCGGGGGCGGTGCCGCGGGCGACCAGGTAGTCCTGCTTGCCGTCGGATTCGCGTTCCAGGGTGGCCAGGTCGATGTTTTCCAGGCCCTTGGCGGCCAGCTTCTTTTGCAGCGCCGGGGTGGCCTTGCCGTCTTCGGTCAGGCCGATCTTCACGGGCATCAGCTTTTCGGCGTAGGCCTGGTCAGGCGCCTGGGCCAGCACGGCCGACAGGTGCACGGCCAGGCGGCGCGGGGTCGAGAACGCCTGCACGGCGCAACCCTCGGCCAGCAGGCCGTGGCGGGCCAGCGTGGCGCGCACGCCTTCGGCAAAGGCCTGGCCCAGCTTTTGCAGGGCCTTGGGCGGGAGTTCTTCGGTCAGCAGTTCGACCAGCAGGGGGCGGATGTTCGTCGTCATTTATGCAGCCTCCCCGGCGGCCTTATCGCGGCCCAGCATGGGAAAGCCCAGTCGTTCGCGGGAATCGTAGTAGGCCTGCGCGACGGCGCGCGACAGGTTGCGGATGCGGCCGATGTAGGCGGCGCGCTCGGTCACGCTGATCGCGCCGCGCGCGTCCAGCATGTTGAAGGTGTGCGCGGCCTTCAGGGCGGCCTCGTAGGCGGGCAGCGCCAGCGGCACGTCCATCAGGCGCTTGGCCTCGGCTTCATAGTCGTTGAAGTGCGAAAACAGCATCTCGGCCGACGAATGCTCGAAGTTATAGGTGGATTGCTCGACCTCGTTCTGGTGGAACACGTCGCGGTACAGCACGCGGTTGCCGTTGGCGCCTTCGGTCCAGACCAGGTCGTACACGCTTTGCACGTCCTGCAGGTACATGGCCAGGCGTTCCAGGCCGTAGGTGATTTCGCCCGTGGTCGGGGTGCAATCCAGGCCGCCCACCTGCTGGAAGTAGGTGAACTGGGTGACTTCCATGCCGTTGAGCCAGACTTCCCAGCCCAGTCCCCAGGCGCCCAGCGTGGGGTTTTCCCAGTCGTCTTCGACGAAGCGGATGTCGTGCTGGGTGGGGTCGATGCCCAGGGCCTTGAGCGAACCGATGTACAGGTCCAGGATTTCCGGGGGCGCGGGTTTCAGCACGACCTGGTACTGGTAGTAGTGTTGCAGGCGATTGGGGTTTTCGCCGTAGCGGCCATCCTTGGGGCGGCGCGAGGGCTGCACGTAGGCGGCGCGCCAGGGTTCCGGCCCGATGGCCCGCAGGAACGTGGCCGTGTGCGAGGTGCCGGCGCCGACTTCCATGTCGTAGGGCTGCAGCAGGGCGCAACCCTGCTTGTCCCAGTATTCCTGGAGCGTAAGGATGATTTGCTGAAAGGTGAGCATAGGATTCTTGGAATTCGGTCGCCGGGCAACGTCTGCCGTGGGCGTGGGAAACCGGGCATTTTAACTGGCCCGGGACGGGGCGGGGGCCGGGCCCCGGAAATGGGGTGCCATCCCGCGGTTACATTCCGCCGGGCCGTCCCCGTTGTTACATCCTCGCTATGCCTGGCGCCCGGTCCGCCTGGACGGCGTGCTCCTGGCGGACACCGGCCGGCCCCGCGCCTGCGGCGGCCAATCATTGGTCGTATCATTCCAGGTTGACGCCAAGTCTTATATAAAACCAACGCATAACATCAATACCCCGGAAGGAGCATCCGCATGTCTGACCTGATCAAGGTGGAAGTCGCCGACGGCATCCAGATCATCACGATCAACCGCCCTGAAGCCAAGAACGCCATCAACCTGGAAACCGCGCAGGCCATGGCCGCCGCGCTGGACCAGCTGGACAGCCGCGATGACGTGCGCATCGGCATCCTGACGGGCGCGGGCGGCACGTTCTCGTCGGGCATGGACCTGAAGGCCTTTGCCAAGTCGGGGCAGCGTCCCTACGTCGAGGGCCGCGGTTTCGCCGGCCTGAACGAAGCGCCGCCCAAGAAGCCTCTGATCGCTGCGGTCGAGGGCTACGCCCTGGCCGGCGGTTGCGAAATGGCCCTGGCGTCGGACCTGATCGTGGCCGCCAGCAACGCCAAGTTCGGCCTGCCCGAAGTCAAGCGCGGCCTGGTGGCCGGCGCTGGCGGCATGCTGCGCCTGCCGCGCCGCCTGCCGTACCATATCGCCATGGAAGTGATCCTGACCGGCGACATGCTGACCGCCGAGCGCGCCTATGGATTCGGCCTGGTCAACCGCCTGACCGAACCGGGCGGCGCCCTGGCCGGCGCGCTGGAACTGGCCCGCGCCATTGTCGAGAACGGCCCGCTGTCGGTGCAGACCGCCAAGAGCATCGTGGCGCAGTCGGGCGACTGGAACCAGGACGACATGTTCAACCGCCAGCGGCCGCTGATCGCCCATATCTTCTCGTCCGCTGATGCCAAGGAAGGCGCCACGGCTTTCGCTGAAAAAAGAAAGCCCGTCTGGCAAGGCAAATGAATCTTGCCCCCACGCCGCGCTTGCTTCGCAAGCTTGCTGCCCCCGGGGGGGCTTTTTGCCTTGGGGCGGCCCCAAGGCAAAAATCCTTCTTTCATTCCGCGGCCGGCTAGCCGGCCGCGTTTTCATGTTCCCTTCGTAACCCGCATATCGCCATGTCCGTCCTCATCAAAGAAGAAGACTTCATCCAGTCGATAGCCGATGGCATCCAGTTCATCAGCTACTACCACCCCGTCGACTACATCCGCCACCTGGCCCGCGCCTACGAGCGCGAGGAAAGCCCGGCCGCGCGCGACGCGATGGCCCAGATCCTGACCAACTCGCGCATGTGCGCCGAGGGCAAGCGCCCGCTGTGCCAGGACACCGGCATCGTCAATGTGTTCCTGAAGGTCGGCATGGAAGTGCGCTTCGACACCAAGCGTACGCTGCAAGAGCTGTGCGACGAAGGCGTGCGCCGCGGCTACCTGAACCCCGACAATCCGCTGCGCGCCTCGGTGCTGGACGATCCGCTGTTCGCCCGCAAGAACACCCGCGACAACACGCCCTGTATCCTGCACGTCGAGCTTGTCCCCGGTGACAAGGTTGACGTGCAGCTGGCTTCGAAGGGCGGCGGTTCGGAAAACAAGTCCAAGTTCGCCATGCTCAACCCCAGCGATTCGCTGGTGGACTGGGTGCTCAAGACGGTCCCGACCATGGGCGCCGGCTGGTGCCCGCCGGGCATGCTGGGCATCGGCGTCGGCGGCACCGCTGAAAAGGCCATGCTGATGGCCAAGCAGTCGTTGATGGAAGACATCGACATGTACGAGCTGCTGGCCCGCGGCCCACAGAACAAGCTGGAAGAGCTGCGCATCGAGCTGTACGAAAAGGTCAATGCGCTGGGTATCGGCGCGCAGGGCCTGGGTGGCCTGACCACCGTGCTGGACGTCAAGATCAGCACCTTCCCGACGCACGCGGCCTCCAAGCCCGTCGCCATGATCCCGAACTGCGCGGCCACCCGCCACGCCCACTTCGAGCTGGACGGCTCGGGCCCGGCCCGCCTGGATCCGCCGTCGCTGTCCGAATGGCCTGAAGTGCACTGGGCGCCGGACTACAACAAGTCCAAGCAGGTCGACCTGAACACGCTGACGCGCGAAGAAGTGGCCAGCTGGAAGCCGGGCCAGACCCTGCTGCTGTCGGGCAAGATGCTGACCGGCCGCGATGCCGCGCATAAGCGCATCCAGGACATGCTGGCCCGTGGCGAGCCGCTGCCCGTGGACTTCACCAACCGCGTCATCTATTACGTGGGCCCGGTGGATCCGGTGGGCGACGAAGTGGTGGGCCCGGCCGGTCCGACCACCGCGACGCGCATGGACAAGTTCACCGACATGATGCTGGAGAAGACCGGACTGATCTCGATGATCGGCAAGTCCGAACGCGGCCCCGTCGCCATCGAGGCGATCAAGAAGCACGGCTCGGCCTACTTGATGGCCGTGGGCGGCGCGGCCTACCTGGTGTCCAAGGCGATCCGCGGCGCCAAGGTGCTGGGCTTTGCCGACCTGGGCATGGAAGCCATCTATGAGTTCGACGTGAAGGACATGCCGGTGACCGTGGCGGTTGACGCCCAAGGCACCTCGGTCCACACGACCGGGCCTAAGGAATGGCAGGCCAGGATCGGCAAGATCCCGGTCGCGGTGGCGTAAGCCTCGTCCATCAGAAATCGGCCGCGCTCGTCGCGGCCTTTTTTTGGGCGCGGGCCGGGCTGTGTTTATACTGGCCGCTGTTCCGGGATAGTTCAGCGGTAGAACATCCGGCTCCAGTCTGGATAGGCGCTGGTTCGACTCCAGCTCCCGGATCCCCATTCTTCCAGGTGCGCGATGCATCATGATGACTTGCCAGAGGCGGGCGCGATAGGTAGCGGTTACGCGGCCGCCATGCTCGCCAAGGCATTCCTGACCCACGAAACCCACGCCGATCCCGAAGTGCGCGAGCGCGCCGCCGAGCGCGTGCGGCGCTGGCAACAGGTGCTGGCGCAAACGCTCGCCGGCACGGTCGACTATGGTTCGCGCACACCGCTGGCCGGCATTCCCGATTGGGTCACGCTGGAGGTCGTCACGGGCGGCTTTGCCACCGGTCAATTGCTGGCGGGCGGACCGCTGGCGGACTTCGAACGCGAGCTGGCCGCCAGCACGCCAGGGGTCCGCAAGGGCCGCGAGCGGCGCGATCTGAATACGTATTTTCTGAGCGAGGCGGGCGTTGCCCAATTGCAGGCGCGCCTGGCGGACGGCGACTATCGCATCGATTTACCCGAGGAAGCGGCGTTGCTGACCGTGGCCTGGCTATTGCAGCAAGGCCAGGCGCAGGCTGCGCGCGACCTGGTCGCGACGCTGGCGCCGTTCTTCGATCGCCTGCGTTTTTATCCCGCGCCGTGGGCCGGCGACGAGTGGGGCGGCGCAGATCTGCATGTCGGGACGGCGGGCGAGGTGGCGGAACGGCTGGCTGGCCTGGCGCCGCAGCCGCGCCTGCGGGCGCAGCAGGCGACGGTGCGCGAGCTGCTGCCGCGGCATGACCGAGCCGTCGCCTTGTTCCTGGAAACAGTGCAGGACGATTGGCCCGGCAGGCGCTATCCCGAGGGGTGGACGGAACGCGCGGCGGTGTTACTGCACGAGATCGAGGCGGCGCGCGCGGCGTCCGGGCAACCGCTGGCCGGCGTGTCGCGACGGCACCGGCACAAACGTGAATTATTCGATCTGCTGGCGCAATGCGTCCGGGCCCCCGAGGCCTTGACGGGCAGGCAGGTCGGGCGGGTGCGCCGCCTGCTGCATGATTATTTGCGGGCACACGGCGCGCCGGACGGCCAGGCCGTGAAGGACCTGCGCGCCCGGCAGCGCGACGAGGTTGCCGGGCCCGGCTTCGAGAGGGTGGCGCGCGTTGTCGCCGCCCGTTTGCGAGGCTACCCCGCGGGGGCCGGTGTGCGGGATCTGACGCCCTTGCTGGCGCCATTGGCTGCCGACGAGGCGCGCGACGCGGGGGCGTCAGCGGGAATGGCGGTGCCGGCGCCCATCGCGCGCCGGGTATTGCGCTGCCAGACCGCTTCGTTGCCGCAATTGGTCGAACGAGGCCTGATCCGCTCGGGCGAATTCCTGGCTACGCTGACCCCGCAGGTCACCGCCGCGCAGCAAGGGGGAGGGCTTGCCGATCCGCCATTGCGGGCACTGCATGAAGCCACCTATCGCGCGTTTCGCCGCCGTCGATCCCTGTTGTTGCTCAATCTGGCGCGTCAGGCCGTTTTTGGCGATCTGCCCTGGATTGCCGCTATTGAAAGTTATCGCCGGCCGGCGCAACAGGATGTCGACGCGGCAGGTGCCGCGTTGATCGAAATCGCCGGCCTGGCCGTGACCGCATTTCCGCACGCCGCGTTGCCCAACAAGTTGCTGCAGGAACTGCGCGCCTTGAGCGAACGGGCGGGACGCGACCTGCCCTGGGTCGAGGAATTGGCGGCCGATATCTTCATGGGCGCGTTCGGTCCCAAGTTTGTCGAGGCCGCCCGGCGTTCGGCGGCCTTGTTGGACGGCAGCTTGTACGCCCGGTACTACGCGATTGACGTGCCCGCCATTCTGGCGTTGCCGCCCATACGCGGAGAGGGGGCGTTTGTCAGGCTGTGCGCCGCGCGCGCTGGCGTGGCACCTGCGCTCGGGCAGGTCGGCGCCAATGGCATGGTGATCGAACAACAGCAGATCCTGACCACTCACAATCTGGCGCTGCTGATCACGGACGGCGGACTGGAGCCCGCTTTGAGCGAACGCCACGGACAACTGGCGCTGGCCGCGTTCGAATGGCTGTGCGCGCGTCAGCAGATGAAGATCGACGCCTGGCATGCGCGCATACGCATGCTGCGCAATACGGCCGTTGCCTGGCGACAGACGTTGTTCTTCCTGTCGCTGGCGGGGCCTGGGGCGCGGGGGGCGGTAATCGCCGCCATGGAGACGCACCTGGCTGCGCAGAGCGTGGCATTCCAGGCGCGCTTCCGTCCAGTCATGCGGGGGCTGCACCAGGCCGCGCGCGGCGTCACCTTGCCTCAGCACGAGGCCGGCGAGCAAGGCGCGCGCGTGTTCCGCGGCTGGTTCGCGGCGCGCCACTGGATGCTGGACGCGCCACACTGAAGCAGGCCAGGGCGGCTGCGCTGGCCGTGCCAGACGCTTTGCCGGGCGGGCAAGCCCAGGCCGTTTCGCGCTTCAGAATGCCTGCAACGCCTGCAACACATTCCGCGCGGCGCCCACGCCCATCTTCACGTAGGCGTCCTGCGTGACGCCGCCGATGTGAGGGCTCAGCAGCAGCCCGGGCTGGCCCTGGAACGGATGCGGCATGGACGGCGGTTCCTGCTGGAAACTGTCCAGAGCGGCGTACGCTACCTTGCCGTTGCGCAACGCGGCCAGCAGATCGGCTTCGTGCACCAGCCCGCCGCGCGCGGTATTGACCAGCAGCAGGCCGTCGCGGCATTGCGCCAGCGTGGCCGCGTTGATCAGGTCGCGGTTGGCATCGGTCAAGGGGCAATGCAACGAGATCGCGTCGGCCTCGGCCCACAGCCGTGGCAGATCCACGGGTTCGATCCACGCCGGCAAGTCCTGTGCGTAAGGGTCGTGGCCGATCACCCGCATTTCCATCGCGTGCGCCACGGCGGCGACGCGCCGGCCGATGGCGCCCAGGCCGACCAGGCCCAGCGTGCGGCCAGCCAGTTCGATGCTCTTGTGCGTGGCCTTGTCCCAGTGGCCAGCGTGCATGCGGGCGTCCAGCGGCACGATGGATTTGGCGCAGGCCAGCAGCAGGGCGATGGCGTGTTCGGCCACCGCGGCGGCATTGGCGCCGGCCGCCGCCTTGACGGCGATGCCGCGCGCGGCGGCGGCGGCCGTGTCGATGGTGTCGATGCCGCTGCCGTGCTTGGAGATCACGCGCAGCGACCGCGCCGCCTCGATGATGGCCGCGCTGATGCGGCCGTAGCGCACGATCAGCGCCACGGGATCGTGCTGGCGCACCAGCGCCAGCAGTTCGCTTTCGGTGGGGCGCGCACCGGCGTAGACCAGCCCGTAGCCGTCCAGCGTCCTGACGGCTTCGTCGGCCAGGTCGGCGCCGGTCACCAGAATGGCGGGGCGGGACGCCGCTGTTGCCGCGGCAGTCACAGCGATTCTCCCGCACGCAGCGCGCCGGCCGCGCGCAGGGCGTCTTCCAGCCACGGCGCGCCCAGCTTGCCGGCCTTGATCTCGGCGATGCGGCGGGCTTCGGCATCCACCTTCTGCTGCGCCAGCGCCAGGATCTCTTCGGCGTTTTCGCGCGGCACCACCACGACACCGTCGGCATCGCCCACGATCAGGTCGCCCGGGTTGACGGTGACGCCGGCCAGCGTCACCGGCCAGTTCACGCGGCCCGGCAGGCCTTTGGTGGGGCCGTTCGGGTTGGTGCCCACGGCGAACACCGGGAAGTCGCCTTCCACCAACTCAGCCGCGTCGCGCACGGCGGCATCGACCACGAAGCCGGCCAGGCCGCTGGCGCGCGCCTGGGTCACCATGATGGCGCCGCACAGCGCGGCCGAGCGGTCGCCCTTGCCTTCGACGACGATGACGTCGCCCGGCTGCGCCAACGCCAGCGCGGCATGGAACATCAGGTTGTCGCCCGGCCGCAGTTCGACGGTGAAGGCCGGCCCGGCCACCGTCATGCGCGGCGACAGCGGCGCAATGCGGCCGCCCAGCGCGCCGCGGCGTCCGCCCACGTCGGCCAGGATGGCGGCCTGGAACCCGCGGGCCCGTTCGACCAAGTCGGGACGCACGCGCTGGATGTCGCGGCGGATGGCGGGCAGGGAGGTCTGGTTCATGATGCTGCTTCCTATGTCTGGATAAAAAGAGAACCGGGGATCAATCGATCTTCGCGCCGGACTTCTTGACGATGGCGGCCCACAGCTTGCGGTCATGGCCCAGCCGCTCGGCCAGCGCCTGCGGCGTGCCGCCCAGCACTTCGCCGCCTTCGGCGCGGATCTTTTCCTGGTACTCGGCGCTGGCCATGGCCTTGTTGGCGGCGGCGTTCAAGGCCTGGATCACCGGTTCGGGCGTGCCGGCCGGGGCCAGCAGGCCGAACCAGGTGGTGGCGTCAAAGCCGCTGTAGCCCGCTTCGCTGACGGTGGGCACGTCGGGCAGTTCGGTCACGCGCTTGGCCGAGGTGACCGCCAGCGCGCGCAGCTTGCCGGTGCGGATCTGGCCCAGGGCGGTCGGAATGGACGACATGAACAACTGCACCTGGCCGCCGAACAGGTCGTTCAGCGCCTGATTGGCGCCCTTGTAGGGGATGTGCTGCAACTGGATACCGGCCGATTGCTGCAGCAGTTCGGCGGTCAGGTGGGCGACCGTGCCGTTGCCGGGCGAGGCGAAGTTGAGCGCGCCCGGATGCGCCTTGGCCTCGCGCACCATGTCGGCCAGCGTCTGGTACGGCGCGTTCGTCGCCACCACCAGCACCAGCGGCGCGGTGGCCACCAACGCGACCGGCGCCAGGTCCTTGGACGGGTCGTATGACAGCTTGGTGTACAGCGTGGGGTTGATGGCCAGGTTGCTGGTCTGGCCCAGCACCAGCGTGTAGCCATCCGGCGCCGAGCGCGCCGCGGTCTCGACCCCCAGATTGCCGCCGGCGCCCGGCCGGTTCTCGGCGACCAGGCTCCAGCCCGAAGTCTTGTTCATGGCCACGCCCAGCTCGCGGGCGATGATGTCGGTGCCGCCGCCCGGCGGGAAGGGCACGATCAGGCGGATCGGGCGGTCGGGGAAGGTCTGGGCGAGGCTGGTGGCGCCCCACAGCAGGCCGGCGGCCAGGACGGCCGCGCGCGTAAACAGGTTCATTGTCTTGTCTCCGATATTTTGGGTATCCACAGGCCCCGCGGGCCGGTTGCCACCGCTCGTCGCATGCGGGCTTGATGGCCGTCGAACTATAGAAATTCGTTTCGCTGCATACAATGCTGTTTCACTGAATGAAACGCGGCCCGTGCCGTGAAACGCCATGAAGAAGACGCCCGTTGTCGCCGCTGTCCCCGCCGCCGAGCCCCGTGAAGCCGATGGCGTGATCGCCGTGGCCCGCGCGATGCGCTTGCTGGAAGCGTTCCAGGTGGACGACGCGTTCCTGTCGCTGGCCGAGCTGAGCCGCCGCGCCGGTATGCACAAGACCACCACGCTGCGCATCGCCCGCACGCTGGCGCAGGCGCGCTACCTGGTGCAGCGCGAGGAAGACGGCGCCTGGCGCCTGGGCCCCGCGACGGGCTGGCTGGGCGCGCGCTACCAAGCCTCGTTCGACCTGGACAACGAGATCGAGCCGACCCTGCGCGCCCTCACGCGCGAGACCGGCGAGAGCTCGTCGTTCTTCGTGCGCGAAGGCGATATCCGCACCTGCCTGGTGCGGGTGGAAGGGCCCAAGGCGATTCGCCACCACATCCGCATGGGCGAGGTGCTGCCGCTGGAAAAGGGCTCGCCGGGGCGTGTGCTGCTGGCGTTTTCGGGCGAGCCGGGCGCGCTGTACGAACGGATTCGCCGAGATGGGTTCTACATCTCTATCGGCGAACGCGAGGCCGAGATCGCCAGCGTGTCGGCGCCGGTGTTCGGCTCGAACTGGCGCCTGCTGGGCGCGTTGAGCGTATCAGGCCCGGCGGGCCGCTTGCCGCGCGCCAAGCTGCAAGGCTTTGCCAAGCTGGTCAGCCAGAAGGCCAGCCAGCTGTCGTATGCGCTGAGCGGCGGCGCGCAACGCGCCGCGCCGGTGCGCACGCAATGGCATCCTTGACACCTGCCTGCCTGGCCGCCCAATCCTGCATGGCGGGTGCGGCGCCGGCGCTTGTTGCGAGGCTGCTGCGCAGACCGGCGGGCCGCGGGCCCGCGCTCAGCGCGCGTTGCCCGCCTTGAACGCGGCGATGGCGGCCGGCGATTTACCCAAGACCTCGCGCAGCACTTCCTCGGTGTGCTGGCCCAGCAGCGGCGGCGCGCGCCGGTACACCACAGGAGTCGCCGAGAAACGCAACGGGCTGGCCGTCACGGGCGCCACCCCGCCGGCCGGATGCGGCAGATCGCGGCGCAATTGCCGCGCCTGCACCTGCGGGTGGGCAAAGGCCTGGGCGATGTCATTGATCGGACCGCAAGGCACGCCCACGGCCTCGAGCTTGGCGATCCAGTCATCGCGCTTGCCTTGCCGCATGATGCCGGCCAGCAGCGCGACCAACGTATCGCGATTCGTCACCCGCAGGCGGTTGGTCACAAAGCGCGGGTCCTCTCCCAATTCGGCCGCGCCGATGGCCGTGCAGTACGCGCGGTACTGCGATTCATTGCCCGTGGCCACGATCAGGTGGCCGTCGCTGGCGGCGAACACCTGGTAGGGCACCACGTTCTGGTGCGCGTTGCCCGCCCGCGTCGGCGCCACGCCCGAGTTGAAGTAGTTCGAGTTCTGGTTGGCCAGCAGCGCCACGTGGCTGTCGAGCAGCGCGATGTCCAGGTGCTGACCGAGCCCGCTGCGGTGCCGCTCCTGCAGCGCCGCCAGGATCGCGACCGTGGCGTACATGCCGGTGACGATGTCGGTGACGGCCACGCCGGCTTTCTGCGGTCCGCCGCCGGGCAGGTCGTCGCGTTCGCCGGTAATGCTCATCAGGCCGCCCATGCCCTGGATCATGAAGTCGTAGCCGGGGCGGCGCGCGAACGGGCCGTCCTGGCCGAAGCCGGTGACCGAGCAGTAGATCAGGCGCGGATTGATGGCCTGCAGGCTGGCGTAGTCCAGCCCGTACTTGGCCAGGCCGCCGACCTTGAAGTTCTCGACCAGGATGTCGCTGACAGCCGCCAGTTCGCGGATCAGCGCGGCGCCTTCGGCCGTGGCCATGTCGGCCTCGACCGAACGCTTGTTGCGGTTGGCGCTCAGGTAGTAGGCGGACTCGTTGGTGTCGGCGCCCTGCCCATCCTTGAGAAACGGCGGGCCCCAGGCGCGGGTATCGTCGCCCACGCGGGGCCGTTCGATCTTGATGACGTCGGCGCCCAGGTCGGCCAGGTTCTGCGTGCACCACGGACCGGCCAGGATGCGCGACAGGTCCAGCACGCGGATGCCGTCCAGCGCGGGCAGGCGCGTCATGATTGCACCTCGGCCGTGCCGTGGCTCATGACGACCGTGCCGCGTTCCAGGGCGCGGGCGATGAAGCGGATCTGCCCATCGGGCTGGCGCCACATGTCGCATTGCAGCGTTTCACCAGGATAGACCGGCGCGGAAAAGCGCGCGGCCAGGCCGGTCAGGCGCGCGGCGTCGTAATCGCACCAGGTCTTGACGACGGCGTGCGCCGCCACGCCGTACGAACACAGTCCGTGCAGGATAGGGCGCGGATAGCCGGCCTGGTGCGCGACCTCGGGGTCGGCATGCAGCGGATTGCGGTCGGCGTTAAGCCGGTACAGCAACGCCGCCTGCGGCGCAATGCGCAGTTCGCAGCGGCGTTCGGGTTCGCCTTGCGGGGCGGCCGGCAGCGGCTCGGGGCTGGCATCGCCCTGGCCGAAGCCGCCGTCGCCGCGGCAGAACGTGCTTTGCTGCAAGGTCGCCAGCAGGGTGCCGCGGTCGTCGTGCAAGGTGCGCTCGGTGATGACGATGGCGCCCTTGTCCGCGCCCTTGTCTATCACATGCGTGATGCGGCTCTTGCCGACGACGGTGCCGGACGTGGGCAGCGGCGCGTGCAGCGCCATGCGCTGCTCGCCGTGCACCAGCCGCACCCAGTCGATGCCGGCGCGCGGATCGCTCATCCAGAACCCCGGATAGCCCAGCACCACGCTCATGGTCGGAAACGCCTGCAAGCCCTTTTCGTAGACGTAGCGCAGCTGCCGCGCGTCTTCGGGGTCCTGGCCCAGGCCGATGCCCAGCGCATACAGCATCGTGTCCTTGTCTTCGTAGTGCTGGCGCACGTCATCGAAACGCCAGTGCTTCACGGTTGCGTAGTCAAGCGGCATGGCGGCCTCAGATGGGATCCCAGTCGATCACGTCGGGCGAACGCTCCAACGCGTAGAAGTGCTTGCGCATGGCCGGCACGGCGATCTCGGCGATGCGCTCGGGCGTCCAGCCTTCGCTGTGATGCACGCTGCGCACGGGCCGGGGCTGGCTCATCAGCATGATCTCGTTGGCGCGCACCGCGAAGATCTGCGCGGTGATTTCGCTGGCGGCATCGCTGGCCAGGTATACCGCCATGGGCGCGACCTTGCCGGCCTCCATTTTCTTGAGTTTTTCGACACGCGCCTTTTCCTCGTCGGTCTCGGCGGGAATGGAACTGGTCATGCGGCTCCAGGCGAACGGCGCAATGCAGTTCGAACGCACGTGATAACGCGCCATGTCCAGCGCGATCGACTTGGACAGCGCCACGATACCCAGCTTGGCCGCCGCGTAGTTGGCCTGGCCGAAGTTGCCGATCAGGCCCGAGGTCGACGTCATGTGCACGAAGGCGCCCGACTCCTGTTCGCGAAAATACGGCGCGGCGGCGCGGCTCATGAAGAACGAGCCGTTCAGGTGCACGTCGATGACCTGGCGCCACTCTTCTTCGTTCATCTTGTGGAACACGCGGTCGCGCAGGTTGCCGGCGTTGTTGACCACGGCGTCGATGCGGCCGAAGGCGTCGATGGCCGTCTGTACCACGCGGTTGGCGCTGTCGTAGGCCGCCACGCTGTCGGTATTGGCAACGGCCTGCCCGCCCGCCGCCACGATCTCGCGCGCCACCGCCTGCGCGGGTCCGTCGCCGCCGCCCTCGCCGGTCAGCGACACGCCGATATCGTTGACCACTACCTTGGCGCCCGCTTGCGCCATGGCCAGCGCAATGCTGCGCCCGATGCCGCCGCCCGCGCCCGTCACGACCACTACTTTGCCGGAAACAATACCGCTCATTGCGCCTACTCCTGTGCCGCGGCGCGCACGCCGCATGGAAAACAGTTCCGCGTCAAACCCGATGGTTTACGGGGTTGCCCCATGGTATGTTCGTGACGGCATTCGAAGAATTCAAAATTAGAAATGCCCCCCTTCTGTGTGGTGGAACATGAGACATGATCTGACTGACCTGCGGCTCTTCCTGAACGTGGGAGAAACGCTCAATCTGACGCGTGCGGCCGAACGCACGTTCCTGTCGCTGCCCGCCGCCAGCGCGCGGGTCAAGCACATGGAAGAAGCCTTCAAGGCGCGCCTGCTGGTGCGCATGGCCACGGGCGTGGCGCTCACGCCCGCGGGCGAGGTGCTGCTCAAGCACGCCAACGCCGTGTTCCGCCAGCTCGAATGCCTGAACGCCGACCTGCAGCCTTACGCCAGCGGCCTGAAAGGGCGCCTGCGCCTGTTGGCCAACACCACCGCGACCAATTCCTTCCTGGCCGATGCGCTGTCCACCTTCCTGGCGGAGAACCCCGACGTGGACGTGGAGCTCGAGGAAAAGATCTCGGGCGACATCGTCATTGCGATCCGCGCGGGCGCTGGCGACCTGGGGCTGGTGGCGGGCAACATCGACGTCGAGGGCCTGGACGTCACCCCGCTGTTCCGCGATGAACTCACGGTGGTCACGGCGCTGGATCACCCCCTGGCAGCCCAGAAATCGGCGCATTTCGCCGACCTGGTCGACGCCTACCAGTTCGTCGGCATCCACCCCGACAGCGCGATCCAGACCTTCCTGGAAGACATCGCCAGCGGCCTGGGCAAGCGCATCTGCCAGCGCGTGCACGTCGGCAGCTTCGAGGCCGTGTGTCGCATGGTCGAGGCCGGCGCGGGCATCGCCGTGGTGCCGCGCGCCTGCGCGGCCCGCTACAGCCGGCCCGATGCATTGCACGTGCTGAAGCTGGACGACCCCTGGGCCCTGCGCGACCGTCTGCTGTGCCGCCAGCGCGGTCGCGACTTGCCGAGTTTCGCCGAGTGCTTCATCGAGCACGTGCAACGCGCGGCGCGCGGGCAATAGACGCAGCGCGGGTTTTTCCCTAGAGCGCCGACACGGCCCCATTTGTGCAAGTGTCGCGCCACTGCGACGGCGGCATCAGATAGTGTCCGATGACCGAACAGGGCGCGGATGCGAAAGAGGGGCTTTTGAAAATGTGTAGCGGCAAAAGCGGTCAGGCGACAAATAATAAAAAAAGCCCCGGCCGCGCCTGACGCGCGGCGCATCGCAAAAAGGGGCAGGCTGGCGGCAAGGCACCGCGTGGTTCTGGTGCGGTTTGCGGCTACGCCACCGACAAGAACGACACTCAGGAGACTGCTGTGCTAGATCCACAACGCCGCCGCGTCGTCGCGGGGCTGGGCGCTGCGTGCGCCACCGTTTTGCTACCCCGTTTCGCCCAAGCCGCCACCTGGCCCGGCCACGCCGTGACGTTCATCGTGCCCTTCCCCGCAGGCGGCCCGGTGGACACGACGGCGCGCTTCACGACCCAGCCGCTGGGCCACCTTTGGTCGGTGCCGACGGTGGTGGACAACCGCTCGGGTGCGGGCGGCATCGTGGGCGCGCAGTTCGCCGCCAAGGCGGAACCCGACGGCTACAACTTCTTCTTCGCGTCCATCCACCACGCGGTGCTGCCCAGTCTGCGCGACAACCTGACCTACGACATCACGCGCGATTTCGTGCCGGTCGGCATGGCGGCGGTGTTTCCGATCGTGCTGGTGGTGAATCCGTCACTGCCAGTGAATTCGGTGAGCGAACTGATCGCGTATGCGAAGGCGAATCCGGGCAAGCTGTCATTCAGCTCGTCGGGCACGGGCGGTGGCACGCATCTGGCGGGGGAGCTGTTCAATGCGATGGCGGGGGTGAAGATTCAACATATTCCGTATCGGGGCAGTGCGCCGGCGATGCAGGATCTGCTGGGCGGCCAAGTGCAGGTGATGTTCGCCGACGGGCCTTCGGCGGTGCCGCATTTGAAGACGGGCAAGGTGCGCGCGCTGGGCGTCGGCAATCCTGCGCGGTCGAGCATGTTGCCGCAGGTGCCGACGATTGCGGAGTCGGGGTTGCCGGGGTATGAGGCGTATTCGTGGAGCGGATTGATGGCGCCCAAAGGGACGCCTGGGGAGATCGTTGCCAAGTTGAATGCGGATTTGGTGAAGGTGCTGTCGGATGGGGGGACTGCCAGGGCTATGTTGGCTGCCGGGGCTGAGCCTAAACCGGGAAGTGCCGCGGAATTTGGGGAGTTTGTTCGGGCCGAGGTTGTGAAGTGGCGGGAGTTGATCAAGAAGGCGGATATCAGGCTTGAGTGATTTGATGGTTTTGGTTCTTGAGC
>NZ_LZZT01000030.1 GCF_014170305.1 Achromobacter sp. UMC71
GCGCAGGGCCGATGAGGGATTCTGGGCGGCGGCGCCCGCGTGGGCGAGCGCCGCGCGGCACCGATTCGGGCCAGCTTGGCGCATCCTGCGGCCAAGGGCCTGCACGGCGGCGGATCAGGGCCGCCCTGGCACGGATTGCGGCCAGCATTGGCGCACCGGGTCGCGGTGCAATGCGCCCCTGGGCTAAGGTAGCGGCATGCCGCCCGCCGGCCTTCCCATCCGCCGTCTTTGCCCGCCGCCATGAAATCCGTCGCCATTGTCGTGTTCCCCGGGGTGCAGTCCCTGGACGTCAGCGGTCCGCTGGACGTGTTCGCCGAAGCCAACCGCTTCCTGCTGCCCGCCCAGCAGTACCGGCTCGAACTGATCGGCCTGACGCGCGGCGCTGTCTCCTGTTCCAACGGCATGCAGCTGGCGCCGCAGCGCCACTACACGCTGGTGGACGGCGTGCCGGACCTGCTCCTGGCCGCCGGCGGACCGGGCCTGCCGGATGCCCGCGAACCGGACGAGGCGCTGGCCTGGCTGCGCACGGCCTGCGCCCAGGCGCCGCGCTACGGCGCGATCTGCAATGGCGTGTTCCTGCTGGCTCGCGCGGGGCTGCCGCCAGGCGCCGTCGTCACGACCCACTGGAACGACGCGCAGGCGCTGGCGGTGCGCTATCCCGGGCTGCGTGTCGAGGTTGACCGCCTGTATGTGCAGGATGGCCGCTTGCACACCTCGGCCGGGGTCACCGCCGGCATCGACCTGGCCCTGCATCTGGTGGCTCAGGATCACGGCCCGGACGTGGCGTTGAACGTGGCCAAGCGGCTGGTGGTCTTCATGCAGCGCGCGGGCGGGCAATCGCAGTTCAGCCCGTTCCTGACGCCCTTCGTCGAGGAGACGTCCGCCGTCGCCCTGGTGCAGCAATACGTGTTGGGCCATCTGGCCGATGACCTGGGCCTGGACGCGCTGGCGGCGGTGGCCAATATGAGCCGCCGCAATTTCTCGCGCGTGTTCCTGCGGGACGCGGGCGTGACACCGGCCGATTTCGTCGAGAGCGCGCGGGTGGATGCGGCCCGCGCCCGGCTCGAGCGCGAGTCCGCGCCGCTCAAGACCGTGGCCTTTCACTGCGGCTTTCGCGATGCGCGGCATCTGCGCGAGGTATTCCAGCGGCGGCTGGGCGTGTCGCCCAGCCAGTACCGCGCCAGCTTCGGCCGCTGACGCGGCGGGCGCGCGGGCCCTTTACCGCGCCGCGCGCCTTAGCTGCCCGCGGTTTCGGGCTTGCGGCGGCGCAGGCCGGTATCGAAGCGCTCCACGCCCGGACGATCAAATCGTTCCACCCCCGCACGCGCGGCCGGCCGGTCGAAGCGTTCGACGCCGGGCGGCGTGAAGCGTTCGACCCGCGGCGGGCTCTGGGTCTTGGCCTGCACGCTCTGGGCGGCGGCCTGTTCGCGCTTGGCGATGATCTCTTCGGCGCGCTGATGATGCGGCGCCATCTTGCGGACCATCACCCGGCCGTCGCGCGGGAAATAGTTGATGCGGCGCGCATGCACGTCGCCCAGGTCCTGCGCCTTGACCGGAATGCCTTCCGTCTTCAGGTAGTTCAGCACGAACTGGCCATTGCGTTCGCCGATGTTCATCTGCTGCATCGCCGACAGCACCGCGCCGCCGCCGAACACTTTGGCTTCCAGGCGGTCGCGCACCGCGCCCGCCTTGAGCAGTTCGTTGATCAGCACTTCCATGGCGAACGCGCCGTAGCGCATGGTGGCCGACGCGGGCGACTGCATGTCGCCCTCGGGCAGCATGAAGTGGTTCATGCCGCCCACGCCGGTAACGGGGTCGTGGATACAGGCGGCCACGCACGACCCGAGCACGGTCGAGATCATCAGGTCTTCATCGGTGACGTAGTACTCGTTGGGAAGTACTTTCACCGCCGGAGACTGGAACGCGCTATCGAAGTAATGGCGCGTTGCACGGGCTTCAAGACGGGCGACCATGGAGCGGAATCAAGGGCAAGGACAGCGATTGGGACACGAAGGGCGATACTCGGTGGGACAATAAACGTTTCAAAATATGTATAAAAATGTCGCTTTATTCTTGCACATCTGGCCGACGATAGGGTGAAATCCTGTGTAACCGCAACTTTGTTATGTCCCTGATATATAAACATTTGTCAGTGCCCGGGCATTCTTGCCCATTTGCATGACACGCGGCGGCCCCGCCTGCCCCTGTAACAGCCTGGCAGCCCCCCGGCTCGCCGGGCCGCACGCGGCCGCTGCGAGGAGGGATGAACCATCCTACACAGGGCCGGGCGGGGTCTTTCCCCGGATCACGGGGACGAAGGGGGGCTATACGCCGCTTTAGAAGCGGGTGCTGCGGGTCACGGACCAGCGCGCCGACAGCGCGCCCAGGGCGGCCGAGGCAACGATGGCCACCAGCAGCACGGGAGCGCCGGGCAGGTGCAGCGCGAACTCGGCCCCGTAGCTGCGGGCCAGGCCGAGCAGGGCGTTGTTCAGGGGCGACAGCGCCGCCGCCGCTACGCCGATGGCGAGCAGCGAGGCCAGGGCGCCGGACAGCGCGCCCAGATACAGGAAGGGGCGGCGCACGAAGGATTCCGTGGCGCCCACCAGGCGCGCCACCGCGATTTCCTCGCGTTGCGACAGCGCCTGCATGCGCACGGTGTTGAACACCGTGGCCAGCACCACCACCGCCACGCAGGCCGCCAGGAAGGCCAGGCCGATGCGGGCAAAGCGCAAGATGGCTTCCAGGCGCTGGACCCAGGCGCTGTCCAGCTGCACCAGGTCCACCTGGTTCCATTGTTTCCAGTCTTGCGCCAGCTTGCCGGCGCGGCCGGCCAGGTCTTCGCCGTCGGCCAGCGTGACCACCACCGCGTCGGGCAGCGGGTTGCCCGGCAGCACGGCCAGCGCCTGTTGCCAGGCGGGGTTGGCGCGCAGGTCGGCCAGGGCGTCTTCGCGGCCCACCACGCGCACGGCGCGCACGTCGGCGGCGTAGTCGGCCTGGATGCGCTTGGCGATGTCCGCGGCGGCGCCGGCGGGCGCATCCACGCGCATGAAGACGGTGACTTCGGGGGTGACGGACATTTCGCGCGCCACCGGTTGCACCGACACCAGGATGGCGCTGCCCAGCAAGGGCAAGGCCAGGGCCAGGGCCATGACCAGCAGGTTGGCCAGCGACGAGAACGGTTGCTTCACCAACCGGCGCAACGTGACCATGAGCGCATAGCGGTGTTGCCGCAGCCAGGCGTTCATGCCGGTTCTCCTGCCGTGCCGCGGCCGGCCGCTGGGGCGGGTGCCGCGTCGCCTTGCGAGTCGGCGAACTTGCCTGGATCGATGCGCAGGGTGCGGGTGGCGTAGCGCGCCATGAGTTCCTGGTCGTGCGAGGCGATCAGCGTCGTGACGCCGACGCGGTTGAAGTCGCGGAACACGTTCATGATGCGCTGCGCGTTGTCGTGGTCGAGGTTGGCGGTGGGTTCGTCGGCGATCAGGATGGCGGGCCGGTTGACGATGGCGCGCGCGATCGCCAGGCGCTGCTGTTCGCCGCCCGACAGTTCGATGGGATTGAGGTCTTCCTTGCCCGACAGCCCCACCTTGTCCAGCGCGGCGCGCGCCCGGGCGGCGGCGCCATCCCAGGGATGGCCCGTGACCGCCAGCGGCAGCATCACGTTTTCAAAGGCGCTGCGGTCGAACAGCAGGTGGGTGTCTTGCAGGATCACGCCCACGGCGCGGCGCAGGTAGGGCCGGGCGCGGGCGGGCAGCTTGTCCAGCCGCTGCCCATTGACCTGGATCGAGCCGCGGCTGGCGGGCTCCAATCCTCCGATCAGTTTGAGCAGGGTGGACTTGCCGGCGCCGGACGGGCCCGACACGAAGACGAACTCTCCCGCGCTCACGCGGAAGTTGATGTCGGCCAGGATATTGCGGCCGCGACCATACGATTTGAATACGTGCTGGAATTCGATCATGGCGGCTGTCGGATGAAGCCGCAATAGTAACTCGGGGACAGTAAGCTGGCCTAAATCCGGCGGGGGCGATCGAGCGAAAGCGTGTCCCAATGTCACGGGACGGCGCCGGAGCATGTGACCGGTCGGACACGTTTTCGATGGCAAAACCATGTCCCCGTTTTTGCCGGCCAACTGCGTTTGATTTCATCCAGTGTCCCTATATTTCAAGGGAATTCCCGGATGCGGAGGCTGCTTTGCGGACGCTACCATCCGCCCCATGCGTAAAGCCCGACCCGGCCTTGCGTTCGGCTTCGCTACACCCCTACGGAGATCACGATGAAAGTACTGAAACTCGCTGCCATTGGCACCGCCCTGTTCGCTGCGTCCGCGGCTGCCAATGCAGGTGCGACCTTCGATAACGTCAAGAAAAAAGGGTTTGTCCAATGCGGCGTGTCTACGGGCATCCCGGGGTTCTCCATCGCCGACAGCAAGGGTGAATACAAGGGCCTGGACGTGGACCTGTGCCGCGCCGTCGCCGCCACCATGTTCGGCGATGCCACCAAGATCAAGGTCACCCCGCTGAACACCCAGCAACGCTTCACCGCGCTGCAATCGGGCGAAGTGGACGTGCTGACCCGCAACACCACCGTCACGCTGACCCGCGACACCACCCTGGGCCTGATCGGCGTGGGCGTGAACTACTACGACAGCCAAGGCGTCATGGTCTCCAAGGACCTGAACGTCAAGAGCGCCAAGGAACTGAACGGCGCCACCATCTGCGTGCAGCCCGGCACCACCACCGAGCTGAACCTGGCTGACTGGTTCCGTGGCCAGAAGATCGAATTCAAGCCCGTCGTGATCGACAAGTACGACGAAATCATCCGCGCCTTCTCGGCCGGCCGCTGCGATGCCTTCACGACCGACAAGTCGCAGCTGGCCTCGACCCGCACCACGCTCGAGAATCCGGACAAGTTCATCATCCTGCCGGAAGACTTCTCCAAGGAGCCGCTGGGCCCCATGGTCCGCCAGGGTGACGAGCAGTGGTTCAACATCGTCCGCTGGTCGCTGAACGCGATGCTGGAAGCCGAGGAATACGGCATTACCAAGGCCAACGTCGATGAAATGACCAAGAGCACCAACCCCAACATCCAGCGCATCCTGGGCGTGACCCCGGGCATGGGCAAGAACCTGGGCGTTGACGACAAGTGGGCCTACAACATCATCAAGCAGATCGGCAACTACGGCGAAAGCTTCGAAGCCACGCTCGGCAAGAGCAGCGCCATGAAGCTGGACCGCGGCTTGAATGCAAACTATAAGCAAGGTGGCTTGATGTACGGCTGGCCGGTGCGCTAACACACGGCTCTGCCCGGCATGGCGCAGCCCTCCTGCGCCATGCCTAGCCCGCCTCCGAGCGGGTGGCAGGAGTGGGCGGCGCGTGGCCCTTCGGGCCCCAGCCGCCCGGTGTCCGACTTCTGTAGATTCATTCGATGACAAACCCCAATAAAAACGCCCCGATTTCGGCACCCCCCCGGCGTCTGAACTGGAACGACCCTGGCGTGCGCGCCGTGGTCTATCAAGTGCTAGCACTGGCCGCCGTGGCTTTGGCGGTGTGGTTCCTGGTTTCAAACACGCTTCACAACCTGTCCGTGCGCAACATCGCCACGGGCTTCGGTTTCCTCAACCGCGAGGCCGGCTTCGCCATTGGCGAAACACCCGTTGCCTACACCCCTGCAGATACCTACGGCCGCGCCATCGTGGTGGGCCTGCTCAACACGCTGCGCGTCGCCGTGCTCGGCATCGTGCTGGCCACCATCCTGGGTACGCTGATCGGCATCGGCCGGCTGTCCAAGAACTGGCTGGTCGCCAAGATCACCTCGATCTACGTCGAAGTGATGCGCAACGTGCCGCTCTTGCTGCAACTGTTCTTCTGGTATGCGCTGATCACCGAGAACATGCCCGGCCCGCGCCAGGCGCACAATCCCTTGCCGGGCGTCTTCATCTCCAACCGCGGCCTGAAGGTGCCGGCGCTGGAAGGCCATTCGCTCGACTGGATGCTGGCCGGATTGGGATTGGCCATCGTCGCCATCCTGTTCCTGGGCCATTGGGGCAAGAAGCGCCAGGAAGCCACCGGTCATGTGTTTCCGCTGGGCCGCGCCGCCATCGGCCTGCTCATCGGCTTGCCGCTGGTGGGCTGGCTGGTCAGCGGCGCGTCGCTGACGCTGGACATGCCGGAGCTCAAGGGCTTTAACTTCTCGGGCGGCCTGACGCTGTCGCCGGAATTCGCCGCGCTGCTGGCCGGCCTGGTGATCTACACCTCGGCCTTCATTGCCGAAGTGGTGCGTTCGGGTATCCAGGCCGTCAACAAAGGCCAATGGGAAGCCGCCGAGGCCCTGGGCCTGCGCCGCAAGCAGATGCTGCGCCTGGTGGTGCTGCCGCAGGCGCTGCGCGTGATCATCCCGCCGATGACCAGCCAGTTCCTCAACCTCACCAAGAACAGCTCGCTGGCGGTGGCCATCGGCTATCCGGACATCGTGTCGGTGGTGAACACCACGCTGAACCAGACGGGCCAGGCCATCGAGGGCATCCTCATCATCATGGGCGCCTACCTGACGGTCAGCCTGTCGATCTCGATATTCATGAACTGGTACAACAAGCGCATCGCGCTGGTGGAGCGTTGATATGAGCAGCACTACGCATATCCCCACCGAAGGGCTGCCGCCGCCCAAGACCCACGTTGGCGCATGGGCCTGGCTGCGCGAGCGCCTGTTTTCTTCTCCGCTGAACATCCTGATCACGGTGCTGGTGGCCTGGTTCCTGTTGATGTCGGTGCCGGCGCTGGTGGAATGGGCTTTCATCAAGGCCAACTACACCGCCGCCAACGCCCAGGAATGCCGCGCGTCCGTCGGCGGCGCCTGCTGGGCCTTCATCATCGAGAAACATCGCCTGATCCTGTTCGGCACGTATCCGTACGACGAACAGTGGCGTCCGCTGATCGCCACCATCATCCTGATCGCGGTCATCGTCTGCAGCGGCATCCGCCGCTTCTGGAACGCCAAGCTTGCCCTCATCTGGATCGTCGGCCTGACCGCCGTGGCCCTGTTGATGTGGGGCGGCGTGTTCGGCCTGACCTACGTGGAAAACGCGCGCTGGGGCGGCCTGCCGCTCACGCTCATCCTGTCCACGTTCGGCATCGCCTTCGCCTTCCCGATCGGCGTGCTGCTGGCCCTGGGCCGGCGCTCGAAGATGCCGGCCATCAAGGCGTTGTGCGTCGTGTACATCGAGTTGATCCGCGGCGTGCCGCTGATCAGCCTGCTGTTCATGTCGTCGGTGATGCTGCCGCTGTTCCTGCCGGAAGGTTTTTCCATCGACAAGCTGCTGCGCGCGCAGATCGCGATCATCATGTTCGCGGCCGCGTACATCGCGGAAACGGTACGCGGCGGCCTGCAGGCGATTCCGAAGGGGCAGTACGAGGGCGCCGATTCGCTGGGCCTGAACTACTGGCAGCAGATGCGCAAGATCATCCTGCCGCAGGCCCTGAAGATCGTCATCCCGCCGCTGGTCAGCATCTTCATCGCGCTGTTCAAGGACACCTCGCTGGTGGTCATCATCGGCATCTTCGACCTGACGCTGGCGGCCAAGGCGGCATTGTCCGACGCGGCATGGCGTGGATTCGGCGTAGAGGCGTACCTGTTCATCTCGCTGATCTACTTCGTCTTCTGCTTCTCCATGTCCAAATACAGCCAGGCACTGGAAAAACGCCTGGCCACGGGTCACGAACGCTAGGGTCAACAGCCCCACACTTTTGCCGCGCGTCCGCCCAAAGCGGGCGCGCACCGCGATACTTAGGGAGTACAGGCATGTCTGATGCCATCATTCGACTGCAGGACGTGAACAAGTGGTACGGCCAGTTCCACGTGCTGCGCAATATCAACCTGGACGTGGCGCCGGGTGAGCGCATCGTGGTGTGCGGGCCGTCCGGCTCGGGCAAGTCCACCATGATCCGCTGCATCAACCGGCTCGAAGAGCACCAGAAAGGCCACATCATCGTGGACGGCACGGAGCTCACCAACGATCTGAAGCACATCGAGACCATCCGCAAGGACGTCGGCATGGTGTTCCAGCACTTCAACCTGTTCCCGCACCTGACGGTGCTGGAGAACCTGACGCTGGGCCCCATGTGGGTGCTGAAAAAGCCGCGCGCCGAGGCCGAAGCCACGGCCATGAAGTACCTGGAGCGCGTGCGCATCCCAGACCAGGCCAAGAAATTCCCCGGCCAGTTGTCCGGCGGCCAGCAGCAGCGCGTGGCGATTGCCCGTTCGCTGTGCATGAGCCCCAAGATCATGCTGTTCGATGAGCCCACCTCGGCCCTGGACCCGGAAATGGTCAAGGAAGTGCTGGACGTGATGGTCAACCTGGCCCAGGAAAGCGGCATGACGATGCTGTGCGTGACCCACGAAATGGGCTTTGCGCGCAAGGTCGCCAACCGCGTCATCTTCATGGACCGCGGCGAGATCATCGAGCAGAACAGCCCGGACGAGTTCTTCGACAACCCGCAGAACGAACGCACCAAGCTGTTCCTGAGCCAGATCTTGCATTGATATGAACCGCGGGCGGCGCTTGCCGCCCCGGGGACCGAAAACCGCCTTCCCGCGAAGGCGGTTTTTCTTTGGATGAGCGCTTTTCGGCGGTATCTCTTTGTTACGCCATTCTGCTCGCTGCGGTATGCTACCGACCGCCAATGATGCATCGAGAGGAGAACACGAGATGACACAACCCCCCCGTCGCGCTCTGCGCCGCGCCTTGCTGGGCGGCGCCGCGGCCCTGGCCGCCACGCTGGCCTTCGGCGCACCCGCGCTGGCCCAGGCTACCGATTTCCCCACCAAGCCGCTGCGCTTCGTGGTGCCTTACCCGCCCGGCGGCCCGCTGGACACCATGGCCCGCATGTTGGCGGAAAAGGTGCGCGGCTCGCTCGGCCAGCCCGTCATCGTCGAAAACCGTTCGGGCGCCGGCGGCAACATCGGCGCCGACCTGGTGGCCAAGGCCGCGCCTGACGGCTACACGCTGGTGATGGGCGCCGTGGCCACCCACGCCATCAACCCCTGGCTGTTCGCCAACCTGCCCTATGACCCGGTGAAGGACTTTGCGCCGATCACCATCGTGACGTCGGTGCCGAACGTGCTGGTCATGAACGTCGAGTTCGCTGCCAAGAACAAGATCGAGACGCTGGCCGACCTGATCGATTACGCCAAGAAGAACCCGGGCAAGCTGAACTACGGTTCGGGCGGCAACGGCAGCGCGGGCCACCTGTCGGGCGAACTGCTCAAGGCGCGCGCCGGCATCAATGTCGAGCACATCCCCTACCAGGGCGCGGCGCCGGCGCAGTTGGCGCTGCTGTCGGGCCAGTCGGACTTCATGTTCGACAACCTGGCGGCGTCCGCCCCGCTGATCAAGGACGGCAAGGTCAAGGCGCTGGCCGTGACCACGGCCAAGCGCTCGTCGCTGCTGGCCAATGTGCCCACGGTGGAAGAGTCCGGCATCAAGGGCTTTGACCTGGGCACCTGGTTTGGCGTGTTCGCCACGGGCGGCACGCCCGCCCCGGTGGTGGCCAAACTGCACAAGGCCTTCGCTGAAGCGATGGAACTGCCCGACGTGAAGCAACGCTCGCTGTTGATGGGTTCGGAAGTGGGACCGATGACGCCCGAAGCCTTCGCCGAGTTCGTGAAGAACGAAAAGGCCAAGTACCAGGAGATCGTGAAGATCTCCGGCGCCAGCCTGAACTAAGCGGTTGCGCGGGTCGGTCGCGTTACCGCTGGCGTCAAGCCGGCGGGCGCGACTGGCCCGTCAGGTCGATGCAACGCCGCACCCTTGGGTGCGGCGTTCTGCTTTGCGCGCCTTATTCCACCGGCGCGGCCAGCAGGCCGTCGATCAGCCGGAGCAGCAGCTTGCGATCGGTTTCCAGGTCGGTGCAGCCGTATTGGTCGGTCTCGCGGTTGACCCATGCGCCGCTGGCGCGCCATTGGCCGTCTTCCGGCCGCAAGGTCAGGGCGTAGATCCAGATACCGGTCCAGCTGCGGTGAAAGCGCAGCACGTCGCCTTCCAGGTAGATGAACCACTTGTCTTCCATTTCCTGCGGGATGCGGCCTTGCCGCAGGCGCGCATGCTGCTCGGCCGTGTAGACAGCGTCGAACGGCAGCGGGGCGCGCTTTTTGGGCGCGGGCAGGTGTTTCCAGGAAGCGGCTTGGGCGTCGGGCATGGGGATCGGTTTGCTTTATGCTTGAGCGGATGCGCGTGCTGTTTTCGCGGCGCACCGGTAGTCCTGTGCGCAACCCTCGCATACTAAGGCCAGACCATGCATTTGTCCCATGCCATCCCCATCCTGCGCATTTTTTCCGAGGAAAAGGCACGCGAGTTCTATCTGGATTTCCTGGGTTTTGAATGGGACTGGGAACACCGCTTTGAACCCGGCCTGCCGCTGTACGCGCAGGTGCACCGCGGCGACCTGGTGCTGCATCTGAGCGAACACTACGGCGACGCCACGCCGGGCTCGGCGATCTTTGTGCGCACGCAAGGCGTGGACGACTACCAGGCCGAGCTGATCGCCAGGCAATACGGCTATGCGCGCCCCGGGATCGAAGAGGCGCCCTGGGGCCGGCTGCTGCAGGTGACCGATCCGTTTGGCAACCGGCTGACGTTCTGCGAATCGCAGGATTAGGGGCCCGGCGCGCGGTTCCGGTGGCGATGAACCGGGCGCCGGCCCGCGGCGCTACATCTTGCAGTCGGCCGCGTGTACGTCGGTGTGGCCGCGCGCGATCACCTTGAGGTTCTTGTAGACCAGCTTGCCGTCCGGTCCCGCCTCGATGTGCAACAGGTACCAATCCTGCACGGGATGCTGGTTGGGGCCGAACTTGAATTTACCGCGCACGCTGGGGAAGTCGGCGCGGCGCAGGGCATCGCGGAACGCATCGGGCTTGCCGGCGATGTCGCCGTCCACGGCCTTCAGGCCGGTGCCGAGCAGGTTGGCCGTGTCATAGGCCTGCGCCGCATAGGCGGTGGGCGCGCGGTTATAGGCCTTGGTGAAGGCTTCCACGAAGTGCTTATTCTGCGCGTTGTCCAGATCAGCGCTCCACAGCGAACTCAAGTAAAAGCCCTTGCCTGCGTTGCCGGTGGCGGCCAGCATGCGCTCGTCCATCGAGTAGATGGGCGTGATCATCTTGATCTTGTCCGACAGGCCCGAATTGGCGAATTGCTTGGTCAGGTTGATGCCGGCGCCGCCGGGGTGGAATTGGAAGATGGCGTCCGGGTTGAGCGAGCGGATGCGCGCCAGCTCCACCGAGAAATCGGCCTGGTCCAGCTTGGTATAGATTTCTTCGGCGATCTCGCCCTTGTACGTGCGCTTGAAGCCGGCGACGGCATCGCGCCCGGCCTGGTAGTTGGGCGCCATGACGGCGACGCGCTTGGCGCCCAGCTCGTTGGCGGCGATGCCAGCCGTGTCGGCGTACGAATCGTTCTGGAACGACACCGAGAAGTAGTTGGGGTTGCAGGCCTTGCCTGCGTAGTTGGACGGCCCGGCGTTCAGGCTGACATAGAAGCCGCCGGCGTTGAGCACCGTCGGCGCCACCGCGGCCAGCACGTTCGAGAAGTTGACGCCCGTGAACAGGCGCACGCCGCCTTGCACCATCTTGTCGGCAATCTGCTTGGCATTGGCCGGCTTGAGCGCGTCGTCCTCGACCCGCACGTTCACCGGCACGCCGCCCAGCTTGCCGCCGCCTTCCTTGACGGCCAGCATGAAGGCGTCGCGCTCGTCCTCGCCGATGTAGCCGGCGGGCGTGGACAGCGTGCCGATGAAGCCGATGTCCACGGGTTTCTGCTGGGCATGGGCGGCCAAGGCGGCGAACGCCAGCAGCAGGGCGGCGCTGCCGCGGATGGGTGTCATTGTCATGGTTGTCTCCTCCTGTACTGGCCGTTTTGTTACGGCTCGATGGGTCCCGCGAGACAGTTCTCCACTTTCCAGCCATAGAGCCACTGCAGCGCGTCGTAGAACTGGGACTGGCTGCGGCCGGTCCACAGCATGTTGCGCACGGTGCGTTCGACGCCCCGCGCGTGATAGAGCCTGCCCATTTCGCGAGTGGACCAGACCACCCGGGCGCTGCGCGGGATGCGCACCGATTCGTACAGGCGGAAGGCCGCCTCAAGGTCGTGGCCGCAGCGCTTCACGGCTTGGCCCAGCGTCACCGCGTCTTCGAGCGCCATGCAGGCGCCCTGGGCCATGTATTGCGTCATGGGGTGGGCGGCGTCGCCCAGGATGGTGACGCGGCCCTGGCCCCAGTGCTCGACGGGCTCGCGGTCGGCGGTGGCCCAGCGCTTCCACGAGGTGGGGCGGTCCAGCATCTGGTGCGGGCGCGGATGGATGCCCTGGAAGTACGACAGCACTTCCTCCTTGCTGCCTTCGCGCACGCCCCATTGCTCCTGTTCGCGGCTGTGGAAGGTCACCACCAGGTTGTATTGCTGGCCGCCGCGCAAGGGGTAATGCACCAGGTGGCAGTGCGGGCCGGCCCACAGCACGGGCGCGTTGATGCGCAATTCCTCGGGCATGTTCTCGCGTTCCACCACGGCGCGGTAGACCACGTGGCCGGTGACGCGCGCCGGGTCGCCGATCAGGCGTTCGCGGATCACGGACTTGACGCCGTCGGCGCCCACCACGGCGTCGGCCTGGTAGCGGTTGCCCTCGGTGTCGACGACCTCGACCCGCCGGCCGTCCTGCGACACGCTGGCTATCTGGGTCGAGGTGCGAAAGCGGATCAGCGGATTCTGCTGCACGGCTTCCAGGATGGACAGATGGATGTCCGCGCGGTGTATCACGGCGTAGGGGCCGCCAAAGCGCTCGCGGAAGGCGGCGCCGGTGTCGATGCGCACGACTTCGCGGGCATCGACCGCGTCCATCATGATGATGTGGTCGGTAAAGACCGCGCGCTCGCGCGCCGTGACGCCCACGCCCAGCGCGTCCAGCGCGGCGAAGGCGTTGGGTCCCAGCTGGATGCCCGCGCCGATCTCGCCGATGTGCGCGGCCTGTTCCAGCAACTGCACGGCGATGCCCTGGCGCGTCAGCGCCAACGCGGCGGCCAGGCCGCCGATGCCGCCGCCCACGACGATCACGGATTGTCTGGAGGATGCCGTATTCATGCGTTGCCACCCAGGAAGACGCCTTGCCGCCGCAGCTGCGCCTGCAGCGCCGCCACCGGCACGGCGGCGGGCGCGCAGCCCGCGCGCAGCGCCATCGCCGACGCGGTGCCGGCGGCTTCGCCCATCACGAAGCAACTGCCGCTGACGCGTGCGGCGGATTGGCCTTCGTGCGTCATCGATGCGCAGCGCCCGGCCACCAGCACGTTGCCGGCCACGCCCGGCCCGCGGCGCGGGACCATCATGCGAAACGGCAGCTGGTTGTAGCCGCGCGATTCGGGAATGGGCGGCCACATCCATTGCACGTCGCCGGCCGTGTGCATTTCCAGCGGCCAGCCGTTCACGCCGATGCTGTCGTCGAAGTCGGCACAGCCGAGCACGTCTTCCTTGGTCAGCATGGCTTCGCCGATGATGCGGCGGGTTTCGCGGATGCCCAGCTGCGGCGCGATGTCCAGTACGTAGGCCTGTTCAAAACCCGGCACTTTGGCGCGCAGGAACGCCAGGTACTGCGTGATCTGGCGGCGGCCTTCCAGTTCGCCGGCCGAGAGCGAGGCGGCATCGGTGCCGTCGGCCGCGCTGCCGTCGGCGTTGGCCAGCTGCGTGACGTTGACGCGCCATTCATAGTCGTGCTTTTGCGGCCGCACGATGGCGCCGCGCCGCGGAAAGGTGAATTCACCGCTGGCGGCGGCTTGGTCCATCAGGACGGGGATGGTCTTCCAGGCTTCCTGAGCGCGCACGCCGTCGACATTGCCGACCTTGAACATCAGCGTGGGGTAGAGCATATGGCCCTGGGCGTCGCCTTTCTCGAACGGCAATCCGCCCCACTGGGCGATGTCGGCATCGCCCGAGCAGTCGATGAAGATCTTGCCGCGCACGGCGCAGCGGCCCGACTTGGTTTCCAGGAACAGGGCATCGACATTGCCGGCCGCGTCGCGCGTCAGGCCGCTGGCCAGCGCGTGGAACAGGATCTGCGCGCCGCTGTCCTGCACCAGGCCGTCGGCCGCGCACTTGAACGCCGAGATGTCGTAGGCCTGGGCATGGATCTTGCCCAGAATCAGGTGCGGGTCGTTCAGACCGTCCAGCGCGCGCATGCGGTCCAGCAGCTCGTCGGTGATGCCGTGCACGACCTGCTGGATATCGCCGTGGATGTTCGCATGCAGCCCGCAGAAGTTGGAGACGCCCGCCGCCGTGCCCATGCCGCCCAGGAAGCCGTAGCGCTCCACCAGCAGCACGCGGGCGCCGTTGCGGGCGGCGCTGGCGGCCGCCAGGATGCCGGCCGGGCCGCCGCCCAGCACGACGGCTTCATATTCGCCGTACAGCGGGATCTGGCGGGCGGGTTCGGTAATGGTCATGCTTGTCTCCTTGCGTATTGCGGATGGCGCTACTGGCCCTTGATGCCGAGCTTCTTGATCAGCGGTTCCCAGCGCTTGAGTTCGTCGTCCATGTAGGCGCGGAACTCGGCTGGGCTGCTGCCCACGGGGTCCATGAATTGCGCTTGCAGGCGCTTGATCACCTCAGGGTCGCGGATCGCCTGGATCAGCGCGTCGGACAGCTTTTTCTGAATATCGGCCGGCACCTTGGACGAAATCACGAAACCGATCCAGGCCGACCCCTCGATGCCCGGCACGCCGGCTTCGGCCAGCGTGGGGATCTCGGGCAGCAGCGTGGAGCGTTTGGACGACGTGACGGCCAGCGCCTTCAGGCGGCCGTCCTTCACCATGGACATGACCGCGATGGGCGGCAGCGCCGCGAACTGCGTGTCGCCCGACAGCAGCGAGGTCAGCGCGGCGGGCGACGACGGGTAGGGCACGTGCGTGGCGCGCGCGCCGATCTGCTGCAGCAGCAGTTCCACCGCCAGGTGCGACACGGTGCCGGCGCCGGGCGAGGGGAAGTTGTACTTGTCCGGATGCTTCTTCAGCGCTTCGAGCAGCTGGCCGACGTTATCGATGCCGGCGTTGGCGGGCACCACCAGCACGTTGGGCTGGTGCACGGCCAGGGTCAGCGGCGACAGGTCGGTGGCGGGCGCGTACGGCAGCTTGTCGAACAGCAGCGTGTTGTTCACCAGCGGGCCGGTGATGGACACGCCGAAGGTGTAGCCGTCGGGCTTGGCATTGGCGATGGCGAAGGTGCCGATATTGCCGCTGGCGCCGGGCTTGTTTTCCACCACCACGGTCTGGCCCAGGATGGCGCCGGCCTTTTCGCCGACGATGCGCGCCACCTGGTCGGGGCTGGAGCCCGGGCCGAACGGCACGATCGCCTTGAGCGGTTGCGCAGGCCACGCGTCGGCGGCCTGCGCGGCGCCGAGCGGCGCCAGTGCGATCAGCCCCAGGGCCAGCGTGCGCGCCGCGAATCCGCGCACGCGGGTCAGGGTCAAGGAATCAGCCATGCTTGTCTCCCGCGATCTTCATATTGTTGAAATAGGTCTGTTCATTGGCGATGAAGGCCGCGACCATCGCGCGATAGGCGGCGTCCACCACCTGGTCCAGGTTCTCGAAGCCCTGGTCGTGGCGCTCGGCCAGGCGCCGCACCTTGTCGAAGACCTCGGCCTGGCGGGCCGGGGCGCTGACCTGGAAGGCGTCGCGCTTGAAGCGCGCGGCGTCCTTCACGTACATGGCGCGCTCGGCGATCAGGCGCACGATGGCGTCGTCCAGGCGGTCGATGTTGGCCCGCACCTCGGACAGGGTGGCACACAGCGGCCGGTAGGCGGGGTCGGTGTATTCGCGCAGCGGCGCGCCCTGGGGGTCGGGCTCCTGGCCCGTAAGGGTGCCGCGGGTCATTTGACGTAGTCCGGCTGGTTGGCGGGCGCGGCCTGCTGGAACGCGGGCTGGGCGATGCAGTGCGCATGGACCTGCAACAGGCGCGGGTAGGCGGACAGGTCGCAGCCCATGCGCTGGGCGTTGGCGACCTGCGGCACCACGCAGCAGTCGGCCAGCGTCGGCGCATCGCCGAAGCAATACGCGCCATGGCCATGGCGTGCCAGCAGGGTCTCGACGGCGGTCAGTCCCTCGCGGATCCAGTGGTGATACCAGGCCGTCTTTTGCGCCTCGGTGGCGCCCAGTTCTTCCTGCAGATAGCGCAGGATGCGCATGTTGTTGACCGGGTGGATATCGCAGGCGATGGCGTCGGACAGCTCCAGCACGCGGGCGCGTTCGCGCGCCTCCTGAGGAATCAGGCGAGGCTCGGCATGGGTCGCGTCCAGGTAGTCGATGATGGCCAGCGACTGCGACAGCGAAAAGTCGCCATCGGTCAGCAGCGGCACGCCGGCCGACGGGTTGATGGCGACGTAGCCGGCGGCGCGCTGTTCCTGCTTGCGCAGGTTGATGGGCAGCACCTCGAACGCCACGCCTTTCAGGGCCAGCGCGATGCGCACGCGGTACGAGGTGGAGCTGTTGAAGAAGCTGTGCAGTTGCATAGGAAGTTGCGGTCGGGACCGGTTGCGTGGAACGGAGCGATCGGGCGGCGTCATTCGGCCGTGATGCCGGTGCGCGTGACGATGTCGTCCCAGCGCTTGGCATCCTTGGCGATCAACGCGCCGAATTCGGCGGGGGTGGAGGTGGCCGGCACCATGCCTTGCGCATCGAAGGCCGAGGCGGTGGCCGGCGTTTTCAGGATGGCGTTGATCTGCTGGTTCATGCGGTCGACGATGGCGGCCGGCGTGCCCTTGGGCGCCAGCACGCCGTACCACATGTCCACGTCCGCGCCTTGCAGTCCGGCCTCGGTCAGTGTGGGGGTGTCGGGCAGTTGCGGCAGGCGCTTGGGGCTGCCGGTGGCGATCACCTTCAGCTTGCCGGCCTTCACCTGCGGCAGCGCGACGTGCACGGGCAGGAACATATAGTCCAGGCGGCCGCCCAGCATGTCGGTGACGGCGCCGGAGGTGCCCTTGTACGGCACATGCAGCATGGACGTGCCGGTACGGTCCAGGAACAGGGCCATGGACAGGTGGTGCGGCGTGCCCACGCCCGGGGTGCCGTAGCTGAGTTTGCCGGGTGCGGCGCTGGCCGCGCGAACCACGTCCTGCACGCTGTTGGCGGGATTGGACGGATGCGTGACCAGGAGCAGCGAGCCCCAGGACGTCAGGCCGACCGGGGCGAAATCCTGTTGCGGGTCGAAGCGCAGCTTGCCCTTGTACAGACTGCTGTTCATGACGAAGGTGTTCACCGTCACCAGGAAGGTATAGCCGTCAGGCGCGGCGCGCGCGACCTTTTCGCTGCCGATATTGCCGCTGGCGCCTGCCAGGTTTTCGACGACCACGGGCTGGCCCAGCGTCTGCGGCAGCGAGGCCGCCAATTGCCGCGCGATCAGGTCGATGCCGGTGCCCGGCGTGAACGGCACCACCAGCGTGACGGGTCGATCCGGCCAGGCGGCGTGGCTGGCCGTGGCCGTGACCGCCAGGGCGCCCGCCGCCAGGAGGCGTAAGAACTTGAACATGGTTTGTCTCCAATCGGGTCGCCGGTCATGCGCCGGCTTGGTGGGAAGACGGCGCCGCCTTCAGGCCGCGTCCGTGCGCTGCTCTCGGTCTACACGAACGACGCCCGCTCCTTCAGCGCGGCCGGGTCGAAACCCGCCACCTGCTTGTAGCGCCGCGATATTCCTTCCAGCTCCTCGCGGCTGATCACGTCTTCGATGCGCGCAAACGGCTTGCCAGCCGAGCGTTCATGTACCTCGCGCAGGATGGCGTCGGGCGGGTTGCTGCGGTTGGTGAGCACCACGCGCGTCGTCGCTTCGACGCGGACGCGGTCGTACTGCTGCAGCGCCTCCGGAGTGAGCCCCAGGCGCTTGAGCTGGCCGGTCAGGTAGCGGGCGTCGATCACGGCCTGGCCCGCGCCGTTGGAGCCGCGCGGCACCATGGGGTGGGCGGCGTCGCCCAGGAGAGTCATGCGGCCCTGGGTCCACGTGGGCAAGGGGTCCTGGTCCACCATCGGATACTCCAGGATGGAATCCGCATCCTGGATCAGGCGAGCCACATCCAGCCAGTCGAAGTGCCAGTCTGCGAAGGCCGGAAAGAAATCCTCCAGCCGCCCGCTACGGTTCCAGTCGCGCACCGCGGGTTCGGCGGCGTCGATCTCGGCCACCCAGTTCACCAGCTGGTTGCCGTCGGCATCGATGCTGTCGCGGATGGGGTAGATGACCATCTTGCCGGTCGACAGCCAGCCGGCGCGCACCATGCTGGCCCCGGACAGAAACGGCTTGCAGCGGGTGGTGCCGCGCCACATGTTCACGCCCGAGTAGCGCGGCGCGCCTTCTTGGGGGTAGAGCTGCTTGCGTAGCGCGGAATGGATGCCGTCGCAGCCCACCGCAATGCGGCCGCGCACCGGCGCCAGCGCATGGCCGTCGCTGTCCTGGAAGTGGGCGGTGACGCTGCCGGCGTCCTGCGTCACGCCGGTGCAGCGGGCGTTGACCACCACGCTGTCATCGCCCAGGCGTTGCCGCACGGCCGCCAGCAGCGCCATCTGCAGGTCGCCCCGATGGATGGAGTATTGCGGCCAGTCGTAGCCGGCGTCGGTACCGGCCGGCTCGCCATAGATGAACTGGCCATGGCGCGTGTAGAACACCGATTCGCGGGTGCGCACGGCGATGGCGTCCAGCGCGGGCAGCAGTCCCAGTTCGTCGAGTTCGCGCGTGGCATGGGGCAGCAGGTTGATGCCCACGCCCAGCGGGCGGATCTCGCGCACGGCTTCGTAGACGCGGCAGGGTATCCCCGCCTGGTGCAGGCTCAGCGCCAGCACCAGGCCGCCCACGCCCGCGCCGATGATGATCACATCGGTGTCTTGGGCCATGGTCACACCATCCGCACGCTGAGCGTGCCCAATCCGTCCACGCCGCCGACCATCGTGTCGCCGCGCACCACCGGGCCCACGCCTTCGGGGGTGCCGGTATAGATCAGGTCGCCGGCTTCCAGGCGGAAGTACCTGGACAGGTAGGCGATGGTTTCAGCGACGGACCAAATCAGCTTGCCGATGTCGCTGCGTTGCTTGTCCTTGCCGTTGACCTGTAGCCAGATGGCTGCCTCGTGTATGCCGGCGACGTTGGCTGCGCGGTGCAGCGGACCGATCGGGGCGCTCAGGTCGAAGGCCTTGCCCAGTTCCCAGGGGCGACCGGCTTCGCGCATCTTCATCTGCAGGTCGCGCCGGGTCATGTCCAGGCCGACGGCATAGCCCCAGACGTGCTGCAGCGCCTCTTGGACGGCGATGTTCGCGCCGCCCTTGCCGATGGCCGCGACCAGCTCGATTTCATAGTGCAGGTTGGCGGTTTCAGGCGGGTAGGGCAGCGATATCGTGGTGTCCTGCGCGACCGGCACCACGGCGTCGGCCGGCTTGCAGAAGAAGAACGGCGGTTCGCGGTCGGGGTCGAAGCCCATCTCGCGCGCATGGGCGGCATAGTTGCGGCCCACGCAGTAGACGCGGCGCACGGGGAAGCTGTCGGCGCTGCCGGCGACGGGCACGGCAACGGGAGCGGCGGGGGCAAAGACAAAAGACATGGATCACCTTTTTTGGAATGCGGCGCCGGGGCCTGCACGGGTCCCGGCCGAAATGAAGGGCAAGCGCGCGCAGCGGTCAGGCGATGCGCTCTTCGCGCCACAGGCCCAGCGCGTCCTGCACCGGCCGGTCGGAATAGCTGAACAGCGTGGCGTCTTCCAGCGCCGCCAGTTGCATCGGCAGCCACGACGGCGCGACGAACACGTCGCGCGGGCCGAAGTGGAATTCGGCGTCGCCGATACGGGCCGTGCCGCGGCCTTCCACCACGCTGTAGACAGTGGAGTCGGTGCTGCGGAACGGCTTGCCCTGAAAGCCCGCGGGCAGCAGCTGCATGAAGGTGGCCATGGTGGGCATGGGATAGCCGCCCGTGGCCGGATTCAGGTAGCGCAGCTTCACGCCGTCCCAGGGATCGAGTTCGCCGTGGCGATAGAGCGCGTCCAGCGCCTCGCGGCTGCGCTCGTAGGGATAGTTGAAGATAGGCGAGGTGCCGCCGGCGGGGCGGTGCCGCACCGGCGCCATGTTGTGGCCAAAGCGCGCCATGCTGTCGCCTTCGGGCCGCGTGACGGGCTGGGTGGCCGACGGGTAGTTCTCGGCAAAGCCCGCGTCCAGGAAGCGCAGCAGGGGAATGTCCAGGCCGTCCAGCCAGACCACGGGCTCGCCGCCGTCCACGGTTTCCGCGTTGCCGTGGTCATGCCAGGTCCAGGACGGCGTGATGATGAAATCGCCCGGATGCATCGTGGTGCGCTCGCCGTTGACGGCGGTGTAGGCGCCGCGGCCTTCGACGATGAAGCGCAGCGCCGACTGGGTGTGGCGGTGGCTGGGCGCGATCTCGCCGGGCAGGATCAGCTGCAGGCCGGCGTACAGGCTTTGCGTGATGCTGGCCTGGCCGGGCAGGCCGGGATTTTCCAGGATCAGCACGCGGCGCACGGCCTCTTCGGCGGTGATGAGCGAGCCCGCGGCCATCACGTCGTCGCGCACGTCGTCGTATTTCCAGAGGGCGGGCACGCAGCGCGGCGCGGGCTGGCGCGGCACCAGGTTGTGCAGCGACTCCCACAAGGGCGCCATGTTCTTCTGGGCGATGCGCGCGTAATAGGCGGCGCGGTCCGCGCCGGTGGAATGGCTGTCGGGCATGCTTGTCTCCTGTGGAGCCGGCATCGGGGCCAACTCTCTTCTAGGCACGGCCCGCCGCTGCGAGAGGCGCGGCAGGTCCTGATGTGGAGACGATTATGCGGAACGAGCTATGTGTTTAATAATGAAATTATCTTATTATCCATATCAATAACCATATACGTACGGCGCCGCCCGGCCCACGTACGACACCTCATCAGAGACAAGAGGGCGCCATGGACTGGACCCACCGCCTGCGCCTGCGCAACCTGAAGATGTTGCTCAGCCTGGCCCAGACCCGCAACATCAGCCACTCGGCCGCCATGCTCAACACGACCCAGCCGGGCCTGTCGAAATGGCTGAAGGACCTGGAAGACGACATCGGCCTGCCGCTGTTCGAGCGCCATGCGCGCGGCCTGCGGCCCACGCCGCATGGCGACGTGCTGATCGCGCATGCGCAGCGGCTCGAGGCGCAGTTGGATCGCGCCAGCGCCGACATGACCGCGCTGCGCGAAGGCGGCGGCGGCCGCGTGGTGATCGGCGCCTCGGGCGCGTCGGCGTCCGACACCGTGCCGCTGGCGGTGATGAAGCTGCTGGAACGCATGCCACAGGCCCGCGTGAAGCTGGTGGAAGGCACTACCGACCGCCTGCTGGCGCAGCTGGCCCAGGGCGACCTGGACATTGTGGTGGGCCGTTCGGCGCCCGAGCACCACGACCCCGCCATCCGTTTCGAGGCGCTGTATCTCGAACCGATCCACCTGGTGGCACGGCCGCGGCACCCCCTGTTCGCGCTGGAACAACCGGGCTGGCCCGACCTGCTGTCGTACCGCTGGATACTCTGGCCCAAGGGCACGCCCATCCGTAACGCGGTCGACGCCGCGCTGGCCGCGGCCGGGCAGGCGCCGCCGGCCGACCACGTGGAATCGAATTCGGTCACCATCAACCTCACCCTGATCAACAACAGCGACATGATCGGCGTGGCCTCGCACCGCGCCGCGCTGCGCTTTGCCCAGATGAAGGCGATGCGCATCATTCCGGTGCGGCTGTCGGGTTTCGGTTCAGTGGCGATGTACTGGCGCGAGGACGCGTTCCGTCCGGCGGCGGTGCAGGAGGCCATGGCGGCCCTGCGCAAGACGGTGGCCGAACACGCGCCGGGCGTGACGAGGCTGTGATGGCATCCAGCCCGGGCCTGAACGCGCTGATCGCGCAGTGCCGCAAGCTGGAAGCGGCGCTGCGGGACGAGGCGGGGCGCCAGGCGGAGGCAGGGCACCGCCCGCATGAGGGTCCCGATGACGGCGTGAATGACGGCCCGCCCCACGGCCTGAATGACGGCCTCGACGACGGCTCGCATGACGGCCGGCATGAACCTGCGGCGACTTCCCGCGCGATGCACCGCTTCATCGCCGACATGGATGCGCGCCAGGCCCCGCCCGGCCTGTGGTCGCCGCTGGTGCTGGCGGTATTGACGATGGCGGGCGGCATCGGCGTGGGCATCGGCCTGCTGAGCCTGTTGCTGCGTCCCGCGGGGCCGGCGCTGGCGGCCTTCGCGCTGGTGCTGGCCTGTGCCGTCACCGCGCTGGCGCTGGCCATCGGCGTGGTGGCCTTCATGGGCGGCTATGCCTTCGGACTGGTGCTGCTCAAGCGCACCGCGCTGACGCTGGCCGCGGCAGGCGGCCTGGGGCTGATCGTCTGGTCGCAGGGAGATATGCGGGCCGTGGGCCCGGTGGTTGCCCTGCTCGGCGGCGCGGGCGCCTGGCTGCTGATGAACAGCAATGCGTTCTATGTATTCGCCGGCTACCAGATGGCGCGGCGCGTGATGCAGGCGCAGGCGCGGCGGCGCTGAGCCGCTGCCTGGCTGGATCTGTCCGGCGGCTCAGCGCCCGAATATGCAGTGGGGATACGGCAGCGGCGTTGCCCCGCTGTCGGCTCTAGTTGGCGCTGTTGGACCAGCCCTTGGATAGTTCCACCGCCTGGCGCCAGCGCTTCATGCGGGCGTCGCGCACCGATTGCGGCCAGGCCGGTTCGAAGGTGCGCTCGGCTTGCCACTTGGACGCGAATTCGTCCTGGCCCGCCCAGAAGCCGACCGCCAGCCCCGCCAGCCCGGCCGCGCCCAGCGCGGTGGATTCCGGTACCCGCGGACGCACCACCGGCACGCCCAGCAGGTCGGCCTGCATCTGCATCAGCAGGTCGTTGCGCGCGGCGCCGCCGTCCACCCGCAGCTCGGTCAGCGCGATGCCGCTGTCACCGTTCATGCAGGTGAGCAGTTCGGCGCTTTGCAGCGCGATGGATTCCAGCGTGGCGCGGGCGATGTGAGCGCGGGTGGTGCCGCGGGTCAGGCCCACCAGCGTGCCGCGGGCGTAAGGGTCCCAGTGCGGCGCGCCCAGGCCGGCAAAGGCCGGCACCATGAAGACGTCGTCGGTATCGGCCACGCTGGCGGCCAGGGATTCGATTTCCTCGGAGCGCTGGATGATGCCCAGGCCGTCGCGCAGCCATTGCACCGCGGCGCCGGCCACGAACACGCCGCCTTCCAGCATGTAGGCCGGCCGCCAGCCGGCTTGGCCCGGCACGGGCAGGCCCCAGCCGACCGTGGACAGCAGGTGGTTGCGGGACTGCACCGGCTGGTCGCCGACGTTCATCAGCATGAAGCAGCCGGTGCCATAGGTGTTCTTGGCCATGCCGGGTTTGAAGCAGGCCTGGCCGAAGGTGGCTGCCTGCTGGTCGCCCGCCACGCCGGCGATGGGGATGGAGCCGCCCAGCCATTCGGGCAGGGCCTCGCCGATCACCGCGCTGCTGGGCGCGATGGTTGGCAGCACGCTGCGCGGGATGTTCAAGAGCGCCAGGATCTCGTCGCTCCAGTCTTGCGTGTGCAGGTCGAACAGCATCGTGCGCGATGCGTTGCTGGGGTCGGTGCTGTGCACCGCGCCGCCGGTCAGCTGCCACACGAGCCATGTGTCCACCGTGCCGAAGGCCAGTTCGCCGCGTTCGGCCTTCTGGCGCGCGCCGGGCACGTGGTCCAGCAGCCAGGCGAGCTTGGTGCCCGAGAAATAGGCGTCCAGCACCAGCCCCGTGCGTGATTGCAGGAAGTCGGCATGGCCGTCCGCGCGCAGCTGGTCGCACATCGGGGCGGTGCGGCGGTCTTGCCAGACGATGGCGCGGGCCAGCGGGCGGCCGGTGGCGCGTTCCCAGATCAGGGTGGTTTCGCGCTGGTTGGTGATGCCGATGGCGGCCACGTCGGCGGCGCTGGCGGCGGCGTTGCGCAGGGCCTCGCGGGCCACGTCCAGCTGGCTGTGCCAGATTTCACCGGGATCGTGCTCGACCCACCCCGGCCGCGGGTAGTGCTGGCGGAATTCGCGTTGGCCGATGCCGCGCACCACGCCGTCGCGATCGAACACGATGGCGCGGGAGCTGGTGGTGCCCTGGTCCAGGGCTAGGACAAATTCATTCGTCGTCACTTTGTTTGGCGCCGTTCAGGTGTGCCCCGGCCAGCGGGTCGAGGCGTCTAAAGGAAAAGACCGAGGCCGCGCACAGCAGGCCGATGACGATGAAGCCGGCGATGACGTCGCGGACCGCCAGTGTTTCGGCGCCGCGCAGCGTCATGCTGATGTTCAGCGTGACGGCGGCCACACCCACGCCAAGGCTGATGCCCAGTTGCTGCGCCATGGCGGCGAAGCTGCTGGCGCGGCTCATCTTGGCGGGGGGGATATCGGCATAGGTTAGCGTATTTACCCCGGTGAACTGCAGCGACCGGAAGAAGCCGCCGATCAGCAGGATGGCGATCAGCAGCCACACCGGCGTGGCGGGCGTGAAGGTGGCGCAGACCATGATGAAGGCGCCGGTCAGCACCGCGTTCACGGTCAGCACGCGGCGAAAGCCGAAGTGCCGCACGATGGGTGTGGCCACGAACTTCATCAGCAGGGCGCCGGCTGCGCTGGCAAAGGTGATCAGGCCGGCCGAGAAGGGTGACAGGCCGAAACCTACCTGCAGCAGCATGGCCAGCAGGAAGGGCGTGGCGCCCACCGCGAAGCGGCACAGGTTGCCGCCCAGCGTCGAGATGGCGAAGGTGGGGATGCGCATCAGCGACAGGTCGATGATGGCGTAGTCGACGCGCCGCGCGTGCCAGCCATAGGCCAGGCCGCAGGCCGCGCCCAGCGCGATCAGGCCGAGCAGGGCGGGCAGCGGCATCACGTCGCGGCCGATGGCCTCGAAGCCGCTGACCAGCGCGGCCAGGCACACGGCGCTGAGCAGGAAGCCCAGCCAGTCCAGGCGCGGCGCGGTCTCTTCCTTGATCTCGGCCACGAAGCGCAGCACCAGGGCGATGCCCAGGATGCCGATGGGGATGTTGATCAGGAAGATCCAGTGCCACGACATGTAGGTGACCATGAAGCCGCCCAGCGGCGGCCCGATCACCGGCCCCAGCAGCGCCGGGATCGACAGGAACGACATGGCTTTGAGCAGATCCTGCTTGGGCACCGTGCGCAGCAGGATGATGCGCCCCACCGGCACCATCATGGCCCCGGCCATGCCCTGGATGACGCGGGCGATGACCAGCTGGGGCAGGTCCTGGGACAGGGCGCAGGCCACCGAACTGAGCGTGAACAGGCCGATGGCGGCCACGAATACCCGGCGCGCGCCGTAGCGGTCGGCCGCCCAGCCGCTGACCGGCACGAACACGGCCACCGACAGCAGGTAGGAGGTAATGGCGACGTTCAGCCGCACCGGGGTCGATCCCAGGGCCCGGGCCATGGCCGGCAAGGCGGTGGCCACCACCGTGGCGTCCAGCATCTGCATGAATAGCGCGCAGCCCACGATGAAGGGGATCATTCGCGCCGCGCGCACCGCGTCCGGGGTTGAGGGGGGAGCGGGATTGGCTGCGGCTGCGGATTCTGCGGACATGGCGGGAGGGGGCGTTGGGAGCCAAAAGATTGTAACGCCGGGGCCAGCCGCCGCGTGAAGTAAACTCCAGGGATCCGAAACCCATTGAAATTGGTGCCATGGCTGCCAACTACGAATCCGAGATCACCCTTTTCCTGAAAGACTTCAAGCAGTCGCACCCTGGCACCGAAGAGCGCCAGCGCGAAGGCCGCGCCCGTCTTTGGGACAAGCCGCAAGACGCGGAGCTGCTCGAAGGCTTCCGTGCGGCCCGCGTGCCGCAAAAGCCGTACGTGTATCAGGCCGACTGATACCCGTTGCGGCAGCCATGGCCCACACTCCCTCCGTCCCGGGCGATGCCCTGGCCGCGCTAGTGGAACCGCCCGTCGACAGCACCCCTGACACGATCGACAGCGTCGCGTTCGCGCGTCTGTACGGCGAGCCGCTGTTCCAGATGCCGACGGACCTGTACATTCCGCCGGACGCGCTGGAGATCTTCCTCGAGGCGTTCGAGGGGCCGCTGGACCTGCTGCTCTACCTGATCCGCAAACAGAACTTCAATGTGCTGGACATCCCCATGGCGGATGTCACGCGGCAGTATCTGTCCTACGTGGACCAGATCCGCATCCACAACCTTGAGCTGGCGGCGGAATACCTGCTCATGGCGGCGATGCTGATCGAGATCAAATCGCGCATGCTGCTGCCGGTCAAGAAGACCGACACCGGCGAAGAACCCGAAGACCCGCGTGCCGAACTGGTGCGCCGCCTGCTCGAATACGAGCAGATGAAACTGGCCGCCCAGAAGCTGGACGCCTTGCCCCAGCTGGGCCGCGACTTCGTCAGCAGCCATGCGGTGGCCGACCTGAGCGTCGAGCGCATGCTGCCCGAAGTCAGCGTGGACGACCTGCGCGAGGCCTGGGCTGACATCATGAAGCGGGCCAAGCTCAACCAGCACCACCACATCACGCGCGAGCAGTTGTCGGTGCGCGACCACATGACGCACATCCTGCGGCGCCTGAACGACGTGCGCTTCATGGAATTCGGCGACCTGTTCATGGAACGCGTGCGCGAAGGCGCGCCCGCCGCGGTCGTCGTGGTGCACTTCATCGCCATGCTGGAACTGGCCCGCGAATCCTTGCTGGAAATCACGCAGGCCGAACCCTATGCGCCCATCTACGTGCGCCTGGCCTACACCAGCGTCGCGGCGGTCGCGGCCTAGCAGGCCCTGAAACCTGGCCGGGCTGCCCCCACAACCCCGGAGAGTCTCCTTGAAAGTCGTACACACCATCCAGGAATTGCGCGATCACCTGCGCGGCCAGAACCGCGTGTCATTCGTGCCCACCATGGGCAACCTGCACGAAGGCCACCTGGCGCTGATGAAACTGGCGCGCCAGCACGGCGATCCCGTCGTGGCCAGTATCTTCGTGAACCGCCTGCAGTTCGGGCCGAACGAGGATTTTGACCAATACCCGCGCACCCTGGCCGCCGACATCGAAAAGCTGGAACGCGAGCGCGACGTCTACGTGCTGTTCGCCCCGAACGAGCGCGAGATGTACCCCGAACCGCAGAACTACCGCGTGCAGCCTCCGGACGACCTGGGCGACATCCTGGAAGGCGAGTTCCGCCCCGGCTTCTTCGCCGGCGTCAGCACCGTGGTGCTCAAGCTGTTCTCCTGCGTGCAGCCGCGTGTGGCCGTGTTCGGCAAGAAGGACTACCAGCAGCTGATGGTCGTGCGCAACATGTGCCGTCAGTTCCAGCTGCCCGTGGAAGTGCTGGCGCACGAGACCGTGCGGGCCGCCGATGGCCTGGCGCTGTCGTCGCGCAACCGCTACCTGAGCGACGCCGAGCGCGCCGAGGCCCCGGCCCTGTACGCGGAACTGCAACGTATCAATGCCCGCCTGGCGGCCGGCGAACGCGACGCGGCCGCGCTGGAGCGCGACGCCACCGAGACCCTGAATGGCCGCGGCTGGCGTGTGGACTACATCGCCCTGCGCCGCCAGCGCGATCTCAAGCGTCCGGAAGCCGCCGACCTCCAGGCCGGCGAGCCCGTGGTGGTGCTGGCCGCTGCCAAGCTGGGCGCGACGCGCCTGATCGACAATCTGGAACTGTCCTATACCGCATAGGGAGTAGGGCGTTGGGGGCGCCCTGCGGGCGTCCTCCAGCGGACCCCTGGCAGAATTGCCAGCTTACGCGCCCACAAGGGGCCGGGCAGACTCACTGCAATCCTTCATTGCAGAGCTGTCCCATGCAAACGCCTCGCCCTGATCTCAACGCCGTCCTGTCCGCCCTGACGCCGCGCGAGCGGCAGATCGTCGCCTATGTCGCGGCGGGCCGTCCCAACAAGGTCATCGCCATCGACCAGGGCATTTCGCTGCGTACCGTCGAAGCGCATCGCGCCCGCATCTTCGCCAAGCTGCGGGCGCGCAACGCCATGCAACTGGCCTGCCGGCTGTGCGCCCATGGCCGTTCGGGTGCTTCGCCGGTATCGGGCGTTACCCCGGACGATGCCGCGGGGCCGGCGCCGGCTTGGGCCCAGGGGCGGCCGGCGCAGCCGTCGCCTTGGCTGCACGAACCCCATGACGCTCGCGCCAGGTATTCGGCCAAGTCCGTTCCGCCGGACCCTAACGCATTGGATACGTCAGCCCCGGGACCCGCCCCCGACGATGAACGCGGTACGTCGCCCGCTGCCCAAAAAAAGGGGCATCAAGGCCAGGCCGGTCAGCCAAATGGCGCGGATGAGCCGGTATAGATTGCCAGCGATGGCGTAAGTGTGCACTTACATTGGCTTTTCCGATCGACCAAAACACAAGGCCTGTCGAACGCGAAGTCCGGCAGGCCTTGGGGGCGGGTATCGGGTCAGGCCGAGGGGGATACCCGGCCTGCCAGGCTCACGGGCACTGGGGCGCGGTGGCCTTGGCCAGCTCGTCGATCGGGTCCAGATCCGGCTGCCGGGTCAGGTTGTAGTTCAGGTTGGGCGTCTGGCCGGCGATGGAACGCACGCGCAGCACGTTGTTGGCGGCCACCAGGAATTCCACCCGCACATTGCCCTGGTTATCGAGCAGGATGACGCGCGGCGGGCGCTCGTCGGTGGCGTCCCAGCAGCCTTGCTCCACAACTGGGGCCGCCTTCTTGGCGGCGTCTTCCAGGTAGGCCGTGCGGCCACGCCAGCGGCCGTTGGGTGCCAGGGTCAGGGTCACGCGCTGCGCCGTGCATTGCATGGCGGGCGAGAAACACGGCAGGGTGCCCATATAGGTTTGCGGTTGCGGAACCAGGCTGTTGGCCGCAGCGCTTTGCGTGTTGCCGCCGGCGGGGGCCGCGACCGGTGCCGGGGCCGATCCGGCCGTGGCGCCCGAACCGCTTTCCGCGCCTTCGGGCACGGCCTGGCCGTCTTCGGTGATGGCTCCGCCCTGGGCGGCCTGGCCGGATTGGGCCTGGGTTTTCTTCTGGTCGGGCTTGAGCGCGATCTGCACTTGCGAGGGGGCCCGCAGCACGGTGCGGTAGCCGGCGCCCGAACCCTGGTACTGGGCGTCGGTGACGGTGCTTTCCGCCGGGGGATCGTAATAGCCTTCGGTGCGTTGCTGGGCGCAGCCCGCAGCGCCCAGTGCCGTGCCCGCTAGCAGCAGCCCCACGATGCTGAGTTTGCGGGGGCGGGTGAGGATTTCTACGCGCGCGGCCATGGCAGCTGATCCGTAAGTTGAGTCTGTCTCCGATTTTACGCACTTATGCGAAGATTCGATACGTTCCCCCATACCCTGAAAGACACTGTTCGCCTTTTATGCACAAATTACGACACGGTCCCAGGCAGCAAGCCTGCCGTTTTGCCGCAAATGCCGGATGTTCGGCAGGACGGGCCGTGTCGCGGGGGCTCGCATGACGACCCTGTGGCATGTCTTTCCGGTGCCCCTGGCGGTGTTCGTCGGCCTGGCCGCGGTGGCCGGGTTGTTCGTCGGCGGCTGGCTGACCCGGCTGACCTACCGCCTGCCGCGCATGATGGAACGCGAATGGCAGGCGCAATGCCTGGATTCGGTGGGCAAGGCGCGGCCGGCCTCCGACTACGGCTTGCTGGCGCCGCCCTCGCATTGCCCGCGTTGCGAGGCGCCGGTGGCCGGCTGGCGCCAGCTGCCCCTCGTGGGCTGGCTGGCGCTGCGGGGCCGTTGCGGGGTCTGCCACGGCGCGATCGGCTGGCGCTACCCCGCCATCGAACTCACCACCTGCGTCCTGTTCGCCGCCTGCGCCTGGCGTTTCGGCGCCACGCCCATCGCGTTGTGCGCCATGGGGCTGTCCGCCGCGCTGGTGGCGCTGGCCTGGATCGACCTGGAATCCACGCTGCTGCCCGACTCGATCACCCTGCCGCTGGCCTGGGCCGGCTTGCTGGTGAACCTGTTCGACGCCTTCACCACGTTGCCGCTGGCGGTGGTGGGCGCGGTGGCTGGCTATCTGTTCCTATGGGTTATCTTTCATGCATTCCGCCTGCTGACGGGCCGCGAGGGCATGGGTTTTGGCGACTTCAAGCTGCTGGCCGCGCTGGGCGCGTGGTTCGGCGTGGGAGCGCTGCCGATGCTGCTGTTGGGCGCCTCGGTGGTGGGCGTGGTGATCGGGGGCGCGCAGACGCTCAGCGGCCGCGCCCAGCGCGGCCAGGCGCTGCCGTTCGGGCCGTACCTGGCGCTGGCGGGCGTGGTGGTGCTGCTGTTGGGCGGCGAGCAGGGCCTGGGATGGCTGCTGCGCTGATGCCGGCCACCGAACCGGATCAAGACCTGAACCCATAGGAATGACGGACATGTTCAATATCGGCCTGACAGGCGGCATCGGTTCCGGCAAGTCGCGCGTGGCCGACATGCTGGGGCAGTGGGGCGCGTCGGTGGTGGACACCGACGAGATCGCGCGCACGCTGACCGCGGCTGGCGGCGCCGCCATGCCCGCGATCGAACGCGAGTTCGGGCCCGGCGCGCTGACGCCGGACGGCGCGCTCGACCGCGATTGGATGCGCGAGCGCGCCTTTGCCGATCCGCAGGTGCGCCTGCGCCTGGAGGCCTTGCTGCATCCCGCGATCGGCCAGGAAACCGAGCGCCAGGCCGCGGCCGCGCGCGGGCCGTATCTGGTGTTCGTGGTGCCCTTGCTGGTCGAGTCGATCACGCGTTGGCGCGACCGCGTCGACCGCATCTGCGTGGTCGATTGCGACCCGGAAACCCAAGTGGCGCGCGTGCGCTCGCGCAGCGGGCTGACGGACTCTGCCATCAGGCGTATCATGGCGGCACAGGCTGCGCGGGCAAGCCGGTTGGCAGTCGCCGACGACGTCATCAATAACGACGGCGCGACCTCGCCGGAACAATTGCGCGCGCAGGCGAAGACCCTGCATGATCGCTGGCTGGCGCTGGCGGCCACGACGGGCCGGCAAGCCCAGGGCTTGGCCGGCACCCCTGAATAATCTCGGCCGTCAGGCCGACCACTGATGGGCCTGTTTACAAGCGTGATTGTTTACGAATATCCCTTCAATGAGCGCATTCGCGCTTACCTGCGGCTCGAATACCTGTTCGACAGGTTGTTCTTCTTCGCCCGCGAGGGAGACTCACGCCAGCACCAGGTCGCCGTCACCTCGCTGTTCGACCTGCTCGATGCGTGCGAACGCACCGATGTGAAAGGCGCCGTCCTGCAAGACCTCGAACGCCAGCGCGTGGCCCTGATGGGCCTGCGCGACCACCCCGGTGTGGCGCAAGACGCGCTGGAAGGCATGCTGCGCGAGCTCGAAAAAGTGTCCACTGCCCTGGCCGCGCCCGGCAAGACGGGCCAATCGCTGCGCGAGAACGAATGGCTGACCAGCCTGCGGGGCCGCCTGTCGGTGCCCGGCAGCGCCACTCAGGTGGACATGCCCTCGTACTACGCCTGGCAGCACAAGTCCGAAGCCGCGCGCTGCGCCGACCTGCAAGGCTGGCTGGCGCCCTTCATCCCCCTGTACGAGGGCCTGACCCTGGCCCTGCGCTTGCTGCGCGAATCGGGGCGCAAGGCCGACATCGTGGCCGAGCAAGGCGCCTACCAGCAGATGCTGGCCGGCAAGCAGTTCCAGCTGCTGCGCGTGTGGGTGGATCCGGCCCAGGGGGCGTTTCCCGAGATCAGCGCGAACAAGTACATGATCTGGATCCGCTTTTCGACCCAGGACGGCGAATTCAAGCCGCAGCAGGTCGCCCGCGACATCCCTTTCCAGATCACGCTCTGCAATTCCTGATCTGGACGGGCGAAGGACCGCCGCGGCTCCCCGGCCCGGCGACCCTGGACTGGCGGCGCTCACTCCCCGATTCCTGTTGCGGCCTATTTCAGTCGTAACGGCCGACCGCTGAAATGGCGTTTGTCTAGTACACAATACGGCTTTCTCCGTCAGTGCCGGAACCGTTTCCCATGTCCGATAGCCGTCCCGTTTCTTCGCCTTCCCGCTGGACCCGCCGCAGAATCATCGGGTTAGCGGTGCTTTTGCTGGTCGTGGCCGGCATCGCCTGGTTGGCGCTGCGGCCGGCGGCCAAGCCGGGCGGCGCGGGCGGCGGGCGTCCCGGCGCCGGCGGGCGGCCCAACATGGCCGCGGCCATGGCCAACCTGGCCGTGCCGGTGCGGGTGGCCACCGCCGTGACGCAGGACATCGACATCTTCCTGAAGTCGCTGGGCACCGTCACCGCCTACAACACCGTGACCGTGCGCAGCCGCGTCAGCGGCGAGCTGGTGGATGTGCCGTTCCAGGAAGGCCAGATGGTCAAGGCCGGCGACCTGCTTGCCCAGGTAGACCCGCGCGCCTTCCAGGTGGCGCTGGACCAGGCCCGCGGCACCCAGATGCAGAACCAGGCGCTGCTTGAAAACGCGCGCCGCGACCTGCAACGCTACCAGGCCCTGTTCAAGCAGGACTCCATCGCCAAGCAGCAGGTCGACACCCAGGCCGCGCTGGTGCGCCAATACGAAGGCACCATCAAGAGCGATCAGGCCAATGTCGACAATGCCCGGCTGCAACTGGACTACGCCCGCATCACCGCGCCGATCAGTGGCCGGTTGGGCCTGCGCCAGGTCGACCGCGGCAACCTGGTGTCCAGCTCGGACACGAACGGCCTGGTCGTGATCACCCAGACCCAGCCGATCTCGGTGGTGTTCACGCTGCCCGAGACCCAGCTGCCCGAAGTGCGCGCCGAACTGGCCCAGGGCAAGACGCTGGCGGTCGATGCCTACGACCGCGCCGACACCCGGCGCATCGCGTCCGGCACGCTGGAAACGCTGGACAACCAGATCGACGTCACCACCGGCACACTCAAGCTCAAGGCCAAGTTCGACAACCAGGACGATGCGCTGTTTCCCAACCAGTTCGTCAACGTGCGCCTGCACGTGCTGACGCGCAAGGACGTGACCGCGATTCCGACGGCGGCGGTGCAGCAGGGTTCGGCCGGCGCCTTCGTGTTCCAGGTGCAGGCGGACAACACCGTGCAGGTCAAGCAGGTGAAGCTGGGCGCCATCAACAATGGCATGGTCGCTGTGAACGAAGGCCTGCAGCCGGGCGACCGCGTCGTGACCGAGGGCACCGACCGCCTGCGCGCCGGCGCCAAGGTCGAGGTCGTGGGCGGGGCAGAAGTGATCCCCAAGGATAAGTCGTTGGGCGGGGGCGCCCCGGCGGGCACCACGCCGGCGACCCGGTAAGCCAGGGATCCCGCCGTGAGCCCGTCGCGCCTGTTCATTCTGCGGCCCGTGGCCACCACGCTGTCGATGGTGGCCATCCTGATCGCCGGCTTCATCGCCTACCGCCTGCTGCCGGTATCGGCTTTGCCCGAAGTCGATTACCCCACCATCCAGGTCACCACGCTGTACCCCGGCGCCAGCCCGGACGTGATGACCTCGCTGGTCACCTCGCCGCTGGAGCGGCAGTTCGGGCAGATGCCGGGGTTGAACCAGATGTCGTCGACCAGTTCGGGCGGCGCGTCGGTCATCACCATGCAGTTCAACCTGACGCTGCCGCTGGATGTCGCCGAGCAGCAGGTGCAGGCGGCCATCAACGCCGCGTCGAACCTGCTGCCCAGCGACCTGCCGGTGCCGCCGACCTACAACAAGGTGAACCCGGCCGACGCCGCGGTGCTGACCTTGGCGATCACCTCGCCGACCATGCCGCTGCCGCAGGTGCGTGATCTGGTCGACACGCGGGTGGCGCAGAAGCTGTCGCAGATCCCCGGGGTAGGCCTGGTCAGCGTGGCGGGCGGGCAGCGCCCGGCCGTGAGGGTGCAGGTCAATCCGCAGGCGCTGGCGGCCAACGGCCTGGGGCTGACGGACCTGCGCACCGCGGTGGTGGGCGCCAACGTCAACCAGCCCAAGGGCAACCTGGACGGGCCGTTGCGCTCGACCACGATCAATGCGAACGATCAGCTCAAGTCGCCCACCGACTACAACAACCTGATCATCGCCTACAAGAACAACGCCCCGCTGCGCCTGTCCGATGTGGCGCGCGCGGTGGAAGGCGCCGAGGACACGCGCCAGGCGGCGTGGGCGGGCGACAAGCCGGCCATCCTGCTCAATATCCAGCGCCAGCCGGGCGCCAACGTGATCGACGTGGTCAACCGCATCCAGACGCTGCTGCCGCAGCTGCGCGCGGCGCTGCCGGCCACGCTGGACGTGACGGTAGTGTCCGACCGCACCCAGACCATCCGCGATTCGGTGGCCGACGTGCAGTTCGAGATGCTGCTGGCGGTGGCGCTGGTGGTGATGGTGACCTTCGTGTTTCTGCGCAGCATCACGGCCACGTTGATTCCCAGCGTGGTGGTGCCGCTGTCGCTGGTGGGCACCTTCGGCATCATGTATCTGGCCGGATTTTCCATCAACAACCTGACGTTGATGGCGCTGACGATCGCCACCGGCTTCGTGGTGGACGACGCCATCGTCATGATCGAGAACATCGCGCGCCACATCGAAGAGGGCGAGACGCCGCTGCAGGCCGCGCTCAAGGGCGCGTCGCAAATCGGCTTCACGCTGATCTCGCTGACGTTCTCGCTGATCGCGGTGCTGATCCCGCTGCTGTTCATGACCGAGGTCGTGGGGCGCCTGTTCCGCGAGTTCGCGATCACGCTGGCGGTGTCCATCCTCATTTCGCTGGTGGTGTCGCTGACCCTGACGCCGATGATGTGCGCCCGCTTGCTGCGCGCCGAGTCCGAGCAGAAGCACGGCCGCTTCCACCTGGCCACCGGCGCCCTCATCGACCGCGTCATCGCGGCCTATGACCGCATGCTGCAAAAGGTGCTGCGCCACCAGCCGCTGACCCTGCTGGTGGCGCTGGCCACCTTCGCGCTGACGGTGCTGCTGTACATCCTGATTCCCAAGGGTTTTTTCCCGCAGCAGGACACGGGCCTGATCCAGGCCATCACACAGGCGCCGCAGTCCATCTCGTTCACCGCCATGGCCGACCGCCAGCAGGCGGCGGCACGGCTGGCGCTGGAAGACCCGGACGTGCAGGCGGTGTCCTCGTTCATCGGGGTGGACGGCAGCAACGCCACCCTCAGCGCCGGGCGCATGCAGATCGCGCTCAAGCCACAGGCCGACCGTCAGGGCGACCTGCCCACCGTCATGGCCCGCCTGCAAGCGGCCTTTTCCAAGCAGGACGGTCTGACCGTCTATATGCAGCCGGTGCAGGACCTGACCATCGAAGACCGCGTCAGCCGCACGCAATACCAGATGACGCTGTCCAATCCGGACCTGGCGGTGCTGAGCGAATGGACGCCTAAGCTGATCGACCGCCTGCGCCAGGTGCCGGGCTTGAAGGACGTGACCGACGACCTGCAGGACGACGGGCTACAGACCTGGGTCGAGATCGACCGCGACGCGGCCTCGCGCCTGGGCATCACGGCGGCGGTGGTGGACGAGGCGCTGTACGACGCGTTCGGCCAGCGGCTGATTTCGACCATCTTCACCCAGTCCAACCAGTACCGCGTGGTGCTGGAGGTGCAGCCGCAGTTCCAGATGAATCCGGCGGCATTGGGCCAGATCCACGTGCCGACCTCGAGTGGGACGCAGGTGCCGCTGTCGTCCATCGCCCGCATCACTGAAGGCAAGACGGTGCTGGCCGTGAACCGGCTGGACCAGTTCCCGATGGTGACCGTGTCGTTCAACCTGGCGCACGGCGCCTCGCTGTCTGCCGCGGTCGAGGCCATCACCGCGGCCGAGGCCGAGATCGGCATGCCGGCCAGCGTGGAGACCCGCTTCCAGGGCGCGGCGCTGGCGTTCCAGAATTCGCTGTCCAGCACGCTGTGGCTGATTCTGGCCGCCATCGTCACGATGTATATCGTGCTGGGCGTGCTGTACGAAAGCTACATCCACCCCATCACCATCCTGTCGACGTTGCCGTCGGCCGGGGTGGGGGCGCTGCTGGCGCTGCTGATCAGCGGCACCGAGTTGGACATGATCGGCATCATCGGCATCATTCTGCTGATCGGTATCGTCAAGAAGAACGCGATCATGATGATCGACTTCGCGCTGGACGCCGAGCGCAAGCGCGGCCTGTCGCCCCGCGCGGCGATCCATGAGGCGGCGCTGCTGCGGTTCCGGCCGATCCTGATGACCACGCTGGCGGCGCTGTTCGGCGCGCTGCCGCTGATGCTGTCGTCGGGCACCGGCGCCGAGCTGCGCCAACCGCTGGGCCTGGTGATGGTGGGCGGCCTGCTGGTGAGTCAAGTGCTGACCTTGTTCACGACGCCCGTGATCTACCTGATGTTCGACCGCATGTCGCGGCGCTGGCGCGGCATGCGCGAGGCGCGCGCCGGGGACGCGTCATGATTCTGTCGGCCCCCTTCATTGTCCGGCCGGTGGCGACCACGCTGCTGTCGCTGGCGGTCGTGCTGGCGGGCATGCTGTCGTTTTTCCTGTTGCCGGTGGCGCCGCTGCCGCAGGTGGACATTCCGACGATCTCGGTGTCGGCCAGCCTGCCGGGCGCCAGCCCCGAAACCATGGCATCCAGCGTGGCCACGCCGCTGGAGCGGTCGCTGGGCAGCATCGCGGGCGTGACCGAAATGACGTCGAGCAGCACGCAGGGCTCGACCCGCGTGACGCTGCAGTTCGACCTGTCGCGCGACATCAACGGCGCCGCGCGCGACGTGCAGGCGGCCATCAACGCGGCCCGTTCGCTGCTGCCGACCAGCCTGCGCAGCAACCCCACGTATCACAAGTCCAATCCGTCGGATGCGCCCATCATGACGCTGGCGATGACGTCCGACACGCTCAGCCAGGGCCAGCTGTACGACCTGGCGTCGACCATCGTGGCGCAGAAGCTGTCGCAGGTGGACGGGGTGGGCGAGGTCACGGTGGGCGGCAGTTCGTTGCCGGCGGTTCGCGTGACGGTGCTGCCGGGCGCGCTGGCCAACCGCGGCGTGTCGCTGGACGACGTGCGCACGGCGCTGGCCAATGCCAACGCCAACCGCCCCAAGGGCGTGCTGGAAAACGACCGCTACCACTGGCAGGTGATGGTCAACGACCAGCTCAGCCGGGCCGAGCAATACCGGCCGCTGATCGTGGCCTGGCGCGACGGTGCGCCCGTGCGTGTGTCGGACGTGGCCAAGGTCGAGGACTCGGTCGAGGACCTGTACCAGACCGGCTTCTACAACGAACGCAAGGCGATCCTGATGATCGTGCGGCGCCAGGCCGACGCCAACATCATCGAGACCGTGGACGCGGTGCGGGCGCAGCTGCCGGTGCTGCTGGCGCTGATGCCGGCCGACGTGCACCTGACCGTGGCGCAGGACCGCACACCCAGCATCCGGGCGTCGCTGCACGAGGCCGAGCTGACGCTGATCATCGCGGTGGGCCTGGTGGTGCTGGTGGTGCTGCTGTTCCTGCGGCGCTGGCGGGCGGCCATCATTCCCAGCATCGCGGTGCCGGTGTCGCTGATCGGCACGTTCTGCATCATGTACCTTTGTGGCTTCACGCTGAACACGATTTCGCTGATGGCGCTGATCGTGGCCACCGGTTTCGTGGTGGACGACGCCATCGTGGTGCTCGAGAACATCATGCGCCATGTCGAGAACGGCATGTCGCCCATGCGGGCCGCGCTGCGCGGCTCGAGGGAAGTGGGCTTTACGGTGCTATCCATGAGCCTGTCGCTGGTGGCGGTGTTCATTCCCATCCTGCTGATGGGCGGGGTGGTGGGGCGGCTGTTCCGTGAGTTCGCGGTGACGCTGTCGGCCTCCATCATGGTGTCGCTGGTGGTATCGCTGACGCTGACGCCCATGATGTGCGCGCGCCTGCTCAAGCCCGAACCCAAGGAACCCGAGCCGCCGGGCCGCCTGGCGCGCTGGGCGGAAAGCGGCTTTGCCTGGATGCAGGACGGCTACCGCCGCAGCCTGGCCTGGGCGCTGGCGCACAGCCGCCTGATGATGCTGATATTGGCGGCGGCCGTGGGCCTGAACGTGTACCTGTATACGGTGGTGCCCAAGGGCTTTTTCCCGCAACAGGACACCGGCCAGCTGCTGGGCTTTTTCCGGGTCGACCAGGGCACTTCGTTCCAGGCCACCATCCCCAAGCTGGATGCGCTGCGCAAGGTGGTGCTGGCGGACCCTGCCGTGCAAAGCATGACCGGCTATGCCGGCGGGCGCGGCGGCAGCAACAGCAGCTTCATGCAGATCCAGCTCAAGCCGCTGGCCGAACGCCAGGTGTCGGCCGACCAGGTCATCAACCGGCTGCGCGCGCGGTTGCAGAACATGCCGGGGGCGCGCATGTTCCTGGTGTCGCAGCAGGACATCCGCATCGGCGGGCGCCAGAGCCAGGGCTCGTACGACTACACGCTGATGTCCGGTGACCTGCAACTGTTGCGCAGCTGGATGCCCAAGGTGCAGCTGGCGATGTCGAAGATTCCCGAGATCACCGACGTGGATACCGACGTCGAGGACAAGGGCCGCGAAATCAACTTGGTGATCGACCGCGAGGCCGCCACGCGGCTGGGCGTGAGCATGTCGACCATCTCGACCGTGCTGAACAATTCCTTCAGCCAGCGGCAGGTGTCGGTGATGTACGGGCCGCTGAACCAGTATCACGTGGTGATGGGCGTGGATGCCGCGTTCGCGCAGGACATCGAATCGCTCAAGCAGGTGGAAGTGATCACCTCGGCCGGCACGCGCGTGCCGATGGCGGCGTTCGCCCGCTTTGAAAATGCCAATGCGCCGCTCAGCGTGCAGCACCAGGGCCTGTTCGTGGCCGACACGGTGTCGTTCAGCCTGGCGCCCGGCGTGTCGCTGGGGCAAGCCACCGCGGCGATCGACGCCGAGGTGGCGCGCATCGGCCTGCCGTCGGATCAGATCCAGGCCGGGTTCCAGGGCACCGCGGCGGCGCTGCAACAGACGCTGGCGCAGCAGCCCTGGCTGATCCTGGCGGCGCTGGTGACCATGTACATCGTGCTGGGCATCCTGTACGAGAGCTTCGTGCATCCGCTGACGATCCTGTCGACCTTGCCGTCGGCGGGCCTGGGCGCGCTGCTGGCGCTGCTGCTGGTGCGCACCGATTTCACGCTGATCGCCCTGATCGGGGTGTTTCTCCTGATCGGTATCGTCAAGAAGAACGCCATCATGATGGTGGACTTTGCGCTGGATGCCGAGCGCAACCAGGGCATGGCGCCGCGCGAGGCGATTTTCCAGGCCTGCCTGACGCGATTCCGCCCGATCATGATGACCACCATGGCGGCGATCTTCGGCGCGCTGCCGCTGGTGGTGGCCACCGGCGCCGGCGTCGAGATGCGCCAGCCGCTGGGCATTACCATCGTGGGCGGTCTGGTACTGAGCCAGATCCTGACGCTGTACACCACGCCCGTGGTTTATCTTTACCTAGACCGTTTCCGTCTCTGGGCTGCGCGCGGGCGCACCCGGCGCGCGGGCGGCGACGCTTCCATAGAACAAATATGATCCGCAACGCCCAGCCTTTCCCCTACGCAATCCTGCCGCGCGCGGGCGCGGTGCTGGCGCTGTGCGCCGTGCTGAGCGCTTGCGCCGTCGGCCCTGATTACCAGCGTCCGGCGCTGGACGTGGGCGCGGACTACAAAGAAGGGCAGGTCGAAGTGCCGGGCTGGAAACAGGCCCAGCCGCGCGACGAGGCCGACCGCGGGCAGTGGTGGCGTGTGTATGACGACGCCACGCTCAACGAGCTGGTGGATCGCCTGAACACGTCGAACCAGACTATCGCCCAGGCCGAGGCCAACTACCGGCAGGCGTTGGGCCTGGTGCGCGGCGCGCGCGCCGGTTTCTTTCCCACGGTGGGCGCGGGGGCGGGCCTGACCCGCTCGGGCAGCGGCGGGGGCAGCGGTTCGTCGTCATCGACGTCGGGCGGCAGCGGCGGCAGCAACGTGTCGAACCAATATTCGCTGACCGGCAACGTCAGCTGGGAACTGGACGTATGGGGCCGGGTGCGTCGCAGCGTCGAGTCGTCCGAGGCCAGCGCCGCGGCCAGCCAGGCCGACCTGGCCGCGACCCGGCTCAGCGCGCAGGCCTCGCTGGTGCAGGCCTATCTGCAATTGCGCGTGCTGGACGAACAGAAGCGCCTGCTGGACGCCACCGTGGCGGCCTACGAGAAGTCGCTGCAGCTGACGCAGAACCGCTACAACGTGGGCGTGGTTGGGCAGTCGGACGTGGCCGTGGCGCGCACGCAGGTCGAAAGCACGCGCGCGCAGTCCATCGACCTGGATTGGCAGCGCGGGCAGTACGAGCACGCGATCGCGGTGCTGATGGGCCAGGCGCCGTCGCATTTCACCTTGCCGCCGGCAGCCTTCAACGTGCAACTGCCGCAGATTCCGGTGGGGCTGCCGTCCGAGCTGCTGGAACGCCGTCCCGACGTGGCCGCCGCCGAGCGCCGCGCGGCCGCGGCCAATGCGCAGATCGGCGTGGCGCAGGCGGCCTGGTTCCCCAGCCTGACCTTGTCGGCCGACGGCGGTTTCCGCAACGGCCAGTTCGCCGACCTGCTGACGGCGCCAGCGCGCTTCTGGTCGCTGGGGCCGGCCTTGGCGATGACTCTCTTCGACGGCGGCGCGCGCCAGGCGCAGGTGGAACAGGCGCGCGCGTCCTTCGACGCGCAGGCCGCGGCCTATCGCCAGGCGGCGTTGGTCGGGCTGCGCGAGGTCGAGGACTACCTGATCCAGCTGCGCGTGATGGAAAACGAACAGACCGTGCAACGCCGCGCGCTGGAAGCCGCGCGCGAGTCGCTGCGGCTGATCCAGAACCAGTACAAGGCCGGCCTGGTGGACTACCTGAGCGTGGCGGTCGTGGACGCGACCGCGCTCAACAACGAGCGCAGCGCGCTCAGCCTGTACGGCAACCGGCTCGTGGCCAGCGTGAACCTGATCGTCGCCCTGGGCGGTGGCTGGGACGGGTTGCCTGGCACGCAGGGCGCCGCTGCGCAGGCGGCGCCAGCCGCGGCCCCTGGCACGGCGCCCGCCACGGCGCCGGCTCCCACGGCGGCGCCCGCGCCCGCCGCGCAGCCCTAGGGATAACGCCTAACCTCTCCTCGGCCCGATTGACAAGCCAGGGCGCCGGGTTCTTAATGCGTCAAAAGTGACCATTCGGTCACTCTGGACGCACTGCCCGGGATGGCATCCGTGCCATGCCTGGCCGACTCGTCCGCATCGCGAAGTACCGTTGCGCCGGATTCCGTTTGATCAATCGAACACTTCTCATGAAGGGGAAAGAGGATGGGCAGGTTTTTTCGTGCAAGGAAGGGCGGCGCGGCCGCGCGCCTGGCATTGGCCGGCATGGCCGTGGCAACAGCCGCCATCGCCGCGCCAGGCGCCGCCGTCGCGGCATGGCCCGAGCGGCCCATCACGCTGATCGTGCCCTTCCCGCCGGGCGGCACCACCGACATCTTCGCGCGCACCATTGCCGAGCACATGCGGCCGACGCTGGGCCAGTCCATCGTGGTGGAGAACAAGCCGGGCGCGGCCGGCAATCTGGGCGTGGCCGCGGCAACGCGCGCGCAGCCGGACGGCTACACCATCGTGCTGGGCTCGGTGGGCACCCAGAGCGTCAATCAATTCCTGTACAGCAACATTGGCTTCAACCCCGCCACCGACCTGGTGCCGCTGGGCATGATCGCGTCCACGCCCAATGTCATGGCGGTCGCGGCCGGCTCGCCCTGGCGCACGCTCGATGACGTGATGAAGGCGGTGAAGAAAGACCCCGGCAAGTATTCCTATGCATCGCCGGGCATCGGCTCGTCGGTGCACCTGACCGGCGCCTATTTCGAGTCGATGGCCGGTCTGCAGATGCTGCATGTGCCGTTCAAGGGCTCGTCGGCCGCGATTCCGGCGGTAATCGGCGGCCAGGTCGACATCCTGATGGACAACCTGCCCAGTTCGATGGCGGCGCTGAAGGCGGGCGACCGTCTGCGCGGCATCGCGGTCACGTCGGCCGAGCGCAGCCCCGCCGCGCCTGACCTGCCCACCATGGCCGAAGCCGGGCTGCCGGGCTTCGAGGTCACGGCCTGGTCGGGCCTGTACGCGCCGCGCGGCACGCCGGCTGCGGTGGTGGACAAGCTGATCGTGGCGATGAAGCAGGCGCTGCAATCGCCCGCGCTGAAGCAGTCGCTGGCGCAGGGCGGGGCCACGCCCGGCAACCTGTTCGGCGCGGACCTGGCGGCCTTCGAGGTGAAGGAACGCGACAAGTGGGGCAAGCTGATCCAGAGCCGCGGTATCAAGGCGGACTGACAAGGCGGGGCCGCGGCCGGCCCCGCGCTACATCGCGTCATCCCGCGCCTCGATGCCGAGCGCGTCAAACGCTCAAGGCGAAGGCGCCAGGATCCACCGCGGGGCGCTGACCCCGCATCAGATCCGCCAGCATGCGCGCGCTGCCCGCGGCCAGGGTGAAGCCCAGGCCGCCATGGCCGGCATTCAGCCACAGGTTGCGCCAGGGCGTGGCGCCGATCAGCGGCTTGCCGTCGGCACGTGCCGGACGCAGGCCGGCCCAGGCTTGCGGCGCGCCGGCGGGATTCAGGCGCGGAAAGAACCGCGCGACGTCGGCTTGCAGGCTCTGCACGCGGCGCGGGTCGATCGCGGCGTCCTTCGCGCCGATATCGACCATGCCGGCTACGCGCAGGCGCTGGCCCAGCCGCGCATACACGACCTTGCGGCCGATATCGCTGATGCTGGCGACGGGCGCGAGGCTGTCCGGCGTCAGGTCGTACGTCAGGCTGTAGCCCTTGAGCGGATAGATGCCCAGGTCCAACCCGATGCGTCGCGCCAGCGCCTGCGCGCCGATGCCGCCGGCCAGCACGTAGTGGTCGGCCTGCAGGTCGCCGCCGGGCGTGGCCAAGGCCGCGATGCGGCCGTTCTCGGTGCGCAGGGCCGATACCGGCGTGTTGAAGTGGAACCGCACGGTGCCGGGCGCGGCCCGTAGGATGCGTTCCAGTTCGTCGCACAGGCGCAGGCAGTCGCCGGCGTCCTCGGTCGGGGTGTAGATGGCGCCGGCGATGCTGGCGCCGATGTCGGCCAGCGAGGGTTCCAGGTCCAGGCAGGCCCGGCGGTCCAGCGCGCGTTGTTCGCAGCCCAGCGAGGCCTGGTAGTCCATCTGCGCCAGCGCCCGGCTGTAACTGGCCGCGTCCTGGTAGACCAGCAGCTTGCCGCTGGAACTGAAATCGAAGGCCGGCTGTTCGCGGCCGACCAACTCGTGTACGCAGAGACGGCTGTACAGCCCCAGCGCCAGCAGCTCGCGGGTGGTGGCGCGGCTTTGCGCGCGGGTGCAGGCGCGCAGGAAGTCCAGGCACCAGCGCCACTGGGCCGGGTCCAGCCGCGGTCGCCAGCGCAGGGGCGTGTCGCGGCCCAGCAGCCAGGCGGGCAGCTTGGGCAGCACCGCGGGGTCGGCCAGCGGCGCCACGAAGCTGTAGCTGAGCTGGGCGCCATTGGCGCGGCTAGTGACCAGGCCCGGACCGGGGCCGGCGTCCACTACGGTGACCTGGTGGCCTTCGCGGTGCAGGATATAGGCGGTGGCCATGCCGACCACGCCCGCGCCGATGACGATTGTGCGCATGATGCTCCGGGAGAGGGCGCCGCCCGCGGGTCGGCGCCGGATGACAGGGACGGCGCAGCCGCGCGTAGCGGTCCGCGCAGTGGCGAGGGATCAGGCGGTTGGCGTGGCCGCGCCTGCCCAGGATGGCGTGTCGAAGCCCGGCGCGGCGCGGTCGTCGCCGCGCAGCAGACGGCCGGGCCGCGCGCCGGTGGGCACGCCGTTCTCTTCCACCTGTTGACCGTTGACCAGCACGGCCTGGATGCCGGCGGACGGCTGCAGCGGATCGGCAAAGGTGGCCATGTCGACGACGGCGGCGGGGTCGAACACCACCACGTCGGCATAGCAGCCCGCGCGCAGCACGCCGCGGTCGCGCAAGCCGAACTGGGCAGCGGTCAGGCTGGTCATGCGGCGGATCGCCTCTTCCATGCCCAGCACCCGCATTTCGCGCACATAGCGGCCCAGTACGCGCGAAAACGCGCCCCACAGGCGCGGATGCGGCCGCTGGTCATGCGGCAGGCCGTCGGAGCCGATCATCACGTGGCGGTGGCCGATGACGCGCTTGACGTCGTCTTCATCCATCGAGAAATAGATCGCGCCGCCCGGCGACAGCTCTTCGGCCAGCCGCTGGGGGTCCTTGCCCTCGCGCGCGGCCAGCTCGCGCAGATCCACACCCTGGATCTCGGGCCGGGTCTGCGACCAGGTCACGATGATCTTCTCGCCGGCCGGCACCCGGCGCGGTTCCAGGATGGTGGACGAGGCGGCGTAGGGGTAGACGTCCATACCCAGCGGCTGGTCGGCGCGCGCGCGGTCGAACAGCGCCAGCGTCTCGGCGGTGCGGCCGTGGTTGTGCTTGCCGGTGACCTTGTGGTGCGACAGGATGGCGGGCACGTCGGCGGCGCGGCCGATCAGGAAAGCTTCTTCCATGGAATCGCAGACGTGGTCGGCCTCGTCGCGCAGATGCGTGGTGTACAAGCCCTGCCAAGCGGCCAGCGGCGCGGCCACGCCGATGACCTCTTCGGTGCTGGCGTGCATGGCGGTGGGGTAGTACAGGCCGGTGGACAGGCCCGCGGCGCCAGCGGCCATGGCCTGGTCCAGCGCATGGCGCATCGCCGCGATCTCGTGCTTGTCGGCGGGGCGGTCCAGCCGGTCCATGGCCGACACCCGCAGGCTGGAATGGCCCACCAGCGCCAGGCTGTTGACGGCCGCCGGGCTGGCGTCCAGCGCGGCGGCGTAGTCCTGCATGCGGGCGTACAGCTCGCCCGTATGCTGGGCCAGCAGGTTCAGCGGCGGCGGCACCGTGTCGCCGGGCGCGCGCACCGGCGCCAGGCTGATGCCGCAATTGCCCGTCACCACGGTGGTGACGCCCTGGCTGACCTTGGGCCGCATCAGCGGCGAGGCCAGCAGGGCGCGGTCGTCGTGGGTATGGCAGTCGATGAAACCCGGCGCCACGACCTTGCCGGCGGCATCCAGGCGGCGCTTGGCCGTCCAGCCGGCGCCGTCGCCGACGGCGGCGATGCGCTGGCCCGAAATAGCCACGTCGGCGCGGCGGGCCGGGCCGCCCAGGCCGTCGGCGACCAGGCCGCCGCTGATGATGAGGTCGTATTCGTGTGGATCGGGATGCGCGTGCATGAAGGGTCTATGTCTCGGTATCGACAGGCGGCCGGGGTTTCTTGCGGCGCGCCTCCAGGGTGGCCAGGGATTCGGTGTTGAGTGGGTCCGGGAAGCCGTGCTTGACCAGGTGCTCGAGCGCGCCGTTGATACGGTCCCAGCCTTCGGGGGTGCGCAGCGGCACGCCCAGGAAGTGGCTTTCGGTCTTGGCGCGCAGCATCAGGTACAGCACCCCCGCCAGCATCACGCTGACGACGGCGGGCGTATCCATGTCGGGGGTCAGGCCGTCGACGCGGTCGATGAAACCGCGCGCGGCGCGTTCGCGGCGTTCGGCCAGCGGCGCGGACACCTCGTTGCGTTCGATGAGTTCCCAGCGGCGCACCTCGCGCAGAGACTCGTTGCCCGCCAGCGCGTCGATCTGGGCGCGCAGCATGGACAGCACCAGGTCGCCGGGGCTGCGCTGGCTGGATTCGTCGGCGGCCAGCAGGCCCGGGTTGCGGGTCCAGAAGTCCTGTTCCTGCATCCAGGCCAGCATCAGGCCGGGCATGCCGTCGAAATAGCGGTAGATGAGTTCCTTGCTGACCCCGGCGCGCTTGGCGATGGCATTGATGCCCACGCCCTGCATGCCGGTTTCCTTGATCTGGTCTTCCAGGGCTTGCAGGATCTGGCGCTCGGTGTTTTCACGTCGGGACATGGGCCGATTCCTTCATGAGGATGAGGGAGCGGGCGGGGTCCGGCAGACCGAACACCCGGCCGTCGGCCATGTCCACAACGAGTTCGCTGACGGTATGGCCGATATGCCTGCCATCTTGCCAGACTTCGCTGCCCAGGTAGACGGCATTGGCGCGCCGCCGGGCGGTCGGAAACGACGGATCGGCCTGTTCGATGCCGATGACGCGCTGCCGGGCGTCGACCAGGATCCGGTCGCGTCCGGCCGCCTGGATCACCACAGGCGCGCGCAGGCTCAAGGCACGATAGGCACCGGCCTGGCCCGTCAGGTCTTGCCAGGCCAGGTCGGCCATGGCCTGGGCCAGCGGCGGGCAGGGAAAGATCGCGTTGTGCAGCACCGCCAGCCGGCAGGCGCCGTTGTCGCGCGCGGCCTGGCCCCGGTCGGGGCGGCGGTCGACCCGCGCCGTGTTGCCCCAGGCCAATTGACCGTCCGCCGACAGGGCGATCAGGCCCGCGTCGATTTCCGGATGGGCTTGCAGGACGCCGGCCACCGCGTTTGCCGGGGCCTGCCCGGCCGCCAGTTGCCGCAGCACCGCCTGATTCAAGGGCAGGCCATCGGCGCCAGGGCGGTTGGGCAGGCGGTGTCCGGTCACCAGCCCGACCCCGTCGGCGCCCGGCAGGAATTGCACCAGGGGCTCGGGGCGGTCGGGGCCGCTTTCGATCAGGGCTGCGTGGCTTGCCCGCAGCCAGGCCGGCGGCAGGTCCAGCGCGGTCACGCCGCCGCGTTGGACCGTTGCGTGGTGCACGCGGGCGTCTTCGTCCAGCACGGCGAACACCGCGAACCCACCGATGGCGCCGTGGCCCAGCAGCTCGGCGGCCAGGGCGGCCGAGCGCACGGCCGCGCCCGCGTTGGGACCGTAGGCGGCGACGCCGATGGTCATGCCGGGTGCCTTTGCAGGGTCATGGCGTCAGTCCGTATTGCTCGTCACGGGGTCGACGATGTTCAGGTTGGTGATGAAGCGCTGGAACAGCATGGCCAGCGCCAGCGGCGGCAGGGCGGCCAGCATGCTGGCCGCGGCGAACAGCCCCAGGTCGGCGCGAAAGCCCGGCATCAGCGGCGACAGGCCCAGCAGCGCCGCCGACAGCGTCTGCGCCGAGGTGCCGCCGGTCAGCACGATGGCGAACAGCAGGTCGTTCCAGCCCACCAGGAAGGCGATGATGAAGGCCGCCGCGATGCCCGGCAGCGCCATCGGCAGGGTTACGTGGCGCAGCATCTGCCAGCGGGTGCAGCCGTCCATCCGCGCGGCGCGTTCGATCTCGACCGGCAACGAGGCGAAGTAGCCCATCAGCACCCACGACAGCAGCGGGATCACGGCGGTCAGGTAGACGATCCACAGCCCGAACAGGCTGCCGGCCAGGCCGATGGCCGCGAAGAACACGTAGTACGGAATCAGCAGCGCGATGGGCGGCAGCGTGCGCGAGGCCAGCAGCACGTACAGCAGGGGGCCCTTGACGGGGAATTCGAAGCGCCCCAGCACATAGCCCGCCAGCGTGGCGATGGCCGTGCCGGCCGCCGCGGCGGGCAGCGCCACCAGCGCGCTGTTGATGAAGCCGGCCATGATGGCGCGGGTCTGGCCGCCGAAGATCGAGTCTGAACTGGACAGGCCCAGCACGCGCAGGTAGTTCTCGATGGTGTAGCCGCCGGCGTTGTGCGCCACGCCCATGATGATGGCGGACTCGTCCATGAACGAGGCCTTCAGCGTCCAGTACAGGGGGAACAGGCACCAGAACGCCACGCCGGCCACGCCGGCGCCCACCAGCCAGGGGCGCCAGCCTTCGCCGGCCGCTCTTGCGGTTTCACTACGCATGGCTGGCTCCTTGCGGGCGCTTCTTGCGGATCAGCATGAAATAGGCCGTGGCCAGGAGCAGCGACAGCACCGTCAACAGGAAGGCGGCGGCCGAGGCCAGGCCGTACTTCGAGAACTCGAAGTTGTAGCGGAAGATCAGCAGCGGCAGGATCTGCGTGGACGTGCCGGGCCCGCCGCGGGTCAGCGAGAACAGCAGGTCGAACTGCCGCACGGCCTCGACCGTCATCACCACCAGCACGATCAGCGTGGTGTGTTTCAGGTGGGGCAGCGTGATGTGGCGAAAGCGCGCCAGCGGACCCGCGCCATCCACCCGCGCCGCGCGGTACAGGTCGCGCGGAATGGTCTGCAGCGCGGCCAGGTAGAAGAAGCTGCCCAGCGGCGCGATATGCCACACGAAGGCCAGCGCCACCCAGAACAGCGCCCAGTCGCTGCCCAGCCAGACCGTGCCCGGGCCGGCCAGCCCCAGCGGCGACAGCAGGCCGGTCAAGGCGCCGAAGCTGGGATTCAGGAGGAACGAGAACACGGTCGCCGTGACCACCTGCGACATCGCCCAGGGCAGCAACGCCAGGCCCCGCACCAGGCCGCGCAGCGGCATCTCTTCGTTCAGCACCAGCGCGATGCCCAGGGCCGCCACGAAAGAGCCCACCACGCACATCGCCACGAATCCCAGGCTGCGCCAGATGGCGTCGGTGACGGCGGGGTCGGACAGCACCTCGCCGTACAGATCGGCGCCGACGAATTCCTGCGTTCGCAGGATCGCGTTGGTGTCGTGCAGGCTCAGCCAGAACGAATAGCCCAGCGGCACGCCGATGATCAGCGTGTTCAGCGCGTACACCGCGATGATGACCGTCAGCGCGAAACTCAGGTCCGACATTTCCTTGCCGCCGCGCGGGGCGCGCGGCGCGGACGCGCGAGGCAGGCTGGCGGCGCTCATGCGCGCGGCTCCTGGCCGCCGTGCACGCGCAGGCCGGCGGCGTCGAACAGATACAGGTGGGCCGCGGGCAGGGCCAGTGCGATGGGGGCGCCGACCTCGTAGCGGCGCTCGGGCGGTAGCCGGGCGCGCAGACGCGGGCCGTCTTCACCGGCGGTGACGACGTCGATGAACTGATCCGGACCCACGGGTTCCACTGCCCAGATCTGGCCTTGCAACAGCAGGCCGTCGCCGGTCAGCGGCGCGGGCGCCATGGCCTCGGGCCGGATGCCGATGGCGGCCTGGCTGCCGGCCGGCAGTGCGCGGGCCGCGGCCGCCAGCGCGGGCGGCAGCACGTAGACGCCGCCGGCGGTGTGCAGCGCCGGGGCGCCGTCCTGCGCCTGCAGCGTGCCGCGCAGGAAGTTCATGCCGGGGTTGCCGATGAAGTCCGCCACTTCCATGCTGGCCGGGCGGCGGTAGATGGTGTCGGGGTCGGCGAACTGCAGCAGGTTGCCGCCCGACATTACCGCGATGCGGTCGGCCAGCGTCATGGCCTCGACCTGATCGTGCGTCACATAGATGAAGGTCGCGTTCAGGCTGCGGTGCAGGCGTTTGAGCTCGACCCGCATGTCGGTGCGCAGCTTGGCATCCAGGCTGGACAGCGGCTCGTCGAACAGGAACAGATCGGGGTCGCGCACCACCGCGCGGCCGATCGCCACCCGCTGGCGCTGGCCGCCGGACAGCTGGTAGGGCTTGCGGTCCAGCATCGACTCGACCCGCAGCAGCGCGGCCGCCCGGTCGACCCGGGTGCGCACTTCGGCCGCGGGCATCTTCTGCATGCGCAGCGGAAAGCCGATGTTCTCGCGTACGGTCATGTGCGGATACAGCGCGATGCTCTGGAACACCATGGCCACGTTGCGCCGGTGCGGCGGCACCTGGTCGACCCGCCGGTCGTCGATGCGGATCTGGCCGCCGGTGGGCGTGTCCAGCCCGGCGATCATGTTCAGCGTGGTGGTCTTGCCGCAGCCCGAGGGCCCCAGCAGCACCACGAATTCGCCGTCGCGGATATCCAGGTCCAGCGAGCGCACCGCCGTGAAGCGGGTATAGGACTTTTCGATGCCTTGCAGGGAAACGCTGGCCATGTCAGCTCCGCTTCAAGATCTTGGCGTACTTCTTGTACAGGCCGTCCCAGCGCGCACGCAGCTCGGTGGCTACCTGCACCGGTGTGCGGGTGCCCTTGATCAGCATGTCCTGGGCGATCATCTCGTGCATGCCGGTGTCCCATTCCTGGTACCAGGGCGCCTTCAGGATGTTGGCGGCCACGGCCTTTTCGCGGCCCTCGAACAGCCATTGGTAGACCTGTTCCTTGTAGGCCGGGTACATCCATTTCATGATGGCGGCGCGGCTGTCGGGGTCGCGGTACAGCTCGGGGAAGGGTACTTCCAGATTGGCCTTGGCGATCCAGTTCTTGTGCGTGGTCAACTGGCCGGCGCGGTCGCGGTAGCCAAAATACTTGACCAGCTCCCACAGCGCGGCCTGCTCGGCATCGCTGCGCTTGCGGGTCGACATGCACAGCAGCGCGTGGCCCACCAGCACCGTGTCGTGGGTGGCGCCGGGCACGACCGGGTTATAGCTGGAGTACGCGGCGATCTGGCTCTTGGCCGGATCGTTGTAGTTGAAGCTGTAGTAGTCGATGTTCAGGTGAAAGGCGTGCTGGCCCTTCATCCACGAACTGGACGTCTCGGTGCCCGACCAGGTCAGCACGGCGCGCTGCACCAGCTCGTCGTCCCACCAGCGTTTCCAGTCCGACAGCACCTTCACCAGCGGCGTATCGGGTCCGAAGGTGGCGCGCAGCTCGCCGTCCACGAAGCGCTCGCCTTCAGCGAAGCACTGCGCGATCAGCGCCCACGGCAGCCCGGTCCAGGCGTTGTACCAGGGCATCAGCATGGGGTGCTCGGCCAGCCCCTTTTTCTTGATCTCGCGCGCCTGTTTCTCGACCGTGGCCCAGTCCTGCGGGTAGTCGGCGGCGTTGGCGGTGCCGCCGAAGCCGGCCTCGCCCAGCATCTTTTCATTGCGAAACAGCGCGTAGGGGCCACCGTTGTAATAGGTCAGGCCCAGGTAGCGGCCGTCGGTGGCGCGGGCGTCTTCGACGATGCCGGGAAACATCTGCTTCTGGATGTCGGCCAAGCCGGGCATGTCGTCGATCGGCCGGATCCAGCCCGCCGCGTACCAGCGCGATGCCTGGCCGCGCTGGGCGTAGAACAGGTCCAGCGGCGCCTTGGCTGCCAGCTGGGTTTCCAGCACCGCGGCATAGTCGCCGGGGATGGGCGACAGGTTCACCGGCACGCCGCTTTCCTGGGTGAAGCGCGCCGCGCCTTGCTGCACGATTTCGCTGCCCCAGGGCCAGAAGGCGAAGGTCAGCGGCGCGGCTTGCTGCGCCAGCGCCCGCAGGGGCCAGCCGCCGGCCGCCAGTCCGGCCGCGCCGGCCAGGCCCGCGGCGCTGCGCAGGAGGAAGTCGCGGCGGTCCAGGCCGGCGCGGTCAGGCGACGCCAGGCCCGGGCAGGGGCGGCCATCGGGAAAGGGAGGCAGGGGCATGCTGGACTTCCTTGTTGTGGGAACGACGACAAAGAAACGGTGCAGCAAAAGCGGCGTGGCGACAGCGATGTGACTGCATGGTCACATCAGGGATGAAGATATTGCTTTCGCGTCCGGGGCAGCAAGGGGGGAGTTTCCCTAACGGGATGCGCCGCCGCCTTGGCCTGTACGCGGGCGGCGGTATGCCAGGGGGGGTTTCGGGCTGGCGCGCGGCCCGGCAGGAATGGGGCCGGCGCGCCGCGGCGCCGACCCGGGGCCCTCAGATCAGCCCGCGGATCCCGGCGATGCCGTGCGCGCCGTGGCGCAAGGCCTGCGACACGGTCTGGGTGGATTGCCCGCCCAGCGCAAACACCGGAATGCCGGCGTCGCGGTTGCCTTCGACGAAGCCTTCCCACCCCAGCGTCGGCGCGCCGGGATGGCTGGGCGTATCCAGCACGGGGCCGAGCACCGCGAAGTCGGCGCCCAACTCGCGCGCATGGACCACCTGCGCGTTGTCGTGGGCGGACACGCCGACCAGCGCGCCGGCCGGCAGCTCGGGGCGGGCGCTCAGGCGCGCGGCATCGGCGCTGCGCAGATGCACGCCGTCGGCCTCGCGCCACCAGGCGGCCGGGTGGGCGCTGTTGACCAGTACCCGCGCGCCCGCGGCGCGGCAGCGCTTGAGGACCTGCTGCAGCGCCTCGTGCAGCGAGGCCGAGGCCGCGCCGTCCGGCCACTGGGGTTCGCGCAGCTGCACCAGTTTGACGCCGCGCGCCAGCGCCGCGTCCAACCGGCCCAGGAACGCCGACAAGCCAGCCCGCGATCCGATCGAACTGATGCCGTAGGCCGTGGGCAGTTGCAGCCAGCGTAGCGGCGGCAGCGTGGCCGGCAGCAAATCGCCCACCGCCGCGGCGTTGGCCGGGTCGACCCATTCCAGGCGCTGGTTCTCCAGGCTGCGCGGCTCGCCTTCCCAGGCGGTGACATGGCAGAACGCCAGGCGCACCGTGGTATGGGGGTAGACGTGCACGTAGGTCACCCACGGCCGAGACTGCGTCACGCGGATGCCGATTTCTTCCTGCAACTCGCGCGCCAGGGCCTGCAGGACGGTTTCGCCGGGTTCCAGCTTGCCACCGGGCAGCTCCCACCAGCCCGACCAGGGCTTGCCTTCGGGGCGCTGGCCCAGGAGCAGCATGCCGTCCGGGCGCAGGATCAGGCCGGCGGCGACATCGATGATCTTGTCAGACATGGCGGGCGGCCCAGTCACGGGCGAATTGGTAGGCGACGCGGCCGGAACGCGAACCGCGTTCGATCGTCCATTGCAGCGCCTCGGTGCGCGACGGCTCGATCTGCGCCTCGGGGCAGCCAAGCTCGCGCAGCCAGTGGTAAACGATGTCCAGGTAGTCGTCCTGCTTGAACGGATAGAACGACAGCCACAGGCCGAAGCGCTCGGACAGCGAGATCTTTTCTTCCACGGTTTCGCCGGGGTGGATCTCGCCGTCGGGCTGGTGTTTGGCCTGCAGGTTCTCGCTCATGTATTCCGGCATCAGGTGGCGCCGGTTGGACGTCGCGTAGATCAGCACGTTGTCGCCCGAGGCAGACACCGAGCCGTCCAGCACCGACTTCAGGGCCTTGTAGCCCGCCTCGCCTTCCTCGAACGACAGGTCGTCGCAGAACACGATGAAGCGTTCGGGGCGCGCGGCTACCATTTCGACGATGTCGGCCAGGTCGCCCAGGTCGGACTTGTCGACTTCGATCAGGCGCAGGCCGCGGTCGCCGTAGGCGGCCAGCATGGCCTTGACCAGCGAGCTTTTGCCGGTGCCGCGGGCGCCGGTCATCAGCACGTTGTTGGCCGGTTTCTTGTCGATGAACTGCAGGGTATTGCGGTCGATCGTGGCCTTCTGGCGTTCGATGTGCTGCAGGTCCTGCAGGTCGATGGTGGCGATGTGGCGCACGGCGTCCAGCCAGCCGCGAGAGCCGCGCTTGCGCCAGCGGAACGCATGCGCGCTCCAGTCGATTTCGGGCGGGGCGGGCGGCAACCAGGCTTCGAGCTGGGCCAGCACGCGTTCGGCGCGTTGGATGAGAGTGGTGAATTCAGTTGCGGTCACGGTGTAGTCCTAGGAGAGCGAACGGGCGGGCCGGAACGCCGGGCCGCAACGCATTCGCGGGCATCGTCGGATGAGGGGTGCGCGCTGCGCCGCAAGGCGTCCTGGGACGCGCGCCGCTCAACGGTTGTCACCTGCCGGGGCCGCGGTGATGCCGCGGGCCGTCGGGGGTCAGTGACAGGCGATGGGTCGGCGCAGCCACTGGATTTCACTGCTGCCGCCTGCCGCGCCGGGGTCAGCCGGGCGGCAGGCGGGGTCATGCGATCAGGAACGGTAGTCGGCGTTGATGGTCACGTACTCGTGCGAGAAGTCGCAGGTGTAGACGGTGTCGTTGACCTGGCCGCGGCCCAGCGCGATGCGGACCGTGATTTCGGCCTGCTTCATCACGCGTTGGCCATCGGCTTCCTGGTAGTCGGGGTTGCGGCCGCCATCGCGTGCGACCAGCACGTCGTCCAGCCACAGGCGGATGCGCGACACGTCCATGTCGTCGATGCCGGCGTAGCCCACCGCGGCCAGGATGCGGCCCAGATTGGGGTCCGAGGCGAAGAAGGCGGTCTTGACCAGCGGTGAGTGCGCCACGGCGTAGGCCACTTTCAGGGCTTCCTCGGTGCTGCCGGCTTCTTCGACGCGGATGGTCATGAACTTGGTGGCGCCTTCGGCGTCGCGCACGATCTTCTGCGCCAGTTCCAGCGCGGCGGCCGTCAGGGCCTCGCGCACGGCGACATAGGTGGCGTCGGATTCGGCGTTGACATTGACGCCCGACTTGCCGGTGGCGACGATGATGAACGAGTCATTGGTGGAGGTGTCGCCGTCCACGGTGATGCGGTTGAACGAGGCGTCGGCGATCTCGACGGCCAGCTTGCGCAGCAGCGGCTGGGCGATGCCGGCGTCGGTGGCCAGGAAGCTGAGCATGGTCGCCATGTTGGGGCGGATCATGCCGGCGCCCTTGCTGATGCCGGTGAAGGTGACGGTCTTGCCGTCGATCTGGACGCGGCGCGACGAGATCTTGGGCAGGGTGTCGGTGGTCATGATGCCGTGCGCGGCGCTGGACCAGTGGTCGGCGGCCAGGTCGGCGATGGCGCCGGGCAGGCCAGCGAACAGGCGGTCCAGGGGCAGCGGCTCGAGGATCACGCCGGTCGAGAACGGCAGCACCTGCGCGGCGGGCACGCCCAGCAGGCGGCCGAGTTCGACGCAGGTGTCCTGGGCTTTCTTCAGGCCTTCGGCGCCGGTGCCGGCATTGGCGTTGCCGGTGTTGATGACCAGCGCGCTGATCGGGCCGCCGGCGGCCAGGTGGGCCTGGCAGACCTGCACGGGCGCGGCGCAGAAGCGGTTGCGCGTGAACACGCCCGCGACACTGGCGCCTTCGGCCAGGCGGAAGACCGTCAGGTCGCGTCGGTTGGCTTTGCGGATGCCGGCCTCGGTAACGCCGATTTCAACGCCGGCAACAGGGAAAATTTCGGACTCGGAGGGGATCTGCAGGTTAACGGCCATGACTTCGTCTCATGAATGAGCAGGACGGAATCGCCGCCAGGGCTAGGCGGCGCGCGGGGGAAAGCTTCGTATTATCCCACTGCTTTGCGACAGGGGGCGGGCGGCGCCTGAAAGGCCCCTGTCAGGGAGCGGTACGCATCGCCGCCACGTCCAGCACGCCGGCGTCGCGGTTGGACAGGATGCCGCGCACGGTGCCGTCGGGCGCCTGCAGCACCGACATGCCGGCGGCGATCTCGCGGCCGTCGGCCTGGCGGGCCGAGCGGCCGCGCGACGGCGAGAACAGCAGGTCGCCGGCCTGCACGCCGGGCACGCGCGGACCCGCCGTCAGCATGCGGGTGCCGGGGGGGTAGGTGACGGCCCCCAGCGTGCTTTCGCGCGCCAGCAGGCCCTCGAACGTCAGCAGGCGGCGCTGGGCGTCCAGCGTCATGTCCACCTTCAGCAGCGGCATGCCGGCCAGGGTCAGCGGGTCGCTGCCTTCGGCGCTGAGGCGCCAGCGGGGGGCCGGGCTGGCCGGGTCCGGGGCGCTGGCGCGGGCGGCCTCGTCTACCTTGATCCAGGTGCCCGCCGGCACCGGTTGCTGGTTCAGGGTGTTGCCGATGGCCAGGTGGCAGCTGGCGAAATGGGGCTGGCCGCCCAGCATTACGAATTCGACGCGATGGCCGTGGCCGCACAACCATCCTTCCTGGGCCTGGTCGCGGGCGATCTCGACAGACAGTGTTTCGGGCTGACGGGCGGTGGCGGGGTAATGGAACAGGCGGGTGGCGCTGAGGCCCTGCACGGAGGCCAGATGGCCCTCGGGAAAGGTAGCGCGGTCGAACGTGGCCAGGTCGTCGGGGGCTGTCACGCGCAGTACCGTGCCGGCCGGCATGTCCACGCCGGCCAGCCGGGTGGGCTGGGGCAGCACCCGGTTCAGGCTGGCGTCCTGGCGCGCCTCGCGCTGGGCGGCGAACCACTGGCTGAGCTGCTGGTAGGGGAAGATGCCGCCGATGATGGCCAGGAATGCCATCAGGATCGCGCCGCCGCGCCTGTGTTCGCCCAGCCACAGCCGGGCGCCGCGGCTGGTGGCCAGTATGGCCAGCCAGGTCAGCAGCGTGGACAGGCAGGCCAGCGAGACCACCATCAACACGTAGAAATTACCGCCAGGAAGAGATACCGGAATCATGGCGGCAATTATGCGCCAAACCGATGCCGTTTTCCGGGGCGCCAACCCGGGTTCCACGGGGCGCCCGCGCGCCCCGCGGCGCCAGGCTGCCGGGTGCGGGCTGCGGCCAGCGCCTAGTCCTTGGCCCCCGCCGAGCGCTTGGCCACGACCTGCAGCTTCAGTTCGCCCAGCGCCTGGAACAGCGCGTTGCGGCTGGCCTCGGGCAGCTCGCCGAACATGGACTTGACCCAGGACTCGTGCGCCCGCGCCATCTTGGCGAAGCTTTTCTTGCCCTGCGGCGTCAGTTTGATGAGCGAGCTGCGGCGGTCGGATTCGACCTTGGTGCGCACCACCAGGCCTTCTTTTTCGAGCTGGTCGGTGATGCCGGTGATATTGCCGTTGGTCACCATCATGTGGCGCGACAGCTCGCCCATCTTCATGCCCTTGGGCGCGCGCTGCAATTGCGCCATCAGGTCGAAGCGGGGCAGGGTGGTGTCGAACTCGTTACGCAGCCGGCTGCGGATCTCGCCTTCGATGAGATTGGCGCAGGTCAGCATGCGCAGCCACAGCCGCAGCGCATGATGGTCGTCGGGCGCGGCGCGGGATTCCAGGTCGGGAGCGTCTGTCATGGTCGGGAAGGTTACCGGCAATACGGGGTGAAGGGCGGTTTTCGACGGGCGGATTTCTTGAGTATCCGCCGGATGTCGGGTAATGTCCGCGCGGGGCTGGTGAAAACCCTAGACTTGTTTTGGCGAATACTTTAAACCTAAACTATGAACCACGCCAGTTCTCCCCATGCCGCATCACGGGATCGGCTGCTGCGGGCGCCGGTCTGACGGCCGCCTAACCAGGCCGGCAGGCCGGGCATAGAAGTCCTTCGAATCGCAATTCCAAAAAAACACCCTCTGCGCGGCTCGCGCACGGAGCACACCACCATGCGTTTGATCACTTCCCTTGTTGCCGCCGCCGCGTTGGTTCCGGCACTGGCCTGCGCCGACCCGGTCAAGGTCGGCATCGCCAACGACATTTCCGGCCCGTTCTCGGCGCTGGGCGCCGAAGCCCGTGACGGCTTCAACCTGGCCATCAAGCAGCTGGGCAGCAAGCTGGGCGGCCAGCCCGCCGAATTCCTGCAGACCGACATGGGCGGCAACCCCGACCAGGCCCGCCAACTGGTCACGCGGTATATCCAGCGCGACAAGGTTGATTTCTTCACCGGCCCGATCGGCTCGAACGTGGCGCTGGCCGTCGGCCCCGCGCTGTTCGCCGCCAAGGTGCCGTACCTGTCCAATAACCCGGGCCCCAGCCAGTTCGCCGGCGCCCAGTGCAACAACTACTGGTTCGGCTCGTCGTACCAGAATGATGCCTTCCATGAAGCCGCCGGCAAGGTAGCCGCCGACCGCGGCTTCAAGAAGATGTTCATCATGGCCCCGGATTATCCGGCGGGCAAGGATGCGTTGACCGGCTTCAAGCGCGGCTACAAGACCGCCCCGGGCGATGAGGTCTACACCAAGCTGGGCCAGATCGACTACGCCGCCGAGATCGCCCAGATCCGCGCCGCCAAGCCGGACGCCGTCTATATCTTCCTGCCGGGCGGCATGGGCATCAACTTCGTCAAGCAGTTCGTCTCGGCCGGCCTGTCGCAGAGCGTCAAGCTGATCGGCCCGGGCTTCTCGGCCGACGAAGACGTGATCCAGGCCGTGGGCGAGCCGATGCTGGGCATGTACAACACCGCGCAGTGGGCGCATGACCTGGACGTGCCGCAGAACAAGGCCTTCGTCGAAGCCTTCCGCAAGGAATACAACGGCCGCTACCCGTCCGTGTATGCCGCCCAGGCCTATGACGTCATCATGGCCATGGACGCCGCTGTCAAGCAGGCCGGCGGCAAGGCCGCCGACCGCGATGCCATCGTCAAGGCGCTGGAAAAGGCCGACTACCCCTCGGTGCGCGGCGCCTACACCTACGGCAAGAACCACTACCCCATCCAGGCCTACTACCTGCGCGTCGTCGACAAGGACGCCAGCGGCCGCATCACGAACAAGCTGGTGGGCAAAGTCTTCGACAAGTACCAGGACGTCTACGTCGGCGACTGCAAGCTTTAACGCGTACGGCGACACGATAAAGCCCGGTCCCCGTGCGGTCGCACGGGGCCGGCATTGCCGATCCGATGCCTGACCCCGCCGGGGCGCACGCATCCGGCTTTGCGGGTCCGTAGCGATGTCCCTTTGAGGGGGCAGCACTTCGGGGTGGGCATACAGCTAGGGGAAGTTTTCATGACGTTCACGCTCATCGTCGAGCAATTGCTGAACGGTCTGCAGTTTGGGTTGATGTTGTTTCTGATCGCGGCCGGGCTGACCCTGGTGTTCGGCATCATGGACATCATGAATCTGGCGCACGGCTCGCTCTATATGGCAGGCGCCTATGTCGCCGCCGAAACCATGCAGCGCACGGGGTCGTTCACGGCTGCGGTGCTGGTTGCCGCCGTTGCCACCGGCCTGGTGGGGGTGGCGCTGGAACTGACGCTGATCCGCCGCCTGGCGCTGCGCGACCACCTGGCCCAGGTGCTGGGCACCTACGCCATCATTCTTATTGCCAACGACCTGGTCAAGATGATCTGGGGCCCGGCCCCGGTCATGCTCAACATGCCGGCGGTGCTGTCCGGCCCGGTGCGGCTCCTGCCTGACCTGCTCTATCCCGCCTATCGCCTGATGATCATCGTGTTCGGTGTGGCCTCGGCCGTCGGGCTGTACTGGTTCGTCACGCGCACCCGCGCCGGCGTGCTGGTGCGGGCCGGCGCCTCCAACCGCCAGATGGCCACGTTGATGGGCGTGCGCGTGCCGCTGCTGTTCCTGGGCGTGTTCGTCCTGGGCGCCATGCTGGCGGCCGTGGCCGGCGCCTTGCTGGGGCCGATCACCTCGGTGCAGGTCGGCATGGGCGAGGAAATCCTGATCCTGGTGCTGGTGTGCATCGTCATCGGCGGCATCGGCTCGATCCGCGGCGCCTTCGTTGGCGCCTTGCTGGTGGGCATGGTCGATACCGCCGGGCGGGCTTTCCTGCCGATGCTGCTGCGCCAGGTATTCTCGCCCGCGGTGGCTTCCAGCGTCGGCCCCACGCTGGCCGCCATCGCCATCTATGTGCTGATGGCGGCGGTATTGGTGTTCCGGCCTTCCGGCCTGTTTCCGGCACGAGGCTGATCATGCGGATCTCTTCGACTCTCTGGACCCTGGCCCTGCTGGCCGCACTGGCGGCATTTCCGCTGGTGGCGCCGGCGCTGGGCCTGGATTTCTATATTTCCTTCGTGCGCCGGGTGCTGATCTACGCCCTGGCGGCGACCAGCCTGAACCTGATCCTGGGCTATGGCGGCATGGTGGCGCTGGGCCACGCGGCGTTCTTCGGCGCGGGCGCCTACGCCGTGGGCATCCTGGCGATGTCGGGCGTCACGTCGGCGCTGGTGTCCTGGCCGGTGGCGATGGTGTTGGCGGGCCTGCTGGCCTGCATCACGGGGGCGATCTCGCTGCGCACCCGCGGCGTGTACTTCATCATGATCACGCTGGCGTTCGCCCAGATGCTGTTCTACATCTTCATCTCGCTGCGCCAGTACGGCGGCGAGGACGGCCTGAACCTGCCGGGCTATTCCACCCTGCCCAGCATCGACCTGGCCAACGACGTCTCGTTCTATTACCTGGTGCTGGCGCTGTTCGCGGTGGCGATGTGGCTGTTCGGGCGGGTGGTGGCCTCGCGCTTCGGCACGGCGCTGCAAGGTATCCGCGAGAATGAATCACGCATGGAATCGCTGGGCTATCCGGTCTATCGCATCAAGCTCACGGCCTTCACGCTGAGCGGTGCGGCGGCCGGGCTGGCCGGCGCGCTGCTGGCCAATCACAATCTGTTCATCTCGCCCAGCCTGATGCACTGGACGCAGTCGGCCAACCTGTTGATCATGGTGCTGGTGGGCGGCATCGGCCTGCGCTACGGCGGCGTGGCCGGCGCGGTGGTGATGCTGGTCCTGGAAGAAGTGCTGCGTCAGTGGACGGAATACTGGCACCTGCCCCTGGGCGTGCTGCTGCTGTGCGTGGTGTTCGGCGCGCCGCGCGGCCTGGTGGGCCTGTTCGGTCCGCAGTTCGGCGGCAAGGCGGCCGCAACCGGCAAGGCGGGATCATGAGCCAACCCCAATTCCAATCTCAGTCCAACGCGCCTGCGCTGCAGGCCAGCAACCTGGTGCGCCGCTTCGGCGCGCTGGTCGCCACCGACAATGTCTCGATCTCGCTGAACCCCGGCGAAATCCACGCCCTGATCGGACCCAACGGCGCGGGCAAGTCCACGCTGATCCATCTGCTGTCGGGCACCCTGGCGGCCGATTCCGGCACGCTGGCCGTGGGCGGGCGCGACGTCACGGCCATGAACGCGCACCAGCGGGTGGCGGCGGGTCTGTCGCGGTCGTACCAGATCACCAACATCTTCAAGCAGTCCAGCGTGCTGGACAACCTGGTGCTGGCCGTGCAGGCGCACTCGGGCAGCAGTTTCCGCTTCTGGCGGCCGCGCGCCGCCGAGTCGGCCCTGGTCGAGCAGGCCCGCGAGCTGGCGCGCGAATGCGCCATCGACGCCGCTTTGCTGGACCGCGCCGCCGGCACGCTGCCGCACGGCGAGCAGCGCAAGGTGGAATTCGCGCTGGCCCTGGCCGCCCGGCCCAGCGTGCTGCTGCTGGACGAGCCCATGGCCGGCATGGGGCCCGACGAGACCCTGCGCCTGACCGAACTGATCGAAGCCTTGCGCGGCCGCGCCGCGATGCTGCTGGTCGAACACGACATGCAGGCCGTGTTCCGGCTGGCTGACCGCATCTCGGTGCTGGTCTATGGCCGCGTGATCGCCACCGGCACGCCCGACGAGATCCGCGCCAACCCGGACGTGCGCCAGGCCTACCTCGGCGATGACGAGACGGCGCCCGCGCGCCAGGAGACAGCCTGATGCTCAGCATTGAATCGGCCCAGAGCGGCTACGGCGCCAGCCAGGTCCTGTTCGGCGTGGACCTGCAGATCGGCGCCGGCCAGGTGGTGACCTTGCTGGGCCGCAACGGCATGGGCAAGACCACGCTGCTGCGCACGCTGTTCGGCCAGCTGCCGCTGCGCGGCGGCAAGATCAGCTTTGCCGGCCAGGACATCAGCGGCTGGAGTCCGGACCGCATCGCGCGCACCGGCATGGCGATCGTGCCCGAAGGGCGCCAGTGCTTTCCCAACCTGACCGTGCGCGAACACCTGACGGCCTTCGTGGCCGCGCGCAATCCCGGCATCGGCGAACCCTGGACGCCCGAGCGCGTCTTCGAGCTGTTTCCGCGACTGGGCGAACGCGCCCGCAACATGGGCAACCAGTTGTCGGGCGGCGAGCAGCAGATGCTGGCCATCGGCCGCGCGCTGGTCACCAACCCGCGCCTGCTGATCCTGGACGAGGCCACCGAAGGTCTGGCGCCCAAGATCCGCGAAGAAATCTGGCACTGCCTGGCACGTCTGCGGCAGGCCGGCCAGACGATCCTGGTGATCGATAAATACGTCGAACGCCTGCTCAGCCTGGCCGACCGCCACGTCATCCTGGAGCGCGGCAAGGTGGTCTGGAACGGCGACTCCGCCGCGCTGGATGCCGACCGCGGTCTGTGGGAACGCTACCTGGGCGTGTAGCGCGAAAGCCGCGGCCCCAACGCGGGCAGCGGACTTTCTTTCGATATAAAACGCAATAAAAAGACGAATGGGATAGGCCTGATCGAAACAGGCTGACCTTTGGCAAATTCGCGCGTTTACGCCTGTTTCAATTCATCTCGCTGTTCTCTACACTTAGCGCGCCGTGCGATCCTGCGTGGATGCGTCACGTCTCAACCAGGGCCCACCGTTACAGCAGGCCCGGACTGTCAGGAAGACTTCGCATGGCGAAATGGGGTTTGCGCAAAAAATCGTTGATGGCGCTGTTGCTGGCGTGCGTGGTCGCCTTGGCGCCGGCCGCGCTGATCGGCTGGCAGGTTCTGGACGGGGTGCGCGACCATTTCGGCCGCGCCTTCGCCGACAACTTCACCCAACTCAACCGCCAGCGCATCCTGGCGCCGGTGTCGCGCGAACTGGCGCTGTCGCAGCGCCTGGCCGACAGCGAAGTCACCCGCCGCTGGCTGCGCAACGAAAGCGATCTCGCCGCACGCGAGCTGTTCTTCCGCGAGGCCGACGGTTACCGCCGCGATCTGCTGGGCCGGGCCTACTTCATCGCCAGCGCCGCTACCGGGCACTACTACTTCAACGATGAACAGCCCCTGTCCGAGGCGCCGCGCTACACGCTCAGCCGCGACGCGGCCGACGACGGCTGGTTCTACAGCACGCTCAAGTCGCCCAACCGCTACAACATCAACGTCAACCCCGACCTGAAGCTCAAGACCACGCGGGTCTGGATCAACGTGCAGGTGCGCGACGGCGACAAGGTCATCGGCCTGACCGGGGCCGGCCTGGACGTGGGCGGCTTCCTGCGCGACTTCGTCAACAGCGGCCAGCCCGGCGTCACGCCCATCATCGTCGACGAAGACGGCGCGATTCAGGCCCACATGGATCCGACGCTGATCGCCTACAACTCGGGCGCGAGCGGGGCGGGCAAGGACGGCCGCGGCATGGTCTTCAACCTGGTGGATGCCGGCCGCGGCCGCGACGAGCTGCGCTCGGCGCTGCATGCCGCCCAGGCCGACCCGCAATCGGTGCAGTCGGCCTGGGTCACCATGGATGGCGTGCGCCAGCTGGTCTCGGTGGCCTACATGCCCGAACTGCGCTGGCATGTGCTGACGCTGGTGGACCTGGGCGCCGCCCGGGTGCTGGACACCGACGGGTTGTGGCCGGCCGCCATCGGCCTGGTGCTGCTGTTCGCGGCCCTGCTGCTGTGCTTCGGCTATGCCATCGAACGCCTGATGTTGCGGCCGCTGCGCCGCCTGCAGCAGTCGGCCCGCGCCATCGCCAACGGCAGCTACGACGTGCGCCTGCCGCCGGGCGGGCAGGACGAGATCGGCGACCTGAGCCGCGCCTTCGGCGTCATGGCCGACAAGGTGCGCCAGCACACCGCCGAACTCGAAAGCAAGGTGCGCGAGCGCACCTCCGAGCTGGAGGACGCCAACCGCGCCATGGCGGCCGCGCACAAGAAGATCGGCGATTCCATCGACTACGCCAGCCTGATCCAGCGGGCCATTCTGCCCGATCGCCAGCTGACCCAGTCGCTGGGCGCGCACCACTTCGTGCTGTGGAAGCCGCGCGACGTGGTGGGCGGCGATTTCTACGTGTTCCGCTCCGATGGCAACAATTGCCTGCTGGGCATCATGGATTGCGCCGGCCATGGCGTGCCCGGCGCGCTGATGACGATGCTGGCCCGCGCCGCCATCGACCTGGCCATCACCGAGGCGGGCCCGGCCGACCCCGCCGGCATCCTGACGCGCACCGACGGCGCGATCCGGGCGATGCTTGCGGACGCGCAACTGCCCCGCGCCCTGGCCACCAATACCGACGCGGGCCTGGTATATATTGACCGCGAATCCGGCACGCTGCGGTATGCAGGCGCCAAGATCAGCCTGTTTGCCAGCGACGGCAAGACCCTGCGCGAAGTGCCCGGCGGCAGGCGCGCCCTGGGCGACAAGCGGATGGGGGTTTACCAGAACATCGAGCTGCGCATGGAGCCCGGCTGGACGTATTACCTGGCCACCGACGGGTTCCTGGACCAGGCGGGCGGCGAGCACGGTTTCGGTTTCGGCAACACGCGTTTCGCCGAAATGCTCAAGAGACACGCGCAGCAGCCGTTAACCGACCAGGCGGCCGCTTTTTCCGAGGCCCTGGCCCGGTACCAAGGCGGGCAGCCGCAGCGCGACGACATTACTTTGCTGTCTTTCCGTTTCGAATAATCGTTATCAGGGCGGTAACTCCCATGAATGCCTCCGATCTCTATGCATTGGGCGAGCGGTTCGACCAGAACCGCACCCTGCTGTGCTTCAACGGGCCGATCTCCCGCAGCCTGATCGAGGAAATCGGCAATGCGCTGAAGAACTACCTGAACGCCGAGCATGCCCGGCCGGCGGAAGCCATGGATGTGTTCTCGGTCTATATCGAGATGATCCAGAATATCCGCCAGTACGCCGCGCAGAACGGCGACGCGGATGCCGCCGCCACCGTCGTGATCGGCCGCCGCGACGAAAGCCGCTACGTGGTGTCCGCCGGCAACCGCGTCAAGGTCGAGGACGGCCGCCAGCTGGTGGCCCGCATCCAGCAACTGGCCGCGCTGGACAAGGCCGCCCTGAAGGCCGAGTACAAGGCCCAATTGCACAAGCCGCGCACCCCCGGGGTGGCATCCGGCGCCGGCCTGGGCCTGATCGACATCGCGCGCCGGGCAGGCGCACCGCTGGAAGCCAGCCTGACGCCCGCGGCGGGCGAGGGCCAGGCGTTCTTCAGCCTGAGCGTCGTGATCTGAGCGCCGTCCGCGGCGCGCCATAGACCCTTTTCGGAGTTATTGATGAAAGACCTGAGCATTCCCGGGACCCAGTCCACGCCCGCCATCACCGCCGACTTCGCTGCCGGCGTGCTGGCGATGCGCGGCGATTCCTATCCCGAGAATTCCTTCGAGCTGTTCGGTCCCGTCATCGAGTGGGTGGAAACCTACCTGCAGGGCGGCGCGGCGCCGCTGAACCTGGAGCTTGAACTGCTGTACCTGAACACCAGCAGCATCAAGTCCGTCATGGACATCTTCGACGTGCTCGAAGCCGCCCACGGCAGGGGCCGCAGCGTCAGCGTGACCTGGTACTACGATATGCGCAACGAACGCGTGGGCGAGCTGGCCGAGGAATTCAAGGAAGACTGCACCTTCCCGTTCTCGGTAGTCGGCCGCCAATGAAGCCCGGCAACGCCGAGCTGGATGAACGCATCGGCCGCCTGCTGGCGGACCCGGCCTACGCCGGGCATCCCCTGCGCGAGGCGCTGCAAGACCTGTGGCGGCATACGGCCGAGCAGATGGCGCGGATCGAACGCGTCACCCACTTGTCCGACGCCTACCAGTCCATGGCGCACCAGCGCGAAATGGGGCTGTGCGAACAATTCGACCGGCAGTTGCGGCGGCTGACGCGCATCGCGCGCATTTCCGACCACTACCAGAGCATGATGCGCGACCTGAACGCGGCGCTGGAAGAAACCTCCAGCCGTGATCCCCTGACGAGCCTGCTGAACCGGCGCGCCCTGATGGAGATGATCAAGCAAGAGGTCCAGCGCGCCGCCCGGGGCGGCCAGGCCTTCGTGGTCGCCATGCTGGACGTGGACCATTTCAAGGCCGTCAACGACCGCTACGGTCACGAAACCGGCGACCGCGCCCTGGTCGAGCTGGCTGGCGCGATGCGCAACAGCCTGCGCGAATACGACCTGTGCGGCCGCTGGGGCGGCGAGGAATTCCTGGTGCTGCTGCCCGCGACCCCGCCGGAAACGGCGCAGGCTGTCATGGACCGGCTGGTGAGCGCGGTACGCGGCCTGGCGATTGACGTGGGCGCCGACGTGCTGCGCCTGACCGTCAGCATTGGCATGGCGTACCACCAGCTCGGTGAATCTTTTTCAGAAACGCTCAGCCGGGCGGACCAGGCGCTGTACCTGGCCAAGCAGGACGGACGTGATCGCGTCGCGCTTGGATTTCCCCGGCGCTGATGAACCCGGAATCGCTGTCTTCCGGTATGGAGCCCCTTATGCTTGATTCTCATCCAGGCGGTTCTGGCGCGGCCCCCGAGGGCGCCGCGTGGCAGGTCGACAACTACCTGGCGTCGATGGACCGGGCGCTGCTGCTGTTCGATTTCGACGCCGCTGGCTCCCTCCTGAACGCGAATGAAAACTTCCTGGCCGCCGTGGGCTATGCCCGCGGCGACGTCCCTGCGCTGCGCCACGACCTGTTGTGCGACAGCATGGACGACGGCAAAGGCATCGCCAGCGCCGAAAACATCTGGGCCCGGCTGCGCCGCGGCGATTTCTTTTCCGGCACCTGCCGCTACCGCAGGCAGGACGGCGGGTCCCTCTGGATCGAGGCCACCTACCTGCCCATGCGGGACGAATCCGGCGAAGTCCGCCGCATCGCGGTCATCTCGCGCAAGTCCATCGCCGACGCCGAACGCCAGGAAGAAATTCGCCTGCTGCTGCTCGGCATCAACGAAACCGGCAACGCCGTGGCCGTATCCGGCCGCGACGGCCGCATCGTGTACGTCAACGACGGCTTCCAGCGCATGCTGGGCTTTGGCCGCGCCGACGCGCTGAACCAGGAACTGGGCGAGCTGCTGGCCGGCGGTCGCCCCGACGGCGGCACCCGCGAGGAACTGGACCGCCGCATCGCCTGCCGCGAGGGCTACCACAAGGACGTGCTGGTCTACGACCGCTGCGGCAAGCCGCTGTGGGTGTCGGTCATGGCCAACTCCGTGTTCGACGAGCGCGGCTCGCTGGTCAACATCGTCGACGTGCTTACCGACATCACCCCCACCAAGGTGCACGAGGTGCTGCAGCGCCGCGTGCTGCAGGCCATGGTCAACGAGGCCTCGGTGGTGGAAGTGATGAACATGGTCTGCCGCGAGGTCGAGCGCCTGGCGCCCGAAGTTGTCGCTACCGTGCTGCGCGTGGACGAAGCCGGCAAGCTGCGGCCCCTGGCCGCGCCCAGCCTGCCGTCGGCCTACGCCGAGGCCCTGGACGGCGAAGCCATCGGCCCGCAGTCCGGCGCCTGCGGCACCGCCGCTTTCCTGGGCCGCCCGGTCATCGTGCCCGACATCGGCACCGACCCGCTATGGGACAACTACCGCCATCTGCCGCTGCCCGACGACATCAAGGCCTGCTGGTCTTCGCCCATCAAGTCCAGCGACGGCCGCGTAATCGGCACCTTCGGCTTCTATTTCCGCGAACGCCGCCTGCCCGACGATTTCCATCATCGCCTGGTCGACGTCTGCGTCTACCTGTGCGCGCTGGCCCTGGAACGCGAAGAGGCCCGCGCCCGCATCCGCCAGCTGGCGTTCTACGACGAACTGACCGGTCTGCCCAACCGCAACCTGCTGCTGGCCCAGGCCGAGCAGGCCATCGCCCGCGCCGAACCCGAACGCAAGCGCGTGGCGGTGCTGTTCCTGGACCTGGATCGCTTCAAGCAGGTCAACGACACCCTGGGCCACCCGATCGGCGACGCCCTGCTGCGCGACGTGGCCCAGCGCCTGCGCCGCCTGGCCCGCGCCACCGACATCGTCGGCCGCCTGTCGGGCGACGAGTTCGTGATGCTGATGCCCGATTTCGAACACGGCCGCCTGACCGCCGCCGCGGAACACATCCTGGTGGCCCTGGCGCAACCGTTCGTGGTGGGCGGCATCACGCTGAACCCGTCGGTCAGCATCGGCATCAGCGTGTTCCCGGAAAACGGCCGCGACATGGACACGTTGTTGCGCCACGCGGACATGGCGATGTACCAGGCCAAAACCGCCGGCCGCAACCGCATTTCGTTCTTCAGCGCCGAAATGAACCGCCAGGCCCAGGAACGCCTGGCCCTGGAAGCGGCCCTGCGCGATGCCCTGGAAGGCCGCGCGCTGCGGCTGCACTACCAGCCGCAGGTCGGCCTGAAAAACGGCAGCCTGTACGGCGTCGAAGCCCTGGCCCGTTGGCGCCACCCGACATTGGGCGACATCTCCCCCGCCCGCTTCGTGCCGCTGGCCGAAGAGTGCGGCCTGATCGGCGACCTGGGCGACTGGGCCGTACGCGAAGCCTGCTCGCAGCTATCGATCTGGCGCCACAAGGGCCTGCGCGTGCCGTCGGTATCGGTCAACCTGTCGGCCACGAATTTCCACAACCTGAACCTGCCCCGCATGATCGCGGCAACGCTAGCCGAGTTCGGGCTGGCGGCATCGGACCTGATGCTGGAAATCACCGAAGGCGTGGTGCTGGACGCCACCGCAGGCACGCTGCGCACGATCGCGGAACTGCACCGCCTGGGCGTACGCCTGTCGATGGACGATTTCGGGACCGGCTATTCCAGCCTGGGGCACTTGCGGCGCCTGATCGTCGACGAACTGAAGCTGGATCGCAGTTTCGTTCAAGGGCTGGAGAGCGATGATGCGGCACGGGCGTTGACGAGCGCGGTGATTCGGATTGGCGAGAGTCTGAGTTTGCCGGTGGTTGCCGAGGGGATCGAGAATGAGGAGCAGCGACGGTTCTTGATTGAGCAGGGGTGTGCGGCAGGACAAGGGTTCTTGTTTTCGCCGCCGTTGCCGGCGGATGATCTTGAAGAATGGTTGCGGGGGCGGGGGTGATCGTTTTTTTTGCGCGTAGGTGTTGGTTCTTAAGCCGCGCTTGGCGGTGTCGGCGGGCATAGGGCGGGGCTACGATTGCGGTCCGGAGCCTTCGCTCCGGACTTCCCCTTCGTCATCCTCGTACGCCTTCGGCTCCCTACGGATTCCCTCGGGCGCATCTACACGCCCCGCCCTATGCCCGCCGACACCGCCAAGCGCTCACGTTGAGGTATTGCTTCGGTCGCTGGGGAGGGCGGTGTGCTTGGCATGGTAGCCACGATCAGAGTGGGTGTGGAGGAGGGTGCGGTGCCCGCTTCGTGCCGGCCGCGCGGGCGGCCTTACGAAGCTTACGCGTCGTCTTGCGGAATGCGATGCCGCTAGCGCGTGTGGGTGGGAGTGCGGGTTTTCAGGGGCGGACGCTGCTGGTTTTTGGTGCAGCGTCGAGGGGGGCTGAGGTTCATCGTCGGCGTTGTTTTCAATGACGAAATGGTGCCCAGGTTCATCGTCGGCGCTGTTCCCAACGATGAAATGGCGCTCAACCCACACAGGCCTTCTAGCGGCGCGGTTACCGTGACGTTCCTCGCTACCGCGCAGCGCCGGATGGGCGGCGCGCGCGGGGGTGTACATGCGCAAGCCGGTGCCAGCCGCGCCGCCCATCACCGCCCCTCCCCCCTGACTGCGGACCCACTAGAAAACCGATCCCCACCCGCGCGAAGCGCACCCTCCAGCATAGTCAGCAACATGAATGCCAAACGTGGCCGCCCGCGCGGCCGCGGCTTGGCGACCCTGTAGATTCCATTCCCTGACCACAGGTCCAGCAACGCGACAATTCTCGAAACCGGTAGCTCGTCGGGCAGGGCTTCGTGGCGGCGGGCAACCTCGATGCGCCCGACGGAATCCGAAGGGAGCCGAAGGCGGACGAGGATGAGGATGGGGGAGTCCGGCGCCCGCGCGCCGGACCGCAATCGTGGGCGCCCGCCGCCACGAAGCCCTGCCCGACGAGCGGCCTACGAAGCGACACTCCCCCGCTAGCAACCAAAACCCCCGGAACTCCTCCCAAGTCCCGTCCCCATTTCCCCTAAACGTTTCCCCCATTTGCGATCCTCCCCAACCAGGTATATATTTCAAGCCTAAACTATCAAGACCTAAAAAGCCGCGACCAGGCCCCCCTACGCAAGGCCCGAAAGTCGCCCTTCATGGAGCATTACGGCAATGAAAATAGTCTGCATTGGTGGGGGTCCCGCCGGCCTGTATTTCGGTCTGCTCATGAAGTTGCAGAATCCCGCCAACGAAGTCACCGTCATCGAGCGCAACCGCCCGTATGACACCTTTGGTTGGGGCGTCGTGTTCTCCGATGCCACCATGCAGAACCTGCGCGAAGCCGATCCGGTTTCCGCCCAGACCATTGGCGATGCGTTCAATCATTGGGACGACATCGACATTCACTTCAAGGGCCGCAGCATCCGCAGCGGCGGCCACGGTTTCATCGGCATTGGCCGGAAAAAGCTGTTGAACATCCTGCAGGCGCGTTGTGAAGACGTTGGCGTCAAACTCGTGTTCGAGAACTTCGTCCAGGACGACCAGGCCATCGCCCGCGAATACGACGCCGATCTCGTCATTGCCTCCGACGGCATCAACAGCCAGATCCGTACCCGTTACACCGATACCTTCCATCCCGACATCGACCAGCGCCGTTGCCGCTTCGTCTGGCTAGGCACCAAGAAAGTCTTCGACGCCTTCACCTTCGCCTTCGTTCAGACCGAGCATGGCTGGTTCCAGGCGCATGCCTACCGGTATGAAGACGGCATGTCGACCTTCATCGTCGAAACGCCCGAAGAAACCTGGCAGGCCGCCGGCATCGAGCAGATGAGCCAGGAAGAGGGTATCGCCTATTGCGAAAAGCTGTTCGCGCCCTGGCTGGATGGCAACGCCCTCATCAGCAATGCCTCGCACCTGCGCGGCTCGGCCATCTGGATCCGTTTCCCGCGCGTCATCTGCAACACCTGGGTCCACTGGAACCCGCTCGAGACCAGCCGTGGCAAGCGCTCCGTGCCTGTCGTGCTGATGGGCGATGCCGCCCATACCGCCCACTTCTCCATCGGCTCCGGCACCAAGCTCGCGCTGGAAGACGCTATTGAATTGGCGCGTTGTCTGAGCGGCGCCGAAGGCAGCGTCGAGCGCGGCCTGAAACACTACGAAGAAGTGCGCAGCGTCGAAGTCCTGAAAATCCAGAACGCGGCCCGCAACTCCACCGAGTGGTTCGAAAACGTCGAACGTTATGCCGAGCTCGAGCCCGAACAATTCGCCTACTCGCTGCTGACCCGTTCGCAGCGCATCTCGCACGAAAACCTGCGCCTGCGCGATCCGGCCTGGCTCGAAGGCTTCGAGCGCTGGATCGCCGAGCATGCCGGCACGCCTGCGCCGGCTGGCCAGCGGCCGCCGCTGCCCATGCTCACGCCCTACCAGGCGCGCGGCGTGCGGCTCAAGAACCGCATCCTGGTGTCGCCCATGGCCATGTACTCGTGCATCGACGGCGTGCCGGGCGACTTCCATCTGGTGCACCTGGGCGCCCGCGCCATGGGCGGCGCAGGCCTGGTCATGGTCGAAATGACCTGCGTGTCGCCCGACGCCCGCATCACCCCGGGGTGCCCGGGCCTGTGGAACGACGCGCAGCAGCAGGCCTTTGCCCGCATCGTCGGTTTCGTCCATGGCAACAGCGACGCCCGCATTGGCGTGCAGATCGGCCATGCCGGCCGCAAGGGTTCCACCCAGCTTGGCTGGCAGAAGATCGACCATCCGCTGGCCGAAGGCAACTGGCCGCTGCTGTCCGCGTCGGCCTTGCCCTACATCGAAGGCGTCTCGCAGATCCCACGCGCCATGACGCGCGCCGACATGGATCAAGTGCGCGACAACTTCGTGGCCGCCGCCCGCCGCGCCCAGGCCGCCGGTTTCGACTGGCTGGAACTGCATTGCGCCCACGGCTACCTCTTGTCCAGCTTCATCTCCCCGCTGACCAACCTGCGCGACGACGAATACGGCGGCAGCCTCGAAAACCGCCTGCGCTTCCCGTTGGAAGTGTTCCATGCAGTGCGCGCCGTCTGGCCCGAAGACAAGCCCATGTCGGTGCGTATTTCGGCGAGTGACTGGGTCGAAGGCGGCATCACCGCCGATGATGCCGTCGAGATCGCGCGCCACTTCAAGGCCGCCGGCGCCGACATGATCGACTGCTCGTCGGGCCAGGTCAGCAAGGAAGAAAAGCCCGTCTACGGCCGCATGTTCCAGACTCCGTTCGCCGACCGCGTGCGCAACGAAGCCGGCATCCCCACCATCGCGGTGGGCGCCATCTTCGAGGCCGACCACGCCAACGGCATCATCGCCTCGGGCCGCGCCGACCTGTGCGCGCTGGCGCGCCCGCACCTGGCCGATGCGTCGTGGACCCTGCGCGAAGCGGCCCGCGTGGGCTACCGTGACGTCGCCTGGCCCAGCCAGTATTTCGCCGGCAAGCGCCAGCTGGAAACCAACTTCGAACGCGCCGCCGCCATGGCGCAACTGGACATCAAATGAGCACGCCCGCACTTCCCCTGGCAGGCCGCCACGCCCTGGTGACGGGCGGAGCCCGTGGCATCGGCCTGGCCAGCGCCCGCGCGTTGCTGGCGCGGGGGGCGCGCGTCACGCTGCTGGGGCGCGACGGCGGCGCGCTGGAAGCCGCCGTCGACAGCCTGGCCAGCCTGGGCCAGGTGCAGGCGGTCAGCGCCGACATTGCCGACGAAGCCTCGGTGCGCCAGGCCTTCGCGCAGGCCGAAGCCGAACTGGGCCCGGTGCTGGTGCTGGTCAACAACGCCGGTCAGGCCGTCAGCCAGCGCTTTGACCGCACCGACGCCGCACTGTGGCAGTCGATGCTGGCCGTCAACCTGACCGGCACCTTCCACTGCATCCAGGCCGCGCTGCCCGGCATGCTGGCCGCCAAGTGGGGCCGCGTGATCAACGTGGCCAGCACCGCCGGCCTGATCGGCTATGCCTACGTCAGCGCCTACTGCGCGGCCAAGCACGGCGTGATCGGCCTGACCCGCTCGCTGGCGCTGGAAACCGCCCAGAAGGGCGTCACCATCAACGCCGTCTGCCCCGGTTACACCGAAACCGACATCGTGCGTGGCGCCGTGGCCAATATCGTCGACAAGACCGGCATGACGCCGCAAGCCGCCCGGGCCAAGCTGGCCGAGCGCAACCCGCAGGGCCGCCTGGTGCAGCCCGAGGAAGTGGCCGAGACGGTCGCCTGGCTGGCCTTGCCGGCCTCGGCGTCGATCAACGGCCAGGCCATCGCCGTGGACGGCGGTGAAGTGATGACCGGCTGAGCCGGCGCCCCATTGCAGCAATCACGAACGGAGACACCATGAGCACGCAGCCCGAAGAGCACACCATGAAGCACCACAAGCGTCCGCTGGCCGGTTATCAGGCCAGGACGTTCCTGTGGCAGGTGTCGGCCGACGGCAAGACCGGCACCATCACGCTCAACCGCCCCGAGCGCAAGAATCCGCTGACCTTCGATTCCTACGCCGAGCTGCGCGACTTGTTCCGCGCGCTGGTGTACGCGACCGACATCAAGGTGGTGGTGGTGACCGGCGCCGGCGGCAATTTCTGCTCGGGCGGCGACGTGCACGAGATCATCGGGCCGCTCACCAAGATGAGCATGCCCGAACTGCTGGACTTCACCCGCATGACCGGCGACCTGGTCAAGGCCATGCGCGCCTGCCCGCAACCCATCGTGGCCGCCGTGGACGGCATCTGCGCCGGCGCGGGCGCGATGGTGGCGCTGGCTTCCGACATGCGCCTGGGCACGCCGGCCGCGCGCACCGCCTTCCTGTTCACGCGGGTGGGGCTGGCGGGCGCCGACATGGGCGCCTGCACACTGCTGCCGCGCATGATCGGCCAGGGCCGTGCGTCCGAACTGCTGTACACCGGCCGCGCCATGACCGCCGAAGAGGGCGCCAGCTGGGGCTTCTTCAACGCGCTGCATGAGTCCGGCGAACTTATGGAAGCGGCCGCCAAGCTGGCGGCGCAGCTGGCCGCGGGCCCCACCTTTGCCCATGGCGTGACCAAGAAGCTGCTGCACCAGGAATGGAACATGGGCGTGGACGAGGCGATCGAAGCCGAAGCCGAAGCCCAGGCCATCTGCATGCAGACGCGCGATTTCCATCGTGCCTACGAGGCCTTCGTGGCCAAGCAAAAGCCGGTGTTCGAGGGGAACTGACCATGCGCGACGCAAGCTGGCTGGACTGGCCTTTTTTTGACGAAACCCATCGCCAATTGGCGCATAAGGTCGATGCCTGGTGCGAAAGCGCCTTGGACGACGTGGACCACCATGACGCCGATGCCGCCTGCAAGAAGCTGGTCAAGGCCCTGGGCCAGGCCGGTTGGCTGCGCTACGCGGTGGCGGGCGGCCCGGGCGGAGCCTGGGGCGGAGCGCTGCCGGAGGTCGATTCGCGCGCGGTCTGCATCCTGCGTGAAACCTTGGCGCGCCACGAAGGCCTGGCCGACTTCGCCTTCGCCATGCAAGGCCTGGGTAGCGGCGCGATTTCGCTGATGGGTTCTGACGAATTGCGCCAGCGCTACCTGCCGCGCGTGGCTCGCGGCGAGGCCATCGCCGCCTTTGCCCTGTCCGAACCCGATGCCGGTTCCGACGTGGCCGCGCTGGCCTGCGAGGCCCGCCTGGATGGCGACGCCTATGTGCTGAACGGCGCCAAGACCTGGATTTCCAACGGCGGCATCGCCGACTTCTACTGCGTCTTCGCCCGCACCGGCGAGGCGCCGGGCGCACGCGGCATCAGCGCCTTCGTGGTGGATGCCGACACCCCGGGCTTCGAGGTCTCGGAGCGCATCGAGCTGATCGCGCCGCACCCGCTGGCCACCATCACGTTCGACAACTGCCGCATCCCGGTCTCGCACCGGCTGGGCGACGCGGGGCAGGGCTTCAAGCTGGCCATGATGACGCTGGACATCTTCCGCGCCTCGGTGGCCGCCGCCGCGCTGGGCTTTGCCCGCCGGGCGCTGGATGAAGGCCTGGCGCGCTCGAAGTCGCGCCGCATGTTCGGCCAGACCCTGGCCGACCTGCAACTGACCCAGGCCGCGCTGGGCGACATGGCCACCGCCATCGACGCCTCGGCGCTGTTGACCTATCGCGCCGCCTGGATGCGCGATGTGCAGAAAGTACGCACCACGCGCGAAGCGGCCATGGCCAAGATGACGGCCACGGAATCGGCGCAGACCGTGATCGACCGCGCGCTGCAGATGTTCGGCGGCGCGGGCGTGGTGTCGGGGATGCCGGTGGAGAAGCTTTACAGGGAAATCAGAGCGCTGCGTATCTACGAAGGCGCCACCGAAGTGCAGAAGTTGATCATCGCCCGCGAACTGTTGAAAGCGTAAAGGGGCCATCGAGCCTTTCGCGTTCAGCACAGTCAACCACACCGCAGCAGCAAGGGGAATTTCATGGAAGTATCCGCCCACATCGACACCTTTGCCCGGGACAATCTGCCCCCGGGCGAACAATGGCCCGAGTTCCTGCTGGACGGCCCCGACGTGGCCTATCCCAAGCGCTTCAATTGCGCCGTGGAGCTGGTGGACGCCATGGTCGAACGCGGCCACGGCGAGCGCATCGCGCTGCGCTGGCCGCAGGACGGCAAGCAGGCCACCATGACCTATCGCGAGCTGGCCGCGCTGACCAACCGCATCGCCCGGGTGCTGGCCGAGGACATGAAGCTGGTGCCGGGCAACCGCCTGTTGCTGCGCGGCCCGAACAACCCGATGATGGCCGCCGCCTGGCTGGCCGCTATCAAGGCCGGCCTCGTGACGGTGCCGACCATGCCGCTGCTGCGCGCCAAAGAGCTCAAGCAGATCATCGAAAAGGCGCAGATCCAGGCGGTGCTGTGCGACGCGCGCCTGAAGGACGAGGCGCAGTTCTGCGCCCAGCCCGGCCATGAGCACCACTGCGCCGAGCTGGCGCAGATCATGTATTTCAACGACACCGCGCCCGACGCGCTGGACGCGCTGGCCGCGGCCAAGCCGGATGACTTTGCCGCCTGCGATACCGCCGCCGACGACGTGTGCCTGATCGCCTTCACCAGCGGCACCACCGGCGCGCCCAAGGGCTGCATGCACTTTCACCGCGACGTGCTGGCGATGTGCGACCTGTTCCCCAAGCACGTCATCAAGCCGGGTCCGGACGACATCTTCTGCGGCACGCCGCCGCTGGCCTTCACCTTTGGCCTGGGCGGCCTGCTGTGTTTCCCGCTGCGCGTGGGCGCCAGCACCGTGCTGGCCGAACGCCTGACGCCGGAAAGCCTGCTGCAGCTGATCCAGGACTTCCGCGCCACTATCGTCTTCACCGCGCCCACGTTCTACCGCCAGATGTCGGCGCTGGTCGGCAAGTTCGACTTGTCGTCGTTGAAAAAGAGCGTATCGGCCGGCGAGGCGCTGCCCGACGCCACTCGCCAGCTCTGGAAGCAAGCGAGCGGCATCGAGATGATCGACGGCATCGGCGGCACGGAAATGATCCACGTGTTCGTCTCCAGCCCGCCCGAGTCGGTGCGCCGCGGCGCCATCGGTCGTGTGGTGCCGGGCTATATCGCGCAGATCGTGGATGACGACATGAACCCGGTGCCCAATGGCACGGTCGGCCGCCTGGCGATCAAGGGCCCCACCGGCTGCCGCTACCTGGCCGACGAGCGCCAGCGCCGCTTTGTGCAAAAGGGCTGGAACCTGCCGGGCGATACGTTCCTGCAGGACGATGACGGCTATCTGTTCTACCAGGCCCGCAACGACGACATGATCGTGTCCGCCGGCTACAACATCGCCGGCCCCGAGGTCGAGGACGCGCTGCTGCGCCACGAGGCCGTGGCCGAGTGCGGGGTGGTGGGCGCGGCCGACGAAGAGCGCGGCCAGCTGGTCAAGGCGTTCGTGGTGCTCAAGCCGGGCTTCGAGCCCGGCGACGCGATGGTCGCGGCGTTGCAGCAGTTCGTCAAGGCCAGCATCGCACCCTACAAGTATCCCCGCGCCATCGAATTCGTTTCGGCGCTGCCGCGCACCGAAACGGGCAAGCTGCAGCGCTTTGCGCTGCGCAAGATGGCGTGAACCGGCAATAAGGAAATCTCATGGCAGCCCCTTTCATCAGCCAGGTCGAAGTCCGCTTCCGTCATTGCGATCCGGCGGGCATCGTTTTCTATCCTCGCTATTTCGAGATGATCAATGACTTTGTCGAAGAGTGGTTCGACAAGGGCATGGGCTTGCCGTTCCACGCGCTGCACGTGGATCGTCATATCGGCACGCCGATGGCGTCGGTGACGTGCGATTTCAGCGCGCCCAGCCGCTGGCACGAGCAACTGCGCCAGACGCTGCAGGTGCAGCGGATCGGCGGCGCGTCGTTCAAGGCGCTGGTGCGTTTCGAGGGACCGGACGGCCAACTGCGGCTGTCGGCGACGCTGACGATCGTGACGGTGGATCTGCGGACGATGAAGTCGATGCCGTTGCCGGACGATTTGCGTGAACGGATGCTGGCTTATCAGGTCGCCGCGGACTGAGTCCGCGCGTTTTGTTTTTTTGATAATAGGATGAGACGTTATGAAGATTCTGCAACCGCCGGATTGGATGGCGCCGCGGGGCTATTCGAATGGGATCCTGACCGAGATGACGGTGGGGAGCAAGCTGGTGTTCGTGGGGGGGCAGGTCGGCTGGAACGGGCAGCAGCAGTTCGAGTCGGATGATCTGGCCGATCAGGTCCGGCAGACGTTGGCCAATATCGTCGCGATTTTGGCCGAGGGTGGCGCTAAGCCTGAGCATATTGTGCGGATGACTTGGTATGTGACCGACAAGGATGCTTATGTGGCGGCTTATCCGGAGATCGGGAAGCACTATCGGGAGCTGATCGGGCGGCATTTTCCTGCTATGACGGCGGTGGAAGTGGCGGATCTGGTTGAGGACCGGGCGAAAGTCGAGATCGAGGTTACTGCTGTGGTTCCGGGGTAGGTTGTTGTTGCTCGTTGCGGGATGGGTTCTTAAGTCGCGCGTGGCGGTGTCGATGAGGCTTAGCGGCGGACGCTGGGGCGGTCGGTGTGCTTGGCATATTGGCCACGATCAGAGTGGGGGTGGAGGAGGGTGCGGTGCCCGCTTCGTGCCGGCCGCGCTGGCGGCCTTACGAAGCTTACGCGGCGTCTTGCGGGCGCCGATGTCGCTCTCGCGTGTTGGTGATGATGCTGTTTTCTAGCGTGTGACGGCAATAGATCAGAAGACCGCTGAGGGCAATAGGTCAGCAGCCTGCCGCAGCGGCACTCCGATGAAAATCCAGCCAATCGAGGCCGCCCATCACCGCCCGACCCCCACGACGTGCGGACCAATAGCAAACAACTCTCCACCCGCGCGAAGCGCATCCGCCGCACAGTCAACAACACCAATGCCAAACGTGGCCGCCCGCGCGGCCGCGGCTTGGCGACCCCGTAGATTCCATTCCCTGACCACAGGTCTAGCAGCGCCACAAACCCAGACACACGTAGCCGCAAGGGGCGACCTACGAAGTACTGACCGACGCACAAAGCCCTGCCCGACAAGCGATCTACGAAGAACAATAGACGCCAAGGAGACGTTCAGCTTCGATGTTGAAACGTATCTCTCGGCAGTTCCCCGAAACGTTCCCGGTAGTACTCCGAGAATCTGCCCAGGTGGCTGATGCCGACGGAGATGGCCACTTCCGTCACGCTGGTACAGGAGCCTTCCAACAGGCGTTCTCTTGCTGCGTCCAGCCGCAGTGTTCTCAAGGCGTGCATGGGTGTCGTCCCACGGTGTTCCTGGAACAGCCGTGTCAGCGCGCTGGCGCTGGCACCTGCGCCTTTGGCTATCTCTGTCAGTGTCAGTGGGGCAGACAGATGCCGTTTCATGTACGACTCGGCTTGCGCCAAGCGGCGGGGTTGGGCGGGGGTCTGGCCTGCCTCGCGTTGCCACGTGTTCGGCTGGTTGTACAGCAGGTGCAGCACCAGCGTGTCTTCCAGGTGTTCCAGCCAGGCGGCGGGGGGCTTGGGGGCGCCGTCGTCCAGGGTGGGGA
>NZ_LZZT01000031.1 GCF_014170305.1 Achromobacter sp. UMC71
CCGTCGATGCCGCTGAGCACCACGCGGTCGGCCCCGTCGTAGTAGCGCGCGTCCAGCAGCAGCCCGTCGCGCCGCAGCGTGGTCAGGCGGTTGATCGCGTCGTACGTGTACCGCTCCGTGGTGAAGCCGGCCGCCGTGCCGCCGTCGGCATAGAGGACCTTGTCCCAATACGTGTCCGAGAGGCGGTTGCCGTTGGCGTCGTACGTCAGCTTGTGGCCCTGGGCCGCGTTGATCTCCAGGTTGGCGTTGACCGCCTCGACCGTGGTCTGGCGGTTCATCGCGTCGTAGCCGTACCAGTATTCCCGGTTGCGCCAGGTGTCCGACGCATCGGTGTACTGCGTCCGCACCCGCTTGCGGTTGCCGTTGGCGTCGTAGTCGATGTTCTGGCGCAGGTAGCCGTCGGACACTTCTTGCAGGCGGAATCGTGCAGTGGCCGCGCAAGAAAAAAATCATGACCAGATTAAATAACTGGCATGACCCAATCGAACCTCAGCAAATAACAAAAACCCCGACCGCATTTTTTTGCGGCCGGGGATTTCCTAATTTCTATCAAATCAAATGCATTCTGACACGTTAAATTAATTCTTCGGTGCACTCAAAGCACGCTCACCATACCGTCTTGATTATTTCTAAATGCTTGGCGCGGGAAATACAGCATCTTAAATTTCGTTAATTTTCTGTCGCGTCAAAATAAGCCTGAAACTTTAATTTCGCAACTGACTACCTAATCGTGGATTACCACTTTAACGCCAAGCTCCCTCAATCTCCCCTTCACAGCACCAGCCAAAACAGGATCGCTAATCGGCAGATCAAAATGCCTACCTTTATCATTTATAAAACAAAGAACCTCGCTGACAGGAGTTTTTTCGATATAAAAATTGGATAACACTAGGCCACTCCCAAACAAATATTCATCAGCCATAGCTTCAAGCCTTTTGTCGTCCATATCAATCACCTTTTTCCTAGCAGAGGATCTTTACCAAATCCGGGATAAAAAACAGTATTATCCGCATCTCCCGCGCCCCAGAAAATACGAGAGGGCAGAGCGACAGCATTCGGGTTGCTTTCCAGCGCTCTAAAGTAGCGAGCATTCACCACCTCCATATCTTCGCCGGATGCCCAACGCTGGAAAGAATTTTCATTTGGATGAACATGCCCGATAAGCCGGGAATCACGCGGAACCGGGCTTGCCCAGGCATCACCGCTATAAAGTTTCTTAACAAGTTGACCATCAATCCGCTCGACAACCAACGAAAACTCCACCGTCCTGCCGCCAAGCGTTCCTAGCTCAAATACGTCGCCGAATCTAACAGTTCTATCAGTAATGATTACGCCGTCCAAACCAGGCAATGCGCCTGAAGCGCGCAACTCAGCCATGCTTGCATGTGTGCCGAGGCCCTCAGTACGAGGAAAACGTATGCCGCCAAGTCCTCCAGCCTGAGCAGTCAGGTCTACCGATGGTGGAACTTTATCACCGCCATGAACGAACTTCGAATCACTAGGCAACAAATTCGGTGCCCCCCCCTGCCGACTAAGAGTGCCCTCGACGCGATTCGCAAACGCATCGCCCACCCAGCACCCGCCTCCCACAATCGCATCCCCGGCCATACCAGCGCCGCCCTTCACAAGCTTTCCTGCCACGCCGCCCAAAGCCAATTCCGCAGCGATTTCGCCCATCTGCTCTGGGTTTCTATTCACAATGGCCCGCAGCGGACGTGCAACCATACCGTCTACCATCTCGAGACCGTACTTTGCAGCGGTCAGGCCCAGGCCCTCCTCTTGCACCTGCATGAAAAAGTTGCTCTGGGGCCTGACTCGATAGCTGGAGTCACCGGCCCACTCGTGCAACTGGCCCACAGCGTAGCCCGTGACGTCTGCCGACGCATAGCCGACTTGTTGCGCCGAGTGTAAGAACGCGCCGGGAAGGGCCTTGGCGGTCGTACCTGCGCTGGAGAGGAAGCGTCCAAACTGGTTGAATGTGAAGAACCCTTCCCCCGGACCAATCTCTCGTATGCTGTCTGCCGGCCTTTCGGGCAACAGAGCGGCCAGTGGCACTGCGGAGATCATCCTCCTATCCGCGACGGGATAAGACGTAACGTCATTGTTCCAGTAGATCTCTCCCCTCGGTCCACGCCCAAGCTCCCTCAAAGATCCGATGTCATTGAACGCCGTCTCGTCCAGAGAAACTGGACTCTGCCCCCATCCTCGCCCACCTTCCTGGGCGGCCAGCCGCTGAATGTCTCCCATGGTCTGTTGGCGGAAGATGTCCCGCGTGCGCTCATCTGAAACAGAGTTCGTGGAAGAAGACTGAGATTGGCTTGATCCGGACAAGCTCATCTCATCAACCACTGAATTCCCCAACGCATTCCCAAACGCGTCAACTGCAATCTGCACGTAGTTCGCCTTGCCCCCTGACAGCACCGAAGCTGCCACCCCGCCCACAGCGCCGGACACGAATCCGCGAGCCAGGCGCTCACCAAAATTCGTCGCATTGGGGAATAGTTGGGAGCCAACCGCAGAGCCCACACCAGCGCCAATGCCAGCCGCCGCGACGTTCGTCCAACTGAACTTCGATTGCAGCCCTGTCGCCATTGCCAGACCTTGGCTAACAGTCGAACTCACCGTCGCACGCAAAGCCAGATCCATTGCGGCCGAGCCAGTACTAAGGCCTGTCGCTGTGCCGCCTCCCGCAGCAGTCAGGATATTGGCTCCATTGACTGCTGACCCCACCCCCGCCGTAACTCCGGCGCCCAGCGCGCTCGTTGCGACTCCCTTCCACGAGAACTTGGATTGCGCGCCAATCGCCATGCCGACACCTTGGCTCACAATACTGCCCACGGCCCCAGCTGCAAGGCCTATGCCAACAGCACTGATTCCTGTAATGGTGCCAGCGCCAACCAGCGTGGTCGCGCCGACGGACATCATTGTGCCCAGCGTCGCACCGGCAGGTGCCGCCAACGCCCCCGCCGTCAACACCGTTGCCACCACCGCCACCACCGCAACGATGATCATCCCGATCCCGCCGCAGCCACCACCGCCACCGCTATCCGGCTTCGGCACCGGCATCGTCGGCTGCGTATCTCCAATCAACTTGCCCGGGTCATACGGCTTGAACGACTTGTAGTCGTTATGGTTCCCCGACACCCGGTTCGGTATCGTGACCGTGGCCCCCACCCGCAGATCGCGGTGAATTTAATGTGTCAGACTACGTTTAGAAGCCGGGTGGCTAAAGCCATTCGTTTCCCACAAGAAAACAAAAGCCCCAGCAGCAATATGCGACCGAGGCTTCTTCTTTTTACATTAAAGGCAGTCTGACACGTTAAATATCCTCCCGGTAGCCCTCGTAGCGCTCATGGGTGTAGGTGTACGTGTTCGTGTAGGGCGAGCCGTCATACACCGCCGTCGAGTACTGCGTGACGTTGCCCGCCTGGTCATAGCCGGAATACGTCGTGGCGTAGCCGCCCGACAGGCCCGCATCGGTCATCTTGACCACCCGCGCCGAATACAGCCGTCCGGCGCCGTCGTAGACGTTGCGCCGCTGCTCACCCGCCAGCCCCGACCGGTCAAAGAACGCCTTGCCCAATGAACCGTCGATGCCGCTGAGCACCACGCGGTCGGCCCCGTCGTAGTAGCGCGCGTCCAGCAGCAGCCCGTCGCGCCGCAGCGTGGTCAGGCGGTTGATCGCGTCGTACGTGTACCGCTCCGTGGTGAAGCCGGCCGCCGTGCCGCCGTCGGCATAGAGGACCTTGTCCCAATACGTGTCCGAGAGGCGGTTGCCGTTGGCGTCGTAGTCGATGCTCTGGAGCAGGTAGCCGTCGGACACTTCTCGCAGGCGGAATCGCGCAATGGACACGCAAGGAAAAAATCATGACCAGATTAAATAACAGGCTTGACTCGACCGAACCTCAGCAAATAACAAAACCCCGACCGCATTTTTTGGCCGGGGATTACCACATGCTGTCAAACTAAACGTAGCCTGACACGTTAATTACGCGTTGAATTAAAAATCGCGTGAGTAAAGCTAAGGCCATCCATCTCTCACAAGCAAAGAAGAAGCCCCAGCAGCAATATGCAATACGCGGCCGGGGCTTTTCTTTTTTCACATCAAACATACTCTGACAAACAAAATCATGAAAAATAAAAAAAATACTATGCCATCTTGTTAAACTTATCCCAGAAATAGCCGAGCAGAGCTCCCGCCGCCCCTTCAGCATTAAAGGGAATAAGTATCCCCTGATTGGCATAGTCCTCAATCGCTTTCCATTTTTCGACCCCATCAGCATCTCTTAGCCCTAACGTACTCAAAAATACGTGACCAGCACGCCAAGAAAGCTGTGCCAATGCATCATGCTTTTCACTCGTTCTCAAAATTACCTTCTCAGCTGGTGTCAGCAATTCCTCAGCCTCCAGCACCATTTTTTCAAACAACACTTCCAGAACATTAGCATCAGTCATTTTAATAATCTATTTTTTAACGGTAGGAACATTAAAAAATCTAACTTGATCTGGAAATTTTCCAGAGAATTGTTTAAATATACTATCAAGAACCTTTTCAGATAGCGATGTCCTATAATCCAATGCGTACGATTTATAGTCCGGATGAGCGATTTTAAAAGCATCAGAGTGCTCTTTTGCAATATTACTTAATACATTACCAGCATTATTTCTAGCATCTAGAGACAGTCGGGACAAATCGGCAACGTGAGTCATTTCTGGAGACACCGCACGAACTTCTGCCGCCCCAAATCTAATTGCCGTAGTAAGGTCGTCGTATCCCAACGGACCGCCTGACGGATGATTATGCGTCATGGTATTACCCTTCAGCAATTGCAAAACATCGTCGGACAACCTACCTCCAGTTTCCCCCAGCTTTTGCTGGATCACCAAATTCCCGCTTTCGCGCGATATCACCGACACCAATTCGTTCGATGGGTTGTGCTGTAAACTCGCCCGTTCCGCAGCAGCCAAAGTCGCACCATAGCGTTCTGTAGCCTTCACCCCAAATACCAAACCGCTACGCAGAACTGCAGAGCCTCCGGCTGATCGCGTCGGAGTCATACCAACGGCGGCAATATCTAGAGCAACCTCTTCTTCCCTAACGTATTGATGTGAATTTCCATTCACAAAATACTTCGTCCCATCAGCACCGATTGCTTCGGCTCCCTGATTAAGTAGTGCGCTCCAGCCACCCCACACTTTACTTGGGAAGCCCAGGAGGTTTAGGTCTCGCGCCCACAACACCGGCATCCTTCCAATACTGACTTGACCATCTATTTGATAGCCAGGATTCGAGGTTTGGGCAATATTGGTCAGCGCATGGAGTCGAACAATATCATCATCCAACGCCCCCAATGCCTTGGAGAAAGCTGTCAAATCACGACGATAGTCTTCGCTTCCCCACCTCACTTTTGAGTACTGCTGCTCAACCGAAGCTACGCTGGCGGCTTGATCTCGGGTCAAGATGTACTCTTCACGCAGCACATTTGCGAATCTCGGGTCCGCCAAATCACGCATTGAGCCATCCAGCTGATCTCGAACACTACTTGCCGTATCCCTGGGATAGCGCAGAGAAGCTCCCTTCTGCACGCTAGACAGCACCCCACGGGGATCGATGATATTCCAATCCATCGTTGCCACGCCATCTGAAATCATCCCCACGCCGTCCGTTGCAATTCCGGCGCCTAGCAATTCGCGACGCCAACGTACATCTGCGGCAAAATCTTCCCCCCCGGTGTAACCGCTATCCCAGTTTTTCCCAGTGCCAGCAACCGTAAACCCATCGGTAGTGCCAATGACCTTGCCAACAGATGAAGGCCCGTCATTCCACGCTCGCACTGCCGCGTCGCCAACCGAGTTCCCCAACGCGTTCCCAAATGCGTCAACAGCGACCTGCAAATAGTTCGCCTTCCCTCCCGATAAGACGTTCGTCGTAATGCCACCAGCCGCGCCCGCCGCAAAACCCCGAGCGACTCGACCGCTCATTCCTTCCCAATCCTGGAACACGGTCTGGCCTACCGCGGAGCCCACGCCAGCCCCCACGCCAGCCAGCGCCACCCCGCTCCAACTGAACTTGGATTGCAAGCCAGTCGCAACAGCAATGCCTTGCGTGATTGTGGAACTGACTACGGCTCTACCAGCGGCTGCGACCATGGCGGACGTGGAGTAGCCAGACTGCACCGCTGCCCCCGTAGTGGCCGAGCCCGCACTTCCCATACCCGCCGCGGAACTAATCGCGCTCGGGTTGAGGAAGCCGGTCACGCCACCTGAGACAGCACCCGCAACACCAGCCATGGCGACAGCGCCCCAGTTGAATTTGCTCTGGACACCCAGTGCCATGCCAACGCCTTGACTGACAACGCTGCCGACAATGCCGCCTATCGCTGTGGCCGCCATGGCACCACCGACAACGCCAAGTGCCCCCACGGCCAGAGGCATCAACGCCCCTGCCGTAAACACTGTCGCCACCACTGCCACCACCGCAACAAAGATCTTCCCGATCCCGCCGCAGCCACCACCTCCTCCGCCACTATCCGCCTGCGGCACCGGCATCGTCGGCTGCGTATCCCCAATCAACTTGCCCGGGTCATACGGCTTGAACGACTTGTAGTCGTTATGGTTCCCCGACACCCGGTTCGGTATCGTGACCGTGGCCCCCACCCGCAGATCGCGGTCACTGGCCAGGCCATTGGCTTCGGCCACCAGATACCACAACCGGCTATCCCCATACGCCTGCTGCGCGATGCTTTGCAGCGTATCGCCCGCCTGTATCCGATACGACCCCGGACTGGCCGAAGGATTGCCCCCGTCAATCGGTCGGAAGCTCGGCGAGAAATCATCCGCCCCCGCCGCCGGTCCGGTCGTCCCCATCAACTCCCCGTTCACCACCAGCGACCGGATCGTCTGCCCGTTCTGCACGCGCTGCAAAATCTTGCCGTTGGCATCATTGACCAGCGTCTGGTTCTTGCTGCTGTCCTTGCTATCGACCACGCCGATCAGGTTGCCGTTGACGTCGTACTGGTACGTCGTCTGGCCCGGGTCCAGCGCGGTGCTGGTGCCCGACAGCGTCTTCTCCCGGTAGCCCTCGTAGCGCTCGTGGGTGTAGGTGTACGTGTTGGTGTAGGGCGAGCCGTCATACACCGCCGTCGAGTACTGCGTGACGTTGCCCGCCTGGTCGTAGCCGGAATACGTCGTGGCGTAGCCGCCCGACAGGCCCGCATCGGTCATCTTGACCACCCGCGCCGAATACAGCCGCCCGGCGCCGTCGTAGACGTTGCGCCGCTGCTCGCCCGCCAGCCCCGACCGGTCAAAGAACGCCTTGCCCAGCGACCCGTCGATGCCGCTGAGCACCACGCGGTCGGCCCCGTCGTAGTAGCGCGCGTCCAGCAGCAGCCCGTCGCGCCGCAGCGTGGTCAGGCGGTTGATCGCGTCGTACGTGTACCGCTCCGTGGTGAAGCCGGCCGCCGTGCCGCCGTCGGCATAGAGGACCTTGTCCCAATACGTGTCCGAGAGGCGGTTGCCGTTGGCGTCGTACGTCAGCTTGTGGCCCTGGGCCGCGTTGATCTCCAGGTTGGCGTTGACCGCCTCGACCGTGGTCTGGCGGTTCATCGCGTCGTAGCCGTACCAATAGTCCCGGTTGCGCCACGTGTCGGATGCGTCCGTGTACTGCGTCTGCACCCGCTTGCGGTTGCCGTTGGCGTCGTAGTCGATGCTCTGGCGCAGGTAGCCGTCGGACACCTCTCGCAGGCGGCCCAGCGCATCGTAGGCCATGATGTTGCTCTGGTACACCACCCCGCCCTGGCTCGTGCGCTCGCGCACCTTGTTGCCCGCGTGGTCGTACGAGAAGTCGGTGATCTTGCCCAGGCTGGCGTCATAGATGCGCGTGACCTGGCCCGTGGCGTCGTAGGTGTAGTTCAGGTTCTGGCCGCGCGTGTTGGTCTGCTGCAGCAGCTGGCGCGCGTTGTCGTAGCTGTAGAAGTACTTGGCGCCGCCGATGTCGGTGTGCGCGACCAGGCGGCCGAAGTAGTCGTACGCCCAGGTCGAGGCGTTGCCGTTGCCGTCGGCCTCGAAGGTCTTGTTGCCGCGCGCGTCGTAGGCGGTGCGCAGCTCCGTGGACATGCCCGGTTTGCGCACGCCGGTGACATTGCCGCGCAGGTCGTAGCGGAAGTACACCGTGTCGCCCGCGCCGTTGGTCGAGCTGAGCTTGTTGCCCAGTTCGTCGTAGCGCACGCTCTCGGTGACGGTCTTGGTGCCGGTAACCGCCAGCGTCGTGCCGTTGCTCATGACGTAGCTGGTGACGGCCGCGTTGGACGTCAGCACCAGCCGGCTGAGCTTGTCGTAGGTGTAGCTGGTGGTGTTGCCCAGCGCATCGACCCAGGTGGTCTTTTCTCCGAAGGCGTTGTAGCCGTAGCGGTAGACGCCGCCGTCGGCATGCAGTTCAGCGATACGGTTGCCGCCAGCATCGTACTGGATGCCGTTGACGTTGCCGTTGCCGTCACGCGTGGCGACGTTGTTGCCCAGGGCGTCGTAGTACAGCGTCGTGGCGGGACCAGCGCCGGCCACGCCATCGGCCGAAGGACGCACTTCGGACGTGATCTGGTTGTTGGCGTTGTAGGTGTAGCGCGTGATCCAATATGGCGAACGCGGGTCTGTGACCGTGGCGACGTTGCCCCATCGGTCGTAGGTGCGTTCGACGGTGGGACGGCTGGACTGCACACCGCCGTTGGCGCCCACGGGCGTCCACGATGCCGCGACGCCCAGGTAGCCCGACACGGTAGTACTGATCGGGTTGGGGTTGGATGCGGTGGTGCTGGACAGTGAATACGCGGGGGGACGCCCCGGCACCGTATAGCCGGGCACGTAGGTGGCGGTGGTCTGCGACATGCCGGGGCGGGGGGTGACCGCCGCGACCCAGACCTGCTCGGAACGGGTTTCGGTGCGGTATTCAGTTTTCCAGTAGCCGGGGGTGCCGCCGCTTTCGCCGCCCTCGCCACCTTCCCCCGTGCCGGGCACGGGCGGGACCCATACCTGATAGGGAACGGTGACGTTGTAATAGCGGGTGTAGTAGTAGCCCGGCGTGGTCGCGCCCTGCGCAATGACGCCGATGCGGTGCTTGTAGGGTTCGCCGGAGCCCGGCCGGGTGTAGACCAGGTCGAACTCGTAGGTGCCGGCGGGCAGCGTGCCCAGCTTGACCCAGTAGGTCATGAAGCCGGTGCCATTCTCGCCGCCTTCCCCGCCCTCGCTGACGCCTCCGCCGGTGCCCACAGGGGCGAACGGCACGGTGCTCGGAACTTTGTTCATCACGACCGACGACCAGCCGCCGTTGCTGCCTTGAATGCGGTATTTCAGCGTGGCGGTGCCTTCCAGTTCGCGCCAGTCGCCGATGGTGGTCCACGAGATGCCGGTGTTGCTGGAATCCAGCGTCAGGGCCTGGGTGATGGGCGGATAGCCCACTTGCGGCACCCAGCGGTCGGGCACCGCGGCCGATTTGTCGATGAAGCCCGTGGCGTGGGCATAGGCCGCGCCCGAGCTGCGGTCGATCAGCAGCAGTTCGTATTCGAAGCGGCCGGCGCCCATGTTGACCCAGTCCACGCCATCGTGGCCCGATGCGCGCGCCGAGACCGGCAGTTGCACCCAGCCGCCGCCCGGCACGCGGTAGCGGAACTGCGCATCCACGCCCGCCCCAAACGACGGCCAGCTGAAAACGTCGTTGCCGACGGCCCCGAAGCCCATGGCGCTGCCGATGGACGCCAGGCTGGGCGCGGTCAGCGACAGGGTGCCGTTGCCGGTCACCTTGACGACGCCGTCGCGGCCAATCTGCGACACGCGGTATTCATAGTTGCCGACGGCCAGGCCTTCGGCGTCGTACCGCAGCGAATTGCCGTAGTTGACCAGGCCGACTTCGCTCCAGCCGCCGTTGGGCACGCGGATCTCCAACCTGACCTTCAGGCCCGGATCGACGGGTGCGGCGATGTCGATGAAGTTGCCGGTATTGCCAAAGGTGCCCTGCTGGTTGATCACCGCCTGCCAGGTGCCGTTGGTGTCTTTCTTGTAGACCACCATGGCCACCACGCGGCTGACGCCGCCGTCGGTGGTGTTGCTGGCGGTGCCGTCCCAGCTCATCAGGACGCCCGATGTGGCCGAGGCCGCGGCGAAGCTCTGGGTGATGCTGCGGCGCGTGCCGCCGGCGCTCTGGTAGGTCATCACCACGCGCACGTCACCGTCGCCCAGGTTAGCCAGGCTCGTCCAGCTCAGTTGCACGCTGTTGGTGCCGCGCCAGGCCGGCGTGCCTGGGTCCACCGGGCCATTGCCGCCTTCATTGCCGCCCTCGCCGATTTCCGAGCCGCCGCCGGTCTCGGGCTTGGGGATGTAATACAGGGTGGCGGACGAGGTGATCGCCGCACCCGTGAAGTCGCGGCTGACGGAAACGCCGCCTTCGTACACCGAGCGCTCGGGCGCCAGTGTCTTGACCGCGTTGCCCAGCAGGTTGTAGACGGTATCTTCGCGCCGCAGGTTGCCCATGTTGGCCGCCTGCTGGATCGAGCCGATCGCAGCGACGTTGACGTTGCCGCCGCCCGCGCCGCCGCTGGTCAGGTTGGCGGTAGCGTTGCCCTGCAGGTTGTACAGGGTAATCTGGTCCTTGCCATCCTTGCCGTTGCTGCGAACCACGTTGCCGGCGTTGTCGTATTGGTAGTATTCCTGGCGGCCGCCGTTGACGCCGCGGCGCACCATCTCGCCGAACGCGTTGTATTCCGTGACGGTATCGGACCAGCCGGCTTCCTGTTGCGACACGTCAAAAATGCCCGAGCCGTTGGCCTGGGCATTGCTGCCTTCCCACTTGCTGATCCAGTTGCCCGCGGCGTCCTGCTGCCAGATGCGGATGTAGCTCAGCTCGGCAATGCCGCCCTGACGGGCACGGTAGTCGTTCCAGCGGATGGACACGCCCGATGCCGCCGAGGCAGCACCGAAGTCGACCGTGCGGCTGGTGGCCACACTGGCCGACCCATAGGTGACGGTGGTGCCGCCGGTGGACACCCCGCCCTCGCCGCCTTCGCCGCCCCCGCCGCTTTCGGTAGGGGTAGTTTCGCTGTACAGCGTGCTCACGGTGCTGTAGTACACCTGCACGCGCACCAGGCCGCCGCCGGCGTCAATCAACGATGACCAGTTCAGGTTGATCGCGCTGTCGCCGGTCACGACGTATTTCTCGCGCTGACGGAATTCCTTGGACGCCGACGAGAAGCTGGTCTGGATGCCGTTTTTCAGGACGGCGGTGGACGCCGGGTCGATGACCCGGGTCTGGTGGCCGAGCTTGTCGTATTCGTAGGCCTGGAACCACGTTTTGACGCTGCCGTCGTTGCCCGTCACCCCGCGCCACTGCTTGGCCATCAGGCCAGCGGCGTTGTAGGAATAGTTGGTACGCGCGCCATTGGCATCAATGGTCTGGATCTTGTTGCCGCGGCTGTCGTAGCCGACGTAGTTGTAGCGGTCCTGGCTGCTGGCGGCGCCAGCCGTGTAGCCGGATTCCAATACCGTGGATGCGCCATTGGCGTGCTGGATCGTCAGCACGGTGTTGCCCAGCGCGTCGCGATAGAAGGTGGTCAACGGCGCGTAGGTCTTGCCGGACGCATCGGTGCGCATCGGCTCCGCGGTGGCCGTGACGCGGCCCAGGGCATCGTAGTAGCTGTAGGTGCGGCCGCCATTGGGGTTGGCGACGTAGGTCTGGTTGCCCAGGGCGTCATAGCCGAAGGTAGTCTTCAGGTCGCCGCGCTGCACAGTGCCATTGGACTGGTTGCTGTATTCCACATTGACGCGGGTTTCCGCGATCTTGCGGCCCAGCGCGTCAAAGGCGTAAGTGGTCAGGCGGTCGTTGGCATGGGTCACGGGCAGGCCGTAGCCCGTGGCGCTCCAGACATTGGTAGCGGTGGCGTATTCGCGCACCGACGTCTTGTTGCCCAGGCCGTCGTACGACATGGTGGTGACATAGCCCAGGGCATCGACGCGGGCCGTCATGTTGCCGACGCGGTCGTAGTACTGGGTGGTGGTGGCCCACACCTGGGACACCGGGTTGACCAGCTCGCGCACCGCCGCCACCTGGCCAAAGGCGTCGTATTCCGTGCGGGTGAGCTTGTTGCTGGTGAAGTACTGCGCGCCTGCCGCGGCCGACGAATCGTAGGCGTAGATCTGCGACTGGCTGGTCTCGACCGCGCGGCCCAGACGGTCGAACTGCGTCACCACGCCGCGGTCGCCACTGTGGTCGATGCCGGCGGCGTTGACGGCGGCGGACACGGCTTCGGCAGTGAGGCCGGCATAACCGTGGCTGGTCAGCGTCGTCTTGGTGGCGTAACGCAGGCGCAGGGTCACGTCGCCCTGGGCGTTGCGTTCGTACTCGGTCACAAAGCCTTCGGCGTCGACTTCATACTTCAGGGCGCCGGTCTTGTCGTAGACCTTGTAGCTGATGGCCCCGGCCACGTCGCGGCCGGCCACGGCGTTGCCGAAGGCGTCGTAAAGCACGTCCGACGTCAGCGAGATCGGTGCGCCTTCCTTGCGCGCGGCCACGCCTGAGGCGCCGTTCGTCAAGAGGTTGTCGGCTGCCGCGTCATAGACATTGACAGGCGCGAAGATCGTCCGGATCTGCCGGCCGGCGGCGTCGTAGACGTAGCGGGTAGTCTTGGCTTGGGGCTGGCCATCGGCCTCGGTCCGCGACACCAGATTGCCCAGGCCGTCATAGACGTTGCGCGTCACCATGGAAATCGACTTGGTGGCCCCCACCACCAGGTCGCCGCCGCCAGACCAACTGGTATCCACCACGCTGGTCTGCGGCGTGCGCTCGACCAGCAGGCGGCCGGCGGCATCGTACTCGTAGGTCCACTCATTGCCGGCCTTGTTGACGAAGCGTACCTTGTTGCCCACCCCGTCGTAGCCATAGGATTCGGATTTGCCCAGCGAATCCGTTGACCCCAGCAGGCGCCCGGCTGCGTCGAAGACGAAGGTATCCACCCGGTCGCGCGCGTTATCCGCGCTGAGCACGGCGGCCACGTCCGAGGCGGACGGCGTGCTGCCCAGCAGCACGCCATTGGCATAGCGCCGGCTGCTGGTGACATTGCCCCGAGTGTCGTAGGTCAATTGCGTCACAAAGCCGGCCGCATCGATCTTGTAGACCGGCAGGCCATTGGCTCCGTATACGCTGCGGGTGCTGCGGCCCTGGCTGTCGGCGGCCGGCAGGCGCGCGCTCAGCGCGGCCAGCGTCAGGCTGGCCGGCGCCACGCCCGCCAGATCGGCGCCGGTCAACGGCGTGGAATAGCGGTAGGACTCCAGCAGGTTGCCCGCGGCGTCATAGGTATTGCGCTGGACGCCCCTTTCGGCATCGATGACCAGCACGGCGCGGCCAGCGGCATCGAACGCGGTGGTGGTGGCGCGGTCCAGCGCGCCGGGCTGCAATGACGCCAGAATGGCCTCACCGGTGCGTGGCACACCGGCGCCCAGGCGGACGGCATAGCTGATGACCTGAATCGCGTTGCCCTGGGCGTCGAGCACCCTGCGCGTGACCGCGCCGGTGGGGTCGACGCTGGCAATCTGGCGGCCCATGCCGTCATAGACCCAGTCGCTGGCGCGGTCCTTCATGCTGCCCTGCACACTGCGCGGATCGCCACCTGCCGCCACCGGGGTCGCGTACTGAATCTGGCGCACCCGGTTGCCGGCGGCGTCGTAGATGTTTTCCGTGACGGCGCCCAGGCCGTCCATCACATGCGTCAGGCGGCCAATCCCGTCGTAGGCATTGACCGTAAGCAAGTCACGCGCGGCATCCGCCGCCGTGGCCAGGGCGGCCTCGATGGCAGCCGATGTCAGGGCGACGTTGGCGGGTACCCGCGTCGCGTAGGCGATGCGTTCGATGACATTGCCATTGGCATCGTAGCGCTGGCGCACCGCGGCACCAGTGCCATCCACCTGCAGCACGGCGCGGCCCAGCGCGTCGTACACGGTGCGCTGGCGCTGGTCGTAGGCCATGTCCACGGCCGGGGCCGCGGGCATGGCCGCGGTCCCCATGCTGGCGGCGGGCAGCCGGTTGGCATAGGCCGTGCGTTCCGCCAGGTTGCCGCTGGCGTCGTAGCGGTAACTCACCACCGCGCCCACTGCAGACACCGTCATCGCCAGGCGGGCATCCGCGCCGTAATAGCGGTATTCGGCCTGATCGCCGGCTTGCGGCTTGAGCAGCGCGCGGACCTGGGCGTCGGACGCCTGCTGACCCAGGTCCTGCATGACGATCGGGGTGGCATAGCCCAGTGTGGCCACCACGCGGCCCGCGGCGTCGTAACGGCTTTCGACCACGGCGCCCGCCGGGTCGATCTGGAATACGGTGCGGCCAGCGGCGTCCAACACATAGCGGGTGGTGTTGCCATTGGCATCCACCGACGCCACCAGGCGATTGGCAGTGTCGTAGATTCGCGACACGGTGATGTCACCAGCCGCGGCCGGCACGGAAGCGGGGTCACTGCCCGGTGCCAGACGCGTGGCGAAGACGGTCTTGCGCAGCAGGTTGCCCGAGGCGTCGTAGACGTTGTGCGTCACGGTGCCCAGGCCGTTCATCGAGTAGGTCAGGCGGCCGACGCTGTCGTACACGTTGACGGCGCGTTGGTCGCTCGCGGTGTCGGCCACGGCCGCCAACGCGGTGTTGATGGCAGACTCGGTCATTGCCGTGTCCACGGGAATGCGCCCGGCATAGGCCACGCGTTCCACCACGTTGCCATTGGCGTCGTAACGCTGGCGCACCACGCCGCCCAGGCCGTCGATCTGGAATACGGCGCGATTCAGTGCATCGTAGACCGTGCGCTGGCGCTGATCGTAGGTCGGACTGGCCGTCGGCGCCGCGGGCATCTCGGCCGCGCCGATGCCCGCCGTTGACAGCCGGCTGGCGTAGGCGGTGCGCTCGACCAGGTTACCGTTGCCGTCGTAACGCATGGCCACCACGTTGCCGGTGCCGCTGACGGTCATCGCCAAGCGGCCGGCGCTGTCGTAGTAGCGGTACTCGGCGATGTCGGCGGGGTTAGGCTTGAGCAGGCCGCGCAGTTCAAAGGCGCTGAACCAGCCCGTGGGCTTTTTGTCCACCGGCGTCGCGTAGGCGATGGTGCCAACGACCTGGTTGGCGGCGTCATAGCGGGTTTCCAGCACATAGCCGGCCGGATCGACCTGAAACACCACGCGCCCACGGTCGTCGCGCACGTATTGCGTCTTGGCGCCGCCTGGATCCACTTTGGTGGTCAGGTTGTCGCTCATGTCGTACGTATAGACCGTCTTGAGCGCCAAGCCGGATGGGTCCACTGTCTCGCTGTCGCGGCGACCGAGCTTGTCATACGTATAGACGGTGACAATGCCATTGGGCGCCGTGACCGTCAGTTGCTGACCCGCCTCGTTGTAGGTATAGCGCGTGACCAGTTTCAGGCCACTCGCGTCCACCGTGGAAGACAGGACACGACCCGCCTTGTCGAACGTCACAACCGTCTGATTGCCGCCCGGCTCCGTGATCTGGTATTGGCGACCAAAGGCATCGTAACGATATTGCGTCTGCAGATTCAGCCCGGCCGGGTCGACCGTGCGGCTCAGGCGCTGCCCGACGGCGTCATAGGCATAGACGGTCTTGACGCCGCGGCCATCGACCGTTTCGATCAAGCGATTGAGGCTATCGTAGCCCTGGGTGATGATGGTGCCACCCTGTTCGCTGCGCACCAGGCTGCCATCCGTGTTGTAAGTATGCTTGGTAACGTTGCCGTTACCGTCGCGAACCTCTACCGTCTGGCCAAAGGCATTATGAACAGTCGTGACCGACACGCCATCGGGCGTGGTCACCGTGACGCTGCGGTTCTGCGCGTCATAGGCATAGCTGGTCCGACGGCCCAGTTCGTCGATACGCCACAGCACATTGCCGAATGCATCGTAGGCGGTGGCCTTACGGCCGACAGTGTCGTAGGTCAGCACCTCGCGGCCGAGCTTGTCGTACTGATAGTTGACGGACACGCCATTGCCGTCGCGCGTCGTCGTGACCCGACCAAACGCGTCGTACTCCCGGAACGTCTTGCGACCGTACTGCAGATCGTCGATCGTCTGTGTCAACCGACCCATCCGGTCGTACACCCTTTTGTCGGTACGGCTGATCGCTCCGGCGATCTTGGTCAGGCGCATGACCTCGTTGCCGAACGCGTCGTAGCTGCGCTCGATCACCCCTCCCGCACCGTCCGTTTCCTTGGCCACACGGCCGTCCGCCGTGTAGGTGTAGGTCGCGCGGATATCCACGTCGGCATTGCTGGTAGCGGCAATGGCCAGGCGCAGCGCGTCGTTGACCAGTCCGCCATTCAAGCCTTGCAGGGCAATCGGTACGCCATAGCGGATGGTTTCGACCAACTGGCCGATGTTGTCGTAGACCCGTTCCTGCACATAGCCCAGTGCATTGATCGTGTGCGTAACCCGGCCGCTGGCGTCGAAGTAATACAGCGTGCGCTGGCCCGCGCCATCCATCATGGACGTGCGGCGGCCCACGGCGTCATAGGTGTAGGTGGTGCCGTAGGTCTTCCAGATGGCGTCGATCTCGGCCTGGGTCTGGTTGCCATTGAGCTTGGCCGCGCCTTCGCCGGACAACTCGCCGATCAGGCGCCCTTGCACGTCGTAACGCGACAGCACACTGCGCGATGTGGACGTGCCAGCCGCCTTTACCGTGGACGTCAGGCGGCCCATCTCGTCATAGACATACAGGGTCAGCGTGCCTTCGGCATTACGCTCGGACGAGACCTTGTCCAGCCGGGTGTACGAGTAGGTCCAGACCTGGTCCTGCGGCGTGGAAGCCGGCCGCAGCTTGGCCAGGTCCGGCGTGAAATTCAACGTATTGCGGCTGGCGCTGTTAGCCCCGGTCAGCGACGTGGCGTAGCGGATCTTGGTGGTGAGGTTGCCGCTGGCGTCGTAGACCAGCTCGGTCAGGTAGCCTTCTGCGTCGATGGTGCCAACCAGGCGGCCGAGATTGTTGTAGATCTTGTAGTCGAAGATGTCGTTGGGAGACGAAGCGGGCTTGACGCTTTCGAACTGTGCGTTGGTGCCAGATCTCGATGACTTGGTCGCATACGAGATTCTTTGCACTTCCCGGCCCGCAGCATCATAGATATATTCAATGACGCCACCCTCGCCATCCATCACGCCCCGCAGCGTGCTGTCCGCGTTGTAGTAACGCATAAGGTGGACATCACCCGAATCGACGGACACCACAGCGTGCTCTGGCCGGCTGGGTTGGGCCACCTTCCACGTGGTCATGCGCTGGGCGTACTTGATCTCCTCGGTCATCCGACCCAGGCCGTCGTAGACGTACTCAGTGATGGCGTTGGTCTCGTCAATCGTCTTGGCCAAACGCCCCGACGTATCGTAGAGATTCCACTTTGTGGCAAAACCACCGGTATTAGGGGGGATGTTGTCGATGGAGGGGTTGAGCGCGTTGCCCTGCGCGTCCACCAGCAACGCCATATTCACCTTGCCAAAATACCGTGTAGTTCGCCAAAGCTTGCCAGCGTCGTTGTAGATGTATTGGATCAATGCGCCACTGGCATCGACCTCGCCAGCCTTGCGACCCGCGGCATCATAGATGTTGAACTGCCGTCCGCCAGACGGATCCGTCGTCATGATCAGTCGGTCATTGGCATCGTACGCGTATCGCGTCTCGCCCAGGTTCGCGCCAGCCTGGTCTCGATTCATCCGACTGACCAGTCGACCTGCCTTGTCGTAGGTCGAGACGATGCTCAGGCCATTCGCCTGTTTCACGACAACTTGACCGCCGGCATCGTCGTATTGCGTCAAGGTCAGGTTGCCCTGGGCGTCCTGCACCGAAATCTGACGGCCCAGGCCATCATAGACATAACTCGTCGCGCCATTGGTCGGCGAGATCGATGTCAGGAGACGACCAGCTTGGTCGTACACATAACGGGTGAGAACCTGATCGCCGTCCAGAATGCCGTCGCCGGTGCTCGACACGCGCTGATAGGCGATCGTTTGCTGCAGCAACCCGCGATAATCATAGACCGAGTCGACTCGCGAGACGCGGCTGAAATTGACCGTGGCCGCCCAGCTCTCCATCTGCGCCAACGTAGCGGATTCGTTGACATACAACGTACGGATGGGGAAAACGTCGCCGGCATAGGTCAGCGTCGACACACGCTCACCGTATGCGTTGTAGCGGTATTCCGTGACGTTGCCCACCGGATTGATATGGAAGCGCAGCCGTCCCGCGGCATCGTAGACATAACGCGTGGTCAGTTCGCCGCGTGCCGCACCTCCCGTTGGTGTCATCGGAACGACATACGAGATTTCGGTCAGCACCCGGTTCCCACTGTCGTAGGTTCGGGTAATGACGTTCTTTCCCGAATCCGACCAGGACAACTGGTTACCCCGGGCGTCGTACGTCATGCTGACAGAATAGCCACCCGTCTGATCGATACGCGTGACGTTGCCCTTGCCATCCATCGTGAACGTCGTAACCTGGCTGACGCCGTTCACCGGCGGCGTGGTCACGGTACGCAGTTCACCAGTCCAGTAATTGTGCTGGAAGAGCGTGGCCTCGCCTTTGGGATTGACAACCGTCGTCAGTCCGTAGCTGTATGTGTAGCGGGTGACCTGTCCCAACGCATCGGTGACGCTGGCGACCCTGAAATCCGCACCATCCTGCACGTAGGTGAACGACAACTGCGTGCCATCCGTCTGCGATACCGAGGCAAGCCGATCGCTATCGCCATCGTAGGTGTAGAACGTCTGGAAGACCTTGCCATCGGCGATTGAGCCGTCTTCCGGAGTCAGGTCGATGGATACGGCGGACAGACGCCCCAGTCCGTCGTAGCCGTAGCGGACCCGGGTCTGCATTACCTGCACGCCATTCTCGACGGTGACGGTGCGTATCTGGGTCAGATTCTGGCCGACGTAGTCGTAATAGGTGACACCCCCACTGGCATCGGTAACACTGCTGAGCTTGCCGTTCGGACCATAGGCATAGGTGCGCGTATTCCCGCTGGCATCCGTCGAACTCAATAACCGGCCGGCACCACTACCCTCGTAGCGTTCGATCAGTCCGGTTGCGCCATCCTGCCAGACGAACTGCCCTTTGACCGAGTCGTATGTGATCCTGTCATAGGCTCCCGCGCCGCCGGACGAAACGTAGGTTGCCGCCATGGACGAGTCCGTCAGGAACGATTGCTCGGATCCATCGTCGTCGACTCGGGTCATCGAGCTCATCGAGTTGAACAACTGCCCATTCAGCCGTACCTTTTTCAAGGCCGCGCCAATCGACCAAGCGTCGGTATGTCCAAGCTTTCCCTGGCTGTTATAGGTGCGCACCGAGCCGAACAACGAGCCATGCCCCGATAACTGGTCGTCGGGCGTCCGGAACACCAGATTCCCGGACCATGCATTGACGTAGACCTGGTCGTTGCTGCGGCCAAGATTGGCATTGCCAAATACACCTTGGTCTCCCAGCTTGGCAAGAGAACTTAGGTTAATTCCCAGGCTGTTCCCGCTTACGATTGCGACCATTTTTCTACGTAGTCCTTGAAGTCGTTGTTAGCCGTCCCTCACTTCGAGGGCGCACTATCCGCACTCAACTTCTCCGACCGGCGCGCCGCGGGTTTAGCGTCGCCCCTTGCCTTTCGTCAATTCCCTCACCGCCCTAAACCACCCCGTCTTCGCGCGGACAAGTTATGCGAGCCGGCTGATACCCGGACTCTCCATCCAACGCATGCCGCGAGGCGTGCCGATGTCCTGAAACAGGAGCAACCATGAGCCAGCCCCCCGTTACCACTCCCCAGCCCGTCGCCGGCCAGAACGATCCCAAGCGCTTCACCTGGACCGCGTCCAACCAGCAGCGTCGTGGTCAATCCGTGCCCGTTCCCGCAGGCAGCAGCGGCAAGTAAGCGAACGAGGCCTGCGGCGGCAGCCCCGCGCAGGCGCCGCCGATGCAACTGGATCTTCCTTATGTGTTGATGCCCGGAAGCCTGCTGCATGGCGAACGCCTGCAATGCCGGCTGCCGACGAGCACGCTGTCGCTGAATGCGCCGGCCCGCGTCTTGCGCGCCTTGCATGAATTCGACGGTAGCCTGACTCCACGCCAATGGCTGCAACGCCGGCAACGCGAAAACTGGCATGCCGAATCCGTCAACGGCCTGCTGCACACCTTGATCGAAGAAGGTGCGCTGGTCTGCGTTCACGACGCGCCGCAACACTTGTGGGCCTACGCCAAAAATCCTCGCACGTTGGGCCAACAACCCGATGCCAAGGCGCTGCGAGTGTTGATGGATGTCGCCCAACAGCGTTTGAACGCACCGCCAGGCGATGGTGCAATAGCGCTCGATAGCGGTGGCCCGGCCGCCGCATTGCATGCGCTGCTGGCCAGGCGGCGGTCTCGGCGCAGCTTCGGCCTGGCCGCCGTGGACACACCGACGTTGACGTCTATCCTTTGGGCCGCCGCCGGCATCATCACCGAAGCCGACGCGACGCGGACCACCAGTCCATCGGCGGGCGCCCTTTATCCCCTGCACTATTTCTACGTCAACCTGCGGGTCGGCAATGCTGCGGGCGACGATGTACCGCGGGTACTGCCTACCGGGGTATACCGTCTTGCCGCGGGTCCTGTCGGCCGCTTGCATTACGTACCGATCGATACGGATCTGTCGCGCGCTTGCGCCGCGTTTTCCTCGCCGCAACTGCTGGACCAGGCACAGGGCGTACTGGTGATCGCGGCCGACTTCTCGGCCAGCGCGATGAAATACGGCCTGCGGGCGTTGTCCTACGTACCGCTTGAGGCGGGCCATGCCGCCCAGAACGCCATGCTGGCGGCGGCATCAGGCGGTTGCCATGCGGTTGAGATCGGCGGCTTCATTGAAGACGAGCTGGGCCGTCTGCTGCGCTTGCCGACCGGCATCGTACCGATCACGACCGTGTTAATCGGCTCGGCAGGCTCCGAGTCCGACGCACCCTCTGATGACGAATTCGACTGGGTCGACCTACACGCAGGCGGGGACGCTGGCTTTTATTTGTGCCGCGCCCGCTGCGACCCCTCGCATCCGTGGTCATGGGGACGCGATGCACAACCCGCCCGGGCCCGGCTGAAAGCCGTGATGGAAAGCCGCGAGCGCGCAGCGTTGCTGCAACCGCGGGACCTGGTGGCGGCGCGACGGCAAGATCTGCCCGGTGCCGTGCATCCGGCCCACGTGCTGCGCTATCGCGATGCCCAATACCGTCGACAGGCCTTTCCCTACCAACGCTTTGACGAGGGGGCCACCTACTGGTGGAAGGAAGCCCATGACGTATTCGCCGACCAGCCGTGCTTCATGCTGGCGGACCTGGTGTATCTGGAAGAAGCACTGACCGATCTGCGTCGCCCCACTGCCTACACCAGCGGCAATACCTCCGGCGTCGCCTGTCATGCCTCAACAGAGGCGGCGCTGGAAAATGCGGCACTGGAATTGATTGAACGCGACGCCGTCGTGTGCGTGTGGCTGGGGCAGGCCGCCCACGCCGTGGATGAAGCCGCGCTGCCTGGGTTTGTGCAAGCCCGTGTGCAGCGCTTGCGGACGGCTGGCCTGCAGGTCGAACTGCGCAGCCTGCCATCGCCATACTGCCAGGTCGCCTTCTGTTTTGGGCAGTCGGTCTCGCACGCCTTCACGCGGGTCGCCAGCAGCGCTGGCTACACGCTTGACTTGGCCATGGACCATGCGCTGATGGAACTGGAAGCGCAGGTGTACGTGACGATGCATCAACCCCAGCCGGCCGTCTGGCGCCCGGCGCAAGTGCAAGAAGCCGCCTGCCATGCCCAGCTATACCGGCAGAGAGCATATTTCCGCCGCGCCGACCACTTGGTGTCTTCACCGTTGCCGCCGCTGCGTCCCGCCAACGGCGCGCAGGACTGGAACGGCCTGGTCGAGCACCTGCGTCGCGATGGTCAGCGGCTGATTGCCGTCGACCTGAGCGAGGGTGCGCCGCTGCGTACGCCTACCGTGCGCGCATTCATACCTGGCTTGATCCCACTGAAATTCGGTGTCGGGAACGCGGCTGAAGGGCACCCCGCCTATCAACGCACGTTGCAGGCCACTGGCGCACCTCGTCGCCAGCATGCCTTCCCCCACCCCTTCAATTGAAAGGCCCCGCCATGACCCCGTTTCCGGTTCACGATGCGCCCGAGGCGCTGACGATCGTCCAGCACCTGAAGGCGCAAACCCCGTTTGCCGACGCCTGCTCAGCGATGCAAGGCCAGACATCATCGCAATTGCTGGCGATTGCGTTGCCGCCCGGCCTTTACCAGGGATTGCAGGACGCCGCAATCCAGGCGATCGAGGCGCACGGCCTGCACGGCTGGCTGTCGGCCGAAGGCCGCTACGACGATCACAACTACCAGTCGCTATCGCTGGTGCACAACCCCGACATGCACGACCCCGGCGTGCACGACGTGCACCAGGCCACGCTGGGCACCTCAATGAATCCGATCAGCGAGTTCTACTACAACTCGGTGGAGCGCCATCGCACCCTGAAGAACACCTACTTCGATTCGTATGGCTTTCGGGTCCGCACGCCCGCGGCCCGGCTGGGCGCGTTGGGATCGTTCCTGGATCAGTGCGGCCTGACGCTGATCCGTTCCCGGCTATCGGTGCTGATCGGCAAACGCGGCATCACAGCGGATTTCATGGACGGCTGGCACCGCGACGAGCCGGTGTTCGAGAACCTGCGACTGAACATCCCGCTGACGTCCGACCCGGCGTACCGCCTGCAGATCGAGCACGCCAAGGACACTCCCCAGGCCGATTCCGACACCATGACCGAGCACTTCCTGGCGCCCGGCCATGCCTACACCTTCAATACCAACATCCCCCACCGGGTGTATGTGAAAGAACCCAGCAATACGCCCCGCATCCACCTGGTGCTGGGGTTTGCGCCCTGGTTCGATCATGACGCCCAACGTGACAGCTGGCAGGCCAACCGGCACTTCGGCACGACGCATCCCTTCGACCTGCTGCGTGGCGGCATGTTGCATCCCGACCTGAAGGCATCCACATGAAACACAATATCGTTCTGCTCGCCTCGCACAGCCGCGAAAGCGCCGCCAAGGAAAAGCAGTACCACGCCGCGGCCCACGCGTTGGACCTGGACGTCGTTCCCTACCCCGACGCCCATACCCTGGGTGTGTTCGCCTGCAGCGACTTTCGTAGCGTGGATGCAGCCAATCTCGCCGCGCTGCACCGTGTAGCCGGACCCGATGTCCTGGCCACCACTATTGCCACGCAAAAATCCCTGGCCTATCGCCATTTCGCGCGCTGTGGTTTCAGCACGCTTTGGACGCATGCTCCCATGCGCGCCGAAGACCTGCTGCTGGACCTGTCCTACGCCATCATCGTCAAGCCGGACAAGGGCAGCGGCTCGTTCGCCGAGCACCCCTGGGCCTACCAGCGCTATGACAGCCTGCGCCACTTTCATGACTGGCTGGTGGCCCAGGATCTGCTGGAAGCCTTCCTGGCCTATCAGAACGACCCCAACTCCTGGTACGGCCGGTATCTGACGATGGAGTACATCGGCGACAGCGACGTGTATACCGCGGCGGCCGTGTCCGGTCCGGAAAAGATCGTGGTCCACGAAGGCAGCCGCCTGCGATTCCCGCGCGATTCGATGCAGTGTGAATGGATGCTGTTGGGCCAACACCACCCCCGCCACGAGCAGATCGGACGCATGATCCAGTCGCTGCACGATATCGGCCTGCGGCAGTCCATCATCTATATACAGTGCGTGGAAAAGGACGGCGAGCTGTGTCCCATCGACATCAACCTGCGTCCCGGCACCATGCCGGATCGGGCTTTCCACGGACTGGGCCTGCCGTTCTACCCCGCCGCGCTGGCCTACATGCTAGGCCTGGCACAAACCCTGGAATTCTCCTGGCCAACTCCCTATGTGGGCATCAGGCGGCTGGTGTTACCCTTGCAGCATGGCCGACGCCAGGCGGCATTCGGTGCGGGATGCGTACCGTTGATTCGAGAGCTGGCGTACGATTCAAGCCGCCCCTACGACCTTGGCCACGCATGGCCCATGTTTGCGGTCACCGGGCACGATGCGACGCACTGCGCCCAGCTTGCCGAATCCCTGGCAGGCGATCTGCAACTGTCCGCCGTCGCCCCTCTCTGATCTTCCTCTGCCGCGCCATTGCCATGACCCAAGCCCCCGTTCCCCCACCCTTTCTAGAACACTACGCCCAAGCGCTGGAGCGCGGCGACAACGACGCCGCACTGGCCGTGCTGCAGCACGCCCGACAGGCGCAGCCTCGCTCCGGTGAAGTCCTGGCGGTATTGGCCGCGCACCACATGCAACGCGGCGAACCCGATGCGGCCGAGGCCGCCTTCATTGGCGCCTTGCAGCTTGAACCCGTGCTGGCCACCGCACGCTTTCAGCTGGGCCTGCTGCAGTTCACCAGCGCGCGGCCCTTGGCCGCGTTCCAGACCTGGCAACCGCTCGAAGACCTCGGTGAAGTCCACTTCCTGGTGCTGTTCAAGCGCGCCTTCGCGGCGCTGGCGATCGACGCCTTCGACGATGCGCTGCTGCTGCTTGAAAAAGGCATCGCCAACAATCAAGAGAATGCGCCGCTGAACCACGACATGCGCATGGTCGCCGCGCATATCCAGACCCTGCAAGGCCGCGCCGACGACCCCGCGCCTGGCGAACAAAACGAAGCCGCAACCCAGTTTGTGCTGGCATCCTACAAGCAGAACCTGTAGGCCCTACGATGATTGACGGCATTGGGCGCCTGGCCCAGCTTATTCAGCAGCGGACCGCGGCCGGCGGACGCGCGGGCAATACCAATAAGGCCGACAAGGCCATCCGCGCCAAGGGCTCGGCCAAGACAGAGGAACCCCCGGCGTTCACCGAACTCGTGATCCGTGTCGGGGCCCTGAACCCCGATGACCCCGGCAGGGAGCGCAAAGCCTTTCGGTACTTTCTGGAAGCTGCCCTGCTCTCGGACCTGGGCACGAACCTGATCAATGACCCTAAATTCCATCAGCTGGTGGACATCGTTCAGCAGCGCATGGAAGCGCAGCCTGAACTGTTGGCGGCCAGCCGGCGCGCCGCGCGCTTGCTGCTGGCCATGCCCAAAGAAACGACCGAAAAATAAAACGGCGCCCGAGGGCGCCGCTTGTCACGTGCGAATCCAGTCCGCCAGCGACCGGCCGTCCGGCGCCTCGACGCCGCGTAGTGCCCGCAAAGCCAGCGCCTGGAGCTCGTCTGGATTCTGCAATGCGCCGCTCAACACCGCCTGGGCGAAACGCGCCGACAGCGACGCCGGGTCCAGGCGCAGGGCCAGCGCTATGTGGTGTTCGGCCTCATCGTGCTGGCCGGCCAGGGCCAGGCCAATGGCCACCGCGCCATGGCTTTCGCCGAAGTTTCGGTCCAGTTCAAGGGCTTGTTGGAACGCCATGGCGGCGCCCGCCACATCGCGGCCCAGCAGCCGTGCCCAACCCAACCCGTGCCAACTGCCGATATGCTCGGGCATCAGGGCCGTGGCCCGCAGAAATGCGGCCTGGGCCGCACCGGCATCCTGCAGCAGCAAATGCGCGATGCCCATCGACGACCAGGCCCGCCCTTCGTTTGGCCGCGCCTGCACCACCGGCGCCAGCGCCGCCAGGGCGCCAGGCGCATCCTTGATCGCCAAGGCCAAAGCGCCCCGCGCGGTCAACGCCTCCAGCGACGGCGGCTCGCCAGCCAGCGCCAGATCAGACCACAGCCGGGCCGCGGCGAAATCGCCGACATCCACGGCCATCAGGCTTAGCACGCCGGCAGCCTCGGGTTGGGTACGCAACAGGTCGGCACGCATGCCGGCCAGCGCCAGGCTTTCTTTCAGCCGCCCAAGGAAATGCAGCGTACGCAAGCGGTTGGCCCAGGCGTGGTCGGGCAGTTGCCCGGATGCCTGCAGTGCCGACCAGTCGGCCTCGGCTTCGTCATGCCGGCCCGCATAATGCAGCAAGCTGGCTTTTGCGGCTGCCAGATCCGCATCGTCCGGATAGCGCTGGCAAAGCGCCTGCTGCAATGCCAGCGCCTCGTCCCAGCGACCCTGCGCGGCCAGCCAGGCGCCGCGTCGGTACGCCAGGTACGGAGCATCGCCCGCGCTGGCCTGCGCCGCGTCCAGATAGGCCCCGGCTCGTTCGTGCAGGCCCAGGCTCAGGGCCAGTTCGAACGCGTCCACCGCCAAGGCGGTGTTGTCCGGATCTTGCCGCAGGTAGCCGTCAAAACGGTCCAGGCGGTCTATGGGGTTCGACATGGCAAGGATTCCTGTAATACGAAATCGGTTCAAGGGATTAGCGTAGCGCGATCCGCGGCAGTCAGAAATCGGCCGACGATTGCCGGTACTTCGCCAGTTCGTTGCGCAGCATTTCCAATGCCCGCTTGTGCAACTGCGAAATCCGGCCTTTGGTCAGCCCCAGTTCGGCCGCGATGTCCTGAAAAGGGACGTCCTGCATATAGTGGGCCCGCACGATATGACGCTCTCGCTCGGGCAAGGCCGTGACCAGCGCCAGCACGCGGTCGCGCAACTGCTTGAGTTCGACCTGTTCGTAGGCGCCCAGGCCGTTGGCCGCCTGGCCCGCCTGCCACTCGATCAGGCCGGAGCCTTCCAGCAGCACGCCCAGCGCTACGCCCACCCCCACGGCAGCCAGCCGGCGGAACAAAGCTTCGGTCGATTCCATGCCGTCGTCCTCGCCGTCATCTTCGGCCCACGACGCCATGCGGTCTTCGTTGGCGGTCAGGCGGCGCTGGATCGACAGCTGCTGCTGGCGCTCGGTCAGCTTTTCCAGGCCATTCAGGATGGAGCCGGCCATGCGGGTCGTGGCATACGTCTTGAACGACGCTCCCAGCCCGGGCTGGTAACGGTCCACGCATTCCATCAGGCCCAGCGACGCATATTGCAGATAGTCGTCGAACTCGAAGTCCTGCCCGCCCCGCCGCGAATACATGCGGGCCGCGATCGCGCGGGCATAGGGCAGATACCGGGTCACCAGCCGGTCGCGCAGCGTCTGAGTGGGCGCCTCGCGGTAGGCGAGCCACAGCCGGTCCTCTTCGGGTAGAAGCGGCCAGTCCGATTCGTAGGAGCTTTTGCTCATAGCCAGGGCGCTCAATGGAATGACCCGATCGTTGAACGCAAGACCAGCCCCCAGCCGTCGATCAGCACGAACAGCAGGATCTTGATCGGCAGGGAAACTGTGACCGGCGGCATCATCATCATGCCCAGCCCCATCAGGACGCTGGAGACGATCAGGTCGATCAATAGGAACGGCAGGAAAATCACAAAGCCAATCTGGAACGCCACACGCAGTTCAGACAGCATGAAAGCGGGAATCAGCTGCACATTGCTGACCTCTTCCAGCATGTTCGGCTTGGGCGCGCCCGACAGTTCCAGCATCAACGCCAGGTCTTCCTCGCGGGTCTGCTTGACCATGAAGACACGCAGTGGCTGGGCGCCGCGAGCATAGGCATCTTCGATCGACAATGTGCCCTGCATGAACGGCTGCAGCGCGTGCTGGTTCACGTCCTGCGCCACGGGCGCCATCACGAAAAGCGTCAGGAACAGCGACAGACCCAGTAGTGCAGCGTTGGGCGGAGTCTCCTGCATGCCAAAGGCGTGGCGCAACATCGACAGCACGATGATGATGCGCAGAAACCCCGTCATGCACACCAGCATGGCGGGCAAGAGGCTCAACACCGTCAGGCCGATAGCCACTCGCAGCGCCATGGCGGTTTCGGGTGCGGCGCCGGCGGGCACGAGGGATCCTGCGGAAGGGGCCTGACCGGCGGCCAGGGCGCTTGCCGCATAGGCGAACGGAAGCAGCACCGCCATGACGGCGGCGAGATGGCGCGTCTTCATGGTTCGCTCCGCGCGTCTGCACCGGACACGGGTTCACGGGCCACTTCGCGGGCGCCCGCATCGCTGACGGACAACAGCAGCCGTTGACCGCCAAACTCGATGACCTCCAGAGTCACCTTAGGACTCAAACGCGTGCCGCCCAGGCGCCGCAATGCCGGACCCGAAATCCGGCGGCCCGCCGGCGTCCCGGTACGTGCGCGCCACCACAGCACGAGGCCGCACGCGGCCAGCGCCAACACGATCGCCAGCGCCCACGACCAGGACTGCAACCCCGTCGTTGGAGCAGTTTCTCGCGCCCACTCCAAGGGCGTACCGGCGCTCATGCGAGCGAACGCAGATCCAGGGGTAGCTCAATGACGCGGATGCCGAAGTGGTCGCCAACCGCGACCAGTTCGCCTCGCGCCACCACACTGCCTTCCAGCAGCAGGTCCACCGGCTGATCGACCCGTCTATTCAACGCAAAGACTTGCGCGCTCCTGGCGTTGATCAGGTCTCCCACCGTCAGTTCCACTTCGCCAACCCGCACGGACAACGTTGCCTTGACGCTGTGGATGGGGTTGAGATTGCGGATTGCCAACGCCTGTTGCTCAGCCTGGGCGTCCACGCCTTCCGGGAACTCGATGGGTTGAGCCATTGCGCCGGCAATGTCTCCGTGTTGCGTAGTCAAAATTCGTACTCCTGCAGAGTTTTTCTAATATTGCGAACGTCGCCTAGGGCGCCGCCCGTCCAAACCTGATGGCCTTTTGCGGGCCGATTCTGGCCAGATGCGCGTCAGCGACCGGCGACGCGTCACCGGCCAGCAGCGCCACCGGTTCATCCAGCTTGTGGTCCAGGGCGATCACATCGCCCGTCGTCAACGAACACAGACTGCCGATGTCCAGGCGCACCGAACGCAAGGCGACGGACAGGGTGACCGGACGCAGGCCAATTACCTGCGGTAACGACACCAGCGGCACCTCCAGCGCATCAGGCAGACGCGCCGTGACATTGCGCGCCACCCCAGCGCTGCACACCAGTACGAGCGGCGCACCCGCCACCGACAACGACAGCGCCAGCCCCCCGCGCAACAACCCCGTCGGCAAGACGCACGCTGCGTCGTCATTGACCGCGGTCCAGTCGAAACGCGTGCAAAGCGACGCGGCCAAGGCGCGCACGGCCTGACGCGCCACGGCCTGTGAGACAGGTCCGCCGTGGCGGGTCACCGCGTCCGGCTCCCGCCGGTCGTCGCACAGGGCACCGCCCAGTCCCTGCGCCGCGGCATCCGGGTGGGTCAACCAAACGCCATCCCAGTCGCCGCTACCCGTCAGGCACAACCAGCCCGCTACGGCCGCCTCGGCTGGCGCTACGGCGCCACCGGCGACCGCCACGATGGATTCGTCGGTACCCCACTGCCCAGCCCAGTCGCGCAACGCCAGTCGCACCCTGTCTGCAGCCCGCTCGCGTTCCGCCTGCGTCCACCAAGCTATCGTCCAGGTCGTCATCAGCGTCTGCCTTTCAGGTCGAATAGCGACTGGATCAGGTCGTTAGCGGTGGAAATCGTCTGCGACGCCGCCTGGTAGCCGCGCTGCATCACGACGAGGTCGCTGAATTCCTGCGACAGGTCGACGTTGGACCCTTCGATCCGGCCGGTCTGCAGGCGCCCGAAGCCCGCCTCGCGGGGGTTGCCCAGCGTGCGACCCCGCTCGTCCAACAGGACGAACTGGCTGGCGCCGAGCGGCGACAGCACGTCGTCCGAGGCAAAGCGGGCCAGTGCAATGCGTGCCCCCTGGACCGACCGGCCGTTGGAATATGCCACCGACAGCACGCCGGCAGCATCAAAGGTCACACCAGTGGCGGTCCCGGCGGCGTAGCCGTCCTGGCCCGACACGGTGAGCGTAGAGGTGGTGCCCGACGCGAACGAGGTCACGCCCTCGCTGAAGTCCAGCGTGATCGACTGCGTCGCCAGCGACGGCAGCGCGTAGGTCACGCCGATTTTGGCGGAGGCAGGATCCAACCGGCCGTCCTTGAACACCAGCGTGCCTTCGCCGATCTTGTTCGGCCCGTCTTCCACGGTGACCTTCCAGGCACCCGGCTGGGTTGCCCCCACGTTGGCGAAGGACACCTTGAGCAAATGTTCCGTGCCGCTGCGGTCGTAGATCTTGACCGCCGCCAACTGGTGGTCGGTGCCCGTCGAGGACAGGTATCCGGTAAAGCGGATGGACGAGGTGGAATTGGCGGGCGACGTGGTCAGACCTGCCAGCGAGATTTGCCCGAGCGGCCCTTCGCCTTTTCGATTGGTGCCCAGCACGACTGCCCCGTCGCTTTTGTTGCGCAGGATACCGTCATCGCCGAAGTCGAACTGGCCGGCTCGCGTGTAACGTACCTCGCCGTCCGGCGCGCGCAGCATGAAATAGCCGGCGCCGTCCAACGCCATATCGAGGCCGGCGCCCGTCTGGCGGGCCTCGCCCGGCGAGAAATCGATGCGGCTGGCATAGGCATTGACGCCGCCGCCGCTGCCTTCCCCGCCCAACCCTTGCCGATCATGCTTGTACGGCACGCTGGCATTGAACTGCTCTTCGAACAGCAGTTGGGATTTCTTGAAACCCGGCGTGTTCATGTTGGCGACGTTGTTGCTTATGGTGCGCAGCCCCTTGGAAAATCCGTTCATTCCTGCCAGGCTGAGCCAGATGCTGTCGAGCATATCCGTCCCCTTCAGCGGATGGCCGACACCGAGCCCAAGCTCAGGTCATTGACGATGGACCCGCTGGAGGTCCGCACGCTGAGCATGGGGCTGCCGGACGCGAGACTCAGCGCCGTCACCACGCCTGTGATGCTGCCCGTAGCGGACTGCACATCCACTGTCTTGCCGATCAGCCCCACAGATTGCAGGGAGGATTGCAGGCCCACCAACTGGTCGAGCTTGGCGTAGGTCTGGCGGCTTTGCTCCAGGGAAGAGAACTGCGCGATCTGACCGATGAAATCCTGATTCTCCATCGGCTTCAGCGGGTTCTGGTTGGTCAGCTGCGCCAGCAGCACCTTGAGCAGGTCCTGCATGCCCAGTTGGGTCGAGGCGGATGCTGCCGCGGTCGAATCGATTGCCATGATGCTTACTCCGACGGTTTGGGTGAGGACAATTGCGAACCGTCCACCACCGGACGGCCGTTGAGATATAGCGATGCCACGTCTTGCCGCCCGGACAACAGGCTCGACGCAATGGCAGCAGCCAAATGACTGGCCTCGCGGCTGTTCAGCGAGGCATCCCGAATCCAGACGGATACGCCCTGCTCGCCGCATTCGGCATGAATGGACTGTTTGCGGGTGCGAGCACTGCGCAAGACTTCCCCTTGGCCCGCCATGGCAGCAGGCAACGCGGCGACACCTCGCGGATTGGTCGACGCGGCGGCAAGCGGCGGCATGCAGGCCAGCGGTATCGGCAACACCGCCTGTGCCGCAGCGCCTGCGCCCGACGTCAGGCGCGCGGCTGCTATCGGCGCCCCGTGCGCACCCGGGGCGCTGAGCGGTGCGGGCGCCTCGTCTAGCGGACCGGTGAATGGCGTACCTGTCTGCTCCGCGCGGCCCGCTGCTGGTCGGGCGGGCGTCGCAGACTCGCCCGGTCCGGGCGGGACCCGCTCCTGCCTCGCCCCCAAGGACCGGTCGCGCAGCCACGATTGAGCCTGCGCCTGTTCCACAGCCTGACGCCAATCGCCCGAACCACCGCCTGAGCGCGTGCTGCCAGCCGAGGTGGTGCCGCTCGGCATCAATGCGTCAAAGGTGCTCATGGTTGCCTCCCCACAGCGGCCAGGCGTCATCGGCCAGTCGTTGATCGCTGCGCGCGGACTCCAACTGGAAATCGCGTGCAGCGTCTTGCTTGTGGCGGTCCAAGGTGTCGCTGCGCCGATGCGCGCGCAGCACCTGGTCGCGGCATGCCTGGACGGCCTCGATCAAGGCCGTCTCGTGGCCGCAGGCGGCATCCAAGCGCGCCTGCATCAGGCTCAGGGCCGCGCGCACGACCTCGTGGCGCGCCGGGTCGAAGCCGCCTGCCGTGGTCGATACCCAATCCGCGTGATGCTGCCTCAACGCCTGGCGCAGCCCTTGCAGTACGTCCTGATGGGCATCCAGCCGCTGCTGCGCCTGGGCCATGGCCAAACGCGCCTGTTCCAGCCGATGCGTGTACAAGGATTCCAACGCGGCGAGCGAATACTTGAAGCGGGTCTGCGCCGTCATGACGCCTCCCCCCGCCCGTCGGCAATGATCGCCGCGAGCGCCTCGAACGCACCGCGGCGGGTATCCGGCGCGTCGGTCTCCTGGCGTAGCCAGCCCTCCAACGCGGGAGCCAGTGCCAGTGCCGCATCCAGCGCCGGATTGGTGCCCGCTTGATAGGCGCCGATGTCCACCATCTGGCGGTTGCGCTCAAGCAGCGCCAGTCTGGCAGACGCCTCTGCGATCAATGTCCGTTCGGACTTACTGGCCAGTTCGCCAGCCAGACGGCTGACGCTGCGCAGCACGTCGATGGCCGGATAATGCCCACGGTGGGCCAAGTCACGGGTGAGCACGATATGACCGTCCAAAGTTGCCCGCAAACTATCCGCGATCGGTTCGTTGAAATCATCGCCCTCCACCAACACCGTGAAGATGGCGCTGATCGAACCACCGTTTTCCAAACGGCCGCAGCGTTCGCACAGCTCGGGAATATCGGCGAACACCGAGGGTGTGTAACCGCGGGCAGTCGGCGGCTCGCCTGCTGCCAGCCCGATCTCGCGCCGCGCCATGGCGTAGCGCGTCACCGAATCCATGGTCAGGAATACGCTCTGCCCCTGGTCGCGGAAATATTCTGCCACCGCCATCGCGGCGTAGGTGGCGCGGGCGCGCATCAATGCGGGTTCGTCCGATGTCGCCACCACCACCACCGAGCGCGCCAGCGCGTCGGGTCCCAGTTGCCGCTCGATGAAGTCGCGCACTTCGCGGCCGCGCTCGCCGATCAGGGCAATCACGTTGACGTCCGCTTGCACGCCGCGCGCCAGCATGCCCAGCAGCGTGCTCTTGCCGACGCCGCTGCCAGCGAAGATACCAATGCGCTGCCCCTGACCCAGCGGCAACATGGCATCGATGACCCGCACCCCCGTTTCCAACGGAGCATCGATCGGTTTGCGGTGCAGCGGATTGACAGGCGCCGCTTTCAGCGGTGCCAACACCTCGGCTGCCACCGGCGCACCGCCATCCAGCGGCTCGCAGAATGCGTTCACCACCCGGCCCAGCAGCGCCTGGCCCACCGGCACGCCGGCCAGGCTGCCCGCGACCGTCACCCGGCAGCCCGCGGCCACGCCATCCAGGCGGCCGTAGGGCATGAGCACGACACCGTCCGGCCGGACGCCGACCACCTCGGCCAGGATGTCGGCGCCGCCGCCCTGGGGCGTTATCCGGCACAGTTCGCCCAGGCTTGCGTCCGGTCCGGCGCAGGTCACGACCAGGCCAGTGACATGCCGCACCGCCCCGTCGCGCGCATACAGCGCCGCGGTATTGATCGCCTTCAGATAGGGCGCCAGGGCCGGCATACTCATGCTTGCTCTCCTCGCGCGCGATAGACCTGCGATAGGGCGTCAGCCAGCGCGGCGACCTGTTTATGCAGACGCGCGTCCAGATTGCCGGTCGCCGTCTGCAATACACAACCACCCTGCACCGCGGGGTCGGCCACCCACTGCACATCGGCAGCCTGCGGCGCCAGGGAGGCCGGATCGACGCCGGCTTCCTTCAGGAGTTCAATGTCGGCCGGAGCCATGCGCACCCGCCACTGGCCGGGGTCGCGCAGTTGTGCCGCGGCCTGTCTCACGACCGCCGCAACCCGCGTTGCATCGGGCGCCTCGCCCAGCATGCGGGCCAGAACGGCCAGGGCCAGTTCCAACGCGGCGTCCTCGGTGGCCCGGCCATCTCGTGCCAGCGCCTGCACCAGCGCATCCACCACTTCCTGGAAGCGCGCCTGTTGCGCCGTCAGTTGTTCGGCCACCTGGGTCTGCGCCTGGCGCAGACCCTCTTCCCTACCAGCTCGCAGGCCTTCCTCACGGGCGATCTTGCGCACCTGATCCGACTCTGTCTGCATCATCCGCTGTGCCAGAACCAGGCTACGTTGCTCGATTTCTGCCTCGGTCAGGGCGGGGTCCACGGGCGCCATCGAAGGCGGCGCTGCGGCTGGCGCAGGTGAGACGACGGCATCCGGCGCCGGTCGCAAGGCAGGGGGATGGGCGGGAGTCAGCGTACGCGGCGCCAACGCCGGACGCTGTCCCAGCAGGCGGGAAGACGGCGCCACCGGCATCTGGCGCAGAATGGCAGCGGTTTTCATGCGGGTCTCCCCTCGCGCCGCAGGAACTGCCAGCGTGCCGGACGTGGCCGGCCGGCCACCGACTGACGCGCGCCAAGACGCAGCTCCAGCTCATCCACGATGGCCTGCTCAAGCGCCACGGCGGGCGCCAGTTGCGCCGCCAATGCTTCAATCCGCTTGGCTCGCGCCAGACCGCACAGGTCCAGCAGTTCGGCCTTCCAGGGCCACTCGTGGCGCCGAATCACACGGCAGACCAAGGCATCCGACTCACCGCGTAGCAACATCCAGACATCCTGCGCGCTAGCGCGCAATAGCCGCGCACCGGTCGGATGCTGTGCAGGATCGCGCGCCAGAAGCTCGCGTTCGCGCACCAACTGGCGCACCAGCTCGGGATCGGCGGGTATGCCGGTGCCGCGCAGCTCGTCCACCAGCGCCGTCAGTTGGCGACGCGGGCCATCCGGCAGGCGCGACAGCAACCAGGCCCGATCGCGACTGGCGACGGCATGCAAGGCCAGGGCGCAAAGACGCAGGCCGTCCATTACGGCTTCTCCGCGTCGGCGGGCGTCTTGCCGGGTTCGAGCCAGCCACGTAGTTGATGCAGCAGCACTTCGCGCTGTTCGGCCGACAACCTGGGCACCGGAGCCCGGCGGCGACCCAGCAGCAGCAATAGGATCAATCCCACCCCGCCTACCGCCAATAGCAGCGCGATCGCCAGGCGCGGCGTCCATTCGAATTCCGTGCGCAATCGCTGCGGCTCGATCGCCTTGGCCACCGTCATGCCCGCGTCTTGCACCACCACGCCGCTGCGCGCAGCCATCTGCTCGGTGCTGTAGACAATGACCGTATCGCCGCGCTCGACCTGAGCGCCCGCGGCGTTGCCCACCAGCGTCTTCAGGCGTTCCAGCGCCACGCCGTCCATGGGCCCGCGCACCACGGCGGTAACGCCCATCTTCATGATGACGCCAGGCGTCGATACGATCTCTTCGACCTTGCGGCCTGCCTGGTAGTCGGTTTCGTTGTCCGTGCCAGAGCCGGCTTTGCGGCCATTGTTGACGCCGGTGCCCGGCTCGCCGTCGCGGTTCGAACGCCGTTCTCGCACCACCACACCGGTGGGTTGTCCCTTGCCGGCGGGGGAGTATGGCAACACGTCTTCGGTCGTGATTCGAATGCGGTCCATGTTCAACAGCACGTCCACCGTCGCCACCACCGTGCCGCTGCCAAAGGTCTGGTCCAGCATGCCGGTGACCTTGCGGGTCAGGTATTCCTCGGTCGAACGCTTGAGCGCCAGACGCGTGTCGGCTGACGCCGCGCCATCCGGTTCGCCCGCGCCTGCCGTCAAGGCCACACCGTTCTGGTTGACGATCGTGACGTTGCGAGATTCGATATCCGGGATCGACGCCGATACCAACCGCTGGATGCCCAGCACCTGCTCGGGCGACAGGCTGCGGCCGTCGCGCAGCGCCACCGCGATGGACGCCGTTGGTACACCCGCGCCCCGATGGAACAGCCCCTGCTCCGGCATCGCGATCAGCACCCGCGCCGATTCCACATTCGTCAGCGAAAGGATCGTGCGCGTGATTTCACCTTGCAGCGCGCGCTGGTAGTTGATGCGCTGAGCAAATTCCGTCATGCCGAAGTCGGCATTGTTGAATAGCTCGAACCCCACCGCGCCATGCAGCGGCAGATCCTGGCCCAACAGGCGGATGCGGGTTTTGTGCACCACCTCCTGCGGCACCAGGATGGCGGTGCCATCCGCTTCCAGCCGATAAGGAATCTTCTGCTTATCCAGCTCGCTCAGCATCACCGAGGCGTCCTGCGGCTTCATGCCTGAGAACAGTACCTGGTAATTGGCGCGAGTCAGCATCCACCCCGCAATCGCCACCGTCGCCACGATGACCACGGCCCCTGCGATCAAGGTGTAGCGGTTACGCCGATCCAGGCGCGTCCAAAACTCCGATAAAGACATTTCAGGTCAACCCCGGTTCAAATCTGCATACGCATGACTTCTTGATATGCGTCCAACAGACGGTTGCGCACTTGCAGGAACAACTGGAAGCTGGCCTTGGCCTCTTCCATATGGATCATGACTTGGTGCAGGTTCTGTACATCGCCGACGGCCAGCCGCTGGGCGTCGGTCTCCGTTTGCAGCAGTGTGCGGTTCACGCCCGTCAGGCCTGAATGCACCAAGGCATCGAACTGCGCCGCCGCAGGGACTGCTGCGGTTGACGCCTGGGCCTGAACCTGAACGGCGGCGGACTGCAACGCATCGATCGCGGCAATGGTCATTGACGGCCTCCGATCTCCAGAGCCTTCATCGCCATGGATTTAGCCGCATTGAAGGCCGCCACGTCGGCCTCGTAGGCGCGGCTGGCCACCATCAGCGTCATCATCTCGGTCAGCGTGTCCACGCCCGGATAGGAGACATAGCCGTCCTTGTCCGCCTGTGGATGCCCGGGCTCGTAGACCCGTCGAGCCGGCGCCCGATACGGCGCCACGCTCAGGCTTTGACCCACCGACAAGCCCTGTTCGACCATTGCACCGAAATTGCGGGCGGCGGGCGTCGCTCGTGCCGACGACATCACTCGCAGCGGCTGGAAGCCCGCGCCCTTGGCTGTCAGTGGCGTATTGGCGTTGGCCAGGTTCAGCGCGGCAACGTCCGCGCGCAGCTTCTCGGCGCTCATGCCGGCGGCGCTGATGGCGAATGCGCTCTGGTAGTCCATGCTCAACGCCTCCCGTCATTCAGGGCCGACTCGACCAGCGCGTACTGCCCATTGAGCGACTTGACCAGCGCCTGGTAGTGCAAGGCATTGCGGGCCAGGCCCGCGACTTCCTGGTCGATGGCCACGCCATTGGCGCCGTAGGGCACATTCGACGTCGGGCTTTCGAGCACCAGGCGCGGCGCGGGCAAGTCCTGCAAGGCGATGCGTCCGTTGCGGTCCAGCGCGGCGGCCGCCGATGGCATCAGTTCCTCGAACTGCACCCGCATCGGCGTATAGCCTGCGGTATTGACGTTGGCGATATTGGCCGCGCCGGCCTGTTGGCGCAGGCTGGCGGCATCCAGGGCAGCGCCCAGGGCGGCTAGCGTAACGGGATCAATCATGGCGTGATGGGCTCATTGGGTTTACTGGATGATGAGATCGGCATGCAGTGCGCCGGCCGTCTTGATGGCACGCAGGATGGAAATGATGTCGCGCGTGCTGGTGCGAATCTTGGTCAGCGCCTGGACCAAATCGGCCACCGTGCTGCCTTCGGACATGACGAAGGCGCTGGCCTCGCCGTCGCGTACGTCAATACTGGAGTTGGACACGACTTCGGTGCGAATACCGGCGCCATCGCCCTGGCGCACGAAGATAGGTTGCGACACCTGGTTGTCGGTCACGATGGAAATGCGCAGATCGCCGTGCGAAATCGCTACCTTGGACAGCCGCACGTTGCCGCCGGACACCACCGTGCCAGTACGCTCATCCAGGATCACCTTGGCGCGCTGGTCGGGCGTGATCGACAGCGCTTCGATGCGCGACACGAATGTCACCAGATCGTCGCGTTCGAATTCCGGCACTCGGATATCCACACCCGCGGCGTCGCGCGCCTTGGCCAGCGGCCGGCCCAGCGCCCGGTTGATCTCGGCCGCAACGCGGCCGGCCGTGGTGTAGTCGGGGTTGGCCAACAGGAAGGTCATCGTGCCCTCCTCCGTCAGCATCTGTGCGTTCACGCCCACTTCCACCGTCGCCCCACCGGGAATGGAGCCCGCGGTCGGGTGGTTCTTCTGCACCACGTTGCCGTTCATGTCGTAGCGGTAGCCGCCCACCGACAGCGAGCCCTGCGCCAGCGCGTATATCTTGCCGTTAGGCGCCTTCAGCGCCGTCACCAGCAGGTTGCCGCCCACCAGGCTCCGAGCGTCGCCGGCCGACGTCACCACCACATCGATGGCGTCTCCCGGACGCGCGAAAGGCGGCAGCATGGCACTGACCATCACCACTGCCACGTTGCGGCTTTGCACCTGATCCGGCGCCACGGTCAGGTCGAACTGCGAATACACGTTCGCCATCGCTTGACGCGTGGTTTTATTGGACGGCGAGTCACCCGTGCCAGCCAGGCCGGCCACGATGCCGTAGCCCACGAGCGAGTTCTCGCGCCAGCCCTTGAGCTTGCCAAGGTCCTTGATGCGCACAACCTCGCTATCGGCCGCCCGCACCGCCAAGGCGGATTGCGACGTCACCAGAGCCCCCACCATCACCAGTACTGCGATCCTCGCGCGCATCAGAAGCCCAACCAATTGAGAAAACGGTTCCACCAGGCAGGGCGCTGTCGCCCTGCCAATTCGCCTTCGCCCATGTATATGATTTCGGCTTCCGCCAGGCGGGTGGACAGCACCACGTTGCCCGGCGAAATGTCCTGCGGCCGCACCCTGCCCTTGACGTGAATTTTTTGTTGCTCGTCGTTCACGGTCAGCAACTGATCGCCCTTGACATACAGATCGCCGTTGGGCGCGATGTCCACCACGTTCACGGACATCTGCGCCAACAACCGACCCGATCGCTGGGTCTTGCCGCCCCCCTCGAAATCGCTGTCCACCTCCAGTCCACCGGCCGTCGTCGGCCGGCGCGAGAGACGGAATTCCGCATCGATGCTGGATTTGCGGCCCGTCGAGGTGTCGGCCGAACTGGTCGCCGACGACGTTTCGACCACCTGGATGGTCAGCACGTCGCCAATCCGGGCGGCCTTGCGGTCCGTGCCCAGGGAGCGGTACAGCGCCGGGTCATACAGGCTTTCGGCCTGTGCGGCTACCGCCGCCAACGCCAGCACCAGGCCCATTGCCCGTGCGGCAGCCGCGCGTGCCAAGACAGCATTCAACTTCATTGCACTACCTCCACCAGCCCGCCGCGTATCACGCGCGCCTGTATCGTGTCCGTGGCATTGGCTGGCAGCACCCGTAACGTGCGGTTGGCCCAACCGTCCTGCATGGCTTGCGCCGTGGTCTCGATGGTGACCGTGCCCGCGCGTACACGCAGCGCCACCTGGTCACCGCGTTCCACATCCGGCAGCGCGTCCAGCTGCGAACGCAGCAGCACGGCCCCCGAGGCCACGGCCAGGCGTGTGCGCACCGCGCCCAGCGGTTCATCCGCTGGCCAATACGCGCCGGCCAGGGCCGCCACGTCACGTTGTTCGACGGTCACGTCCGCCATCGACACCGATGCGCCCGCCGGCAACGAGGCATTCACCCGCAGCACCGGCGCCATGGCCCGTACCTTCAGCGCCACCGGCACGGCCCGATACAACTGGCCTTTCTGCCACAGCTCGACCCATACCACCAGGCGCGATGCCAGGGTGTCGCTTGCTGCCACTGGACGCGCCCGGAGTTCGAAGGCGCCTGCCGAGACGACGTCCGGCAAAGGATTGCCCGCCGCTTCCACCGAGAATTCTTTGAAGCGCGCCTGCAATGCCTGGCGCGCCGCGTCCTGAGCCACCTTCAGGACGGCGTCGGTATCCAGCGCGGCCGTCTTGCGCGCCACCCGCACCGAGGCGTTGCCGCGCCACTGCACCTGCCCCAGATCTTGCCCAGCGGTATCGATCCAGCGCTGCAATTCCTCGCGGCCGATCTCACGCGTTGCGCCGGCGGGCGGCACAGCGCCGATGGCCAGGCCCGCCAACGCAGGCAGCTGCTCAGCGGGCGCCTCGATGCGTGCTACATCGCCCAGCGTCAGCACCGCCGTCGGCACCCGCACCTGTGCGCGCAGGAACAGCACCGCATCGCCCTCTTGCGGCACCGCCCCGGCCACGCATGGCCACAGCATCAACAGGAAGAACAGCTTGCGCACGTTTCGCCTAGCGTCGCAGGTTATTGACAAGGCCGAGCATGTCGTCCGACGCCTGCACGACCTTGGCGTTGGCCTCATAGGCGCGTTGCGCCACCATCAGATTGACGATTTCCTCATTGAGCTGCACATTGGAAGATTCCAAAAAACCTTGCGCGTACAGCCCCAGACCGTCCTCGCCCGGGCGTCCCAACACGGGCTCGCCCGATCGTTCCGTCGCTTGGTACAACCCCTCGCCCAGTGAATTCAGGTCTTCCGGTGCGTTAAAACGCACCAGTTCCAGCTTGCCCAGTTCGTCGGCATCCCGACCGCCATTGCGCCAGGCCGTGACACGCCCGTCGGGCGCGATGGCCAGCTTTTCGGTATCGGCCGGCACTGAAATCGACGCCTTCAACGGTAGGCCCGCAAGCGTCGACAACATGCCGTCTTGATCGATCTTCAAGGTGCCGCCACGGGTATAGGCCACGCCGCCGTCGGGCATGCTGACTTCCAGCAGCCCGTCACCATGAATGGCCAGATCCAGGGGCTTGCCGGTCTGCTTGATCTCGCCGGTGGTGAACGACTTGGCATTGCGCGCAATCGCCACGCCCAGCCCCATGTTGGAAGCGGGGTCCGCGCCCAGCACGCCGGCAGGCTGCCCGCCGCTGGCGGCCCGCGTCATCAGATCTTCGAACACAACATACGATTTCTTGTAGCCAGTGGTATTCATATTGGCCAGGTTCTGGGCCACGACATCCACGCCGGTCTGCTGCGCATGCATGCCGGTGGCGCCGATATACAGGGAATCGATCATTCGGGTTTTCCTTAGAATTCGCCCAGTTTCTGGACGGCACGACCGGTCATTTCGTCGATGAACTGGGCGCTCTTTTGCAGACTTTCAAAGTGGCGCATCACGTCGATCATGCCGACCATCTCGCGCGCCGGATCCACGTTCGATCCTTCCTGATAGCCTTGCAGCACCGACGACTCGCCTTCCCGCGCCAGTTGGGCGCGGCCTTGCGCTGCCGCGTAGACGCCGCCGCCCAGTCGCGTCAGGCCTTGCGGATCCGTGAATGACGCCAGGCTCAGCTTGTCGACAAAGCGGCCCTGGTCGTAGACGTTGCCCATCGGATCAATCCGCGGTGCGGTCGACGTCAGGCGAATCTCGCCGCCCTGCCCCATGACCAGATCGCCGCTCGCCGTCGCCAGGCGACCCTGGCTATCCACATGCAATGACCCCTGCCGCCCATATAGCGTCTTGCCGTCACGGGACAGTTCAAGAAAGACGGCCTCGCCCGTGAGCGACAGGTCCAGCGGGCGGCCGGTGTAACGCACCGCGCCGGGCCGCATGTCGGAATACGTGGCCGATGGCGACGGCGCGTCAGCGCCCTGAGTGCGCCGTTCCAGCACGTCCATCTGCGTCTCGAATGCCACGCCGTTCACGAGTTCGCGTTTGTAGGCAGGCGTGCGCACATTGGCCAGATTCACGGCGATCGCCGTCAGGCGGTCCTGATCCACGCTCATGCCCTGCCCGATCAGATTCATTATTTCCATGGTTCACTCCTTGTGATTCAGTCGCGCCGACGCCTTTCAGGCGCGGTTCGCGGCTTCCTGCAAGGCGGCAACGGAAACCGCCGAAAATGCTTTCAGATCGATGCTGCCGGGGATCTCTGCCATGGACAGCACCCGCAGATGCGGCAACACGCGTTCGGTCAACATGCGCAGATGGCGCCGCAGGTCCGGCGAACACAGGAGTACCGGCAGCAGATTGGCCTTCATCATGGCTTCGGCCTGCTGCACGAGACTGCCGATCAACTGGTCCGCTACGCGCGGCTCGATCGCCAAGCGACCGCCGTTCTCAGCCGTATGGCGCAGGGAATGGCCGATATGCGCTTCGGTCAACGGGTCTAGCGTGATGACGTGCAACGTACTGGCGTCGCCCGACAGCGAGCGGCAGATCGCCTGCCCCAGGCGCTGGCGCACCTGTTCGGCCAGAAAGCCCGGATCCCGCTGGTTGCGACCCGCATCCGCCAACACTTCCAGGATCGCCTCCAGATTGCGAATGCTGACCTTCTCGCGTACCAGCGCCTGCAGCACCTTCTGCACTTCGGTCATGGACAGGATTCCCGGCGTCAGTTCTTCCACCAGGCCGGGCTGTGCCAAGCGCACACGCTCGAGAAGCCGGTCGGTCTCGGCGCGGGTCAATAGATTGGCGGACTCGCGCCGCAGCACCTCGGTCAGGTGCGTCATCAACACGGTAAGGCCGTCGATCAGCGTGTAGCGGCCCTGCTGCGCATTAGCCTTCTCGGATTCCTCGACCCACACCGCCGGCAAGCCGTAGGTCGGATCCCGCGTTTCGATGCCACGCACGGTCTTGGTCACGCCTGCCGGGTGGATCGCCAGCCAGCGTTCCGCCATAGCCTGGCCCTTGCCCGCCGGCACGCCATACACCACGATCTCGTAGTCGTCCGGCCCCAACCGGGTGCTGGCGCGCACCTTGACCGAGGGAATGACCATGCCCATTTCCTGCACGTACTGGTTGCGGAATGCGGCGATACGGTCGGCGAAGCCACTGAGTTCCATCACCGACGGCAGCAAGTGCGCGCCCGCCAGGATCTCGATGGCTTCGACCTTCAAGGCATCATAGGGGTCACCTGCCGACACAGAAGCTGGCAACGCGTCCTCTGCGGGACTGTCCGCGGCGCGCTTGGCCCGCGCCGCCCGATGCGCCGCCCAGCCCAGCGCCAGCACGGTCACCGCCAGCAGGAATGCCGGCAACGCCGGAATGCCCGGCAGCGCCATCAGCGCGAACAGAGCCGCGCACACCAGGAACAGCGTCTTGGGAAACAGCGTGATCTGGCGCGCCACTTCCTGGCTGAAATTGCCGTCCGACGCCGAACGCGTCACGATGATGCCGGTGGCCACCGCGATCACCAGCGCCGGCACCTGCGTCACAATGCCATCTCCGATCGTCAGCAAGGTATAAACGCGGATCGCCTCGCTCCAGGGAATACCCAGTTGCATCACGCCGATCACCAGGCCGCCGATGATGTTGATGGCCATGATCAGAATGCCGGCAATCGCATCGCCCTTGACGAACTTGGACGCCCCGTCCATCGCACCATAGAAGGCGGCTTCCTTTTCCAGCGTCTTGCGGCGCACCTGTGCCTGTTCCTGGGTGATGAAACCCATGTTCAGGTCGGCGTCGATACTCATCTGTTGGCCGGGCATGCTGTCCAGCGTGAAACGCGCCGCCACCTCGGACACGCGCTGCGCGCCGTTGGTCACCACGACGAACTGCACCACGATCAGGATCAGGAACACGATCAGCCCGATCACATAGTTGCCACCCACCACGTAGCCGCCAATGGCCGAAATCACACTACCGGCATTCGCCTCCGACAGGATCAGCCGCGTGGCGGCAACATTCAATGACAGGCGGAACAGCGTGGCGATCAGCAGCAGCGACGGAAACGTCGAAAACTCCACCGGCCGTGTCATGTAGAACGTCAGCAGCAGGATCAGAAAGGCGAAACTGAAATTTGCCAGGATCAGGAAATCCAGCGCCCCTGGCGGAATCGGCATGAACAGGACAATCAGCACGCCCATTACCACCAGGACCATCACGATGTCCCGGTTGCTCGCCAGCCATTGCGACAGCCGGTTCATACCGCCCCCCCCGGCGCGCTGCGCGCATTGCGTTGGGCGATCAGCCAGACCATGATGCGCGCCACATCGGCGTACAGCGCGGTCGGAATCGCCTGACCCATGTCGCCTTGGAAGAACAGCGCGCGTGCCAGTGTGGGACTGCGTACCACCGTCACGCCGCAACGAGAAGCCTCGGCCCGCATGCGTGCGGCCAGCGTGCCGGCCCCTTTGGCCAGCATCACGGGAGCGGCCATCTCGCCCCGCTTGTATTGCAGCGCTACGGCAATATGGGTGGGATTGACGATCAGCACATCGGCCTGACCTACCTGGCGCACGGACGCCGCTTTTTGGAGCATCTCGATGCGCAGCCCGCGCAGGCGCGAGCGCACGCGTGGATCGCCTTCGCGGTTCTTGACCTCGTCTTTCACGTCGCGCTTGCTCATACGCATCTTGCGCTTGAACTCGAAGCGGGTGTAGCCCAGGTCCATCAACGCCAGCAACAAGGCCGCGAACGCCAGTTTCAGCGCCATGGAGGTCAACATTTCCAGCAACTGTTTCAACGCCAGGAAAGGCGTGCGCTCGCCCAGTAGATAAAACAACGACCTCAGGTCCTTGATCACCAGGTACAGCACCCACGCCAGCACGGTTACCTTGAGTACGCTCTTGACCGCGTCATACACCGTGCGCAGCGAAAATAGCCGTTTCAGGCCACTGGCCGGATTGATGCGGTTCAGATCTGGTTTGAGCGGAAATCCGCTCCACACCGGCCCTGTCTGCGCAACATTGGCGATCAGGGCAGCGGCGCCCACCGTCAGCGCGAACGGCGCAACGATATGCAAGGCATCGGCTCCCACGCGACCGATCAACGACACCACCGACGCCGCGGAGACATGCATGCCCAGGCCATGAACGAGGGCCGCACGCGCCAGCGCCGCCAGCGCCTGCACGGCCTCCCAACCCCATGCATACATCACCGCGGCGGCCGTCAGCATGGCAACCGCGCCCGTCAGGTCGGGGCTGCGCGCCACCGAACCGCGGTTACGCGCCTGCTGCAGCTTGAACGGGGTGGCGGCTTCGCTCTTATCGAATTCCTGCATCAGCGCACCGCCCCGTTCCAGACATCCGACGTCAGGCCGAAGATGCGCGACAGGCCCGACGGCATGAAGCGTGCCCAAGCGGCCAGCGCCGCCAGGCCCACCATGATTTTGATCGGCAGCGCGATCACGAATACGTTCATCTGCGGCAGTCCACGGGCCAGGATGCCCAACCCCAGCTCGACCAGCAGCAACAATGCAGCGACGGGCGCGATCAGCATGAACCCCAGCCCGTACACGTTGCCCCAGGCTGCAATCACCGCGCGCACGTTCACGTCCTGCGGAGAAAACCCGCCCACCGGCACGACCGTCAATGTGTAGGCAAGCCCCCGCAGCAAGGCATGGTGGCCGTCGAGCAGAAAGAACACCACGACGCCGGTATACAAAAGCACCGACGTCATGATCGGCACCTGCGCGCGACTGATCGGATCGAACACCTGGCCGATGCCGAAGCCGATCTGGATATCCAGCGCGCGCCCGGCAAAGGCAATCGCCGAGAAGGCGCAGAAGATGCCGCAAGCCAGCAGCAAGCCGAACGAGAATTCCAGGGCGGCGGCCTGGATGAAGCCGCCCAGGTCGGTCGGCACCGGTTGGCCGGTCCGTGGCAAGGCCATGGCTAGCGTCATGGACAGCATGGCCACCAACAGCACGCGGGCGGTCGCCGGGATGGGAAACTGCGTAAAGACAGGTGTGAAAGCCAGCATCACCGCGATGCGGATCGACACGAGGGCGGCCGTCGCCAGGAGAGGAATATCAATGGCAAACATAGCGCTCTCAGCGAAGTCCCGGCACATCCCGCAGCAGCGTGCTCGCGTATTGCATCAGAGTGCGCAGCATCCAGGGACCGAAGATCACCATGGCGACCACCGCCGCCACAATCTTGGGAATGAAAGTCAGGGACATTTCCTGCACCTGGGTCACCACCTGCAGGATGCTGATGGCCACTCCCACCGCCAGCGTCAGCAGCAGCACGGGTGCGCAGATCATCAAACCGGTCCAGAACAGGTCACTCATCAACTGGATGGCGAGATCAGGCCTCATGCGTGCTCCTGATTTCCAGCGTCGGCTCAGCCTCCGGCGGTTCGTCCGCAAAGACCGACGCCAGCATCAATGGGTACACGTTGGGGTGGATCATGGGGTGGCTGTTCATTTCAAGCAGCCACACGCGATCGTCGGCGTCGATCACGGCGTCCAGCGTGAACACCGAATTGCGCCGCAGCGGCTCATCAATGCCTCGGTAGAGCAGCGGGCCGGCATAACAGAACTGTGTGGCGATCTCCGTGGACACCGCGTTCCAGACGTCGCGATTCTTGAGCGTGACCCGGTCGTGCGGAGTCAGGTAGCGGAAATCCAACATCACTTCCACGCCCTCTGGCACCACGGAATCCAGGTGATAGCCTTGCCACGCCAGAATCTGCAAGGACGCGTCCAGGTCCATCACGAGGTCGAAATTTCCGCGCGGCTGTGTCGCGATCTCGCGCAGTGTGCGCCGGCCATCGCCGATGATCTGCGGCGGCGTCAGCACTTCCAGCGCCGCCGGCTCACCATTCCAGAACCAGGCCTTGGCGCTGCGGCCACGAATGAATTGTTCGCAGAACTCGCCCGGCCCCAGCGCCAGCCCGCCTACCGGTGGCGCCAGCGGACCGAACGGACCCCGTATGCCCACGCCGAACGAACTGATGGCAGGTTTGACGATATAGTCGGACACCAGTCCGGGGCCGTCCGTCCAGCTGGCCGTGACACGCAGGCCATTCGCCAGGGCATAGTCCTTGAACAAGGTCTTGTCCGTGGACAACCCCCATGACTTCACCGGATAGGGCATCCAGCCGATGAAATCACCATCCCCGGCGAAAGGTCGCTGATACATCGTGCGCCCCTCGTGCTGGCGCACGAAGCGCGGATACAGCACGACCGTGCGGCCGTCGCAACGCAGCGTCATCTCGAACGTCAACGGGTCCAACGAGGCGTCCGCGCCATGTGCAAGCGCCCATTCACGAATGGGATGCAGATGCTTGATGGGACGAAACAGGAAGTACATGAAAAACCCGGAGCAAACGGCGACTGCGGTGTATCAGCGCGAATTCGTGGAGGCTTGAAGGCGCTGGGCACCCATCTCAAGACGAAACTTATATTTGCAGAACATGTATGTTGTAACTGTCAACGAATGCAAAAATCCTGGCAGAACATTGCGTTCAGCCTTATCTAATGCGGTCTTTCGTACTTGACGCTACCTGCAATCACCCGCCTTGTTACATTGTCGGTATTGGGCGTTGTGTAGTGCATGAGGTAGCGCGGGAACAGGATCAGGTCGCCTTCACGGGGCTGGATGATGTTCACCAGGGCATGGCGCGGCACGACGAAACCGCCTCTGCCAACCGTGCCGCGGGGGTCCATCAGCACTAATTGGCCGCTGCCGTCCTTGGGCATGGTCAGGTAATAGACAAAGGCCAGGTCCGAGCCTTCGTGATAATGCGCGTGCACTGCGTCCTTGGCCTGACCCGACCGCTGCACCACGAACCACATGGTATGGTCGCGCCTGGCTTGGCGCACCTGGTCACCGTAGGCCTGCGCCGCGAAGTCGTCGCACTCTGACAAGATCAGTTCGCGGATGGCTTTCAGTTGAGGATTTCGGGTGCGCTTGAATATGCCCGTGTCGTAACGGGTATAGAGCGTTTCCCGAGTGGACGAGCGCTTCTCGTCGTTCAGCAAGCGGCTCTGGTTACGTTCCGAGAACGCCTGCAATGCGTCATGCAGACCGGCATCCACCTGGCCGCTTTCGCGCAGGTTGCAATGCATGATCGGAGTGGGCCACAACCATTGGATTTCGCGGGACATGGATAAACCAGGCAAGCACACGCGGCGCGCCTTTCGCGCCGCTACATTCCTAAGTTATCCCCCTGGTCCGAAATCAGTTTAGGGGTGTAAATTAAATATTTTTCTGGCCATGAAAAAAGGCGCCTGAGCGCCTGATTGCAGTGTCCGGGTCAAACCATAGTCAAGTCATCGGCAGAGGCCCAATCGGCACCTCCCCCTTTCAGGCCTTGCCGTCAGCCCGCTGGCGCGCATAACACCCCAAAAACATCGCCACCGCCGAATCCGCCACCCGCCGCCGTTCGGCCTTCGCCAGCGGCGGCTGGCCCAGCGTCACCTGCGGCCAGAACGCAAAGCTCTTCACCAGGCCCTGCAATTGATGCCCGGCGAAATCCACATCGACCTCGATCAATCGACCGTCGGCGATGGCCGCGCGGATCCAGGCCGTCACCCCTGTCTCTTTTTCCCCCATGCGGCAGACGATGGCTTGCGCGCGCTCTGGGGAGTGAATGATCTCGGCCATCGCCACGCGCGCCAGATCGATAAAGCTCGGGTCACCCAGCAGCTCCAGCTTTTGCATCAACAACTGCCGCAATTGCCGATCCAGCGGCAGGTCCGGGCGATAGGCCAGATCTTCGCTGCCCGCGCTGCTTTCCCACAGGTGTTCAAGCGTCAGTCCGAACAGTTCGTCCTTGCTGGGAAAGTGGTTGTAGACCGTGCGCTTGGACACCCCTGCCGCCGCGGCGATGCGGTCCATGCTGGTGGCCTCGTATCCCGCACTGCGAAACTCGTCGACCGCCGCGCGCACGATGGCTTCACGTTTGCGGTCGGTCAGGCGCTGCGGGGCGGCGGGTTTGGCGGAACGGGAAGATGACATGTGAACGATTTTACACCGGCCAGTGTACTTTTTTAGAAAACGAAACTACACTCATCAGTGTAATTTTGGACGCTACCGATGAAGCGCTCTTCCGCCGCTCTCCTGCCAGGAATTCTTGCCGTGACCGCCCTGACCAGCCTTGCCTTGTGCCGCAGCAACCCCAGCTATCCCGATTCCCCCCAGCACCGCGAGGGCCGCTTCACCAATCCGTCGCCCCGCCCGCCCATGGGCTTTTGGAACGGGCTGAAACTGACCTGGGCCTTCCTTTTTGACAAGCCCACCGGCACGGTGCCCGACCAGCCGGTGCCCGTACGCACGCTCACCCGCGCCGATCTCGATGCCGCGCCGGACCGCAGCCTGTACCGCCTGGGGCACTCCACCATTCTCTTGAAGCTGCGAGGACGCTACTGGATCACCGACCCGGTGTTTTCCAAGCGCGCCTCGCCCGTGCAGTGGGCGGGCCCGGCGCGTTTCCATGCGCCGCCCATCCGCATCGACGACCTGCCCCCGCTGGCCGGCGTGATCCTGTCGCACAACCACTACGACCATCTCGACCACGCTGCGGTCATGCAACTGGCCAGCAAGACGGGCCGCTTCATCGCGCCCCTGGGCGTGGGCGATCAACTGATCGCCTGGGGCATCGACCCCAAGCAGGTCGACCAACTGGACTGGTGGCAATCGACCGTGGTCGACGAGCTGCGCCTGACCGCCACGCCCGCCCAGCATTTCTCGGGACGAGGCCTGACCGACAGCGACCGCAGCCTGTGGGCGTCCTGGGTCATCCAGGACGACGATGTGAAGATATTCTTCAGCGGTGATTCGGGCTACTTCGACGGTTTCAAGGCCATCGGCGACGCCCACGGCCCGTTCGATCTGACGCTGATGGAAACCGGCGCCTACGACAAGCGCTGGGCCTTCGTGCACATGCAGCCCGAAGAGACGCTGCAGGCCCACCTGGACCTGCGCGGCCGCGTGCTGCTGCCCATCCATAACGGCACTTTCGACCTGGCGATGCATGCCTGGCAGGAGCCCTTTGAACGCATCAGCGCCCTGGCTGCAGCGCAAGGCGTTGCGCTGACCACGCCGGAAATGGGTGAACGCCTGGACATCACCGCGCCGCACGCCGGATCGCCGTGGTGGCGCAAGCTGGTGGCGCAACCCTCGCCCGATAAACGGATGGCAGCAGCGCCCAAAACGGAATAGCCGACCCGCCGTCTGACGGTAAATCCATCCTTGCCCTATCCATCTGGCCGGACGGCTTCGTGACCGCCTGACGCCAAAGACGGACTGCGGCAACGCCGCGATCCGCCTTTGCGCGCCGACTCGGATTCGACGCGTTGCCCGGCAAGCGGACCCGCCCCCGCCTCGATGGCTCGCCGCCGCCCCGGCCTATGCGTCAGTCAGCGAAATCCGTCGCCTCGGACGCGCCTCGCCACGCATCGATATCCCGGCGCGCCGCTGCCAGCTTCTCGTCGGCAAAGCCGTTCGCAATCTTGCCCGCGAACAGATGCACCGGCGGCTCGGCCACCGCGGCAGCCTGCTGGATCATCAAGGCCAGCTTGTCCGGATCCCCGTCTTGCTTGCCATCCAGTCCCTGATGCAGGTCCAGCGACGCTTGCGCCGCGGTGTAGTCGGCGATCGAACGCTTGGCAATCACCAGGCTGTTGTTCGTCAGGAACTCCGTGCGCACCGGCCCGGGATACACCACCGTGGCCTTGATGCCCAGTTCCGCCCCTTCGGCCGCCAGGGTTTCGGTCAGCCCCGCCAGCGCGAACTTGGTCGCCACGTAGCTGCCCCAGCCCGCATAACCGCCCATGAAGCCGGCGATGGACGCCACGTTGAAGATATGCCCGCTACGCTGCTGGCGCAGGTGAGGCAACGCGTGGCGCAGCACGTGCAGCGGCGCGAACACATTGACTTCGAAATTGCGGCGCACCTCGTCGTCGGTCAGCGCTTCCACCGCGCCTTGCTGGCCGTAACCCGCGTTGTTGACGATCACGTCGATCCGGCCAAAGGCCGCGATAGTCTTTTCAATGGCGGCCTGGACGCTGGCTTCCGACACCAGATCGACTTCCAGCGCCAGCAGATTCGCGTTGTCGCTTCCCAGCGCCTTGTGCAGGCTGGCCAGCGTGCGCGACGTGGCAGCGACCTTGTCACCGCGCGCCAGCAATTGACGCGCCAGCGACAGCCCGATGCCGCGTGCGGCGCCGGTGATGAACCAGACTTTGTTGCCTTGGCTTTTTTGCATTTTCCTGTGCTCCAGTGATGAGGGGATTGCAGGATCAAATGCTAGGCGCGCAGGCAACGGTCCGATAGGCACACAGCTATTGGATCATTGCCTATTCCTAAGAACTTATCTCCATTCTTGCCTATTTCCAGGCAAAATGATGCCTAAGACTCTTACCCCCGAGCTCACCATGCCCTCTTCCGTATCGGTCCAGCAGCAGATGACCGCCCTGCTCGGCCAGTTGGCCCCGCAAGAGGGCTACACCCGGTCGCGCCTGGACGGCGTGCGTTTCATGCGCGCCAACCGGCCCGTGGGGCGTACCCCGGTGCTGTACGAACCCAGCATCGTCATCGTCTGCCAGGGCTCCAAGCGCGGCTACGTGGCGGACAGGGTCTACCGCTACGACGCGCAGCATTACCTGGTGCTGTCCGTGCCGCTGCCGTTCGCCACCGAAACCGACGCCACCGAAGCCGAACCGTTGCTGGCGGTATCCGTGCGCCTGGACATGACGACGGTGGCGGACCTGGCGATCGAAGTCGATGGCCAGGAAACGCCGGGGGACGCGCATGACGGTCAGCAGCCTGCCCCCAACGCAAGATCAGACGGCAACGCCGCGCCCGAGGGCATCGTCTCCACGCCGCTGGACGACGCCTTGGCCGACACCACCTTGCGTCTGCTGCGCGCGCTGTCCACATCGATCGAGGCCAAAGTGCTGGCCCCCGGCATCGTGCGCGAACTGTGCTTTCGCGTGTTGCAAAGCGAGCAGGGCGGCGCGATCCGGGCCGCCCTGGCCAGCCAAGGCAACTTCGGCCGCATCTCGCGCGTCTTGCAGAGCATCCACGACGACTACGCGCGCCCCCTGGACGTCGGTTCGCTGGCCCGTGAAGCCGGCCTGAGCGTGCCCGCCTTCCACGCGCACTTCAAGGCCATCGCCCGCACGTCCCCGATTCAATACATCAAGTCCGTCCGGCTGCACCAGGCCCGCTTGCTGATGATCCGCGACAACCTCACCGCCGCGGCCGCCTCCGCGCGCGTCGGCTACGAAAGCGCATCGCAGTTCAACCGGGAATTCAAGCGGCAGTTCGGCCGCAGCCCGGGGGAGGAAACACGGGAAATGAAATTCGCATTTTCGCTACTGCCCGCGGCGCAGCTGGAAGGGATCGCCACGCCGCACTGACGGCGCTATTCGTGCTGAAGCACATTCACGAGCGTGCCAAGCGGATCCCTGACAAAAAACCGACGCACGCCCCACGGCTCGCTGACCGGACCGTACTCCAGGGCGATGCCTGCGGCCTCGACCCGGCGCAGTGCCTCGGCAAGGTCGTCCACTTCGATGGACAACGCGGGCACCGGCGTATCCGCCCCCCCCTGGCTGGCGAAACTGACCTGCACCGTCATCTTGGCGGCATCCCCGTAGGTGCGGATCCAGCCATGGTCCATGACCAGATCAAGGCCGAAGAGGCCTCGATAGAACGGGTCCACCGCGCAAGGGTCGGCTGCCGGGATGTTTGCGACAATGCGATTGACTTTCATCGAGGTCCTAGGTGGCGGTCGGGGAGTCCAGCACATTCAAATCGGCTGCGACGCGATCGCAAGCATAAACTCGAACACGGCCACATGGCCTTGATTGTCCATTCGTACTAGCTGGCAAACCGGCAAATGTACCCGCGAGGATGCAAGACGGAATCCAAACGTGCCTGACAACACAGACTTCAATCCATCTGCCCCCACCGCCTGGCGCAATACCCTGGCGAGCTACGACTGGACGCGGCAAACCGCCGGCTGTTCCGATGCCGCCGTGTTCCAGCTGCAAGCCCCGAACCGCCCCACCTTGTTCCTCAAAACCGAACCCGCCAGCCCCCTGAGCGAATTGCAGAATGAAGCGGCCCGGCTCAGGTGGCTGGGCCAGACCGGCATTCCGTGCGCGCAAGTCCTTGATCTGGCCCATGAAGCCGGCCGCGATTGGATGCTGCTCAATGCCGTGCCTGGCACGGATCTGCACTCGGCACCTCTGCCGCCCGCGGACAAGGTGGCGATCCTTGCCGAGGTCCTGCGTCGATTGCACAGCGTGGATCCCAAGACCTGCCCGTTTGATCAGCGGGCCGCGCGCCGTATCGAGCATGCCCGCGCCCGCCTCGCCGCCGGGCGTGTCGATACGGACGATTTTGATGAGGACCACCGCGCGCTCACGCCCACGGCGCTGTTTGCCAATCTCGAACAAACCCGACCGCGGGACGAAGCCCCCGTGGTCACGCACGGCGATGCGTGCCTGCCCAACATCATGGTCGATCAGGGCCGCGTATCAGGACTGATCGATTGCGGTCGCTTGGGCTTGGCCGACCGCTATCAGGACCTGGCGCTGGCCGCGCGGGATATTGGCGACACGCTGGGACCGGAATGGGTCAACCCCTTTCTGGACCGCTACGGGATCGACCGTCCTGACCGAGAGCGGCTCAAGTTCTATCGCCTGCTCGACGAATTTTTCTGACAGGCGAGCCCTAGGGCGACATCGGGCACGAACCGGCGCGACGGCCGAAAGATCCGACCGCGGCAATAGATCAATCGAGCGCAGCGCGCGCAATCGCCGCATCCTGCTCGGGCGTGCCGCCCGACACGCCCAAGGCCCCGATCAGCGCCCCTTGACCGTCAAACAGCGGCACCCCGCCGCCCATCAGCAACAGGCCGCCCGCATGAACGTGGTCAAAGTGCGGCAGCGGCACACCCACCTGCACCGGCGCGCTCAACGCTTCGCTCGGCATCCGGAACATCACCGCTGCCCGCGCCTTGGCCACGGCTAACTCGTTCGACGCCAGCCACGCATCGTCCATGCGCGCAAAGGCGACCAGGTTCGCGCCGCGATCCAGCACCGCGAACACCGCGTTCACCCCGGCCTGCCCGGCCGCCTGCCGGCCCCGCGCCACCAGGCGCTGCGCGTGATCGAGGGCGATATCAGGCATTTTGCGACCACTCCGTTGCCTGCCACTGCTTGGCGACATCAATCGTCGCCTGCGGACGCATCGTGCGGTACAGATGCTCGTCGGCGGGAATGATCTCGACCATCGCATCGATCATTTCCTGCGGATCGGCCTGGTTCAGCAGGCTGTCCCCAAAGTCCGGCATCGGCACCACCGCCTTGTCGGCGTCATACCACTGGACATAGCTTTCCGCCCCGGTGTCGTTGAATCCCGTGCCAAAGACCCCGGGGTTGACGGTCGCGACCTTGACGCCAAAGGGCGCCAACTCGGCCTTCATCGACCCCGCAATCGCCTCGATCGCATGCTTGGTCGCGCAGTAGACGCCCAGGAAAGGCACCACCAGAATGCCGCCCATCGACGACGTCCACACCACCTTGCCCGACCGCCGCGCCACCATCTTGGGCACGATGGCCTGGACCAGTTGCAGATGCCCGAACACGTTGATGTCGAACGACTCGCGCACCCGCTGCATCGGGATATCCGCGATCGAGCCACCTTCCATCACGCCCGCATTGAGCACCAGCACGTCGGGGTCGAACTTGCCCGCGTGTGCGATATCGATGCTGTCGAGCAGGTTCAGCTTGATCACCTCCATCTTGACGCCCGCGTCGGCGGCGTCAGCCCGCAGGCTGCGGACCTGCGGCCAGGTTTCGGCGGTGGCCACGACCTGGTGCCCCTGCCGGGCCAATTCAATAGCCGCGCCCCGGCCAAAACCCGAACTGGCGCCTGTGATCAAAATCTTTTGAGCCATGGTGTGATCCCTCCCGTGCTGGTGTGTGAATTCCTGTCAGCCAGTGTAGGGAGACGCTAATATCAAAACAATCACATCAATATTTTTCGCCTCGATGAATCCTATTCACCAATTCAAAGGTTGCGATCTGCTGGCCCTGAACGTGTTCCTGGCTGTCGCGGCCCGCCGGAGCTTTCGCGCCGCGGCCAGGGAATTCGACATCACGGCCTCGGCGGTCAGCCATTCCATCAAGACGCTCGAGCAACGCCTGGGCGTGCGGCTGCTGAACCGGACCACGCGCAGCATGTCGCTGACCGATGCCGGAGAACGGCTGGCGGCCCAGCTGCGCCCGACCTTGTCATCGTTAAGCCAGACCCTGCAGGAAATCGACGACTTTCGGGACACGCCCAGCGGCACCGTGCGCATCAATTCCAGCGAGGGCGCGGTCCGCTTGGTGCTATGGCCGATTCTGGCGCGCTTCCTGCGCACCTATCCCCAGGTGCATCTGGACATCGTTTGCGACGGCAAGCTGAGCGACGTCGTCGGCGAAGGCTTTGACGCCGGCATCCGGCTGGCCGAAGCCGTGCCGCAGGACATGATCTCGGTGCGCCTGGGCGGCCCCGTGCGCTTTGCCGCCGTAGCGGCGCCAAGCTATTTCGACACGCGGGGCCGGCCCGCCGTGCCGCAGGATTTGCTGCGGCACGATTGCATCCGCTTCCGCTTCGACAGCGGCAGCCTCTACCGGTGGGAGTTCGCCCGCCATGGCGTGCAAGAGACCATCAATGTGGATGGGCCGCTGACGCTCACCGATCAGCCGTTGATGGTGGAGGCGGCGATTGATGGAATCGGGATTGCCTTTGTGCCGGAGCATCTTGCCGCCGATGCCCTGCGGGACGGCAGATTGGAGCGCGTGCTGGACGAGTGGTGCCCGGCGTACCCGGGGCTGAGTCTGTACTACTCGGGGCATCGCCACGTGTCGAGCGCGCTGCGTGCCTTGATCGACATGCTGCGCGAGCCGTCAGTCCGGCCGTCGCCAGCCCCGCCCGCCTAGGCGCCCATATGTGCCAGGCGGCCGGTGCGCAGCCAAGCGCTCTTCACCCCTGCCCTTCGTACGCCCGCACGATCACGGGCTTCGCCTGCTCGGCGCGAGCGCGGTACTGGTCGATCCATTTCACGGACTGCGCGATGCCGCCGAATGGAAAGAAATGCAGACTCACCGCACCGTGGGCCTCCCTCAGCCCCGCGGCCAGCCTATCCACGAAAACATCCGGCCCCGCCGTGCCAAACAGCTTACCCAGAGAGATGCCGTACTTGGACCACATCGACGCGCAGGCGCTGACACCGCACAACGCGGCATAGCGAGCCAGAACCGCGATCCCCGCAGGCCCCGGCACGCCCACACGCACAGGGTGTTCAATGCCGCGCTCGCGCAGCGTTTTCAACCACGCCAACACGATGTCGGCGTCGAATCCAAACTGCGTGACGATCAAGGGCGTCATGCCGCGCATGCCGATGCTGCGGCACTTGCGCTCCAGCACCTCCCACCGCTCGGCCGCATTCATGACCGGATGGCCTTCCGGGTGCCCGCCCACGCCGACAACCTGGATGCCCGCGCGCTCGAACACGCCGGTTTCGATCAACGAGGCACTGTCAGGAAACGGCCCCAGCGGGGTCGACGGGTCGCCTGCGATCACGAAGCAGCGCTCGACGCCAGCGTCGGCGACCGCGCGCGTGACGAAGGATTCAAGCTCGGCAAGCGAGGCGATACGGCGTGCCGACAGGTGCGGCATGGGTTCCAAGCCCAGTCCGCGCACGGCCCTCGCGGCAGCGAGCCGCGCCTCGTCATCCTGGCCTGACAGGTAGGGGATGGAAATGGTCGACCCCGGCAATAATCGCGACGCCGTCGCGGTCAGCGCAGGAATGTCCTTTACGCTGACTTCCAGCGAATAGGCGTCGGTGAGGGTGCCGGAGGACTTGAGCGTATGGGAAGGAATCAAGGACATGAATGAAGCGCTCGCCGAAGGGCTCGGCAAGCGGTTTGCGTTCAACAGTGGGGTCAGGCGATGGCTTCGGGCGCGATGGCGGCGACGGGAACGGCGGCGGGATGGCGCGCCAGTTCGATGAAGGCCCGCACATAGTCGATGGCGGTGTCCGCCTCGCGCGCCCCCAGGAAGATCTGCTTGGCGATGCCGCGCGCGCCCAGCCGCACGGGTACCACGTCCATCCTGGCCGCGTATTCCTCGACCAGCCAACGGGGCAAGGCGGCCACACCGCGGCCGCTGGCCACCATCTGCACCATGATGTCGGTGGTCTCGATGGCCTTGTGGCGCCTGGGCGTAACCCCCGCCGGCAACAGGAACTGGTTGTAGATGTCCAGGCGCTCGATGTCCACGGGGTAGCTGATCAGCACTTCCTGGGTCAGCTGCTGGGGCTTCACATAGGCCGCGCCCGCCAGGGGGTGGCCCTTGGCCACGACCAGCACCTGCTCGTAATCGAACACGGGCTCGAACTTCAGGCCCGGCTTGAACAGCGGATCGGGGGTGACCAGCAGGTCGATCTCGTAACCGAAGAGCGCGCCGATTCCGCCAAACTGGAACTTCTGCTTGACGTCCACGTCCACGTCCGGCCAGGCCGCTAGGTAGGGCGACACCACCTTGAGCAGCCACTGGTAGCACGGGTGGCATTCCATGCCGATACGCAGCGCGCCGCGCTCGCCCTGCGCGAACTGGCCCAGGCGCTCTTCGGCCAGATCCAGCTGCGGCAGCACGCGGTTGGCCACCGCCAACAGATACTGGCCGGCCTGTGTCAGGCGCAGGCTTCGGCCTTCGCGCAGCCAGACATCGGTGCCCAGCTGCTGCTCCAGCTTCTTCATGCTGTGGCTCAGGGCCGACTGGGTCAGGTTCAACACGCCCGCGGCCGCCGTCAAGGACCCTTGCTTTTCGACCTGCTGGACGATGCTGAGATGGATGCGCTCAAGCATTCAGATGATTTCCGCTCATGGATTCGTGAAATAAAACCATTTTACTTCATCACTCCCCTCCTCTAGCATGCGCTTCCGGCTTGATGCTGCAACTGCACAAAAGCAGATGCGGCGCCGCGTAGAACCATTCATGTGAAGCAAAAATGACACGCCCACTCCGTCTCGTAGCCGTTTCCGGCGGACTGCAACGCCCCTCCAAGTCCGCGGCCCTGGCCGAGCACCTGCTCGACCTGATCGCCGGCGAATTCCCCTGCGAGCAGCACCTGGTCGAACTGGGTCAGCTCGCCCCGCAACTGGCGGGCGCGGTCTGGCGTTCGCAACTGCCCGACACGGTCGAGCGCGAGCTGAGCATCGTCGAGCAAGCGGACATCCTGGTCGTGACCACCCCGGTCTACCGCGGCTCTTACACGGGCTTGTTCAAGCATTTCTTCGATTTCATCGACCAGGACGCCTTGGTCGATACGCCCGTCCTGCTCGCGGCCACCGGCGGCAGCGAACGCCACGCCCTGATCATCGATCACCAACTGCGGCCGCTGTTCAGCTTCTTTCAGGCGCGCACCCTGCCGCTGGGCGTCTACGCCACGGACAGGGATTTCGTGGACTACCGCCTGCGGGACCCGGCGCTGATCGAGCGGACCCGACTGGCCGTCGAACGGGCATTGCCCTTCATCGAACTGGCGCGTGATCCCCGCGCCGCCACCGCAATAGAAGCGGTCGCGGCCTGAAACGCGGCCAATCAAACAGCCGGACCCGGCTTTTTCACCCTGCAGACTTTTTATAAAAACTGGCACACCCAATCAAAATGAGCAACGCGTTCACCTTCAGCATCAAAAGCATTATTTTTGATGAAAACTATCAGCCGTCTGACAGCACGCGCATTACGACCAACTTCGCCAATCTGGCCCGGGGTGCGAGTCGCCAGGAAAATCTGCGCAACACCCTGAAGATGATCGACAAGCGCTTCAATAACCTCGCGCATTGGGACAATCCCAAAGGCGACCGCTACTCGGTCGAACTCGAGATCATCTCCGTTGAAATGAACCTTGGCGCCGAAGGCGGCAATGCGGCCTTTCCGCTGATCGAGATTCTGAAGACCAACATCCTCGACAAGAAGAACAACGAGCGTATCGAAGGCATCGTCGGGAACAACTTCTCGTCGTACGTGCGCGACTACGACTTCAGCGTGCTGCTGCCCGAGCACAACAACAATAAGCCTACCTTCAGCACGCCGGACAATTTCGGCGAACTGCACGGCAAGCTGTTCAAGCACTTCGTCAATTCCGACACCTACAAAGCGCACTTCAGCAAGCCGCCCGTCATCTGCATCAGCGCGTCGAGCAGCAAGACCTATGTCCGGACTGAAAATCAGCACCCCATCCTGGGCGTTGAATATCAGCAGAACGAGTTCTCGTCGACCGACCAGTACTTCGAAAAAATGGGCTTGCAGGTCCGCTACTTCATGCCCCCGGGCAGCGCCGCGCCGCTGGCCTTCTATTTCCAGGGCGATCTGCTGGGTCACTACACCACGCTCGAGCTGATCAGCATCATCAGCACGATGGAAACGTTCCAGAAGATCTATCGCCCCGAGATCTACAACGCCAATTCCGCGGCAGGAAAACTCTATCAACCGAGCCTGAAGAACCAGGACTACTCGTTGACGCAGATCGTCTACGACCGCGAAGAACGCAGCCAGCTGGCCGTCAAGCAGGGGAAGTTCACGGAAGAGCACTTCATCAAGCCTTACGCCAAGACGCTCGAAAGCTGGGCGGCCAACTGCTCCCTCTAATCACTCGCTACACACAAGACCACAGATCATGAAAAAACTCCTGCCCACCGCGACCGCCGGCAGCCTGCCCAAGCCTTCCTGGCTCGCCCAGCCCGAAAAACTCTGGTCGCCCTGGAAGCTGCAAGACGAAGAACTGGCCGAAGGCAAGCAAGACGCCCTGCGCCTGGCGCTGCAAGAACAACAGCACGCCGGCATCGATATCGTCAGCGACGGCGAGCAAACCCGCCAGCACTTTGTCACCACGTTCATCGAGCACCTCAGCGGCGTCGATTTCGAAAAACGCGAAACCGTCCGCATTCGTGACCGCTACGACGCCAGCGTGCCCACCGTCGTGGGCGACGTCAGCCGCCAGAAGCCGGTTTTCGTGGAAGACGCCAAGTTCCTGCGCCAGCAAACCAAGCAGCCCATCAAATGGGCCCTGCCTGGCCCCATGACCATGATCGACACGCTGTACGACGGCCACTACAAGAGCCGCGAAAAGCTGGCCTGGGAATTCGCCAAGATCCTCAACCAGGAAGCCCGCGAACTGGAAGCCGCCGGCGTCGACATCATCCAGTTCGACGAGCCGGCCTTCAACGTCTTCTTCGACGAAGTCAATGACTGGGGCATCGCCACCCTGGAACGCGCCATCGAAGGCCTGAAATGCGAAACCGCCGTGCATATCTGCTACGGCTACGGCATCAAGGCCAACACCGACTGGAAGAAAACCCTGGGTTCGGAATGGCGCCAGTACGAGGAATCGTTCCCCAAGCTGCAGCAATCCAACATCGACATCATCTCGCTGGAATGCCACAACTCGCACGTGCCGATCGACCTGCTCGAACTGATTCGCGGCAAGAAGGTCATGGTCGGCGCCATCGACGTGGCCAGCGACAAGGTTGAAACGCCGGAAGAAGTGGCCAATACGCTGCGCAAGGCGCTGAAGTTTGTCGATGCCGACAAGCTATATCCGTGCACGAACTGCGGCATGGCGCCCCTGTCGCGGGCTATTGCCAAGGGCAAGCTGCTGGCGCTGAGTGAAGGCGCCGAGATTGTCCGCAAGGAACTGCTAGCCTGATCGCAGGCCGAAGCGGGATGGGTGTGGCGGGATTGAAGCGGCAGCTTGGTCCTCCAGACCCATCCATGACCCGTCCTCCTGCAACAGGTTGACGCCCAAGACGACTTTCAGAGCTGCACGGCGCCGCACATGACGGCGGAAGAGGCCCTGGATACCCGGTTGCTCAATCGCAGTACGCGCGCAGTAGGTGCTCTCTGACGATGGGTGCCAGTTCACCTGCATACTCGTGGGCAAGATCGTGATGCCCGCCGTTGATGACCCGCAATTCAGCATTTGGCAACAGCGCTAAAAGCTTCTTGCCAACGGCCACGGGACTAAACGGGTCGGCATCCCCCCATAGCAATAGCACGGGCTGAGAGATACGACCGATCTCGCTCGATAAATCCGATTCGAACGACAGAAACCACGGCGGGAGACAGGGGTTCGCCTTCACGAATTCGGGGCGCCAGTCTGTAGCCCCCAACGCTCGCGTATCCAATCCGCCGGAGGTCGCACTCAGTACCAGATGGGTAATAAGATTCGGCAGCTCAAGCGCAAGGCGCACTGCAAGAATGCCCCCCATTGACTGAGCGATCAACGCCGTCGGCTGATCGATATCTTTGACGATGCGTTGAACCAGATCGTCGATGCTGTCGACGCAGGGGTCGGCAGGTGTGGTGCCAAATCCCGGATAAGAAACGATCTGTTTCTCTGCGCGATATTCAAGCAGATTCGCAAGCGGTTGCCAGAACGCGGTGCTGCCGGATGCTCCGGGAAGAAAAAGTAATTTTGTGGGCCGCTGCATTACGGTTGCCCGCCTGCTGCTGAGATTGATGGCTTCGAGTGCAGAGTGTCAGGCATCCGTGTCGTCTCGTTAATTGTCCGTTAAGGGCCGAACTCAGGCAGGCATGTCAGTGATCTTCCTGGATGTGAAAGACCACTTCAGTTATCCACGGAATATCTTTTGATTTGCGCGTACCTAAGCGGCAGTATGGCAAACAGCCTTCACGCAGTTTTAGTTCACTCTGCGCCACACAGAAATCGGTACATCGCCATTGGGCCGCGGCACGACGCGATAACTCAGCTCGCCGTTTTTAAGCTCATAGGTCCGCTTTTGTTGCTGTCCTTCCCAGTTGGGGAAGGATGCGCTTTCGATGCGGAAAGTCAGCGTGGCGGTGGCCGGATCGACGCTGATCGTGCCGAAGTGCGTGCTGGAACCCATGACAGCCGTTTTGTACTCATCGGGTGTTGCAGCGCTCTTGTCGGCTGACGCAAACCTGGGACGTTCAGCCTTGAAAATCTGCAGTGAGTAATGTCCTTGCGCGTCGATCATCAACATGCCCTTGGGTGCAGCGCCATAGTCGCGTGCCCGCGAGCCATCCGAGTGCTGCACATCCGCAGCGACCAGTGTCCATGTTCCCACCATCGAGGGGACGACCGTCGTTGCGTCAGCACGTGCAACCGCCGTCAATAGCGGGCTGGTGAAAAAAATGGCACTGATGAAACCGTACTTGAGAATTTTCTGCCCATTCATGATCTTCTTTGCTCCGTTACTCAGGTTGTTGGCAAGGCTTTATCGAGACTGTTGTTGCAGTCGGCATCGCGACCACATGTCTTTGGTTGGCTATATCGCCGTTGACGCGCGTCGAGCCAACCACGCCCCCCAAAACAGGCTGGCAAAGAAGCGAAGCGGCTGCACGAAACCCGCTTTCTCCAGCAGAGAAAACACGGCTTCTTCCGACTGGGGCGGCTCTGCCCCATGCAGGATCTTGTTCATCTTGGATTGAACTTCTTCCGGATTCGCACCGTTCATCCGCCAACGGGCAGCCCAGGCATCCATAAGCAAGGGTTGCGAAGCATAAGGCCGATAATTTCCGGCAATGACCACGGGGGCAGCCGGTAGTAAGCGCGCCGCAATCTGCGTCAAAATTTCCTGCTTCGCCTCATTCCCGGAAAGGTGATGCAGCACGCCGATCATGATGGCTGCATCGAAGGAGAGAGTTGGATCAATGTCTTCGGCAGTACCGAGAACAGTCTTCACGCGATCAGAAATACCTGCAGCGTCCAGGTGCGCGCGCGCCAGCTCCAACATGGGCGGTGATGGATCAACAGCAACAAAAGACCATGCGGGCTCCAACCGCGCGGCAGCGATGATTTCACCTGCGGTTCCACCGGCGCCGACCACCAAGACCCGTGCAGGCTTTCCATCGCCCAGGGCGGCCGACAGCATGCAGGCGGAAAGCTCATGGCAGGCGTCATAGCCCGCGAGTGCGATCCGACTCTGGGATGCATATTCTCCTGCGCGATCAGCATCGAATTTTCGGGCGGAATTCTGCGTCATACAGCCTCTTGCGTGTCGTGTTTGAGTAGTGGGCTAGCGCACCACTGCACATCATGATAAAAGACTTAGGATCAATTTATCTTTAAAAATCATGATCGAAAGTTCCAAAAGAGACCGAAAGCATGATCGGTTGGTCGCCTTTCTGAAAGCCTTTTCGCTAAGCGCCGCGCATTGCGAATCAATAGAGCACGCCAATCTCCTCATCGTCGATGTTGAAGATTCGGGTGAGCCCACCCATCTGCTCTACCGCGCACGATCCAAGGCAACGCTGCCGGAAGGAGTCGTTGTGTGCGCTGCTACGACAATAGATTTTGGTGGCAATGCAAATCCGCTTGTCGGTGCTTTGCCTGATGAGTTGTGTTTCTCATTGGCTGACGATCCGCAATTGCTCGAATTGTCGAAGCTGATCGTGGCCGAGGTGAAAGTTGCGCGTTGCGGTGGAGGTTCCATCCGAGCGCGATTGTGCGAGGTCATTGTGGTTCTGGCGATCCGTAAAGCAATAGCCATTGGTACTGTCAATGCGGGATTGCTGGCGGGGCTTGCCCATCCCAAGCTGCACGTAAGCCTCATTGCAATGCACGATGATCCTGCGCGGAATTGGAAAATTGCTGATTTGATGGCCCTGGCGGAAATGTCGCGCGGGCCGTTTATCGCAGCCTTCAAACAGACCGTTGGCCAGTCGCCCGGCGCATATTTGAATGGGTGGCGTCTAGCGCTAGGGCGCGCGCACTTGCTCTCCGGACGAAGCGTCAAGGTCGTGGCTGCAATGGTCGGCTTCGGTAGTGCCGCCGCATTTTCTCGCGCGTTTTCACGTAAGTTTGGTCATCCACCGACGCAGAGCAAGTTGCCACATTGAGAGCTACGAGACAGCTTTTGCCGCCGAGGACCCCGCACGGGCGCGAAGACGTACTTATCTGCGGCCATGAAAAAAGGCGCCGAAGCGCCCTTTTTCATTTACCGCAAAACGACCGCGGCTTTATTCCCACTCAATCGTCGCCGGCGGCTTGCTCGACACGTCGTACACCACCCGATTGATCCCACGCACCTCGTTAATGATGCGCGACGACACCCGAGCCAGCAGCGGATGCGGCAGCGGGGCCCAGTCGGCCGTCATGAAGTCAAACGTCTGCACCGCACGCAGGGCCACGACGTATTCATACGTACGGCCATCGCCCATCACGCCCACCGACTTCACTGGCAGGAACACGGCAAACGCCTGCGAGGTCAGCTCGTACCAGGTCAGGCCGCTGGCTTCGTCCTTGGTGTTGCGCAGTTCTTCGATGAAGATGGCATCGGCGCGGCGCAGCAGTTCGGCGTATTCGTGCTTCACTTCGCCGAGGATGCGCACGCCCAGGCCGGGGCCGGGGAACGGATGACGGTAGACCATCTGCGGCGGCAGGCCCAGGGCGACGCCCAGTTCGCGGACTTCGTCCTTGAACAGTTCGCGCAGGGGTTCCAGCAGCTGCAGGTTCAGCGTGTCCGGCAGGCCGCCCACGTTGTGGTGCGACTTGATGGAGGTGGCTTTGCCGGTCTTGGCGCCGGCCGACTCGATGACGTCGGGGTAGATCGTGCCCTGGGCCAGCCACTTGGCGCTTTGCTGCTTGCCGGCTTGTTCCTGGAACACTTCGACGAATTCGCGGCCGATGATCTTGCGCTTGGCTTCGGGGTCGGCCACGCCGGACAGCTTGCCCATGAACTGGACAGTGGCGTCGACATGGATGATCTTGACGCCCATGTTCTCGGCGAAGGTCTGCATGACCTGCTTGCCTTCGTCCAGGCGCAGCAGGCCGTGGTCGACGAACACGCAGGTGAGCTGGTCGCCGATCGCTTTGTGGATCAGCGCGGCAGCCACCGACGAATCGACGCCGCCGGACAGGCCCAGGATGACTTCATCGGTGCCGACCTGCTCGCGGATGCGGGCGACGGCTTCGGCGACGTAGTCGGGCATGTTCCAGTCGCCCTGGCATTCGCAGATCTCGTTCACGAAGCGGGCCAGCATGGCCTTGCCTTGGACGGTGTGCGTGACTTCGGGGTGGAACTGGACCGCGTAGAAGCGGCGGTCTTCGTCGGCCATGCCGGCGATGGGACACGACGGCGTAGACGCCATGATCTTGAAGCCCGGGGGCAGCTCGGTGACCTTGTCGCCGTGGCTCATCCAGACCTTGAGCATGCCGTGGCCTTCGGCGGTGGTGAAGTCTTCCAGGCCTTCCAGCAGCTTGGTGTGGCCGTGGGCGCGGACTTCGGCGTAGCCGAATTCGCGGTGGTCGGAGAAGCTGACCACGCCGCCCAATTGCTGCGCCATGGACTGCATGCCGTAGCAGATGCCCAGCACGGGCACGCCCAGTTCGAACACCGCGTGGGGCACGCGCATGGAGCCTTCTTCGTAGGCCGATGCGTGGCTGCCCGACAGGATGATGCCCTTCAGGCCTTGCGCCATCTGGTCGCGCACGAAGGCGTCGTCGACGTCGCCCGGGTGCACTTCGGAATAGACGCCGGCTTCGCGGACGCGGCGGGCGATCAGTTGGGTGACTTGCGAACCGTAGTCGAGAATGAGGATGCGCTGGTGCATGGAGACTCTACCGGTAATGAATGAAATCGCTGTAAATAAAACCGCACCGGCAGACCCGCTGACTGATTTTGCGGTTCTGCCGGTGCGTGATGCATGACATTGTAGTTGACTGTACGGGGATCAGTCGGCGCGGTAGTTGGGCGCTTCCTTGGTGATCTGTACGTCGTGCACGTGGGATTCGCGGACACCGGCGGAGGTGATTTCCACGAATTCGGCCTTGGTGCGCATGTCGTCGATGGTAGCGGCGCCGCAGTAGCCCATCGAGGCGCGGATGCCACCGACCAGTTGGTAGATGATGGCCAGCACGCTGCCCTTGTAGGGGACGCGGCCTTCGATGCCTTCGGGGACCAGTTTGTCGGCGTTATTGGCCGGGTCCTGGAAGTAGCGGTCGGCCGAGCCGTCCGTCATGGCGCCCAGGCTGCCCATGCCGCGGTACGACTTGTACGAACGGCCTTGGAACAGCACGACTTCGCCCGGCGCTTCTTCGGTGCCGGCGAACATGCCGCCCATCATGCACGAGAACGCGCCGGCCGCCAGGGCCTTGGCGACGTCGCCCGAGTAGCGGATGCCGCCGTCGGCGATGAGGGGCACGCCCGTGCCTTCCAGCGCCTTGGCGACTTCGGAGATGGCATGGATTTGCGGCACGCCGACGCCGGCGACGATACGCGTGGTGCAGATCGAGCCGGGGCCGATACCGACCTTGACGCCGTCGGCGCCGTACTCGACCAGCGCGCGCGCGGCGGCGGCGGTGGCAATGTTGCCGCCGATGACTTCAACCTTGGGGTAGTTCTGCTTGACCCAGCGCACGCCTTCCAGCACGCCCTTGGAGTGGCCGTGGGCGGTGTCGACGATGAGGACGTCAACGCCGGCGGCGACCAGCTTTTCCACGCGCTCTTCGGTGCCGGCACCCACGCCGACCGCCGCGCCGACGCGCAACTGGCCCTGGGTGTCTTTGCTGGCGAGCGGATGTTCGGTGTTCTTGACGATGTCCTTGACGGTGGCCAGGCCACGCAGCTCAAAGCCGTCGTTGACGATCAGCACGCGCTCGAGGCGGTGCTTGTGCATCAGGGCCTGCGCTTCATCGAGCGTGGCGCCTTCTTTCATGGTGACCAGACGTTCCTGCGGCGTCATGATGTTGCGCAGGGGCTGATCGAGGTTTTCTTCGAAGCGCAGGTCGCGGTTGGTGACGATACCGACCAGCTTGCGGCCTTCGACGACCGGCAGGCCCGAGATGCCATGCTGGCGCTGCAACGCAATGGCGTCGCGCACTTTCATCTGGGGGGTGACGGTGACCGGATCGATCACGATGCCGAATTCGTGGCGCTTGACGCGGGCGACTTCACGGGCCTGGGCGTCGGCGGACAGATTCTTGTGGATGATCCCGATGCCACCTTCCTGGGCCATGGCGATGGCCAGGCGGGACTCGGTGACGGTGTCCATGGCGGCGGACACAAGGGGGATGTTCAGGCTGATGTTGCGGGTCAGGCGCGTGGCCAGGGAGGTGTCGCGCGGCAACACCTCGGAATACGCAGGCACCAACAACACATCGTCGAAGGTGAGCGCTTTTTGAACGAGACGCATGGGTAACTCCGGGCGCAAAGCAAGATTATACGCCGCCTGGGTGATTTGACTAGGTGTTGACCCTAGGTCGGCGTGCAATTTTTGCGACTTTTTTCATAGGCGTGGCGCGAGTGCGATAATTTTTACCCGGATTATATTGACAAGAGATTTGTGACACCCCACAATGCCCTCCATTATATTTACCCGGGCAAAATTGCCATCCCCGTCATGACCTCGATTTCTCCTACCGCTGCACCCACGGCCGCGGCCCCCGCCGCCGCCCTGCATACCGCCTTTGAAGGCCATCGCCTGCTGGCACGCGGTCCCCTTGCCGATGTAGCGCTGGCCGTCCGGCAGGCCATGGCCGCGGGCGGCGACGCCGCGATCCTGGTGTTCGCCGACCCGTCCGGCAAGCAGGTGGACCTGGACCTGCGCGGCGACGACGCGCAGATCCGCCAGCGTTATCAGCCGCAGGCTGACACGGAATCCGCCCCCGCCGATGAATCCGATGCCGTCGACGCCGCGCCGCGCGGCCGCGGGCGGCCCAAGCTGGGCGTGGTGCCGCGTGAAGTCACGCTGCTGCCGCGCCACTGGGACTGGCTGGGCGCGCAGCCCGGCGGCGCCTCGGTGGCGCTGCGCAAGCTGGTGGAACAGGCGCGCCGCGACAACGACGCGCGCGACCAGCAGCGCCAGCGCCAGGAAGCCGCCTACCACTTCATGTCCAGCATGGCGGGCAACCTGCCGGGGTTCGAAGAAGCCACGCGCGCACTCTATGCCAACGACCGCGAGCGCTTCGCCAGGCAGTTGGCCGACTGGCCGCAAGACGTGCGCGACTACGCCATGGGGTTGGCGTGGGCGGACCCGGCGGCGTAGGCGGCATGCGACGCGCCGTGTGTTGCTGGTAAGCTTTCTTTATGGAAACCGTTCCCCAGAACTTCCTGCTGTACGACGGCGACTGTCCCTTCTGCACGAACTATGTGCAGATGATGCAGCTGCAGAAAGCGGTCGGCCCGGTCGCGCTCCTGAACATGCGCGAGCACGCGGATTTGGCCGCGGCCTTCCGCAAGCAGGGCTACGACCTGAACGAAGGCATGTTGCTGCGCCTGGACGGCAAAACGTATTGGGGCGCCGATTGCATCAACCGGCTGGCGCTGATCAGCACCGGCAATGACCTGTTCAACAAGCTGAACGCCGCGGTGTTCCGCCGTCCTTGCCTGTCGGCCGCGCTGTACCCCTTCATGCGCCGCGGCCGCGCGCTGACCCTGGCGCTGATGGGCAAGAAGAAGATGCCGGCCTGAATACGCGCCGCGAGGTCAGCAGCTACACCACGGTGGACCTGATCAGCCGCTACGAATTGAGCAAGCAGGACACGCTGACGTTGGGCGTCGAAAACCTGTTCAATCGCGACTATTACCCGCAATACAGCCAGCTGATGCGCAACAGCCTGAACAGCAGCCGCCTGCCGGCCGCGGGTACGGTGCTGACGGCGATGTACACGCATCGCTGGTAAAGCCAAAGGCTGGCACGGCCGAAGGCAGGCCGTGTCGCGCTAACCCGTTTCGGCTACCTGTGTCAGGAAAGCGCCCAGCGCTGGATTGTCGTGCTGGGCGTGCCAGGCCAGGTACATGTCGGCATAGAAATCGCGCTGGGCCAGCGGCCGGAACACCACGCCTTCAAGGCGCAGCTCGCGTGCCGAATCCGGCACGATGCCCACCCCCAGACCCGCCCGCACCAGCGCTAGCAAGGTATGCGTCTGGCCGGCGCGCTGCACGTAGTCGGGCTGCACATCGGCCAGCCCGAACGCACCCACGATGCGATCGTAGAAGTACTTCCCTTCGCGCGGCGAATACAGCACGAACGGCTGCCCCTGCAGCAGGCGCAGCGGCACCGACGCGTGCGCGCACAGCGGCGAATCCGCCGGCAGCGCCAGCACCAGCGGTTCGCGCTCGATCAAGCGGGCCTCGATGCCGGCCTGCTGCGGCACGCTGCGCGCCAGAATCGCGTCCACCTCGCGCGCCACCAGCAGACGCGACAGGTCGGTGCTGACGGTTTCGCGCAGCTGAATTTCCACGCCGGGCAGCCGCTTGCGCGCCCGTATCACCAGCGACGGCATCAGCCGATACGACGCCACCGCCGTGAATCCCAGCGTGATGTGGCCCGCTTCGCCGCCGGACGTGCGGCGCGCGGTGGCCGCGGCGCGCGCCGAATACTCCAGCAGGTGACGTGCATCGCGCAGGAAGCGCCGGCCCGCCGCGCTCAGCTCCACTTGCCGGCTGCTGCGTTCAAACAGCGTCACGCCCAGGTCCTGCTCCAGCAGCTGGATCTGGCGCGATAGCGGCGGCTGCGTCATGCACAGCCGCAGCGCGGCTCGGCCAAAGTGCAGCTCTTCGGCCACGGCGATGAAGCATTCAAGCTGGCGGAATTCCATCGATTCAATCCTTGAATTGATCAATGCTATTTATAGCTCGAACAGTCATGCATCGGCTCGCCTTCCTATACTCGGCCGCAAGGGGTAGACCCAGGTTCGTCGACACAAAAGGAGGCCCCGTGCCGTGTCGGCGGACCCTGCCCTCAAAACCTCGAGGCGAGCCGCCGCCGCATTTTCGCGGACGGAATCGCCCGACCTTCGTCCCGCTGCATCCACCACAAAGAGAAAATCCATGGAGACAAATCACCCCGCGCGCCTACGCATCCGGCTTATCGCCGCGCTGCTGGCCCTGGCCGCCAGCAGCGTCTTGCCGGGCGCGGCGCAGGCCGCCCCCTACCCGGAACGCGCCATCAACCTGATCGTGCCCTTCGCCCCTGGCGGCGGCACCGACATCTCGGCGCGCTTGCTGGCGGCGGCGTTGGGCGACAAGCTGTCCGCGTCGGTAGTGGTCGACAACCGCCCCGGCGCGGGTGGCCAGATCGCCGCCGACCTGGTAGCGCGCGCCAACGCCGACGGTTACACGCTGCTGTTCGCCAATTCCGGCATGCTGGCCATCAATCCGTGGATCTACAAGCTGCATTCGGACCCGGCCAAGGCGTTCGCGCCGGTGTCGCTGTTCTCGGATCTGCCGTTCGTGCTGGTGGTGCCCGCCAGCCTGCCCGCCAAGGACGTCGCCGAACTGGTGACGCTGGCGCGTGCGCAGCCCGGCAAACACACCTACGCCAGCTCGGGCACCGGCGGCGCGCCGCACCTGTCCGGCGAGATCTTCCAGCAAGCCACGGGAACCGACCTGATGCACGTGCCCTACAAGGGGGGCGGCCCGGCGATGACGGACCTGATGGCTGGCCGGGTGGACATGCTGTTCGCGTCGGTGCTGGAGACCATCCCCTACGTCAATTCCGGCAAACTGCGCGCGCTGGCCGTGACCGGCGCCACGCGCTCGCCCGCCCTGCCCGGCGTGCCCACCATCGACGAAGCCGGCGTGAAGAACGCGCAGACGGGGTCCTGGACCGCGGTGCTAGCGCCTGCCGGCACGCCGCAAGCGGTCATCGACAAGCTATCCGCCGCGATCCGCGAGGTCGCCAGCGACCCTGCCATGAAGACCAAGCTGGAATCGCAAGGCGCCGTGGCGCATGGATCGACCCCTCAAGAACTCGAAGCGCTGGCCGCCAGCGAACGCGAACGCTACGGCCAGATCATCAAGACCCGCCATATACAAGTCCAGTAGGCAACACACCCATGACATCCGCCCTGAACACCCCCGCCGCCGACCTGCTGATGGTCGGCCCCCTGCTGCCCGAACTGACCGCCGACCTGGAATCGCGCTACCGCGTGCATCGCTGGTGGGATGCGCCGGACCAGGCCGCCTTGCTGCGTGAACATGGCCCGGCCATCCGCGGCATTGCCACCAGCGGCCGCTTCGGCGCCCCGCGCACGCTGATCGACGCCCTGCCCGCGCTGGAAGGCGTATTCAGTTTCGGCGTCGGCTACGACACCATCGACGTGGCCGCGGCGCAGGCGCGCAACGTGCTCGTCACCAACACGCCGGGCGTGCTGGACGCCTGCGTGGCGGACACGGCGCTGGCGCTGATGCTGGCCGCCCCGCGCCGCATCGCCGAAGCCGACCGGTTCGTGCGCGCGGGCCGCTGGCCCCAGGAAGGCTTTGGCCTGGGCACCCGCATGAGCGGCAAGCGCTGCGGTATCGTGGGCCTGGGCAATATCGGACTGCAGATCGCGCGGCGGGCCGAAGCCTTCGACATGCCCATCCTGTACACCAGCCGCAAGCCGCGCGCCGACGCGCCGGCCCATTACCGCTACTACGCCGATGTATTGGCACTGGCCGCCGCAAGCGACTTCCTGGTGCTGGCCGTGCCGGGCGGCGCGGCCACGCGGCATCTGGTCAACGCCGCCGTGCTGGACGCGCTGGGTCCGCACGGCTGGCTGATCAATATCGCCCGCGGCACCGTGGTGGACGAAACCGCCCTGGTGGCCGCCCTACGCGAGCGGCGCATCGCCGGCGCCGGGCTGGACGTGTTTGAACACGAGCCGGCCACGCCCGCCGAATTAAATGCCTTGGATAACGTGGTGATGCTGCCGCATATTGCCAGCGGCACCCATGAAACCCGGCGGGCGATGGCGGAACTGATGCTGGCCAATCTGGACGGCTGGTTCCGCGACGGCAAAACCGTGACGCGGGTCGTATAAACCCGCACTGCCCAAACGGCCGCCCCGGGTAAATCGAACTCGTTGAACGGAATGTGTCCGACTTATGGACACCAGGCCTTGAAATCTATCGCATATCTGATAAATTTCTCATCGCACTGGCTCGTGCCGGCGAGCCGTTGTGCTTGTTGTTGTAATTTTTTCCGGCCTTCGGGCCGGATTTTTTTTGCCTGGCAGGGTTCGCCGCAAAACAAAACGCCCCCTCAGGGGCATTATCAGACAGGGCTCTCGCCCTGCTTTATTCGTCGATCCGTATCGATAATCCGTCGCCATTGGCCACGATCGAGCGCACGCGGATCGTCCACCCCGCATTGATCGCCTCTTCCTGATCGTCGAAGACGCCGTATTCGGTCACCGTCACCGCGCCCCGCAATATCCGGCCGTCGGTTGCCGGGCCATGCGCTTCAATGACCGGCACAAAGCCATCCTGCACCTGCACCGCGCCACGCGTGATCTGAAATCCGTCCAGCTCTTCCATAATGGCTCCTTGGTTAACCGGTGGTGGCCATCGTAGCCTCATCGGGCCCCTGCCGTGCAGTTCAACATCGATGCGCCTCGACCTCCATGCGATTCAATATCTATAACCGCTTTCAACTGGAAATCGTCCGCGAAGGCGCCGCCTGGGCCTGCTACCAGGGCGGCGCCGGCAAGCGCGTACGCGCTGCCGGCCTGGTCATTCCCTCGGAATTGACAGCCGGCGAGCTGGCCGAGTACCTGGACGACATCTATCACGAGCTGGCCCGGCCGGGCGACACGATATCCGTCCTCGCCTGAAGCCCAGTGGCAACGCGCGAAAGGCGGGAGTATCGTCATTACCGGCAACTCGCACACGGAGCCGGCCATGTCCGACAGTCCCGTCATCGAAGCCAGCGCGTCCCAACTGGGCAACCTGGCGCAATTCCTCATCTGGGTGGCTGAACGCCCCCGCACCTACGCCGACATCATGGACGCCTGGCGCACGTCCTGCCCCCGGCTGTCGGCCTGGGAAGACGCCACCGCCAACGGCCTGGTCGACCTGACACGCGGCGATGCCGGCGCCCTCGGGCCTGCCGTCGCGATGCTCACCGACAAAGGCCGCGCGTGGCTCGCCTCGCGCGAAAAAAGCACCGCCTGAACCGGTCCCCCGGCTTGCGATGATAAGGTGCGGGAATGGCGGCCGACTCCCGGCCGCCGCCCCAGATCATTCCCATTAAGGCACGACCATGGAAAATCCCTTTGGCGACTCGGACGAACCGTCCAGCAACCGGCGCCAGTACCTGGTCCTGATTGCCGCCTCGAAAGACAACGCGTCGATGGCCCAGAAGCTGCTCGAAAACCTGAAAACCCACGTCGACGAACGTGCGGCGCCGCTGTGGATCGACGCCAAGGGCATCGGCGTCCTGCTGACCACGGAATTGGTGGCCTCGGAAATCTGGCAGGCGATGTTCCAGAAGGCCCCGGGCCAGGACTATGGGGATACGCGCAACATGCTGGTGCTGGAATTGGGCCGGGACTGGGCCGCCCGGCGCGACGACAAGATCGAACACTGGCTGGCCAGCCACGTCGGCACGCCCCTGCCCGCACCGCGGCGTCCGGAAAAGCGGCGTTGACCGCTACTCATATAGCGCATCGAGGAATCGGGCATGACGCTAGCGGCGTGGATGACGGCGATTATCGTGGGCAGCCGCGCCATTGCGGCGCCATCGGCATGAGGGGGGCCGGCGCCTGGCACCGCCAAGGCACCGGCAGCCGCCTCTTGGGCGCGCTGCTGGGCATCGCCGACAACTGGATGAAACTGCGCCGGGTCGAGCTCTCGGTCTATTGCGATAACGAGGCCGCCGTGGCGCTCTATCGCAAGCGTGGCTTTGAAGTCGAAGGGCAATTGCGCGACTACGCCATCCGGAACGGCGGCTATGCGGACGTGTACAGCATGGCGCGCTTGCGGTAGTTCGATACCGGGAGCGGGCCTGGCCTGTCAGCGCCGGCAGACCCAGGCGGCGATACCCAGCATGCCGACCAGCGTACCCCCAATCGCAAGCGCGGCGCGCTCGCCTCGGTCAGCACCGTGGGCGTACAGATAGCAGGTCGTCGCGATAGTGAACACAATCAGCACCCCCAACACAAAGGGGCGCCAGTGCTTGCGCACCACGCGAAACATTCTGCTCAAGGCAACTCTATGTCTGCTCATGCGCATTCCGCGAGGAATTGGGGCCGGATTTACACTCCGTCAATATATCAGGAAATGGAAAACACTTTTCCGTTTTCTGATCCAAAAGGCGGCCGCCGGTCCGCAAGCCGTTCGCAGCGGAAAGGGGCCATGTCGAATCCGGCCCCGAAACGGTCACCGCTTCTTCGCTGCCGCTTGCTCGGCCGGTGATCCCTGCGTCACTGGGCGCCACCCCGCCACCAAGGGTGTTCAGCGATTGGGCGCCCGCGGGACCTGCACCAACGGGAAGCCCCGCCAAAAGTCCCCCGCTTGCGAGTGGTGGCTTACGAGAAATCCCGTAAGCCGTTGAAATAACTTGCCGTAATGAAAAGACATCAGGAAATCCCCATTAGGGAATTTGCTTATGCCCTTTAATTATTTGTAAAGCGCATACTGAGTGCGCAAGAATTCGTCCTGAGCATAAAGCACCCCAGATGGAACTTCGCCAACTCGAGGCCTTCGCGGCCGTCATGTCCACAGGCAGCGTCACCGCTGCCGGGCGGTTGCTCGGCCGCTCGCAACCGGCGATCAGCCGTCTGCTGCAAGAACTGGAAGCGGAGATCGGCTATGCCCTGTTCGCCCGCAGCGGACCGCGCGTAACGCCCACCGAGCAGGGCTTCCTGCTGTATGACGATGTGGAACGGGCCCTGTCCAGCCTGCAGCAGATTCGCGGCCGGGCCGAGGAAATCGCCCGCGGCCAAGCCCAACCGCTGCTGCTGGCGGCCACCTCGGCGCTGGCCGCCGGGCTGGTGCCCGACGCGCTCAAGCGCATCGAGGCGCAGACCGGCGCCGCGCGCATTCAACTGCGCAGCGCTTCGCCCGAACGCGTGGTGCACGCGGTGCTGAGCGGCACGGCGCAATTGGGCGCGACCAGCCTGCCGCTGGAACATCGCGGCCTGACCGTGCATTGGATCGGGCAGGCGCCCTGTGTGGTGGCGTTGCCGGAAGACGATCCGGCCGCCCGCCATGCCGTGGTGCCCGTGGCCGAACTGGCCGGACGCCGCGTGATCACCATGGCCAATCCCTACCGCCTGCGCCGCCGCCTGGACGCGGCGCTGCCGCCCAACGGCCATCCGCTGGGCGCCATTGAAACCAATTCGTCCGTCAACGCCCTGGCCGCCGTGCGCGCCGGACTGGGCGTGTCGGTGCTGGAACCCATTACCGCCTACGGTGCGCCGATGGCGGGCGTGGCGATCCGGCCGATCGACCTGGACATCCCCTTTTTCTTCGGGGTCATCACCCCGCAGTCGCAAGCGTTGACGCCTGCCTGCCAGGCCCTGGCCGACGCCCTGGCGCAAGCCGCCGCGGCGCTCCTGCCCGGGTTCGTGATGCACGACGCCTGCCAGCATGGCGCGCTGCTGCAGTCCATCTACGGTGATGACGCCCCTCTTACGGATACCCCCGCACTATGACTTTGCCCATTGCCACCCCGGCCACCGCGCCGCAAGGCCTGGCCAGCCTGGAGGCCCGCCTGCGCCAGGATCTGTCCTGGCTGGAGATCCCCGCCAAGAACTGGGTCACCCCGCGCACGGTCGATGGCCAGCCGGTGCTGGACGTGGCCGTCGTGGGCGGCGGCATGGCCGGCCTGGCCGCGGCCGCGTCGCTGACGCACCTGGGCATCAATGCCCCCATCTTCGATCAGGCCCCGGAAGGCTATGAAGGCCCCTGGGCCACCACGGCCCGCATGGAAACGCTGCGCTCGCCCAAGCAATTGACGGGCCCGGCGCTGGGCCTGCCCGCGCTGACCTTCCGCGCCTGGTTCGAAGCGCAGTTCGGCCTGCAGGCCTGGGAAGCGCTGGACAAGATCCCGCGCCTGCAATGGATGGATTACCTGCGCTGGTACCGCCGCGTGCTGAACCTGGACGTGCGCAACGAGCACCGCATCCTGGCCGTGCTGCCACGCGCCGACCAGCTGGTGCAGCTGGATATTGAATCGCCCGCCGGCCGCAGCACGGTGCTGGCGCGCCGCGTAGTGCTGGCCACCGGCCGCGACGGCTTGGGCGGCGCCTATGTGCCCGCCTTTGCGCACAAGCTGCCGCGCGACCGCTGGGCGCATTCGTCGGACGTGATGGACTACGCCACCCTGGCCGGCAAGCGCGTCGGCGTGGTAGGCGCGGGCGCCTCGGCCATGGACAGTGCCGCCACCGCCTTGGAAGCCGGCGCCGCCAGCGTCGATCTGCTGATCCGCCGCAACGACATTCCCCGCATCAACAAGGGCAAGGGCGCCGGCAATCCGGGCCTGACCCACGGCCACCTGAACCTGCCCGACGACTGGAAGTGGAAGATCCGCCACTACATCAACGCCGCCCAAGTGCCACCGCCGCGCGGCAGCACGCTGCGCGTATCACGCCACCCCAATGCCTATTTCAACCTGGGCTGCGGCGTGCAGGACGTGGAACAAGCCGGTGATGACATCCGCGTCAGCACCCCCAAGGGCGTGTTCACGCTGGACTTCCTGATCTTCTCGACGGGCTTTCGCATCGACTGGACCGTGCGTCCGGAATTCGCGGCGCTGGCCCCGCACGTGCGCGCCTGGGGCGACCGCTACACCCCGCCAGCCGGCGAAGAAGATCAGGAGTTGCACGATTCGCCCGACCTGGGCCCCGTGTTCGAATTGCAGGAAAAGACCGCCGGCGCCTGTCCGGGCCTGGACCGGGTGCATTGCTTCTCGTACCCGGCCGCGCTGACCCAGGGCACCGTGTCGGGCGACATCCCCGCCATCAGCGAAGGCGCCAAGCGCCTGGCGCAAGGCATAGCTGGCCTGTTCTACCGCGAAGACGTGGCGATCCACTACGCCAACATGGAAGCGTTCTCGGAACCCGAGGTGTTCGGCGACGAATGGACGCCGGCCCCGGCGCCCGGCGCGGCCAGGCAAGCGGAGACCGCGCAATGACCGGTTGGCTGCTACGCCGCATCGCGCAAGCCGCGGTGGTTGTGCTGTTGATGACGCTGATCGTCTTCGTGGGCCTGCACGCCATCGGCAACCCGGTGGACATCCTGATCGGCCAGGACGTCGACCAGATCGACCGCGCCCGCATCATCGCCGAGCTCGGCCTGGACAAGCCCCTGTGGCAGCAGTATCTGGGCTTTCTGAACGGCGCGCTGCATGGCAACCTGGGCAACAGCTTCGTCTACAACATCCCCGCCATCGAGCTGGTGATCCAGCGCCTGCCGGCCACGCTGGAACTGGCGATCGCCGCCCTGCTGCTGGCGGTCGTCATCGGGCTGCCGCTGGGCCTGTTGGCCGGGCTGTATCCGGACAGCCGCTTTTCCAAACTGATCATGGCGGGCAGCATCGTGGGCTTTTCGCTGCCGACCTTCTGGGTCGCGCTGATGCTGATCATGACCTTCAGCGTGTCGCTGGGCTGGTTGCCGGCCAGCGGCCGCGGCCAGACGGTGGAATTCCTGGGCTTCCAGTGGTCGTGGCTGACGGCCGACGGCTGGCGCCACCTGATCCTGCCGGCGCTGAACCTGTCGCTGTTCAAGATCTCGCTCGTGATCCGCCTGACCCGCGCCGGCGTGCGCGACGTGATGCCGCTGGACTTCGTCAAGTTCGCGCGCGCCAAAGGCCTGTCGCCGCTGCGCGTGGTCGGTGTGCACGTACTGCGCAACACCATGATCCCGCTGGTAACGGTGCTGGGCCTGGAACTGGGCTCGACCATCGCGTTCGCCGTCATCACCGAGAGCATCTTCGCCTGGCCCGGCGCCGGCAAGCTGATCCTGGACAGCCTGAACGCGCTGGACCGCCCCGTGATCGTCGCCTACCTGATCGTGGTGGTGTGCCTGTTCGTGACGCTGAATCTGATCGTGGACATTCTTTATAAAGTGCTGGACCCCCGGGTGCGGCTGGAGGCCTCGGCATGAGCGCCACTTCGACACCGACCCCTGTTCTGCGCCGTGAATCCCCCTGGCGCCGTAATCTGACCGAGTTCCTGTCGTCCAAGACCGCGGTGTTCGGCCTGGTCATCGCCACCCTGCTGATTCTGGCGGCCGTGCTGGCGCCATGGATCTCGCCGCAGAACCCGTACGACCTGCTGCAGATCGACGTGCTGGATTCGCGCATGACGCCGGGCTCGATGAACGGCCTGGGCACCTTCCACTACTGGCTGGGCACCGACGGCCAGGGCCGCGACCTGCTGTCGGGCATCCTGTACGGCCTGCGCATCAGCCTGATGGTAGGCGTGGGCTCGGCGCTGATCGCCGGCGTCATCGGCACGCTGCTCGGCCTGCTGGCGGCGTATGCCGGCGGCAAGGTCGACGCGCTGATCATGCGCCTGGTCGACCTGATCCTGTCGTTCCCGTCCATCCTGGTAGCCATGATGATCCTGGCCTACCTGGGCAAGGGCGTGGGCAACGTGGTGCTGACGCTGGTGATCCTGGAATGGGCCTACTACGCCCGCACCGCGCGCGGCCAGGCCCTGGTCGAGCGCCGCCGCGAATACGTCGAAGCCGCCCGCTGCCTGGACATTCCCAACTGGCGGATCATGCTCAAGCACATCCTGCCGAACTGCCTGCCGCCGCTGATCGTCATCGGCACCTTGCAGATCGCGCGCGCCATCACGCTGGAAGCCACGCTGAGCTTCCTGGGCCTGGGCGTGCCGGTGACCGAACCGTCGCTGGGCCTGCTGATTTCCAACGGCTTCCAATACATGCTGTCCGGTGAATACTGGATCAGCTTCTACCCCGGCATCGCGCTGCTCGTCACTATCGTGGCGATCAACCTGGTGGGCGACCGCCTGCGCGACGTGCTGAACCCGAGGACCCACAAATGACCGCCGTCCGCCCCGCCGCGGCGCCGGCCGCCGTATCGAATCCGGCCGCCCCGGCCACGCTGGAAGTGCGCAACCTGCGCACCCACTTCTTCACCCGCGACGGTGTACTGCCCGCCGTGGACGACGTGTCCTTCACGCTGGAGCGCGGCAAGATCCTGGGCCTGGTCGGCGAGTCCGGCTCGGGCAAATCCGTCACGGGCTTTTCCATCATGGGCCTGGTCGATGCCCCCGGCCGCGTGGTGGGCGGCCAGGTGCTGTTCCAGGGCCGCGACCTGACCCGGCTGGCTCCGCGCGAACTGCGCAAGCTGCAGGGCAACCGCATCGCCATGATCTTCCAGGATCCGATGATGACGCTGAACCCCGTCTTGCGGGTGGACGTGCAGATGATCGAAACGGTGCGCGCCCACAACAAGATGAGCAAAGCGCAGGCCCGCGAACTGGCCCGCGACACGCTGGGCATGATGGGTATTCCCAGCCCCGAAGAGCGCCTGTTGGCCTACCCGCACCAGCTGTCCGGCGGCATGCGCCAGCGCGTGGCGATTGCGATCGCCATGCTGCATCGCCCCGACCTGATCATCGCCGACGAACCGACCACCGCGCTGGACGTCACCATACAGGCGCAGATCCTGTCCGAAGTGCAGAAGCTCGCGCAGCAGCACGGCACCAGCCTCATCTGGATCACCCACGACCTGTCGGTGGTAGCCGGATTGGCCGACGACGTGGCCGTGATGTATGCCGGCCGCATCGTCGAACACGGCAAGGTCGACGACGTGCTGGACCGCCCCCAGCACCCCTACACGGTAGGCCTGATCGACAGCCTGCCCAGCAACAACCAGCGCGGCCAGCGCCTGCGCCAGATTCCCGGAATGACGCCCAACCTGCTCAACCTGCCCGCCGGCTGTGCGTTCGCGGCGCGCTGCGCGCGCGCCACGGCGCAGTGCGGCCAGGCGCCCCCCATCACCGACGTGCTGCCCGGCCACCAGGTGCGCTGCTTTCACCCGACGATTCAACTGCGCGAGGTGGCGGCATGAGCCAGCAATCCGCTATCGGCACGCCGTTGCAAGCGCAGCCTGACACGCCGGCCGGCGCACAAGCCGGCGTCACGCCCCTGATCGACCTGCGCCAGGTCAGCAAGCGCTTTGGCGAACGCCCCGTGGGCGCCGCCGGCCGCGCCTTGCAGCGCCTGGGCCTGTCCAAACCGCCGGCCGTCACGCGCGCCGTCGACCACGTCGACCTGATCGTGAACCCCGGCGAAGTGGTCGGCCTGGTCGGTGAATCCGGCTGCGGCAAGTCCACCCTGGGCCGCATTGCCGCGGGCCTGCTCACGCCGTCCGGCGGCGAAGTATTGATCAACGGCCGCCGTCCGGCCGAGATGACGTCGGCCGAAGCCCACGCCGCCCGCCTGAAAGTGCAGATGATCTTCCAGGACCCCTACGCCAGCCTCAACCCGCGCCTGCGCGTGGACGAGATCGTGGGCGAAGCGGCCCGCATCCACGGGCTGGTGGGCAACGGCGACTTCGACGACTACGTCAGCGCCCAGCTGCAGCGCGCCGGGCTGGACCCTGCGCTGCGCCAGCGCTATCCGCACCAGTTCAGCGGCGGCCAGCGCCAGCGCATCGGCATTGCCCGCGCCCTGGCGGTGCAGCCGTCGATGCTGGTGTGCGACGAAGCCGTGGCCGCGCTGGACGTGTCCATCCAGGCGCAGATCCTGAACCTGTTCATGGACCTGCGCGAACAGCTGAACCTGACGTATCTCTTCATCAGCCACGACCTGGGCGTGGTCGAGCACCTGTCGGACCGCGTGGTCATCATGTACCTGGGCCGTGTCGTGGAAACGGCCACGGTCGACGAGGTGTTCCAGCGCCCCAACCACCCTTATACCCAGGCGCTGCTGGCCGAGATTCCCAACCTGAAATCGCGCCACAAGACCTTTACCGCCATCAAGGGAGAGATTCCCAGCCCGCTGAACCCGCCCTCTGGCTGCCACTTCCATCCGCGATGTCCGCATGCGATGCCGCGCTGCAAAACCGAGGTTCCCACTTTGAAGGGAATCGCCATCAACCACCTGAGCGCCTGTCACCTGAACGACATGGCCTGACGCTCGCGGACCGCGGCGCCTGCGCCGCGATCCATGGAACCTTTACTGCTCGTTCCCCCTCACCAAGGACTCCGAACATGAAACGCCTGATTCTCTCGACCCTGACCGCCGCCATCCTGGGCGTGTCTGCCGCGGCCTCGGCCGACAACCTGTCCATCGGCTTTGCCGACCCGCTGTCGTCGCTGGACCCGCAACTGAACAACCATGCCGGCGACCGTTCGGTGGCCCTGCACTTCTGGGACCTGCTGATCGAGAACAAGTGGAACAAGCTGCAGCCCGGCCTGGCCGTCAGCTGGAAGCCGCTGGACAGCACCACCTGGGAATTCAAGCTGCGCGAAGGCGTCAAGTGGCAGGACGGCACGCCGTTCACCGCCGACGACCTGATCTATTCGTACACCCGCGCCCGCGCCGTGCCCGGCAGCGTGGCCACCTACGCCGGCTACCTGCGCACCATCGACACGATGACCGCCAAGGACCCGCTGACGCTGATCGTCAAGACCAAGACCCCCAACCCCGACCTGCCGCTGAACCTGGCATCGGTCCACGTCGTCAGCAAGCACGTCGGTGAAAAATCGACCACCGAAGACTACAACTCGGGCAAGGCCATGATCGGCACCGGCCCGTACAAATTCGTGTCCTACACCCCCGGCGACCGCGTCATCATGGAACGCAACGACGGCTACTGGGGCGAGAAGGCCACCTGGGACAAGGTCAACTACCGCTACATCAACAACGCCGCCGCCCGCACCGCCGCCCTGCTGGCCGGCGACGTGGACGTGATCGACAAGGTCTCGGTGTCCGACCTGGCCAAGCTGCAAAAGGCCCCGAACGTGTCCGTCTATCCCTATGACGGCCTGCGCGTGATGATCCTGCAGCCCAGCTTCAACCCCGCGCCCAACCAGTACATCACCGACAACAACGGCAAGCCGCTGGACAAGAACCCGCTCCTGGACGTGCGTGTGCGCCAGGCCCTGAACCTGGCCATCAACCGCAAGGCCATCGCCGACCGCATCCTGCAAGGCGCCGCCACCGAAGCCAACCAGTGGATGCCCAAGGGCACCTTCGGCTACAACCCCGATGTGAAAGACATCCCCAACGATGTCGAACAGGCCAAGAAGCTGCTGGCCGCCGCGGGCTACCCCGACGGCTTCAAGCTGACCATGCACGTGCCGAACGACCGCTACCCGCAAGGCCCGGAAACCGCCCAGGCGGTGGCGCAGTTCTGGACCCGCGTCGGCGTCAAGACCCAGGTGGAAGTCGTGCCGTGGGCCGTGTACTCGGGCCGCGCCAACAAGAACGAATTCGCCGTCAGCATGCTGGCGTGGGGCAACGGCACGGGTGAAGCCAGCTACGCGCTGGTCAACATCCTGGCCACCGTCGACGCCAAGAAGGGCCTGGGCGCCTCCAACTGGGGCCACTACAGCAACCCGAAGGTCGATGCCGCGCTGGACCAGTCCACCTCGGAATTCGACGTAGCCAAGCGCGAAGCCATCCTGCGCGACTCGGTCAAGATCGTGGCCGACGACGTCGGCATCATCCCGCTGTACCACTACAAGAACATCTGGGCCACCAAGAAGGGCCTGAAGGTCACCCCGATGACCAGCGACCGCACCGCGGCCATGATGGTCACCAAGGACGCGGGCAAGTAACGCCATGGTCCCGACCCTTTCCATCTCCCCCGCAGACGCGTTGATCGACGTGCCTCGCCACATCCGGGTCGAGCATGTCGCGCCCGGCCAGACGGTCGAGATCACCGCCTTGACCCGCCGCAACGGCGTGCTGTGGCAAAGCCACGCCGCGTTCGTGGCGGGCGAGGACGGCGTGGTCGACCTGTCGCGCGACGCCCCGGCCTCGGGCGACTACGCCGGCGTGTCGCCCATGGGCCTGGTGTGGTCGCAGTCGCCCGTGGACTCGCCCAGCCGCGAACACTTCAACCATCCGGTCACCGACGCGCTGGTCACCGACATCGTCGTGCGCGCCGCCGGGGCACAGGCCCAGGGCCGCTTCGTCCAGCGCCTGGCCGCCGACGGCGTCACCCGCATCGACGTGCGCGAAGCAGGCCTGGTCGGCACGCTGTACCTGCCGGCCGGCGCCACGCCCGGCTCGCACCCGGCCGTGATGATCCTGAACGGCTCGGGCGGCGGCATCAACGAACCGCGCGCGGCGCTGTATGCCTCGCGCGGCTACGCCGCCTTTGCCCTGGCCTACTTCAAGGCGCCGGGCCTGTCCGACTACATCTCCAACACCCCGCTGGAGTACTTCCAGACCGGCCTGCGCTGGCTGCGCCAGAAGGTCCAGCCCAAGCACGACTTCGTCGCCATCAGCGGCCAGTCGCGCGGCGGCGAACTGGTGCTGCTACTGGGCGCCACCTTCCCCACCGAAGTGTCGGCGGTGGTCGCCTACGTGCCCGGCGCCGTCGTCCACAGCGGCCAGAACGCCTGCGACCCGAAGATCGGCCGCGAAGGCCCGACCTGGCTGCTGGGCGGCAAGCCGTTGCCCCACGTCTGGGAAAACAACCGCACCGCCACCTGGGCGCCGTTCGACGAAGGCCCCAACCCGCACCGGCACGAAAAGGCCATTCTCACCGCCTTGCAGGACCCCGACGCCGTGGCGCGGGCCCGCATCCGGGTCGAGGATATCCAGGGCCCGGTCATGCTGCTGTCCGCCACCGATGACGGCTCGTGGCCTTCAAGCCTGTATTCGAAGATGGTGCGGGACAAGCTGGCCGAGGTGAAGCACCCGTATCCGGTCAAGTGGCTGGACTACGAGAACGGCGGGCATTCCATCCTGTTCCCGTATGTGCCGACCACGCAGCTGGTCTATGCGCACCCCGTGTCCGGCAAGATCAGCACCAGCGGCGGCAACCCCAAGGACAACGCCCGCGCCGACCAGGAATCCTGGGAAGGCGTGTTGAAGTTCCTGGACGCGGCGGTGAAGGCCAGTGCGGCCGCCAAACCGGCTCAATGACATCCAAGGAGACACTCTCAATGGCACAACAACCCATCGTCTACGACGCCGCGAAAGACCTCGTTGACCAGCTCGTCGGCCTGAAGGCCGAGAGCAATACCTACGCCGTGCGCCACCAGCGCGACAAGGTCGCGGCCGCCACGCAAGGCAGCTACGACGCCCTGTTCGACCCCGCGCTGCCCGGCTTGACGCTGGCCGAGCGCCTGCTGGTCGCGCTGTACGCCTCGCGCCTGACGCCGTCGCCGGCTCTGGCCGCCCACTATCGCCAACGCCTGGTGGACGCCGGCGCCAGCGCCGCCGACATCCAGGTTGCCGAAACCGGCAAGCCCGCGGACGCCACCGACCCGCGCCTGGCCGCCATTCTGGAATTCACCCGCAAGCTGATCGAAAAGCCCGTCGAAGGCGACGAAGCCGCGCTCAAGACCCTGCCCGCTGCCGGCGTGTCCACGCCGGCCGTCGTCACCTTGTCGCAGCTGATCGCCTTCCTGTCGTACCAGGTGCGCCTGGTCGCGGGCCTGGACGCCATGAAGTCGCTGGAAGGCCAGCCCGGCCACCCCACCGGCACGCCCGCCGCGCCCTTCCCGCCCAACACCGCCGCCACCGCGCCCGGCGACGTCATCAAGAACCACGGCTTCACCAACGAATCGCTGGAATGGAAGGCCTGGCTCGACGTCATCGACCTGGACAAGGCTACGCCCGACCAAATCGCCGTGCTGGAAGAAAGCCACCCCAAGGCCAAGGTCTCGGACTACTACCGCTTCCTGGTGCACCAGCCGGAAATCCTGCGCCAGCGCTCCACGGCATTCAACGCCATCATGTATGCGCCGGGCGGCCTGTCGCGCGCCGAGCGCGAACTGGGCGCCACCGTCGTGTCGCGCATCAACGGCTGCGTCTACTGCGCGTCGGTGCATGCGCAGCGCTTCGAGCAGCTGGCCAAGCGCAATGACGTGATCGCCCAGGTATTCGAAGACCCCGCCACCGCCGGCACCACCGCGCGCGAACTGGCGATCGGCAAGTTCTCGATCCAGATCACCGAGGCGCCTGCGTCCGTGAACGCCAACAGCATCCAGGCCTTGAAGGATGTGGGCTTGAGCGAAGGCGAGGTGCTGGACCTGCTGCATTCGGACGCGATTTTTGCGTGGGCCAACCGCCTGATGCTGAATCTGGGCGAGCCGGTTTTTCCGGCATGATGCCGCCGATGCGAGTCGGGTAGAAATCGAGCTGGATTTCTCACCCGGCACCGCAGACACAGGCCGCCTTCGGGCGGCCTGTTATTTTTGGCGCGCCTCCACCCGTTGCGCCAGCAGGTCATAGAACAACCGCGCCACGGGATTGAGCGCCTTGCCGCGCGGATGGATCAGCCCGATGGTGCGCGTGACCACGGGGTTGCGCAGCGGCACGCTGACCAGGGTGCCATGGCCCTCCCCCGGCATCGCCAGGCGCGGCACCACGCCCACGCCCAGGCCCGCCTCGATCATGCTGACCAGCGCCGGCACGTGCTGCACTTCGCAGAAGTGGCGCGGTCGGCAGCCGCTGTGCACCAGCGCCTGGTCCATCAGGAAGCGGTTGCCGCTGCCCTGGGCCAGCGTGATATATGGGTAATCTTCCAGATCGGCCCACTGCACCCACTTGCGCCGCGCCAGCGGATGCTTGCGGCTGACGGCCGCCACGAAAGCCTCTTCCAGCAAGGGCTTGAACTCGATCTCGGCATCGTTGGCGCCGATGTAAGTCAAGCCGAAATCGGCATCGCCCCGCGCCACCGCCGTCAACACCTGCGACGACGACTCGTCGATGATGCGGATGCGGATGCGTGGGTATTGCGCGTGATATTCCCGGATGACGTCGGGCAGGAAATACGCCACCGCCGACGGCACGCAAGCAATCGTCACCATGCCCGACAAGCGTTCGGCCACGTCACGGATGCCGATCAACGCGCTTTCCAGTTCGTTCAATACGCTGCGCGCCTTGGGCACGAAGCCTCTGCCGATGGTCGTCAGCTCCACCTTGCGGGTCGTGCGCGTCATCAGCTGCACGCCCAGCGCGGCCTCAAGCTTGTCCACGCGCCGCGACAGCGCCGACTGCGACAGGTGCAACGCCTCGGACGCCGCCCGAAAACTGCCCAGGTCGGCCACGGCCAGAAAGGCGCGTAGATCCGCGAGATCGAAATTCATGCGTTTTCATCAAGAATTGAACTAATTTTTGCACTTTACTCGATACCGGGCGCCAAGCAAGATGTCTTCCAGCCGCAACCAATAGCGGCCCAGACCAGGAGACACCCCCCATGAAGCCGCTACGGAGAGCCTGCCTGCGCACCGCGTTGGCCTTGGCGACCGCCCCCTTGCTGTTGTCCGCGATGCCGCGGGCCCACGCCGCCGACGCCTGGCCGCAGCGCCCTATCCGCCTGCTCGTGCCCTATGGCCCGGGCGGCAGCTCCGACGTCGTGGCCCGCGCCGTGGCCGTGGAAATGTCGCGCGACCTGGGCCAGCAGGTCATCGTCGAAAACAAGGGCGGCGGCCAAGGCACCATCGCCACCCAGGAAGTCGCCCGCGCCCGGCCCAACGGCTACACGCTGATCCTGGGCCATGTCGGCACGCTGGCGGTCAACCCGACCATGATGCCCAACCTGGCGTACGACCCGCGCCGCGACTTCGCCCCCATCATCCTGCTGGCCAAGCTGCCCATGGTGTTTGCCGTGGGCGACAAGGTGCCGGCCGCCACATTGCCGCAATTCGTCGCCCTGGCCCGCGCCAAGCCCGGCGTCTTGAACTACGGTTCGGCCGGCAACGGCAGCGCCGGCCACCTGGCCTTCGAAATGCTCAAGACTGCCGCCGCCATCGATGTGGTGCACGTGCCCTACAAAGGCACCGGCGCGCAGGTCACCGACCTGTTGGCGGGCAACATCGACGCCGCCGCCGCCGGCATTCCCGGCCTGCTGCCGCATGCCCAGGCGGGCAAGATCAAGATCCTGGCGGTCGGCTCGGAACACCGGCTGTCCATCCTGCCCGACGTGCCCACGGTCGCCGAACAGGGCTTCCCGGGTTTCGAAAGCTCGCAATGGTTCGGCCTGCTGGCCCCCGCAGGCACGCCGGCCACCGCCGTGTCGCGCCTGCAAGCCGCCGCCCAAGCCGCCCTGAAAAGCGAATCCGTGCGCCAGCGCCTGGCCCACGACGCTGCCGAAGTATCCGGCGCCGGCCCCGCCGAATTCGCCGCCTTCATCGACGCCGAAGAACGCCGCTGGAGCAAGGTCGTGCGCGACGCCCACGTTTCCGCCGAATAGCGCTATCCCTCTGTTTTCTTAAAGGACTTTTGACCATGGCTGCCCCTATCGGCGTCACGCCCCGCGACGCCCGTTCCACCGATACCCAATCCACCGGGACCGGCCCCGCCGGCAAGACCACCATCGCCGAGGCCGAGCTGCGCGACCTGGGCCTGCGCGCCTTCCAAGGACTGGGCCTGCCCCGTCAGGATGCCGCCGACGTCGTCGACGTGCTGGTCCTGGCGGACCTGTTCGGCTTGTCCACCCACGGCCTGTCGCGCATCGAATCGTATGGCGAACGCCTGCAGGTGGGCGGCATCAATGCCCAGGCCCGCATCCAGGTGACAAGCCCCGCGCCCGCCCTGCGCCTGGTGGACGGCGACAACGGCGTCGGCCCGCTGGTCGGCATGCACGCGCTGCGGGCAGCCATGCAGGCCGCCAGCGAATGCGGCGTCGGCATCGCCTTCGCCCGCCAAAGCAACCACTTCGGCCCCATCTCGCCCTACGGCCTGATCGCCGCCGAAGCCGGCTACGCCAGCATCATCGGCAGCAACGCCACCACCACCATCGCTCCCTGGGGCGGCACCGACGCGCGCGTCGGCAACAGCCCCATCGGTTTTGCCGTGCCCAACCCGGACGGCCAGCACTTCCTGCTGGACATGGCTATGAGCGTGGTCGCCCGCGCCAAGATCCGCAATGCCCTGAAGGCCGGGCAAGCCATCCCCGACACCTGGGCCACCGACGCCCAGGGCCAGGCCACCACCGACCCCAAGCAGGCCCTGGACGGCTTTCTCTTGCCGATCGGCGGCCACAAAGGCTATGGCCTGGCGCTGATGGTGGACCTGTTCGCCGGCCTCTTGTCCAACGCTGCGTACCTGACCCACGTCAAATCCTGGGTGGACGCTCCCGACGAACCCCAGAACCTTGGCCACTTCTTCCTGCTCATCGACACCCGCCGCCTGGGTTCGACGCAATGGCTGGCCGAACGCATGAACGACTTCGCCGCCATCCTGCACGGCAGCCCGCCCGCCGACGCGCAGCGCCCCGTGATCCAGCCTGGTGAAATCGAACTCGCCAAACTGGCCCGCCAGCGCCAGCACGGCATCGACATCGATGCCGACGTGCTGGCGCTGCTGCACCGCCACGCCGGCCCGTCCCAAGGCTGAGCCGCTGGCGCATCCAGGAGACAGACATCATGAAAGGCTTAGCCTTCCTTGCGCTGGGGCTGATGACGGCCCTGGCCCCTGCGGCATCCCGCGCGGCCGATGCCGCTCCCGGCTACCCCAAGCAGCCCATCCGGCTGATCGTGCCCTACGTGGCCGGCGGCGCCGCCGACATCACCGCGCGCGTCGTCGCCGCGCACATGGGCAAGTCGCTGAACGGCACCATCGTCGTCGAGAACAAGCCGGGCGCCAACGGCATGATCGGCACCGACTTCGTCGCCAAGGCCGCGCCCGACGGCTACACCTTGCTGCTCGACGCCAGCGGACCGCTGGTCGTCAACCCGTCGCTGTACAGGAAAACACCCTATGACCCGTTGAAGGATTTCGCACCGGTCAGCCAGATCACCAGCTACCAGTACGCGCTGGTCGTGCCGCAGCAATCGCCCGTGCACAGCCTTGACGATTTGATCGCCGCCGCCCGCAAGGAGCCCGGCGCCGTGACCTATGGCTCGGCCGGCCTGGGCGCCGGCGGCCACCTGGCCGGCGAACTGTTGGCGCTACAGACCGGCACCCAGATGACGCACGTGCCCTACAAGGGCAACGCCCAGGCCCTGACCGACGTGCTGGGCGGCCAATTGACGTTCACCTTTGACACCACCGTCACCGCCACCCCGCATATCCAGTCCGGCAAGCTGCGCGCCTATGCCGTCACCGGGCCGCGGCGGGCCTCCAGCCTGCCGGACATCCCCACCTTGCAGGAGCTCGGCTACCAGGATTTCGTCGTCACCCAGTTCCAGGGCCTCTTGGCGCCGGCAGGCACCGATCCCCGCATCATCGCCACGCTGCACCAGGCCGTGATGCAGGCCGTGCAAGACCCCGACGTGATCCGCAAACTGGCCACGGAGGGCGGCAATGAAATCGTCGCCGGCACGCCAGAGGATTTCTCGCGCCAGTTGCGCGACGACCTGCAGCGCTACCGCAAGCTGATCACCGACGCTCACCTCACCGCGGAATAACGCCATGTACCAGATCGACATCCTGATCCAGGGCTACCCGGGACGCGCCGTCTGCCACGGCGGCCTGGGCTGGAGCACCAGCACCCTGCTGCGCTCGGCCGGCCGCAAGATCCTGGTCGACGTCGGCGCCTTCGGCGTGCGGCATCAACTGGCCAAGCACCTGCAAGCCTGTGATGTCGCGCCCGCCGACATCACCGACGTCGTGCTGACCCACGCCCACTACGACCATGCGGTCAACTTCACCCTGTTTCCCAACGCCACCGTCTGGATCGGCCAGCAGGAACTGGAATGGGCCGCCGCGCAGCCGCCGGGATTCAACCCCTTACCCGAGCTGTATGTGCAGGAACTGAACCGCCAGGCTCGCGTGCACCGTATCCACGACGGCGACACCTTCCTGCCCGGCATCACCGCCATCGCCTCGCCGGGTCACACGCCCGGCCATCTGCTGTTCTACGTCGACGATCCCCGCCAGGCGGTGCTGTTCACCGGCGACGCGGCCAAGAACCGCGCGGAGCTGCTTTCCGGCCAAGTGGCCGACACTGCCGATGCGGCAGCCAGCCACGCCAGCCTGCAACGCATCTGGGCGTGGTGGCGCAAGCGGCCCGGAACCTTGCTGGTGCCGGGGCATGACCTGGGCATGACGCTGGATGACAGCGGCGCGCCCGTCTACGTCGGCGAGCGCCGCGCCGCGATCAATGCCTGGTTTGGGGAAGATCTTCAGCCCACGCGGATTGATCTGTGTTGTGGCGGGACGGCGGGGCGCCACCGTGTCTGATGTCCACCGCACGCCCGCTGTTGGCTTGTGCTTCTGTCTCTGATTAGCCCGATCCCTTCTGCTTTTTTCTCACCACCATGACCGCTATCGACCCCCGCATCCTCCAGGCCTTCACCCCCACCGGCAACCTGCGCGCCACCATCAACCTGGGCAACCCCATTCTGGCCAGACGCGACGCAGACGGCGCCGCCGCCGGCGTCTCGGTCGACCTTGCCCGAGCCTTCGCCGACAGACTGGGCGTGCCGTTGACCCTGGTCGTGCTGGACAGCGCCGGCAAGGCCGTCGACACCGTCAGCCAGAACAACGCCGACATCGGCTTTTTCGCCATCGACCCCAAGCGCGCCACCGACATCGCTTTCACTGACGCCTATGTGCTGATCGAAGGCGCCTACCTCGTGCGCCAAGACTCCCCCTTGCACGATATGGCCCAGGTCGACGATGTGCGCCACCGCGTCACCGTCGGCCAAGGCAGCGCCTACGACCTGTACCTGACGCGTGAACTGCGACGCGCCACTATTACCCGAGCCGCCACCTCGCCCACCGTCGTCGACACCTTCCTGGGACAAGGCACGGAAGTCGCCGCCGGCGTGCGTCAACAGCTCGAAGCCGATGCCTCCCGCCTGGGCGGGCTGCGCCTGTTGCCCGGCAGCTTCATGACCATCCGCCAGGCCATGGGCCTGCCCCGCAGTCGCGGCGAGGCCGCGCAGCGGGTGCTGGCCACCTTCGTCGAAGACATGAAACGCAGCGGATTCGTCGAGCAGGCCTTGGCCCGCCATGGCATCGAGGGCGCCGCGGTCGCGCCTGCGGCCTAGGGATTTCGTTAAACTGACGCTTTCCCGCCTTCTTTTGCGCCCCGCTGCCCGCGGGGCGCATTGCCTTGCCCCATGTCCGAAAAAACCCACGACATCCGCCCCGGCCAGTCGATTGAACTGCTCAAGGCCCTGCACATCCTGACCCGCGACGGCAAGATGAACCAGGACAGCCGCAGAAAGCTGAAACAGGTCTACCACCTGTTCCAGTTCATCGAGCCCCTGCTCAAGGACGTCCAGCTGGAACGCGGCGCCGTCACCCTGGCGGACCATGGCGCGGGCAAGTCGTACCTGGGCTTCATCCTGTACGACCTGTTCTTCAAGGAACAAAAGGATGCGGCCAAGAACGGCTCGCACATCTACGGCATCGAAACCCGCGAAGAACTGGTCAAGTCATCCGAAGAACTGGCCAGGCGCCTGGGCTTTGACGGCATGTCGTTCCTGAACCTGTCGGTGGCCGAATCGATCACCTCGGACAAGCTGCCCAAGACCATCGACGTCGTCACTGCCCTGCACGCCTGCAACACCGCCACCGACGATGCGATTCATTTCGCGCTGGAAAAGAAAGCCAAGTACATCGTCGTCGTGCCCTGCTGCCAGGCGGAAGTGGCCTCGGTGCTGAGAAAGAACAAGGCCCGCGCCCTGGCCGATCCGCTGGCTGAAATCTGGCGCCACCCGCTGCATACGCGGGAATTCGGCAGCCAGATCACCAACGTGCTGCGCTGCCTGCAACTGGAAGCCCACGGCTACCAGGTCAGCGTGACCGAGCTGGTCGGGTGGGAACACTCGATGAAAAACGAGCTGATCATCGCGCAGTACAAGAACCTGCCGCGCAAAAAGCCGGCCGAGCGCCTGACCGAGATGCTGGACCGGATCGGCCTGCAGGAATTGAAGGAACGGTTTTTCCTGCCGGAACCGGTGGTGGCGGCATAAAGCAAAAAGCGAAACCCATCCCAGGTTTCGCTTTTTTTGAGTCATGGCCGCACGGGCAGCCCCGCGGCCTCGACCGCTTGAATGCCCGCGCCGGGATCAATTGCTGCGACGCAGCCGATCCGTGGACTGCTTGTTCAGCCGCTTGGCTTCGGCTTCGGCGTAGTCTTCCTCGCCCTCTTCATACTTGCCGTCATACATGCAGCTGCTGCGGACCCAGCCGCATTCGCCAACGACCTTGGCGCAGCCCGAACTGAGCACCGCGAGAAACAGCACGACACCGTAACGGCCCAACGTTTGAATCGACATATTGCTCCTTGAGGTTCCCGGTAGTGTACGGGTGAGGATGAGGGCTACGGCCGCGAAACGCAGTAAAAAATGGTGTCAAACACCGGGGAGATCAATGAAAGACACGGCCGTACCCTGGTGGCGGGCGTCTGAATCATTGCAAGCAGGGTCCTGCATCTTCGCGCCGGCCTACCGCCCAGGTATCGGAATCTGGCATCATCGCCCTTTTCGGCGGATCACTTTCCATGCGCAAACTCCTGAGCCTTCGCGACGGCATCGAAGCCATTGCCGCGCGCCATGACGACAGCGATGTCTGGGACCGTTATTGCTGGGTTTACGTGACTGATGACGTGCCGCTGGTCGATGCCCGACTCTATCTGTCGACCCGCGAAGACGAAGATGACCCCGCCGTCGATGAAGATGGCGAGGAACATCCCGCCTTCGCCATCGCGCACGGGCTGGTCAGCTATCTTGAAGCCGCCACCTTTGCCGACGTATTGAGTGTGCAAAAACGTCAGCAGCCGTTGTCACGGCTCGAAGACTATGCCGCCGCGCTCGAACACTATGCCGAGCAGGATGCATTTCTGGACCGTGGCGAGTTTTACAGCGGCGGCAACGAACCCGAACTGACGCCTGGCTTGTCGCGCGACCTCTACGCGGAATACGACCTGCAACTGATCGCGTGCCCGGCAGACCGCCTGCTGGCTGCCGCAAAGGCGACCGCCGACCTGCTGGATATCAACGCGGCCGACGCGCTGAACCGCTGCCGGCAACTGCCGCTAGCACTGGGCGAACGCGTCGATGCCCGCGAGCGCGACCGCATCGAGGCGCGATTTGCGGATATTGCTTTGCCGTTGCAGCGAACCACTCATGTATCGCTTGCTTGGCAAATGGGCCGAGTCTGACAACCGAAGCGCCAGACTACGACCCGGCATTTCATCGAACCGTAGTCTGACATCCGTGCCTGGCAGGACTCGCCCCCCTTGCTCTGGATCAGCGCGGCGTGCCGATCTGCAGCAATGTCAATTCACGCCGCATATAACGGTTCATCACCTGAGCCAGAATCGGATTTCCGGCATTCTCCGCCTTGGGCGAGGTCAGGTTGACGACCGCCGCGCACAGCTTGCCCGCTTCCACCGTACGTCCGGAGATCTTGGCCTCGACCGCCGCGGCCATGCTTTCCTTCCAGGCGGCGCCGATGCCATCAACCGCTTGCTTGGCGGTGGCGCAATCCGCGTAGGACAGCGACACCACGACCGCCGGCAGATTGTCGATCTGGGCGTCCGCGATGATCCCCCCGAAGTAAGGCGGGATACCGCGGCCATTCGCTTCGGCCGCGGCTTGCAGATTCTGCTTTGCCGTATTGATATCGGCGCCCGAAGCAAGCAGCACTTTCGCGGGATCAATCGCGGCAAGGCCGATGACAGGCGAGATGACCACTGCCTGCACAATGCGGCCGCGGTCCGCCGGCACGCCTTCCTTCAAACCGGCAACAGCGGCGGCGACGATTTCGTTGTCCGCAACCGAGGGGGCGGGCTGTGCCAGTCGCTTCATGTCCGCAGCCGACGACGCCTGGATCAACGCCGTGTCCCGCGGCAAGACAAAGCTTGTCTTGCCCATCATCCCTCGCCACGGATCCTTCGGGTTGCCCTTTTTCATATCCATGGCGCCGGCCGCACCGTTGGCGATCAGGCCCGGCACGTCACCGTCGACCGCAGCGAAATCGCCCTGCTTCAGATCGGCAACCAACTTGGCGACGGCCTGCTTATCTTTCAATCCCCAATAGCTGATATTGGCAGGCGCCTGGCCGAATCCCGCGAAATAGGAAACGTCATCGAAAGAGACCTTCGCGTTCAGCGACCACGGGTCCAGACCGTACCCGAGAGATTCGAGCGGGCGGATGAACGGGGCGAAAGCCAGTCTGCGCAGGCCTTCGGGCGACGGCCCGGTCTTTTCCAGCCCCCGCCAGGCCTGCACGTCCATGAAGAAAACCTGCATCGCTTCGGGAGCGCCGAGCACCATCGGCGGTAGCTGCTTGAAGGCCTGTTGCAAGGATTGCGTGCTGTCCTGTGCCACAGCGGAAGATCCAAATCCTGCCAGCATGCAAAGTGCAAGGGCCTTTAAGCGCATCAACTTTCTCCGTTTTTCATGGTGGGTTTGACGTGTGGGTGATCCCCCTTGGGGCAAGCCGATCCCGCCAACCGCTGTCGCGGCAATGGGCGGCAGCGCACTTGAAGACCTGCCTTGCGGGTTCGAATTGGGCCAAGGCAGAAATTTGGGGACGCGACACGATCGATGGGAAATAGTACCTGAAGGCTGGAGAATCGACCCCGATGCACTCCGTTCACCAAGCGGCAACGCGGACAGGACAACGATTGGCGGACCGCACCAACGACGATGGGGCAAGCAAAATCGTGGCCATCATGCCGCGAAGCGATAAACCCCTGTGCATCACTTGAATTCTCCTTTCATACACGTCACCCAGCTTCTTTCAGTTCCATGTTGCAGAGCTCACCGTGCCATCGACGCCCGACCTACCGGCGAGGATGTCTGTTGCTTTCGCAAGCAGCAGGGGTCCGAACGACGAAAGGGCCGCTGATGCCAGAGTTAATGACAGCGCGCACGTCAAAAGCGATACGCTTTTACGTCCCATGCCCTCAGTCAAAAGAAGGAGTAAGAATGACCCGTTCTTCATGTGCTCTTGTGCCTTATCGAGAAATGGTGTTGTGACCTTCCCCCGCAAATTGGACAGCTCAAAACTGCAGAGTGGCTGCCAAGCTGGCCGAGATATCGGTGACTAACAGCTCAGGGACAAGCCTGGCCCAACGATTCGTCATGGTTCACTCCTCTATGCATATGATGAATGTGGCTCGATCAAGAGCGACAGTCTGGTAGCCACAGCGGAGTGTAGATTTATCTGCGTGCCAGGCAATCCAACCCGCCGCCGCGCACATCTTCACAGACGATCACAACTCTTCCGTATCTGATCGTCTGAACAGGCTGCACAATAGCGAGATACCTTCATCACGGCGCCCCCCCCGCACACCTGGCGAGCCGCCCGTGCAGGCCCCAAGTTCTCAAAGGATGCCCCCATGCCGACCTTCCGAATCAAACTGCTCGCAGGCGTTGCGCTGCTTGCCACGGCGGCCACCGCGTCGGCCATCACGACCGATCCGGTGTTTTCCACCCAGGCACTCGGATTGTCCAAGTCCACCGCGGCACAGGGCGATAACGCCCCGCAAAATGGCGCCGAGCCTTGTGACCCCAAGGAGCGGCTGCAAATCGGACTGTCGGACAGCGACACGAAGTTGGTGCTGCCCTGGTTCGTGACCGAGCTGAAGGATGCGGTGAATGAAGGCCGGTCACTCGAGGACACGGCCCAGGGGTTGGCGCGGGGTCTTTGAACCCGCGCGATGTGAGAAGTTGATTTCTCCGCGCGGGATCATGCGGCCACATCAGCCGTCAACGGCAGACGCCATGCAGCGCCATGCACGACTAAGACAACGACAGCTTGGTCGAACCGCGCGGCCTGGAAGGTGCGAGCCATGTCGAGTCGGTCGGATCGGGCGTTGAAAATGGAAAGTTCCGGCATGGGCCGAGTGCCGCGCCGGGTCAAGCCCCACCGTCCGCCGCCGGCTTCGCGCTGCTTGCGATTGCCGTTGCTATCGCCATTGCCCTTGATTGGCCGACGGACGAATGCCTATCCAGCCGCCCCCGCCCTATTTCTTCGGCGCGTAAACCACCTTGATCGGCGAGCCCGGCTTGAAATTCGCGGACTGCGGTCCGTATTCCGGATTGAATGACGGATGCCAGGCGCGCAGCTCGGTATCCGACAGCCATTCCAGTTGCAGTTGATCTTCTGGCGTAGGCGCATCAAATTGCGCCAGGGATTTGACGGCGGATTGGCAGGCTTCCGACACGCCGCGTTCCAAAATCGAAACCTGTGTCTTCTCCGTCCAGGTCAGCGACCCGGGTTGCGGGCATTTGCGGACTTGGACGTGATATTTACCGCCGGGCGACGGCAGATCGACGACGATCTTGTCGGGGCCGCACGCGGTCAACAGGACGGACATGCCTAGCAAGAGCGGGAGGCTTTTTTTCACCGGTGATCCTTTTATCTCTTTTGTCTGTTGGGCCGTTTTCTTGGCGCGGCGCTTGGTTCTGATCGAACGCATGGCCGTGCATCCGTCGGCCTGGAAACTGCTGGAAATGATACCGTGGGGCGCTACCGAGACGTTCCGCGATGTTTTAACCAAATATGTTCTAAACACCTGCCCTGGCTCTACAATTTCCACCGCGCCGGGCCGCCGGCTTCCAGCCCCAGCGGCATCGGCGCAGATCGGGACGCCAGCCGGCACAGGCGGCAGCCAGACCCATCCGCGCATTCCTCAACCCACTGACCAGGACTGTTGCATGCTGAACCGGGAACGTTATCGTGGCCGCCTGATCGACCACATCGGCTTGGTCGTGCGGGATTTTACGGCGAGCAAGGCTTTTTATACGGCCGTTTTCAACGCGTTGAGTATCCCCATCGGCGGCTCGGACGAGCGCAATCTCTGGGCGGACGAGCTGTTTATCTCGACGGCGGATAGCAACGAGGTGACAGGCCACCTGACCGGCCGCATTCATCTGGCGTTCCAGGCGCGGGACCGGGCGATGGTGGACGCGTTCTACCAGGCGGCGATGGCGCAGGGCGGCCGGGATAATGGCCCGCCGGGCGAACGCCACTACCATCCGGGCTATTACGCGGCGTTTGTACTGGACCCGGACGACAACAATATCGAAGCGGTGTTCCACGGCGAGTCCGAGCGCAGCGCGGCCGCGGTGCATATCCGCTATTGAGACCGGCGCCGATCAACGCTATCCGCCTCAAAGCCGGAGTATGCTGCCCCAGAGCACCTGCTCGCAGAGTCGTCAACGGTCTTACCGACCCAAAGGAACCGCCATGCTTGATCTCTCGTCGAAATCGCGCCGCATCGCCTTGACCGCGTTGACGCTGGGCATGGCGAGCGCCCTGTTCACCGGCTGCACCACCACCGGACCGCAATCGACGGCCTCGGCCGCCGACAAGCGCCAGGAATTGAATGCCGCCGCCACGGCGACCTTGTCCAAGCTGTACGAGGCCGCGCCTCAATCCAAGCAGCTGGTGGCGCAAGCGCGCGGGGTGTTGGTGTTTCCAGCCGTGTTGAGCGCCAGCTTCATCGTGGGCGCCCAGCATGGGTCGGGCGTTCTGCGGGTCAATGGCCAGGACACCGGGTACTACAGCATCACGGGCGGGTCCATTGGCCTGCAGATCGGCGCGCAGTCCAAGGCCATGGTGGTCATGTTCATGACGGACGATGCCCTGGCCAAGTTCCGCAACAGCAGCGGCTGGACGGTGGGCGCCGACGCGACGGTGGCCGTGGCGAATCTGGGGGTGAACGGCAATATTGATTCCTACACCGTCCAGCAGCCCATCGTCGGCTTTGTGTTGAACAACGGCGGCCTGGTCGCCGGGGTGTCGGTGGACGGCAGCAAGATTTCGCCGTTGCTGCTGTAGCCCCCTCGGGCGGGTTGTCGAGACTCGCCCTACCCCCGCTGGCTCAACGCGCGGCTGATGCGGTTCTTCGCCACGGTCGTCTTGGGCACCTTGAACGGGAACCACGTCCGCACGTCTTCGTCCAGCCCGATGCCGTGCATGTAGTTGTAGATCGCCTTTTTCAAGGCCCGGCCGAGCGCGTCGTGATCGACGCCGGTCGGGTCATGAAAGCCGATGTCGTTCTTGGCAAACGTGACCTCGGGCAGCGGCTGCAACGTAACGCCGTATTCCTCGGGGTTCTTGCCCACCGGGGAATGCACCGTACAGGCAAAGCGGTGGAAAAACCCGCTTTGGATGCAGTCGTTCTCGAACAGCTGGCGCACGTATTCCAAGGCATCGACGGTGTCCTGCACCGTTTGCGTGGGAAAGCCGTACATCAGGTAGGCGTGCACCAGGATGCCGGCGTCGGTGAAGGCGCGGGTGACGCGAGCGACCTGATCGACCGACACGCCTTTTTTCATCAGGTTCAGCAGGCGGTCGGACGCGACCTCCAGCCCGCCGGACACGGCGATGCAGCCGCTGTCGGCCAGCAGTTCGCATAGTTCGGGGCTGAAGGTCTTTTCAAAACGGATATTGCCCCACCACGAGATGCCGGCGTTGCGCTCGATCAGTTCGGTGGCCAGGGCCTTCAGTGATTTGGGCGGCGCGGCCTCGTCGACGAAGTGAAAGCCGGTCTGGCCGGTTTCGCGAACGATGGCTTCGATGCGGTCGGCCAGCACGGTGGCAGACGCCCCTTCGTAGCGGCCGATGTAATCCAGGCTGACGTCGCAGAAGCTGCATTTCTTCCAGTAGCAGCCGTGCGCCACGGTGAGCTTGTTCCAGCGGCCGTCGCTCCACAGGCGGTGCATGGGGTTCAGCATGTCCAGCAGCGACAGGTAGCGATCCAGCGGCAGGCCATCCCAGGTGGGGGTGCCGACTTCGGCGAAGGCCACATCGGGCTCGACCATGTTGATGTAGCGGACCGCGCCGGATTCGGCGTCGCGCACGAAGGTGCGGACCAGACGCGAGCGCGAGCGCTTGCCTTGCACGTGTTCCAGCAGGGCCAGCAAGGGACGTTCGCCGGCGTCCAGGCAGACATAGTCGAAGTAGTCGAAGACGCGCGGGTCTTTCAGTTCGCGCAGTTCGGTGTTGACGAAGCCGCCGCCCAGCACGGTGACGATGCTGGGGTCCTGGGCTTTGATGGCCTGGGCGATGCGGAAGGCGGCGTAGACGGCGCCGGGGAACGGCACGGACAGCAACACCATGGTGGGCTGGTGGCGTTCCAAGGCTTCGTGAGTCAGGTCGCGCAGCGTGTCGTCGACCAGGTTCAGCGGCGCCGCCAGGGCTTCGGCCAAGGGGTCGAAGGTGGGCTGGCTGCCGGCCAGCGATTCGGCATAACGCACGAATTCAAAGCGCGAATCGATGCCATCGCGCAGCACGTCGGCCAGGTCGTTCAGGTACAGGGTGGCCAGGTGTTTGGCACGGTCTTGCAGACCCAGCGCGCCGAAGGCCCAGCCCAGCGGGTCGCCACCGTCCTCGTCCATGTACACGTCCAACGTGGCAAAACGCGGCCCTTCGGGCAGGAAATTGCGACCGGCGATGCGGTGCGCCAGCGTGGAATCCCGGCCTTGCAGGAAGGCGATGACCGGGCCGATGGTGGCCAGGTAGCGCGGCTGCATGGCGATGAAGGCCTGGATGGGCGGGGTGTGCTTGTCCAGGGGCAGCGCATCGATCTGGGCTGCGACGGCGCGCAGGCCGTCAGCGGACAACAGGCGCAGCACCAGGGCCAGCGCGAGGTCCTCTTGCACCGCCGGAACCTCGCGCGAACGCAGAAAGCCGGTCAGGTAGGCCGTGGACGGGTATGGAGTGTTGAGCTGCGTCATCGGCGGAATGACCGACAGGACGCGTAAAGGCAAAGGGGACATGAGGCACGGCAAGGCTGCCGTCAAAGCGGGGATCAGGGAGGATTATAGGCAGTGCGGCGCCCTGCCCGCCGCGCCGGTCCGATTGGCTACACTTGTCCGATGCGCCACGCCCCCGACCCGTTCGCCCCGCCCCAAAAGCGCCCTGTACGCCAGAATTCGCTGCTGTGGATCATCGAGCCCCTGGAACGGGACGCGAATTTCACGCACCGCAAGATGTTCGGCTGCGACGCGGCGTATCTGGATGGGTCCCTTTTTCTGGTCGTGGCCGACCGGGACGAGCCCTGGAATGGGGTCATGGTGTGCACCTCGCACGATCGCCAGGCAGCGCTGATCGACGAGATTCCCGCCCTGGTGCCGCATCCACAGTTGGGCAAGTGGCTGTACTTGCCGCAAACGGACGAACAATTTGAGACCTGGGCCGCGCATCTGGTCGCGCTTGCGCTGGCGCGGGATCCGCGGATGGGCGTGGTGCCCAAACCGCGGGCGCGGCGGCGCAAATCATGGCGGGCCGAAGAATAAGCCTCAATACTGATACCGCACCGTCAAGGTCGCGCTGCGCCCCGCGCCCCACGCGCCCTGGTTGTAGAACCCCACCTGCGAGTAGTACTTGCGGTCGAACAGGTTGTTGATGTTCAACTGCGCCGACAGGCTGCGGTCGAACTTGTAGCGCGCCATCAGGTTGGTCAGGGCGTAGCTGCCCTGGCTGACACGCTCTTGGCCATTGGGGCCGCTGGCCAGGGTATACACGCTGCTCTGCCAGTTGACGCCGCCCCCCACGGTCAGGCGGTTCCAGTTGCCGGGCAGCTGATAGGTGGTGAACAGGCGCACCAGGCTGCGCGGCTGGTCGGTCTGGATACCGTTGCCGTCACCGTCGCGGGCGGTCCAGTGTGAATAGCCGGCCGCAATGTTCCAACCCGGCGTCACTTCGCCAGACATTTCCAGGTCAAAACCGCGGCTGCGGGTGCCCTGGCCGGCGCGATAGGCCTGGTTGATGGTGCCGGGCACGAATTGGCCCGGATCGACCTGCGCGACGTTGTCCTGGTTCATCTGGAACACGGCGGCGGACGCGTTCAGGCGGCCTTCCAGGAATTCGCCCTTGACGCCGGCTTCGTACGCCTTGCCTTCCAGCGGATCCAGCCAACTGCCGTTGCGGTCCTGGAAGCTTTGCGGGTTGAAGATGCCGGTGTAGCTGACGTAGGCGGTGTAGTTCTCGTTGATGTCGTACAGCACCCCGGCGTAGGGCGTGAAGGCTTCTTTGTCGAAGGCCTGTTTGTTGCCGCCGCCAAAGCCCACCGAGTCCGTTTTCCAGGTGCTGTAGCGCCCGCCGACGATCAGTTTCAGAGGGTCCGCCAGGCTGAAGCGCAGCGCGCTGTACCAGCCGGTCTGCTTGGTGGTATAGCGGCTGGCGATGGACGAGTCGCCCCACTGCGGTTCGGGATACGAGCCGTCCCAATCGTAGAAATTGCCGACCGGCGCGGCGGCGCCCACCGGGAAGCGGCCGCGGAAGTCGGCATATTGACGGTTGAAGCTGGCGCCGAACACCGCTTCATGGGTGCGGCCAAGCAGTTTGAAGGGGCCCGAGGCCTTCACGTCCAGGCTGTTCTGCTGGCGGTCGCCGTAGTACCAGGCCGGCGATCCGTTCACGCCCGAGCCGGTGTTGCGGTCGGGCAGCCCGTACAGGTACAGCAGCTTGCCGTCCATTTCGTTCTTGGAATAGGACGCCGTGGTCTGGATGCGCCAGTCATTGTCGAAGCGGTGTTCCAGACTGGCGAAGGCGCCCTGCGCGGTGCTGGCCCACGAGGACCAGTCCGCGCCGGTGTTCAACGAACGCTTCCAGTCCGTGCGGCCGCCGTCGGCGTACCACAGCGGAAAGCCGCCCCAGCTGCTGCCTGTGGGCTGGTTGTCCTGGTAGTTGAAACCGACGCTTAACGTGGTGCGCGACGTCAGGTCGGCATCGATCACGCCGTAGAAGACTTTCTTGCGATTCTGGTAGTTGTCCAGGAAGGAATGGTTGTCCTGGTAGGCCGACACGATGCGGCCGCGCACGCTGCCGCTGGCGTTGAGCGGCGACGACAGGTCGACGGTGGCGCGGTAGGTGTCCCAGCTGCCGGCGCTGACGCTCATGTCGGCCGTGAATTCGCGGCTGGTGGCGTGCTTGCGCACCAGGTTGACGGACGCCGACGGGTTGCCCGCGCCGGTCAACAAGCCCGTGGCGCCGCGCACGACTTCGACGCGGTCATAGATGATCGGGTCCTGCGACGACTCGCCGCCCGCGTAGCCCATGTCGAAATACGTGGGGATGCCGTCATACATGTAGTTGCTGATGGCGAAGCCGCGCGAGTTGAACGAATACCGCTCGCTGTCGTAGTTCTGCACCGAGATGCCGGGCGTACTGGCCATGATGTCGGCCAGCGACCGCATGTTCTCGTCTTCGATGCGCTGGCGCGTGACCACGGTGACCGATTGCGGGGTTTCGCGCAAGGTCATGGGCAGGCCGGTACTGGCCGCGGTGGCGCGCGGCGTGTAGGCGCCGGTCCCTTCCGTGGTGGTGAGGTCGCCCTGTCCTTCCACCTGCACGGCGGGCAGCGTGGCGACGCCGTCCTGCTGGGCCAGCGCGGCGCTGCTGGCCAGCGCCATCAGCACCAGGCTGGTGGTGCGCCGCAAGGCGGCGCGGGGACGAACGGAGAGGATGGGGCCGACGGGCCGCGGGTCTTGCATGGTGGTTTCCTTGCACGGGATTGAACAACAAATCGCAAGGAATTGTAATTGCAAACGCTTCTCATATATATTTATAAATTGATTGCAATGTTGCGCGACATGCGGCCCTATTCATTCACTCGCCTAGCCGAACCACCACCTTGCCGAAGTTCCTGCCTTCCAGCAGGCCGATGAACGCTTGCGGCGCCTGCTCAAGCCCGTCCACAACGTCCTCGCGCCAGCGCAGCGTGCCCGCTTTGATCCACTGCGCCGCCTGGCGCAGGAATTCCTCCTGCTGCGCATCGACGAACTCATGCTGGATGAAACCGCGCAGCGTGATGCTCTTGGCCAGGATCTCGCGCATCGTGGCCGGCAAACGATCCGGGCCGCTCCTGACCGCCGGGTCATCGTTGTAATTGGCGATCAACCCGCACACCGGCACGCGCGCAAAGTTGTTCAGCAGCGGCAGCACCGCGTCCCACACGTGGCCGCTGACGTTCTCGAAATACACGTCGATGCCGTCGGGGCAAGCCCGCGCCAGTTGCTGCGCGAAATCGGGCGCCTGATGGTCGACGACGGCGTCAAAACCCAGTTCATTCTTGACGAAGGCGCACTTCTCGGGGCCGCCGGCAATGCCCACGGCGCGCGCGCCCTGGATACGGGCGATCTGGCCTACGACCGAGCCGACCGCGCCGCTGGCGGCCGCGACCACCACGGTTTCACCCGGCTTGGGTTGGCCGATGTTGCGCAGGCCCGCGTAGGCGGTAAAGCCCGGCATGCCCAGCACGCCCAGCGCGGTGGACGGCGCGGCGATGGCCGGGTCCAGCCGGCGCAGGTCACTGCCATCCGACAGCGCATAGTGCTGCCACCCCGACGCGGACAGGACGAGGTCGCCTTCGGCCCAGCCGGGGTGGCGGGACGCCTGCACCCGGGCGACCGTGCCGCCCACGATCACTTCGCCGATCTCGATGGGCGGCGCATAGGACTTGGCCGCGCTGATACGCCAGCGCATGTAGGGATCCAGCGACAGGTACTGGACTTGCAACAGCACCTGGCCGTCGGCGGGTTCGGGAATGGGCGCATGTTCGAAACGGAAATTGCTGGGCGTGGGCCGGCCGACGGGACGGGAGGCTAGGACGACACGCAGGTTTTGGGGGGCAGACATGGGAAGAATCTCCGTGGGTAAGGTCAGCGAATTTGCGACACCTCGATCCTAGGGATCCGTCAGAGATAAAGGTAGACTGATACCTGATAATCCAGACTTAACAGGTTGATAATGTCAGGCGACTTTGACCCCGCGTTGCTGCGCACGTTTGTGGCGGTTTGCCGCCATGGCAGCCTGAGCCGCGCTGCGGATCAGGCCGGGCGGGCCCAATCGGCGCTCAGCACGCAGATCCGCCGGCTGGAAGAGATGGTGGGCAAGCGCCTGCTGCACCGGACCGGCCGCGGCATGGCCCCCACGACGGAAGGCGAACTACTGCTGAGCTACGCCAACCGCATCCTGGCGCTGGGCGAGGCGGCGGCGGCCCGGCTGCGCGAGCGCGCGGTCGCGGGCAGCGTGCGCATCGGCCTGTCGGAAGACGTGGCCGTGGCGGCCTTGCCCGCCGCGTTGGGCCGCTTGCGGCGGTCCTGTCCCCAGCTGCATCTGGAGGTCGTGGTGGACGACGGCGAAAGACTGGCCGCCCGCTGGCAAGAAGGCACGCTGGACGTGGCGATCGGCGTTTGCGCCGCGTTTCTGGACGAGCCCATCCAGACCTGGACGGTGGATCTGCACTGGGTCTGCGCCATCGACGACACGCCCGATCCCGACGCGCCGCTGGACGTGATCGTGTACGCCGAGCCCTGCTCGTGGCGCCGCCTGGTGTTTGACTCGTTGACCGCGGCGGGACGCGACTTTCGCGTGTCCCTGACCAGCCACAATGTGGGCGCCACGATCGCCGCCGTCGAAAACGGCCTGGGCGTCGCGGTGTTGAGCAGCGAATGCGTGCGGCCCGACACCATGCGCATCATTTCGATCGGCCCCGACGGCCCCGACGGCCCGGCGAGCCTGAGCGCGCGATTCGGAATGTATGCGTCAAAGCGGCTGAACACCAGCGGCCGCGCCGCGGTGTCGTTGCTGCGTGAAAGCCTGCAGGGATGGCGTTGATTACCGGAACCGAAGATGCCGCCGCTGCAGTTCCGCCACGGACTTGCAGCCCATCAGCTTCATTGCCCGTTCGATTTCGATGCGCATCTGGTCCAGCGCCCTTTCGACCCCGGGCCGTCCCGCGGCGGCCAGGGGGAACAGGTAGTACCTGCCCAGCCCCACGGCCTTGGCGCCCAGCGCCAGGGCCTTGAGCACGTGTGTGCCGCGCTGCACGCCGCCATCCATCATGACGTCAATGCGGTCACCGACCGCGTCGACGATTTCGGCGAGCTGGTCGAAGGCGCTGCGCGAGCCGTCCAGTTGGCGTCCGCCATGGTTGGACAGCACGATGCCGGTGCAGCCGATGCCGACAGCGCGCTTGGCGTCTTCGACCGACATGATGCCTTTCAGGCAGAACTGGCCGCCCCACTCTGCCACCATCGCGGCGACGTCGTCCCAGTTCATGGCCGGATCCAGCATGTCGGTGAAGTAGCGGCTGATGGACATGGCGCCGCCGCCCATGTCGACGTGGGTGTCCAGCTGCGGCAGCCGGAAGCGTTCGTGAGTGAGGTAATTGATGGCCCAGGCCGGCTTGGCGGCGAATTGGGCGATGCCGGCCAGGTTCAGGCGAAACGGAATGGCGAAACCGGTGCGCTTATCGCGTTCGCGGTTGCCGCCGGTGATGCTGTCCACGGTCAACATCATGACCTGGACCCCGGCGGCCTTGGCGCGGGCCATCATCTCGCGGTTCAGGCCGCGATCCTTGTGGAAATAGAACTGGTAGACCTGGGGGCCGCCGCTGATCTGGCGGGCCTCTTCCAGGCTGACGGTGCCCAGCGACGACACGCCGAACATGGTGCCGAACTTGCCGGCGGCGGCGGCCACGGCGCGTTCGCCGTCGTGATGGAACAACCGTTGCAAGGCGGTGGGCGAGCAATAGACCGGCAGCGCCAGCTTCTGGCCCATCACGGTGACGGACGTGTCCACCTGGGCCACGCCGCGCAGCACGTCGGGCACGAGGTCGCAGGCTTCGAAAGCGCCGGTGTTGCGGCGGTAGGTGGTCTCATCGTCGGCGGCGCCGTCGATGTAGTTGAAGATCGGGCCGGGCAGCCGCTGGCGGGCCATGCGGCGAAAGTCGTGGAAGTTCTGGCACTGATTCAGACGCATCGGAAGACCTTGATCAACGCAGCGGAAAGTTCATCGCACCGCAAGGCGTGCGGCCGCGATGGCGCCGCCATGATATCGCCAAAGCCCGCGCCAACCGGGGGCTGTGCGCCACGAAATTTCCGCTAGGGCATCACGAAATTTTAGATACCCGCCGCTTGCGCATTCGGCATGGCAAGCGGGCCAGATCAGCCTCTGGACAAGACGCCCGGCCTACGATTCGCCGAACACGCCGCGCCAGGCGCGCGTCAACTCGGCGGCATCCGCTGGCGCTACCCATCGCTTGCCGCCCAACGCCATGGCCGCGTACAGCAAGGCATCCGCGGCATCGCGCCACAGCGGCGCCAGCCATTGCTCGGTTTCACCGTCGTCTTCGATCAGCACGAAGGCGTCGTCGCCATCCACGGCCTGGGCGCGCTGGCGCAGCAGGGTGTGGATCAGGAGCAAGCCGGAATGAACAGGCGACCGCGCCTTGTCGCCGCGACGCGTTGCGGCGAGCACGCCGCGCCAGGCTTGCAGGGACTCGGCTTGCGCGGTGTCCGTTACGGGCGGCGCCAGCGCGTCGCGGTCTTCGGACCAGCGCATCCATGCACGGCCGTAGGCCTGCCATGCCTGCGGCGGCAGACCCGCGGCCAGCTGCGCGGCCTGGGCGCGCGACAGATTGCCGATCTGCGCCAGCAGGCCGGCGACCGCGGCGCCATCCGGGCCGAACAGGGCCGACAGCGGCAGGGCCTCGCGCAGTTCAATGGCGGCGGCGCGCCAATATCCGGGTTGCGCCACCAGGCCCGACATGTCGCCCAGCTGCGTGACCCGCACGCGCCACAACTGGCCGGGCCAATGACTGCCGATCGTGATGGTGGCAATGGATTGATCGACGACGATCCAGGGCGGCACGGCTTGCGTCAGCCTGACCGTATTGCCGGATCGTTCCAGACCCAAGGAGGGTTCGGCAGCCTCGAACCAGAAGCCTTCAAGGCCGGCGGGAGCCTGTGGCTGCGCGGGGACTTGCGCCGCGGCAGAGCGCACTAGCTTGCCTTGCCGGCGCGCTGCGCCTGGATCAGTTCCATCACATTCAGCGTCAGACGCGTGGTGTGGCTGCGCATGGCCAGGTAGGCCTGTTCGGGCTGGCCGGCCAGGATGGCCTCGACGATCTTCTGGTGCTCGCGGTGCGATACCTCGAAGCGGCGCTCGACGCCGGACTGGGCCGCGCGGAACGGCGCGAGCCGTTCACGCAGGCTTTCCACGGCGGCCACCAGCGTGGCGTTCTGCGTGCCCTGGCAGATCAGTTGATGAAAGCGCGAGTTCAGCTCGAGATAGGCGTCGGCATCGCGCTTGTCGGCCACCGATTCGGCCTCTTCGTGCAGGAGCTCAAGTTGGCGGCGCTGCATGGCGCTCATGCGTTGCGTCGCGATGCGGCAGCAGAGCGATTCCAGCTCGCACAAGGCTTCGAGCATGTCGACCAATTGCTCGGGACTGGTGTTGATGACCACGCCCCCGCGCCGCGGCACCAGTTCGATCAGGCCACGCGCATCCAGCAGGCGCAGCGCTTCGCGCACCGGAGTACGCGACACCTGGAATCGTTGCGCCAGGGCGGGCTCTTCGAGTTTCTCGCCGGGCGGCAGGACGCCGGAGATGATGTCTTCGGCGAGCTGTTGGCTGATTTGGGCGGCGATGGTAGGCACTGAAGTCCTTCGGATCCGTGGCGAAAGTGCAAAAAATTATACACGCCCCCATTTTTTGAACGAAATAGGGACGAAAGATGTTCCGTCCGAATCATCTGCGCTCATATCTCTTATTTTGTACACATCCAACCGCCATGGCGTGATGCCACAGCCGGCGCCGGCATGCCATGCCAGTCCTTCGCCAAAGCACTTCGGCCGAACCTCTCCTGCCCAACCAACGTCCGGGTTCTCCCCAAAGGGAATTCTTTAAATCGTTGATGTATACATTTAACTATCAATGTACACTTCGAAAAAATCATGTACTTCAAAAGGGCAAGGGGAGACAACGGCATGACACCCACTTCAAAGCAGTGCGCAAGGACCCGCCGGCCACGCCAAGCAAGGCGTCGGCAGACCGCGCAAAAACAAGTCGTGGTAGCGGCAATGCTGGCGGCCACCGCCGGACCGGCGCTGGCCCAGTCGGGCAGCAGCGTCCAGATCTACGGCTTCATCAAGGAAGACGTGGAAACGGTCAGGCTGTCGGGCAATGGCCGCAGTGAAACCCTCACGCGGTTGGCGAACGACCTGTCGGTGCTGGGGTTTCGCGGACAAGAGCGCATCAACAGCGATCTGGAAACGTTCTTCCAGATCGAGACCAATCTGCGCATGACAGGCGGCGGCACGTCCGAAATCTCCGACCGCAATTCGGGGCTGGGGCTGCGTGGCCCCTGGGGCGAATTCCTGATGGGGCAATGGGAAATGCCGTTGCGTTTCGCGTCGGTCTATACGGTGGATCCATTCACGGCGGGCGTGTTCGCGTCGAACTCGATCATGGGCAACGGCTTCACGACGGCCGGCAATGGCATGGCGCCCCACTCGTTCGACCGGCGCCAGAAGAACCTTTTCCAATACACCACGCCGAACTGGCGCGGCTTCAGCCTGAAGATGGGCGTGACCCTGCCCGAACGCATGCCCACGGGCAATCCCATGGCGTGGTCCGGGCTGGCCAGCTACGCCAGCGGCGACTGGTTCGTGGCCTGGGGCCACGAGTACCACCGCGACTATTTCTACGACGGATCGGCAGACCATGCCGACCGCCTGGCCGTGACCTACACGTTTGGCGGCACCAAGTTGCGCGGCGCCTACGAGCGCCTGCGCTACCAGCCCACACCGGGCCAGTCGGTGTACCGGGATGCCTGGCAATTGGCCGCCACCCACAGCTTCGGTCCGCATCAGCTGCGCGCCTCGTACACCTATGGCGCCGACGCGCACGGCGACACGACCAAGGCGGTGGGCGGCATCGGCGTGCCCGGCTCGGGTTCCAGCGCCTGGCAGATTTCGCTGGGCTACGGCTACACGCTGTCCAAGCGCACCGAGGTCTGGACGTCGTTCACGCGGCTCGTCAATGGCGAGACCTCTCGCTACAACCTGTCCGGCAATCCCCTGCCGCAACTGACGGCGGGCGATGCCGCGACCGCCTTCGGGGTGGGCATCACGCACAAGTTCTGATGCCGCCCGCCACCGCTTTCATCCACCCGGTTCCAACCAGGAGCATCTCCATGAGCAACAAACTGCGCCACATCGCCCTGTCCGTGCCCGACCCTTGGGCGGCCGCGGAGTTCTATCAGAACGCCTTCGGCTTTCGCAAGGTTGGCGAAACGGATTCGTCGCTTGCGCGCGGCGTCTATCTGACGGACGGCACCATCAGCATCGCGCTGCTGAACTACAAGAGCGACCATGCGGCGGGCGAAGACCGCGGCAAGGATTTCGTCGGCCTGCACCATATCGGCGTCTGGGTCGAAGACATCGTGCAGGCCCGCAAGACGGTCGAGGCCGCTGGCGGCAATTACTACATGGGAGAGGTGCCGGTGAAAGGCAACATCTTCTATGAGGTGAAGTACCGCGACCCGAACGGCATCATCATCGACCTGACCGACCACGGCTGGGGCGGCGCATCGCGCAGCGGCAGCGACAGCGAGGCCGGCCCGGCCCTGCGCAATCCCGACTTGAAGGCCGATCGCGGCGGTCTCTGAGGCCGGCTCCGCGCGGCGATGTCCCGGCGGGGCATCGCCGGCCTGCCGCCGGGTATCAGGCCGGCAAACGGACGGGATGGGCTGGCGCGCCCTGCGCGAACCACCCGTTCAGGTTATGCGCCAGCGCCTCGTGCTGTGCAATGCGCGTTTCGGGCGAGCGGCCGGCCAGGTGCGGCGTCAGGATGACCTGATCCATCGTGCGCAGCGCGTCGGGCACGAGCGGTTCGGTTTCCAGCACATCCAGCGCAGCGCCGGCGATGACGCCATGCGTCAGCGCCTCGATCAGCGCGCCGGTGTCCACCACCGTGCCGCGCGACACATTGACGAGAAACCCCGCCGGTCCCAGCGCCTGGAGCACGCGCGCATTCACCAGATGATGCGTCTGCGGCCCGCCTGGGCACGTCAAGGCCAGCACATCGGAGGCGGCCGCCAGCGACACCGCGTCGCCGTACGGGGCGTACTCGCCGCCCTGCGTGCCTTCGTGCTGCAAGTAAGCCACCTGCATGCCCACGGCCGCGCCCAGCTTGGCGAGCCGGTGGCCGATATTGCCCAGGCCGACGATGCCCAGTGTCTTGCCGCGCAGGCCGGGCCGCGCCGCGCGCAGGGCCTCCCAGCCGCCGGCCTTCACGCCGCGGTCCAGCTCGGGTATGCCGCGCGCCAGCGCCAGCATGAGGGTCAATGCATGGTCGGCCACCACCTGGCCGTTGGCATCCGGCGCATGACAGACGCGTACCTGCCGCGCCTGCGCCACGCGCAGATCGATCTTTTCAAAACCGGCGCCGAAGCTGGCGACCAACTCCAGGGCGGGCAGCGTCGCAAACTCGTCCGCGCTCAGTCCCGTGGAGCCGTTGGTGACCACTGCCCGGGCGCGGTCACGGGCGGCGGCGTCGGCCTGCGCCCAGGGCATCACCTGATAGCAAGGCGCCATGAGGGCCAGCCAGTCCGCGTCCAGCGGCACGCGGGTCAATACCAGCGGCACGCCCGCGCGGCCTTGCTGGGTGTCGTTCTCTTTTGGTGTTCCGTTCATGGCGGCGCTTTGCCTCCTCAAGGGGGGTGAAACCAGGGAGGCAAAAATTATCACAAACCTCTTTACGTGTATACACTTAACCATTAAAGTATTCATAACGAAGAAACTAAACACATCTTCCGAAGCCTCGCAATTCCATCGTCATAACAACAAGGAGATCCCCGTGATCTGGCACGGTCTAGCAACTTATGAACTGAATGGCGCCGAGCAGCCCGGCCTGGTGGTCGACAACACGCTGTATGACCTGGCGCAACTGGCTCGCGCCTGCCAGGCGGAACAGCCAGCCGGCGCCGCCAGCGTGGGCGCGATGCTGGATGCCTGGGACCTGGCCAACCCGCAATTGGCCTCGCTGGCCGAACAGGCGCCCGGCCTGGCCGCGCAAGGCCGTCTGGCTGCCATCGAGGGGGCGGCCTACGCCATTCCCTATCGGCCGCGCCGCATCTTCGGGGTCGCGTCGAACTTCTACGAGCACGCCGACGAAATGGGTACCGAACTGGCGGCGCGCGCCGAAAGCCAGCCCTACGTCTTCATGAAGGCGCAGACCAGCGCCATCCCCACCAAGGCAACAGTGCTGATGCCTGCGGAAACCGAAAAGCTGGATTGGGAAGTCGAGCTGGGCGTGGTCATCGGCAAGACCTGCCGCCACGTGTCCGTGGAAGACGCGCTGTCGGTCATCGCCGGCTACACGGTGTTCAACGACATCAGCGCCCGCGACCTGAACCGCCGCACCGACTACCCCTTCAAGCACGACTGGTTCCGCGGCAAAAGCTTTGACACCTTCGGGCCGATGGGGCCGTGGCTGGTGCCTGCGGGCTGCATCGCCGATCCGCAGAACCTGCGCATGACGCTCAGCGTCAATGGCGAGCCGATGCAGGATGGCAACACCTCGCAGATGATTTTCTCGGTGGCCGAACAGATCGCCTACCTGTCGCGCATCCTGACGCTGCAGCCCGGCGACCTGATCGCCACCGGCACGCCCGACGGCGTGGGCATGGGCCGTGGCGTGTATCTCAAGCCTGGCGATACGATGCTGGCCTGGGTCGAAGGCATAGGCGCCATCGAAAACCCGGTCGCCCTGGAAGGCCGATAGGCCCCCACCGCGCAACCCTGATAACGACGGGGCGGACAGCCCCGCGAGGAGACAACCGTGAATGCCGCAGAAACACAACGCATCCCGCCGATCCGGACCCGCAAGCTCGGGCACCTGGTCCTGATGGTGCGTGACCTGGAAGCGTCGACGCGCTTCTATACCGAGGTGATGGGCCTGAAAGTATCGGACCGCATCGCCGACCAGATGGTCTTCCTGCGCGCCGGCGAAGACCACCACGATCTGGCCCTGTCGCGCCTGCCGGCCGACGCGCCCGACCGCGACGACCTGCCGCGCTATACGCGGCCCGGGCTGGAGCATTTCTCGTATTACGTGGAATCGGTGGAAGAAATGAAGCGCGCCGTCGACGTAGCGCGCGCGCAGGGCGTGCAGATCGAGCGCGGCATCGGCCAGCATGGGCCAGGCAGCAACTGGTTCCTGGTGTTCAAGGACCCGGACGGCAACAACGTCGAGATCTACACCGACATGGAACAGATCGCCGCCGACGCCAAGCACGAACCGCAGATCTGGGCCCGCGATTTGGAATCGTTCGACCGGCACCGCCTGGCGCATTTCGTGGTGCAGCCGTCCCCGGCCATCCTAGCGGCCAAGGAAGGCCGGCCCGCGCCCGGCAAGAAAGACAAGCCGGAATGACCCAAGGCGCACAATGACTCCCCTTTCCCTTCTGACGCCGTTTCCGGAGCTGGATCCCGCGCAGCGCGCCGCCATGCTGGCGCTGGGCCCGGACTGGGCCGGCGATATCCAGGGCAACCGGCGCCAGGTCTGCGAGATCTACGACGCCGTCCATGACGCCCTGCCCGCGCATGGTCTGCGCGCCGTGCCCGCGCAAGCCTATGGCGACGACCCGCGTCAGCAGCTTGACCTGTACCTGCCGCCCGGCGACGGCGCCGCGCGGCCCATCGTGGTCTTCGTGCATGGCGGCGCTTTCCTGCGCGGCAGCAAGGACGCCACGCCGCACATCTACGCCAACGTGCCCAAGCGGTTTGCGCGCGCCGGCTGCATCGGCGTGAACCTCGAATACCGCCTGGCACCGCAGGCGCCCTATCCCGCCGGCGCCGAAGACGTGGCGGCGGCGGTGGACTGGCTGCGCCGGCACGCCGCTGCCTGGGGCGGCGACCCGCGGCGCATCGTGCTGATCGGCCATTCCGCGGGCGGCAGCCACGTCGCCACCTATCTGACCGATCCGCGTTTCCAGGGCCAGGCCGACGGCGTGGCGGCCGCGGTGCTGATCAGCGCCCGGCTGGACGCCGATACGCTGCCCGGCAACCCCAATGCCGCGGGCGTGGTGGCCTACTACGGCGCGGATCCGGCGCAGCAGCGCCGCCATGCGCCGATGGCGCACGCCGGCGCCATGGCCGTGCCGCTGATGATCGCCGTGGCCGAACACGAAAACCCCTATCTGGATCTGTACGCCTTGCAGTACGCGGCGCGCGTGACCGCCGCGGGCCGGATGCCGCGCTTCGTCCAGGTGCCCAAGCACAACCACACGTCCATCGTCGCGCACCTGGGCTGCGCCGACGGCGGCTTCGACGCGACGCTGCTGGATTTCGTTGCGGCCCACACGGCCGCCCTGCCCCCTTCCCCGCCCGCTGCCTTCGCGCCGGGACGCTCGTCCTGAGGAACCTTCCATGTCACATCCTTCGCTGCGCGGCGTGTTCGCGCCCGTGGTCAGTCCGTTTCGCGCGGATTCCTCCCTGAACGTGCCGGCGTTCGTCGCGCACTGCCAACGGCTCGTTTCCGACGGCGCCGGCCTGGCGATTTCCGGCACCAATAGCGAGGCTTGCTCGGAAACCTTCGACGAGCGCATGACGCTGGTCGAGGCCGTGATCGACGCCGGCATTCCGCCCGAACGCATCCTGGTGGGCACGGGCTGCTGCGCCGTAGACGACGCCGTCGCCCTGACCCGTCACGCGCTGGAACAAGGCTGCGCCGGCACGCTGGTGCTGCCGCCCTACTTCTTCAAGAACGCCCACGAAGACGGCGTGTTCGCCTACTACCGTCAACTGATCGAACGGGTCGACAACCCTGCCTTGCGTATCGTGCTGTATCACATCCCCGCGGTGTCCGGCGTGCCCATCACGCTGTCGCTGATCGAGCGGCTGGCGGCGGCGTACCCGCAGCACATCGTCGGCGTGAAAGACAGTTCGGGCGATTGGGACAACCTGACCGCCATGCTGGCGCGGTTCCCGCAGCTGTCGATCTTTCCCGCCTCTGAAGTGCTGATGCTGCGCAGCCTGGAACTGGGCGCGGCGGGCTGCATTTCGGCCACCAACAATATCAATGCGCGCGACATCGCGCTGGCCTATGGCTCGCCCGCACAAGCCGCGCGTCTGGGTGACAGCATCACGGCGGCGCGCAAGACCGCCGAGCAGTTCCCCATGGTGGCCGCCGTCAAGCACACCCTGTCGCTGCTGACGGGCGACGACGGCTGGCGCCACCTGCGTCCGCCGCTGGTACCGCTGGATGCGGACACGGCGGCGCTGGTCGAGGGCCGCATGCGCGCCGCGCTGCCGGCGCTGTCGGCGCCGCGGCCATGACGCCAACCACCCGCCCAGGAGACGCCGCATGAACCCTTCCTGCACGCTGGACCAGCTGTTCCTGCAAGCCCGCAGCCACAACGGCTGGCTGCCCGGCGAGATCGACGACGCCGAACTCGAAGCGCTGTACGAGCTGGTGCGCCACGGCCCCACCAGCGCCAACACCAGTCCCATGCGGCTCGTATTCGTCAAGACGCCGCAGGCCAAAGCGCGCCTGCTGCCGGCGCTGGCGCCCGCCAACGTGACCAAGGTGCAAGGCGCGCCGGTGACGGCCATCGTGGCGTACGACAGCGCCTTTCACCAGTTGGGCACGACGCTGTTTCCGCACCGGCCGTCGCAGTACGACGCGTTTGCCGCGGACCCGGCGCTGGCGCAGGAAACCGCGCTGCGCAACAGCTCCCTGCAGGGCGGCTACCTGATCCTGGCCGCGCGCGCCTTGGGAATGGACTGCGGGCCGCTGTCCGGCTTTGACGCCGGCGCGGTGAACCGGGAGTTCTTCGCCGACAGCACCTGGCGAGTGAACTTCCTGTGCAACCTGGGCAAGGGGGATCCGGACCGGCTCTTCCCGCGCCTGCCGCGCCTGGACTTCGCGCAGGCCTGCCGTATCGCATAACCGACCCGGCAACGCCGGGCGGATACATAAAAAAGACAGAGGAGACATCATGACAAGCATCATCAACCCTGGCAGGCGGCGCTTCAGCCTGGGCGCGATCACCCTGCTGGCCGGCGCCCCGTTCGCCGCGCGGGCCGAGGAACCCTGGCCGAACCGCCCCGTCACGATCGTGGTGCCGTTCTCGCCGGGCGGCAATACCGATCTGATCGCGCGCATGATGGCCGAGAGGCTGGGCCAGCGCGTGGGCAAGCCGTTCATCGTCGACAACCGCGGCGGCGCGGGCGGCCTGATCGCGGCCGAATATGTGGCCCGCGCCAAGGCCGATGGGCAGACCCTGTTCATGTCGACCATGACGCAGATCGTGACAGCGCCCATGACCAACAAGATCCGCTACGACCCCATCCGCGATTTCACGCCCATCATCAACGTGGGCGGCAATCCGTTCGTGCTGGCGGCCAGCGCCCGCCACGGCTTCAAGACGCTGGCGGATCTGGTGAGCTACGGCCGCGCCAACCCCGGCGCCCTGAACGTGGGCCACGCCGGGACCGGCGGGTTGACGCATCTGTCGGCGCTGCTGTTCCTGAGCCGCGCCGGCGTGCAGGCGACGATGGTGCCGTACCGCGGCGGCGCGCAAGCGCTGGCGGACGTACTGGCCGGACAGATCGACCTGTACAGCGCCAGCGTGTCCGAAGTGCTGCCGCACGCCAATACCGGCAAGCTGTCGCTGCTGGCGGTGTCCAGCGCCAAGCGGCTGCCGCAATTGCCGGACCTGCCCGCCATCGCCGAAACGTATCCGGGCCACACGGTGGAAACCTGGAACGGCCTGGTTGGCCCCGCGGGCATGCCCGAGCCGGTGCTGACCCGGCTGGCCGACGAAGGCCGCCGCATCGTCGCCGACCCGGCGTTCCGCGCCCGCCTGGAAGAAGCCGGCATCACACCCTACGGCGAACTGCGCGACGCCTTCGCCGCCCGCATCAAGACGGAACAGGGCCTGTGGCAACCGGTGATCGAAGCGGCGGGCATCGAGCCGCAGTGACGCGCGCATCCGCCGGGCCGCCCTCGTGCGGCCCGGCGACTTCGCGCAGGCAGTCGATGAAGGTCTGGCACGCGGCGCTGGGCTCGCGGTGCAAGCGCACCGAAAAACCGACGGTGCCGAACGCGCCCGTTTCCGGCAGATTCAGGATCCGCAGCAAACCCGCGTCCGAGAACTGCCGCGCCGCGGCGCGCGGCATCAACGCCACGTGCGGGGTATGCAGCAGCAGGCCGATGTTGGTCAGGATCGACAACGATTCGATGATGTCCGTCGGCAGCGGCAGGCCGGCAGCGCGGAACAGGTGCTCGGCCGCCAGCCGCGCCGGCGAGTCCGGCGTGGGCAGGATCCATGGCGACCGGGTCAGCTGCGCCAGATGGGTGACCCGGTCCGCCGCCGACCCGTAGCCCTTGCCCACCACCACGCACAGCGCTTCGTCGAACAGGGCGTGGTGGCGCAGCGCGTGCGCGTTGGCCAGCGGCAGCTCCGGTTCGGGCAGGCGGCCGACGACGATATCCAGCTCGCCTGCGGCCAGCGCGGGAAACAGGTGCGCAGTGGCGCCTTCGCGCACGGTGACCAGCACCCCGGGCATGCGCGCTTTCAACCGCGCGATCGCATTGGGCAGCAGACGCGCCGACGCCGAGATCAGCGTGCCGATGGTCACGTGCCCGCTCGCCCCCAGGCGGAAATCGTTCAGTTCGTCGGTCATGCCCCGCAACTCGGCCATCAGCAGCTTGACCCGGCGGCCCAGCAACGCCCCCAGTTCAGTCGGCGCCACGCCCCGGTTGGAACGTTCGAACAACGGGCCGTCGAAACAGGCCTCGAGTTCCTGGATGACCTTGGTCACCGCCGGCTGCGACAGCCGCAATTCATGGGCCGCGCCGATCACGGAGCCGGCCTCGAGCACCCGCCCGAAGATCATCAGCTGGTTCAGCTTCAAGCGGCGGATCAGCGACAGATCGCTCAAGGGAAGCGCTTGCGCGGCATGCATGTCTGGTTCCTCTGTCCGGATGCGATGAAGGACGTCCGGCCTGGCTGGCCGGGCGCCACCTGCCGCGATTCTGGTGCATGCGCCAGCTTCTGCATATTCAGGAAGGCCCTTATGTATACAGCTTTAAATCCGCTGAATACGACGGGCAAGCCGCTGCCGTTTGCCGCGACGCGCGACCCTGCCCGCTATAACCAAATCGCCGGTCGCTATAAGCAGACTGTCGAATAAACCCACCCTTCTCGTTCGTATACTTTTAATCATTAATGTATACACAAAAAAGCAACGTTGACCGAGAACCTGACCCGCCTGGCGGGCAGGACGCTCACCGAGGAGGGCAAGCCCAATGAAGAGACTTTCGGCAGTGGCGGCCGTGGCGGCGCTGTTCGCGTGTTCCGGGGCGCACGCCCAGACCCGCGTCTGGCTGTCCGGCTACATCGACATGAACATCAAGCACCTGCAGCAGTCGGGCCCCGGCTCCACCACGCGCATGTCCAGCGGCGGCCTGAACAACTCCCGCTTCAACCTGAGCGGCGTCGAGGAACTGGGCGACGGCAACAAGGCGATTTTCACGATCGAGCCCATGTTCTCGGCCAACAACGGCCAGCAGGCCGCGCAGTATCGCCAGTCGTTCGTGGGGCTCAAGGGCAACTGGGGCGAGCTGACGCTGGGCCGGCAGTTCACCCCGTCGTACTGGATCGCCGGTTATGCCGACCCGAGCTGGGCCGCCGAATTCAGCATGGTCAACAACATGGAGTTCTTCTACGCGTCCTATCGCGTGGACGGCGCGGTCCAATACAAGACGCCGACGTTCCACGGCGTCACGGGCCGCTTCATGATGACCAACGGCGAAGGCGGCAGTTCGAAGGCGGGCCGCTTCATCAGCACCGCGCTCGAATACCGGGAAGGCCCGCTGTTCCTGGGTCTGGCCAGCGAACAGCAATACACGCGCGACATATTCCGCTCGTCCGAGGTGCATTCCTCGCGCGACAACTATTTCTCGGCTGTCTACCGCATCGGCTCGGTAGAACCGACGTTCATCTTCCACACCTACAACGGCTACTACGCGTACCCGCCCTACACGGCGTTCAATGCCCAGGGCTGGGACGCGCAGCTTGGCGTGCGCTGGAACATCGATGGCCGCAACCGCCTCTATGCCAGCGTGGTCCACCGCCACGACAACGAAAGCAAGAGCCTGTCCAGCGCCAACGGCTTCGTGCTGGGCTTGATCCACGGTTTGTCCAAGCGCACCGATCTGTACGCCAGCGTCGCCCACGTCCAGCACCGCCAGGCGGCGCCCGTACCGTATCCGGTGACGTTCCAGAACTATCCCAACGCCGGCCAGAACCCGACCGGATACCAGGTCGGCATCCGCCACGCCTTCTGACAGCCCGCCGCCATTGCCGCATCCGGCAAGCCCCCTGTACCCAAGGAGATTGCATGTCCCGTCACCCCCACCTCTGGTCCGCCCGCATCGCCGGCCCCGCCTTCGCATCCCTGTTGCTGGCCGGCGCCGCGCTGCCGGCGTTCGCCCAGACCGCGCCCGCCAAGCCGGCCGCCGCGGCCCAGACACCCGGCACCCCCAGCGTGCAGGACCCCTACCTGGCCCAATGGCTGCGCCTGACGCCCGACCGCCGGCCCGTGCCGCTCAAACCCGGCGTGGACTATGGCATGGACCCGGCGACCGGCCAGTTCATCTGGCCCAAGGCCACGCCTGAAGTCCACACCGGCCAGAAATTCCCCGGTGAGATGGCCACGTGGGACAAGCAAAGCTACGCCAAGAACGTCAAGGTGCTGGCCTTCTACCCCGGCGTGGGCTCGCCTTTCCATGCCTGGAACAACATCGCCGACTTCGAGGGCCGCCGCTACCTGTACGTGCACGACCGCGACTACCTGCGCATCCTCGACGTGACCGACCCCGCCCATGGCAAGGTCGTCTACTCGAAGGGCGGCGTCTGGGGCCCGAAGGGTTCCAGCGAAAAATACGACCCCAATACGGTCCAGGACTACCTGGGCGGCGCCACCATCGCCTGGAGCAAGAAGCTGGGCAAGCCGGTGCTGGTCGCCTCGTTCGAGATCGGCCGCTACGGCTTGATGAACGAAAAGCTGGAACAGCCCGACAAGGTGGCCGCCCAGCGCCAGTACAACTCGCTCAAGGGCTTCAAGGTCTTCGTCATGGATGGCCCCCTGCCCAGCCAGTGGCGCCTGATCGCCACTCGCACGACGGACTACCAGCATCCGGACGCGCCCGTCGGCCAGCAACGCGGGTCCGGCTCGTTGGATGCGCCCGAGTACTACGGCGGCAAATACATGATCCTGTCCGCCGCCCCGGATGACAGCTACGGCCTGACCGAGTATCCGAACTACCTGTATTCCCCTGGCTACCAGGTCTGGGACATGTCCGACCCCGCTAACCCGAAGTTCGTTTCGCAGATCGCGGTGCCGGGCCAGATCCTGGGCGACAAGGACCATGAAGAGGCCTACCTGATGAATCCGCGGGCCGGCAACCGCACGTCGTGGATGGGGTCGCGCAATCCCATTTTCCTGTCGCAGCCGCTGGAAAACGGCGGCAAGGTCGGTTTCGGCGCCATGGGCGGCCTGGGCGTGTATGCCTTCGACCTGTCGGACCCGGCCAAGCCCAAGCTGCTCAGCGGCGTCAACACGGCGCCCAGCTTTGCCGGCACCGAGTTCGACAATGCCGACGTCAGCCAGTACGCGCGCACCGGCTACGTGTTCGCCAACGGCTATCCGATGAACCGCGATTGCTACGAGCCCTACAAGGACATCTTCGTCATCGACGCCCGCGATCCGTCGCACCTGAAGGTCGCGGCCAAGATGCCACAGCCGGAAGTGCCGGCCGGTGCGCCGTTCACGAGCTTCTGCCAGCGCGGCGGCAACTTCGGACCGAAGCGCGCCAACGCCATCGGCCAGCCCGGCCAGTGGCGCCAGGGCATCGTGCCCTACTCGTTCTACAACGCGGGCGTGCAGATCTTCAACGTGGAAGATCCCGCCAAGCCCAGCATCGCGGGCTACTTCGTCCCTGCCTTGGCCGACGAGTCCGAACTGCCCGTCTATACGCTGGGCAAGGGGGTGTTCTCGATCTACACCGAATACGATCGCAACATTATCTGGGCCTTCACGGAAAACGGCGCCTACGCCTTGTCGACGCCGCTGCTGGGCGAACCCAAGCTGGGCATGGCCGACAAGCCCTGGCCGGCGCGGTAAGGCGCGGGTGCGGCGCGCCTCAGTCCGCCGCCGCGGCTTCCAGCATGATCGCCGGCTCGAGCCGGTTGCCGCCCAGCGCCTTGGCTCGGTACAGGGCCTGGTCGGCGCGCGCCAGCGCGTCGGCCAGCGGCGGCGCGTCGCCGGCAAAGTGCGCCAGCCCGATGCTGACGGTGGCGCGTATGCCGATGCCTTCCACTGGGTGGGCGATCGTTTCCGCGAAACGCCTGGCCGCGGAGTCGCCCAGCGCCTGGGCGTGGGCAGCGTCCTCCCCCACCAGCAGCGCCGCGAACTCCTCGCCGCCGATGCGGGCCAGGATGGCCTTGGGGCCCATCGCGTCGCGCACGATCCGCGCGAACGCCTTCAACACCTGATCACCGGCCTGATGGCCGTGGCGATCGTTGATGGCCTTGAACTGGTCCAGATCGAACGCCAGCACGGCGACCTGGCCGTGCCCCGCCGCGCCGTCGATGGCGCGGGCGCCCTGCTCGAAGAACCAGCGGCGGTTGCCCAGGCGGGTCAGGTAGTCGGTCTGGGATTCCAGCACCAGCCGGTTCAGCGTTTCTTCACGGATCAGCTTGATCAGCGCCATCGGCAGGATCACCGAATACAGCACCCCTTCGTACATCGTGACGTTGCTGGCCAGCACCTGCACGGACGGGCCGTGCGCAGCCACCCACCCGGGCAGCAGCATGGCCCGGCCGACGTAGACCAGCGCGTGGATGCTGGAGACCGCCACGGCGATGTAGCGGGTCTTGAACGCTTTCAGGGATTCGCAGCGCCACAACTCCCAGGCCGTCGCAGCGCTGACAAGCGCGATGGGAAAGGCGCTGACGTATTTCCAGACCAGCGCCTGCCCGCCCGCGCCGGCCACGAGCCAGATCAGCGCCATGACGGCCAGCAAGGCCAGCGACCCCGTGCGGTAACGCCGGCCGCTCAAGGACGCGACACCATTGAGCACCAGCAGGTAGCCGCTCAGGATGACAAGGTTGCTCAAGGGCGAGCCCAACGCGCTGGGCACGTCCGCCCGGAACAGCACCAAGGTACAGCCGGCCGCCAACGTGGCGAACCCCGCGGCAAGGACGCGCAGCGACCGGCTGCGCGAGGGATGAGTCCGATGCTCCCAGAACGTCAATCCGGCGCTGACCAGAAGCGTTCCAATAATGATGAAGTACAGGGTGAGGAGATCGACGGACATCTCGAATCGAGAGGGTTGGCGCCGGGAGATTGTGGCGACAATCGCAATTCTAGGGGGAAATCCACCGCGCGGATGTGACGGCGCGGCGGTTACGCCGGGCCTCGCTGCCGATGAAAAAAAGGGGCCGGACGAGCGGAAAGACAGCGAAAACGGTGTCAGACTGCAATTAATTCCCCCCGTTGCTGCGATTTGCAGTCAACTTACGCCCCAATAGCGCGGGAAACATGATGCTGCGCACGCGGTGATGCGGCATCCTTCGCCTTCCCGCCGCCCCTCCAGACCGCTTTCGAGGCACCCTCCCATGGCCAATCGCTCGTATCTGTACAGCTTGAGCAACCGCCCCACGTCCTATGCCGACCGGCCCGAGACGATTTCCGGGCTGTCCGAATGGCCGTACGACGTGCCGTTCATGTACCGGCTGCTGATGTCGGGCGATCCGCAACTGTGCGCGTCGCTGATCTCGGACGGACTGGACGATGACGAACCCGGCAAGCGCACCCAGCTCTACGCGATCAGCAGCCCGTTCGATCCGGGTTTTGCACGCGTCAAGCGCTTTGCCGAAATCCTGCGCGTGGCGGTGGCCGTGCTGCCGCCGGCCATGTCCGCCCCCGCCGCGCAAGCCCGGCCCGCGTCGTTCCTGGATCGCCTGAAGCAGCTGTTTTCACCCGGCAAAAAGACCATTTCGTCGATTCCCGTGCAGGCGGCGACCCAGTCGTACGCGCCCCCGTCCCACCTGCTGGTCGAACTGGACGAAACCATCGCCTTTCTGCAGGCCCACCGCGACAGCTATCTGCTGCTGGAAACGATCGAGCTGGACATCATGAGCGAGTCCGGCGAAGCGGCGCTGAAAGCCAGCGTGGAACAGGAGCTGGCGCGGTGCAAACATGCAGGCGCGGCGCTGGACGCGCTGCCGGCCGACATCACCGAAGCGGCGCGCCAGCTGAAACTGGCCACGGTGCAACAGGCCGAAGAGCCGCTGGACGTGCTGTTCGGCTTGCGGCTGGACAACGACTTCGACAGCACCCGCGACAACGCCACGGAATATCCGCTGGGCCTGTACTGGACCGACGTGCTGTATTTTGAACTGTTCAACCGCAGCGAATACGAAGCGCAACAACGCTAGGCGCGGCCGCGCATCGCGGCGCTTGCGGCGCGTTCCCCCCGGGGCTCATCCCCGACGCGCCGCCTCGATGGCCGCGACATCGATCTTGCCCATCTGCATCATGGCTTCGAAGGTGCGCTTGGCCACGCCCGGATCGGGGTCGGTGATGGCGTCGGTCAGCACGCGCGGGGTGATCTGCCACGACAGGCCCCATTTGTCCTGGCACCAGCCACAGACGTTCTCTTTGCCGCCGTTGCCAACAATGGCGTTCCACAAACGGTCGGTCTCTTCCTGATCGTCGGTGGCGACCTGAAACGAAAAGGCCTCGTTGTGCTTGACGCCCGCGCCGCCGTTCAGGCCCAGGCACGGAATGCCCATCACCGTGAATTCCACCGTCAAGACATCGCCTTGTTTGCCGGACGGAAAATCGCTGGGCGCATGCATGATCCTGCCCACCGCGCTGTCGGGAAACGTCTTGGCGTAGAACTGGGCGGCTTCCAGCGCGCCGCCGTCATACCAAAGGCAAATCGTGTTCTTGCTGACCATCCTGGTTCTCCTGTCAATGACAAGCCGGCGGGCCGGTGCCGCTGTATGGCGGGCAGGGGCCGCGTGAGGGATACTGCGCAGTCGAGAATACTGCGCGCGGCCACCCGGCGGGCGTTACCAAGCGTTGGCAAATGTCGACGGCCGCCGCGCTACAGATTGGCGCGCAGCCAGTCTTCCATGCCGGTCACCGCAATACCATGGCGGGCGTTGAATGTCTCGGCCGGATCCCAGGCCACGCCGCGCCCTTCGGCGAACACGGCACGATACTTGCGCATGGAATCATCCGGCTCGGCGGCCAGTTGGCGCTTCAGTTCAGGCACCGTCCATTCGTGGCGCGCGATCTGGCCGCCGCGCGTGCGCTCCAGGGCGTCGGCGACTTGGCGGTAGGTCACGGTGTCCCCGGCAACGAACACCGCCTGGTTGGCGATGCGCGGCTCGGCGAACAGGATTTCGGCCGTCAGCTTGCCGATGTCGTCGGCAGTCGTCAGGGTCACGGCGGTGTCCAGACTGCCCAACGCGTTGACCGTGTTGGCCGCCAGGTCGACCACGCCGAAGGACGGCTCGAACAGGAAGCTGGTGAACATGCCGGTCGAAACGATGACCCACTCGGTGGCCTGCTGCGCCCGCAGCATATCGCGCACGTCCAGCTGTTCGTCGAACAGGTCCTGCGGGCTACCCCGGCCGATGACGTCGTAGTCGACACCGAACTGCCAGGGCACGAAGCGCTTGACGCCCCCGTCCAGCGCGGCGCGCGCGATTTTGCGCTGCACGCCGGGGCCGCCGACGAATCCGGTGCACGAGATCACGGTCTGGTAGCGGCTGAAGGTGGCGGCCAGGTCGGCGGCCGACTGCGTGGCCAGATCGCCCTGGACGATCTCGATGCCCAAGGCGCGCAGCTCGGCCAGCTCTTGCTGCTTCGCCGGCTCGCGGGACGCGATGGACGACGGGCGCAATAGCACCGAAAGCGAGCCGGCGCGCGGCGCCAGATGGCGCAGCACGGCCATGCCAAGCTGGCCGGCGCCCAGGACGAGAATGGCGTTCTGATTCAACATGGGGGTCCTCGCGGGATGAAGGGATATCTGGAAAACAGGCCGCAGCCGATCGAAAGGCCGATGCGGCACAACGCGGTCGTCAGGTGATAGCCAGTGTAGGAGCGGGCCGGGCGGCCATTGTTCGCGCTGCCTGAATACACAACGCGCGGACAACGGGCCTGCCAGCACCGCGGCATTGTTAACATCGCCCCATCCCCGCCGCATTCGGCGCGCGCACGCCGCCGCGAGCGGCACACGCACTTTCAGCAGGCCTGGCTCATGGACAAACTTCAAGCGATGGCGACGTTCGTACGGGTCGTCCAGGCGCGCAGCTTCAGCCGCGCGGCCCAGTCGCTGGCGATGCCGCGTTCGTCGGTCACCACCGTCATCAAGCACCTGGAGGCCCACCTGGGCACGCCGCTGCTGCGGCGCAGCACCCGCAGCCTCAGCCTGACCGACGCGGGCGCGCGTTACCTGGCGGCCTGTCAGGGCATCCTGGCCGATATCGCCGCGGCGGAAAGCGACGTGTCCGCCACCACCCATGCGCCGCGCGGCCGGGTCCGCGTGGACATGCCGGGCACCATCGGCCGGGCGCTCGTGGTGCCGCGCCTGATTGAATTCGAGGCCCGTTATCCGGATATCGAAGTGGTGCTGGGGCTGAGCGACCGGCCGGCCGACCTGATCCACGAAGGTATCGACTGCGCGATCCGCAGCGGCACGCTGGCCGATTCGACGCTGGTGGCGCGCCGGCTGGGCCGGTTGACGTGGCTGACCTGCGCGTCGCCCAAATACCTGGCCCGCTTCGGCGAGCCGGATTCCGTGCAAGCGCTGGCTTCGCACCGCATTGTCAATTACGTGTCCAACGCCACCGGCCGGCCGCTGGACTGGCGCTTCCAGGTGGACGGCGAGGAAACCGCGGTGGCGCTGCCCAGCCGTTATGCCGTCAACGAGACCGAGGCCTACCTGCACTGCGGCCTGGAGGGCCTGGGCCTGATCCAGCTGTCCGAAGTGGCCGCCGCCATCTACCTGCGCAGCGGCCGCCTGCGCGAAGTGCTGCCGCACACCCGCTGCGAGCCGGTGCCGATTGCCATCGTCTATCCGCAAGCCCGGGCCACGGCGGCGGTCAAGACCTTCGTGGACTGGATCATCGAGATCACGCGGGCCGAGCTGGCGCAATAATGCGGGACCGACGCATGACCAAGTAGTCTACGCACAGACGGCTTTTCGCCCGTAAGTGACGAATTCATCACTCATCTACAATCCGGGGTCACATTGGCTGCCACTGGCGGCCGGTCCGTAGCCCCAGGTAGCATGACGCGCGCGAAGAAACCCGCTCCCAGAAAGAGAAGCACTCCCTCCCGAACGAATTCCCGGTCCGCCGGACGCATTCCCCGCTTCCTGCGGGCGCTGGTCGTCACCTCGCTGGCCAGCTTCGGCGCCGCCACCTACATGCTGAATCCGCAGTGGCGGATGCCGGCCTCGGCCAGCGACCTGCTGTCGCGGCTGGGGTGGCCGTCGCAAGAGCGCACGGCGCCGGTGGCCTTGCCCACGCCCAACTCGGCGCTGGTCCAGACCACTTTCACGGAATGCCCGCAGTTCTTCCCGAACGCACGTCCGCCCGCCGTGCCCGCCAGCCAGCGGCTGCGCGAGGTCTGTTTTTCATCATTCGCAATCCTGCACAACGGCCAGACCAAGACGCCCGTGTTCGTGGCGGAACGGCTGAACCGGCAGAACCTGGCCCAGGCCAAGGGGCTGCACCGCACCGACAAGTTCTACGCCGACGCGCGGCTGCCGCGCGCCGAGCGCGCCGAACTGGACGACTACCGGGGCTCGGGCTATTCCCGCGGCCACATGGCGCCGGCGGGCGACATGGCCACGTCCGACGCCATGGCGCAGAGCTTTTCGCTGGCGAACATGGTGCCGCAGGATCAGACCCACAATGCCGGTCCCTGGAGCCGCATCGAGCAGGACACGCGCCAGTATGTGATGCGGGCGGCGGGCGACGTGTATGTGTTCACCGGACCGGTCTATGACTCCCGCCCCAAGACTATCGGGTCGGGCGTGGCCGTGCCCACGTACCTCTACAAGGTGGTGTATGACGCCACCAGCGGGCGATCGTGGGTGCACTGGCAGGCCAACAGCGCCAACACCAAGGCGGGCCCGCCGATCAGCTACGACGAATTCGTCAAGCGCACGGGGATGCGGCTGCTGCCCTGAGAATCAGAATTTTCCAATGGCCGCATGAGGCAAGCCTACGTAGGCTGCTAGCTTTTTGCGCAATCCTGCAAGCCTCGGCAACGCCGCTTGTTCGTCGCCGGGTCCGGCCAGGATCCGCGCCAGAGGCCGGTGCCATGGATGTGAAAATTCCGCTCGTCCGTTTCCTTTCCCCAGGTGACGAACAGCGTTTCTTCGACGCGTTGACGGCCATCCCCGCCATCAAGAACCATACGGGCAAAGGGCCGGATTTCACCCTGAAGATCGACCGCCGCAGGCTCAGTACCGCCATGCTGCGTGAATTGCTCGCGTTGCTGGTGCGCTATGGCGCGGATCTGTCTGCCTTATGCCCGTTGGCCCGTGAAAAGAAGTTCTGGTGGCTCAACGAACCGGGCAATTACTGGCATAAACCTCTGCTCCCCCCGCCCGCCGCGCCTGCCAGCGTCTATCAATACGCCCCGTACATCTTCGACGACCTGAGTTAAAGCCTACGGCTACTCGGGATGCCGGCACGCAGCCGCGTTGTACAGCACCGGCATCCGCCCTTGCCAGCGCTGCCAAGTTTCGCCCCCCATCACCAGCTCGGCCATGAAATGCGCGACGTTGATGCGGCTGGTCTTGCCGGCATCGAAAATGGCGCTGCGGATGGGCGAGGGATGCGCCTCGTAGGCGGTGACCGCGTCCTGATCGACCAGGCTGTCCGGACGCACGACGACCCATTGGACCGCGCCGTGGTTCTGGCCAATGGCGGTGCGCAGATAAGCGGCGGCCTGCTCGTTGTCGGCATGCGGCGGCACCAGCGCACGCACCAGGCCCACCACGCAACGCTGCGCGAACGGCACGGGCTCGGCCAGATCGCGATTGCGGTTCCCCGCCGTGTTCATCAAGACAAAGCGGACCGGCGCGGCAGGCGGGCTGGCCTTGACCGCCTGGCACAACCGGCGCACCGCATCCGCAACCAGTCGCCGCGGCGGACCGTAGATGCCCTTCAGGCTCATGGTGTGACCCAGGCAGGACGCAATGGCAGTGCAACCGCTGACATACCGGGCCAGATCGGCATCGGCCAGGTCCGACACGCCAGCCTGAATCAGCGACAGTCCTTTGTCGCCGGCAAGCTGCTCCAATGCCTGCGGCGTACGCACAATGGCACGCACCGGCTCCCCGCGGTCCAGCAATTGCCTGACCAGCAGCCGCCCCGTCGCCCCGCTGGCGCCGATTACCAACGTCGTCATTTTGGATCCCTGGGTTATTTATTATTCGAAAACATATGGCAACACTGCTGATCCGAGTCGGCGATATCATTTGCGCCGCCTGAATGCCTAAAAGGATAACCATGAAAAATGTCACCCGGACGGGTAGCCTGACCGCGGCACTGCTGCTTGCCTTGTGGACGGGCGGCGCCATGGCGCAATCCACGCCCGCGGCCCCTGCCCCCGCGCCGACTGGCACGGCCGAAGCGGGCAAGGCGGGCGCCATCCCGACGCCCGACGCCGTCAACCGCCCCATGACCGAGCCGGAATACTACGCCCGGATGGAAGCGGCGTTCGACAAGCAGGATATCAACGCCGACGGTTATCTCACCCGTGGTCCGCTCTTGAATGAAGCGACCTCCGAACAGGTGGCCGCGATGGATACCGACGGCGACGGGCGCATCAGCAAGGCCGAGTTTCTGGACTACGCGATGAAGAATTTCCGCAGCCGGCCCAAATACGAAATGAACCGCAAGCCCAAGCCCTGAAACCCTGGCGTTCGTGCGAGAATCGGGCCGTCATTTTCTTGTTAACGAATAGATACATAAGACAGAAAATCGGCAATTAGCGAATGCCATGGCGCGTGCTAATTTACGGCCCGGTAATACGTACCAGGTAAAACGTACCCAGTAAAACGTGCTCTGCCCTACCGACAACGCACTTCCTACTTTCCAAACGACACCCCCTATGCACATGAACCCCGATCGCGCCCCGGCATTCGCGCCCGCCAAGAAGCGGCTGATGTCCGGCATTTACGCTGTGGCCCTGGGCCTGGCTTTTGTGGCGGCGGCGCCGGTCATGGCGGCGCCGGGGGATGCTCCGGCATTGGCACCGGGCCAGCTTCCGCCCCGTCCCCAGTCCCAGGCCCAGCCGCAATCACAGCCGCAATCGCAATCGCCGGCGCTGCCTCCCCGGCAACCGCAGACCCAGCCCCAGGCGCAGCCACAACAAGCCCAGCCGCCGGCCGGCCAGGCCGCGGCCTCGGGCCAATCACTGCAACGGGTGCAGAAAACGGAAATCCTGAACCAGGCCGCCTATGAGCGCCTGCTCAACAACAGCGGCATCACCCTGCAGTGGCTCTGGAGCGACAATCGTGGCCACCTGACGGCCCGTGACGACCGCGACGTGGTGAGCCTGGAAGGCGGCCAGATCAACGGCGACGGCTCCGTGGAACTGCGCGGTGAAGTGGTCTCGATCTCGGCCGACCGCTTCACTTTCCGCGGCACCATCCTGATCCTGAACGCGCCCGACCCGGGCCGCCGCTGCGAGCGCACGGGCGACTATGAGTTCCGCGCCACCGGCAAGCGCAAATACTGGCGCCTGCAACAGATGGAAGCGTGCGGCGGCCTGACCGACTACGTCGACATCTACTATTGATCGCGCCGGACCGGGGCTCTTGAATGAACGCTACCTCGATCAAGTGGATCGCCAGCATCGTGTTCGGCTTGCTGGTGGGCCGGGCGGCCTTCAGCGTGGTCAACCCGCTGCTGATCATAGCGTTCGGTTTGAACCACCCGGCAGCGCAGCCCTACGTCCCGGACGACCCCGCCGTCGTGGACCGCATGCTGCTCACAGGCACGATCATTTCGGTGGTGATCACCGTCGTGGTGGCCGCGGCGCTGCTGCGCATCCCCAACAATCGCCGCCTGGCGGGCTGGGGCTGCGTGCTGCTCGGCGCCTCGCTGCTGCTGGCGCTGCCGGCCAGCATGCTGATGATGGACCCGGCCGCGCATGATCCGGCCACGGCCGGCGCGCGGGCGGCCAACGACGCCAACACCGCTCTGTTCTTCTGGGCGCTGATCTTCGGCCTGCCCTATCTGGGCGGCGGATTGCTGCTGACGATCGGCGGCACCATGCTGATCCGCAAGCACCCCGCGGCGGCGTAACAGCCGCAAGGTTTTGCGGGATCAGCGTGCCTTTTTACGCCCGCCGGCCGCGCGACACGTCGTCGGCCACGCCGCGCGGCAAGGCGAACAAGTCCAGCATGCCGGCCAGCGACACCAGCCCCACCACCAAGAACGCCAGCCGGTAGGCCGCCCCGGGCGCGCCTTCCAGGCCCAGCACCGGCACGGCCCATTCACCGATGCGGATAGCGATGGCGCCCAGCGCAACCCCCATCCCCAGCGCCAATTGCGACATGGTGGAAAACAGCGTGTTGGCCGCGCTCATCTGCGGTTGCGGCATATCGGCGAAGGCCAGGGTATTGAGCGCCGTGAACTGCATCGACCGCGACATGCCGCCGATGAACAGGATCAGCGCGGTCAGCGCCACGGGCATCTGCGGCCCGATCAGGGCGCACGCGGCCAACGCCACGGTGTTGATCGTGCCGTTGCCCAGCAGCGTCGGACGGAAGCCGAAACGCCGCAGCACCTGGGTCGTGAACAGCTTCATCGACAAGTTGCCGGCGAACACGGCGATCACCAGCAGCCCGGCATGGAAGGCATCCATGCCATACCCCACCTGGAACATCAGGGGCAGCAGGAACGGCACCGCGCCCACCGACATGCGAAACAGCGAACCGCCCCAGAAATTGACGGCGTAGGCGCGAATTTTCAGGGGCGACAGCGTCAGCATGGGATGCGCGTGGCGGCCCAGGTGGCGCACGCCCAGGGCCAGCAGCGCGGCGCTGGCCGCCATCCACAGGCCAATGCGGGCCCATGACGGCGCCGCGCCGCCGAACTGTTCCAGCGTCCACAACAAGCTCGACAGGCCGCCGCCGATCCACAGGAATCCGGCCCAGTCGAAGGGGCGGCGCTCCGTGGCGCGGTCGTCGGGAATCAGCACCCAGGCGGCAACGAGCGCCGCCAGGCCCAGCGGCAGGTTCAGGTAGAAAATCCAGCGCCACGACGCATACGTGGTGATGAAGCCGCCCACGGGCGGGCCCAGCACCGGCGCGGTCAGCGCCGGCCAGGTCAGGATGGACATGGCGCGGATCAGTTCGTGCTTGGGCGTGTGACGCAGCACCACCAGCCGGCCCACCGGCACCATCATGGCGCCACCCACGCCCTGCAGCACGCGCAGGGCGATGAACGACCACAGGCTGTCGGCCAGCCCGCAAGCCAGCGAGGCCAGTGTGAAGATCACCAGGGCCGCGCAGAACACGCGGCGCGCGCCGTGGCGGTCGGCCATCCAGCCGCTGATGGGGATAAAGATGCCCAGTGTCAGCAGATAGGCGCTGACGCCCAGGTTCAGGTCCACGGGCAGGACGCCGAAGTCCTGCGCCATGGCGGGCAAGGCGGTGGTGATCACCGTGCCGTCCAGGTTCTCCATGAAGAACGCGGCGGCGACCAGCAAGGCGGTGAAAAACAGGCGGCGCGCGTCTGGCGGCGCGGCGACGGGGGCAGTTTGAAGTGCGGGTTGAGTCATGATGAATGCGGTCCCGATGCGGGGAGCGCCTGCGCCAAACCCGGCTTGGCCCAGCGTTCGTCCGCACAGGCGCGCCCGGCCGCGGCGAAGGCGGTCCGAAGGCGCGTTGGATGACGTGAACGCTTACGGTGCGGCGGCGAACTGCCGCGGCAACGGGAGAATATTACGGGGTGGCGCTTAATTCGGCCTGAAAAAATGTGGCAAAAGTCAGGCGTCGTTGGCCGTTTTGGTCTGTTTGGCGGCCGACGCATTCAAGGCCACGGTGGCGCGGATCAGCACCGCCAGCGCCTGGCGGCGGGGCGCCGGCCCCGTATGCGCTGAAATTGCAGTCTGACACCTTTTTTACCGGCCCCGCGGAACGCCCGGCAGGCCCGCCCGGTACAATTTCCGGCGCTGTTTCCCTAATCCGCCTCTCCTGTCGTCCAAGCTCCTCGCCCATGTCCAATCTCATCGTCCACGGCGGCACGCCCCTGCGCGGCCGCGTCATCCCGTCGGCCAACAAGAACGCCGTGCTGCCCGTGCTGTGCGCCACGCTGCTGACCGATCAGCCGCTGCGGCTGCATGGCGTGCCCGACATCACCGACGTGCGCAAGATCCTGGACATCTTCCGCACGCTGGGCAGCGAGGTGCGGCTGGACGAAAGCACCCGTACACTGGACCTGCACCATCGCGACACGGCGTTCGACGCCGCGCGGCACCGGCTGCCCGAAGAGATGCGCTCGTCCATCATGCTGGTGCCGCCGCTGCTGGCGCGCTTTGGCGTGGCGCGGCTGGAAGACAACGTCAAGGGCTGCACGCTGGGCGTGCGCGAAATCGACCCGCACGTGGACATCTTCCGCTCGTTCGGCGGCGAGGTCGAACGCGCCAGCGGCTCGCTGCTGGTGCGCAGCGCCGGGCCGCTCAAGCCCACCCACCATTGGCTGGATTACGCCTCGGTGACCACCACCGAAAACTTCGTGCTGTGCGCCGCGGCCGCGGCCGGCGAGTCGACCCTGACCAATGCCGCGTCGGAACCGCACGTGCAAGAATTCTGCCGCTTCATGGCGATGATGGGCGCCGACATCGACGGCATCGGCACCTCGCGGCTGACAGTGCGGGGGGGCGCAGACCTGCGCGGCGGCGAGTTCACGTTCGAGGAAGACTTCCATGAAATCACGACCTTCCTGGCGCTGGGCGCGATCACCGGCGGCGACGTCGTGGTGCGCAACAGCACCCCGGGCAATTTCCCGCTGATCGACCGCACGTTCGCCAAGTTCGGCGTGCAGATCGTGCACGAAAATGGCTGGTCGCGCGCGCTGCGCAGCGGGCCGCTGAAGGTGCAGACGCCCTTCACCAGCAATGTGCTGACCAAGGTCGAAGCGGCGCCGTGGCCGTACTTCCCGGTGGACCTCCTGCCCATCTTCATCGCACTGGGCGTATGCGCCGAGGGCAACGCGATGTTCTGGAACAAGGTCTACGACGGCGCGCTGGGTTGGACCGGCGAATTGTCCAAGTTCGGCGCGCACGTGTTTTCGTCGGACCCGCACCGCGTCATCACCTTCGGCGGCAATCCGTTGACGCCGGCCGTGGTGGAAAGCCCCTACATCATCCGCGTCGCCATCGCGCTGTTCATGATCGCCAGCAGCATCGACGGGCGCTCTGAAATCCGCAACGCCACGCCGATCCGCCGCGCCCACCCGCGCTTCGTCGAAAACCTGCGCAGCCTGGGCGTGCAGGTCGAATGGACCAGCGAGGAATAAGCCGGGTTTCCTATAATCGGGAGTCAGCCAAGGACGGCGCCGCGTGGCGCCCTACCCCCACCAGGACCCCTACATGCTTTCGATTACCCGCCAGGATATCCACGTGCCCACCCGGCAAGGCCGCCTTTTCGCGCGGCGCTGGGACCCCGCGGGCAAGGATGCGAACCCGGCGGGGAATGGCAGTGCGGCGGCGGATCTGGCGCCCATCGTGCTGTTCCACGACTCGCTGGGCTGTGTGGAGCTATGGCGCGACTTTCCCGAGAATCTGGCCACGGCCACCGGCCGCAGCGTCATCGCCTACGACCGGCTGGGCTTCGGCCAGTCGGCCCCGAACCCCGCCACGCTTGCCACCGGCTTCGTCGAAGCCGAGGCCCGCGAGGGCTTCCATGACCTGCGCCTGGCACTGGCCATCGGCCGTTACATCGGCCTGGGTCACAGCGTGGGCGGCGGCATGGCCATCTGCGCCGCGGCCGCCTACCCCGGCGACTGCGTTGCGCTCATCACCGAATCGGCCCAGGCCTTCGCCGAAGACCGCACGCTGGATGGCATCCGCGCGGCCCAGCGCAACTTCACCGAACCCGGCCAGCTGGACCGACTGAAGAAGTACCACGGCGACAAGGCCGCCTGGGTCCTGAGCGCCTGGGTCGACACCTGGCTGTCGCCCGCGTTTGCCGATTGGAACTTGAATGAGCCCCTGCGCCAGGTGCGCTGCCCCGTGCTGGCGCTGCACGGCGAGCTGGACGAATACGGTTCGGCGGTGCACCCTGAGCGCATCGCCGGACTGACCGGCGGCAAGCAGGCGCTGCTGGAGAACTGCGGCCACGTGCCGCATCGCGAACAGGAACGCATCGTGCTGGACCTGGCCGGCCAATGGCTCAAGGCCGTCGCCGTGCCGTAGGCCGTCGCCTGCCGCCGGTACGCGCGTTCCCCTCGGAACCGCGCGTACCGGCGTGATACCTTATATACCGCCGCATCCACGCAGCGGCACGCCAACGCCGCGCCCGGCCCCCTGTCGTAACGCCACGCGCGACGCGCTTTCGCAGTCCCCAGCCGCAAGTCCGTCCCACCCTACGGAGTGTCAGGAACATGAGCCATCTGGTTTTGCTGCTGCTCGGCATCGATTACCTGCACAAGCGCGCCCGCGCGCTGGCCATCGGCGGCTGGATCGTGCTGGCCGCCGGCGTCACGATCTTTGTCGACGCGCTGGATGGCGCGCTGTATTTCCCGCTATACCTGTTTGCCGTGCTGTTCGTCATCGAAGGGCTGGCCACGCTGGCCATCGCCACTTCGGGCGTCGGCGGCCAGCGGGTGCTGCGCTACGCCAAGGGCGTATTCGTGCTGACCGCCGGCATTCTGATCCTGGCGGGCCACCACCACGGCCATTTCCTGCTGTCGATGATCTTCGGCTTGCTGTTCCTCGTGGACGGCCTGATGCAGTGCATCGCGGCCTACGTGGTGCGCTACCCGCGCTGGCGCTACGTATTCGCATCCGGCGTGGCCGAGGTGCTGCTGGCCATCTTCTTCTTCCAGCCCTATCCCACCCATTATGTCGGCACCGTGCCGTACTGCCTGGGCCTGTTCCTGGCGTTTTCGGGCATGAAGCTGCTGTGGCTGGCCCGGCGCGTGCACAGCCTCGATTCCAACCCGGCCCTGGCGGCCAATCCGCACCCCGACTTCATGCCGACCCGCATCGACGGGCCGGCCCAGACCGTATTCGATGGACCGCCCCAGGCGAGCGAGCGGGCGTTGACGGTCCATGTCTGGACGCCGTCCGGCTCGGCCAAGACGGCCACGCGCAACTATCCGGTGCTGGATCGCTACATCGCCGCCGTGGACATCAACGGCGTGGTGTCCACCGGCCATGCCGCACTGGAATCGCCCGAAGGCGTCTACATCAGCCTGTATCCCGCGCAAGAGATCGACCATTCGCCCGAACAATTCGGCACCTTGCTGCGCGCCACCGCCGACAACGACGTGCCGGGGGTCTACCAGCCCGACTATGCCACCGAGTCCCAGGCCTGGTGCCCGTCGACCATGCAGGTGCGCATCCGCAATTACGACGCCGGCAAGCTGCAGGCATTCTGGGACAGCTACCGCCAGACCGAGATCTACAACCTGACGCACCGCAACTGCTCCAGTTCGGTTTCGGCCGCGCTGGAGGCGGCGCTGGACGGCGTGGTGGGCCGGTTGCATGGCCCGCGCGCCGGTTGGGGCGTGCTGCTGCGCCTGATGCTGACGCCTGAACTGTGGGTAGCGGCGCAGATCCGCAAGCGCGCCCTGACCATGGCCTGGACCCCGGGACTGACGCTGGACTATGCCCGCGCGCTGAGCATGCTGGCCGATCCGCGGCCGTTCGGCTGGTGGAAGATGTCGCAGGCCGCGATTCGCCAGATCGCGGCGCTGCGCGCCGGCTGGCGCCGCCAGGACCGCGAGGCCGGCGCCCGCAACGCGCAGACCCAGCCATGATGGGGCTGCTGGCCGTGGGCGTGGCCATCGTGGCCGGCGCGGCGTGGGGCGCCTTGGCGCTCTGGTTCCAGCCGGCAGGCGATGGCAAGAAGCGCGCGCTGCTGCCCGCGGCCTGGCTGGCGCTGGCAGCCGCCGCGTTGATCGGCCTGGCGTTCGGCCACACCCTGCCCGCCTGGGGCTTCGGGGTATTGCTGCTGGCGCTGCTGGCCTGGTGGCATTGGGGCGTACGCCCGTCCAACGATCGCGAATGGATCCCCGAGGTCGCCCGCGTCACGCAGGGCTCGGTGCGGGGCGACACGCTGACCCTGCGCAACGTTCGCAATTTCGACTGGCGCACGGCCGCCGACTACGACGTGCGCTGGGACACGCGCACCTACGATCTGTCGCGCCTGGCGTCGGTGGACCTGGCGCTGTCGTATTGGGGCCGCCCGGCAATCGCGCATGCGCTGGTGTCGTTCGGCTTTACCGACGGCCAATATGTGGTGTTCTCGGTGGAGATCCGCCGCAAACTGCGCGACAAGTTTTCGGAGATCGGCGGATTCTTCCGTCAATACGAGCTGTCGGTGCTGGCCTCGACCGAAGAGGACAGCCTGCGGGTGCGCACCAATGTCCGCGGCGAGGATGGCTATCTGTACCGCGTGCACATGCCGGATGGCGCAGCCCGCAAGCTGCTGTTGTCGTATGTGGACACCGCCAGCCAGCTGGCGCGCCAGCCCCGCTTCTACAACACGCTGACGGCCAACTGCATCACCATCATCTACCAGCTGGCCGACAAGATCGTGCCCGGCCTGCCGCTCGATTACCGGCTGCTGCTGTCCGGGTATCTGCCCGAATACCTGTACCGGCTGGGCACGCTGCAAGGCGCGGACAGCGCGGCGGCCTACCGGCGGGCCGGCCGCTATACCGACCGCGCCCGCGCCACGACGGACGCCACGCAGTACTCGCGCAACATCCGGCTGGGCGTGCCCGGCATATCCCAAGACGGCGATAGCGCCGACGCCGCCGGCCCACGCGGGCTGGATACCCCGGCCTAGGGCCTGTTGACAGGCCCTGGGTCCGTCACGTCAGATTCAAGCCCCCATCCGACAGCAGGATTTCCCCTGTCAGATAGTCGGACTGCACCAGCAGCGCCACCGCCTGGGCGATGTCGTCGGGACTGGCCGCGCGCCGCATCGGCGAGCGCTCCTTCCATAACTGCTGCGCCTGCCTCCAGTCTTGCGTCAGCGGCGTATCCACCAGGCCGGGCGCCACCGCGTTGACGCGGATGCCCGGGGCCAGCGACACAGCCAGCAGCCGGGTCACGTGGTTCAGCGCGGCCTTGGCCGCCGCATAGGGAATGGACGCGCCCTTGGGCCGCACCCCTGCGTGCGAACTCACATTGACGACACAGGCCGGTTTGCCGGTTGCGGCCGACGCGAGCAGCGCGGCTTGCGCCTCGGCGACCAGGCGAAACGGTGCGACGACATTGACTTCATGCATCTCGTGCCACACGTCCGGCGTGGCGGCCGCCAGGTCGCCATGCGCAATAACGCGGCTGATGCCGGCATTGTTGACCAGCACGTCCAGCCGGCCCCACGCGGCCACGGCCTCGCGCACCAGCCGGACCCGGTCCGCGTCGACAGCCAGGTCGGCCTGTATGTACACGGCCGAGCCCAGCTCGGCGGCCAGGGCCTGCCCCGTATCCGCCGAACGGCGTGAATGCAGGACCACGGAATAGCCGTCGCGCGCCAAGCGCCGGGCGATGGCCGCGCCGATGCCGGACGTGGATCCGGTGACCAGCGCGACGGGAGATGGATGCGACATGGTTGGGTGCTACGCGGAAGAGGATGCGCCCGCCCCGCCGGGGCAGCGGCCGATGAAAGCGGCGATCCGTGCGGTGATGTCCGCCGGGTGGTCCAGGCTGGGCAGATGCGCGGCGCCGGCGGACGCACAGGCCTCGCCCTGCGGCAGGATGCCGGCTACCCGGCGCGCGCGTTCCTGGATATGGGGAAAGTCCAGATCGCCCCAGATCACCAGCGCCGGGGCCGTGAACTCGCGCAAGCGCGAGTAGGCCGCCACGTCGTCACGGCTGGCTCCCATGGGCGCGGCGCGCAGCGCTCGCCCGTGCATGTCCAGGAACTGCTCGCGCACCGCGCCGGCGACCCGGCCTTCGGCGGCCAGGGGGCCGTCCAGGAACAGGCGCGCTTTCAGGCGGTTCACGCCGTCGAGATCGCCCGCTGCCTCGACGGCCTTCAAGGGCGCCATCAGCGCCTGCATGGTGGGCGGCAACGCCACTTCCGGCGAGCCGGCCACGGTGGGCGAAATCAGCACCAGCCCCCGCACGGCCGCGGGATGCATCAGCGCTGCGTCCATCGCGATGCGCGCGCCTTGGGAACAGCCAACCAGAATCGCCGGCTTGCCGTCCGCGACGGTGTCGATGACCGCCATCAGGTCGGCCACGGCCGAGTGGTCCTCGGCTTGCCCGCGCGTGTCGCCAAAACCGCGCCGGTCGTAGGCAATGGCTTGGCAGCCAGCAGCGCCGAGGCTCTCAAGCTGCGGCCGCCACATGCGGCGATCGCAGATGGAAGCATGCAGGAAGACGACGGGGTCGCCGCTGCCCACGGCGTCGGCAGCCAACACGGCACGGCCGCAGGCGATCTCAAAACGGGAATGCATGGCGTGTCCTTGCAAGCGCCGGAAAGAGCGGCAATCTTACTCCCGGGCGGACGACGCCAGGCTGTCCAGATAGGCACACAGCATGTCGGCCAGCGCGCCGGCATAAGCGTCGATGTCTTCGGCGGTGTGCGGGGTTTCCGAGAACTGCTTGCCGACCGCGCTGAGCGTGGTGGTGATCAGGTCGCCGGCCAGGGTTCGCGCGGCATCGGAAGCTTGCGGCAAGGCTTCGCGCAGAAAGACCAGGACGATGCGGGCGCCCTCTTCCTTGGTGGCTCGCGCTTCGGGCGCATCCCGGTACAGCGGCGCGGTGTCGTTGAGCGCCACGCGCATCACGGCCTCCTCGCATTCCGACCGGACGAACGCAACCACCAGCGTGCGCAGGCGCTCGCGCGGAGGCTGGCTGGCGTCTTCGAGAATGCGGCGCAACAGGCCAGACGTCTGCGCCCATTCATCCATCTGCAGCCGGTACAGAATGGCGGCCTTGTTGGGAAAGTATTGATAGAGCGAGCCGATGCTGACGCCGGCCTTCTCGGCGACACGCGCGGTGGTGAAGCGCTGCGCGCCCTCTTTGGCCAAAACCTGAGCCCCGGCCTGCAAAATGGCGGCGACCAGCTCCGCCGAGCGGGTCTGCTGGGGCTGTTTTCGCTCTGAGAGCTTGGCGCTGCGGTGGGTGGCCATGGGTGTCCGGAAATGCGAATAGAGAAATGCGACGAATTCGTCGTATTCTAAATCACCTTCTGACACCGGACATATCGCATGACCAACACCCTCACTTCTTCCCCCCTCGCGCCCTTGCTCGACCTGCTGTTCACGCAAGCCGATGCCTCTTGGTCCACTGCCGACCCCGCCCTGACCAATCTGTCCGAAGACGAACAGACGCGCCTGATGCGCAGCAAGACCGACTACCGGGACTTCTATGGCCGCATGAAGGATCTGCCGCTGGCGGTGTCGCCCGAAACCGGCACCCTGCTCTACATGCTGGCGCGCAGCGGAAAAGCCCGCACGATCGTGGAATTCGGCACCTCGTTCGGCATCTCGACGCTGCATCTGGCGGCGGCACTGCGTGACAACGGCGGCGGCCGCCTGATCACCAGCGAATTCGAACCGTCCAAAGTGGCACGGGCGCGCGACAACCTGACCGCGGGCGGCCTGGTCGACCTGGTTGAATTCCGCCAAGGCGACGCGCTGCAAACGCTGGCCACCGACCTGCCGGACCACATCGACCTGGTTCTGCTGGACGGCGCCAAGGCGCTGTACTCCGACATCCTGACGCTGCTGGAAAGTCGCTTGCGGCCGGGCGCCATGATCGTGGCGGACAACGCCGACTACTGCCCCGAATACCTGGCTCGCGTGCGTTCACCGGAATCGGGCTACCTGTCCACGCCGTTCAGCGGCGACGTCGAAGTGTCGATGCGGCTGGGTTGATCGGCACGCGCCAGCGCTCAAACCCGCGCCTGCGCCGGCCGCGCCGCGGCTTGCGGCTCTGGCCGGCCCAGGAACAGGAACACGACCAGCGCGGTCAGCACGGTAATGGCCGCCAGTATCCACAGCAAGGTGGCGAACGCATTGCCCGATGCGTGCGCCAGCACCGCGCGGCCCACATCCGGCAACAGCCGGGCCGCCGCCGGGAAATCGCCCGCCGCCAGGCGCTGGGCGGCATCGGCCGTCTGCGCACCCGGCACCGCCGCCGCCAGATGACGCGAGGTCAACGCCACCTGCACCGCGCTGACGATCGCCAGCGCCACGCCCTCGCCCGCAACCCGCGTGGTGCTGAAGATGCCGGTAGCCATGCCGGCGCGCTCCTTGGGCACGACGCTGACGGCCAGGCCGTCCATCAAGCCCCACGGCAGGCTGATACCCACGCCGATCATCAGCATCGGGCCGATCAACGCCTGCACGTCGCCGCGTCCCATCGCCAGGCCCAGCCACGCCAACCCGGCCGCGGACGCCAGCAAGCCCGCGCCGCAGATCACGGCCGGCGCCAGCCAGCGCGTCAACAAGCCGGCCGCCAGCGGCAACAGCAGCAATGGCGCCGACAACGCGATCATCATGCGGCCGGCCTCGATTTCGCTCAGGCCGTCCACGGCGATGAAGCGCACGGGCAGCAGGATCAGCAAGACCACGAAGGCGTACGCCGGCGCGGCAGCCAGCAGCTGCACGCCCAGAAAGCGCCCATAGCGGAACAAGGTCAGGTCCAGCATGGGCCGCGCCGTGCGCAGTTCAATCGCGGCAAACACGGCGAACAGCAATACCGCGCCGGCCAGCATCGCGACCGTCACCGGATCGCCCCAGCCATCTTGCGGCGCGCGCAGGATACCCCAGGTCAAGAGCGCCAGGGCCGCGGTGAACGTGACCGCGCCCGGCCAGTCCAGCCGTCCCGCCGACGGGTCGCGCGATTCGCGCAAGGTCCTCGCGCCCAGCCCAAAGGCGATGGCGGCCAGCACGATCACCAGCAGGAAAATGCTGCGCCAGCCGTAATGCTCGATCAGCCAGGCCGACGAGATCGGGCCGAACGACAGGCCGGCGCCGAAGCTGGCCCCCAGCAGGCTGAAGGCGCGCATGCGCGATAGGCCGTCGAACTCCTGCGCCAGCGCCGCCGCGCCGCCGGAAAAGATGGCCGCGCCACCCAGGCCCTGCGCGGCGCGCAGCAGGTCGAACGCGACGATACCGGGCGCATAGATCAAGCCGATGGACGCGGCCAGGAATACGGCCGTCCCTGCCAGGAACACGCGGCGGCGGCCATAGCGGTCAGCCAGGGCGCCGGCCGCCAGCAGCGCGCTGCCGAAGGCCAGCATGAAGGCGTTGGTCACCCAGTTCAAGGCGACCGGGCTGCCGCCCAGCGCCTGGGCGATCGACGGCAGCGCGATGGCCGGGCCGGTGAAACTCAGCGGCATGGCCGCGCAGGCCAGGCACACGGCAATCAGGATCAGGGTCTTGCGGGCCGCGGTTAGCGGCGCTGAAGCGATGGGCGTCATGGAAAAACCGGAGAAGAAGGAACGGTATTGAAGATACCTGCGCCTCCTGTTCGGATAAATGAGGTAAAAATCCACACATAAGAGAATTAATTTCCTCAATGGAGGCCCCATGGACCGTCTGAGCGGATTGATGCCGTTTGTCCGCAGCGCCGAGCTGGGCGGCTTTGCCGCTGCCGCGCGCGACCTGGACCTGTCCGCATCGGCTGTCGGCAAGGCCGTGGCCAAGCTGGAAAAAGACCTGCACGTGCGTCTGTTCCAGCGCAGCACGCGCCGCATGCAGCTCACCGAAGAAGGCCAGCTGTTCTACGAACGCTGCAAGCGCATCCTGGAAGACCTGGACGACGCCCACGCCATGCTGTCGCAGACGCTGGAAGTGCCGCGCGGGCGGCTGCACGTGAGCGCGCCGCTGGTCAGCTATCACTTCCTGCTGCCGGTGCTGCCGGAATTCGCGGCGCGCTATCCGGACATCGAACTGGACATGGACTTCAACGACCGGATCGTCGACCTGATCGGCGAACGCGTGGACGTGGCGATCCGCAGCGGCGATTTGCCGGATTCACGATTGGCCGCCCGGTCGCTGGGCAAATACCGCTTGCAGCTGTGCGCGGCGCCGACCTACCTGGCGCGCCACGGCATGCCCGCCCGGCCGCGCGACCTGGTCCGGCATCGCGCGGTGCGCTTTCGCTATCCCAACGCCGGCACCTTGCAGGAATGGCCGCTGGCGTTGCCTGCCGGCGAAGCGCCACCGCACATTCCGACCGCGTTCACCTGCAACAACATGGAAGCCCTGCTGGGCGCCACCGTCAGCGGCTTCGGCATTGGCTGCATGCCGGACTTCCTGGTGCGCGGCGCAGTGGCCAATGGGTCGTTGCAAGTGGTGCTGGCCAATCATGTGCAGGGCGAAGGCCGCTTCCAGGCGCTATGGCCGTCGAACCGGAATTTGTCGCCCAAGGTCCGGGTATTCGTGGATTTCATCACCGAGCGGCTGTTTCAGGACGGCCACTGACGGCCCTGGCGACGCGTGTCGGCCGGCACCTCCCGCGCTTAAACCTGCGGCGCACGCAGATGGTGATACCCCACCAGCCCAGGCGTGAAAGTGACCTTGTCGCTGCCGACCGCCTCCAGGATGCCATTGCGCACGGCATCATTGGGACTGCCGTAGACCTCCATGCGCTGGACCACGCAGTGCTGCATGACCGCCGCGATATGCGGGTCGGACACTTTCCAATGGCGCAAGATGGCCTCGGAATCCTCGTATAGCTGGAAGCTGTAGCAAAGTCCGGCGTCGGCATCCAGGAACACCTGCACCATCAATTGCGGCGCATGGCGCTGCGCGAATTGCACGGCCGCGTCGATTGCCTGCTTGAATGCGTCCGTGTGGACACGGTCGTAAGCCATGGTGTTGCGCAGCAGGATCGCGCCTGCGGGCGATGATGTATTCATGGCGGAAGGCTCCTTGGCGGTGGCGGTCGGCAGCTTCTTCCGACCAAAGCCTTTTATACCGCGCCACCGCCCTTGCGCCCGCAAACGCCCTTGGCGCATGTCGACATTCAAAGACGCTCGCGCGCAGCGCTACCCGCCCGACGTGCGCCCCAGAAAGTCCAGCACGGCCAGATAAGACCCTTCATTGCCCGCCGCATTGGCAGCCGGCGTGCCGCCCGCGTCCAGTAGCAGGCCGGACATGGCGTGCGGCTTGCTGATCAGCGTGGCGGGCAGATAGGGATAGTGCACGTGGTGCCCCGCCCCCATGCAAACGTGGTGGAACGTAGGCAAGCCGTGCGCCTGGCGCTGGCGCATCACGATCTCGGAATACGCGGTGCTGGGCCAGAATCCGTCGTCGGACGCGCTGACCAGCATGACCGGCCCGGGATAGTTTTCCACCGGAATGCGCGCCCGCTCGAACGCGACGGCATCGCGGCTGGCGCTGAGAAACGCATGGGTCTGACGGTACGGCGGATCGGACGCATAGGCCGCTTCCCAATCGGCGCTGGCATTGTCCTGCCACAAGTGCGGCAACGGCGCGCCGTCCTTGTGCCAGACCTGCGCGTTGCGTCCGGTGCCGGGTTCGCCGGCGCTGACCACGCCGTGCGTCACCGGCGATGGCACATAGGCCACCACCGCGCTCACCAGTTCGGGATAATGCGAGGCCACCAGCAGCGAGGTCTCGCCGCCACGGCTGATGCCCGACAACGCCACAAACCCGTCGCGCGGTTGCAGTTCCGCGCGGGCCCAGCGCAACGCCCGCTCGAAGTATTCCAGCGGCATGTCGTTCAAATACTTGGGCCGGCCGTCGTAATTGAAAATGGCCAGCGCCAGGCATTGGTAGCCGCGGGCGGCGAACAGCGCGGCGCGCGGCGCGTTGACCCCGCCGGACGAGCCGTTCATGTAGATCACCAGCGGATGCGGGCCAGGGCCGGCGGGCGTGTAGAGCTCGCCCGATAGCGTCATGCCGTCCACGGTTTCGCGCACGGCGCGATGCGTGACGTCGTCGGCCAGGAAGTCCTGCACCAGCCGCGCGCTGGCGCTGCGCTGGCCGTCGGTGGCCTGCAATTCAATCACCAGCGGCTCGGTGCGATCGGGCGGAAACACCACCCTTTCCATCTCGGTGCACACCATCGACCAGACGATGCCCATGGCGGATGGCTCGGCGTAGCTGCCGGACACGGGGCAGTCGCGGCCCAGGTCCAGCCCGCCGTCGTGGCCCGCCATGAACACGGCCTGCGATTGCCACGGCGCGCCGCACATGCGCATGCGGGCGGTGACGGTAATGAAGGCATAGGGCGCGAAACCGTCGATGCGGATCTCGCGGGCGACGTCGATCAGCGCGAATTCCGGGCTGACGGTGATGCGGGGCTGCTCGGTCATGGCGGGTCCTTAGCCTTTCAGGTCGGTCTTGGGGACGTTGTTGGCGCGGATCACCCCGGCCCACAGTGCGGATTCCTCGGCGATGACACGGTCCAGGTCGGCCGACGAGGTAAACTCGACCGTCACGCCCTGCTCGGCGAACTGCTGCACCAGGCTGGGGTCGCGCGTGCCTTCGCGCACGGCGTTCTCCAGCGTCTTGACCACGCTGGCCGGCATCGCCGCCGGCCCCGAGATCATCATGCGGGTGTACAGCTCCATGCCGTCCACGCCCGCCTCTTTCATGGTGGGCACGTCGGGCAGGCTGGACAACCGCTGGTCCGCCGTCACCGCCAGCACTTGCAGTTTGCCGGACTTGATATTGGCCAGCGCCGACGTCGGAAAATCGAAGGTGCTCTGCACCGTGCCGGCCATCAGGTCCAACAGCGCGGGGCCGCTGCCCTTGTAGGGCACGTCCTGGAACTGGGTGCCCGTCTTGGACTGGAAGTGCAGCAGCGCCAGGTGGTTGATGACGCCGCGCCCGGCATGCGCGCAGGTCAGATCACCGGGCTTTTTCTTGGCCAGCGCGATGAATTCCTGCACGTTCTTCACGCCCAGCGACGGATGCACGATCAGCAGCATGGGCGACTTGCCCATCGACCCCAGTTGCTTGAAGTCCGATATCTGGTACGGCAGGTTGTTGTAGAGCAAGGGGTTCAGGATCATGCCGTTGGTGCCGGCGAATCCCAGCGTGTAGCCGTCGGGCTCGGCGCGCGCCACCGCCACGGTGGCGATGATGGCCTGGCCGCCCGGCCGGTTCTCGACCACCACATTGCCTTTCAGGATTTTGGCCATGCGCTCGGCCAGCGCCCGCGCGGCGATGTCGGTCAGGCCGCCGGGCGCAAAGCCCACCAGAAGACGCACAGGGCGGTTGGGATAGTTGGCCTGCGCCCAGGCGGGACGGGGCAGCAGCGGCAGCGCGGCAAGCGCGCCCAGGACGTGACGGCGGGTGAACGGCATAAGGCTCTCCGGGCAGGCGTGCACGGCGCACGCCTGCCGGTGGGCCGCGGGCGCCATGCGATCAACGACAAGGGGGAAGGAGGCACAGGCCGCCCGCCGAACGGCGGGGGGTCTCAATGACGGTATCTTGTATGCAATATGGCACCGGGGCTATCTAGGGATATCCCGGTGCGGACCCGATTGCCGGGCCCACGGACCACGCCCAACCCGCCTGGTTGGGGGAACGCCAGGCAGAACGGCGTCACGCCCGGGTCATCAGGCGCTTCCAGCCTTCCAGGCCCAGCCGCTGCATCGTATCGATGTTCTTTTCATAGATTTCGGCGGCGTCGGGAAAGGACTCGACCGCGCGGTCGATGCTGTCTTCGCGCAACAAATGCAGGATCGGATACGGCGAACGGTTGGTGTAGTTCTCGATATCGTCCGGCTTCGTGTCGGCGAACTGGAACTGCGGATGAAAGGTCGCGACCTGCAACTCGCCCACCAGGCGCATGCGCTTGAGCAGGCGGTCGGACAGTTCCTCGAAATCGTTGAAATCCAGGAAGTCATCCAGCGCGTCCGGAATGATCAGCAGGGTCGTGTCGATCTTTTCCGGATCGGCTTCGGCCAGCAGGGCCAGTTCATCCTGCAGATCGGTCAACACGCCTTCGGCGTCGGTGGCGTCGCTGACGGCAAAACGGATCTGGTCCTTGACCTGAACCGCCTTGGCGAACGGACAGAGGTTCAGGCCGATCACGGCCTGGGTCAGCCAGTGGCGGGTTTCTGCGACCACGTTGGCGTAGGCGTCGGAGGTGGAAATCATGGCGGTAAGTCCTAGAAAAAAGGGAGTATAGGCGACCCGTCGACAGGTTCCGTGCCATTGAGATAGAGTAGCGGAGCCACATCCGCAGAGGTCTCGATGCCCATAGCGCGCACCTACTATTTCAACGACATGCGCGACGGTGAACTGGCCGCGCTGCTCGGCAAGCGCGAGGATTTCTTCCTGGAAAACGTCGACAACCTGAACGACGTGACTCAACGCATCCAGTCGCTGCTGGCGCAAGCGGGTCTTTCCAGCCGGGTAGAGATCACTCCGCTGAACGGACCGGCCACGTTCGCCGACATCGGGTTCCCCATGGTGCCTATCATCGGCTGGCTTTGGGCCATGGTGTGCGGCGCCTCCCGGCTTGTCCAGCCACGCGGCGATGTCACCCTGCGCGCCACCTCGAATACCTCGATCACCGTGGCGTTTTCCCCGTCGACACGGCAGCCCGCGGCTTAGGGCCTACGGCAGCGTCATTACAGCGCGCATTCACAACGCCCATTCACAAAAACAAAACGCGGCCCCGCCCAGCGGGTCCGCGTCGATGTTGCCGCCTTGCCCGTCAGGCGGCCGGCATAGCGGCCATGGTCTGGGCGACCGCGGCCGTGAGCTTCTTGCCGTAGGGCACGTGCAGGAATTCGTTCGGGCCGTGAGCGTTGGACTTCGGGCCCAGCACCCCGCACACCATGAACTGCGCCTTCGGGAAGCCCTTTTGCAGGATGCTCATCAGCGGAATCGTGCCGCCCTGCCCGATGTAGCCGCAAGGCGAGCCGTAGTACTGCTGCGAAGCGGCGTCCAGCGCGCTGGTCAGCCACGGCACGGAGGCGGGCGCGTTCCAGCCGGTGGCCGCGCCTTCGTTGGCCTTGAAGATGACCTTGGCGTTGTACGGCGCGTCGGCTTCGAGCAGTTCCTTGATTTCCTGCGAAGCCGCCACGGCGTCCACCAACGGCGGCAGGCGCAGCGACAGTTTGAAGGCGGTGCGCGGACGCAGCACGTTGCCGGCGCTGGACAGCGGCGGCAGGCCTTCGGCGCCGGTCACCGACAGCGTCGGGCGCCAGGTACGGTTCAGCAGGGCCTGTTCGGGCTCGGTGGTCATGGGCAGCACGAAGCCGCCTTCAGCGCCGCAGCTCCAGGGGAAACGGCGCCAGACTTCGTCGCCCAGGATGCGGGCGGTGGCGGCGACCTGCTCGATGCGTTCGGCCGGGATTTCGCAGTGCAGGCTTTGCGGCAGCAGGCGGCCGGTGCCGCTGTCTTCCAGGCGGTCCAGCAGGTGGCGCAGGATGCGGAACGACGAGGGCACCACGCCGCTGGAGTCGCCCGAGTGCACGCCTTCGTCCAGCACCTGCACTTCCAGGGTGCCGGACACCATGCCGCGCAGCGACGTGGTCATCCACAATTGGTCGTAGTTGCCGGCGCCCGAGTCCAGGCACACCACCAGCGCCACATTGCCCAGGCGGTCGCGCAGCGCGTCCACATAGGGCAGCAGGTCGTAGCTGCCGGATTCCTCACAGGTTTCAACGATGCCGACGCAGCGCGGGCGCGGGATGCCCTGCTTGTCCAGCGCCATGATGGCGGTCAGCGAGGCGTACACGGCGTAGCCGTCGTCGGCGCCGCCACGGCCATAGAGCTTGCCGTCTTCGTATTTGGGGGTCCAGGGACCCAGGCCGGCGCGCCAGCCCGAGAACTCCGGCTGCTTGTCCAGGTGGCCGTAGAGCAGCACCGTGTCGCCGTTGTCGCTGCGGGTGGCCGGCGCGTCAAAGAAGATGACCGGCGTGCGGCCCGGCAGACGCACCACTTCCAGCGTCAGGCCCGAGACCTTCTGCGCTTGCACCCACTGCGCCGCGTCGCGCACCACGCGTTCGATGAACGCGTTCTTTTCCCAGTCGGCGTCGAACGCCGGGCTCTTGGCCGGGATGGCGATGTAGTCGGTCAGCGCGGGGATGATTTCGTTGTCCCACTTGTCGTCGACAAAAGCCTGCAGCGCCTTCGGATCGAGGGTCGGAGGAAGGGCGTCGTCGGGGATGCGTGCGTTCATGGCGCGGGATCCTGAGGTTGGAATGGCGGGAAGAATCCGACATTTTATGCCTGCCGGGCACGGCTGGCATCCGGGGCCGGCATCTTTTGTCCCTGTTTCTCGCGAAGACACCGGAAAACAGGGCCGTCCGATGCGGAGCCGCCGCCCCTATCGCGCCGCGTAAGCCTCGATGCGGCTCCATACCTGCCGCGCCAGCGGCTTGGTGTTGTCCACCGACTGGTACAGCCGGATTTCCATATGGATGTCGTTGCGCGCGCTGTCGGCACGCACCAGACTGCCTGCGCGCAGGTCGGCCTCGACCAGTGTGTGCGGCAGCCAGGCCAGGCCGAAGCCCTGGCGGGCCATCGCGTGCAGGGCATCGACGTGATCGCCAACGACGTGAAGAAGTGGAAGAACGTGGCGGCCGACGCCAAGATCCAGCTGGATCAGTAATGGCGCGCCTCAAGAGCGGCATGCCGGTCCTTTCTTGGGGTGTTTTTCATGCGCCGGCTGCCGCCGCATTGCCGGGAAAGCTCACCACCAGCCCTACGCCGCGGCCGTTCAAGCCCGGCGTAAACGTCACGGTGGCGCCATGGCGCGCCGCGATCTGCGCCACCAGCGACAAGCCGATGCCGCTGCCGCCGTCTCCAGCACCCACACCCGGGCCGCGATAGAAGCGATCGAACACCCGCGCCTGCTCCCGCGGCGCGATGCCAGGGCCGTCGTCGGCGACGCGCAACCAGGCCCCACCCCCTTGCGCCGGGCCGCAAGCCACCGCGATCTGCCCGTCTTGCGGCGTATAGCGCAAGGCGTTATCCACCAGGTTGCGCACCAGCACGCCCAGGGTGTCCATGCGCCCGCGCACCTCGCAGGCCTGCACGTCCAGCTGGATGCGCTGGCGCTTGCGCGCAGCAGCCGCCTCGCCATCGCGCACCAGCAGCACTACCAATTGATCCAGCGCCACGGTTTCCAGGTCGGATCCTTTTTCACTGACGGCGTCCATGCGGGCCTGGTCCAGCAGTTGCTCGGCCAGGCGCGCCGTGCGTTGCGCCACCGCGCGCAGCTTGGTGCCTGCCTCGGCCGCAGGTGTGCCGGCGATCCCCTGCAGCAGCAGTTCGGTCTGCGCGCTGAGCGCCGCCAGCGGCGTGCGCAGTTCATGCGCGGCATCGGCCAGGAAACGCCGTTCGTGGTCCATGGCGGCCTGCAGCCGCAGCAGCAGCGCGTTGATGGACTGCACATAAGGGCGCAATTCACCCGGCAAACCGCCCAGCGGCAAAGGAGCCAGGTCGAACGGCGCGCGGCGCTGGATGGCGTTGCCAGCCAGGTTCAACGGCCGGAACGACTGCCGCACCACGATCCAGACCGCCGCGGCCAGCGACAGGAACAGCATCGACACGATCACCAGACCGCGCTTGAAAGCGGCCACCGTCTCGGCCCGCAGGTCGCTCTCGGCTCGAGCCAGTTGCACCTGCACCTGGCCGAAGGCGTCGCTGAGCGTATACACACGCCAGGCCTCGCCGCCCACGTTGCCATCGCTGAAACCATCCTCGAAAGCGGGATTCAGGGGTTGCGCCGGCGCATCCGGAGACCACAGCACCAGGCGGCGATCCTGCAATGACCAGATCTGGATGGAACTGCGATCGCCGCGATACTGGCTGGACGGCGGCAATTCGAAGTGCTCGTCCGATACGCCGGCCAGCAAATTGCGCCGCAACGACAGAATGGTCTGGTTGGCGGCGTCCATCAGCGACTGGTCGCGGATGCCCGTGCGCGCCTCGGTAATGGCGAGGTACTGAAACACGAACACCCCGGCCCACGTCAAGAGCAGCGGCAGCAACAGCATGACGGTCAGGCGCCTGCGCAGCGTTTTCATCGGGCGTCCGCTGCGGCGATGCGATAGCCCAGGCCGTGCACGGTCGCCACCAAGTCGTCGCCCAGCTTGCGCCGCAACTGATGAATGTAGACCGCCACGGTATTGCTTTCGATCGTGCCGCTGCCGCCATACACGGCGGCTTCAAGCTGTTCGCGACTGACGGTCTGGCCGGCTCGCTCCATCAACGCCAACAGCGTGCGATATTCACTGGCGCTCAGCACGACCTCGGCACCGGCCCTGGTGACCACGCGCCTGGCCGGATCCAATTGCACGTCCCGGCAACGCAGCACCGACACGACGGAATTGCGGCTGCGCCGGACCACCGCGCGCAGCCGTGCCAGCAGTTCGTCCAGTTGGAATGGCTTGACGATGTAGTCGTCGGCGCCGGCATCCAGCCCCTGCACCCGTTCACTGAGGCGGTCGCGCGCGGTGATGATCAGCACCGGCGTGGCGTCGTAGCGCGACCGCAGATGTTTCAGCACCGCCAGGCCGCTGCCCCCGGGCAAGCCCAGGTCCAGCAGCACCGCGCCGTAGCCATGCTCGACCAGTGCCAGGCGCGCGGCCGGTACGTCGCGGACCCAATCGACCCGCATGCCCGCCCCCGTCAGACGAGTGCGCAAGGCATCTCCCAGCATGGCGTCGTCTTCCACCAGCAAGACTTGCACGAACGCTCCCTGATTTTTCATGAACGGCATTGTGCCGTCCTGGATTTAAAGAATTTTTAAAAGCGCGTTTCCACAATGGGCGCCTCACCGCGCCGCGGCCGATGCCGCGCGCAAGTCCATCAGAGCAAGGAAGACCCCTGTAATGAAGCTGACAATGTTAGCAAGAGGCGCCGCCGCCATTGCCCTGGCGTGCGCCGCCTCTCCGGCGCACGCCGATCAACCTGGCACCAATTTCATCGGCCTGGGGGTCGGTTACATTCCGGTCTACGAAGGATCCAACGAGTACCGCGCCCTGCCCGTGCCGCTGATCAACTACCGTTCCGGCAGTTTCTTCATTACGCCGCGCGCGGGCCTGCCCGCCATGGGCCTGCAGACCAATCTGGCGCAAGACTTGAAAGCCGGCGTCTTCGTCGGCATGTCGCTGGGCCGCGACGCCAACGACGCCGACCGCACCAAGGGACTGGACGACATCGACTTCCACGGCGCCTACGGCGCCTTCGTCGAATGGACACCCGGCCGCTGGTCGCTGGCAGCCGCCTACCGTCAGGCCGCCCACAGCGGCTACGGCGGCACGCTCGAATTGCGCGCCGCCTATGCCGCCTGGCAGCAAGGTTCGCACCGGGTGAACGTGGGCGCCAGCACCCAATGGGCCAATCGCGACGCCATGCAAACCTGGTACGGCGTCACCGCCAGCCAGGCCGCCCGCAGCCGCGAGGGGCTGTCGACCTATTCACCGTCGTCCGGCCTGCAGTCCACCAACCTGTACGTGACCTGGGCCTATCGCATCAACCCCAGCTGGAGCACCCTCACCACGGTGGGCGTGAGCACGCTGCTCGGCGACGCGCGCGACAGCCCGCTGACTGAACGCCGCACCAATATGTTCGGCAACGTCGGCGTGGTCTACACCTTCTGAGCCGTCTACCGAAAAGCGCAACGATGGATTTGCCCCAAGCTGGCGCGCTGCGCCTGAACCTACCCGACGCCCGCGTGCACGATGCGCTGGCGCCAGCGCTTGCGGCCTTCGCCGAGCAGCATCCCGGCGTGCGAGTACAACTGGGCCAGGGGGGCGTCGAGGCTGGCGCGGCGCGTAAGCGCTGCGATCTTTCAATCGGACTGGAGCCGCCGGCAGACTCCGCCCGCGTGGCGCATCGCCTGGGCGCCCTGCGCGCCCGTCTGTATGCCGCGCCCTCTTACCTGGCGCGGCGGCCGGCCCCCGAACACCCCATCGAACTGGCAATGCACGACTGCGTCGGCCTGCATGTCGGCCCGCAGCACGGGCACGACAGTCGGCCCGCGGGCTGGCGGCTATGGTGCGGATCGGAACGCGTGGTAGTCATGGTCCGAGAACGCTATGGCGTCGATACGCCGGCCATGGCGATGCAACTGGCCGCACGCGGCGTCGGCATCGCCGCGTTGCACGCCGTGGGCGCGGCGGTCCCGCAGAACGCCGGGCTGGTGCCGGTGCTGCCGGGATGGGAAATGGAACCGGTCACGCTATATGCGCTGAGCGGCCCGCGGGGCCTGCCGGCGCGCGCCCGCGCCCTGATCGACTGGTTGGCACGGGCGCTGGCCTGAGCGCCCAGTTCGACCGGCAGGCGCGGGCGCCAGCCTGAATGCCCCCGGAGCAGACGCGAACGCGTTCCGGCTCAGGCGCCCAGCAATGCCGGTTCACCCTCCCGGCCCAGCGCGGACGCGTCCACGTCGATGACCCGGCCCGTTTGCAACTTGAACACCGCCACCGCCTCGCGCAAGCGTTGCGCCTGGGTTTCCAGCGACGCCGCGGAAGCGGCCGCCTGCTCGACCAGCGCCGCATTCTGCTGCGTCACGCTGTCCATCTGCGACACCGCCTGGTTGACCTGCTGGATGCCTTGCGACTGTTCTTCGGATGCGCTGGATATCTCGTTGATGATGTCGGTCACGCGGCGCACCGAGGTCACGATTTCCTGCATGGTGGCGCCGGCGGCTTCCACCTGGTCGGACCCGATGGACACCTTCTGCACCGAATCGTCGATCAAGCCCTTGATTTCCTTGGCGGCCTGGCCGCTGCGCTGTGCCAGGGCGCGCACTTCGCTGGCCACCACCGCAAAACCCTTGCCTTGCTCACCCGCGCGGGCTGCTTCCACCGCCGCGTTCAGCGCCAGGATATTGGTCTGGAAGGCGATGCCGTCAATCACGCCGACGATGTCGGCAATGCGATTGGAACTGTCGGCGATGGCGCGCATGGTGCCGACCACGTCGCCCACGGCCTGACCGCCGCGTGTGGCGACCTCGGACGCGGCAACGGCGAGTTGGGACGCGCTACGCGAGCTGTCGGCGTTGTTCTTCACCGTGGACGACAGTTCGTCCATGCTGGCGGCGGTTTCTTCCAGCGATGCGGCCTGCTGCTCGGTACGCGACGACAGATCGATGTTGCCGGCCGCGATCTCGCGCGACCCGGTGTGGATTTCCTCGACCCCCAGGCGCACGGCGGCCACGGTGCGGGCCAGGCTGTCCTGCATGCGCTTGACGGCGGCGTACAGCACGCCGATTTCGTTGTTGCCACGCTGTTCGATGCGGTTGGTCAGATCGCCGCCGGCGATCCGGTCAAACAGCCGGCCGGCATCATGCAGCGGGCGGAATACCGAACGGGCAAACACGGCATACAGGCCCACCACCAGCACAACCACCACGACCAGCAGGCCGATCAGGAAGGCGATGGCGCCATTGATGCGGGCGGACGACTCATTGGCCACGCGCCGGCCGACCTCATCCGCGAAATCCGAATACTTCTGGTTGGCCTGCGTGAAGGCGATGCCCAGTGGCGTCACCTTTTCCAGGTTCATCCGGCTGGCGTCCTGCGCATTGCCCGCGCGGATGGCGGCAATCATCGGCAGAATCGCGTCGCGCACATATACGTCGTAAGCGGCCAGCGCGGCCTCGAACAAGGGTTTGCCCACGGCGGACGTCTCGGGCGTCTGGCGGGCGCTTTGCACCAGATCGCCCGCGCGCTTGGTATAGCCATCCAGTCGCTGCATGCTGGCCAGGCTGTCGATGCGCTTGCCTTCCAGCAGGGCGCTCTGTGCAGCCAGCAACACCAGGCGGGCGCGCAGCAGCTCGGCGCCGGCGTCATCCATGGCGTTGGAACGCACCAGATTGGTGTCCAGCAGCACTTCGATAGAGCTGCGGTTGGAAGTCAGTTGCTGGTAGACCGCGATGCCGGTCACCAGAAAAAGCGCGAAAAAAACACCGAGCGCGGTCGTCAGGACCGCTCGGATACTCAGATTCTTGAACATGGGGGGCCTTTCCGGGTTTGCATGACACAGCCGCCACGGGCTGTCCCCCTTCTTTACGGCCCAATGCAATGAAAAGTTAAATATCTCATTGGGTTACATCACGGCCAAAAAAAAACCCCGCCGAACGAATTCGGCGGGGTCTTGCGCTCAGTACCCACTAAGGCGATCGTGCATGGCGCTAGTGGCTAGAATTGCCGCCCGAAGGCCGGGCAGCCCCCCTGGGGGGCTGCAAGCGCGCACAGCGCGTGCGACGTGGGGGCTCACCCCTTATTTCAACCAGGCGCGGGCGTTGCGGAAAATGCGCATCCACGGGCTGTACGCGCCACCGGTGTCCGCATTGCCCCATTTTTCAGGCGCCCACGACATCATGACGTTGCGGGTCACGCGTTCCGGGTGCGGCATCATGACCGTGAAACGGCCATCGGCGGTGGTGACGGACGTCAGGCCCGCCGGGCTGCCGTTCGGGTTGAACGGGTAGGCTTCGGTGGCGTTGCCGTAGTTGTCGATGTAGCGCGCGGCGGCCAGCACACGGCTGGCGTCGCCCTGCTGCGAGAAGTCGGCGTAGCCTTCGCCGTGCGCCACCGCGACCGGAATGCGCGCGCCTTCCATGCCGGCGAAGAAGATCGACGGCGACTTGGCCAGTTCGACCATCGACAGGCGGGCTTCGTACTTTTCGGACTGGTTGCGCGTGAAGCGCGGCCAGTGCTCGGCGCCGGGAATCATCGGAGCCAGCGCGGCCATCATCTGGCAGCCGTTGCACACGCCCAGCGCAAAGGTGTCGGGACGCGCAAAGTACGCGGCGAACTGGTCCGACAGCTTGCTGTTGAAGCGGATGGTGCGGGCCCAGCCTTCGCCGGCGCCCAGCACGTCGCCGTAGCTAAAGCCGCCCACCGCCACCAGGCCTTGCACCTGGGCCAGGTCGACACGCCCCGACAGCAGGTCGGTCATGTGGACGTCGATGGCCTCGAAACCCGAGGTATCGAAGGCCCAGCCCATTTCCACCTGGCTGTTGCAGCCCTGCTCGCGCAGGATCGCCACGCGCGGACGCTTGCCGGTATTGATGAACGGCGCGGCCACGTCTTCTTGCGGGTCGAACGCCACGTTGGGGCTCATGCCCGGATCCTTGGTGTCGTTCCAGACGTCCAGTTCGGCTTGCGCGCAAGCGGGGTTGTCGCGGCGCGACATGATGCGGTAGGACACTTCGCTCCAGGCACGGCCGAGGTCGGCGCGCGGCTGGCCCCAGACTTTCTTGCCGTCGCGGTAGAACTCGATTTCGTCGCCGCCGTTCAGGCCGCCGATGACGTGCGAGTGCGCCGACAGGCCCGCGCCGCGCAGCACTTGCATGACGGCGTCGCGCTGGGCGGCCGGCACCTGGATGACCGCGCCGGCCTCTTCCGAGAACAGCGCCTTGAGCGTCAGTTCTTCGCGCTGCACCGCCACTTGTTCGGGGCGGATCTTGTAGTCGCCCCAATCGGCAGATTGCGGGTCGAAGGTCAGCATGTCCAGGTTGACCGAGATGCCGGTGCGGCCGGCAAAGGCCATTTCGGCCAGCGTGGCGAACAGGCCGCCGTCGGAACGGTCGTGGTAGGCCAGCAGCGTACCGGCTTCAGCCAGCGTGCGGATGGTGACGAAGAATGCGCGCAGGGCCTCGGGCGAATCGATGTCCGGCACGGTTTCGCCGACCTGGTTGTAGGTCTGGGCCAGGATCGAGCCGCCCATGCGGTGCAGGCCGCGGCCCAGGTCGATCAGGATCAGCACGCTGTCGCCGGCGTCGGTGCGCAGCTGCGGCGTGAGGCTGGCGCGCACGTCGCCCACCGGCGCGAAGGCCGTGACGATCAGCGACACCGGCGCCACCACCTGGCGCTGTTCGCCGTCCTGTTCCCAGGAGGTCTTCATGGACAGGGAGTCCTTGCCGACCGGAATCGACAGGCCAGCGGCTTGGCAGAGCTCGCTGACGGCGGACACGGTGTCGTACAGCGCGGCGTCCTGGCCGTCGACGCCGCAAGCGGCCATCCAGTTGGCGGACAGCTTGATGTCTTCGAGGCGCGCCACGTCGGCGGCAGCCAGGTTGGTCAGGGCTTCGGCCACGGCCATGCGGCCCGAGGCCGGCGCGTTCAGCATGGCGATGGGGGTGCGTTCGCCCATGGCCATGGCTTCGCCGCGGAAACCTTCGTAGTCGGCCAGGGTGACGGCGCAATCAGCCACCGGCACTTGCCACGGGCCGACCATCTGGTCGCGGCTGGACAGCCCGCCCACGGTGCGGTCGCCAATGGTGATCAGGAACGACTTATTGGCCACGGTGGGATGGCGCAGCACGCGGTAGGCGGCTTCGGTCAGGTCGATGCCGGCCAGGTCCAGGGGTTCGGACACGCCGGGCAGGCGGCGCACGTCGCGCGTCATGCGGGGCGGCTTGCCCAGGATGACGTCGATCGGCACGTCGACCGGACGCACTTCGGCGTCGCCTTGCGGGCGAATGGCGTCCAGGCCCGGCAGGCCCTCGCCATCGACCACGCGCAGCTGGCGCTCTTCGGTGGCCACGCCCACCACCGCGTACGGGCAGCGTTCGCGGCGGGCAATGGCGTCGAAACGCTCCAGGTCGCGCGGCAGGATTGACAGGACGTAGCGTTCCTGGGATTCGTTGCTCCAGATTTCGGCAGGCGACAGGCCCGATTCTTCCAGCGGCACGCGCTTGAGATCAAAGATGGCGCCGCGGCCGGCGTCGTTCACCAGTTCGGGGAACGCGTTGGACAGGCCGCCCGCGCCCACGTCGTGGATCGCGATGATGGGGTTGTTTTCGGCCTGCTGCCAGCAGCGGTCGATGACTTCCTGGGCGCGGCGTTCGAGTTCGGGATTGCCGCGCTGGACGGAGTCGAAGTCGAGTTCAGCCGAGTTGCTGCCCATGCTGATGCTGGAGGCGGCGCCGCCGCCCATGCCGATGCGGAAACCCGGGCCGCCCAGCTGGATCAGCAGCGCGCCGGGCGGAATGACGTCTTTGTGGGTCAGGCCGGCGTCGATGCTGCCCAGGCCGCCCGCGATCATGATGGGCTTGTGGTAGCCCCAGCGCGTGCCGCCGGCGCTTTGCTCGAACGAGCGGAAGTAGCCCAGCAGGTTGGGACGGCCGAATTCGTTGTTGAACGCCGCGCCGCCGATGGGGCCGTCGATCATGATGGACAGGGGCGAGGCGATGCGGTCCGGCAGGCCGTGGTGGTCGGCTTCCCAGGGTTGCACGGCGTCGTCGAAACGCAGGTGCGACACGGTGAAGCCGGTCAGGCCGGCCTTGGGCTTGGAGCCGCGGCCGGTGGCGCCTTCGTCGCGGATTTCACCGCCCGCGCCGGTCGAGGCGCCAGGGAACGGCGCGATCGCGGTGGGGTGGTTGTGCGTCTCGACCTTCATGAGGGTGTGCACGGTGGTGTCGCGGCGGATGTACTTGGCGCCGTCGACGCCCTCGCCCGTGACGCCGGGCACGCCGGCCTGGAAACGCTGCGCGGGGCCGCCGGCCATGATGGCGGCGTTGTCGGAATAGGCCACCACGGTGCCTTCGGGCTGCGCCTTGTGGGTGGCGCGGATCATGCCGAACAGCGTGTTGGGCTGTTCCTGGCCGTCGATGACCCACTGGGCGTTGAAGATCTTGTGGCGGCAGTGTTCGCTGTTGGCCTGCGCGAACATCATCAGTTCGACGTCGGTGGGATCGCGCCCCAGGTCGGTAAATGACTTGGCCAGGTATTCGATTTCGTCTTCGGACAGGGCCAGGCCCAGGGTGACGTTGGCCTCTTCCAGGGCCTGGACGCCGCGCGCCAGCACGCCGACCTGGCGCATCGGCTTGCCGGCCAGCGCCTGGAACAGCGCCTGGCCGTCGAAGCTGGCGTCAACCACGGTTTCGGTCATGCGGTCGTGCAGGCAGTCGGCGGCGCGGGCCAGCATGGCGTCGTCGAACGACTTGGTGCCCAGCAGGCCGCGTTCGGGGGTGATGGTGTAGCGCACGCCGCGTTCGATGCGGTGCACGGCCGAGAGGCCACAGTTGTGGGCGATGTCGGTGGCCTTGCTGGCCCACGGCGAAATCGTGCCCAGGCGCGGAATGACCAGCAGGGCCAGGCTCTTGGCCGGCGCCTCGCCCGTGGCGGGGGTGCCGTAGTCCAGCAATTGGGTCAGGTGCTGCTGCTGTTCGGCCGTCAGGGCGGCGTCGGTGCTGACGAAGTGCTCGTAGCGGGCGGAAATGTCGGCCACGGGCAGGCCGGCTTCCTTCAATTGCGCCAGCAGGCGATCACGACGAAAGGAGGACAGGACAGAGGAACCAGGCAGATGCTGAACTAGGGACACGATGCGGGCGCCGTATAAGGAGGGAAGCAAAGAAAAACGATTTTACCCGTTTAAGGGGTTTTCCCGGAGCCGGGATTACCGCAGGCCGGATCCCGCCCGCAATAGGCCCGCCCGCGCCGGTGTTACAAAAGAATTCCGCGACGGAACGGTCCGGTCTGCTGCAAAGCAATAAACCGGACAATCCCCTGCTACCCATGGGGTTTATCGGCCCATATGGCCCCGCCCTCGCGATCCCGCTATTGCAACGCAGCATGTTGCAGCCATACCGCAGCGCGGGAAAACACGAACTCCGGCCCCCGCGCCCCGACGGTAGGATGCACCGACCCTATAACTAGAAAGCGCGCCGCCGCGCTGGCCGTTGCCTCACATGTCACGCTCCGAAGCCCCCGCCGAGCCCGTCGAACCGATCATCCCCGCCGAAGCAGATCCCGCCGTGAAAGTGCCGCTGGCCATCGAAGACTGGCTGGCCGCGATCTTGCTGGCGACCCTGGCGATCATCACCTTCCTGAACGTGCTGGTGCGGTACTTCACCGATCAGTCGTTCGCCTGGACCGAGGAAATCTCGGTGTTCCTGCTGATCGTGCTGACCATGGCCGGCGGCAGCGTGGCCTTCGTGCGCAACCACCACATCCGCATCGAAATCCTGGCCGACAACGGCTCGCCCCGGCGCCAGCGCATCATGGCGCTGATCTCCAGCGGCTGCGTGCTGGCGTTCTTCGTGCTGCTGACCGTGCTGTCGGTCAAGCTGGTGGCCGACGAATACCTCTACGAAGAGACCTCCCCCGCCATCGGCGTGCCGACCTGGTGGTATTCGATCTGGCTGCCGGTGATGGCCGCCGCGATCTCGCTGCGCACGCTCGGCACGATCCGCCGCCTGCTCAAGCGCACGGACAGCGCGGGCCAAGGAGGCCAGGCATGATCGCCGGCATCCTGTTCGCGGTCTTCATCGCGCTGATGCTGATCGGCGTGCCGGTGGGCGTGGCGCTGGGCATCGGCGGCACCGTCGCCATCGTGCTGTCCAACCTGGACACGCCCTGGTATGGCCTGCTGACCGTGCCGCAGAACTTCTACGCCGGCCTGGCCAAGTACCCGCTGCTGGCCATTCCCATGTTCGTGCTGGTCGGCTCCATTTTCGACCGCTCCGGCGTGGCCAAACGGCTGGTGGACTTTGCCATCGCCATCGTCGGGCGCGGCCCGGGCATGCTGCCGCTGGTGTCCATCGCCGTGGCCATGTTCCTGGGCGGCATTTCCGGCTCGGGCCCGGCCTGCGCCGCCGCCGTGGGCGCGGTGATGATCACCGCCATGTCGCGCGCCGGCTACCCGGGCTCGTTCTCGGCCTCCGTGGTGGCCGCCGGCGCCGCCACCGACATCCTGATCCCCCCGTCGGTCGCCTTCATCATCTACTCGGTGCTGGTGCCCGAGGCCTCGGTACCGGCGCTGTTCGCCGCCGGCATGGTGCCCGGCATCCTGGCCGGCCTGGCGCTGATCGTGCCGGCCGTCTGGCTGTCCCGCAAACACAAGATGGGCATGCTGGAAGCGCACCTGCCCCGCCCGCCGTTCTGGAAGAGCCTGCGCGACGCCTCGTGGGGCCTGGCCGCGCCGGTGCTGATCCTGGGCGGTATGCGCATGGGCTGGTTCACGCCCACCGAGGCCGCGGTCGTGGCCGTGTTCTACGGCCTGTTCGTGGGCATGTGCATCCACCGTACGATCAAGCTGCGCGACCTGTACACCATCCTGCGCGAAGCCGCCGAGCTGTCCGCCGTGATCATGCTGGTGGTGACGCTGGCCGGCATCTTCGCCTGGGCCCTGTCCACCCTGAGCGTGATCGACCCGATCACCCACGCCATCGTCAATTCCGGGCTGGGCGAATGGGGCGTGCTGGCGCTGCTGATCCTGCTGCTGATGACGGTGGGCATGTTCCTGGACGGCATTTCGATCTTCCTGATTTTCGTGCCGCTGCTGATGCCGATCGCCAAGGTGTATGGGTGGGATCCGGTGTGGTTCGGGGTGATCCTGACGCTGAAGGTGGCGCTGGGCCAATTCACCCCGCCGCTGGCCGTGAACCTGATGGTGTCGTGCCGCATCGCCCGCGTGCCGATGGAGTCCACGGTGCGTTGGGTCGTGTGGTTGCTGGGCGCGATGTTCCTGGTGCTGGTGGCGGTGCTGGTGTTTCCGCAACTGGCGCTGTGGTTGCCGCACAAGCTGGGATATTGAACACGCAAGCCCGGGTACGCCCGGATCGGCATGGCATTCATGACAACAACAGACAACACAGCAAAGAGAGGAGACGCAACATGAATTTCCGCAACCTGATCGGCGCCGCCCTGTGCGCCGCCGCCGTGGTCGGCGCGCCGGCCGCGCACGCGCAGAACTACAAGCCTGAATACAAGCTCTCCATCGTCGTCGGCACCACCTTCCCGTGGGGCCAGGGCGCCGAAATCTGGTCCAACCTGGTGCGCGAGCGCACCCAGGGCCGCATCAACATCAAGGTCTATCCCGGCACCTCGCTGGTGCAGGGCGACCAGACCCGCGAATTCACCGCCATCCGCCAGGGCGTGATCGACATGGCGGTCGGCTCGACCATCAACTGGTCGCCGCAGATCAAGCAGCTCAATTTGTTCTCGCTGCCCTTCCTGATGCCGGACTACGCCGCCATCGACGCGCTGGTGCAAGGCGACGTGGGCAAGGAGATGTTCAAGCTGATCGAAAAAGCCGGCGTGGTGCCGCTGGCCTGGGGCGAGAACGGCTACCGCCAGGTCAGCAATTCCAAGCGCGAAATCAAGCGTCCCGAAGACATGAAGGGGATGAAGCTGCGCGTGGTGGGCTCGCCGCTGTACATCGATACGTTCACCGCGCTGGGCGCCAATCCCACGCAGATGAGCTGGGCCGACGCCCAGCCCGCGCTGGCCAGCGGCGCGGTCGACGGCCAGGAGAATCCCCTGTCCATCTACACCGGCTCCAAGCTCTACACCGTGGGCCAGAAGTACTTGACGCTGTGGAACTACGTGGCCGACCCGCTGATCTTCGTGGTCAACCGCGAGGTCTGGAACTCTTGGTCCGAAAAGGACCGCGACATCGTGCGCCAGGCCGCGCTGGACGCCGGCAAGCAGCAGATCGTGATCGCGCGCAAGGGCGTAACGCCGGAAGACCCGTCCCTGCTCAAGGAAATCGAAGGCCACGGCGTGACCGTCACGACGCTGAGCCAGGCCGACCACGACGCGTTCGCCAAGGTCACCCAGCCGGTCTACGACAAGTGGAAAAAGCAGATCGGCGAAGACCTGGTCAACCTGGCCGAGAAGTCGATCGCCAACCGCAAGAAATAAGCAGCAAGCCCCAGGGGAACGGCGGCGCAAGCCGCCAACCGAGGCAGGGACGCCAGATCCCGCCCACCAAAAGACGGGCGCCGGCCACAAGCCGGCGCCCGTCGCCTTTTTGGGGTTGATTTATTGGCGCTGCCTGATTCGGGTCGCCGCCGCTGGGCCGCCTTCACCTCGTCCACGCCGCTTCCGGCCATGCTATCCGGGATAGCGCACTTCCAGGATGTCCAGCTCTTCGATCCCGCCCGGAGTGCGCAGCACCACCGTGTCGCCTTCGCGGGCCTTGATCAGCGCCCGCGCCACCGGCGAGATCCAGCTGATCTTGCCGGCCAGGGGCTCGGCCTCGTCCACGCCCACGATGGTGACGGTGTGGTCTTCGCCCGCCTTGTCCGAATACAGCACCGTCGCGCCGAAGAAGACCTGGTCGCGGTTGGGCTGGATGGCCGGGTCCACGACCTCGGCGATATCCAGCCGCTTGGTCAGAAAGCGCATGCGCCGGTCGATCTCGCGCAGCCGCTTCTTGCCATAAAGGTAGTCGCCGTTTTCGGAACGATCGCCGTTGGAAGCCGCCCACGACACCACCTGCACCACCGACGGACGCTCGACGTTCATCAACTGCGTCAATTCGGCCCGCAGGCGCTCGTAGCCTTCGGGCGTCATGTAGTTCTTGGTGCCCGCGGGCAAAGCCTGGGCCTGCGGCAGGTCGTCGTCGTCCTCGTTGTCCGATTCTTTGACAAATGCTTTGTTCATGGCGGCTGCGCCTCGGCGCGCATTCAGTGCATTGAGTTCAAGGGCGGCACGGACGCACCGTGCCAGGAGCCGGGCGGCATCGCGCCGCCCAAGTAGGGCCAGTAGCCCCTAGAACCAGTCGTGCCAGACCGGTTTCAGATCGGACGGCAAAGGCGGCAGGCGGCCCAGGTCCATCCGGCTTTCTTTCGGACTATGGAAATCCGACCCGCGCGAGGCCAGGAAACCATAGCGACGCGCGACTTCCGCGTACTGGCGGGCTTCTTCCACCGTGTGGCTGCCCGTGGTGACTTCGATGCCCAGGCCACCCAGTTGCAGGAATTCGTCGAACAGCGCGGCGAATTGCAAGGGCGTGTACTTATAGCGGCCAGGGTGTGCGATGACGGCAGTGCCGCCCGCGCCGCGAATCCAGCCCACGGCTTCGGCCAGGGTAGCCCATTGCATGGGCACGTGGCCGGGGCGGTCGTCGCCCAGGTGCTTGGTGAAGACGGTTTGCACATCGGGGCAGTAACCCGCCTCGACCAGGTAGCGCGCGAAGTGCGTGCGGCTGATCAGTTCCGGGTTGCCGGCGAACGGCAGCGCACCTTCGTAGGCGCCCGGCATGCCCATTTCAGCCAGGCGGTCACCAATGCGCTTGGCGCGTTCGGCGCGGCCGGAACGGGTCTTGCGCAGGCCTTCGACCAGCGCAGTATTGGCAGGATCGAAACGCAGGCCGACGATATGCACCGTCAGGCCGGCCCAGGTCACGGAGATCTCGACCCCGGTGGCGTAACGCATGCCCAATTCCTGCGCCATCGCCGCCGCTTCGGCCAGGCCGCCGACTTCGTCATGGTCGGTCAAGGCCCAGACATCGACGCCGTTGGCGTGCGCACGCTGCGCCACGTCGCGCGGCGCCAGCGCGCCGTCCGAGACCGTGGAATGGCAATGCAGATCGATGTTCAGGACAGTGGGTTTCATGAGGCCTATTGTAGAGAAGCCCCGTCCCCCTGGATAGCGCGGCCGCAAAGCGGTGTCCCCAATATGGAGACCCCGCCGCAGCCGGGGTCGGATTCAGGTGCGGCCGGTCAGGTGCGGGCGGCGAGCTGCGGCCGGCCAGGTGTAGTCGGCGAAGCGCGGTGGAACTTAGCGCAGCAGAAAATCCGCCACCGGCGTCACCTGGTCGTGCGCCATCAACGTCGGCGCGTGACCCACGCCGCGCACCTCAAACACCTGCGCACGCGGATTGCGCTGGCGCATCTCATCGGCGGTCACGCGCGTCAGCAGGTCGGACTGTTCGCCCCGCACGATCAGGATCGGGCAATCCACCGCGTCATACGAACGCCACAACACTTCCTCGCCGGCGGCCAGTTCCTCGGGCGTCATCGCCATCGGCTGGGCCAGCGCCAGATCGTAGTGCTTGACCCACTGCCCGCCCTGCTCGGGATAGACGAAGCGCGCCAAGTGTTCCCACTGCGCATCCGTGTGCGGGCCGAAGGTATCGGAATTGGCCCGCATGGCGGCCACGGCCTCGGCGAACGAACCAAACGCGCCCGGTTCCCCCACGTACTGGCCGATGCGCGCCAGGGCGCCGGTTTCCAGGCGCGGACCGACGTCGTTGAGCACCAGCTTGTCCAGGCGGATGCCTTGCTGCGGCGGCAGCATGCCCGCATGCGGACGCAGCGGCAGCATTGCCCGGGCGAACGCGGCGGCGCCGGCCAGACCCAAGCCGATCAGCCCGCCCATCGACGTCCCCACCCACGACAACTTGGCGGGCCGCAGGCGCGCCAACAGCGTCACCATGTCGGATACGTACTGCGGCACGGTGTAGAACGCGGGGTTGACCAGCCAGTCGGACCGGCCGCGCCCCACCACATCCGGGCAGACCACGCGATAGCGATCCGCCAGCCGGCGCGCCAGCGTGTCGAAATCGCGGCCGCTGCGCGTCAGGCCATGCACGCAGACCAGCACCTGGTCATTGGCAGGATCGCCCCACTCCCAGTACGCCATGCGATGCAGGCCGGCCGGGCTGGCGCAGGTGACGAATTCCAAACGGGGTTCCAGACTTGCATCCAGCATCGAATCGCTCCAAAAGACCGGCGCCTGCCCAGATGGGCCGCGCCGCGCATGCCCGGTATCTTATCGGAAGCGAGGGGCCGCCCAAGCGGGGGCCGCCCACGCGGCTTCGCCCTTGCAGCGGCCCGCGCCAGGTTTGCCGCCGTGCCCTAGAATGACGCCGTTGCCCCCATCCCTGCCCCAGGAACCCATCGCGCCATGCCCGGCGGATACATGCTCAATGGCGACTACGTCGCTCCGGCCCTGATCTTCATCGCCGTCCTGTTCGGGGTGCTGGCGCTGGGCATCGCCATCGGCAAACTGGCTCGCCGCGGCACCCGCCTGCAGTTGCTGCTGGCCTGGCTGCTGGCGCTGATCCTGCTGCCGCCCTGGATCCTGGCGCTGACCGCCGACGGCGACATCTTCGGCGTCGTGTTGATCGCCCGCTACGCCCTGGCCATCCCGGCGCTGGGCGCGCTGTGGTGGTTGCGCCGCAGCATCCACGCGTTCAAGGATCAGCGGCCGGCGCTGGCGCCGCTGCCGCGCAAACCCTGGCTGCTGGTGTTTCTGGCGCTGGCGCTGTTCGGCCTGCTGGACTATCTGTCGCGCCACCGCTACGACACCGCCGTATCGCTGAACGACACCATCGCCTCCATGGTTTTTATCGCTGCCGCCGTACTGTTGCTGGCAGGATGCGTCTGGGCCTTGCGCAGCAGCATACGTTGGTTAAGATTGGCGGGTCCCGGTGCGGCGACCGCGAATCCGCGGCGCTGACAGCCCGCTGAAATTAAATTGCCTATCGGCACGATTCAATCATTAAATTGGATTCCCTCCGCCGGTCCGGGCGAGAGTTATGCGCTTCGAGCATTGCCACATCAGTCATTCCCGAATTGATTTGGAGTCACTATGCAACAAAGCAGTCCGTCTACTCAGCTAAGCACTCAACACACCGAAACCGCCCCGCCTGAGCCGCCCAAAGTGCTGCAGGATCTGCTCGGGCGAGCGGACGTCCAGATCAACGGGTCGCGTCCCTGGGACATCCAGGTTCACGACAAGCACATGTACGAACGCGTCTTCGCCAGCTGGTCGCTGGGCCTGGGCGAGTCGTACATGGATGGCGAATGGGACTGCGAACAGCTCGACGAGCTCTTCACCCGCCTGCTGCGCGCCGACATGGGATCGGCCGCCCTGGGCCTGGCCCGCGTCAAGCTCATCGCCGAGCACCTGCGCCACAAGCTGTTCAACCTGCAATCGAAAAGCCGCGCCTTCGAGGTCGGCGAACAGCACTACGACGCCGGCAACGACGTATTCGAAGCCATGCTGGACAGCCGCATGATCTATTCCTGCGCCTTCTGGGAACACGCCGAAACGCTGGAAGACGCGCAGGAAGCCAAGCTGGACATGATCTGCCGCAAGCTGCAGCTCAAGCCGGGCGAAACCTTGCTGGACATCGGTTGCGGCTGGGGCGGCCTGGCCAAGTTCGCGGCCGAGCGCTACGGCGTCAAGGTCACGGGCGTGACGGTATCCAAGGAACAGCTGGCGCTGGCGCAGGAACGCGTGCGCGGCCTGCCGGTGGAACTGCTGCTGCAAGACTACCGCGACCTGCAAGGCAGCTTCGACAAGGTCGTGTCGGTGGGTATGTTCGAACACGTCGGCCCCAAGAACTACGACACCTACTTCACCCATGTGCAACGCCTGATGGCGCCCGGCGGCATCTTCCTGTTGCACACCATCGGCATCGCCTCGACCAGCCAGAGCACCGACCCCTGGATCGACCGCTACGTCTTCCCCAACGGCAAGCTGCCATCCGCCCGCGAGATCACCACCGCGGTCGAAGGCCGCTTCATCGTCGAAGACTGGCACAACTTCGGCGCCGACTACGACCGCACGCTGATGGCCTGGTGGGACCGCTTCCAGCGCGCCTGGCCACAGTTGCAGGAACGCTACGGCACGCGGTTCTACCGCATGTGGCAGTACTACCTGATGTGTTGCGCGGGCTTTTTCCGGTCGCGCGAGGGTCAGCTGTGGCAGGTGATCCTGACGCATCCGCAGCGCCAGGACATGTACCGGTCGCTGCGTTGAGCCTGTAGCCCCGGCGGCGCTTGCGCGGACTGAACCGCGCAAGCGCCGCCGGTTACGTCGCCCGACGGCTATGCGGCGGCGTCTTCCAGGATCATCTGCGCCGCCCGCTCGGCAATCATGATCGTCGGCGTATTGGTGTTGCCCGACGTGATGGTCGGCATGATGGACGCATCCGCCACGCGCAACCCCTGCAGGCCATGCACGCGCAAGCGCGCGTCCACCACTGCACCCTCGTCCGCCTTGCGGCCCATGGCGCAAGTACCCACCGGATGAAAGATGGTCGTGCCGATCTTGCCGGCCGCCTCGCGCAGCTCGGCCTCGGTCTGAAACGCCGGTCCCGGCAGCCATTCCTCGGGTTGATAGCGCTGCAACGCGGGCGCCGCGCTGATCCGACGCACCAGACGGATCGCATCCGCCGCCACTTTCAGGTCCTGCTCCTCGCGCAGATAGTTCGGCGAGATCGCCGGCGGCAAGGCGCCGTCCGGCCCCTGCGCATGCACGCTGCCGCGCGACACCGGACGCAAGTTGCACACGCTGGCGGTGAAGGCATCAAAGCCATGCAAGGGCTCGCCAAACGCGCCCAGCGACAGCGGCTGCACGTGGAATTCCAGATTCGCGCGCGCCTGGCCGGGGTCCGACTTCGCAAACGCCCCAAGCTGCGACGGCGCCATGCTCATCGGGCCGCTGCGGTTCAGCAGGTATTCCAGCCCGATGCCCGCCTTGCCCCACCAGGTCGAGGCGATGCGGTTCAGCGTCTTCACGCCCCGCACTTTCAGGATCACGCGCAATTGCAGGTGGTCCTGCAGATTCTCGCCCACGCCAGGCAGCGCGTGGCGCAGCATGATGCCACTTTCGCGCAGACGCGCAGGTTCGCCCACCCCGGACAGCTCCAGCAGTTGCGGCGTATTCACGGCGCCCGCTGCCAACACCACTTCGCGCGCGGCGCGCACGCTGACGGACTGGCCCTCGCGCCGCAACTTCACGCCCGCGCAGCGCGTGCCCTCGAACAGCAACTGCTCGGCGTGCGCGCCCGTCATCACGTGCAGATTGGCGCGCTGGCGCACGGGCCGCAAAAAAGCCTTGGCGGTATTCCAGCGCCAGCCGCGGCGCTGGTTCACGTCGAAATAGCCCACGCCGAAATTGTCGCCGCGGTTGAAGTCCTGCACCCGCGGAATGCCCTCTTGTTCGGCGGCGTCGGCAAAGGCATCCAGGATGTCCCAGCGCAAGCGCTGCGCCTCGACCCGCCATTCGCCGCCCGCGCCATGGCTATCGTCCGCGCCGCGGTAGTGGTCTTCGCTGCGCTTGAACACCGGCAGCACCTCGTCCCAGCGCCAGGCCGGATCGCCTGCGATCTCGGCCCAGTCGTCGTAGTCCTGCCGCTGGCCGCGCATGTAGATCATGCCGTTGATCGACGAGCAGCCGCCCAGCACGCGGCCGCGCGGATAGATCAGCGAACGCCCGCCCAGGCCCGGTTCGGCGCCGGTGCGGTACATCCAGTCCGTGCGCGGGTTGCCGATGCAATACAGGTAGCCCACCGGAATGTGGATCCAGTGGTAGTTGTCGCGTCCGCCTGCCTCCAGCAGCAGCACGCGCGTGGCCGGGTCGCGGCTCAGCCGGTTGGCCAGCACGCAGCCGGCCGACCCCGCACCCACGATGATGTAGTCGTATGTCTCCATTTGCGCTTCTTCTTTTAGGTGTCAAGTGGCTGCGCCACTGTCGCGCAGCCCGCGGCGGCTGTCCAATGAATTGTTGAAAAGCGCTTTATAAGCCTCTTTAATAATGGTATCGCCCGCCCCGGGCATCGCCGCCGGACCCGCCCCATGGATTTCAAGCACATTCGCACCTTCGCCGCCGTGGCACGCGAAGGCAACCTGACCCGCGCGGCGGAACACCTGCACCTGACGCAGCCGGCGCTCAGCCTGCAGCTCAAGAGCTTCCAGGAAGCGCTGGATCTGCCGCTGTTCACCCGCACCGCCCAGGGGCTGGCACCCAACGCCGACGGCCGTGCGCTGCTGCCGTCCGCGCAGCGGGTGCTGGACGCATTGGACGACTTCGAACGCGCCATCGGCGCGCTGCGCACCACCGTGCAGGGCGAACTGCGCCTGGGCACCATCCTGGACCCCGAATTCCTGCGCCTGGGCGCCACGTTGCAGTATCTGGTCGAGCACTACCCCAAGATCCGCCCGATGCTGCGCCACGGCATGTCCGGATCGGTCGGCCGCCAGGTGCGCGCGGGCGAGCTGGACGTGGGTTTCTTCCTGGGGCCGCAGGACGACACGCGCGGTCAGCCGGCGCTGCACGCCCTGCCGTTGGCGGCCTTCTCGTACTACGTCGTCGCGCCCAAGGGCTGGGGGCCGCAAGTGGCCGGGCGAGGCTGGCAGGAGATCGCGGCGCTGCCCTGGATCTGGACCCCGCCGGATTCCGTGCACCATCGTCTGCTGGCCGACAAATTCGGCCAACTGGGCATCACGCCCAACACGGTCGCTGAAGTGGACCAGGAAGCCTCGATGCTGGACCTGGTGCGCTCGGGCGTCGGCCTGACGCTGGCGCGCGATTCCATCGCGCTGCGCGAATCGCAGGCGCACGGGTTGGTGCTGGCGCCGGGCCTGGCGATCCAGGCGGAACTGGCCTTCATCACGCTGGCGTCGCGGCGGGAAGATCCGCTGGTCGCCGCGGCCTTCGCGGCGGTGCAAGCGGCGTTCGCTTAGCGGCCTGGATGCGCGGTGTGCCGCCGTCCCGTCGGCGCCCTGCTGCGGCGCCTCACCGGCGTCGCCAACACGCCCGCCCGGCGAACGGCACGCTGCGCGCGGCCCGCTCAGGTATGCTCGCAGCGACGCCCTGCATGCAGTGGGGCCCCACCAGGAGATTGCGCCATGCGCTGGCGGTTCCTCGCATCCAGCCTTGCCACGGTGATCGCCGTGACGTTCGCCAACCTCGCCCCTGCCCAGGCGGCCGCGCTCGCCACGCAAGCGGAGTGGACGCAGGCCGTGCATCGGCGCATCGCCAACCGCCTGAGCTTCCCGCGTGAGGCCCGCCACCTCAGCGGCGCGGTGGCGGTATCGCTCAAGATCACGGTGCTGCGCGACGGCACCGTCGACAACATCACGGTGGCAAAATCGTCAGGCGATAACGCCGTCGACAACGCCACCATCGCCATGGTCCAGCGCGCCGGGCCGCTGCCGGCCTTCTCCACCGACATGCAGGAAGGCAAAACGTCGCTGGTGGTGCCCGTGCGCTTCCAGCAGGAAGAAGACGACGCGCCCGCGCCGGCGCCGCGCCGCTATGTGGACCCGGCCACGCGCTTTGGCGTGACCGTTGCCGCGCCCTTCACGGTCGGCGCCGCGGGTGAATCCGGCCGATACGACGCCCTGATCGAAATCTCCAACCCCGGCGGCTTGCCGCCCATGGCCCCAGGCGCCAGATTCCTGTGCCGCGCGGGATTCAACGCCGCGCCAGCCGGCGCCGCCAACACCGCCGCCCCCAAGGGCGTCCAGGCCTTTGATGCCCTGGTCGCGGCGGCCACCCGCCAGCAGCGCAAGCTGCGCGGCACCATCGAAGAACTCGACGTGTTCGACCAGCCCGGCAGACGCGGCATCGACTATCTCGTTGCGCCGGGCGCGGGCCCGGGGCATGAAGATGCCCGGCAATACATCGCCGACTGGACCGTCCCGCAAGGCCGCATCCGCCTGGCCTGCGCCACCACGCGCGATGCCATGCCGGAGGCGTTGGCGACATTCCGTGCCATCCGCGATGCCGTGGCCGTGGACCGGCGCTGACCAATGCACCGGTCTAGCGGCCGTGCCAATAGCGGCGCGCCACCTCCCGCTGCGCCCATATCTCCAGCGCGTCGGGTCCGGATAGCGCCATCACCGCCCCATCCCGGTCACTGCGCCAGAACGCCGCCCCTGCCCGCGTCCAGCGTAGCTCCACGGCCCGCGCCGGATGCCGGAAGCGGTTCAAGTAGCCGGCCTGCGCGATCACGTGCGTGGCCTGCGACGTCTTCACCAGTTCCCGGCTCGACGAGGATGCGGACCCATGGTGCGGCGCCATCACCACATCCGCGGCGTCCAGGCCCCGTGACACCAGCTCGCGCTCTTGCGCCACGCCGATATCGCCTGTCAGCAGCAGCGCATGACGGACGCCGTCGATGCGCAGCACACAGCTGTCGGCGTTACGGTCCTTCACCCTTCCGCTCGGGCCGGCCGCGGGGTGCAGGAAAGTGAACCTCACACCGTCGGCTTCCCAACCGACCCCGCGTGCGCAACCCAGAACCTGCGCCGGCGGCGCATAAGACGCCCCGGCGCCGTCCGGCCATTGGCGCGCGTCGCGCCTCAGAAACGCCGCCAGGTCGAACGAGGTATAGCTGCGCGTCACGGGCACGGCCGCCAGCACCGACCGCGTGCCGCCCACATGGTCCGTATCCGCGTGCGACAACACCAGCACGTCCAGTTGCCCGATGCCGCGCGCCCGCAGGAATGGCGCGATCACCCGCTCGCCCGCATCGCTGCCGCTGAAACTGCGCGGCCCGGCATCGAACAGCAGCGCCTGAGTGGCGGTTTCCACCAGAATCGCACTGCCCTGCCCCACATCCATCGCGCTCATGCGCCAATAGCCCGGCTCGGGCCGGTCCGGCCGCCAGCACAGCAGCGGCACCATGCACACCCACCCCAGCCGCCGCGCCGGCCACCCTGGCGCCTGCAACGCCCAGGCCATGCCCGCCACCGCCAGCGCCAGCCACGGCCAGGGCGCCGCCGCCACTGAAAAACTGGCCCAGCGCGCGTTGCCCACCCAAGCCACCACCACCATCATCAAGTCAAACACGTAAAGGCCGCCTTGCCCGGCCATCGTCGCCACACCGGCCAACCCCGGCGTCACCGACAAGGCCGCGCATAGCAGCGCCAGCGGCGTCACCAGGAACGTGATCGCCGGAATCGCCACCGCGTTGGCCAGCGGCGACCCCAGCGACACCTGATGCACCAGATACGCCAGCAACGGCGTCAGCCCCAGCGTCACCGCCCACTGCAGCCGCGCCGCTTGCGCCAGCCCCGCCCGCCAACGCGCGATCCATCCCGCGTCCGCATCACGCAGCGCCTCGACCACGCGCAGCAAGATGGCGACGGCGCCGAACGACAGCCAAAAGCCCACGGCCATCGGCGCCCACGGATCCAGCGCCACCACGGCCGCGGCCGCGCACGCCAGGATGCGCCCTGCCGGGACCCGCAGCCGCGATACGGCGGCGGCCAGCACCACCGACAGCATGAAGAATGTGCGCCGCGCCGGCACGCCCCAGCCCGCGATCAGGCAATACCCCAAGGCCACCATCATCGCCGCCGCGCCGCCGGCAATGCGCGCGGGAATGAACTCGGCCAGGCCCGCCCCGCGCCAGCGCGCGCGCCGCCAGATCGCGGCCAGCAACAGCCCCGCGATGCCCGCAATGGACGTGACGTGCATGCCGCTGATCGACACCAGATGGGTAATCCCGCTGCGGTTGAAGATGCGCCAGTCGTCGCGCGCCACCCCGGCCTGATCGCCGATTGCAAGCGCGATCAGCACCGGCGCATAGCGGTGCTCGCCCAGCGCCTGCCGCATGCCCCGCCGCACATGATGGCGGGCGCGTTCAATCGCAACGCCTGCCGACGCCCAGGGCTGGTCGTCCAGCAAGCGGGGTTGCCCCCGCACGGTACCCGTCGCCCGCAGGCCGCGCGCAAACATCCGCGCCTCGTTGTCGGACGCATCGGGATTGAGCAGTCCGTTCGGCCGGCGCAAGACCAACGCCATGCGCCACACCTGGCCGGGCATCAGCATGGGCCGACCGGCCTTCCCGCCCGGCGGCGCCAGCCACGACACGAGGATGCGCGACGGAATGCCGGGTCTTGCCGGCGCCACCTGTTCGCCGACAAAGCGCTGCCCGCGCGCATCGCCATCCGGCAATTCCGCCACCCGCAGCACCAACCGCGCGACTTCGTTCTGGTGTTCGTCTGCCAACGCGTCGTCCAGCCGCCATTGCGCCTGCGCGGCGGCGTTGATAGCGCCCAGGCACAGGCCCAGGATCAACGCGGAGCAAAGCCCCAAGACGCGTCCCGGCCACCGCAGCCACGCTGCCAGCGCAGCAGCGCCCGCCCCTGCCGCCGCGACGTACGCCCCCGCACCGGGCAGCGCGGGCAGGCATTGCACCGCCCCCGCGCCCGCCACGAAAGCCAGGCAAAACAGCCGACCGTTGATGTCCGTCTCCTGAAACGAACAGCTTAGATCGGGCATCCTCTGCCGGGCATACTCTATGAACAGATTTGTCCACCTCCTCATACCCTGCACCGAAACAAGATCTAGGCCCGCAAGCCCTCACCCACGACGGATTGTCAGAGTCACGTCCTAACACCTGTAGCAGCAATTCATCCCGAGTCATCGACGCGCTTGAACTATCCCCAACATCTAGGCCTCAATTGCCATTAAGCAAGGGCTGCAGACCACTACTCAACGACTGCTGCAGCAGCTTCAACGCTTTTCTCTGTTGAGGCAGAAACCTGACCCCTGAATTCAAGGCTTGATCGATCACGGCTAACAGCAATAGGTTGAAGCGACTTTCAACCTTACCCGCGGCCGACTCGGCATCGTCTGTAACCCACTTGAAATTTATCTTGTGTTCTTTCCAGACCCGAGCGTCTGCCGATCGAAGCTTTGCCCCTCTAATTTCCGCCCACAAATACGTGGTGGGAACTGTGTCCACAGAATCTCCAGGGGACACGTCAAATCTCACGCCATAACTTACCCGTAGCCAATCTCTTGCATGCCCCAGTGCATGTCTGGCGAACGCAGAGACGTGACCGCCGTTCCTTAAACGGTTCTCAAACCAACCGTTCTCGTCGACCGCCGGTCGAGCAGACCGTGTTGGCTTAACACGGTTCCATACGGAAAAATCTATACTCGCCGCCTTTGATCTGCGAACTCCGTTTTCACCATGCACTTTCTCGCCCGCCATGCGCCATGCCGCCTTGAAATGTCCATGAAATACGCCGGACGTCAACTGCATATTCTTCAGCAGACTGGAGAACTCGGCCGGGCCGTTGACGTTATTAGCGCCAAATTCACCATGACAAACCAGGCGCTTCAAATAGCGAATCAAAGAGCTTCCATTGATTTCCTGCATCGCGTTACCTTCTTCCTCCAAGTACTTGACCAACATGTCGACAAGGTCGGATTCTTCTGCAAACGGCCGCAAATGACGCGTCAGAGCATCCCAGCGGCAGACCACCAGATCCTCGGCACGGTATAGCTCGCGCGATAAAACCAATACATGTCGCTTGCTATCAAACCTGTTCCGCCACACTCGATAATCAGCTAATTGCGCCGGCTTCAGATCCGTCTCTGGCAACGGCTTGTCGTGATATTTAATCTCGACCAACACGACGGGCTCATCGTCATCAGCCCGAAATACCGCCAGATCCGCCCGACGCCAACCATTCTGACCTCTGAACGAGTACTCCGCTTCGAACCTGGCATTCCTCAAGTCTTTGTGCGAAATGCCAAAGGTTCTTGATAGAAAAGATGTGAGCGTATTCGGTCGTCGAGTCCCAACCTCCTGCAAAATCAAGCCAAGATGCCGGCCATATACATCGGCCGAAAACCAGTTCTGAATCGAGCCAAAGAAACTGACCAATACAGCCTCCGTAAGTATGTCCGTCGCGCGTGAAGTGTCCACGCGCTGCCAAGCGACCTCTCAACTATTCGGCCCCTCGAGAGGAATTTCCATCCATATATACGGCAGAACATGAGATAGCTTTAGTCATTCGCCTTGACAATCCCCCTGCCCCCTCCGAACATAGCCCCATCCACCCGGGGAGCTTCGGCAAGAAGCTGAGAATCCGATGGCAGGGCTGGCGTCCAGACGCCCGCCCTGCGGCGCGCAGACCCGTTGAACCTGATCCAGACAATACTGGCGTAGGGATGGTGCGGCTCCGCAAACGCGCCCCGGATCACGGCGCAACCTCCTGCCGTCCCTCCCTGCCCAGTCCTTTCCTTCAGCAAGGACCCGCCGGCATGACGCAATCCTCCACCTTCTTACTGGCCCAGGCCTCGCAGGATCTCTACGCTACCGTGCGCCGCGATGCGCCGCTGGTGCAGTGCCTGACCAATTTCGTGTCCATGAACACGGCCGCCAACACCCTGCTGGCCATGGGCGCATCGCCCGCGATGGTGCATGCCGTGGAAGAAGCTCCGGAATTCGCCCGCATCAGCGGCGCCGTGGTGATCAATATCGGCACCCTGTCGGCCCCTTGGCTGGAGAGCATGCTGAAGACCGCCGCGTCGGCGTCCCGGGCCGGCACACCCTGGGTGCTGGATCCGGTCGCGCACCACGCTACGGCATTCCGCCGCGATGCGGTGCAGCGACTGCTGGCCCTGCGGCCCGCGGTGATCCGCGGCAACGCCTCGGAAATCATCGCCCTGGCCGGCGGCCAAAGCGCCAGCCAGGGCGTGGACGCGCGCGACCCGGTGCAATTGGCGGAACAGGCGGCGCGCGACCTCGCGCGGACGCAGCAGACCGTGGTCGCGGTAACGGGAGAAGTGGATTTCGTGACGGACGGCACGCGCGAGGTGCGCGTTACCGGCGGTTCACCGTTGATGCCGCAAGTCACCGCCACGGGGTGCGCGTTGACGGCGGTCGTCGGCGCGTTCGTGGCGGTCTCGCGGGGCGATGCCTACACCGCGGCAGTGGCGGCGTTGTCCTGCTTCGGCATCGCCGGCCGCCGCGCCGGGCAGCTGGCGGACGGCCCCGGCTCGTTCGCCTGGCGTTTTCTTGATGCATTGGCCGCGCTGGAGATCGACAGCCTGACGCGGGAATCACCCTTGCGCTGACACGTCACCCGCCAGCACGCCCTGATCCGCCTTACATCCGGTACTGCAGACTCAGCATCGCATTGCGCGGCGCGCCCGGCATGTTCAGGTTCGGGCTGCTGCCGTGCGCCGACACGATGTACCCCGCGTCGAACAGGTTGTACACGTTCAGCTGCACCGAATACGGCCCCTGGCGCCACCACGCGGCCGCGTCCGCGGTGACGTAGCCCGGCAGCTTGACCGTGTTGCCCGGGTTGGCGAAACGTCCACCCACCAGGTTCAGGCCGGCGCCCACGCCAAAGCCTTCGCCCAGGTCCTTGGTCACCCACACGTTGCCGGCGTGGCGCGGCGTCAGCGTGGCGCGCTTGCCTTCGACGTCCTTGCCGGCGTCGCGGGCCACCGACTGCGTCACCCGGGCGTCCAGGTAGGCGTAGCCCAGCATCGCGCGCCAGCCATTGGACAGGTCGCCCGACAGGGTCCACTCGGCGCCGTCGGTGCGTTGGGTGCCCACCGGTACCAGCGTGTTGGTCACGGGGTTGGTGACCTTGATGTCGGTGCGTTCCAGACGGAACACGGACACGGTGGTCGACAGCTTGCCGTCCAGGAAGTCGTACTTGGCGCCGACCTCGTAGTTGGTGGTTTTTTCCGGCGCCAGGTCGACGTTGTTGGCGGCCAGCGCGAAGGCTTCGCCCGACGGCTGGTACGAGCGGCTCCACGACACGTAGTAGGACTGCACGGTGTCGGGTTGGAACACCAGGCCCAGGCGCGGGCTCAGGTTGGAATCGGTGCGCTGCAGGTTCTGGCCGCTGCGGCGGTCTTCGGTCTTCTGCTCGAAGCGGTCGTGGCGCACGCCGCCCAGCACCTTCCAGTATTCGCCCAGCGACACCATGTCCTGCACGTACAGGCCCAGCGTGTTGAAGCGGCCCAGGCTGTCGGAACCCGGCGCGCCCTTCACCTGGCGCTGCAGCGTCGGCAGTTGCGGATCAAACAGGTTCACGGTGGCGACGTTGGCGGCCGAGTAGTTCACCAGGTCCTTGTTCTGCTGGCCGACTTCGACACCGTACAGGATGTCGTGCCGCACCGCCCCCCATTGCACGCGCTGCATCAGTTCGGTCTGGTTGGTCCAGCCGTGTTCATCGCGCAGCACGTTGCCATGCGTCAGCGACACAGTCTGCGCGGCCTCATTGACGGTACCCGGCAGCGTGTTGTTGCGGTTCAGCGTGTAGTGGTAGTAGCGCGTGGCGTTGCGCAGCGACCAGTTGTCGTTGAAGCGGTGCGTCAGCGTGCCGGCATAGGACTGCACCCGGGTCTGCGTGTAGTCGGTGTCGCGCGCGTTTGCGGCGCCGTAGTAGGTCGACGGGTCCACATCCACCGGCCGGCCGTGGTAGGCCGGAATGCCGAAGTCGGTCAGGCGGCGGTCTTCCAGGAACTCGGTCTGGATCAGGTAGGTGGTGTTCTCGCCCAGCTTGAACTGGGCCGACGGCGCGATGGCCTTGCGGTCGATGAATTGCTTGTCGCGGTAGCTGTCGCCCTTTTCCACGGCGCCGGTCAGGCGCCACGACATGCTGCCGCTTTCGTTGGACCGGCCCAGGTCCACATCCAGCCGGCGGTCATTCCACGAGCCGTAGCTCAGGCCCACCTGCGAGATGTCCTCGCCCGGCTTCTTGGTGACGCGGTTGATCAGGCCGCCCGACGAGCCACGGCCGTACAGCACCGCCGCCGGGCCCTTGATCACGTCGATGCGCTCGACGTTGGACAGGTCGCGGTAGTACAGCGCGTCGTCGCGGAAGCCGTCGACGAACTGGTCGGCGATGGCGGTGAAGCCGCGGATCGACACCTGGTCGCGCTGGCCGTCGCCGGTGGAAAAACTGACGCCCGGCACGTTCTTCAGCGCGTCCTGCACCGACATCGCGTGCTGGTCGCGCAGCACTTGCGCCGGCACGACGTTCACGGTCTGCGGAATGTCGCGCAGCGGGGCATCGATCTTGGTGGCGCTGGTGGACGCCGGCGGGTTGTAGCTCTGTTCGGTGTCCGCCTGCCCCGTGACGCTGATGGCGGGCAAGGTGGCGGTGGGCGCGGCGCTTTGGCCGTGGGCGGGGGCCGAGGCGGCCAGGGGCGCCAGGGCAAGCAAGGCGGCAGAGAGGGAGCGAGGGGCGTGCATGGCCAGCGAGGTCTTTCTGAAGTCGTTTGAAATGAAAGGATTCGCCATTCTCTTGACAATGAGAATCTGTCGCAATCGTTTTATCGTTTCGTTGTCGGCAGGCCACGATAAATAAGACACCCGTCTAATTCAGATGCTTTTCAGCTTGTGCATGGCACGCGGGCGCGACGTCGGTTGTCACCGTTCCGGGCACCACCGAGCTGCGCGCTCCCCCTGCGTCGGGCGCGGGCAAGCGGCGGCGGGGACAAACGCCGCCGCAACCACGCCCGTTCAGCGGTAGTACACGCAGATGCGCTTGCCGCCGATCTCGTGCACGTCGATCGGCAGCTCGTACAAGGCGCCCAGCACCTCGGGCCGGATCAGTTCGGCCGGGGTGCCATGGTGCGCCACCCTGCCTGCCTTCATCGCCACGATGCGATCCGAATAGACCGAGGCGAAGTTGATGTCATGCAGCACCAGCACCACCGTCTTGCCCAATTCATCGGCGGCGCGCCGCAGCGTGCCCATCATGGCTACCGCGTGCTTCATGTCCAGGCTGTTCAGCGGCTCGTCCAGCACCACGTAGCGCGTGTCCTGGCACAACACCATCGCCACGAAGGCGCGTTGGCGCTGGCCGCCGGACATCTCGTCCAGGTAGCGGTCCGCCAAGGGTTCCAGGTCCAGATAGGCGATGGCGCGGTCGATGTGGACCTTGTCGTCCAGCGTCAGCCGCCCGCCGCTGTGCGGATAGCGGCCGAACGCCACCAGGTCGCGCACCGTCAGGCGCAGCGGTAGGTGATTGTCCTGCCGCAGGATGGACAGGCGCCGCGCGAGCTCGCGGCTGTCGGTCCGGGTAACGTCCAGGCCGTCGACCTGGATCTGGCCGGCCGACGTCGGCAGCAGGCGGCTGATCATCGACAGCAGCGTCGACTTGCCAGCGCCGTTGGGGCCGATGATGGCGGTCACGCCGCCCGCCGGCAGCGCCAGCGTCACCTGGTCGACCACCACGTTGCTATCGTATTGCTTGCTGACTTGCTGGATATCGATCATTGGCGTCCCCTGCGCAAGATCAGGGCCAGGAACATCACTCCGCCCACGAATTCAATCACCACGCTGACGGTCGTGCTCAAACCCAGCACCCGTTCCAGCAACGTCTGGCCGCCCACCAGGAAGATCACGCTCAGCAGCACCGCGGCCGGCACGGTATGGCGGTGCCTGTCCGACCCCATCGCCTGGTACGCCAGGTTGCTGACCAGCAGGCCGAAGAAGGTCACCGGCCCGACCAGCGCCGTGGACACCGACACCAGCACCGCGATCGCCGCCAGCGTCAGCAACAACGTGCGACGGTAGTCCACGCCCAGGTTCAGGGATATCTCGCGGCCCAGCGCCAGCACGTCGTAGCGCCGGCGCATGTGCCAGACCAGCCATGTTGCCGCCGCCACCGCCGCCAGCGCGATCGGCAACAGGCCCGTGCGCACCGTATTGAAATTGGCGAACATGCGGTCCTGCAGCACCAGGAATTCATTCGGGTCGATCAGCCGCACCACAAAGCTGGACAGGCTGCGAAACAGCAGGCCGAAGATAATGCCCACCAGCATCATCAAATGCAGGCTTCGCACCGCGTCCGTGAACAACCACCGGAACAGCAGGCAGGCAAACGCCGTCATGGCGCACACTTCCAGCGCAAAGGCCGCCACCGGATGATTCACCGCGCCGGCCATCTGGCCAAAGCCGAACACCACCACCGACTGGATCAGCAGGTACAGCGAATCAAAGCCCATGATGGCGGGCGTCAGGATGCGGTTGTGGGTTATCGTCTGGAACAGCACCGACGACACCGCGACGGCGTACGCCACCAGCAGCATCGCCGCCAGCTTGCCGCCGCGAAATGGCAGCACGAACGACCACTTGCCGTTGGCGCCCAGCGTCATGAAGCCGCCGATGCAGACCAGCGCGGCCACGGCCAGCAGGGCCAGGCGCCAGGCCTGGGGCGAACGCGGCGCCAAGGCGCGCAAGACGGCGTCAGCCACGGCGCCCCCTGCGGCTGCGCAGCAAGCACAGGAACAGAACGCTGCCGACCACGCCCACCACTGTGCCCAGCGGAATCTCGTAGGGGTGGATCACCAGGCGGCCGATGATATCGCAGGCCAGCACGAAGACGCCGCCCAGCACCGCCACCCAGGGAATCGACCGCCGCATGTTGTCGCCCAGCATCAGGCTGACGGCGTTAGGCACGATCAGGCCCAGGAACGGGATGCCACCCGCCGTCACCACCACCACGGCGGAAATCGCCGACACGATGAGCAAGCCAACCAGCGTCAGCCGCGCGTGGTTCAGGCCCAGGTTGGCGGCGAACTCACGCCCCATGCCGGCCACCGTGTAGCGGTCGGCCGCCAGGTAAGCCGCCGCGGCCAGGCCGAAGCCGAGCCACAAGAGTTCATAGCGGCCGCGCAGCACGCCCGAGAAATCGCCGGTGGTCCAGGCGTGCAGCGATTGCAGCAGGTCGTAGCGGTAGGCCACGAAAGTGGTCACCGCGTGGATCACGCCGCCCAGGATCAGGCCGATCAGCGGCACGATGAAAGGCGTGCGCAAGGGCACGCGCCGCAACAACGCCAGGAACAGCAGCGTGCCCGCCAGCGCGAACGCCGTGGCCGTCAACATCTTGCCGATCACCGGCGTGTCCGGCGCCAGCAGCGTCACGGCCAGGATGCCCAGCGTGGCCGATTCCACCGTGCCGGCGGTGGTGGGCTCGACATAGCGGTTGCGCACCAGCATCTGCATGATCAGCCCGGCCACCGCCAGCGACATACCCGCCAGCAGCAAGGCCAGCGTGCGCGGCACGCGGCTGACCAGCAGCAGGCGCCAGGCGCGCTCGGCGTCCGGCCCGCCGGTCAGCGCGGCGAACGAGAACGAGCCTGCCCCCAGGCTGACGCTGGCCGCGCACAGCCCCAGCAGCAACAGCAGCAACGTCGCCAATCCCGCCCAGCCCTTGATCGCCCCGCCAGCCTTCACCCGCCCGCCCTCATCATGCGCGCCATGGGCTTACTTCGCCGCCGACAACGCGCGGGCGATGTCGTCCACGTTCTGCTGCATGGCGGTCAAACCGGCGCTGCCCAGCAGATACCAATTGAAGCCGTTCAGGTAGACCACGCGCTGGTTCTTCCAGGCCTTGGTCGGCCGGATCAGGTCGTTGTCCAACATGCGCTGGGCCGACGTGCCTTCGCGGCCGATCGCCGCATCGCGGTCGATCACGAAGAGCCAGTCCGGATCGGTCTGGGCGATGAACTCGAACGAAATCGCCTGGCCGTGGTTCGACACGTTCAGATCCTTGGCTGCCGGCGCGATGCCAAAGGCGTCGTGGATCACGCCAAAGCGCGAACCCGGGCCGTAGGCGCTCATCTTGCCGCCGGTCGTCAGCACGATCAGGCCGGTGCCCGCCTTGGCGGCCTGGCCGTGCAGCGCCGCGATCGACGCGCGCAGCACATCCAGCTTTTGCTTGGCCAACGCCTCTTTGCCGTAGATGGCAGCCAGCGTCCCGGTGTTGCGCACGACGCTGCCCACCAGGTCCTTGGCGTCGGCTGTCAGGTCCACCGTGGGCGCCAGCTTGGCCAGTTCGTCGTACTTGGGCGCCGAGCGCCCGGCCACCAAGATGACCTGCGGCGCGGCCGCGTGGATCACTTCGTAGTTCGGCTCGAACATGCTGCCGACCTTCAGGTAGCGCTTGTCGGCGTATTGGCTCAGTTGCGGCGGTAGCTTGGCGGCCGTCGGCACGCCGGTCACGTCCACGCCCAGCGCGTGCAGGGTATCCAGCACGGCCAGGTCCAGCACCACGGTCTTGGTCGGATTCTGCGGCACGGCGGTTTCACCGCGCGCATGCTTGACCGGCACGGTCTGGGCCGCGCATACCGCACTGGCCGCGCTCAGGGCCAGCACCGCCCCGGCGCGTGCCAACCAACGGCCTGCGCGTCCCGCATCTGCTTGCATCGTCATCATCATCATTACCTCTGGATATTGCGCGCGCACGGCCTTCTGGGCGGTGCCCGCTGGTGTTGCCCCCCGCGGGCTTAGAACTTCACGCCTACGCCGAGCCAATAGCGGCGGCCGTCTTCCACGTAGCCGTAATCGTCGTAGGCGACCTGCTTGTCGAACAGGTTGTAGATGCCGGCGTAGACCGACACCTTCTTGTTGACCGCATAGGAGCCGCCCAGGTCCACGAAGGTGTAGGACGGCGCCACCAGCGACGACGACGACGGCCCCGTGATCGGCTGGCTTTCCTTGCCGCGGTAGTTCACGCGGGCCCACGCTTCCAGCGCATCGGACGCCCGCCAGTTCACGGTGGTGGTGAACAGGTGCTTGGGCAGCTGGTTCAGCGGCTGGCCGGCGTACTGGCCGGACTTCTGCTCGGACTTGGTGAACGTGTAGCTGCTGGTCATGGACCAATCGCGCCCCAGCGGCAGCTTCATGCTGGCCTCCACGCCGCGCGACACCGCCTTGTCCACGTTCATGTAGGTGGTGGGGTTGGCGCCGAACTGGTTGGGGCCGTCGGTGCACTGCGACAGCGGGCACGCGACGCGGGTGATCTTGTCCTTGAAGTTGTTGTTGAACAGCGTCAGGCCAGCATTGAAGCCCTCGCCGTCGTCATACAGCAGGCCGATTTCCTCGGTCACCGATTTTTCCGGCGTCAGGTCCGGATTGCCGTACATGTTGCCGCCCCGGCTGACCTGGCCCCAGCCGGCCACGGTCTGGCGCAGGTCGGGTGCCCGGAAGCCCGTGGAAACGCCGCCCTTCAGGGTCCAGCGCTCGGCCATGTGCCACACGCCGTACAGGCGCGGGCTGAAGTGGCTGCCGAAGTTCTCGTCCTGGTCCATGCGCAGGCCACCGGTCAGGGCGAAGCTGTCGGTCAGGCGCCATTCGTCTTCGGCGAACACGGCCCACTGGTAGCGGTCCACCCTGCTCGGGCCGCCGGCAAGCTGGTTGCCGGTCTGGTCCGTCAGGCGCTGCGACAGGTAGCTGCCGCCCAACGTCAGCATGTGCGACCCCAGCGGCAGCGACCAGCTGGTCTGCAGGTCCAGGTTCTTGATCTTCATCTGGCGCGAGCGGTTGTCGAACTCTTCCTGCTGCACGTAGCTGTCCGACACGGCCCAGCCCCAGCGGCCGGTGTGCGACAGCGCCCATTTGTTGCTGCGGTAGTCGGTTTCAGACGAGGCCGGGCAGCCGGTGCGCGGGCACGCCACGCCCGGCGGCAGCGGCGCCACCGTCTTGCCCAGCGTGTTCTCGTATTTCTGGCGGCTGGAAGTGGCCTCCAGCACGATGTCGTGGTCGCGATTGGGCGTCAGCGCCAGCTTGGCGGTGATGTTAGAGGCATTGCGCTTGCGGTAGCCGTCGATAATCTTGTCTTCGTCGCGCTGCGTCGCCTGGCCGTAGATCTGCAGGCCCAGCAAGTCGTTCTTGATCGGGCCGGCAAGGTAGAAGTTGCCCTGGTAGATATCGCCCGACTTGCTGCTTTCCTGGATGGTGGTGTCCATGCGGATTTCGCCGCCCCACTCGCTGGGGACCTTGCGGGTGATGATGTTGATCACCCCGCCCATGGCATCTGACCCGTACAGCGACGACATCGGCCCGCGCACCACTTCAATGCGTTCGATGGCCGAGATCGGCGGCGTCCAGCCGCCCTCCACGCCGCTCGAATCCGAGTTGGTGCGCGTTTCACGCGAATTCTGGCGCTTGCCGTCGATCAGGATCAGCGTGTACTTCGGGCCCATGCCGCGCAGGCTGATGTCCTGGCGGTCGCCGCCGCCGGTCACCACCACGCCGGGCACTTCCACGAGTGCATCGGTCACATCGCGGTAGAACTTCTTTTCCAGGTCCTGGCGCGTGATCACGCTGATCGACGCCGGCGCGTCCTGGATCTGTTGTTCGTAGCCGCTGGCCGTCACCACCACGGTGTCCATGATCTTGGGCGCGGCGGGTTCCGCCGACTGCGCCCAGGCCGATTGGCCCATGCCCAGGCCCGCCGCGCACAACGCGGCGGCCAGGCGGGTACGCGGGCCGAATGCGCGGCGCGCGGCCAGATCGATGCTGCTCATGTTTCAAACTCTCCCGTCCCAGACCGCCGCCGCGCCCCGTGCGCGGCGCCACTGCCTGCTTCGTATTTTTAATGAAAACTATTCTCATATTAGAATTGAGGGGTTCGGGAGCCTGCAACACGCTTTCCTCAACTTTTATCTTCTTCGCACTTCTTGACACTCCGGCTGCCGGCGACCCGCCATGCTGCCGGCGGCAACAGACCCCAAGCGCATGTCCATACCTACCCCATTGACGACGCGCCGCATCCTGTTGATCGACGACGACGTCGACCTGGCGCTGATGCTGCGTGAATACCTCGAACCCAGTCATCTCGAACTGACGCTGGCGCACAACTGCGCCCAGGGCTTGCCCCTGGCCCTGCAAGACAGCTACCACCTGATCCTGCTGGACCTGATGCTGCCCGACGGCAACGGCCTGGACCTGCTGCGGCGCCTGCGCCAGACCTCGCGCCGTCCTGTCATCATGTTCACGGCCCATGGCGGCGAGACCGACCGCGTGCTGGGGCTGGAACTGGGCGCGGACGATTACCTGGCCAAACCCTTCAGCCCGCGCGAGCTCAAGGCGCGCATGTGCGCGGTGCTGCGCCGCTTCGAGGAAAAGCCCGAGGAGCCGGCTGCCGCGCTCAACGTCGGCGCGCTGTCGCTGGATGCGGCCACCGGCCGCGCCCGGCTGGGCGCGCAGGAAGTGCTGCTGACCGGCGCCGAGCAACGCATCCTGGAAATCCTGATGCGCGCGCCCGGCCAAGTCGTAGCGCGCGAACAGATCAGCCTGTATGCACTGGGCCGCGCGGCCGATCGCTACGACCGCAGCATCGATACCCACATCAGCAGCCTGCGCAAGAAGCTGCGGCTGGACCACGCCGGCGACGCGCCCGCCATTCGCAACCTGCGCGGCCTGGGCTATGTGCTGGCGGGCGCGGCCTGATGGCCTGGCTGCCCATCCGCTCGCTTTTCTGGCGGGCCTTCCTGACCTTCTGGGGCGCCATGGCCGTCATCATGGTCTGCGGCATGATGCTGACCGCGGCGGTGGCGTGGTACCGCGTCGATTCGCTGGACGGCCTGAACCCCGGCAACCTGACGCGCGACGCGGCCCAGATCACGCGGACCGAGGGCGCCGCCGGCCTGCGCCGCTGGCTCGAGGCGATGGACAGCCGTTACTCGGCGCTCAAGATCTACGTGGTCGATACGCAAGACCAGGACATCCTGGGACGGCCCCTGCCCACCCGCCTGCATGACTGGCTGATCGCCTTCCGCGCTTCGCACGAGGCCAATCTGATCGCGGCGCTGGACCTGCCTGCCGATCCATCCACCCTGCGCGTGTCATGGTGGGATCCGCAATTGCTGGTGCTGCCCGACCGCACGGAACTGCTGATGCTGTTCCTGCCGTACGACTCCTCGCACTGGGAAGTGCTGGGCCTGACCCCGGTCACGCTGGCGCTGCTGCTGTTCGCGCTGGCCGTGACCGCGCCCTTCTGCTGGGCGTTGACCCGTCACATCGCCGCGCCGCTGGGCCAATTGCGCCTGGCCGCGCGCACGCTCTCTGCCGGACGGCTGGATACCCGCACGCCCGCCAAGCTATCGAAACGCAAGGATGAACTGGGCCTGCTGGCGCGCGATTTCAACGCCATGGCCGGCCGCCTGCAGGCCCTGGTCGACACCCGCGAACAGCTGCTGCGCAACATCGCGCACGAGCTGCGCTCGCCCTTGGCTCGCCTGCGCCTGGGCGTGGAACTGGCGCGCCGCAAGGACGAGCGCCAGGACTTGCAGCTGGACCGCATTGAACGCGAATGCGAACGGCTGGACGCGTTGGTGGGCAGCACCTTGAGGCTGGCCCGCATGGGCGCGCTGCCCTCGCCGACCGATACGCTGGATCTGGCCGAAGTCGTGGACGATGTGGTGCAGGACGCCCGCTTCGAAGCGGGCGATCGCCAATTGCGCATCGGCTGGACCCGCCCGGCGCCGCTGCACGTGGCCGCGGACCGCGACAGCCTGGCCAGCGCCATCGAAAATGTGCTGCGCAACGCCCTGCGCTTTACCCCGGCCGGCGGCACCATCCACATCCGCCTGTTGGCCGATGCCGGCGAGGCCTGCCTGGAAATCGACGACAGCGGCCCCGGCGTACCCGAAAAGGAACTGGCCTACCTGTTCGAGCCGTTCTACCAAAGCACCGCCGTCGCCGCCGGCGCGGCGGGCGGCGCCGGCCTGGGCCTGAGCATCGCCCGCGCGGCAGTGGCCGCGCACAAGGGCCGGATATCGGCGCGCAACGCCTCGCCGCAAGGGTTGAGCGTGCGCATCGAACTGCCGCGAGCGGCGTCCCAGGACGCCGTCTGCTCCACTCAGTTGTAGCGGAACGTCGCGGTCAGCATGGCCGAGCGGCCCGGCGCCACATAGCTGAACAGGCCCACGTGCGACGCCTCGTAGATCGTTTCGTCGGTCAGGTTGTTCAGGTTCAGCTGCAAGCCGAAGTTCTTGTTGAACTGGTAGGCGGCCATGGCATCGTAGCGCCAGTACGAAGGCAACCGGTAGACGTTGGCATCATCCACGTAGCGCTTGCCGGTGTAGGTCGCGCCCGCGCCCACCGTCAATTCCGGCAGGAACTTGTAGGTGGTCCACAGGCTGGCGCTCTGGCGCGCGATGAACTTCATCTGCTTGCCGCTGAAGTCCGTGCCGCCGCTCGTGTAGTTCGTGACCTTCGGATCCATGTAGCTGTAGCCCGCCCATACTTGCCACTTGGGTGTGATGGAGCCGGCCGCGCTCAGTTCCACGCCGCGCACCCGGTTGCTGCCCGCCAAGGTGATGTCGCCCGTCAGCGGATCGGCCGAACGCGCGTCGGTCTTGCGGGTCTCGAACACCGCGCCGGTCAGCGACAGACGCTCGTCGAACAGGTCCCACTTGGTGCCCAGCTCGATGCTGCGGCTCTTTTCGGGCGCCAGCGCCGCAGTGGCCGCGGTCAGGCGTCCGCCCGCCGCGCCGTCCGCGCCGCCCGACTGCCCGGCCGTTTCGCCGGATGGGTTGGACGAGGTGCCGTACGACACATAGATGCTGCCATTGGGCGCCGGCTTGTAGACCAGGCCCAGCTGGTAGTTCCACATGTCATCGGTGCGCTCGGCCCCGCCGCTGGATACGCGGTAGTTGTCGTAGCGCAGGCCGACGTTGGTCTCCCACTGCTCGCTGAACTTGATCGTGTCGAACACGTAGGCCGCACGCGTGCTGGTCTTGGCCGCGTCGTACTTCGGGCCCCAGCCCAGGCTGCCGGTGTAGGCCTGGTTCGGATTCGGGCGGTACAGGTCATCGAGCAGCGTTCGGTCAAAGCCGCCGCGGGCAATGCCGTCGCGCTTGATGATCTTCTCGGTGCTGTATTCCAGGCCCGCCGCGTAGCTGTGGCGGATGGAACCCGTGGTGAATTCGCCGAACAGGTCGGTCTGGTTGATGAAGGACCGGTTGGTCTGGTTCAGCGTGCGCAGCGCCTTGCTGATCTGCAGGCCGGACGCTTCGTTCGAGCACGGCGCCACGCCATAGGCGCGGTTGGGCCGGCCGCCGATGCGGGCCGCGCAATTGTCGAACGACGGGCGCGTCATGACATACTCGTTGCGCGATTCGCTGTAGCGCGTGCCGTTGCGCAGCTTCAGCGTGTCGTTGAACTTGTGCTCGACCATCAGCGTACCCATGTCGGCCTGGTTCTTGCGATAGTCGCGGCCGGTCAGGCCGTAGTAGTTGTCGCGGTCCACCTTGGGCGGCGTCAGGCGGTCGGGCCGGGATTCGTTCTTGAACGGAATGCCCAGGTCGGGCGTGTCGTCGTTCTGCAGATGGTAGTAGCTGAGGGTCACCTGGGTGGGCGTGCCCAGCCCCCAGGCAAACGACGGCGCCACGCCCCAGCGGTCTGTTTCGACATGGTCGCGGCCGGGGACGTCGCCGCCCTGCTTCATCACGTTCAGGCGGAACGCCGAGCTTTCGCTGAACGCCCAGTTGGCGTCGCCGGTCAGGCGCCAGTTGTTGTCCGTGCCATAGCCCACAGAGCCTTCGACGAAATCCTCGAGCTTGGGGCTCTTGCTGACCAGGTTGATGCTGCCGCCGGTCGACCCGCGGCCCGAATAGGCCGAGCTGGGCCCCTTCAGGATCTCGACCGATTCCAGGTTGAAGGTCTCGTGCGAGAAGCGGCCCAGGTCGCGCATGCCGTCCACCATCATGTCGGTGCTGGCCTCGTAGCCGCGGATGAACGGCCGGTCGCCGGTCGGGGTGCCGCCTTCGCCGGCGCCGAACGTGATGCCGGGCGCCGTGCGCAGCACATCCATCAGCGAGGTCGCGGCGCGGTCGCGCATCAGTTGCTCGGTGATGACGGTGACCGACCGCGGCGTGTCCAGCAAGGGCGCCGTCATCTTGGGCGACGAGGCCACGTTGGCTTCATAGCCGTCGCTCACCGCCTGCCCCTGCACGTGCACCGGCGACAACTGGTGCACCGCGCCCGGCGCGGCGCTACCTTGCGCCAGGACCAGCCCGGGCGACATCAGTGCGCCGCACATGGCCGCATAAATCGTGGACGAGCCGGTACCTCCGGCGGTGGCTACAGCCGTTTCTGTCTTTTTCATGGGATTCCTGGGAGCCAGCCCCGCGGCAAGCTCCACAACAACGTTCTGATTTTTTAGGAACCGCAATGATAGTTATTGCTATTCATTGATTCAACTAAATGTCAGAATTTATTCAGCAATCAGACAGAATTACAAAATTTCAGGCAAAAATGATGCATCCGCACGACAACGTCGTGCTTTGATCACTATCAAACAGGGACAGCTTTTCAGTCGCCGTCAGCCAGAATGGCCGCCGACAGGCGTGGCAATACCCGCAAGGCATTGGCCGTCGTCGCATGCGCCACCTGCCCTGCCGAGATGCCGCGCAGGTCCGCCAGCACCTGGGCGATGCGGGGCAGTTCGCCCGGCCGGTTGCGCCGCTGGGGCGGGTGCAGCCAGGCCGGCGGGATGTCCGGGGCATCGGTTTCCAGCACCAGGTGATGCAAGCCCACCTCAGTGGCGTGACGGCGGATCTGCAAGGCCCGCTCGTACGTCATCGCGCCCCCCAGGCCCAGCGCGAACCCCTGGTCGACAAAGGCCTGGGCTTGCTGGGCGCTGCCGTTGAACGCATGTGCGATGCCGCCGATGCGGTCATGGCGGCGCAGATGCTTCAGCAGGATGTCCTGGGATTTGCGCACGTGCAGCAGCACGGGCAGCCTGAACTCGGCGGCTAGCGCCAGCTGGACGGCATAGAAGTGTTCTTGACGCTCCCGCGGTTCGCCTGAGGCGATCTCGGGCACGAAGAAGTCCAGCCCGATCTCGCCGATGGCCACGAAACGCGGATCGCCCATGGCTGCCTTGACGGCGTCGCGCAACGCATCCAGATCCGCGTCCGACGCGCGTTGCACATACAGCGGATGAATGCCCAGCGCGTAGGCGCCGCCGGCGACCCGCGGAGCCAGCTCGCGCACCACGGCGAAGTTGGCGCGCTCGACGGCGGGGATGACGATGGCCTGGACACCCGCCGCGCACGCGTCGTCGGCGACCTGCTGGCGGTCGGCATCGAACTCGGCGGCATCCAGGTGGCAATGGGTGTCGATCAGCATGGGCGCGGTCTCCTCGCCCTGATTATCCACCCGCCGCGGGGCGGGCGGATACGGGCGTGTCAGCCCTGGCAAGCCTTACACCAGGCGGCCGTTTTCCATCAGCAGTTGACGGTCGGCGCGGGCAGCCAGTTCGGGGTCGTGGGTCACGATGGCGAACGCCGTGCCGGATTCCTTGTTGACCCGGGTCAGCAGCTCGAACATATTGTGCGCGGTATGACGGTCGAGGTTGCCGGTGGGTTCGTCGGCCAACACGCACACCGGGCGCGTCACCAGCGCGCGCGCCAGCGCCACGCGCTGGCGTTCCCCGCCCGACAACTGGCCCGGGTAGTGGCCCTCGCGCGCCGCCAGCCCGACCAGGCCCAGGACCTCGCGCGCGGCCTCGCGCGCCTTGTCGCGATTCTCGCGGCGCACGATCAGCGGCATGGCCACGTTGTCCAGCGCCGAGAATTCCGGCAACAGGTGGTGGAACTGGTACACGAAGCCCAGGCTGCGGTTGCGCACCGCGCTCTTGCGGGCTTCGGACAGGCCGATGGCCAACTGGCCATCCACCGATACCGAGCCGCTGGTGGGCATGTCGAGCAGGCCCAGGATGTGCAGCAAGGTGCTCTTGCCGGAACCGGACGCGCCCACGATGGCGACCATTTCGCCGCGCGCCACCGTCAGGGTGACGTTGCTCAGCACCTCGATGCGGGCGGGGCCTTCGTCGTAGACCTTGACGATGTTGTCGGCCTGCAGCGCCGGGGTCAGGGTATCAATCATGGCGCAGCACCTGAGCAGGTTGCAAGCGCGACGCGCGCCAGCTGGGGTACAAGGTCGCGAGCAGCGACAGCACCAGGGAAGTCAGGCCGATGATGACGATGTCGCCCACCTGCGGGTCCGAGGGCAAGGCGCTGATGAAATAGACCTCGCGCGGCAGGAAGTGCACGCCCAGCAGACGTTCGATGAACGGCACGATCACATCGACGTTGTAGGCGATGACGATGCCGCCCACCACGCCCAGCAAGGTGCCGATCACGCCGATCAGGGCGCCTTGCACCAGGAAGATGCGCGCCACTTCGCCCGGCCCCGCGCCCAGGGTGCGCAGGATGGCGATGTCCGATTGCTTGTCCTTGACGGCCATCACCAGCGACGACAGCAGGTTGAACGCCGCCACCGCGACGATCAGCGCCAGGATCAGGAACATCATGCGTTTTTCGGTCTGCACGGCCGCGAACCAGGTGCGGTTGTTGCGCGACCAGTCGCTGGCCATGACGTACGGAGGCAGTACCTTGCGCAGCTCGGCGGCCACTTCGGGCGCCTTCTGCATGTCGGCGATGCGCAGGCGCACCCCGGCGGTGCCGCTGTCGCGGAAGACCTTGGCGGCATCGTCGTTGTCCACGAAGGCCAGCGACGAATCGTATTCATAGTGGCCCGACGAGAACACGCCCACTACCGTGAACTGGCGCATGCGCGGCGCAAAACCGGCCGGGCTGATGGAACCCTGCGGCGCCATCATCAGCAACGTGTCGCCCAGCTTCACGCCCAGGCCATCGGCCAGTTCGTTGCCCAGCACCACGCCGAAGCCACCCGGTTTCAGGTCGGTGAGCTTGCCCGACACCATTTGGCGTGGCAGGTCGGATACGTTGCCCTCGGTGCCCGGATCGATGCCGCGCACCTGGACCCCGCGCAGCGCCTGCCCCCGCACCAGCATGCCTTGCGCTGCCACGAAGGGCGCGCCGGCCTTGACCTCCGGGTTGCGCTTGGCCGCGTCGGAGAATTGCTGCCATTGCTCCAGCACGCGCTCGGGCGCGGCGCCGGGAATGTAGAGCTCGATGTGCGGCAGCACCGACAGCATGCGGTCGCGGACCTCTTTCTGGAAGCCATTCATGACCGACAGCACCACGATCAAGGCGGCAACGCCCAGCGCGATGCCGGCCATGGAACTGGCAGCGATGAAAGAGATGAAGCGATCGCGGCGTCCGCGTCGCTGGCGGATTCGGGCCAACCCGGCATAGCGGGCGCCAATCCAGAGTTCGTAGGGTATTTTCAGCACGTGCGCATTATGGCATTAACCGGCTGGAAAACCGCCCCGCGGATGTGGGAATGGACGACCAGCCGTGTCAACGTATGGCAATCGGGGCCGGCCTTAGTTCCCCGGGCGGCCAGCGACTACAATCGCGGCCATGCTGATCGTCATTCCGGGCGCCTTGCCCGCCCTTCCCGTTGCCGCCGAACTGGCCAAACTGCTGCCCCAGCGCGCGCCCACGCTGCACCGCTGGCTGCAGGCCGGCGCCGCCCGGGTGCAAGCCCACGACATCCGCGCCTACGGCTGTACGCCCTTCGAATCCTGGCAGCTGAACCAGGCAGGTTACGCCGCCGAATCCGGCCTGCTGCAAGGCGCCGGGCTGGGCCCGCTGTTGGCTGCCGAACAACACGGCGGCGAGCCGGTCTGGCTGGCCGAGCTGGTCCATCTGGCCCTGGGCACCGACCAGGCCACACTGCTCGACCCGGCCCTGATGGACCTGCGCGACGATGAAACCGCCGCCCTGCTCGACACCGCCCGCCCCCTGTTCGAAGGCACCGGCTTTTCGGTCGAACCCTTGTCCGCGGCGCGCTGGCGCCTGCAACTGCCCGAAGGCCTGCGGCCCCAGACCGCCAGCCCGCTGGCGGTGGCCGGCCAGCGCCTGAACGACTGGTGGCGCCAGGACACCGAAACCCGCCCGTGGCGCCGCCTGCTCAATGAAATCCAGATGGCCTGGCACGAACACCCGGTCAACGACACCCGCGCCGCGCGCGGCCTGCCGCCCGTCAATGCCCTGTGGCTGTACGGCGGCGGCACGCCCTGGATCCCGCGTCCAGCAACCGGCCCGGCGCACATCCTGACTGCGCTCGACGGCCCGCAACGCGCCGGCGACTGGGCCGCCTGGCTCGACGCCCTGGCCGAACTCGACACGCAGCAACTGCGGCCGCTGGCCGGCGCCAACGGCCTGCCCGGCGCGCCCGCCGAACTGCTGCTGCTGGGCGACGACCGCAGCGCCGCCCTGACCCTGAAACCGCGCGGGGGCCTGCTCGGCTTGCTGCCCGCCCCCAAGAAAAACTGGAGCGCCTGGTGGTCTCACCCCGCTTAACCATCCGCCGGGCCGACCTGTCCGCCTGCCACGCCCTGGAAGCCTCGGGCATCCACCCGCTGTTGGCGCGCCTGTGGGCGGCCCGCGGCGTCACCCATCCCGACCAGACCAAGCTGGCGTGGCCGTCGCTGCTGCCGCCGGCCGGCCTGACGCATTCGGCGCATGCCGCCGGCGTGCTGGCCGATGCCATCCAGGCTGGCAAGAAGCTCCTGATCGTCGCCGACTACGACTGCGACGGCGCCACCGCCTGCGCCGTCGGCCTGCGCGCCCTGTCCGCCATGGGCGCCGACGTCGACTTCCTGGTGCCCAACCGCTTCGAGACCGGCTACGGCCTGTCGCCCGCCGTGGTCGAACTGGCCTGCCGCCACCGCAGCGGCAAGCCCGACATCATCATCACGGTCGACAACGGCATCGCCAGCGTGGACGGGGTGGCCGCCGCCAACGACGCCGGCATCGGCGTGGTGATCACCGACCACCACTTGCCGGGCGACACGCTGCCCGACGCGCTGGCCATCGTCAACCCGAACCAGCCAGGCTGCGGCTTTCCGTCCAAGAACCTGGCCGGCGTGGGCGTCATCTTCTATATGATGCTGGCGCTGCGCGCCGAGCTGCGCCGCCGCGGCGTCTACGCGGCCGACGGCGGCCCGCGTCTGGACGCCCTGTCCGATCTGGTCGCGCTGGGCACTGTGGCCGACGTGGTCAAACTGGACGCCAACAACCGCCTGCTGGTCACGCAGGGCCTGCAACGCATGCGCAGCGGCCGCCTGCAGCCGGGCCTGCGTGCGCTGTTCGCCGTGGCCGGCCGCGAGCCCCGCGCCGCCAACGGTTTTGACCTGGGCTTTGCCCTGGGCCCGCGCATCAACGCCGCCGGCCGCCTGGCCGACATGAGCCTGGGCATCGCCTGCCTGACCACCGACGACGAGGCGCAGGCACTGGAAATGGCGCGCGAACTCGACAACATCAACCGCGAACGCCGCAGCATCGAAGCCGAAATGCGCGAGCAGGCGCTGGCCGCGATGGAAGAACCCAACGCCGCGGCCGGTGCCACCGTGTGCGTGTTCGACCCCGGCTGGCACCAGGGCGTGGTGGGCCTGGTGGCCTCGCGCCTGAAAGAAAAATTCTGGCGCCCCACCCTGGCCTTCGCCCCCGCCGGCGACGACGAAATCCGCGGCTCCGGCCGCTCGATTCCCGACGTGCACCTGCGCGACGCGCTGGATCTCGTGTCCAAGCGCCACCCCAACCTGATCCGCAAGTTCGGCGGCCACGCCATGGCGGCCGGCCTGACGCTGGGCAAGGACGACTTTCCCGCCTTCGCCCCCGCCTTCGACGCCGCCGTGCGCGAACTGACCGGCCGCGACACCTTCGAGCCCGTCATCGAAACCGACGGCTCGCTGGAATCAGGCTACGCCAACGCCGAAGTGGCCGGTCTGCTGCAACAGCAGGTCTGGGGCGCCGGCTTTGCCGCGCCGCTGTTCCTGGACGAATTCGTGGTGCGCAACCAGCGCCTGGTCGGCGAAAAGCACCTGAAGCTGTCGCTCGAACGCGGCCACCAGCGCTTTGACGCCATCTGGTTCGGCCACGACCAGTCGCTGCCGGAGCACATCCAGGCGGCGTATCGGCTCGAGCAGAATGTATGGAACGGGATGGTGTCGGTTCAGCTCGTCATAGAACACGCGGGCTGATTAACCACGGACCTGCCCCGAGCGCCTGCCGCCCAGGCCAAGGGCAACGCGTTCGCCCGCTGTCAAAACAACAAGGGCGCTTCCCTGCGGAAGCGCCCTTGTCGCATCAAACCACCCGCGTTACTTGTTCACCAGCTTGGCCGGCTGCGCCAGCGCCACCAGCGCGCCGACCACCAGGCATGCGGACAGCATGTACAGGCCCGTGTTGGTGGTGCCGGTCATGTCCTTGAGCCAGCCCACCAGGTAGGGGCTGACGAACCCGGCCAGGTTGCCCACCGAGTTGATCAGCGCGATCCCGGCCGCCGCGGCCGTGCCACCCAACAAGGCGGTCGGCAGGCTCCAGAACAGCGGCAGCACCGTGCAGATGCCGATATTGGCCACCGTCAGCGCCAGAATGGCCAATACCGTGTTGCCGCTCCAGATGGCCGAGAACAGCAGCCCCACCGCGCCGAACAGCGCCGGAATCGCGACGTGCCAGCGGCGTTCGCGGTTGCGGTCGGAGTTGCGCGCGATCAGGATCATGCCGATCACCGCGAACAGATTGGGCACCGCGGTCAACAGACCGATCGCCAGCGGGCTTTGTACGCCCGTGCTCTTGATCAGCGTCGGCATCCAGAACCCCACGCCGTACAGCCCCATCACGAACGAGAAATAGATCAGCGCCATCGCCCACACCCGCGGACGGGTCAGCGCGGCGCGGATCGGCGGGTCTTCCTTGTTCTGCTCTTCGGCCGCGATATTGCGGATCAGCACCGCCTTTTCATTGGCCGTCAGCCACTTGGCCTTGTTGATGCGGTCATCCAGGTAGATCAGCACCAGCACGCCGATGATCACCGACGGGATGCCTTCCAGCAAGAACAGCCACTGCCAGCCCGACAGGCCGTGGTCGCCGTGGAAGGTGCTCATGATCCAACCCGAGATCGGCCCCCCGATCAGCCCGGACATGGGCACGGCGGTCATGAAGAAGGTGGTGATGCGCCCGCGGCGGGCCGCCGGATACCAGTAGGTCAGGTAGAGGATGATGCCCGGGAAGAACCCGGCCTCGGCCGCACCCAGCAGGAAGCGCAGGAAATAGAACATGTGCACGCTGGTCACGAACATCATGCAGGCCGAAATGATGCCCCAAGTGATCATGATCCGCGCGATCCACACGCGTGCGCCGACTTTATGGAGAATGATGTTGCTGGGAATCTCGAACAGGAAATACCCGATGAAGAATATCCCTGCTCCCAGGCCGTAGACCGTCTCGCTGAATTGAAGCTCCTGCAACATCTGCAGTTTGGCGAAGCCCACATTGACGCGGTCCAGGTAGGCCACGACATAGCAAACCACCAACAGCGGCACCAGCCGCCACCCCACCTTGCGGTAGATCCGGTCCTCCTCAGCCGCCGGGATCGCCGGCGAGACCCCGGGGGCCATAGTGTGTTCCATCAACGTCTCCTCCTCTAACGGGATAGGCCGGCTGGTCGCCGGCATCTTGCGCGGTCCCGCGCCCCTGGGTGGGGACATATGGGCCGGCCATCAAGCCTAGAATCCCGAAGTTGACAAAAAACTGAACAACCTACTCCTCTGCGCGCAAACCCCTAGAAGACAATTTCCTGGCAATCCGTCCCCTATCTTGCTGCCCAAGCCCGCAGGCCGGTCACAACCACGGTAAAATGCCAGGTTTCGCACAAAAGTCATCAGACAGGATCATCATGGAAGCCGAACGTCAGAACCAGCTCGCAGCCCGCCTCGCCGACTACGCGGAGCGCGAACAGGCTCTACGGAGGTATCTTTGACTACGATGCCAAAACTGAACGCCTGCAAGTCGTAAACGCCGAACTCGAAGACCCGGCCGTCTGGAACGACCCCAAGCACGCCCAGGACCTGGGCCGTGAAAAGAAAGCCCTGGAAGACGTGGTGGAAACGCTCACCGGCCTGGGCACGGGCCTGGCCGACTCCAACGAGCTCTTCGAACTGGCCGCCGCCGACAACGACGACGCCACGCTCGAATCCATCGAATCGGACGCCGACGCTTTCCAGCAAAAGCTGGAAAACCTGGAGTTCCGTCGCATGTTCTCCAATCCGGCCGATCCCCTGAACTGCTTCCTGGACATCCAGGCGGGCGCGGGCGGCACGGAAGCGCAGGACTGGGCATCGATGCTGCTGCGCCAATACCTCAAGTACGCCGAACGCAAGGGCTTCAAGGCCGAAATCCTTGAAGAATCCGAAGGCGAAGTCGCGGGCCTGAAGTCCGCCACGATCAAGATCGAAGGCGAATACGCCTTTGGCTACCTGCGCACCGAAACCGGCGTGCACCGCCTGGTCCGCAAGAGCCCCTTCGACTCGTCCGGCGGCCGTCATACGTCGTTTGCCAGCGTGTTCGTCTACCCCGAAGTCGACGATTCCTTCGAAGTCGAAGTGAATCCCGCCGATCTGCGCGTGGACACCTACCGCGCGTCCGGCGCGGGCGGCCAGCACATCAACAAGACCGACTCGGCCGTGCGCCTGACCCACATCCCCACCGGCATCGTGGTGCAGTGCCAGAACGACCGCTCGCAGCACCGCAACCGCGCCGAAGCGATGCAGATGCTCAAATCCAAGCTCTACGAGCTGGAAATGCGCAACCGCATGGCCGAACAGCAGAAGCTGGAAGACTCCAAGACCGATGTGGGCTGGGGCCACCAGATCCGTTCGTACGTGCTGGACCAGAGCCGCATCAAAGACCTGCGCACCAACGTCGAAATCTCCAACACGCAGAAAGTGCTGGACGGCGACCTGGATCCCTTCATCCAGGCCAGCCTGAAGCAAGGCGTCTGAGTTCCGCGCATCTTCCGCCCACCGTACCCAGAGGGTCCACGAATGTCTGAAACCATCGCAATTCTCACCGGCGCCTCGCGCGGCATCGGCGCCGCCATGGCGCGCGGCCTGGCCAAACCGGGCACGCGCCTGATCACCCTGGCGCGCCGCGAAGACCCCGAGCTGGCGGCCTATGCCCGCGAGCAAGGCGCGCAACTGGAACAGCTGTCCGTGGACCTCTCGGACCTGGCCGCGGCCGACGCCGCCGCGCAGCGCATCTGCGGCGCCCTGCCGCGCGACGCGCGCCGCTACCTGCTGATCAATAACGCGGGCACGGTACACCCCGTGGCCGGCACCGACGCACTGATCGACGGCCCGGCCATCGCCGCCGCCTTCAACCTGAACGTCTCCGCCGTGATGCTGTTGACCGCGCGCTTCCTGGCCGCCGTCGAAGACCTGCCGGCCGACCGCCGCGTGCTCAACATCTCGTCCGGCGCGGGCCGCAACCCCAACGCCGGCTGGGGCGTGTACTGCGCCACCAAGGCCGCGCTCGACATGTACTCGCGCGTGGTCAAGCAGGAACAAGGCGAAGGCGGCGCGCGCATCGTCGCGCTGGCCCCCGGCATCGTCGACACCGACATGCAGGCCGCCATCCGCGCCAGCGACGCCAAGAGCTTCCCGGCGCTGGCCAAGTTCCAGGACTTCCACGCCACCGGCAAGCTGTCCGCACCCGCCAACGTGGCCTCCCGCATCCTCGCCTACCTGGATCGCGACGATTTCGGCACCACCGAAATCGACGACATCCGCAATTACGACTGATCCCGACCATGACCGACCACACGACCGCTCCGGCACCCGCCCAGGATGAAAACCGCTTGATCGCCGAACGGCGCGCCAAGCTGGCCAAACTGCGCGAAACCGGGGTCGCGTACCCCAACGATTTCGTCCCCGACGCCCACGCCGCCGCCCTGCACGACAAGTACGACGGCGAGGAACAGGAAGCCCTGGCCGCCGCCGCCGTCACCGTCAAGGTCGCCGGCCGCATGATGCTCAAGCGCGTCATGGGCAAGGCCAGCTTCGCCACCCTGCAGGACAGCACCGGCCGCATCCAGATCTACCTGGACCGCGGCACGCTGGGCGAAGACAACTACGCCGCGTTCAAGCAATGGGATATGGGCGACATCATCGCCGTCGAAGGGTCGGTCTTCAAGACCAACAAGGGCGAGCTGTCGGTGCACGCCGCCACGGCGCGCTTGCTGTCCAAGTCGCTGCGCCCGCTGCCCGACAAGTTCCACGGCGTGGCCGACCAGGAGCTGCGCTACCGCCAGCGCTACGTCGACCTCATCATGACCGACGCCACGCGCCGCACCTTCGAGGCGCGCAGCAAGGCCATGGGCAGCATCCGCCAGTTCATGCTGAACGCCGGCTTCCTGGAAGTCGAAACGCCCATGCTGCACCCGATCCCGGGCGGCGCGGCGGCCAAGCCGTTCGTCACGCACCACAACGCGCTGGACATGGAAATGTTCCTGCGCATCGCGCCCGAGCTCTACCTCAAGCGCCTCATCGTCGGCGGCTTCGAGCGCGTGTTCGAAGTCAACCGCAACTTCCGCAATGAAGGCGTCAGCCCGCGCCACAATCCGGAATTCACGATGATGGAGTTCTACGCGGCCTTCACGGACTACCGCTGGCTCATGGACTTCACCGAAGAACTGATCCGCCAGGCCGCCATCTCGGCCACCGGCAGTGCGGTGTTGACCTATCAGGAACGTGAACTGGATCTGTCCAAGCCGTTCGACCGCCTGACCATCTGCGAAGCCATCCTCAAGTACGCGCCGGGCTACACCCAGGCGCAGCTGGACGACAAGGCCTTCGTGCGCGCCGAACTCAAGAAGCTGGGCGCCGATGCCGACGGCCCCGTGCTGTCGCGCGCCGGCCTGGGCGCGCTGCAACTGGCGCTGTTCGAGGAAACCGCCGAAGCCAAGCTCTGGAACCCGACCTACATCATCGACTACCCGGTCGAAGTCTCGCCGCTGGCGCGTGCTTCCGACTCGCGCGAAGGCATCACCGAACGCTTCGAACTGTTCATGACGGGCCGCGAGATCGCCAACGGCTTCTCCGAGCTGAACGACCCCGAAGACCAGGCCGAACGCTTCCGCTCGCAGGTCGAAGCCAAGGACGCCGGCGACGAAGAAGCCATGTACTACGACGCCGACTACATCCGCGCCCTGGAGTACGGTATGCCCCCGACTGGCGGCTGCGGCATCGGCATCGACCGCCTGGTCATGCTGCTCACCGACAGCCCCAGCATCCGCGACGTCATCCTCTTCCCGCACCTGCGCCGTGAAGACTAAGCCGCGCGCCGCATCATGATCTTCAAGATCCTGATGCTGGCCGCGGTGGTTGCCGCGCTGTTCTACATGGTGATGCAACCGCGCCGCGGCCGCGCCGGCTTTACGGCCGGCCCGGCGCCCGTGCGCCGCTCGCCGCTATTCATCGCCCTATGCCTGGCCGCCGCGCTGGGCCTGTCGGGCGCGCTGATCACCGCGGTGATCTGGATGGGCAGCGTCGCCGGCGGCGTCACCGGCGGGGGCTACCATGGCGAAGCCGACTTCCTGCTCACCATCGCGGGCGCCCTGCTGGCCATCGCCATCGCCTGCGGTGTCGGCGCCTTCTTCAAGCGCCGCGGCTAGACGCCCCGTCACGCCTTGCCCAAGGCGCCAGCCAAGCGCCGCATCGCCGCCTCGATTTCATGGGCGCTCAGCGACGCATAGCCCAATAGCCAGCCTTCCCGCTTCTGCGGCCCCGCATACAGCCGGCTCAATCCCGGTAACGCCACCCCGGCCGCGGCCGCCCGGCGGATCGTTTCCGCCTCGGACCAGCCCGGCTCCAGCAGGCACGGGATCTGCAATCCGCCTTCGGGCCGTGCCGCAAGCGCCACGCCCTTCAGATGCCGGGCCACCGCCTCCAGCATGACCTCGCGGCGCGCCGCGTACAGCTTGCGCATGGCCCGCACGTGCGAGTTGTAGTGTCCATCCGCCATGAATCGGGCCAGGGTCAGTTGCAGGATCTGCGGCGTATGTCCGTCGATAATGCTGCGCGCACGGCTGAAGGCGCCGACCAGCTCGTCCGGCAGCGCCATGTAGCCCATACGCAGGCCGGGAAACAGCGTCTTGCTGAACGTGCCCAGGTAGATCGTGCGGCCATGCTTGTCCAGGCCCTGCACGCACGCGGTCGGTAGACCATCGTAGTGGAACTCGCTGTCGTAGTCGTCCTCGATGATCCACTTGCCGGTCTCGCCGGCCCAGCGCGTCAGGTCCAGCCTGCGTTCCAGCGACAGGGTCGCGCCCGTGGGGTACTGGTGCGAGGGCGTCACGTACACGCAGGCGGCGCCGCTGCGGTCAGCCCGCAGCAGGTCGGTGCGGATGCCTTGCGCGTCCACGTCGATCGGCACGATGCGGGCCTCGGCGAATTCGAAAGCCTTGCGAGCGCCGAAGTAGCCGGGGTTTTCCAGCAGGATCGGCTTGCCGGCATCCACCAGCAGTTGCGCGCATAGAAACAAGGCCTGCCGCGTGCTGCTCAGCACCACGATCTGCTGCGCCGACACCTTGGCGCCCCGCTCCAGGTTCAGATAGGTGGCAATGGCCTTGCGCAGCGGCTCGGCGCCTTGCGGGTCGCCATGCAGCAGCACATTGCCGCGATGGTCCTTCAGCACCTGGCGTTGCAGGCGCTCCCAGACATCCGTGGGAAAAGTCCGCGTCTCGGGCAGGCCGGTGGCGAACGCCTGGATCGATTGCTGGTCGGCCACGCCGCCGCTGTCGAAGATCGAGCGGCCCCGGCGGCTAAGCCCGGCGCCCGGCTCGGCCGCCACCGTCTTGCGCGCCTGGGCCTTGATGCGCCGGCGCACGGCCCCGCGCAATTCCGCCCCGATCGTGTCGGACACGTAGCTGCCCGAGCCCTTGCGCCGCGCGATGAAGCCGTCGCGATGCAACTGCACGTAGGCATTCTCGACCGTGTCGCGGGCCACCCCGAGCGACTGCGCAAGCGTGCGCGTGGCCGGCAGCTTCACCCCGGGGTCCAGCGCGCCGTCCAGGATCAGGGCGCCCAGCGCGCGCTGAATGCGCTGGTGCAGGTCCAGCAGCCGGAAATCCGCGTCGCCCATGCGGATCTTCAGGGTTTCCAGCGCAAATGCCTTGCTCATGATGTGGTCTGGTGACAGCTCAAAAAGTGTAGGGACTCAATAGTCCAATGCCGGACTATAAAACGGTTTTGCGATTCCGCTTTCCTCCCCCTTGACCTTCAACGCCGCAGAGGCGCCCTACCCATGTCATCGCCCACCTCCTTTCTGCGATCACGCGATCTCCTCCACCCCGTGGTCGCCGGACTCATTTCCGTCATCGTCAACTACGGCGGCACCTTCATCCTGGTCTTCCAGGCCGCCAAGGTGGCTGGGCTGGACCCGGCGCTGACCGCCTCATGGGTCTGGTCTGTCTCCATTGGCGTGGGGGTGACGGGCATCATCCTGAGCTGGGCCTCCCGCGAGCCGATCATCACAGCCTGGTCCACGCCCGCAGCGGCATTCCTGGTCACGGCCCTGGCGGCCACGCCCTATCCGGAGGCAGTGGGCGCCTACCTGATCTCGGCCGCCGCCTTCGTCCTGCTGGGGCTGTCGGGCTGCTTCGAGAAAGTCATCCGCCTGATCCCGCCCGGCGTCGCGGCGGGTCTCCTGGCCGGCATCCTGCTCCCCTTCGGCATCGGCGCCTTCGGCGGCATGACCCTGGACCCGCTGCTGGCCGGCTGGCTGATCCTGGCCTACGTCGTGCTCAAGCGCTACACCGCCCGCTACGCCGTGGTCGGCATCCTGGTGTCGGGGCTGGCGCTATTGCTGCTGCAAGACCGCCTCGATCTGTCCGGCCTGACGCTGACCCTGGCGGCGCCGGTGTTCACCATGCCCGCGTTCTCTGTCAACGCTGTGCTCAGCGTGGCGCTGCCCCTGTTCCTGATCACCCTGACCGGCCAATACATGCCCGGTATGCTGGTGTTGCGCAATGACGGCTTCCAGACCAGCGCCAACCCCATCGTCACCCTCACCGGGCTCGGTTCGCTGCTGATGGCCCCCTTCGGCTCGCACGCCTTCAATATCGCCGCGATCACGGCCGCCATCTGCACCGGCCGCGAATCGCACGAAGACCCGTCCAAACGCTGGATCGCCGGCATCGCGGCGGGCCTGTTCTATATCCTGGTCGGCGTGTTCGGCGTCACCCTGGCCGCCGTGTTCATGGCGTTGCCCGGCACCTTCATCACCACGCTGGCCGGGCTGGCGCTGCTGGGCACTATCGGCGCCAGCCTGGCCAACGCCCTGGCCGACGCAAAGACGCGGGAAGCCTCGCTGATCACCTTCCTGGCGGCCGCCGCCAATATCAAGCTGTTCGGCATCGGCGGCGCCTTCTGGGGCCTGGTGATCGGCCTGGCGGCCCATGCCATGCTCAACGGCCGCCTGCCGCGGCGGTCCCGCTACACTGGCGCATCGATCGCCAAGGACATGGTGAAGTAGTGCAAGCTCCCACCCCCGCCACGCCGCCGGCCGACGACGACACGCAGACCCGTCACGCCGAGCACGGCCGCTACCCGCAAGCCTTGACCGTGCAGGACTTCCAACGCAACCTGGCCGCGATCCAGGCCCGCATCCTGGCGGCCTGCCAGCGCGCCGGACGCGATCCGTCGCAGGTGCGGCTGCTGCCCGTCAGCAAGACCATGGACGAATCGCGCATCCGGCTGGCCTATGCGGCGGGCTGCCGCCTGCTGGGAGAAAACAAGGTGCAGGAGGCCCTGCGCAAGTGGGAAGGCACGTCCGATCTCACCGATCTGCGCTGGTCGGTCATCGGCCACCTGCAGACCAACAAGGCCAAGCTGGTCGCGCGTTTCGCCACGGAATTCCAGGCCCTGGACAGCCTGCGCGTGGCCGAGGCGCTGGACCGCCGCCTGCAGGCCGAAGGCCGCGCGCTGGATGTGTTCGTGCAGGTCAACACCTCGGGCGAACCCAGCAAGTACGGTCTGCCGCCGGACGAGGCCGCCGCCTTCATCCAGGCGCTGCCTGCGTTTACGGCCTTGAAGGTTCGCGGGCTGATGACGCTGGCGCTGTTTTCCAGCGACGCCGTCCGGGTGCGCCAGTGCTTTGTCCTGCTGCGCGGCCTGCGCGACCAGCTGCGTCAGGACGCGCCGGCCGGCATCGCGCTGGACGAGCTGTCCATGGGCATGTCCGGCGACTTCGAGATCGCCATCGAGGAAGGCGCCACCGTGGTGCGGGTCGGCCAGGCCATCTTCGGCGCCCGCGCCCTGCCCGACAGCTACTACTGGCCGACGCAGACCTAGCGGCCCCGCGCCGAGCTCTCTAGGCCAGCGGCCAACGGCCGGCGTCCGCCGGCAACGTGGGCAGGCTGGCCAGCAACATTTCATCGATGAATGCGGCAGGCGCCAACCGCCCGCCGGGCTTGTACCACTGCACCGTCAGGTTCATCGCCCCCAGCACGCAACGCTTGATCACTCGGGCATCGCCCCGCAGCAATCCGGCATCCACCGCCGCCGCCACCGCCTGTTGCCACATCGCCTCATAGCGGTCGCTCAGCGCCTTGACGCTGGCCTGGCTGGACGGCGACAGGCTGCGCCATTCGTACACCAGCGCATTCATCGCATCGCCGCCGGCGCCGTGCAGCATGCTCCACATATGCACCCGGAACAGCGCCGCCAGGCGGTCCGCCGGCGCGCGATAGTGCGCCAGCGCCGCGTTGCCGCAATCGAGCACCTCCTGGATGCCATTGTTCATCACCGCCACCAGGATCTCTTCTTTGCTGCGAAAGTGGTGGAACAGGCTGCCCGACTGCAAGCCCACCGCGCGCGCCAGTTCGCGCACCGTGGTGCGTTCGTAGCCGTGCTGGCGGAACAGTCGTCCAGCGGTCAGCACGACCTCGCCGCGGCGCTGCGATTCCGCGCCCTCCTCATGGCCCGCTGGCACCGCCATTTCCTTGCCGGGCGGGTTCATAAGCGCTCGACGATGGTCGCGGTCGCCATGCCGTGCCCGATGCACATGACCTGCAGCCCGAATTGCCCGCCCGTGGCGCGCAAGCCGGCCAGCATCTTGGCCATCAACCCCGCGCCCGTGGCCCCCAGCGGATGGCCGTGGGCAATCGCGCCGCCCCAGGGGTTCACGCGCGCCGGGTCCGCGCCCAGCGTCTGCTGCCACGCCAGCACCACGCTGGCGAACGCCTCGTTGATCTCGATCCAGTCCATGTCCTGCAGGCGCAGGCCGGCGCGGGCCAGCGCGCGTTCGGTCGCCGGGATCACGCCCGTCAACTGCAGCACCGGGTCCGACCCGAGCGCCACCCGGGCCCGGAACCGCGCCAGCGGCGTCAGGCCGTCCGACACCGCCGCCGCCCGGTCCGCCAACAGCACGGCAGCCGCGCCATCGGCGATCTGGCTGGCCTGGGCCGCGGTCACGTTGCCCTGTCCCGGTGCCCGCAGCGCGGGCGCCAGCGCCGCCACCTTGGCCGGATCGGCCCGCTCGCGGATGCCTTCGTCGCGCGCCGGCGTTCCCGCCGGCCCCGGCAGCAATTCCGTATGCCGGCCCTCGGCGGCCGCGGCCCAGGCACGCGCATGGCTTTGCATCGACCACGCGTCCAGCTCGGCGCGCGTCAGCCCCCACTGTTCGGCAATACGCTCCGCGCTCTCGATCTGATGGATCAGCGGATAGCGCTGCAGCAGCCCCGGGTTCAAGGACTCGAAACCGGTGAACTCACGCTGCCCCAACGTCACGTCCAGGAACATGGGCACCCGGCTCATGCTCTCCACCCCGCCCGCGACCACATAACGCATATCGCCCGCCGCGATCGCCTGCGCACCCATATGCACGGCCTGCTGGCTGGAGCCGCACATGCGGTTCAGCGCCACGCCCGGCACCGTCTCGGGCAGCCCAGCCAGCAGCGCCGCCAGGCGGCCGATATTGGCCCCCTGCTCGCCCGCCTGGCTAACGCAGCCGACCAACACGTCCTCGACCTGGCTGGCCGGCAATCCCGCGCGCCCCAGCACGCCCAGGATCACGTCGGCCATCAGGTCGTCCGGGCGCCTGTCCGACCACCAGCCGCCACGCCGCCCGAACGGCGTGCGCACGGCCTGCACAATCACTGCTTCATTCATGCCGGTGTCTCCTCGGCGTACAGCCGTTCGATCTCGTCCGCATAACTGCGATAGATACTGGCGCGCCGCACCTTCATGGTCGCGGTCACTTCGCCATCATCGTGATCCAGTTCCTTGGTCAGCAAATGAAAGCGCTTGATCCGCGCCACCGGCGCGAGCCCGGCATTGGCGCGCGCCACCTCGCCCGCCACCAGCTCGCGCACCTGCGCGTTTTCCGCCAGCGAGCGGAAATGCGTGAAGGCGATGCGGCGCGATTCCGCCCATTTGCCCACCGTTTCGAATTCCAGCTGGATCAACGCCGCCACGTACCGCCGGCCATCCGCGACGATCACGCATTCCTTCACGTACGGGCTGCTCTTGACCGCGTTCTCGATCTCCGACGGCGTCAGATTCTTGCCCCCGGCCGTAATCATGATGTCCTTCAACCGGTCGACGATGCACAGCCGTCCTTCCCGCACCGCCGCCACGTCCCCGGTGTGCAGCCAGCCGTCTCGCACCGTGTCGGCCGTGGCCGCCTCGTTCTTGTAGTAGCCCGTGAACACCATTTCGCCACGGACCTGCAGTTCGCCGGCGTCGCCGAGGCGCCAATCCACCCCCAGGATCGCCTCGCCCACCGTGCCCACCGTCACGCGGTCCGGATGCTGGCCGAAGATCATGCCGCTGGATTCGGTCAGGCCATAGACCTCGATCAAGGGCACGCCGAGATTGCGGAAATATCGCACCACGTCGGGCGCGATCGGCGCCGCGCCCGTCATTGCCACCCGCACGCGCCGCAGACCGATGAAGTTCTGCAGCGCCCGCAACACCAGCCAGTACCACAGCGCGTAGGTCAGCTTCTCACCCCAGCCGCGCTGCCGCGCCGATTTCTCCAGGAACGGCGCGCAGGCCGCCAGCGCCCGCCGGTACAGCCATTGCTGCATCCGGCCGGTCTCCTGCATCTTGATCGAGATCGACGCGTGCAGTTTTTCCCAGATGCGCGGCACGCCCAGAAATATCGTCGGCGCCACTTCGCGCAGGTCTTCCTGCACGGTGCGGATCGATTCGCCGAAATTGACCTGCGCGCCCAGGTAGATCGGCACGAAGGTCGATAGCATTTGCTCGGCCACATGGCACAGCGGCAGGTACGACAGGTGCACGCTGGATGCGTCCATTGCCAGCCGGTCGGCAATGCCCGGCGCCACGCCGCGCATATTGCGGTAGCTCAGCATCGCACCCTTGGGCTTGCCCGTGGACCCCGACGTGTAGATCATCAAGCCCAAGTCATCCAATTGCTGCGCATCCAGCCAGACGTTCAGGGCGTCCAGGCCGTCGGCCTCGTGCCGCTGGCCGTCGGCTTCCAGCTCGGCAAACGACACGATGCGCTCGCGTTCGGCCGGCGGATACGAACGCAGGCCCTTGGTCTCCATCACCACGATACGGCGCAAGAGGGGCAGGCGGTGCGCCACCTGCAGGATCTTGTCGGTCTGTTCCTGGTCTTCGCACACCACCAGTTCGACGTCGGCATGCTCGAGCACGTAGCCCATTTCCTCGGCCGGGCTGGTAGCGTACACCCCCACCGGCACGCCGCCGACCGCGCCGGCGCCCAACTGCACCAGCAGCCATTCCAACCGGTTTTCCGACACGATGGCCACCCGTCCGCCGCGTGATAGACCCGCCGCCTGCAGGCCCAGCCCCACCCTGCAGGCACGCCGCCAGTATGCGGCCCACGGCACGGGCTTCCAGATGCCGAAGTCCTTTTGCCGCACGGCGATGGCGGCCGGCTGGCGGCGCGCCTGCTCGCGCAGCATCTGCGGCAAGGTCAGCGGCGGCCATGCGCCGTCCGCCTGCGCCCCCGGCGAGGACATGCCCGGCGCCGTCATGACAGCCAGCGCTTGCGGCGCTTGTAGTGCTTGATATCGCGAAAGCCGCGGGCCTCGCCCGAGCCGCCCACGCCCAGATAGAATTCGCGCACGTCCGGATCGGCTGCCAGCTTGTCCGCCGTGCCGTCGATCACCACCTTGCCCGTTTCCATGATGTAGCCGTAGTGCGCCACCGCCAGCGCCACCGACGCGTTCTGCTCGACCAGCAGCATCGACACCCCCTGCTCACGATTGATGCGCGCGATGATGGAAAAGATCGTCTCCACCAGCATCGGCGACAACCCCAGCGACGGCTCGTCCAGCAGCATCAACTTGGGCTGCGCGATCAGCGCGCGGCCGATCGCCAGCATCTGTTGCTCGCCGCCCGAAAGATACCCCGCCAGCCCCCGACGCCGCTCGTGCAGCCGCGGGAAATAGCCATACACCAGGTCAAAATCCGCCTTGGCGCCGGGCCTGCCAGTCAGCGCGTAGGTCGCGGCCACCAGGTTTTCCTCGACCGTCAGGTCCTCGAACACGCGGCGCCCCTCCATCACGTGCGACAGGCCCGCGCGCACCAGGTTCTGCGGCCGGCTGCCGGCCGTATCGCCACCGTCGAACAGGATGCGTCCGCGCACCAGTTCGCCGTCTTCCAGGTCCAGCAGGCGCGACACCGCCTTCAAGGTCGTCGACTTGCCCGCCCCGTTGCTGCCCAGCAGCGCCACGATGGCGCCGGCGGGTACCGACAGGGACAGGCCGCGCAGCACCTGCACCGCCTTGTTGTAGACGACCTCGATGTTGTTGATGTCCAGCACCGCCGCGGGCGGCGCCGGCGCGTGCGCGGCGGGTTCAAGAATCACAGGCGCCTCACTGCAGCACGATCCAGTCCGACGCCGGCACCATCTGCTTTTGCTTGGTGTCCGCGCGGTAGATCCGTCCCACCGGAATGGAATTGCCCTTGATCGAGATCGGCACGCCGATCAGGCCACCCGTGTCGAAGTCCTTGATGCCCTCCAGCGTGGCTTTCATGTTGGCGCTGGTCAGCTCCTTGCCCGCGTCCAGCGTGCGCTTGGCCACTTCGGTAAACAGCATCGCCGCCAGAAAGCCCTGCATATAGCCTGTACTCTGGTATTGTGGCCGCAGCTCGCGGATCTTCTTGAGCATCGGCGCATCGGCCGCGTCGTCGTAGTAATAGCGGTACGGCATGACGCCCATGAAGCCCTCGGCGTCCTCCCCCATCTGCATCACGGTGGAATTGTCCATGGTCCAGAACGTGCCCATGTAGCGGGTCTTCAGGCCCATGCGCTTGCCCTGCCCGACGAATTCCGGAATCGGCGCCAGTACATAGCCGTGGAAAATCGTGAAGTCCGGATCCGCGCGGCGCAGCTTGATCACCTCGGTCGACACGTCCACGCTGCCCGGCGGCGTCATGATCTCGGTGGCCACGGTCAGCCCAAGTTTCTGCGCCACGGCGCGCGAGCTGGCGATGGGATCGCGGCCAAACTCGGTGTCCGAATACACGAACGCCACCTTGGCGCCCGGTTTCTCCTTGGCGATATACCGCAGCAGGATGCCGAACATCTCGGTGTAGTCCGGGCCCAGCATGAACTGGGCAGGATACTTGGCCGGGTCATTCAGTTCGGTCGCGAACGACGCGCCGGTCATCAGGATGCTGCCCGTGCGGTTCAGCTCGGCGTTGATGGTCTTGGAAAATCCGGTCGAATCGCCGTAGTAGAAGTTCACCTTGTTCTGGCTGGTGATCTTCTTGAACGCCGCCACCGATGCATCCACCTTGTAGGCGGTATCCTCCGGCACGTACCGCAGCTTGCGGCCCTTCACGCCGCCCTGCTCGTTGATAATCTTCACGTAGTCGGTAATGCCCGCGTGGATGCCCTGGCCGGCGAACGCGAACACCCCGCTCATGGGGATCGAGCCGCCCAGCACCAGGTCCTCTTCGGCCTGGGCCGCGGGCGCGGCCGCCAAGGCCATCGCCACGCCCAAGGGCGCCAGCAACTTCGATAAACCGCTGCCTATCCGGATGCGCTTCATGGTTTCGTCTCCTGGTTCTTTGGGGTGCGCGGCCGCCCTAGGTGCGGAATGGCCACAGGTGGAAGTAGCGGCGCACGCGGCGCCAGATTTCCGCGAGCCCGTGCGGCTCGAAGATCAAAAAGCCCACGATCAGCAGGCCGAACACAATCGTGCGCACCGGCGAAATCAGTTGCAGGGCATCGCCCCCAACCGGCAGCCAGCCCACGATCAGCTTGAGCAGTTCGGGCACCATCGTCATGAACACGGCGCCCAGGATGGAACCCAGGATCGATCCCATACCGCCCACGATGATGGCGGCCAGAAAGAAGATCGACATGATCAGCGGAAAGCTCTCCGGTGTGACCACCCGGAAAAAATATGCCCACAATCCGCCCGCCACGCCCGCATAGAACGACGACAGGCCGAACGACAGCAGCTTGTAGCGCAACAGGTGGATGCCCAACACCTCGGCCGAAATATCGCGGTCGCGGATCGCGATGAACGCGCGCCCGATGCGGGTGCGGAACAGATTGGCGGCGCCCAGCACCATGGCCGCTGTCAGCGGCACGATCAGCCAATAGATCTTGAACGACGTATCCAGGTCCATGCCCAGAATGCGCGCGGGCGGCACTTGTAGCCCGCCGGTGCCGCCGGTGAATTGCCAGTTGGCGAAGACGAAATGCGCGATGAAAGACGCCGCGATGGTCGAGATCGCCAGATACAGGCCCTTGACCCGCAGTGACGGAATGCCCACCAGCAAGCCGCCCAGCATCGCGACCACGCCGCCGCCCAGCAGATTGACCAGCACAGGCGTGCCCAGGCGCAGCTCCATCACCGCCACCGTGTACGCGCCCAAGCCCATGAACGCGGCCTGCCCCAGGCTGACCAGCCCCGTGTAGCCGGTCAGGATGTTCAGCCCCGTCGCGCTCGCCACATTGATGGCCACCAGGCAGGCCAGGTACAGCCAATAGGCATCCGCCACGAACGGGAACAGCGCCAGCGACGCCGCCAGCAGCGCCAGCCACAGCCGTTGCGTGCGGGTGTCGAACAGCCCTTCGTCGGCCAGGTACGTCTCTTTCGCGGTCGCGATGCGCATCAGAGCCTCTCGATTTCGCGGGTACCGAACAGGCCGTAGGGCCTGACCATCAGCACCGCCACCAGCACCACGAAGGTCGCCAGCAATTTGTATTCGCCGCCCAGATAGGCGCCGGCCCAGGCCTCCAGCAAACCGATGAAGACGCCGCCCAGCAGCGCCCCCGCCACGCTGTCCAGGCCGCCTACGATCACCACCACCAGCACGGACAGGCCGAACACGCCCATCGAAGACGAAATGCCGCCAATCGCGCCGACGATCACGCCCGACACCGCGGCAATGGCGCCCGCCGCGGCCCATGACAACGAAAACACGCGCGGCACGTTGATGCCCATCGCGTAGGCCGCGCCCTGGTCCGACGCGGTCGCGCGCAAGGCCACTCCGCCACGCCAGTAGCGGAACACCGCCAGCACCAGCAAGGCCAGCGCCACCGCTACCCAAAAGCCGTAGAACACCTTGGGCGCCACGAAGGCCTCGCCCACCATCACGGGCGCGCGAGGCATGAATTCCGGCAACCGGCGCTGGTCCGCCGTCCAGATCAGTTCCACCACGCCCACCAGTATCGATGCCAGGCCCACCGTGATCATGAACACCGAGATCGGCGACTCGCCCAGCATCGGCCGGATCGTCAGGCGTTCGACCAGCGCGCCCAGCGCCGCCGACACGCCCACCGCCCCTGCGATCGCCAGCCAGATCGGCCAGGCCATGCCGGCGGCGAAGGCGTAGAACACATAGGCGCCCAGCATCAGGAATTCGCCGATGGCGATATTGACCACCCGTGTCGCCTTGTAGACGATCACGAACGCCAGCGCCGCCAACGCATACAGCCCGCCGCTGCCCAGGCCCGCCAGCGTCACTTCCAGGAAAAACAAGCCATCCATCAGGCCGCCTCCCGCAAGCGGCGGCGCAGATCGCCCACGTCGCCAGCGCCCAGGTAGGCTTTGATGACCTCGGGGTCCGCCTGCACCTCGGCGGGCGCGCCGTCTGCGATGACCTGGCCGAAATTCAGCACCACCACGTGGTCCGACAGATCCATCACCATGCCCATGTCGTGCTCGACCATCAGCACCGTCACGCCCCACTCGGCGCGCGCATCCAGGATGAAGCGCGCCATGTCGTCCGTTTCTTCGCGGTTCATGCCCGCCACCGGCTCGTCCAGCATCAGCACTTTCGGATTCATCGCCAGCGCCCGCGCCAGTTCCACGCGCTTTTGCAGGCCATACGACAGCGCCGCCACCGGCGCGTGGCGGATGTGGTCGATCTCCAGGAAATCAATGATGCGTTCTTCGATGTCGGCACGCAGCGCCATTTCCTCGCGCCGCGCCCGGCCCAGGTAGAACAGCGCATCCAGCACCGTGCTGCGCAGATGCGCGTGGCGCCCCAGCTTGATGTTGTCCAACACCGTCATGCCGCGAAACAGCGCGATGTTCTGGAAGCTGCGCGCCAGCCCCAGCTTGGCCCGTTCAGGCGCGGCCACGCGCGTGATGTCCCGGCCCAGGAAGCGGATCGTGCCCGCGGCCGGCCGGTAGAACCCGGATATGGTGTTGAACAGCGACGTCTTGCCCGCGCCGTTGGGGCCGATGACGGTGGTGATGGACCCCGGCGCCACGCGAAAGCCCACGCCGCTGAGCGCCTTGACCCCGCCGAACGCCAACGTGACCCCGTCCACCTCCAGCAAGGGAGGGTTGTCGGATTGATCCACCTTTGTCTCCTCGCTGTGCCGCGAAGCTGTTTTTCTAATGGCGGTGAATCAGCGGAGCCCCGAGGCAGGCGATGCAGCGAACCTGTCTTTACCTACGCTGGTACAGCGCCGGAAAATCGTTCTATGCGTTACGCTTGCAGGGCGGACGGCTACCAAGCAAGCGCTCGGTTCTGACCATAGCATCGCGGTTTTTGGATCGAAAGTTGGTATTTACCCGATAACGGAGACAAGCCATGAACCCTTCCCTTCCGATCTTTCCAACCCTGCTCCTGGACGCCGGCAACGGTATCGCCACCCTCACCCTGAATCAACCCGCCGCGCTCAACGCCATCAGTGTCGCGATGGCGCAAGACCTGCAGCGCGCCGCCCAATGGCTCGAGACGCGCGGCGATCTTCGGGTGGTGGTGTTGCGCGGTGCGGGCAAGGCCTTTTGCGCCGGCGGCGATATCGCCTTGTTCGAAGGCGCCGCCGACACCGTCCGCGGCAAGCTGCTCGATCTGTTCACGCCGCTGAATGATTTCATCTCGCGCATCGCGCGCATGGACAAGGTCTGGCTGGCCCGGGTGCACGGCGTGGCGGCGGGCGCCGGCCTGTCGCTGGTGCTGGCCTGCGACCTGGCCATTGCCGACGCCGACACACGCTTCCTGACCGCCTACCTGAAGCTGGGCGCCACGCCCGACGCCGGTATGACGCACGGCCTGATGCGCGTGGCGGGCCCCAAGCGCGCGCTTGACCTGCTGCTGCGCCACGACGCCTTCACCGCCGCCGATGCGCAGGCCTGGGGAATCATTACCCGCACGGCATCCGCCGGCCAGCTCGAACCTCAAGCACAGGCCTACGCACAGGCCATCGCCAGCCACGCGCCGCACGGCATCGCCGGCGCCAAGCGCCTGTTGCGCAACGCCGCGCAAGCGCCACTGGAAGCGCAATTGGCCGAAGAAACCGCCACGTTCCTGGCCTCGGCCCAACGCGAGGATTTCGCCGAAGGCGTCACCGCCTTCCGCGAAAAGCGCGCACCGCGCTTTGCGGGCCGCTAGGCGAACACCTGAGGGCCGACGTCAGAACTTGTAGCTGGCGCTGGCAATCACGCTGCGCCGCGCGCCGTACCAGCAATCGCCCCGCGACAGGCACGTGGCCAGGTAGGTCTTGTCCGTCAGGTTGTTGACGTTCAGGGCATAACGCCATTGGCTGGTTTCATACGACACCATGGCGTCCACCAGCCATACCTGCGGCAGTTTCGGCCCGTTGCCATCGCGGAACGACGACATCCAGCGCGTCCCCGCGCCCACGGTAAAGCGCCCATCCAGGTTATCGAGGGCGAAGCGGTAACGGCCCCACGTCGCCGCCTGATGGCGCGGAATCCCTTCCAGTTGCGGATCCAGGTCGATGTAGTTGTAGTGCGCGATCACATCGAACGCCGACGTTACCTGGCCGCGCCATTCCAGTTCCAGGCCGCGCGTGCGTGTCTTGCCGGTCTGGATGTTGTTGAGCGCCGAGGTCGGATCCGGCACCAGCCGGTTCTTCTCCCGCAGGTCATACACCGACGCGGTAGCCAGGTGGCCGCCGTCTTGCGACTGATACTTCACGCCCGCCTCCCACTGTTTGCCGCGCAGCGGCTTGTACAGCTCGGGCACACTGCCTTCGGGCGTGCTGCGCGTGGTGCCGGCCACCGGCGTGAACGATTCGCTGTAGCTGACATACGGCGACCATCCGTTGCTGGCGGCATACATCAAGCCGAAACGCTTGGTGGTGGCCTGGACCTTGTCCGCATCGCCGCCCTCGAGCTGTGTGCGCGCGCGGTCATGGCGCAACCCGGCCGTCACGATCCAGTGCTCGCCCAACTTCATCTGGTCCTGCAGGTAGATGCCGGTCTGGCGTTGCGTGAACTGCGGCTCGCCGGTAAGCACCGGGATATAGCCATTGCCGTAGACGGGCGCATAGGCATCGATCGTATCCTTGCCGCTGCCGCTTTCACGGTCCCGGCGATAGCTTGCCCAGTCCAGGCCCAGCAGCAGCTTGTGCGTCACCGCGCCGGTGCGCACGTCGCCGGTCACGTGCTGGTCCAGCGTGTCCATGCGCACCTTGGTGATGGTGTCATCGGCATAGCGGCCGATGATGCGCTGGTTGACCGGATCGGCCGCCCAGCCGCCGGGCAGCGAGAACGAGTCCGCATAGTGCGTGAAGTACGTCACCTTGTTGTTCGCGTGCCGGAAACCCTGGCTGAACGACCAGTTGTCGTTGAACTTGTGTTCAAACAGCCAGCCGATGCTGCGGCGGTCCGAATCGTAGCGGTCGTGATCGGGCTCGCCGATGAAGCGATAGGTCGGTATGGTGCCGTTCGGGTTAGGCGTGCGCATACCGGACCATGGCATGAATTGCGCAGTCGAGCCGGACTTGTCCTTCTGGTACAAGGCCTGCAACGTCAATGTCGTCGCCGCGCTCGGCCGCCAGGTCAGCGACGGCGCCAGCAGCGTGCGGTCGTCCGGCACATGATGCACCTGCGTATCCGCGTCGCGCTGCAGCGCGATCAGGCGGTAGAGCCACTGGCCATCCTCGGTGACCGGACCGGTCAGGTCAATCTGCGCCTGCTTGCGCCCATGGTTGCCGAACTGCACGCCCACTTCGCGCTGCGTCTCGGCCAGCGGGCGCTTGCTGACCATGTTGATGATGCCGCCCGTGCTGCCCTGGCCATACGTCATCGCCGCCGGCCCGCGCAACACCTCGATGCGCTCCAGCATGTAGGGATCGGGCCGCGTCGTGCTGGTGTAGTAGTCGAACGCCTGGCGCAAGCCGTCCAGGTAGACATCGGCGTCGGTGCCCCGGACGCGCACGCTGTCGGTACGCGAATCCAGGCCATAGGCATCGGACCGCACGCCGGCTGCATAGCCCAGCGCCTGCTGCAGGCTGGTGGCGCCCTGGTCCACGATCTGGTCGCGCGGCACCACCGTGATCGATTGCGCCGTCTCGTTCAGCGGCGTATCGGTCTTGGTGGCCGTGGCCGATCGCGTGGCCGCGTAGCCCAGCACGGGACTGGTCGCCGTCTCTTCGCCGCTGCCTTCCACGGTGACGGCCGGAAGCGTCGTGGTGGGCCCTACGGCGGCTTGCTGCGCGAGCAGCACGGTGGGCAGCAGACCCAACGCCGCGGCCAGTCCGACGCGACGGCGCATGAGAGGACGAAACATCAACATGACTCCCTTTTGTATGGATTTTGAAAGTCAAATGTTAATGTCTCTCTTTTCGAGAATGGTTATTGTTACCTTTTATTTTGCCAAGAAACCACACATTCCCGACCCGGCAACGGGGCGGCGCTCGCGCCGCCCGCCCTGCTGTGCTATGCGCGTCCGGCGCGCATCTGCACGGCTTGCGCCCAGCGCCGCGCCACCGACGGCGAGGTCGCGCAAGTCGCGGACTCGGTCACGACCCGCACCGCCCGCTCCAGCAGCTGAATGTCGGCCTCGTGCTGGCGCGCCACATGCGGATCCTCGAAGAAAATCACGCGTTGGCACTGGTGTTCCAGCACCAATTCGGCGATCTGGGCATCGCCGCCCAGCGGCCCGCTCAGGTAGCGATGCACCCACGGCGTATCCTTGGGCCAGCCCCGCGACCACGCCAGATCGTTCAAGCGGCCGCCGGTCGTGCCGGTCGCCACGCGCCGCGCAAACTGCGACAGCACGTCGAAATGCTCGCTGGCAAACGCCACCATCTCGTCCTTGAGCGCATCGTGGGCGATCAGCGCCAAGGTCTGCCCGGTGTAGTTGAACAAGCGTGACGCCGACACATCGGGCGCCAGCCCCGCGTGGATGCGCTCGACCTCCATCCACTCGATGGCCCCGGCCAGCGTCGAAATGAACGGCCGGCCATGCGTGATGCACTGACGCTTGAGCGCCAGCGCCTCGGGAAAGATCGACGAGGGATCGACCGGGTCGATCAGGTAGATCGCGCCATCGAACGGCGCCTGCCCATCACGGCCTTCGGTCACGCGCGCCACCAGCTTCATCAGCCCGCCCTCGCGGCCATAGGGATAGCGGATCAGGCCGCTGTAGCCTTGCAACATGCCTTCGCGGACGATCGCATCATGCGTGCGGCCCACGGTGTGCAGTTGCACCCCCAGCTCGCGAATGGTGGACGAACAGGCCCGCAGCCACGTGAACAAGGCGGCATCGGGCGTTTCATGGTGCAGTCGGTTGGCGGCCAGGCCAAAGCGCAGGGGGGCAGCGGGCATCGGTAGACTCGGGCGGTAAGAACAACAAAGAGAGTCTTGATGATACCCCGCTGCCGGCGCGCCAATGCAAAAACGCTCCCCGTGGGGAGCGTCTGCCGGGCGGTTCAGTCCGCTTCGTCGATCCAGGCCATCTGGATGGCCTCCAGGATCTTCTCGCCGCTGCGGTCGGGATCATCGCTGAACCCGGGCAAGGCCAGCACCCATTCGCGCAGCTGGGTAAAGCGCAGCGTCTTGGGGTCGACGTCCGGATGGGCGTCCACCAGCGCTTCGGCGATCTGGTAGGTATCGGTCCACTTCATCAATGGCCCTCTTTCGCGTGGTTGATGGTGTACTTGGGAATCTCGACCGTCAGGTCGGCGTCCGTCACCAAAGCCTGGCACGACAGACGCGACGTCGGCGTCAGCCCCCAGGCCTTGTCCAGCAGGTCCTCTTCGTCATCGGTCGCGTCTTCCAGCGATGCATACCCCTGCTTGACCACCACGTGACAGGTCGTGCACGCGCACGACAGTTCGCAGGCGTGCTCGATATCGATGTGGTTGTCCAGCAGGACGCGGCAGATCGACACGCCCTTGGGCGCGTCTTCGATCACGGCGCCTTCGGGGCAGTAATCGGGATGAGGCAATACGGTCAGTTTCGGCATAGCTTTTTATCAGGCAATTTCGTCAAGTTTGCGACCGGCCAGCGCGGCGCGGATGCTGCGATCCATGCGGCGCGCGGCAAAGTCGTCGGTCGCCGCCGCCAGAGCCTCGGTCGCGGCCTTTACCGTGTCCACGTCCTGGGCGTCCTGCGCCGCGATCGCGCCTTGCAGGCACTCGTCGACCCGTTTGCGCTCGTCGCCATCGAGCAGGTCGCCATCGGCCGCCAGCGCGGCTTGCACCGACTCCACCAGCTGACGCGCATCCACTTGTTGCTCGCGCAGCATGCGGGCACGGGCATCGGTATCAGCCTGCGCCACGCTGTCGGCCAGCATTTTCGCGATCTCGTCGTCCGTCAGGCCGTAAGACGGCTTGACCGTCACCGCAGCCTCGACACCCTTGCTCTGTTCGCGCGCCGTGACGCTCAGCAAACCATCCGCATCCACCTGGAAAGTCACGCGGATGCGCGCGGCGCCCGCCACCATCGGCGGAATGCCGCGCAACTCGAAGCGCGCCAGCGAGCGGCAATCCGACACCAGGTCGCGTTCGCCTTGCAGCACATGGATGCTCATGGCCGTCTGGCCATCCTTGAACGTCGTGAATTCCTGCGCCCGCGCCACCGGGATGGTGCTGTTGCGGGGAATCACACGCTCGACCAGGCCACCCATGGTTTCCAGGCCCAGCGATAGCGGAATCACGTCCAGCAGCAGCCAGTCCTCGCCCGGCGCGCGATTGCCCGCCAGCAGGTTCGCCTGCAGGGCCGCGCCCAGCGCCACCACCTGGTCCGGATCCAGATCGGTCAGCGGCGTGGTGCCGAACATCCCGCCCACGGCCGCGCGCACCACCGGCATGCGCGTCGCGCCGCCCACCATCACCACGCCACGCACCTGCGCCGGCTTGAGCTCAGCGTCGCGCAACGCGCGTTGCGCGCAGTCCAGCGTGCGCTGCACCAGCGGCTGGGCCAGCGCTTCAAATTCCGTGCGGGTCAGCACGCGGTCGATCGCCTGGCCATTGGCCAGGGTCCATTGCAGGGGGGCTTCCTGCGCGTCGGACAGCGCCTCGCGCGCCGCGCGCGCCGCCATCAGCAGACCACGCCGATCAGTGTGCGCCAATTCGCCCGCGGCCGCGGCCGTCACCACGTGGTCGACGATCAACGAATCGAAATCGTCACCGCCCAACGCGGTATCGCCGCCCGTCGAAATCACTTCGAACACGCCCTGCGTCAGGCGCAGGATCGAGATATCGAACGTGCCGCCCCCCAGGTCGTACACCGCGTACACGCCTTCGGCCGCGTTATCCAGGCCGTAGGCAATCGCCGCGGCGGTGGGTTCGTTCAGCAGACGCAGCACATTCAGACCCGCCAGGCGCGCCGCATCGCGGGTCGCCTGACGCTGCGCGTCATCGAAATAGGCAGGCACCGTGATCACCGCGCCCACCAGGTCGTCGCCCAACACATCTTCGGCGCGTTGGCGCAGCACGGCCAGGATCTGGGCCGACACTTCCACCGGGCTCAGGTCGCCCTGTGCCGTGCGTATGCGCACCATGCCGGGCGCATCGACAAATTCGTAAGGCGCGCGCGTGGCGCGGGCCTCTTCCAGCGAACGGCCCATGAAGCGCTTGACCGACACCACCGTGTTCAATGGGTCTTCGGCCTGCTGCGCCAGGGGCTCGCGGCCCGTGGTGACGCGGCCACCCGGGTAATAACGCACCGCGGAAGGCAGTAGCACATGGCCCTGCGCATCGGGCAGGACCTCGGCGACGCTGCTGCGCACCGCGGCGACCAGGGAGTTGGTAGTGCCCAAATCGATCCCCACCGCCAGCTTGCGCTGGTGCGGCGCGGGCGATTCACCGGGCTCGGATATCTGCAATAAGGCCATGATTCTATTTTTCTGCTCAGTAGGCGGCAAAACCTGGACACCCGGTGGCCAGGCCGTCTCGGGCCGCTCGAACTACGGATGGGCGTGCGCCAGCTCTTGCGCCAGCTTCTCCACGAACATCCATTCCCGCACCTTGAGGCCCGCGGCGGCGTAGTCGCGCTGTTCGTCCAGCAACCGCGCCAGCGTGGCGCGCATCTGCACGCGCGCCTCCTGCAACTCGGCCTGCAGCGTCGCCAAGGCGCCGGCGTCTTCACGCGCGTCGTCCAGCATTTCGCGCCAGGTCATCTGCTGCATCAGGAAGGCCGTGTCCATGGACGTGTTGCTCTCGGTCTGCAAATCCACGCCGGCCTGCTCGCACAGGTAGCGCGCCCGCAGCAACGGATCGCGCAACTGGCGGTAAGCCTCGTTGGCACGCGCCGCCCACTGCATGGCCACGCGGCGTTCCGCGGGGCTTGCCGTGGCGTAGCGATCGGGGTGCACCTGCGCGGCGACGGCGCGCCATGCGGATTCCAGCGCTTGCGCGTCCAGGTCAAAGCGTGCCGGCAAGCCAAACAGGCTGAAGTGGTCGTCTCCAGCCAAGACTTACACCGTGAACGACTCGCCGCAGCCGCAGGTCGCCTTTTCGTTGGGGTTGCGGAATTTGAAGCCTTCGTTCAGACCTTCGCGGGCGTAGTCCAGCTCGGTGCCGTCCAGGTAGGCCAGGCTCTTGGGATCGACGAAGACCTTCACGCCGAAGCTCTCGAACACCTGGTCTTCGGGTGCCACGTCGTCCACGTACTCCAGCTTGTAGGCCATGCCGGAGCAGCCCGTCGTCCTAACGCCGAGCCGCAAGCCAATACCCTTTCCGCGCTTTTGCAAGTAGCGGCCGATGTGGGTGGCAGCCTGTTGGGTCAGGGTAACGGACATGTCAGTTCGCCACAGCTTCGGCCGGAACCGAATGCTTTTCCTTGTAGTTCTGCACGGCGGCCTTGATCGCGTCTTCGGCCAGGATCGAGCAGTGCACCTTCACGGGCGGCAAGGCCAGTTCTTCGGCGATCTGCGTGTTGCGGATGTTCATCGCTTCGTCCAGCGTCTTGCCCTTGACCCATTCGGTCACGAGCGAGCTCGAGGCAATGGCCGAGCCACAGCCGTAGGTCTTGAAACGTGCGTCTTCGATGACGCCAGCTTCGTTGACCTTGATCTGCAGCTTCATGACGTCGCCACAGGCCGGCGCGCCGACCATGCCGGTGCCCACCGAGTCGTCCGACTTGTCGAACGAACCGACGTTGCGCGGGTTTTCGTAGTGATCCAGGACTTTGGTGCTGTAAGACATATCAGTTCTCCACGTATTTCTTGGCGCGGGCGCTCAGTGCGCAGCCCACTGCACGGTATTCAGGTCGATGCCTTCCTTGGCCATTTCCCACAGCGGCGACATATCGCGCAGCTTGCCGACCCGGCTCTTGAGCAATTCGATGGCGTAGTCCACTTCCTTTTCGGTCGTGAAGCGGCCCAGCGTGAAACGGATCGAGCTATGCGCCAGCTCGTCGTTGCGGCCCAGGGCGCGCAGCACGTAGGACGGCTCCAGGCTGGCCGAGGTGCAGGCCGAACCGCTGGACACGGCCAGTTCCTTGATCGCCATGATCAGGGACTCGCCTTCCACATAGTTGAAGCTGACGTTCAGGTTGTGCGGCACGCGCTGATCCATGTCGCCGTTGAGGTAGACCTCTTCGATCTGCGACAGGCCGGCCCAGAGGCGGTCGCGCAGCATGCGGATGCGCTCGTTCTCAGTTCCCATTTCTTCGCGGGCCAGGCGGAAAGCTTCGCCCATGCCGACGATCTGGTGCGTGGCCAGCGTGCCCGAACGGAAGCCACGCTCATGGCCACCGCCGTGCATTTGGGCCTCGATGCGCACGCGCGGCTTGCGGCGCACGTACAGCGCGCCGATGCCCTTGGGGCCGTACGTCTTGTGAGCCGAGAACGACATCAGGTCGACCTTCAGCTTCTGCAGGTCGATCTCGACCTTGCCAGTCGCCTGTGCGGCGTCCACGTGGAAGATGATGCCCTTCTCGCGGCAGATCTCGCCCAGGGTTTCGATGTCCTGAATGACGCCGATTTCGTTGTTCACCATCATCACCGACACCAGCACGGTGTCGGGACGCAGCGCCGCCTTGAAGACGTCCAGATCGATCAGGCCGTCGTCCTTGACGTTCAGGTAGGTCACTTCAAAACCCTGGCGCTCCAGTTCGCGACAGGTGTCCAGCACGGCCTTGTGCTCGGTCTTGACGGTGATGATGTGCTTGCCGCGTTCCGCGTAGAAATTCGCGGCGCCCTTGATCGCCAGGTTGTCCGATTCGGTGGCGCCGGAAGTCCAGACGATTTCGCGCGGATCGGCGTTCACCAGCTTGGCGACCTCTTCGCGGGCACGCTCGACGGCGTCCTCGGATTCCCAGCCAAAGGCATGGCTGCGGGAGGCGGGGTTACCAAAGTTCTCGTACAGCCAGGGCACCATTTTGTCGACGACGCGCGGGTCGACGGGGGTCGTGGCCGAATAGTCCAGATAAATCGGGCGGGTGGTCATTTCTACAACTCCTGATGCTGCTTATACGGTGGCATTGGCCGCGACGGTGGTGGTCGGGGAATTGGCGGCGGCATTGGTGCCCCCCACCCGATTCACGCGCACCGCGCAGGCCTGCGCTTGATTGTTGGCTTCCTGCAGTTGGCGCACGCGCTGCTGATCAACCAGATCTTGCAGGGACACCGAATCCAGGTAATCCACCATCTTGCGATTCAACGTTGCCCAGAGTTCGTGCGTCATGCACTTGCCCGGCTTGCCGTCGTTGCCACTCGTACAGTCTCGCTTGCCGCCGCAGCTGGTTGCGTCCAGCGGCTCGTCGACGGCGAAGATAATGTCGGCCACGGTCACGTTGCGTGCCAAGCGGGCAAGCGAATAGCCGCCGCCCGGGCCCCGCACGCTATCCACGAGTTCGTGGCGACGCAGTTTCCCGAACAACTGTTCCAGGTACGAAAGCGAAATGTTCTGACGCTGGCTGATGGCCGCAAGAGTGACCGGGCCGCTATGCTGCCGCATAGCCAGATCGATCATGGCAGTCACGGCGAAACGCCCTTTGGTAGTTAGCCGCATGGTGGGTTCCCTGTGATTCGGCAATGGCCGCCGGCGAATCCGGCGGTCAATACCCGAGTAATTGGCTCAAGTATAGCAAATTCCCGACTAATTTGGTATGGCTCCCGGCTAGAAAAAACCGCGCAGTTGCGCGGTTTTTTCACTACCAAATTGCCCGGGGCCGCCCGTAAGGCAGCCCGGCGCACCAGGGGATCAGGCCGCCTGGTACTGGGTAGCGCGCTTACGGACCAACTCGAGCACACCCTGACAGGCGTCTTCGAGATAGTCGAGAACCTTGCCGAAGCCGTCGGCGCCACCGTAGTACGGATCCGGCACGGTGGCTTCCTCGAACTCGTTGGCAAAACGCATCAGCAGCATCAACTTGTGCTGATAGGCCTTGGGGCACTGCTGCTGCATGGCAGACAGATTGTCCCAGTCCATCGCGAGGATAAGATCAAAGTCGCGGAAGTCTTCCGCGGTGACCTGACGCGCCTCACAGTGCGTGATCTCGTAGCCGCGCTTACGCGCTGCGGCCTGCGCCCGGGCATCAGGCGCCTCGCCGATGTGAAACGCGTGCGTGCCCGCGGAGTCGATGCGAACCACATCGCCCAAACCCGCGTCATTCACCAAATGGCGAAACACGCCCTCTGCGCTCGGCGAGCGACAGATATTGCCCATGCAAACGAAAAGTACCTTGGTCATCATGGGAGTAAGTGTGCGGGAAAACCCGAGATAAGGCAAGCTTTTTTTGTGCCTGCACCCAGGACGGCGCGCAAATCAAAGCGTTTAAATATCACCTATAAATCAAATAGTTATGGACTATATTTAAGGCACATTGAAACATCTGCGGGGCGGCATTTGCTCGAATAATGCGCGCAGAATTGCAACGGCGCGCCTCCAACCGCTATTCAGCAAGTTGTCAGCGCACAGATACATTCAGATACTCGGCGCCGCTTACACAGCGCCGTCCAGCAGTACCCGTTGCTTCAATGCAGTCAGGGCATCGCGGGCGGCTGCCGCCTGTTCGAATTCCAGGTTGCGGGCGTGGTCCATCATGAGCTTTTCCAGGCGCTTGAATTCGCGCGCCAGGGCCTTTTCGTCCTTCAGGAACTCCGCAGGCACCGCCGCCTCCAGCGCGTCGTGCTGCACCGGCGCCACGATGCCGTCGATCAGTTCGCGCACGGCCTTGTGCACGCCCCGCGCGGTGATGCCATTGTCGACGTTGAACTGCAGCTGCTTGGTACGGCGCCTGCTGGTTTCTTCCATGGCGCGCTGCATCGAATCGGTAATGCGGTCGGCATAGAGGATGGCGTGGCCGTTCAGGTTGCGCGCCGCCCGCCCGATCGTCTGGATCAGGCTGCGCTCGGACCGCAGGAAGCCTTCCTTGTCGGCGTCCAGGATCGCGACCAGGGAAACCTCAGGGATATCCAGGCCTTCCCGCAGCAGGTTGATCCCCACCAGCACGTCGAACGTGCCCAGGCGCAGGTCGCGGATGATTTCGACCCGTTCCACCGTATCGATATCCGAGTGCAGGTAGCGCACCCGCACCCCATGCTCGGCCAGGAAGTCGGTCAGGTCCTCGGCCATGCGCTTGGTCAGGGTCGTGACCAGCACCCGCTCGCCCTGCCCCACGCGCGCCTTGATCTGACCCAACAGGTCGTCCACCTGCGTGCGGGCAGGCAGCACCTCGACGATCGGGTCGACCAGGCCGGTGGGGCGCACCACCTGCTCGACCACGTTGTCGGTGTGCTCTTTTTCGTAAGCCGCCGGCGTGGCCGACACGAATACGCACTGGCGCATTCGCGCCTCGAATTCCTCGAGCTTGAGCGGCCGGTTGTCCAGCGCCGAAGGAAGGCGGAAACCGTACTGCACCAGCGTTTCCTTGCGCGAGCGGTCGCCCCGGTACATGGCGCTGAGCTGGCCGATGGTGACGTGGCTTTCGTCGATGAACATCAGTGCGTCGGACGGCAGGTAGTCGATCAGCGTGGGCGGAGGATCGCCCGGCGCGGCGCCCGACAGATGGCGCGAATAGTTTTCGATGCCCTTGCAGAACCCCAGTTCCTGCAGCATTTCCAGGTCGAAGCGGGTGCGCTGCTCCAGGCGCTGGGCCTCGACGAGATGACCATCATCGACAAACCGCTTGACCCGCTCGCGCAGCTCTTCCTTGATGGTTTCGATGGCGCGTATGACGGTATCGCGCGGCGTCACGTAATGCGAACCTGGGTAAACCGTAAAGCGCGGCAGCTTCTGGCGGATGCGGCCGGTCAGCGGATCGAACAGCTCCAGGCTTTCGATCTCGTCGTCGAACAGGGTCAGCCGCAGCGCCAGCTCGGCGCTTTCCGCCGGGAAGATGTCGATGGTTTCGCCGCGCACGCGGAACACGCCACGCGTGAACTCGGCGTCGTTGCGGGTGTATTGCATCGCCACCAGGCGCGCCAGGATCTCGCGCCGCGAGATCTGGTCGCCCGCGCGCAGGATCAGCACCATGGCGTGGTAGTCGCCGGGATTGCCGATACCGTAGATGCACGACACCGTGCCCACGATGATCGTGTCGCGCCGTTCCAGCAGGCTCTTGGTGGCCGACAGGCGCATCTGCTCGATGTGCTCATTGATGGACGAATCCTTTTCAATGAACAGGTCGCGCGTCGGCACGTAGGCTTCGGGCTGATAGTAGTCGTAGTACGAAACGAAATACTCGATCGCGTTCTTCGGGAAGAACTCGCGCATTTCCGCGTACAACTGCGCCGCCAGCGTTTTATTGGGGGCCAGTACCAGCGCCGGCCGCCCGAGCTGGGCAATGACGTTGGCCATGGTGTAGGTCTTGCCTGATCCAGTCACCCCCAGCAGGGTCTGGAACATCAGGCCATCCTGCACGCCCTGGATCAGTCCCTCGATCGCCGCGGGCTGGTCGCCGGCGGGCGGATACGGCTGATATAAGTGGAACGGGCTGTCCGGGAAATCCACATACCCGGCACCCGCCGGGCCCGCGCCGGGCACGGCGGAAACGGGGGCATCGCCAACCGTGTCATTCACGACGGCGGAGACCGCCTTGCCCGCCGCAATCGGGTCTATAGCGCTCTTAGGCATGCTAGACTGTTCCCAGGGTAAACCCCCCATTATCCACAGCACTTCCCACTGCGTCCACTCACTCTCAGCAGAGTCTCATGAGCACCCTTTTCGATTCCGTCGAACTCGCGCCGCGCGACCCCATCCTTGGTCTGAACGAACAATACAACGCGGATACCCGCCCCGGTAAAGTGAACCTGGGCGTGGGCGTGTACTACGACGATCAAGGCCGGATTCCCCTGCTGGGCGCAGTGCGCAAGGCTGAAATTGCCCGCATCGAAGCCGCCGCCGCTCGCGGCTACCTGCCGATCGAAGGCATCGCCGGCTACAACCAAGGCGCTCAAGCCCTGCTGATCGGCAAGGACTCCCCGCTGGCCGCTGCCGGCCGCGTCCTGACCACCCAAGCCCTGGGCGGCACCGGCGCGCTCAAGATCGGCGCTGACTTCCTGCGCCAATTGCTGCCGACCTCCAAGGTTCTGATCAGCGATCCCAGCTGGGAAAACCACCGCGCGCTGTTCGAACGCGCCGGCTTCGAAGTGGGCACCTACGCCTACTACGACGCCGCCACCCGCGGCCTGAACTTCGAAGGCATGCTGGCCGCCCTGAAGGCCGCGCCGGCCCAGACCGTCGTCGTACTGCACGCCTGCTGCCACAACCCCACGGGCGTGGACCCCACCTTCGAACAATGGCAGCAGATCGCCGCCGTCGTGAAGGAAAACAACCTGGTCCCGTTCCTGGACATCGCCTACCAAGGTTTCGGCGAAGGCCTCAAGGAAGACGCTGCCGTCGTGCGCCTGTTCGCCGATCTGGACATGACCATGTTCATCAGCTCGTCGTTCTCCAAGTCGTTCTCGCTGTACGGCGAACGCGTCGGCGCCCTGACCGTCGTGGCCGGCAGCAAGGACCAGGCCACCCGCGTCCTGAGCCAGCTCAAGCGCGTCATCCGCACCAACTATTCCAACCCGCCCACCCATGGCGGCACGATCGTCTCCACCGTGCTGAACACGCCTGAACTGTTCGCCATGTGGGAACAGGAACTGGCCGGCATGCGCGACCGCATCCGCCTGATGCGCAAGCAGCTCGTCGAGAAAATCAAGGAACACGGCGGCAAGCAGGACTTCAGCTTCGTGCTCCAGCAGCGCGGCATGTTCTCGTATTCGGGCCTGACTTCGGCCCAGGTCGATCGCCTGCGCGAAGAACACGGCGTCTACGCCGTCTCCAGCGGCCGCATCTGCGTCGCCGCGCTGAACAGCGGCAACATCGACCAAGTCGCCAAGGGCATCGCCGCGGTGCTGTAACGCACCTGCCTGCCGGCGCCTGCCAAACGGGACCTTCGGGTCCCGTTTTTATTGCGTGCTTGCCAGCCCGGCTGATACCCGCTTGCTTTTTTGCGTTATGTCCCCCAGAATGCTGCTGTATATATGTACAGTCCGACCCCAAACGGATCATCGCCATGGCCAGCAAACTCACTGATCGTCAACAGCAAATCCTGGACCTCATCCGGCAAACCGTCACGCGCACCGGCTTTCCGCCCACCCGCGCCGAAATTGCCCTGGCCCTGGGATTCCGCTCGCCCAACGCGGCCGAAGACCATCTCAAGGCCCTGGCCCGCAAAGGCGCCATCGAACTCACCGCAGGCGCGTCGCGCGGTATCCGCCTGAAAGACGCCGCGCCCGCCTCTACGCAAGCTCCCCTGCCCTTGCCCGGCCTGGCGCAGCTGCTGCTGCCGCTGGTGGGCCGCGTGGCCGCTGGCAGTCCGATCCTGGCCGCCGAACACGTCGAACGCGAAATCGGCGTCGATTCCAGCCTGTTCGCCCAAGCCCCCGACTACCTGCTCAAGGTACGCGGCATGAGCATGCGCGACGCCGGCATCCTCGAAGGCGATCTGCTCGCCGTCAAGAAAGCCTCTGAAGCCCGCAATGGCCAGATCGTGGTTGCCCGCCTAGGCGACGACGTCACGGTCAAACGCCTGCAGCGCCAGAATGGCCGCATCGAACTCCTGCCCGAAAATCCCGACTTCGCCCCCATCATCGTCGAAGCCGACCAGGAATTCGCCCTTGAAGGCATCGCGGTCGGACTGATCCGCACTCACGCGCTGCACTAGGCCTGGCCGCCGCAGCGGCCCTCTTCGACGTTGCCCCGGCTCCAAAAAAGAAACCCCGCGCAAGCGGGGTTTCTTGTTGAAGGCGTTGCAAGCAACGCCTTCGGGGACTTGCGCGGACTTTAGTGCTTGAGCACCGGGTCCGTCGAGCCCGGCTCCGCCGGCTTGGCGACCAGCGGTTCCTTGACCGCCTCGTCTTCAGCCAGCGGCTCGGGCAGGCGTTCCAGCGCCAGTTCCAGCACCTTGTCGATCCAGCGGACCGGCACGATCTCGAGATGGTTCTTGACGTTGTCCGGGATCTCCGCCAAATCCTTGACGTTTTCCTCCGGGATCAAGACCGTCTTGATGCCACCACGGTGGGCGGCCAGCAGCTTTTCCTTCAGGCCACCGATCGGCAGGACTTCGCCACGCAGCGTGATTTCACCGGTCATGGCGACGTTGGCACGCACCGGGATGCGCGACAGCGCCGACACCATTGCCGTGGTGATCGCGATACCGGCGGACGGACCGTCCTTGGGCGTCGCGCCTTCCGGCACGTGCACGTGCATGTCGTGCTTCTCGAACACGCTGTCGGCAAAGCCCAGGCGACGTGCCCGCGAGCGCACCACCGTACGAGCCGCCTCGACCGATTCCTTCATCACGTCGCCCAGCGAACCGGTGCGTTGGATCACGCCCTTGCCGGGCATGTCCGCCACTTCGATCGTGAGCAGATCGCCGCCGACTTCCGTCCAGGCCAGGCCGGTCACTTGGCCGATCTGGTTTTCCTTTTCGGCCATGCCGAAGGTGTAGCGGCGCACGCCCAGGAAGTCGCTCAGATTGTCGCCCGTGACATTCACAGGCTTCAGATCCAGCGACTTGCCTTCCGCCTTGGCGCGGTCGGTCTGGGTCAGCAACTGCTTGATGACCTTGCGGCAGATTTTGCCCACTTCGCGTTCGAGCGCACGCACACCGGCTTCCCGGGTGTAGTAGCGCACGATGTCGCGCAAGGCGCTGTCGTCCACGGTCAGCTCGGTATCCTTCACGCCGTTGTTCTTCATCAGCTTGGGCAGCAGATGGTCGCGGGCGATGTGGATCTTTTCTTCCTCGGTGTAACCCGACAGGCGGATCACTTCCATGCGATCCAGCAGCGCCGGCGGAATGTTCAGCGTGTTGCTGGTCGCCACGAACATGACGTCGGACAGGTCGAAGTCGACTTCGATGTAGTGGTCCTGGAACGTGTGGTTCTGTTCCGGGTCCAGCACTTCGAGCAGGGCCGACGAGGGATCGCCGCGGAAATCCATGCCCAGCTTGTCGATTTCATCAAGCAGGAACAAGGGATTGCGCACGCCGACCTTCGACATGTTCTGGACGATCTTGCCCGGCATGGAACCGATATACGTACGGCGGTGGCCGCGGATCTCGGCTTCGTCGCGCACGCCGCCCAGGGCCATGCGCACGAACTTACGATTCGTGGCCTTGGCGATGGACTGACCGAGCGAGGTCTTGCCCACGCCCGGAGGACCGACCAGGCACAGGATCGGCGCCTTGACCTTGTCCACGCGCTGCTGCACGGCAAGATATTCAAGAATGCGTTCCTTCACCTTTTCCAGGCCGTAGTGGTCGTTGTCCAGTACGGTTTCGGCGTTGGCGATGGAATTGTTGATCTTGCTCTTCTTTCTCCAGGGGAGATTGATGAGCGTGTCGATGTAGTTGCGCACCACGGTGGCTTCGGCCGACATGGGCGACATCAGCTTGAGCTTCTTGAGCTCGGCATCGGCCTTTTTACGCGCCTCTTTGGGCATGTGGGCAGCGATGATCTTCTTTTCGAGCTCTTCGATGTCCGCGCCTTCTTCGCCTTCGCCCAACTCCTTCTGAATGGCTTTGACCTGCTCATTCAGGTAGTAGTCGCGCTGGCTCTTTTCCATCTGCTTCTTCACGCGGCCGCGGATCCGCTTTTCGACCTGGAGAATGTCGATTTCGGTTTCCAGCTGCGTGAGCAAGCCTTCGAGGCGCTCGGAGGTGCCAACGATCTCGAGCATCTTCTGCTTTTGCTCGAGCTTGAGCGGAAGATGCGCGGCGATCGTGTCGGCCAGGCGGCCGGCGTCATCGATGCCGGCGAGCGAGGTCAGGATCTCCGGAGGGATCTTCTTGTTCAGCTTTACGTACTGCTCGAACTGGGCGACGATCGCACGGCGCAGGGCCTCGGTCTCGGAGCCTTGAACGGCGTCCGGCTCGATCGGGGTGACCTGGCAGGTGAAGTGCGAATCGGCGTCTTCGATGCTGTTGATGCGGGCGCGCTGGGTACCTTCGACCAGCACCTTGACGGTGCCGTCGGGCAGCTTGAGCATCTGCAGGATGCCGGCAACGCAGCCGATCTCGTAAACGTCTTCGGGAGTGGGATCATCCTTGCCGGCGGACTTTTGGGCCACCAGCATGATGCTCTTGCCCGCTTCCATCGCAACCTCGAGCGCGCGGATCGAGCGCGGACGGCCGACGAACAGCGGGATGACCATGTGCGGGAACACCACGACATCGCGCAGTGGCAGCAGGGGAAGGTCGATCGGGTCGGAAGGCAGGGTCTGGCTGGCAGACATAGGAGGTTCCTCGGTATGACTCGGCGTATCGGGGACAGGATGTCCGGGTATACCCCGGCATCTTCGTCAGTTACGTCTGTTATGGGAACAATAGCCGAAAATTCAAGATCCCGGCTGCCGGATAAACAAAACGGCAAAAAAAACAGTGGCCGGTATCTCTTGCTTTCTTGGACACCCCTCGGGGACATCCGTTCAACGTCTGTCCCCCAGGTAAAAAAACCCGTTACGAGAACGGGTTTTTCTGAAATAACCGTCAGGCCGCGGCGTCGCGGACTTCTCCGCGCTCGGGCTTTTCGGCGGTGCTTTCTTCGTCCGCGTAGATCAGCAAGGGCTTGCCCTCGCCTTCGATCGCGCCTTCATCCAGCACCACGCGCTTGACGTTGCCTTGCGACGGCAGGTCATACATGGTGTCGAGCAGCGCCTGTTCGATGATGGAACGCAAGCCGCGGGCACCCGTCTTGCGCTTGAGCGCCTTGCGGGCGATCGCCTTCAGGGCGGCCGGGCGCACGTCCAGCTCGGCGCCTTCCATGGCGAACAGCTTCTGGAATTGCTTGAGCAGGGCGTTCTTGGGCTCGGTCAGGATCTGAACCAGCGCGGCTTCGTCGAGCTCGTCCAGCGTGGCGACCACCGGCAGACGGCCGACCAGTTCGGGGATCAGGCCGAACTTGATCAGGTCTTCGGGTTCGACCTCGGAGAACAACTCGCCCACGCCGCGTTCGGACTTGGCGCGCACGGAGGCCGAGAAGCCGATGCCGGACTTTTCGGTACGGTCGCGAATGACCTTTTCCAGTCCGTCGAAGGCGCCGCCGACGATGAACAGGATGTTGGTCGTGTCGACCTGGACGAAGTCCTGGTTGGGATGCTTGCGGCCGCCTTGCGGGGGCACCGAGGCAACCGTGCCTTCGATCAGCTTGAGCAAGGCCTGTTGCACGCCCTCGCCCGACACGTCGCGGGTGATGGACGGGTTATCGGACTTGCGGGAAATCTTGTCGATTTCGTCGATGTAGATAATGGCGCGCTGCGCCTTCTCGACTTCGTAGTTGCAGTTCTGCAGCAACTTCTGAATGATGTTTTCGACGTCTTCGCCCACGTAACCGGCTTCGGTCAACGTGGTGGCGTCAGCCATGACGAACGGCACGTTCAGCATGCGAGCCAGCGTCTGCGCCAGCAACGTCTTGCCCGACCCGGTGGGGCCGATCAGCATGATGTTGCTCTTGGACAACTCGACTTCGTCGCCCTTGATCTCGCCGTGGCGGATGCGCTTGTAATGGTTGTAGACGGCCACCGCCAGCATACGCTTGGGCGAGGTCTGCCCAATGACGTACTGGTCGAGGAACGTCTTGATTTCGGCCGGAGTGGGCAGTTCGGAACGAATCGCCGCGCGCGCAGTCGCCTGCGCTTCCTCGCGGATGATGTCGTTGCACAAGTCTATGCATTCATCGCAGATGAATACCGACGGACCCGCGATCAGCTTGCGGACTTCGTGCTGGCTTTTATTGCAAAACGAGCAATGCAGCACTTTTGCGTCTGCCGATCCCTTTTTTTCAGGCATATGTAGTCGTATCTCAGGTAAAGAAGCGCCGGACCGGGTAAACGGCCCGGCGCCTGCGCTTACTCAAACGTGGCAGCAGCGGGTCGGACTCAACCGGGAAGTCAGCCTTCCGAACGGGAGGTCATCACCTTGTCCACCAGTCCATACGATACCGCATCTTCGGCGGACATGAAGTTGTCACGTTCCGTGTCCAGGCCGATACGCTCGATCGACTGGCCGGTGTTATCGGCCAGGATGCGATTGAGGCGCTCGCGCAGGTCCAGGATCTCGCGAGCCTGGATCTGGATGTCGGAAGCCTGCCCTTGGGCGCCGCCCGAGGGCTGGTGAATCATGATGCGCGAGTTGGGCAACGTGAAACGCTTGCCCTTCTTGCCAGCCGCCAGCAGGAAGGCGCCCATGCTGGCCGCCAGGCCGGTGCACAGGGTCGACACGTCCGGCTTGATGAACTGCATGGTGTCGTAGATGGCCATGCCCGCGTACACCGACCCGCCAGGCGAGTTGATGTACAGGGAAATGTCCTTGTCAGGATTCTCCGATTCCAGGAACAGCAACTGCGCCACGACCAGGTTGGCCGTTGCGTCGTTGACCGGGCCCACCAGGAAAATGAGCCGCTCGCGGAGCAGACGCGAATAGATGTCGTAGGCGCGTTCGCCGCGCCCCGACTGCTCGATCACCATGGGAATGTAGCCCAGGCCGGTGGGGGTCACCGAAGACCCGCCATTCATTGCCGCATAGAAATCGGTGAATCTCTGCATAGTGTTACGCCATCCCCATCAACTGATCGAAAGGCACCTTTTCTTCGGTGACCTTGGCCTTGTCCAGCACGTGCGCGACAACGTTGTCTTCGAGCACGATAGCCTCGATTTCAGCACGACGCTGGCGGTCAGCCAGGTAATAGCTGACAACCTGAGCGGGTTGTTCGTAGTTTTCCGCGAATTCTTCGATGCGGGCACGAACTTGTTCCGGCTTGGCCTGCAGTTGGGCTTGCTTGACCAGTTCGGACACCAACAGGCCCAGGCGCACGCGGCGCTCGGATTCGGTCGAGAAGGCTTCGGCCGGGATCGGCACCGATTCGGCGTTGGGCACGCCACGCTGCTTGAGCTCTTCGCGAGCGGCGGCGATGCGGCTTTGCACGTCGTTGTCGACCAGGGCCTTCGGCACGTCGAACTTGCCGGCCTCGACCAAGGCGTCCATCACGCTGGACTTGGTACGGCCTTGCGAGCGCACCTTGACTTCGCGTTCGATGTTGCTGCGGATGTCGGCCTTCAGCTTTTCGACGTCGCCTTCGGCCTGGCCGAGCGACTTGGCGAATTCAGCGTTCAGTTCGGGCAGGACGCCTTCAGCCACTTCCTTGACGGTAATGGTGAATTCGGCGGTCTTGCCGGCGACTTCCTTGCCTTGGTAATCGTCAGGGAACTTCAGCGGGAAGACCTTGCTTTCGCCAGCCTTCAGGCCGCGGGCGGCTTCTTCGAATTCCGGCAGCATGCGGCCTTGGCCGAGCACGAACGGGAAGTCTTCGGCCTTGCCGCCTTCGAACGGCACGCCGTCGATGGTGCCGGCGAAGTCCAGCGTGACGCGGTCGCCGTCTTGCGAAGCGCGGCCTTCACGGGCTTCGAACGTGGCGCGCTGCTTGCGCAGGACGTCCAGGGTCTGTTGCACTTCGGCGTCGGTGACGGCGGTGTCAAAGCGGGTGACGGTCAGTGCCGACAGGTCGGGCACGGCGACTTCGGGGTAGACCTCGAACGTGGCGGTGAACGCCAGCGTGTCGTCGGCGGCGCCTTCGGTCTTGGGTTCCAGGTTCGGGGCACCGGCGACGCGCAGCTTGGCGCCGTCGACGGCTTGTTCGAACGCACGGCCAACTTGGCTATTGATCACGTCGTAGCGGATGCTGGGACCATGGCTGCGCTCGAGCATGGCGAGCGGCGCCTTGCCAGGACGGAAACCAGGCACCTTGGCGGTACGGGCCACGCGCTTCAATTGCGCCTGGACTTCCTTTTCGACGTCGGCCACCGAGACGGCCAGATCAACACGGCGCTCCAGGCCGGAGAGGGTTTCAACCACAGGCTGCATTAAAAGACCTATTTTCCGAGAGATAAGAGATGACGGGCGGATAAACGCACCATTTTACCGGAAACTTCCGGAACCCTGACGCAAAGGGGTGCGAGCCCCCGGATAAGCCCGGATGCTCGCACCCCGTTTTCCACCCCTGAGGGAGGCAAACGCCCGCTGGGGCGCCTTATTTCGCCTTGGCGATGCGCTCTTCGATGTGCTGAGCGCGCTTGGCCGAAGACGGATGGGAACTCATCATATCGCTCTTGCCGCCATCAAGCTCGGCCAGCTTCTGGAACGCGGTCACCAGCCCCTTCGTGTTGAGCTTCTTGGCCTGGAGCTGGTCGAACGAATAATCGTCGGCAGCGCTTTCCTGCGACTGCGAGAATTGCGCGTTGATGAATTTTTCGGTCACGTCGCCCAGCTGGGACGAATTCAGCGCAGCCACGGTGGCGCCGCCCGCGGCGCCGGCGGCGTCGCGCGCAGCCGACACGGTGTAGGCGGTCTGCATGGCCTTCTTGCTGTGGCCCAGCGCCACGTGGCCGATTTCATGGCCGACCACACCCAGCACTTCGTCGTCGGTCATCATGTCCATCAGGCCGCTGTAGACGCGGATGCACCCGTTGGCCATGGCCCAGGCGTTGACGTCCTTGGTGATGTAGACCTTGTAGTTGGCCTTCTGACCGTTCACGGTGCCGCCCAATTGCTTGGCAATCTTCTGCAGGCGGGCGTCGTACTTGCTGCCGGGGGCAGCGATCTTTTCCTGGGAATCGCTTTGCGCGCAGGCCTTGTCGGACAAGGTCTTGATGTCGGCATCGCTCAGGGTGGCGGCCTGCACCACCTTGCTGCCGGCGCCCACCAGGCCCCCGATATCGAGAGCATGCGACGCGGAATAAGGGGCGAGCGTAACGGCCAGCGCGGCAACGGTGTAGCGGATCTTCATGGAAAAAACTCCTCTTGACTGACTCTGTGCGAGTGAGGCGGCAATTCTATATACGCCAAAAGCTCGCAAACCGTTTCGCCACAGAGTTTCGCAAATGCGAATTTCGCTTACACAAAAGGCATGCGAATGCGTTCTTAGCGTGGTAAGTACCGCAACCCCGACGCCGATTTGTCATAAAAAACAGAATCGCCGCTGCCTGGCATTGATAGAATTGCCGCCGCACTTTTTCGCACCCAACCTCGGCTCGCAACCACCCATGACCCCGAACACCCCTCCCCGCCTCGGCCTGCTGCCCAGCCTGATCTTCAGTTCGCGCTGGCTGCAATTGCCGCTCTACCTGGGCCTGATTGTCGCCCAGGGCGTCTACGTGATGCTGTTCCTGAAAGAGCTGTGGCATCTGCTGACGCACGCCAACAGCTTCGGTGAAATGGAAATCATGCTGCTGGTGCTGGGCTTGATCGACGTCGTGATGATTTCGAACCTGCTGGTCATGGTGATCGTGGGCGGCTACGAGACCTTCGTGTCGCGCCTGCGCCTGCAAGGCCACCCGGACCAGCCCGAGTGGCTCAGCCACGTCAACGCCAGCGTCCTGAAGGTCAAGCTGGCCATGGCCATCATCGGCATCTCGTCGATCCACCTGCTGCGCACCTTCATCGAGGCGGGCACCCTGGGCACGCCCAACGCCCGCTTTTCAGAGGCCGGCGTGATGTGGCAGACCATCATCCACGCCCTGTTCATCCTGTCCGCGCTGGGCATCGCCCTGGTCGACAAGCTGTCCACGCCGGCGCCGCACCCCAAGCACTGACGCCACCGCGACGGCACGGAAAAAGAAAAAGCCCCTGCACATTGCGTGCGGGGGCTTTTTATTGGAGCGGACCGTTGCCGGCCGCTACCGGACGGAACTCAGGCCGCCACCTTGATGTTCTTGGCGCTAGGACCCTTGGGGCCGGTACCGACCTCGAACGTGACGCGCTGGTTCTCCTGCAGCGACTTGTAGCCTTCGCTGCGGATTTCAGAGTAGTGAGCGAACAGATCCTTGCTGCCGTCGTCGGGCATGATGAAGCCATAACCCTTTTCGGCGTTGAACCACTTGACGATGCCGGTTGCCATGGAATTTCCTCGAACCTAAAAAGTGCGATTGCTCGCGGGGCGCCAGATCATCAAGGATGGGAGAGGAAGCAACCGCAGCACCACTGACGGCGACAAGTTAAACGCAGACCGCGTCTCTTGAAAATCTCGCTGAACCCAGTGTATTGGCGAACCCCGAAAAACGTCAAATATGCGTGCGTTCCGAAGGTCGCACCGCCGTTCGCACTAGGCGGCGCGCCGCAATATTTTCAACTGGCCACGCGCCGATACAAGCGGATACTCTCGGGCAGCCGCAGCGGACGGACCTCAGCCTGCGAAGCCGCCCGCGTCCAGGAATTCCTGCTCGGGCTGCGTGGTGTTGCGGCCCAGGGCGGCATTGCGATGCGGGAAGCGGCCAAAGCGCTTGATGATGTCGCGATGCAGGACTGCCCAATGCACCGAGTCGGCCCCCAGGGGCTCCATCAGCGCCACGGCCCGGTTCTGCACGGCCAGGTTCTCGGCATGCTCGAAAGGCAGGTAGAAGAACTGGCGCATCGACGGATCGACCGCCAGGTCGTGTCCCGCCGCGATGGCCCGTTCGGCGAAAACCAGCGCCAGAGGATCGGTGGCGAACATGTGGGCGGTGCCGCGATAGGCATTGCGGGGGTACTGGTCCAGCAGGATCATCAACGCCAGGGCGCCATCAGGCGCGTCCAGCCAATCGTCCAGCTGCCGCGCAGCCGCGGCGAGGTGGGCGGCCCCGCAGTGCTGGCGGAAGCGCTCATCGAAGGCGGCATCCTTGGTGAACCAGTGCTGGGGTCCGGCATCGCGCCAGAAAGCCACCACGTCGTGCGGCTGCAGGGAAATCGGTTCTTGGCCGGGATGGGTCATGGAGATCGTCCTGTGTCGAATGCGCGCGGCGCGGAGCCGGGCTGGATGCGGAAAACTGGGCAAGGATACCGCGAGCCGCCGGACCCTGGCGCCGGTGCCCCTTGCCGGCTGACAGGCGCAAAAAAAGCCCTGCAAGAGGCTGGATGCGAAAAGGCCTCCTTGCGGAGGCCTTGGATGCAAAAAAGCCCCCGAAGGGGCTTTTCCGAAAAGTCAGGACCTTACAGGACCTGAATCTTCGTGGCTTGCGGGCCCTTGGGGCCATTGGCCGTCACAAAGCTGACGCGCTGGTTCTCTTCCAGAGACTTGAAGCCCGAGCCCTGAATTTCGGAGAAGTGAGCGAACAGGTCCTTACCACCCGCTTCCGGGGTGATGAAGCCATAGCCTTTTTCCGAATTGAACCACTTAACGACGCCGGTTTCCATACTGTATTTCCTAGAGATAATGGGCAAATGCCCGGAGGTCACGAATCAATCAAGGAGGGGACAGTAGAACAATAACGCTGAGCCGGAAAAGGCACGGCACTGAACGAAAATCGCAACGCTTGTGATCGTGTGCCGACACTATCGTTATGTTCCCCTCACAAGTCAACATAATCCTAAAAAATACGTGCCAATAATGCAACAAAGAGAAACTGCGCACCAAATTCACACGTTTTCATAGGCAAAAAGAGGCCCTGCATAGGTGTAAACACCCACACATCATAAAAAAACAATCGAGGCTTATATAAATGCCGTCAAACGCGCATTGAACTCATACGTCGTTTTGGCTGGCACTTTGGTTTGCCGTCAGGCTTACTCGTCGATAGGTAAACCCAACAGATCGAGCGCCGCGTTGAAAGCCTCGGCGTCCGAGCAAAGGAAAACCGCCACGTCGCCGGGATTCATATTTTCCAGGACCTGGTCGATTTGGTCTTGCGCATTATCAACATTGTCGACATTGGCAGCGTGTATGTCCGCTCCGCCTTCGACTTTTTCGGGGGGCACGATGTCCGCGATGGCATTGAGATCGTTTACGCCGGTCACGACATAAGCACTGATGCTTTCGCCATCGAGCGTTGTGTGCAGCTCAACGCCGCCCGCCACGTCGGCAACATGCCGACTGAGTATTTCCATGATCAATCTTCCTAGACTTGCGGGCCAGGCCCGCCCGGGCGCGCACCGCGCAGGTGCGCCTACGCCCAGGCGCGACTATAACAGCCTTATGCTAAGGCTTCCTGACAATCGGACCGAGTGACTGGCGAGCGGCGCCAGACGTGGCCGCCACGTTGCGGCTGCGCACGCCGGCCGCGGCCAGCGCGGCGAGCAGCGGCTTCTGGGCGGCCAGGAACACGGCCTTCTCGTCGCCGGCCAGCTTGCACAGGAACATCTGGGCCTGCAGCTGGGTGCGGCGGGCCTTGCGGTTGTCGGCTTCCTGGGCCAACCAGGCTGCCACCCAGTCGGCGGCAGCCTGGGCGTCGCCCTGCAGCTTGACGTGTCCCAGCAGGTCGAAGACAGTCACGCCAGCGATGGCGCCGTCTTCGGTGCGCGTCAGAAAGAGCTTGGCGGCCTGGCCGGTGTAGCCGGGGATCAACGCGAGGCAATCGCGCTCAGCGGGTTTCTTCATGGGTACTGCCCGTAACGGTTATCGGTAACCCAGCACTGTAACCCGGCCTCGCGGCTGTCGCGTGGACGCCACGGAACTCTGCTATCGTCAGCCTGTTTTTTCCCTACATGGCGGACATCATGCAACGCGATTTCGATCTGGTCGTCACGATCCTGGGAGCCCTGCGCGACGCGCCGGGCCCCAACCTGAGCACCCACGACATCAAGAACGCCGCTCTGGCGCCCCACCCCGAAGAACAGGGCCTGCAGCTGATTGCGCACCACCTGGACCTGCTGGCCGACGCCGGCCTGGTCAAGCAGATCAGCGAGACGGCGGCGACCGCCGGCGACACGCGCTGGCGTATCACCTGGAAGGGCTACGATGCCCTGGAACAGGATGAGGACGACGAAGAAGACGAGGACTTCGACGCCGAGGAATAAGGCGTCGCGGTCCGCTGACCGTGACCTGGGCACCCGTTGACGCCCTGGTCGCGAAGGCCGATACAGGCGCCCCTTTGCGGGGCGCCTTTTTTTGGCTCAGCCGCGCCGCAGGATGCGCCGGGTGAGCAGCGCTGCGGCGCTGCCGATCACGAGGCTGAACATGAAAGCGGCGATCGACAGCATGGCCGCCTGGTCGCCGAAGCCGGCCGAACGCGACAGGAAGAACACGGCGGCAAAGACCGCCGCGGCCAGCAGGGCCACGCCCGCCAGCGCCTGACCGACCGAGCGCAGGCGGCCACAGAGCGAACCGCCCACCAGCGCCGCGGCCACCATGGCGGCCATGGACCAGAACAGATATTCGTACTGCATGCGGATGGACTCCCCCGGGGGTATTGAGGCGCCCGCATTATAGGCGGCGGCGCGGCCCATCTGTCCCCGAAGGATCCGAGGCCTGGCAGGACCTGTCCGGACGTTTCAGGCCGGCGGCGCCACGGCGATGGCGCTGATTTCCACCAGCGCGCCATAGTGCAGTTCACGCGTCGGCACGATGGCGCGGGCGGGCCGGTGGTCGCCGAAGCTGCGCTCGTACACGCTATTGACCTCGTTCCACATGCCGACGTCGGGAATGTAGACGGTGACGTTGACCACAGAGGACATCGACGAGCCCGCTGCTTCCAGGATAGCGGCCATGCTGCGTAGCGCGGCTTCGGTCTGCGCCGCCACGCCTTGCGCCAGTTGCGGGCGTTCGCCAGGCAGGGCGGGCAGCAAGCCCAACTGCCCGGAAACGAAAACGAAGCCATTGGCCCGCACGGCCTGCGAATAGTGGCCGGCCGGCGGGATGGCGTTGGGGGTGTGGATGAGGTCCATCTGGTTTCCTGTGGTGATTACCAGCCGCGGAAGCGTTCCCAGTGCGCCACGATCTTGCGGTCACCGGATTGCAGGACTTCGTAGGCGTCGTGCTGGGCGCAGGTGGCGCAGGCGTGGTTCGGCACGATCCGCAGTTTGGTGCCCAGCGGCAGATCCGGCAAGGCGGCCCCACTGCCGGCGCGCAGCTTGATGATGCCCTGCTCCTGGTTGGTCTCGGCCAGCAACAGATCGGGATAGACCTTGCCATCGGCGTCGCACACCAGGCCATACAGCTGGTCCACGGGCTGCTTGGCGGTGCCGCGGTCGCGCGACATCGCCATCCAGCCGGCGTCGACCAGGATCCAGCCCTTGTCGGGCTGGTGGCCGATCACCGTCGTCAGCACGGTGGCGGCGATGTCGTCCACGGTGCATACGCCCAGCCCGGCCATGACCAGGTCGAAGAACACATAGACGCCCGCGCGCACCTCGGTGACGCCTTCCAGGCTGCGGGCGAAGTGCGCGGTGGGGGTGGATCCGACGCTGACAACGGAACACGGCAGGCCCGCGGCGCGGATGGCCTCGGCGCAGCCGACGGCGGCCAGGCGCTCTTGCTCGGCCATGGCGGCGATGGCATCCAGGCTGCGGCAGCCATAGGATTCGCCCGCATGGGTCATGACGCCGCGCAGGCAACCCGCGCCGTGCAGCGCCTGGGCGATCGCCAGCAATTGCTCTGCCTGGCCGGGCTGCACGCCCGCGCGGTGGCCGTCGCAGTCGATTTCGATCAAGGCGGGGATGGCCGCGCCTTCCTGCCTGGCCCGCGCGGCGACGGCCCTCGCCGCCTCCACACTGTCGACCACCACCGTCAGGTCCACGCCGCTACGGCGCAGGGCCAGCACGCGGTCCAGCTTGGCCGGCGCCACCCCCACGGCATACAGCAGATCCGTCACGCCGGCCGCGGCGAACTGTTCGGCTTCCTGCAACGTCGAAACAGCGGCGGGCCCCTCGGGGCGGGTCATGACGCGCCGCGCGACCTCGATGGACTTGGGCGTCTTCAGGTGCGGGCGCAGTTGCACGCCATGACCGGCCATCAGGCCGTTCAGGCGCTCGATATTGCGCGTCATCCGGGTCTCGTCCAGCAGCAGGCAGGGCGTTTCCAGGGTATCCAGGGTGGCGTGGGCAGCAGTCATGGCAGTGTCGGCGGGAAAAACCGGGCGGGAACAAGCGGGATCGGAGCGGGCGCCGCCCGGCGCGGATCCGCATGACGGCAGTATGGTGCGCGCCGAGCACTACGTGTTTAATAAGGACTTAATCAATCATTAAGGCGATTCTGAATGATTACCACCGACGACCTGCGCTTTTTCCTGAGCCTGGCGGCGACCAGTTCGCTGGCGCAAGCCGCCCGCGCGCTGGACGTGACGCCACCGGCGGTGACCCAGCGGCTGCACGCCCTGGAAAAACGCCTGGGCGTGCGGCTGGTCAACCGGTCCGGGCGCGGCACGGCATTGACAGACGAAGGCCGGCTGCTGGCGCTGCGCGCCGGCCAGATCTGCGGAGAGCTCAACGACCTGGCCGACGAACTGGTCGGCCGGCGCGGCGTGGTGGCCGGCCATCTGCGGGTGGTGGCCCCGCTGGGCTTCGGCCAGCGTTATGTGGCGGGACTGGTGGCGCAGTTTCGCGAGAATAGCGAAGACGTCACCGCCAGCCTGGTCCTGTCGGACGGGCCGCCACGCCTGGCCAGCGACAACTGGGACGTGATGATTCACATCGGCGAGCTGCGCGATTCGACCCTGGTGGCGTATCCGCTGGCGCCCAACCGGCGCATCCTGTGCGCCTCGCCCGCCTACCTGGCGCGCCGTGGCGCCCCCGCCAAGCCCGAAGACCTGCGCGACCACGACTGCATTGCCTTGCGGGAAAACGAAGAGGACGTGACGCTCTGGCGCTTCAAGCGCGGACGCGGGCCGGCCGTGGGAGTGCGTATCGCGCCAGTGCTGTCCAGCAACGCCGGCGCGGCCGCCGTGGCCTGGGCGTTGGCGGGCCACGGCATCGTGGCAAGGTCCGAATGGGACGTGGCCGAGCATGTGAAGAACCGCGACCTGGTGCCACTGCTGGCCGGCTGGACTTTGCCCGAGGCGAATGTGGTGGCGCTGGTCAAGTCGCGCCAGGACCTGTCGGCGCGCACGGCGGGGTTTCTGGCCCACCTGCGCGAGGCGTTTGCCGCCACGCCGTGGCGCGACAAGCCCTAGCGGCGGGTCAGTCCAGCATCGCTTCGGCTTCGATCTCGATCAGCCATTCCGGCAGCGACAGGCCGCTGACCACGACCCACGACGAAGGCGGCGGATCTTTCGGAAAGCGGTCGCGCAGCGCCTGCGCGATCACTTCCTGGTCTTCGCGGACAGTGTCGCAGATGTAGATGCGCAGCATGATGACCTGCGCCAGCGTACCGCCGGCCGCGGCCAGGACGCGTTCGACATTGTCCAGCGCGGCCTTGGTCTGCTCGTTCAGGCCAGGGCCGACGGTGCGCTCGTCGGCATCCACGCCCACCTGCCCGGACAACAGCATGCGCCGTTGGCCGGTCACGATGACGGCCTGGCTGAATCCGTATTGCACCGAGTTGAAGACGGTATCGGGATTGACGACGGTTCGGGACATGTTTTTTCTCCTGGTAGGCGCCGCGCCCCGCGGCACGGCGCAACAGGCATTCTAGAACCATCGCAGCCTCATGCCGCCGCGGTCGCCGGCTTGGCGCCCCGCGCCGTGTAAAGCGCCGCCAGCAACACAATCGCGCCCGCCCCCACCGCGGTCCAGAACCCCGCCCCGACGCCACGGTGGTCGACGATCCAGCCCGCCAGGGCCGCCCCGGCGGCCACACCGGCGCCCAGCCCGGTCACCAGCCAGGTCAGCCCTTCGGTCAGGCGTCGGCCCGGCACGCTGCCTTCTACCATGGCCATCGCGATGATCATTGTGGGCGCGAACGACAGGCCGGCAAGCAGCACGCCCAGCGACAGGGTCAGCAGATCGCCCACCAGCAACAGCGGCACGGTGGTGAAGGCGGTAATGGCGGCGGCGATGGCCAGCATGCGCGCCAGCGGCATCCGGAACTTCAGCACGCCGAACGCCAGGCCCGCGATGCAGGAACCCAGGGCGTAGGCCGACAGGACCACGCTGGCGCCTGCGGGCAGGCCCTGCTGGCGGGCGAAGGCCACGCTCATCACATCGATGGTGCCGACGATGACGCCCATGGCCGCCATCATGGCGGTCAGGTGGCGCATGATGGGCACGCTCAGCACCGACGCTTCGCGGCCCGCCTCGCGCGGCTGCACCGCCGGCGCGGTAGCGCGTTGCAAGACGAAAGCCGTGACGCCCAGGCCCAGCAACAATGCCGCGCCCAGCGGGCCGGCCTCGGGGAACAGCACGACGCACAGCCCCACCGCCACAGGCGGCCCGATGATAAAGCTGAGTTCGTCGAACACCGATTCCAGCGCATAGGCGGTGCGCAACTGCGGCTGGTCGCGGTAGATCTCGGTCCAGCGGGCCCGCGCCATGGCGGGCATGCTAGGCAGGCTGCCCGCCAGCGCCGCGAACAGGAACAAGGTCCAGTCGGGCGCGCCCGTGCGCACGCAGACGGCCAGGCCGACCAGGCCCGCCACGCTGACGCCGGCCGCCAACGGCAGGATCTTGCCCTGGCCGTGGCGGTCCACCAGGCGGGAAATGCGTGGCGCCAACAGCGCCGTTGCCAGCGCGAACGTGGCGGCCACCGCCCCGGCCAAGGTGTAGGCGCCTCGCACCTGCGACAGCATCGTGATGATGCCGATGCCGATCATCGGCAGGGCCAGCCGCGCCACCGCGCATGCGGCGACAAAACCTGCGGCGCCGGGCGCCTTGAACAATTCGCGATAGGGATTCGACACCCGGAACCTCTGGGGATGTTGCAGGCCAGCGGCCGCTTGCCGCCGGACAGATTGACATACGTAACGTATGTGAGATCGTATTCACATACCCGGCGCCTGTCAATTAACATACGTCGCGTATGCAACGGGAGCCAACCATGCCGCGATCGCGCGCCGAGATGATTGAAGAGACCCGCGGGAAACTGCTGGCGACGGCGCGGGAATCGTTCCGCCGCAGCGGCTACGCGGCGACATCGATGGATGATCTGACCGCCGCCGCCGGATTGACCCGAGGAGCGTTGTATCACCATTTTGGTGACAAGCAAGGTTTGCTGGCGGCGGTGGTCGAGCTGATCGATGGTGAGATGGATCAGCGGCTGCAGGATATCTCCCGGCGCGCACCGGACGCCTGGACCGGCTTGCGCGAGCGCTGCCACGCCTATCTGGAAATGGCGAACGAACCGGAGATTCGCCGGATCGTGCTGCAAGACGCGCGCGCGGTGCTGGGCCACAACGGCAACACCGCGCAAGACCAGTGCAGCGTATCGCTGGGCACGTTGCTGCAGACCTTGATGGAGCAAGGCCGTATCGGCCCGGCCGATCCGCGCGCGCTGGCCCGGATGCTCTATGGCGGTCTGGCCGAAAGCGCCTTCTGGATCGCCGCCGGCGACGATGGCCCGGCGCGTCTGGCGCAAGCGCTGCAAGCCGTGGATCTGCTGTTGCAAGGGCTGCGGCGAGAGCCGTGACGGCAGCCCCGCCGGCGCGCATAATGCAGCACGGTATTTTTCCTGGCAGGCCGCAACGGCCCGCCGCGCAAGGCCGGCGCGTAAACCCGGCCCCCTACGACTTTGAACGCCTGATTCCGCATATGAAGCTCTTGCGCCCTTACGCCTTGGCCGCCCTGCTCTGTGGCACCGCGCTGCTGCCCGCCGCCGCTTCCGCTCAACCGCCAGCCCCCGAGACCGCCCAGGCCCTGGTCGGCAAATGGCGGCACCAGACCATGTTGCGCACGGTAGACGGCCAGGCCTTGCCGCCGCAGCCCGCCGGCGGCTCGGGCGTCGCGGAATTCCGCGCGGACGGCACCTGGTCCATGCAAGGACCCGGCATGGTGTCCAGCGGCACCTACCGCTGGCTGGACGCCAAGCGCATCGAGCAGACGCTGGAACAATCCACCAGCAAGTACGAGCTGGGCGTGGCCTCGATCCGCTACGTGAAGATCCAGGGCGATCACCTGAGCCTGACCCGCATCCAGGACCGCAAGGAAATGGACAAGCTGATGCCTGCAGCCGCGCCCGGCACCAAGCGGCCGGACGAGCTGATCGTCACCAACGTTTTCACCCGGTTGCCCGCCGACTGAACGCCCGCCTGCGCGAACAGGAGAGCCTGGCGCAGGCCCCTGATGCCCGCGCGGCTCGGCCGAACGCGGTATAGGAGGATGCAACCTTCTTTGCTACGCTGGGTCACACTCCTGGAGGCCATCATCCATGAAGCAGAAGATCCGCGTGCTTTGCGTGCAGCCGTCGTCCCCGTCGGCGCGCTTTGCGTTCCTGGCGATCGCGCTGCGCTGGTCGCTGGGCGCGACGCCCCGGCCCGAACGGCTGCGGATCGGTCCCCACGACCTGGCGCCCGTCGGCTCCGAGGCTGCCTTCTGGATGTTTGCACTGCGCCATGCCCTGTCGTCGCAGTCCGTGCTTGTGACGCGCGGCGATCACTGGGATGTCGGCGCCTCGGTCGACGGCGATGAAATCCGCGCCTTCGGCCGCAAGTTCGCGCTGCGCCAGTGCCTGTAGCGCCCCTCGCCGCCCTATAACCGCGCTGCCCTACTCCTAGACGGGTGGCTTGCGGTGATAGGCGGCCAATTGTTCGGCCGTCCAGCGCTGTTTGGCCTCTTCCTGACAGCAGGTCCGGAACACCCGCGCGCCGACGTCCAGAAAACCCCGCACATCCTCGTCCGTCAGCTTGCCTTGCACTTTCATCAGGCAGTCCGCGTAGGCGGACAGAATGCCGTCCCACCCCTCGGGTTTGGCGGGCGCGACGGGTTTACTGATCATGCAAACCATCATTTCGTTATGGTCCATACTGATTCCCCACTGAAGCCGGGCCGCGGCCCCGAGGGCCACAGCGATCAGACTGGCAAATCAGCAGCAAGCGCCATGCCTGCCACGGGCCCGGGCGCCGCAGTAACCTGAAGGCGCCCATCCGCCGCGCCAGGCCCGGCCGCGCAGTGCAAAAACTACCGTTATCGCCCGATCAGCGCTTAGGCACCGCGGGGTCCGGCGCCCGTCCCCGCAGCAAGGCCTCGGGACGGGTCTGCAGGTAGTTGGACAGGTCCCGCAGCGAGCGCGCAGCCCTGCCCAGCTCGCGCGCCGCGACGCCGGCATCCCCCACCAGCGTACCGTCGGGCTGCAGCATATTGCCCACGGCGGCCAACGAGCGGGTGGCGTCGCGCAGCAGGGCCTGGGCCGCCGGCGCCACTTGCGTGTCCAGCCGCCTGGCCAGGCTGGACGTGGCGCGCAACAGGCCGCTCAATTCGATACCGATCGAATCGAACGGCACCTTGTCCAACCGGGTCATGATGCGGCTGATCTGCTGCTGCAGCTGGTCCAGATTGTTCGGCACGGTGGGCAGGAACGGCACTTCCTCCATCTTGAACGCCACCGGCGCGGCATCCGGAAACACCGCCAGGGCGACATAGAGCTGGCCGGTCAGCAGATTGCCGATGCGCAATTGGGCGCGCAGGCCGCGCTCGACCAGGGCGGTCATCAAGCGGCCGCTGGGGCGCGCAAGGTCCGGGCCGGTGTACTCGCGCACGTCCCCGAGCGCTTGCCTGCCCAGCCGTTCGGGATAGACCGTGGCCGACACGACGGCATAGAACAGGCCGGTGGCATTGTCGAATTCCAGCCCGATCGCATCCACCTGCCCCAGCGCCGCACCAAACCCGTCGATGGGCGCACCGACCGCCAGCCCGCGCACCGATTGGTCAAAGCGCATGCGTATCCGCAACGGCTGGCCGTCGGGCTGCGCGCGAGCGGCCTCTTCGTTGGGAAACAGGGCGAATGCCGTGCCCGGCGGGGCCGGCGGGCGCTCGCGCGCGTCGAAGGTTTCGAACGCCATGCCGCCGATCGCCACCGACAGCAGCGATTGCGAGCGCACCTTCAGCCCGCGCGAGTCCACGGTGAAGTCGATGCCGCCCGCGTTCCAGAACCGCGAGCCGGCATTGACGTGCGCGTCGTAAGGCGCGTCGACGAACACCTCGACGGTGACGCCCGAACCGCCGCTGTCCAACTGGTAGCCGATGACTTCGCCGACCGCGACGCGCCGGTAATAGACGGGGGAACCGATTTCCAGGGAACCCAGATCGCTGGCGTGCAGCGCATAGCGCTTGCCGCTGCGGTCCTGGGCCACCTGAGGCGGCGTTTCCAGGCCGGTGAACGCGGATTTGGCCGCCGGGCGCGCGCCGTCCTTGCGCGGGCCGGCCGGGTCCACGCCGATGTACGCGCCAGACAGCAAGGTGCTCAAGCCAGACACCCCGTTCAGCGTCAGGCGCGGCCGGACCACCCAGAATGCGGTGCCGTCGCGCAACAGATCGGCGGCGTCCTGATTCAGGCGGATGGTCGCCACCACGCCTGAGCGGTCGGCGTTGAGCGCCACGCGCTCGACCACGCCCACCACGACTTCCTTGAAACGGACCTGGGTCTTGCCGGCCTCCAGGCTTTCGGCCGTGCGAAAGGCGATGGTGGCGGTGGGACCGGCCTGCAGCCAGGCATGCAGCACCAGCAACAAGCCGCCCAAGGCGGCCACGGCGGGCACCAGCCAGATCCAGGAAATACGCCGGCGGCGCCCGCGCGGGGCTGCGGCAACGCTGGCAGGTTCTGGCTCAGGCATGCAGACCCCCCTCTGGCGGTTATCCCATCAGAGTCGCCCCATGGCGGACATGGCGCAAGAGGGTATTCCCGATGCCGGGCGTGGGCGCGCTAGAACTCTGGCAGTTCGAACAGCGTATGCAGGGTGGAACTGGGCGCGGGCGCGGACGCCAGATGCTCGCGCCCGTCGTCGTCGGCCAGCACGCGCACGGGACGCGAGGCGACCGAACGGCCGTCCACGCTGATCATGGTTTCGACGTCGGCGCCGGCCTTGATGGCCTCGATGACTTCGGAGGCCGCCGCCGTGACGGGGTCGCTGACCCAACCGGGCACGCCGCGTTCGGCCAGCCCCCAACGCACATAGGCGACATGGCCGCTGACGGGTTCTTTACGAACGGCGACGATCGCATAAAAAGACATCCAGGCCTCCCTAAAGTATGTGGCCCGGATCGTATAACAACTTGGCTGACCTGCGATGACAGCTGCGGTCAGGGCTCGATATCGATAGGCGCAAAGGATTTCACCAGGTCATCCAGCTGCTTGAGCTGGGTCAGGAAAGGTTCAAGCTTGTCGAGCGGCAAGGCGCTGGGGCCGTCGCACTTGGCATTCCTGGGGTCCGGATGGGCTTCCAGGAACAGCCCGGCCAGGCCCACGCCCATGCCCGCTCGCGCCAGGTCGGCCACCTGCTCGCGGCGCCCGCCGGACGCCGCGTCCAGGGCCGAGCGCTGCTGCAGGGCGTGCGTGACGTCGAAGATCACCGGACGGTTACCCGATACCTTCTTCATGACGCCGAAGCCCAGCATGTCCACCACCAGATTGTCGTAGCCGAAACTGGTGCCGCGGTCGCACAGGATCAGCTGCTCGTTACCGGCTTCCGTGAATTTCTCGACGATGTTCAGCACCTGCGTGGGGCTGAGGAACTGCGGCTTCTTGATGTTGATGACGCGGCCGGTCTTGGCCAGGGCCACCACCAGGTCGGTCTGGCGGGCCAGGAAGGCCGGCAATTGCAGGATGTCGGCCACCTCGGCGACCGGCGCGGCCTGCCAGGGTTCGTGCACGTCGGTGATCACCGGCACACCGAACTCCTTCTTGACCGCTTCGAAAATCTTCATGCCCGCTTCCAGGCCCGGACCACGGTAGGAATGGATCGACGAACGGTTGGCCTTGTCGTACGAGGCCTTGAAGACGTAGGGAATGCCCAGCTTGGTGGTCACGCGCTGGTATTGCTCGCAGGCGCGCAGGGCGAGATCCAGCGATTCCAGTACGTTGATCCCGCCAAACAGCACGAAGGGCTGGTCGTTGGCGCAGGTGATCGAGGGCGAGATGACGACTTCCGGGGCGGTCATGATGAGGCAATCCTGTAAAGGTGAAGCAGGTAATAGTGCGTAATGTACAACCTGCCCACCCTGGATCCGGCCGCCCGCGCCGCCTTTTGGCGTGCATCAGCGGCTGGAGGTCATGCGGCGCAGCACGCCGTCGCGCAGCACATAGTGGTGGAACAGGGCCGCCACCGCGTGGATACAGGCCAGCACGATGATGCTCCAGGCCACCGTATTGTGCAGGCCGCCGATGAAACGCCGCTGCTCGTGGTCGATGCTGATCAGCGTGGGAATATCGAACAGCCCGAAAAAGGCGAACGGCTCACCCTGGGCCCAGCGGAACAGGAACCCCAGCACGATCTGGGTCGCCAGCAGCAGATACAGCAGCCCGTGCATGCCCGAGCTGGCCAGGCGCAACCACCCCGCCCCGGCCGGCGCCAGCCGCCGGCCCGCGGCCAGGCGCCAGACGGCGCGCAGCACGAACACCGCCGCGAACAGCAGCCCGAACGAAATATGCAGCGATTGCAGCAGGCGCCGCGTGGGCGTGCCGCGCGGCAGGAAGCCCCAGATTTCCGCCAGGGCAAACAGGCCGACCACCAGGAGGACGGTGAGCCAATGGAATACGATGGTGGCCCGATCGTAATGCAGGTTGCCGGCAGGGGAAGTCGGGATCGAGGCGGTGGTCACAAGATACACTCGTCAGCTAGGGGCCTGTTCCCAGGCAACGCCCGCCAGAATATTGATTTCAGACTTACGACAACCTGATTCATGGATACCGATACCCTCCGGGGCCGGCTGGAATTTCTCCGCCAGGCCGAACGGCTGAAAGACGTGCTGCGCAGCGCCCGCAGTTCGGGCGGCCGCCAGGAAAGCACCGCGGAACACACCTGGCGCCTCTGCCTGATGGCAATGATGCTGGAAGACGGCCTGGCTGGCCTGGACTTCGCCCGCATCCTGAAGCTTTGCGTCATCCATGACCTGGGCGAAGCCATCCACGGCGACGTGCCGGCCATCCATCAGGCCCCCGGCGTCGACAAAGGCGCCCAGGAACGCCGGGACCTGCTGGCCCTGGCCGGCCCGCTGGACGCCACGGCCCGCGCCCAGCTGCTGGCGCTGTGGGACGACTACGAAAATGCCGTCTCGCCCGAGGCCCGGGCGGTGAAAGCCATGGACAAGCTCGAGACCCTGCTGCAACATAACCAGGGTGCCAACGAGCCGGACTTCGACTACGCGTTCAATCTGGACTACGGCCGCAAGTACACCGACGCCCTGCCCCTTTTTCGCGAACTGCGCCGGCTGGTGGACGCCGACACCCAGGCCCGCATCCGCGAGCAGGCCGCCGCGCGACCGGCCGGCGCCACGCGACGCCCTCTTGCCGAGGGCGACGTCACGTAGCCGAATGCCACGGCGTCCTGCCGCGCCGCCTCAACCACATGAGAAAAGCATGGGATTCCTAGATTCGCTGTTACGGCGCAAGCCTACACAGGACCAGTTTGCCGAGCTTTTCATTGCCGCCGTGCGGCAGCGTGGTTACAAGGGCGACCTGGCCTATAAGGCCGACGAATTCCGCCTGCTGCAAGGCGAAGGCTCGTATTTCAACCTGCACAATGCCTATCACGCCTACTGTCATGCGCCGGGCGGACAGCGCCAGGGCGCCCTGCAAGGCTTCGTCTCCACGCTGCTGAGCAGCGGCCAGGCCGTGCCGCAATCGCTGGCCGAGGCCCGCCCCCTGCTGCGGCCCGTGATCCGCAATCTGGGCGCAGTCGAAGACGTGCGCATGCACCACGTGCGCACCGACGGCAACGACACCGATTTCCACCCCGCAGTGCGCCCCTTCGGCGACGATTGCGTGGTCCTGTTGGCGTTGGATCACCCCGAATCCATCTCGACCCTGACCAACGGCCCCGAGGCCGCCTGGGGGATCTCGTTCGAGCAGGCCCTGGCCATCGCCATCGACAACCTGCGCGACTCGGCCGACGACTTCGTGGAAGTGGCGCCCGGCGTCTACAGCGGTGGCTGGGAAGACGGCTACGACACCAGCCGCGCGCTGCTGCCCGACATGCTCGAGCGCGTGCCGGTGCGCGGTCGCCCTGTATTCATGATGCCCACCCGAGACCTGTTGCTGGTCAGCGGCGACAACGACGACGCCGGCCTGATGAAGATGGCCGAGCTCTGCCAGCAGGTCATGCCGCATGGCCGCCCGGTGTCGCCGCACATGTACCACTACGCCGACGTCGGCGTCGAACGCTACCGGCCGTCGCAAGACGGCACCAACCGCCAGTTGACCCATCTGGCGCGGCTGCTGGCCAAGGGCGACTACGACGCGCAAAAGGAAACCCTGGACCGCATCCATGAAGAACAGGGCATCGACGTGTTCGTCGCCAACTACAACCTGTTCACGCAAGACAACGACGCCACCGCGTCGTTCTCGGTGGCGTCCTGGACGCGCGGCGTGGACACGTCCCTGCCCCAGGTCGACCGCCTGGCGCTCGTGCGGCCCGATGCCGCCGACGACATTGGCGAAGTCCGCGTCGTACGCTGGGAACAGGCCCTGGCCGTGCTGGCGCCCCTGCTGGAGCGCGAAGACGTCTACCCGGTGCGCTACCGCACCCGTGGCTTTCCCAGCGACGCGCAGCTGCTGCAATTGCAGGCCATCGACTGACATCCAGGCGGGCACCGGCGGCCGCATCCACTGCCGCGGCGCCAGCCCTTCCCTACGCCTGCGTGGCCGGTTCGCTCACCAAGCGGTACGCCAGCGCCCCGATGATCGCCCCGGCGATCGGCGCCACCCAGAACAACCACAGCTGTTCCAACGCCCAGCCCCCCACGAACAGCGCAGGCCCCGTGGAACGCGCCGGATTGACCGAGGTGTTGGTAACCGGAATGCTGACCAGGTGGATCAGCGTCAGCGCCAGACCGATTGGAATGGCGGCAAAGCCGGCCGGGGCGCGCTTGGCGGTGGCGCCCAGGATCACGAACAGGAAGCCCGCCGTCATCACGACTTCAGTCACCAGCGCGGCGCCCATCGAGTACTTGCCGGGCGAATACGCGTCATAGCCGTTGGCCGCGAAGTGGCTGCCTTTCAGATCGAAGCCCAGCTTGCCGTCGGCGATCACCGCCAATACCGCCGCCGCCGCGATGGCCCCCAGCACCTGCGCCACCACGTAGGGCAGGATTTCCTTGGCCGGGAAACGCCCTCCCGCCACCAGTCCGACCGTGACCGCAGGGTTGAAATGGCCGCCCGAAATATGGCCGACGGCAAACGCCATGGTCAACACCGTCAGGCCGAACGCCAGCGCCACGCCCGCAAAGCCAATGCCCAGTTGCGGAAAGCCCGCCGCCAGCACCGCGGCCCCGCAGCCGCCCAGCACCAGCCAGAACGTGCCGAAGCATTCCGCGCCGCAGCGCTTTGACAATGGGTACATGATTCGCCCTCCAAGCGGAAAACTAGATGGTCGGCCAAAGTAGCGCCGCCGATTTCAAAACAATGCAAATTCCTTTCGATTCTTGACATTGCTATGCTTGGCGCTGTTTTCCTACCCCCACCATGACCGATGGACGCCACCACCCTATTGCTGTACGTCGTCACCGTCAGCGCCGTCATGGCCAGCCCCGGCCCGTCCATGCTGCTGGCGCTGAACAACGGCGCCTGCCACGGCATGCGCGTCGCGGGCTTCGGCATCGCGGGTGCGATGCTGTCTGATCTTTTGCTGATCGGCGCGGTGGGCTGCGGCCTGGGCGCATTGCTGCAGGCGTCCGAGCACCTGTTCGCGATCGTCAAATGGGGCGGCGCGGCGTACCTGCTGTACCTGGCCTGGGCGATCTGGCATTCGCCGGCCCGGGCATTGCGCGTCAGCCCGACGGAGGTGTCGGCGAGCGGCAAAAAAGCCTTTCTGCGGGCGCTGCTGGTGGGGTTGTCGAACCCCAAGGGCGTCCTGTTTTTCTCGGCCTTCCTGCCGCAATTCATCCAGCCGGCAGCGCCGGTCGCCTCGCAGTACGTGATGCTGGCGCTGGTCAGCGCCGCGATCGACTGCGTGATGATGTGCCTGTATGCCTACGGCGGCCGCCACGCCATGCGCGTCTTTTCGGCCAGCGTCATGACCTGGGTCAATCGCGGTTGCGCCGGCATGCTGGCATTGCTGGCGCTGGGCTTGAGCCTGTATCGACGCAGCGAATTACGTTGAATTACCGACGTCAAATAGCGTTTGACATGCTGTCAATCTGACCTCGGATTGTAAAAGCCGCCCTGCCAGACAAGAATCCTGAAACAAGCGCCGCAGCGGCGCGGGCCATCCTGCCCCGCCGCCACACGCGCCCACCAGGAGACACCCGCATGGCTCAGGGCAACCCCGTACGATCCCGTCGCCGCTGGCTGGCGTGCAGCGCAATCGCCCTGGCGGGCGCGGCGCTGTCCGGCCCGCTCCAAGCCGAAGCGGCATGGCCGTCCAAACCCATACGCATCATCGTGCCCTACAACGCGGGCGGCGCCACCGACATCGTGGCGCGCGTGGTGGCCGAACGCCTGTCGCATACCCTGGGCCAGCCCGTGCTGGTGGAAAACCGCGGCGGCGCCTCCGGCATCATGGGTACGGATGCCGCCGCCAAGGCCGCGCCGGATGGCTACACCCTGACCGTATCGCTCAGTTCCTCGCTGATGCAGAACCAGTTCCTGTATCAGCGACTGCCGTACAACACCGAGCGCGACTTCGTCCTAATTTCGCAGATCGCCATGGCCCCCGTGACGCTGGTGGCACACCCCAGCGTGCCGGCTGCCGACGGCCCGCAGCTGCTCGCCTACGTGCGCGAGCATCCCGGCAAGGTCGCATATGGCTCATGGGGCGTCGGCTCGTATGGGCATCTGGGCAGCGCCTACCTGGGCGCTACGCAGCACGGCGACATGACGCATGTGGCCTACAAGGGCGAATCCCCGATGCTGCAGGACCTGATCGGCGGCCGCATCCAGATCGCCTTCGCCAGCGCGCTGGGCGCCAAGCCCTACATCGACAACGGCCGGCTCACGCTCATCGGCGTCACGGGCGACACCCGCATGGCCGTGCTGCCCGCGGCCGCCACGCTGGCCGAACAAGGTTTGCGCGACGACGCCTACCGGGTGGTTGGCTGGGTGGCGCTGGCCGCGCCGAAAGCCACGCCTGCCCCAATCGTCGCGCGGCTGGCGCGCGACATCCACGACATGGTGCGAACCCCCGACGTGCAGGCCCGGCTGATCGACATGGGCTTCATCCCGCTGGGCAATTCCCCCGAGGAATTCGCCGCGAACTACCGCCGCGAATTACCCGTGTGGAAAACGCTGGTCGAACAGTCCGGCGCGCGGCTGGACTGAAGCCCGTCGGCGCTATCGGAGCGCCTTCGGATCCACGCTCCAGAGCACCGCGTCGCTGGTGGACACCGCCACCGCGCCGTGACGCAGCGCAGCAGCCACGTCCGCCTGGTTGCAGACAAAGCCCGAGGCGACGATCGGCGGCAGCGCCTTCAGGTCTGGCGAGGCCATGTGGCCAAGCATCGGCGCCGGCATGATCTGGACCAGGTTGGGGTCGCTCTGCTCCAGCGCCTTGACGCTGCGTGGCCAGGTGGAACGGTCGGTCACGAATACTTTCTGCATCGTGACCATGCCGGCGCGATTGGCCCGCTGGATGGTGGCAACCCGGGTGGACACCAGGCTCGCCACGCCAATATCCGCCAGGTATTCGACGCCGCCCTTGTCTTGCGACAACCCTTCGCAGCTGTCGATATTCACGATCACGTACTTGCCGGCCCGGTTCAGGGCGGCGATCACCGGCGCAAGCTTGCGCAGTTCGACGTTGGCGACAATGCCGATTTCAGCCGCGCTGCCGACGAAGGCGTTGATCTGCTCCGGCCCGTAGAGCGTGGCGATGACCGGATGCCGCGCCAGGCATGCCCCGAGTGACCTGTCCATGTTATCGCTTGCCTTGATCGTAGAAGAGCGCGTCCGTCAGGCCGAGCTTTCCGGGGTTGAGAATATTCTGCGGATCCAGCGCCCGCTTGACGGCGAGCAGCACCTCGAACGCCGGCCCCAGCGACTCGCGCATGTAGGGCGCGCGCAGCAGACCCACGCCGTGGTGGTGGCTGAGCGCCGCATTATATTTAATCAACACCGCATTGGCCGCGTCCCACGCCTGGCGATACCACGCGGCGCGGTCCGGCACCGCGACCTCGCCGCGCAGCGAAAAGTACAGGCACGCGCCGTCGACATAGGCATGCGACTGGTGCGCCGACCCGGCCAGCGTGCCGGGCACGGCATTGACCGCGGCCACGACCTCATCGTAGATCGCCGCCAGATCGCTCCAGCGCCCCGCCATCTCCAGCGTATCGGCGACGAAACCCGGGCTGCGCTTGAAGCCTTCGGCGCTCTTGCCGGTCAGGTAGCGGGTATCCAGCCAGCGCTCGAACATCGCCTCGCCATCCAGCTTGTCGCCCGTCTCGCGGCACGCGTCTTCGCTGATCTGCATGACCGCATCGACGATCGGCTGCGGGCCTTCGTCGGCGATCAGCAGCACATTCAGGTCGGGCCGGTTGAACTGCACGCCGCTTTCCAATTCGTCGTACAGCCGCAACGCGGCGGGGTTGGCGCCGCGCTGCATGATCTGGCGGCACGCTTCCAGCCCGGCGGCGAACGTCTTGAAGCCGTAGGCGATGGCACGGCCGTAGTCGGGCAGCCGGTGCAGCTTGAGCCGCACGCGCACCACCACGCCCAGCGTGCCTTCCGAGCCGATGAACATCTGCTGCAGGTCGGGCCCCACCGCCGCCCGCGAATAGCCGCCCACGGTGATCAAGCTGCCGTCCGCCAGCACCACGTCCATGCCGAAGACCATGTCTTCGATCTTGCCGTAGCGCGTGGACAGCTGGCCCGCGCCGCGGCACGCCACCCAGCCGCCGACCGTGCTGATGCCGAACGACGACGGCCAGTGCCCCATGGTCATGCCGAAGTCGCGTTGGATGGTCTGCTCGAACACATCGCCGAACATGCCGGCCTCGACCTCCACGATCTGGCTATCGCGGTCATAGCCGACCAGCCGATTCAATTGGCACACGTCCAGCACGACGCCGCCGCGCAGGGGCAATGCCGCCCCCGTCACGTTGCTGCGCCCGGCCGACACGGTGACCGGGAGGGCAGCGGCATGGGCGATGCGCATCACGGCCTGGATCTGTGCCACCGACGACACCTTGACGATCACGGCCCGCGGCGTGGCGGGCTGGCCCGCGGTCTCGGTCATCATCGAACCGGCCCACCAGTCGCGCGTCCAGGCCACGGCGTCGGCCGTGGCCGTCAACACCTCGTCAGCGGCGGCGCGCAACGCGTCGAGTTGCGCGGCCGGCACGGCCACCGGATCGCGCTGCAGCCCGGGCTCGGTGCCGGTCTCTTTCAGGCCCGCCGCGTAGCCTGGCGGCGTGTGCGCACCCACCACATAGTTGCCACGGTTGTAGCCACGCTTGATAGCTTCTTTACTGATCACGAGTCATCTCCCATTAGTACGGTTTTTTCGTGTTGGATCGCGGCGCGGTAGCCGTTCACCTGCTGCGCCACATCGGCATCGGACAATCCCAGTTCGGCCTGCAATAGCTGGCCCACGCGCGCCGCGGCCAGCGCCGAGGCGTCGCGCGCCATCAGCCGGGCCCGCATGCGGCGCGACAACACGTCTTCAACCGTGGCCGCCAATTCATGGCGCACGGCGTACAGCGCTTCGGCTTCGGTATAGGGCAGCCCCGCCACCAGCGGCGCGGCCAGCGACGGCGTTTGCTGCATCAGGTCACTGACAAAGCGCGCCTCGGTGCCGTAGCGCTCGCCCAGATGGGCGGCCAGGCCGCCCGATGCCACGATGGCCTGCGGGTCGTAACCGGCCGCACCCAGCAGAAAGGCGCCGGCCGTCACGCAGCGCGCCTTTTTCCCCAGCACCTTCTGCACAGCATCGATGGTCTGCTCGGCCATGTGGCGCGATGTCGTCAACTTGCCACCGACGATGGTGACCAGGCCGTCGTCCGCCACCCGGATCTCGTGATTGCGCTTGATCTCCAGCGTCTTGCCGCCCGGCGGCGCGACCAGCGGCCGACAGCCCGCGATGCTGCCCACCACGTCTTCGGCCCGAAGGTCTGTCTTGAGCGCCGAGCGAGCGCCTTCCAGCAGGAAATCCAGCTCGCGGCGTGTGCAATGGACGTCGTCCAGATCTCCTTCGTAGTCCTCGTCGGTGGTGCCCAGGTAGGACACGTTGCCCCAGCGCGTGATGGTGGCGCGACGACTGCGGCCGGGCACAGGGATCGTCACCGTACAGTCGTTGCGCAGCTTCAGCCATGGCACCGCCACATGCACGCCCTTGGCCGGCCGGATCTGCAAGGCCTGGGGATCACCCTTGCGGCTACCGTTCCAGTCTCGCAGCCACACGCCGGTGGCCATGACCACCACGCCGGCATGCACGCGGATTTCGTCCTGCCCCGCCTGCACGATGGCGCCGTCCACCTTGCCGTGGCCGTCGCGCGTGACCTCGATGACCTTGGCGTGGTTCAGCACCGCCGCGCCATGGAACGCGGCAGTGCGCGCCACGGTCAGCGTCAGGCGCGCATCGTCCACCCGCGCATCGAAATACAGGAAGCCGCCCAACAGCCCTTCCTGCTTGAAGGTCGGGCAATGCGACAGCACTTCGGCCGGGCTCAGCTTCTGGTGCAGGATGCCCTCGCGCCAGCCGCCGGCCAGATCGTAGGTCCACAACAGGCTCTCGAAGGCCTTGGCCAGCCGCTTGTCGAACACGCCCTCGCGTTCCAGGATGGGAAACAGGAACGGCAGGCGCTGCACCAGGTGCCGGGCGTTGCGGCGCAAGCGCTGGCGCTCGTGCAGCGAATGGCGTACCAGACTCAGGTTGCCTTGCTCGATATAGCGCAGCCCGCCGTGCACCATCTTGGAAGACTTCGACGACGTGCCCGACGCGAAATCGTCCTTTTCCACCAGCGCCACGCGATAGCCGCGCAGACTGGCATCCAGCGCCGCATAGACGCCCGTGATACCGCCACCCACGATCAGAATGTCGAAGCGTTCGCTGCGCAGCCGGTCCGCCTGCTCTTGTCGCACCCACCGCAATGGCTCGCCGCGGGTCATGGCGGCCCGGTCCTTCCCGGGCTTTCTTGATGGCCAACCGATCATTTCCGTACTGCCTCCAGCTTGTCGTGGGAATACAGGCCCACATGGGCCAATTCGGATTCGACGCGCGAATGCCACAACGCGCGGCGCCGGGCGCGTGCATCGGCCGCCAAGGCCGGCAGGAACACCGCGTCGGTGGCGGCCGTCTCGCGCGCCGCCTGCAGCGACGGCCACAGCAAGCCCGATGCCCCCGCCAGGAAGGCCGCGCCGCGCAGGCTGGCGCGGTCGGCCTCCTGCATGCGGCGTATCGGAATGCCCAGCAGGTCGGCCTGGATACGCAGCAGCGGATCGCTGCAGGACAGCCCGCCGCCCACCACTAGTTCCGATACCTGCACGCCCGAGACCTCCTCGTCCGCCTCGATGCAACTGGCCACCGAATGCGCGATGCCTTCCAGGATGGCGTAGGCCACCTCGGCCTGCGTGGTGGCCATCGAAATACCGGTCAGGGACGCCCGGGCGCTGGCCTCCATGCGCGGCACGCGCAGCCCGGTCAGGGCCGGAATGAAGGTCACCCCGCCAGCGGACTGCGCCGTGGCGGCCAGCGCGCTGATTTCCTGCGCATTCTTGAACCACTTGAGCTTGTCGCAGACCCAGTTCAATGCCGATCCCGTGGTGGCGACAAACGTCTCGACCGCGAAGTGCGAGACCTGGTCCTGGCGCCGCGCGGTCATCGTCAGCGATCCTTCGTAGCGGCCGCTGTTGACGGGCGGCTCGGAACCGATGATCAGGTCCACGAAACTGCCCGTGCCATGCACGCACATCGCCTGGCCGCGGTCCAGGCATCCCAGGCCCACGGCGCCCGCGTGCTGGTCGCCGGCCGACGCCCGTATCGGCACGCTGATGCCCAGCACGTCCTCGCGGGTATGGCCGAAGTCGTCCGCTTCCTGGCGCAGGGCCGGCAGCAGCTCGCGCGGAAAATCCAGCGCGTCGATCCAGTCCAGGTAATAGCGATGGTCGGCCAGCACGTAGGCGCCGGCGGACGTGGCATTGGTAGGCGTCGTCACGCATTCGCGACGGTCCGACAGATGCCACAACAGCCACGTATCGATCGTGCCGAACGCCAGCCGGCGCTCGCGCCAGGCCTGCGCCACCGCGGGCGAGTCGCGCAGATGGCGCGCCGCCCACAGATAAGGCGAACGCACCCCGGCCGGGCGGCCCACGTGCGCAAGCAGGCGTGCGTTCCATGCCGGCGCCAGGCGGTCCAGTTCGTCGACATAGCGCGTGTCCTGCCACACCATGGCCGGCACCAGCGCGCGTCCGCTGGCCGTATCCCACAGCACCGCGGTCGCGCGCTGCGTGGCCAGCGCCAGTGCCACGATGCCGCGCCCGTCCCGGCGCGCCTGCGCGATGACCTGGCGGCACACCTGGACCGTCCTGTCCAGAATGGCGTCGGCATCCTGCTCCACCACGCCCGGGCGCGGCGTATCAACCTGCAGGGGCAAGTATTCCTGCCCCGACACATGGCCATCCGCCGACACCAGGGCCGCGCGGGTCCCGGAGGTGCCCGCGTCGATGGACAGAATCACGTGATTGCGCATATTGTCTCCGTCCGTCATCGCGCCGTTTTCCCCAAGGCGGGGTCCAGCGCGGGCAGGGTCTCATCGCCCTTGAATTGCGGCGCGCCGGCTTCGTTATCGGGATTGATCCCGCTGCGGGTGGGATCCCACTTGATCACAAAGCAGATGATGCTGGCGACCAGGGGCACCACCGACAGGATCAGGAAAGTCTTCTCCAGGCCATAGCTTTCGCGGAACAGCGGAAACACCAGCAGCCCGACCGCCGCGCCGATGGAGCCCAGCGCGCCGATGACGCCGTTGGCGCCGGCCCGCAACTCGCCGCGGAACGACAGCGACGACAGGCTCTTGCCGTTGGCGCCCGGCCCGCCCGAATGGAACAGAATGAATAGCGACGGCACCGCTACCGCCAGCCACAGCGGCATCTTGCCGTGGAAGGTGCCCAGGATGAGCAGCATCAGGAATACCGCGGCAAAGCCAAAGGCCGACGCCCGCCGCAGCCCCAGCTTGCGACCGATCAGCGGCGACATGAAGCCGCCAAAAATGCCGAAGATGTTGAACACCAGCGCGCCGACCGTGGCGTAGACGAAGTCCTTGCCGAACAACGCCGCGCTGATCACCGGCAGATACCAGCCCACCGCGAAATACTGGATGGACTGGCCGATCTGCACCGTGGCGGCCAGGATCGTGCGCGGCAGATAAACGCCACGGAAAATCAGCAGCACGTTGGCCAATCCGCGCCGCGCCTGGTTCGCCACGGGCACGCGTTCGGCCAGCGGCGCGGCGGCGAAAGGCTGGCCATAGATGCGCGTCATCGCCGTCGCCGCTTCGTCCACCCGTTCCTTGCGCGCCAGCCAGATCGGGCTTTCAACCATGTAGCTCAGTTGCAGCACCAGGATCGTCACGGCAAACACCGCCGTGGCCGCCACCGAATAGCGCCAGATCGCATCGCCCACGTCCCACGAATAGAACAGCAGCGCCAGCAGCAGGTTGGTGCACACGGCCGTGTACCACATGCCCTGCCAGGTATTCAGCCGGCTCTTGAACTTGACCGGCGTGAACTCCGCCAGCACCGCCATCGCGATGGCGAAGTCGATGCCGTAGGCCGCTCCCACGAAGAACCGGCCCGCCAGGATTACCTCGAAAGACGGCGCGAGCACCACCAGCAGCGCGCCGATCAACGCCAGCAGCTTGGCCGCGATCAGCGGCCGCATGCGGCCCCAGCGATCGGCCATCCAGCCACCGATGGGGTTGAAGGCAATGGCCACCCATGACGCGAACGACGTCATCAATGCGACCTGCCCGGCGGTCAGGCCCAGGTTGCGCGTCATGGGGCCCAGACCCGCGCTGAGCGCGGAATTGGCGAAAGCGTCCAGGAACAGACCTCCCAGGGCGAGCCACCAGATCAGGCCGGCTCGGCCAAAGATGCCCGGGCGTGAATCTATGTAGGCGATGACATCGTCGATGCCACGCAGCTTGATGGATGTGGATTGCACGGCTGTCTCCTCTTGGAATTATTTCTGTAAGAGGTCGACGCAACGTGCACGCGATAAAAGACCATCTTACAGATGGTCTTTTATCTAAATCTGTGCGGTGACTTTATGGACTATCCAGAACAGTGTCAAGCAGGAAAAACACCCATCGGCGACTGGCGGTATGCTCGCTGGCACGCCGATTCCGGCATACTTTCCACTCCTGACCACGCCCCCTGCCACCCATGATCCGACACGCCCTTGCGCTTTGCCTGATGCTGTCCCCCGCCCTCGCCCTGGCGGCTTCGACCCCGGACTATATGGATCAATACAACCGCTGCCTGAAAGACGCCGGCGCGGTCAACAACGGTACCGTCGAAGCCTGCTCGAACGCCGTATCGTCCGCGGCCAAGCGCGAGATCAACGCCCAGTACGCCAAGATCCACGCGCGCCTGGCCATCGACTTCCCGGAAGACGCCGATAAACTCGAGGAAGCCCAGAAAGCCTGGCTGGTCTATCGCAACGGCCACTGCTCGCTGGCGGGCGCGCACGTCGGTTCGCCCATGTACGAATACTGCCCGATGCTGCTCAACGCCAACCGTGCCGGCGAGCTGCGGGAATTGGCGGGTGACTAGCCCCTGAGCGACGCAGGCGGCAACGGCAGCTGGTCTGGCCGGCGCATTCGTAGCCCGGCCGGCTTGCCGGAACAACGCGACATTGGTACCTTTGCTGCGTCCCCCCTTCCTTACCGGAGTGCGCCACCATGACCATCGTCGTCTACGCCGCCAATGCCCGCGCCCTTTGGGAAACCATCCAGGCGGACATCGCGCCCATCGGCGCCAAAGCCAGCTCAGGCGGCAACACTTGGCGCAAGGACGACAGCGGCCGCGCCACCAAGATCTACCGCGCCACACCCACCGGCCAGCACGACGAACGCGCGTATTTCGTGGGCACCGTGCGCACGGGCCAATTGATGCTGCTGGACCTGCTGCCCGGCAGCGAGCCCCTGAACTGGCCACTGTTCGGCGCGCTGCATGGCCATCTGTCCGGCATGCTGCTGGCCACCTACCCCGACGCCATCCTGTCGCTGAATCTCTTTCCGAACAAGCCGGCCCCCGAATAAGGACATCCCTGTTTTGCTGCTGTTGACCGTTGGCGTACTGACTGCTTTATCGCTGGCCGCATTGCTGTGGCGCATCTGGCGCCGCCCCGCCGGCAAGACCGCCGGCGATATCCTGCGCGGCGCGGCCGGCGGCGCCGGCCTGTTCCTTGCCCTGGGGCCGCCTGCCGGCACCGTGGTTTTCGCGCTGTTCGTGACCATCGCCGGCCATGATCTGGACAGCCTGAAGAACCTGCCGATGATGATCTTCATGGTGCCCTATTCCTACCTCTTTGGCGGAGTGCCCGCGTTGCTCTGCGGCGGGGTGGCCGGCGCGTTTCGGCCGGCGCGCGCGTCGTGGCGCTCGTATTGCTGGCCGGGCCTGCTAGGCGGCCTGTACGCCTCTGGCTTCCAGCTTGGCTTCGCATCTCGCGACTACTCCTGGTCGGACCTGACGGGGCTATTGGTCATTGGAGGGATCCCGGGACTGGTCAGCGGCGTGGCGTGCGCCCGGGTGCTGTACGGCAAATCGCCTGTGGCCGCCGCCGAGCCGGACGCGCCGACGTGACGCGCCTGGGGCGGGCCCTGCGGTTCCCGGAATTACAATTCCCGTCGATGGCATCGCACCCTGCTTCTTCCCAGGAAACACCCATGAAGATATCCCTGCCCCGTCTGTTGGCCACCCTGGCCGCAAGCCTGTGCGCCACGGCCGCCTTGGCCGCCGACGGTGCCGTCGCTGCGGCCCAAGCCCAGCTCACCCGCATGACACCCGCCTCGAAGATCGAGTGCCGCGCAGACGGCTACGGCGGCGCAACCTGCACCGCCGATGGCTATTCCGTGAACCTGGGCGACTGCGGCGACGGCGCCGCGTTCGGCTCGATCGCGGCCGATGGCGGGCTCGACCTGAACGATCGCATCGATGGCGAAGGCAGCCCCGTCGCCCACGTGCAAGACCGCCAGTTCGTCTGCATCCCCGCCATGGCGCGCAAGGGCGAAACTCAGCGTCACTACGTCATCGTCGTGCCCACCGCCAGCGTGCCGGAATGCCGCGACAACGCGCTGTGCAAGGACGCCGACCTGCCGGTGCAATGGAAAGCAGCAAAGAGCGGCCAGGCCTGCCAGCGCGGCAAGGACGACAACTACATCGGCGACTGCCCCGCGGGGTGGGTGGATGTGGGCCAGATCGACCAGTACGACACGCTGGCGCCCATGCCGGCCAAACAGGCCAAGTGAGCGGCATGATGCGCGGATCGACATTGGCGCCGACAAGCCGGCGGCGTTCAACAACCCGCCGGACACATTCACGATTCAATTGCAGGCCATACCGGGACAACGCTAGCGTCAGTTACCCATGGCGCGGCGCAACCGGTCCAGTTCGGCCCGATTCAAGCGCTTGGCCTCATCTTCGGCATAGCTGCGTTCATTCGGTTCGTACTTACCGTCGTACAGGCAGTTGGTAACCCGGCACTCGAGCGAAGTCCGGGAAGAAGATGGGGCCGACACCGGCCCCGGATTCGGCGACGACCAAGGCGAAGCGGAGGACGAACATCCGGACACCAGCACGGCGCACGCCAGCACAAAAGCGCCGCGGCAGAGCGTTTCAATCGACATTTACCCTCGCTCGAAAAGACAGACTTGACCCGTCTTTATAGCAAGCTTGGTGGGGGGATCAAAGCGGCGCCTGCACCCCGGCGGGCTTTCCCGGCCCATCCTGGACAGGCCAGCGGGTTGCATCCGGCGGGCCCCTCGGACTCGCAAAATAGGGGTCATGCCGGGCGACGCGGCATCGTCTCACCGGGGGTGTTTCAGCATGTCATCGCGAGCGTGTTCCGCACGAGACGCCCCAATCGCGGTTTCCACCTTCTTCACTTCTTCCGGCGGCGGCAGCACCGCAGGAAAACCTAGCGCCTCGATCCACAGTTCACGGGTCCACCCCATGGTGTGATACAGGTGATGGTCCTCATCCTTCTCGACCGCCTCGTACGCCTTCTTCAGCGTGGCGGCCTCGGCCCCCGAAAGCTTGTCGGCGACCAGGCCAATCAACTCCCAATTCTGGTGGTCCTTGGTCTCGGCCAACACCACGCATTCACCGGCCACGATCTGCGCCGCCGACGGATCGCCCCCTTTTTTTGCCATTTCCATGGCGGCAACCAGGCCATCGGCATGATGTTTGACGATTTTCCTGCTTGGCACGGCGGCCGCCGGATCCAGCCCTAGTTCTTCAAATACCGTCAACAGCACCTGCTTGTGGGTTTTGGTCTCGTCCAGATAACCCTGCCATTCCTTGCGCAGATCATCGTTCACCGCACAGGTCAGGGCCGTCGTATAGACGCCCACGCCCCCTATTTCCGTTTCCAGCGCCTGGTACAGCAGGTCGTGGATTTGCTCGGTATTTCCTTTTTTGGTTGCAGCCATGATGCAGACTCCTCGATAGTGCAAACATGCGCCGGATGGTCGCATACCGAGGTGCACAGCAAGCGGCGATCCCGGTGCAACGCGCACACGCGCCTTGTCTCGCATCTCAGAACAAGGTCTGGGCAGTATGCGTCTGAAGGCCAGGATCCCACACCGAGTTCGCGAGCCGACCGGTCAGTAGATGAGAAAGTCCACCCCGAAGCACCAGCCATTCGGTCTGGCGCATGGGCAAGGCCACGATAGTCAGGCGCTCAAAGACGAGTCCCCTGAACCAATCGCTCGACCTCGCCAAATACCTCTTCCGCGAGCGTCTGGGGCACGCCCCAGTAGTCGAATATCCCGCCATCCGACAGATTTTGTCCGCACGTGACAAACACGCCTGTACCGAATCGATTCTTGAAATGGGTTGCCAACCACCCAACGAAGCCGCTGTTGTCCGCCCCAGGAGGGAAATGAAATCGAAACAGCCCGAATTGTTCGTCGTGCGTTCCGTCACTGGGTACAAGCTGGCTCCACACATTGTCATCCCGCACCAAGGCAAGAGCATCTGCGCGGACTGCGCCGGGAAACTGGTCCAACGGGAACTCCACGAATGCGTAGGTCCCCGGGTATATGCGCAGCCGCGCCTGGGTGATGACGTGTCGTAGACGTTGCTCGGTTTGCTCAGCGGTCTCGCGGGAAATATTAACCATGGCCTTTCATACCTTGGGGCAGATTGCGGATCAGATCGGGTGTAGCACGAGCGCGACGCGGTTTTACGGAAATCCCCTACGGGTATATCGGCAGCGCTGATCCGCCCTCCGCCTGAAAAGACGGCCCATACGGCATCCCCATGCGCCCACGCGCGGAGTGAAGATTGGAGACTGACTCAGTATCCGCGGTCCGCGACACGCCAGCGGTCCCCAGACACGCAGCAATTCCGCCTCGGGCTGGCCGATCCAGGCATCCATAGTGCGCCGCACAGCGTGCTTTTCGCGCGTGTGGCGGGCTTCAGCGCGCGCCAACGGCTCCTGGATCTTGGCAATCTTCTCGGTCGAGGCTTTGTCCTCCTGGACCGTCTTGGTGGCAATGCCGCCGGCGTCGGCCTGTGCCTTCTGGCGGCGCGCGTCCAGATCCCTCATCTTGCGCGCCGCGACCCGCTGGGCGCTGGCAGGAGTTCGCAGTATTAATGGAACCTGAATGACAGGATTCAGAACGATCACGGGCCGACCGTGTTCGGCAGGTCTTACAGCCCTCGACCTGCCCACCTGCCACGCACGTGCGCAAAGCGATGTTGCGCCGGACAAATGAAAGGGCCGGCTCCCATGTTTCAAGGAGCCGGCCCAACAACTTGCTGCCAAGCGGCCTGCATTTCAGCAGGCCGTTCAGCGATTAAATCGATTTGATCATCGTCGCCTGAGGACCTTTCTGCCCCTGGGCCGCCACGAATGACACGCGCTGGTTCTCTTCAAGAGATTTGTGCCCATCACCCTGAATTTCAGAGTAATGCGCGAAGAGGTCTTTGCCGCCCAGCTCCGGAGAAATAAAGCCGAAGCCCTTGTCGTTGTTGAACCACTTCACGATACCAGTTTCAATCTTCAATGTAAGTCCTAGATTTTCCGGGAAAAAATATTCCCGGGGCCACTATGGGCGATCTGACGTCATAAAGATATGGCTGTTTCAAAATAATACGAACACCATGACCAGGTCGGCACGCAAACGGGGGAACCTGATCGCCTCCCCCGCGCGCACCCCACAAGGCATTCCTGCCTAGAGGGTTTCAGGGCTGCAACCCGGCCTGAAAGCCAGTTGCAACAGTCTTGCAGACACTGCTCCCCGCCTTGTAGGGAGGGCCATCATCGGAGCGGTAGCTCAGTGGTAGAGCGCCCACAGGCTGTGAGGCTGGCAATGCGTCGGGGATGCGACCTGATGCATCCAGACGGCGGCATTGCGCCGGCGCGGGTTCGAACCCCGCCCGCTCCGATGATGGCAAGTAGTAGCGCCCAGGCTATGGGCATAGGCCGCAGCAGCGGTGACGCTCGGGAAATCCGCAAGACGTGGGGATGCTCATGCACGGCAGGCAGTAGACGGCGAGTCGGGACACCGGAGCCAACCCGGGATCGCATCCGGGGCCATCAACCACCCTCAAGGAATGCCCGTGATCAAGTTTCTGGAAGCCCTGCTCGACATCATCGCCCCGATCCTTAGCGTGCTGGATCGCAACGGCAAGCTGTAATCCATCGTCAAGCCACCTGCAGGCCCATATCACCTACGGGCGAGCCAGTACCAAATCGCAGCCGCGATTGCCAACCACAAGGCAACGATGACGACCGCACCAATCGTGCTACTAGGCTTCGCGCCTTGCACGCGCATCCATTCATCCGCCTGCTCTCGACATTCCGAAAGAACCGTGGCCGGCAGCAACTTGATGGCAAACCAAATGAGACACGGAAGCAGCAATACATCGTCCAAATACCCAAACACCGGGATGAAATCCGGAATCAGGTCGACTGGACTGAGTGCATAGGCTACGACAAATATCCCAAGGGCCTTTGCATACCAAGGGGTCCTAGGGTTCCTCCCCGCGAACCAGAGGGTCACACCGTCACGCTTAATACGCTTGGCCCAGGCCTTCAACTTGTCGCTTGTATTCATGGCTCGCGCCGGGGAGTTCCGATGTCTGAAGGCGAATTGTAGTGGCGGGCGGCGTATTTACGCCCTGCCTTGCAAGCATCGCATTTACCCACGTTTTCTGGCCGAGGGCATCGGAGAGCGGGCCGGCGCCGCTTCGTCACCGGCGCAAAAAGTGACTTTCATCTTTGAAGTGAACTGATCGGGCCTCCCGGCCTGCGCTCCGAAGCCATCCAAATTCCTGGAGGTTCAAACCCCAAAAGGCAGGAAAAAATGCATGCACAGGTCCGCATGTGCGGTAACAGCGTATGCCCGCCGCTGGCTGCGGCACTGGTCCGCGCGAATCTCCCCGAAATGGCCGCCTGGTCCCCCCAGGGCGCCAAACTCCAAAAGATCCCGGCATGACAAACCCGAACAACGCCGCCCAGGCGGCAACGCAGGAAGCCGTGCGGCGCGCACTTGAACTCTACGCCGAGTGCTACGACACGATGACCCGGATTGCGCAGCGCGAAGGCCGAGAGCCGGTCGTCTCGCCCGTGCCCGTAGCCGCCGATATCCGCAGAAACATGGTCAACGCCGTGGTTAAGGCGCTGCCCAAACTGCGCGCGCAGGGCGTGCAGGCGAGCGATGGGCGGGCGAATGATTTGCCCGACCCTCATGGTTGCAACAAGTGCCGGTATGCTGGTTGCGGTCGGTTTAACGGCCCCGTCAGGGCGAATGCCGCGCCAAGGCCGACAATGCCTGCGCTCGGGATTACGCCCTGGCAAGCGCCCCTGTAGCCGGGGAGGCCAAGCCCGTCGGCTATTACACCGATTGGGCGGGGGAACGTCGGTATGCGCGGGAGCCGAAGGAAATTGATGAGCCGGGGCTGAAACTCACGTTTACGTCGGATAACCCCGCCTCTGATTACTGGCACCCCCTGCTATGCCGCGCCCCAGGCCAGCGATGCGGTGCGCAATGCGGCGCTGGAGGAAGCCGCGCAGCAATGTGAGGACATCTACAGCTGGCGAGGCGCGTTCTCCGCGGGAACCATGCATCAGAACGTGCTTGATGCTTGCGCAAGCGCCATCCGTGCCCTCAAGCAGCCCAAGGCGGACAAGAACGGACGCAACGATGCGTGAACGCCCAGCGGCCAGTCTCTCAGCAATTCCCCTTTTTAGCCTGGCCGGGCGGACAGAACCCGCCACGCCCCCCACCATCATGCGGATCAACGACTACCGAACCACTCGGGGTGTAGACGGCGCAGCCCGTCAGCAACAAGGCAATAGCGGCCAACCCACAGAGAATTTTCATTTTCGAACTCGGAAGATCAAGACGCTGCGAGTTTATGAGAGGTCGCGGCAACAAGGTCCGGCCTTTCGTAACACTTAGCTTGCTTCGGCGGATGCACACCCAATCTTGGAAGGCACGCCGGAGCAAGCCAACCAGACTGCCCGCGCCGCCCTGGCCTCTCCCCTCCGCCCCACCAATAACGGCAGAATAGGGTGTCAGACTCGTTTTTCCCGAGGCCGATGCCATTTCGGCATAAAGCCTCCTATCAAGGAATCGCCCATGAGTCTGTTCGGCGCTTTTATCCTGGTCCAGGCCATTGTTATTTTGCCTTTCCTGCTCTAGCACGGCCCTGCGGTACGGCTCCTCGTTGCGCCCCTATCCGCCCCACCGTCGCTTCCCAAACAAAAAACCCCCAAGGCATTCCTGCCAAGGGGGTTTCAGGGCTGCAATCCGGCCTGAAAGCCAGTTGCAACAGTCTTGCAGACACTGCTCGCCTGGGGGCTGCCCATTTAGGGAAATTGCCCATCCAAGGACTGCCCACTCGGGGTGAAACAGCATCTAATAGGGGTTTGGTGCGAAGGAGGGGACTCGAACCCCTACACCTGTTACGGCGTCAGGACCTAAACCTGGTGCGTCTACCAATTTCGCCACCTTCGCAAAGCCAAGCCCGCTATTGTAGCTTGCTTGTTAAAATCTTGCGTCATGAATCCGCGCCTCGATGCTTTACACCCCTACCCGTTCGAAAAATTGCGGGCGTTGCTGGCTTCGGCCAGCTCGCAACCGGACGGCCTGACGCCCATCAATCTGTCGATTGGCGAGCCCAAGCACGCCGCGCCGGAGCGCGTCGGGCAGGCGATCCGCGACCATCTGGGCGGGTTGTCGGTGTACCCGTCGACCAAGGGCGACCCGGCTCTGCGCCGGGCGATCTCCGAGTGGCTGGCGCGGCGCTACAGCATTCCGGCGCCGGATCCCGAGACCCAGGTGCTGCCGGCGCTGGGCTCGCGCGAGGCGCTGTTTGCCTTTACGCAGACGGTAATCGATCCGTCGGCCGGGTCGGTGGTGATCTGCCCCAACCCGTTCTACCAGATCTACGAAGGCGCGACGTTACTGGCCGGGGCCACGCCCTATTACGTCAATGCGGACGCGCTGCGCAATTTCGCCTGCGACTGGAACCGGGTGCCGGACGAAGTCTGGAAGAAGACGCGTCTGGTGTTCGTGTGCTCGCCGGGCAATCCGGCCGGCAATGTGATGACGCTGGACGAATGGGAAGACCTGTTTGCCCTGTCGGACCGCCATGGTTTCGTAATCGCGTCGGACGAGTGCTATTCCGAGATCTACCTGGACGAAGGCAATCCGCCGCTGGGCGGCCTGCAGGCGGCGCGCCGCCTGGGCCGCAACGACTACCGCAACCTGGTGGCGTTCTCCAGCCTGTCCAAGCGCTCCAACGTGCCCGGACTGCGCTCGGGTTTCGTGGCGGGCGACGCCGCGCTGATCGGCCGCTTCCTGCTGTATCGCACGTATCATGGCAGCGCCATGAGCCCGATTGTGTCGGCGGCCAGTGTCGCAGCGTGGACGGATGAGGCCCACGTCAAGGACAACCGGCGCCTGTATCGGGAAAAATTCGAAGCGGTGCTGCCCATTTTGCAAAACGTGCTGGACGTGTCCCGGCCGCAGGCATCGTTTTACCTGTGGGCGGCCACGCCGGGGTCCGATACGGCGTTTGCCCGCGACCTTTACGGCCGCACGGGTGTTACCGTGCTGCCGGGCAGTTTCCTGGCCCGGGACGCGCACGGCGTGAATCCGGGACATGGCCGCATCCGGCTGGCCCTGGTGGCGCCGTTGGCCGATTGCGTGCAGGCGGCCGAACGCATTGCCCATTTTGTACATACTTCTGTTTGATCAACCTTTGAAAAGCTGACCCGTTATGACTCTCGACCTGCAGACCACCATCGAAAAAGCCTGGGATGACCGGGCCAACCTGTCGTCCGGCGACGCCAGCGCCGAAGTGCGCGAAGCCGTCGAGCACACTATCGACGGGCTGGACCTGGGCCGCCTGCGCGTGGCCGAAAAAATCAATGACGACTGGGTCGTGCACCAGTGGATCAAGAAGGCGGTGCTGCTGTCGTTCCGTCTGTACGACAACGCCATCATGGGCCAGGCCCCGCTGCAGTTCTACGACAAGGTGCCGCTGAAGTTCTCGGAATACGGCGACAACGCGTTCAAGCAAGGCGGCTACCGCGTGGTGCCGCCCGCCGTGGCCCGCCGTGGCGCCTTCCTGGGCCGCAACGTGGTGCTGATGCCCTCGTACGTGAACATCGGCGCCTATGTCGATGAAGGCACAATGGTCGATACCTGGGCCACCGTCGGTTCGTGCGCGCAGATCGGCAAGAACGTCCACCTGTCCGGTGGCGTCGGTATCGGCGGCGTGCTCGAACCGCTGCAAGCCAACCCCACCATCATCGAAGACAACTGCTTCATCGGCGCCCGCTCGGAAGTCGTGGAAGGCGTGATCGTCGAAGAGAACTCGGTGCTGGCCATGGGCGTGTACCTGTCGCAAAGCACCAAGATCTATGACCGCGCCACGGGCAAGGTCACCTACGGCCGCGTACCGTCGGGTTCGGTGGTGGTCCCGGGCTCGCTGCCGTCGGCCGACGGCACGCACAGCCTGGCCTGCGCCGTGATCGTCAAGCGGGTCGACGCGCAAACGCGCGCCAAGACCAGCATCAATGATCTGTTGAGGGCGTAACGTAAATGTCGGGCTCTGTTGTTCTGGATCTGGTCAAAGATCTGATCTCGCGCCCGTCGGTCACCCCGGCGGACGCGGACTGCCAGGCGACGCTGGCGGCGCGCCTGGCGCGCATCGGCTTCACCTGCGAAACCATCGCCCAGGGCGGTGTCACCAATCTGTGGGCACGGCGCGGCACGAGCGCGCCGCTGGCGGTCTTTGCCGGCCACACGGACGTGGTGCCCCCCGGCCCGCGCGACAAGTGGGAAAGCGATCCGTTCGTGCCCACCGAGCGCGACGGTTTCCTGTACGGCCGCGGCGCGGCCGACATGAAAAGCTCGATCGCCGCCTTCGTGGTGGCGGCCGAGGAATTCGTGGCGGCCAATCCGCAGCACGGCGGTTCGATCGCGCTGCTGATCACCTCCGACGAAGAAGGCCCGTCAATCGACGGCACCGCCATCGTCTGCGACGCGCTCAAGGCGCGTGGCGAACAGATGGATTACTGCATCGTCGGCGAGCCGACGTCGGGCGACGTGCTGGGCGATACCTGCAAGAACGGCCGCCGCGGCTCGCTGTCGGGCACGCTGACGGTCAAGGGTATCCAGGGCCATGTGGCTTACCCGCACCTGGCCCGCAACCCGGTGCACCAGCTGGCGCCGGCGCTGGCCGACATCGTCAAGATCGAATGGGACCAGGGCAACGAGTATTTCCCGCCGACCACGTTCCAGGTGTCGAACCTGAACTCGGGCACGGGCGCCACGAACGTGGTGCCGGGCGAGGCCGTGGCGCTGTTCAACTTCCGTTTCTCCACCGCCAGCACGCCGGAAAGCCTGCAGGCGCGGGTGCACGAAGTGCTGGACCGGCATGGCCTGGAATACACGCTGGATTGGGACCTGGGCGGCGAGCCCTTCCTGACGCCGCGTGGTTCGCTGACCGACGCGCTGGTCAAGGCGATCCGCGACGAAACCGGGGTGACGGCCGAGCTGTCCACCACGGGCGGCACGTCCGACGGCCGCTTCATCGCCAAGATCTGTCCGCAAGTCATCGAGTTCGGCCCTTGCAACGCCACGATCCACAAGGTCAACGAGCGTATCGAGCTGGCCTCGCTGGACCCGCTTAAAAACATCTATCGGCGCACGCTGGAAAACCTCCTGCTCGCCAAGTAAAAAGCCCCCTCATGTATCAATCCGCCCGCCAAGAACTGCTGACCCTGCGCGACCTGATCCGCTACGGCGTATCGCGCCTGAACGCCGCCGAGGTGGCGCTGGGTCATGGTAGCGACAACGCCTGGGACGAGGCGGTCTACCTGGTCCTGCACGCGCTGCATCTGCCGCTGGACACGCTGGAGCCCTTCCTGGACGCCCGCGTGCTCAGCGAAGAGCGCAACCGCGTGCTGGAACTGATCGACCGCCGCGTGACCGAGCGCGTGCCGGCCGCCTACCTCACCAACGAGGCCTGGCTGCGCGGGCATCGCTTCTATGTGGACAAGCGCGTCATCGTGCCGCGCTCGCCCATCGCGGAGCTGCTGGACGAAGGCCTGTCGCCCTGGGTGCAGGACGCGCAGGCCGTCGACAACGTGCTGGACATGTGCACCGGCTCGGGCTGCCTGGCCATCCTGTCGGCCATGGCGTTCCCGTACGCCCATGTGGACGCCGTGGACGTGTCGCCGGATGCGCTGGACGTGGCCCGCCGCAATGTCGACGATTACGGCCTGGCCGACCGGCTGGAACTGCACCAGAGCAATCTGTTCGACAGTCTGCCGGAGCGCCAGTACGACGTGATCGTGTGCAATCCGCCCTACGTGAACAGCGGCTCCATGGACGTGCTGCCGCAGGAATACCGCCACGAGCCCCAATTGGCGCTGGCCGGCGGCGCCGACGGCATGGACCTGGTGCGGCGCATTCTTGAAGCCGCGCCGCGATTCCTGACGGAAAACGGCGTGCTGGTGCTGGAAATCGGCCACGAGCGCGATTTCTTCGAAGCCGCCTTCCCCGAGCTCTCGCCGGTATGGCTGGATACGGCAGAAGCGTCCGACCAGCTTCTGCTGCTGACTCGCGAGCAACTGACGACGTGATACGCGCTACTGGATTGACCCTGCGCCGCGGCACGAAGGTGCTGCTGGACGACGCTGAATTCGTGGTGCATCCGGGCGAGCGCGTCGGCATCGTGGGCAAGAACGGCGCCGGCAAGTCATCGCTGTTCGCCCTGTTGACCGGCGCGCTGGACTTGGACGCCGGCAACCTGGCACTGCCTGCCGGCTGGCGCATCGCCAGCGTCGAACAGGAACTGCACGCCGACGACCGCCCTGCCCGCGAATTCGTCATCGATGGCGACACCGGCTTGCGTGCCTTGCAGGCGCGCCGCGCCACGTTGACGGATGATCAGGGCACGCAGATCGCCGAGGTCGAAGCGGCGCTGGTAGAGGCCGGCGCCTGGAGCGCCGCCTCGCGCGCCGAGCAATTGCTGGCCGGCCTGGGCTTCAAGCCCGCCGAATGGACCCAGCCGGTGGCGAGCTTTTCCGGTGGCTGGCGCATGCGCCTGGCGCTGGCGCGCGCGCTGATGGCGCCGTCCGAACTGCTGCTGCTGGACGAGCCCACCAACCACTTGGATCTGGACGCGATGCTGTGGCTGGAGAAATGGCTGACCGCCTATCCCGGCACCGTCATGCTGATCTCGCACGACACCGAGTTCCTGGACGCGGTGGCCAAGTCCATCCTGCACTTCGACCACGCCAAGCTGACGCGCTATCGCGGCGGCTATGGCGACTTCCTGACGCAGCGCGCCGAACGCCTGCGCCAGACCAATATCGCGTACGAACGCCAGACGCGCGAAGCGGCCCGTCTGCAGGGCTTCATCGACCGTTTCAAGGCCAAGGCGTCCAAGGCCAAGCAGGCCCAGAGCCGCGTCAAGGCGCTGGCCCGCATGCAGGTGCTGGCGCCGCTGCAGGCCGAGGCCGGCATCGACATCCGTATCCCGTCGCCCGAGCAGGTGCCGGATCCGCTGCTGACGCTGGAACACCTGTCGGCCGGCTATACGGACGCCGCGGGCAACGCCGTGCCGATCCTGCGCGACGTGACCCTGATGGTGCGCGCAGGCAGCCGCGTGGGCGTGCTGGGCGCGAACGGCGCGGGCAAGAGCACGCTGATCAAGACGCTGGCCGAGGAAATCCCCGTGCAGGCCGGCGAACGCCGCGCCTCGCGCGGGCTGGCAATCGGCTACTTCCACCAGCACCAGCTGGACATGCTGGATGTGGACAGCACGCCGCTGGCGCACCTGGCACGGCTGGCCCCGGAAACACGCGAGCAGGAACTGCGCAATTACCTGGGCGGCTTCGGTTTTTCGGGCGATACGGTCAGCAGCAAGGTCGGCCCCATGTCGGGCGGCGAAAAAGCCCGCCTGGCGCTGTCGCTGATCGTCTGGCAAAAGCCCAACCTGCTGCTGCTGGACGAACCCAGCAACCACTTGGATGTGGAAACGCGCGAGGCCCTGGCCGCCGCGCTGGCCGAGTTTGGCGGCAGCATGCTGCTGGTCTCGCATGACCGCCACTTGCTGCGCACCACCGTGGACAGTTTCTGGATCGTCGCCGATGGCGCCGTGCGCGAATTCGACGGCGACCTGGAAGACTACCGGGACTGGTTGGCGGCCCGCAATGCCGGTGAACGCGCCGATGCCGCGCGCGAAAACGCCGAAAATGGTGAGCCCGTCGTCGACCGCAAGGCGCAGCGGCGCGCCGAAGCCGAACAACGCCAACGCCTGTCCACCTTGCGCAAGCCGCTGGAAGCCAAGCTGGCCAAGGTGGAATCCGAAATGGAAAAGCTGCGCGCCAAGCTGCACGCGCTGGACGGCGTCATCGCCGACCCCGATCTGTATTCGGATGCGCGCCGCAGCGAACGCCAGAAGATCATGGCCGAGCACGGCGAACACGGCAAGCGCATGGAAACGCTGGAAGAGCAGTGGCTTGAACTGCAGGGTTCGCTGGAAGAGATCGACCAGAGCGAAGCCTGAATCCGGCGGGCGGCCACGCCGCCCGCCTCGTTCCCCGCCGCCTGAGCCTATTAATAATAATAGTTATCATTTATAATTGGTTGCGAATTTGACTCTATCTGGCGCTGGGCGTCAGCGATATGTCTTCGCTTACCGATGTATTTCTCCGCCACTACCGCGAGGTGCTGGGCTTTCTTTCGCTGCGCACCGGATCTCGCGATGTGGCCCAGGACTGCGCGCAGGACACCTGGATCAAACTGGCCGAGTTCAAGGACAAGACCCGCCCGGACAATGACCGCGCGTACGTCTTCCGGGTGGCGGCCAACATCGCCACCGACTGGCACCGCCGCCGCAGCCGCGAACTGACCGCGACGGCCGACTACGCGGCGGCCCAGCCCCCCTGCTTTGAAGCCGACACGCTGGATGTCGCAGCCGCCAATCAATTGCTGCGCCAGCTGGAAGCCGCCCTGCTCGCCCAGCCCCGCCGCAGCCTGGATGTCTTCGTCCTGCATCGCCACGAGGGGCTGACCTATCGCGCCATCGCCGAACGCTTCGCGATTTCGGTCAGCGCGGTGGAAAAGCACATGATGCGTATCCTGCTCGCCTGCGACCAGGCGCTGGCGTAAGCATGGCGCCTTCCGCCCGCCGGCCCCGGGCCGCCAATGAAGAAGCCTCGCGCTGGGTGGTGCGCGCCAGCGGGCAGCCGCTGGATGCGCAGACCCAGGCGGAATTCGATGCCTGGTATCAGGCCGACGCCAGCCACGCGGCCGCCTACGACAGGCTGGCGCGGGTGTGGCGCCGCATGGGCGAGATCGATCGCGGCAAGCTCGCCTCGCGGCCAACCCGCAAGCGCCGCGCCGTCTTGGCGCTGGCGCTGCTGGCGGCAACCGGCATGGCGTGGCACATGCTGGGGGATTTTCATCCTGGCGCGGACTACGCCAGCGGCGCCCAAGTGCTGCGCGTGGTCCTGCCCGACGGATCCACCGCCGTGCTGGATGCGCATTCTGCCATCGCGATCGATTTCGGACCCGACACACGCACGGTGCGGCTGCTGGCCGGCCAGGCGTTGTTCAATGCGGCGCCTCGCGTGGCCGGCGGTCCGGCCTTCACCGTGACCACGGCCGACGCCTCGGCGGCCGCGCTGGGCACCCGCTACAGCGTGGCGCTCGGATCCGGCGGCACTCATGTCACGGTCTATCAGCATCGCGTCGCGGTGCAGTGCCTGGCCTGCGCCGATGGCCAATCGCTGATCCTGGAACCGGGCCAGAGCGCCGTGGTGTCCGCTGCCGGCCTCGATCCCAGCGACGCCCCCAAGGAAGGCGCGCCCGACTGGAGCCAGGGGCTGCTGGCATTCAACAATGCCTCGCTGCCCGATGCCGCCGCGCAACTGTCGCGCTACACCGGCAAGCACATCCTGGTGCTGGGCGATCTGGCCCAGGGCACGCATGTGTCCGGCACGGCCAATATCGCGGATCCCAAGCGAGCGCTGGCCTTGCTGCTGGCCCAGACCAAGATACGGATCACCGATCTGCCGGGGGTGCTGATCCTGCGTTGACGGGCCACGGCCAATCGGTAAATGAGAATCGATATAAATTATTCATCACCCAGGCACTGAGGTAAACGCTGCGTGGCCACGTCCTACGGCTGACATCAACACCGCTTGGGACGTATCCATGGCTTTCCCCTTCGACGGCACCCCCCGGCGCCTGGCAGGCGCTTCAGCCGCCCTCCTTTGCGCCGTACTCGCGCTGACAGCGCCCGCCGCGGCGCAGCCGCCAGCACGCGCCGCCACCTACGACATACCCGCTCAACCGTTGGGTGAAGCCCTGCTGGCACTGGGCCGCCAGGCCGGGCTGGAGATTTCGTTCCCGCCCGCCGCGGTGGCGGGCAAGACCGCTCCCGCGCTGCAAGGCGAATACTCGGCTCTGCTGGCGCTGGACAAGCTGTTGGCCGGTTCCGGCCTGGCGCTGCGCGCCGACGGTCCGGGCCGCTATATCGTCTTCGTGGACAAGACCACCCAGTTTTCGCCTCTGCGGCTGGACGCGGTGCGGGTCTACGGCGAACAGGTCGGCGAGCGCGTCTACGGACGCGAGGAAATCGCCGAAACGCCGTCATCGAACCGGGACCTGAGCACGCTGCTCGCCACCCACCCGGCGGTCCGTACCAACCCAGGCGCGGCTGGTTCGCAGAACCGCGGCTCGCTCAACGTCGAGGACATCTCCTTCCACGGCTCCAGCCCCTACCAGAACCTGTTCCAGATCGACGGCATGGACGCGACAAACCGCGTGGATCCAGCCAGCAAGAACCTGAACCTGCAGGTCGGCAACATCCCCAGCAATCCGCAGTCGTACTTCGTGGACACCAGCCTGCTGGAAGAGGTGCGCGTTCACGATAGTTTCGTGCCGGTGGAATATGGGCGCTTCACCGGCGGCGTGGTGGATGCGCGGCTGCGCCGCTTTTCCGGCGAGAACCACCTGAACCTGGACTACCGCTGGAACACGTCGAAAATGACGCAGCAGCAGGTGTCCGAAGGCGACGAGGCCAGTTGGGCGAAAGGCAAGCCCGGCTATTCGCCGGAATGGAAAAAGCGCTTCTATTCGGCCGTGGGCGATATTGCGTTCAGCGAGAAAGCCGGCGCGGTGCTGGCCATGTCGCGCCGCGAATCGGACATCACGCGCTGGAACATGGGCGTCGATGACAAGGGCCAGCCGCTGCCCGGACAGGACCGCTACCAGGACCGCATCGACAACTTCCTGGGCAAGTTCAGCGTGCGCGCCAGCGCCGACACCATTGCCGATCTGACGCTGAAATACAGCGACCGCCGCGAAACCCTGGCCAGCGACCTGTTCCGCAACACGCGCTGGGACAACAACCACGGCGCGCGCGGCGTCAGCGGCAATGTGGATCACCTGTTCCAGGGCGGGCGCTTCACGTTGCAGGCTGGCTGGGACCGCTCGATGAGCAACCGCAAATCGGTGGGCAACGAGCTCGTGACCTACCAGCCGTACAAGCTGCCGCAGTACACCGCCGGCGGCTTCGGGCGCGAACAGACGCAGCAGGACACTTGGACGCTCAAGGGCCGCTTCGACCTGGACCCGGTGCGTACCGGCGTCTTCACCCACAGCCTGTACGCGGGCGCCGACATCCAGCATATCGAGGCGGGATTCAAGCGCTACCAGGAATCGTATTCCTACCGCCGTGCCTACAGCGCCAATGGCAAGTACCAGGACTTCAGCAAGGTCCGCTACCTGCCGGGCACCGTGGACGTGAACTACGACATGGCCGGCCTGTACCTGTCCGACCGTATCGAATGGCAGCGCCTGGCGCTGGATGCCGGCGTGCGCTACGACCGCGAGACGTTCCTGGGCAACAACAATATCTCGCCGCGCACCCGCCTGGACTGGGACATGGTCGGATCGGGCGACACGCTGCTCAGCGCCGGCTGGTCGCGCTACTACGGCGCCGAAGTCCTGGAGACCGCGCTGGAAGCCGAACGCAGCCGCCTGCGCAAGCAGGTGCTGGACGCCAAGGGCAAGCCGGTGGCCAACGGCGACAAGGAATACTTCGTTCAATACAAGGGCCTGCGCATGCCCTATGACGACGAATGGGCCGTGTCGCTGCGTCAGCGCATGGCCGGCGTGGAAGGCGTGCTGAGCTACGTGCATCGCAACGGCCGCGATCAATGGACCAAGACGGGCAACGAGCGCGACGGCTACAAGTACACCAACGACGGCCTGTCCACCACCGACGGCGTGAGCCTGACGCTGCGCATGCTGGAACCCTGGCGCCTGGGCGAGACGCGCTGGAACATGCAGGCGTCGTGGAGCTGGCAGAAGCGCAAGACCAACGCCGATCTGGTCGAAGGCTACACCGGCGATGCCCGCGCGCCGGACGACTACGTGATCTACAACGGTTCGCAGATGCGCGCCATCGACCTGCCGCCCAGCACCTTCTACCAACCGCAGGTCGCCACGATGACGTTGATCGGCGCGTGGCCGCGCGCCGGGCTGACGTGGAGCAACATGGTGAACTGGCGCAGCAAGCGCGACGCCACCATCTATGTCGGGGTGGGGCCCAAGCCCTATTACCTGGACCGCTACGAATCCGGCGAGCTGCCGTCGTACTGGACCTGGGACACCAAGCTGGCCTGGCAACCCACCTTCGCGCGCAATCTGGAATTCACGGTCGAGGTGTTGAACGTGCTGAACCGCATGCCCGCGGTGACAGCCAGCAATCCCAACCTGAAAACCAATCGCAGCACCTTCCAATCGGGACGCGAGCTATGGCTGCAAGTCGGCTACCGCTTCTGATCGCGGGCGCGGCGCTGGCGATGGCCGGCGCCGCGTGGGGCGGTGATGCCACCGGCGCCGACAAGCCCCGAGCCGTCGCCCCCGGCATCGCGGCATCGGCTCGGCCGTCCAGTGCCACTCTGCCCGCCCCAGCAAACCATCCACCCGCATCGCCCCCCCTCGCCGCGTGCCACAGCGCCACCGGCTGGGACGCCGCCTGCCTGCGGTCGCGCTATGCCGGGCCCGCCTCGACGTGGCCCGCGCCGACCATCGATCCCGGCGTGCACTGGACGGAATGGACGTCCGTCCCCCCCGCCACCAGCCCGCCGCTGAGCTGGACTGCCGTCAATCCCGGCCAGACAGAGCTGGCCGCCGACGTGGCGCGCGCGCCCATCGTTACACTGGGCCAGACGCTGTTCTTCGACACCCGGCTGTCGCGCAAGGGGCAAGTATCCTGTGCGTCCTGTCACCTGCCGCAGCGCGCCTTCACCGATGGCCTGGCGTTGGCGGTGGGCGAGGACAAGCTGATGGGCCGGCGGCGCTCCACGCCGTTGTTCGCCGCGCCGTTCGCGCCGCGCCTGTTCTGGGACGGGCGCGCGGCCAGCCTGAAAGAGCAGGTGCTGGGCCCTCTGCACGATCCACGCGAGATGAACCACGACGCCGCCGGCGCGGTGGCGCGGCTGCGGCTGGCCGAGGCCTATCCGCCGCTGTTCCTGAAGGCGTTTGGCGCGGCCCCTGCATCGCAGTCGCCCGTGGACGCGGACCGCATGGCGCGCGCGCTGGCGGCCTATGTGGCCTCGCTGCGGCCAGAACCCACCCGTTTCGACGCGTTCATCGCGGGCCGCAGGGATGCGCTGGACGACACCGAACTGTTGGGCATGCACCTGTTCCGTACCCAGGCCCGCTGCATGAACTGCCACAGCGGCGCGCTGCTGACCGATCACCAGTTCCACAATATCGGCCTGTCGTTCTATGGCCGCCGCAATCAGGACCTGGGACGCTTCGAGGTCACGCGGGATCCCGGCGACTTGGGCACATTCCGCACGCCCAGCCTGCGCAATGTTTCGCGCGCCGGCCCGTGGATGCATAACGGCCTGTTTCCGGACCTGAAGGGGCTGCTGCGAATGTACAACGCCGGCATGGGCCGCGAGCCCGGCCCCGCGAATCCGCCCGACCCGTATGCGCCGCGCAAGTCGGAACACATCAAGCCGCTGGACCTGAGCCCGGACGAGATTGATGCGTTGTTGGCGTTCTTGAAGGTGCTGTAAAAAAAGCTGCGTCCGTTACGGACGCAGCTTTTACTGGCGAGCTTGCGGATTACCGAGAGGCAACCCAGCGCATGATGCGGCAACCTGCCAGCGCGCTACGGGATGGCAATCCCTGGCACTCGCTCCCCCCTGGATCAGGAGTAAGGACGCTCGCGCAGACGGGTGTGGTGGTCGACGACGGTATCGATCACTTCACGCAGGATGGTCTCGGCCAGCGCCGCCGGCACGCCGGCTTCCTCGGCCAGGCGGCGGATACGCTGGACCTGCTGGTCTTCGCGCACCGGATCCACCAGATCCATGTCGTGGGCCTGCTTGAGTTCGCCGATCATGTCCGTGCAGCGGAACCGCACACCCAGCAGCAGGATGATCTGCTGGTCGATTTCATCGACCTCGGCGCGCAGTGCCGACAGCTCGGCTTGCGGAGAATCGTTATTGGCCATGTCTATTAACCTTGAACAATATCAAGCTTGGCGATGCCCAGCGCCAAGGTCTTGGCACCCACATCGCGGAACTGGATTTCGGCCTGCGCGTCTTGACCCGCACCGCTCAAGCCGATGATCGTGCCGTCGCCGAAACGCGCATGGTGTACACCCTGCCCCACACGATACTGCTTATCGCCCACCGTGACGCCGGTGGCCGTGCCGCGCGGTTGACGCGGCGCAATGGTGTTGGTGGCCTTGCGGCCAAATGCGTCGCCGCGGTTGCCGTTCCAGCCGGCGCCCGTGCTGCTGACCGGCGCGAGGCCGGCCTTGGGCGACAGCCATTTCAGGTGCTGTTCGGGGATTTCGTCCAGGAAGCGCGAGCGCATGGCGTAACGCGTCTGGCCATGCAGCATGCGGCTTTGCGCCAGGCTGATGTACAGGCGCTGCCGTGCGCGCGTGATCGCCACATACATCAGGCGGCGTTCTTCTTCCAGGCCGGATTGCTCCAGGATGCTGTTCTCGTGCGGGAACAGCCCTTCTTCAAGACCCGTGATGAAAACCGCATCGAACTCCAGGCCCTTGGCCGCGTGCACGGTCATGAGCTGCACGGCGTCCTGGCCTTGCTGGGCCTGATTGTCGCCGGCTTCCAGGGCCGCGTGCGACAGGAACGCCGCCAGCGGCGTCATGGTGTCGGCGACCACGGGCGGCGCATCGACCACACCCGGCGCCAGCGTGGACGAGGTGTCCTGTGCGGGTGGCACGCCGGCCGGCAGGCTGTCGTAGTTTTCCTCGGACGCGAACACCGCCGCGGCGGTGATCAGTTCGTTCAAGTTCTCCAGGCGCTCGGCGCCTTCCCGTTCGGCCTTGTAGTGCGCGTTCAGGCCGCTGGCCTCGAGCATGTGCTCGACCATTTCGGGCAACGGCAGATCGCGCGTTTCTTCGATCAGGCGATGGATAAGCTGGGCGAACTGGGCCAGGTTGGACCCGCCCTTGCCCGCCACCATGGCCACGGCCGCATACAGGCTGGAATCGTGCGCGCGGGCCGCATCGGCCAGCTGTTCCAACGTGCGCGCGCCAATGCCGCGCGTGGGGAAATTGACCACCCGCATCCAGGAGGTATCGTCGTGCGGATTGGCCATCAGGCGCAGGTAGGCCAGCGCGTGCTTGATTTCCTGGCGCTCGAAAAAGCGCAGGCCGCCGTAGACCTTGTACGGAATGCCGGCCGAGAAGATGGCGTGCTCGATCACGCGCGATTGCGCGTTGCTGCGGTAGAGCACGGCGATCTCGCGGCGCAGGCTGCCTTCGTGGATCAGCGAACGGATTTCGTCCACGATCCATTGGGCTTCCATACCGTCCGACGGCTGCTCGATGACGCGTACCGGCTCGCCCTCGCCCTGGTCGGTCCAGAGGTTCTTGCCCAGGCGGCCGCTGTTGTGGCCGATCAACGCGTTGGCCGAATCCAGGATGTGGCCGTACGAGCGGTAGTTCTGCTCCAGGCGGATGACGGTGCCGTGCGCGTAGTCGCGCTCGAAGTCGGACATATTGCCGACGTTAGCGCCGCGGAACGCATAGATGGACTGGTCGTCGTCGCCCACGGCGAAAATCGCCGCGCCGCCGCCGGCCAACAAGCGCAGCCACTTGTACTGCAGCGTGTTGGTGTCTTGGAACTCGTCGACCAGGATGTGGCGAAAGCGCCGCTGGTAGTGCTCGCGCACGGGCGCGTTGCGCGACAGCAGTTCGTAGGCGCGCAGCAGCAATTCGGCGAAATCCACCACGCCTTCGCGTTGGCATTGGGCTTCGTAGAGTTGGTAGATCTCGATCAGGCGGCGGCGGTGGGCGTCGTAAGCTTCGACGTCGTTCGGACGCAGGCCTTCTTCCTTGGCGCCGTTGATGAAGCGTTGCACGTCGCGCGGCGGGTACTTTTCGTCGTCGACGCCGTTGGCTTTCATCAGGCGCTTGATGGCCGCCAACTGATCGGTGACATCAAGGATCTGGAACGTTTGCGGCAGGCCGGCATCGCGATGATGCGCACGCAGCATGCGGTTGCAAAGACCGTGGAAGGTGCCGATCCAGAGGCCGCGCGTATCGATCGGCAGGATGGACGACATGCGCGCCAGCATTTCGCGGGCGGCCTTGTTGGTGAACGTGACCGCCAGAAGCCCAAAAGGCGAAGCCTGGCCGGTTTGAATCAGCCAGGCCATGCGGGTGGTGAGCACCCGGGTCTTCCCGCTGCCCGCCCCGGCCAGGACCAGGGCGTGCTGCGGTTCTAACGTTACTGCGGCGCGTTGTTCAGGGTTGAGCTTCTCTAGCATCATGCCGCGTAGCGGCGCAGACGTTGAGCGAATTGCTCGAGCCCGGCGATGCCGCTTTGCTGGGCGCGCTGGCACCAGGCCTGCAGATCATGAAGGAGCTGTTCGCTGCTGGCGCTGGAGCTTTCCCAGATGCGGCCGAGTTCGCGGCGCATTTGCACCAGGGTCGACAGCGACTTGTTCTGGGCGATGGCCTTGTCCACGGCTTCGAGTTGCTCGGGCTGGAGGATGTCCTCGTTGCGGTGGATGGCGCGGCGCACCTTGTGCAGCTTGTTCCAGCCGCAATCCGCGTTGCCGTCCTGGCGCGAGGCCTTCAGCTTGGCGAGTTCTTCGCGGGCAGCGCCCTTGATCACGTCCGCATAGCGGGCCATGACTTCGTAGCGGTGCGTGATCACGCCTTGCAGCGTGCGCAGGTCGATGCCGGTCTTGGAGTCATCCAGCTTGAGCTTGGGCGCGACCTTCTTGATCTTGGCCAGGCCCAGGAACTTCAGGATGTTGATGTAGCACCAGCCGATGTCGAATTCGTACCACTTGGCCGAGAACTTGGCCGACGTGCCGTGAGCGTGGTGATTGTTGTGCAGCTCTTCGCCGCCGATCACGATGCCCCAGGGGAACACGTTGGTGCTGGTGTCCGGGCTGTTGTAGTTGCGGTAGCCCCAGTAGTGGCCGATACCGTTGACAACGCCGGCCGCCCAGAAGGGGATCCAGGCCATCTGGACAGCCCAGACCGTGACGCCGATGGCGCCGAACAGGGCGATGTCGATGGCGAGCATGCTCAGCACGCCCCACAGGCTGTGTTTGCTGTAGACGTTGCGTTCGAGCCAATCGTCAGGCGTGCCGTGGCCGAACTTGGCCATGGTTTCCTTGTTGTTGGATTCTTCGCGGTAGAGCTCAGCGCCGCGGAACAGCACTTTCCAGATGCCGAACAGGATGGGCGAATGGGGGTCGCCTTCCTTTTCGCACTTGGCGTGGTGCTTGCGGTGGATGGCAACCCATTCCTTGGTGACCATGCCGGTAGTCATCCAGAGCCAGAAGCGGAAGAAGTGCATGACGGCCGGATGCAGATCCAGGCCGCGGTGCGCTTGGCTACGGTGCAGGAAGACGGTGACGGCCACGATCGTGATGTGGGTCACTACCAGGGTGAATACGACGACCTGCCACCAAGACGCTTGGGTCAGACCACCGGCAATGAAGGAGAGGATGTAATCCATAAAGCTGTTGTTAGCCTCGCTTGAAGAGTGCCTGAAGTTTAGCTTACCTTTGCCATCTTATGACAAGGGAGTTTCAAAATAGTTTTGAGCGAAATCAAGGACTAAGCCCCGCTTTTAAGCACAAAATCGCACGCTCGCGGCGGCGTTGGCAAGCCGCGGACAGATACCGTGCGGACTTCCGGCAGCGGGGCCGGCGCTTCCCGGGACAGGGGAAACCTTCGCAAGGCATGGTGTTTTGGCTACATTGCGCCATTAAAGTTCCTGTCAGGTCCGGTGGCTGTCTTGCGGGCGCCACGTGTCTGGCGCACACTTCGGTCCGTTTCCCCCGCCACCATCCTGCCGTTCCCTTCCGATGTTTCGCGAAAAAGCCCGTCCCTACTTTATTTCAATGCTGGCCCTGTGCGGGCTGACCGTGACGGCAGCCGCCGGCGCCCAATCGCTGAAAACCGGGGACATTGCCGTGCTCGCGTCTTACTATGAGATTCGGGGGTCGGATTGCCTGGCGCTGCGCGCGCCGCGCGTGACGATCACGCTGCAGCCACGCCTGGGCACAGCCAGCATCGTGCAGACCCGGGGGCAATCCGGCGAAACGGGACGTTGCGCATATAAGACAGTACCGGTCGCCCAGCTGGTCTATCAGGCCAACCAGGCCGGATCGGACTCGCTGGCCTGGGAAGTGAAATACCAGAATAAGACGGTCGGCACCCGCCGCTACAGCGCCACGCTGGGCATCGCGCCGGCTCCCTGAGCCGGCGCTACCCGCGCGCCTCAGGCCGCGGGCTTGGCTTCGACCGCCTCGGCCGCCACCGACGCCTGGTCATCGGCCGCTTGGGCCTGAACGGTTTCCGACTCGGCCTGCACGACGGCGTCGGCTTCGTCATTACCGTCCGCCACCACGGCGTTTTCTGCCTCGGCGGCCTCTTCCGTCTGCGCGTCGGCCTCGGCATCGGCCACGGCGGCGCCCTTCTTGCGGCGCTCGAAGACCGCGGCGAAGAAGCCGTCGGTGCCATGCACGTCGGGACGCAGTTGGACGTACGGGCCTTCCAGCTTCAGGTTTTCGCAACGCGCGGCCAGGATTTCAACGGCATCGACGCGTTCGAAATCCGGATGGCTGGCCAGGAAGCGCTCGGCCTGCACTTCGTTTTCCTCGGCCAGCAGGCTGCACGTGGCGTACACCAGGCGTCCGCCCGGGGCGACGCAGCGCGCGGCGCTGTTCAGGATGCGCTCCTGCAATTGGCCCAGTTCGGCCAGCGCCTCGGGGTGCTGGCGCCACTTCAGGTCGGGGTTGCGACGCAGGGTCCCGATGCCGCTGCACGGCGCGTCGACCAGCACGCGCTGGGCCTTGCCGGCCAGGCGCTTGACCCGGGTGTCGTTTTCGCTGTCGATGACGACGGGCACGACGTTCGACAGGCCGCTGCGGGCAAAGCGCGGCTTGGCGCGGGCCAGACGGGCGGCCGAGACGTCGAAGGCGTAGAGCCGGCCGGTCGAGCGCATCAGCGCGCCCAGCAGCAGGGTCTTGCCGCCGGCGCCGGCGCAGAAGTCGATGATCATTTCGCCGCGGCGCGGAGCCACCAGCAGGGCCAGCAGTTGGCTGCCTTCGTCCTGCACTTCGATGCTGCCGTTTTCGAATTGCGGCCAGCGGTTGATGGCCGGACGGCCTTCCATGCGGATGCCCCACGGCGAGTAGGGCATGGCCACGGGTTCGTAGCGGCCGGCGCTTTGCTGCAGCTCGGTCAACATGGCGTCGCGCTCGGCCTTGAGCGGGTTGACGCGCAGGTCCAGGCTAGCCTGGCGGTTCAGCGCCTCGATCAGGGTTTCCGGGCTGTCCATGAGCGCGAGGCGCTCGTCGAGCCAGTCGGGGATGCTGCCGCGCACGGCGCGCGGCAGGGTCGCCAGGTCGATCTGCAGCACGCGCTTGAGCCATTCGGCTTCAGCGGCGTCCATGCCCTCTTCCAGCGCGTCCACGCCCAGCGTCGCGGCCAGGCCCAGGATCGCCAGGCGGCGCGAGGCCGGCCCGACACCGCTTTCGCCGAACTGGCGGTAGCGGCGCAGGTGGCGCAGCACGTCGTAGACGGCCTCGGCGACCTCGGACCGGTCACGGGCGCCCAGGCCGGGATGGTGGCGCAGCCAATGCGACAGCGCGGCGTCGGCCGGGTAGGTCCATTGCAGGATCTCGCCCAGCACGCGCTGCACCTGGTCAATGCGGCTGGCGGCGTAGGACAGGCGCGGGCGATTGAATTGCGGTTTCTGCGGCGCGGCCGCTTCGCGATGGCCGTGGCCGGTCTCGTCGCGCGGGCCGCCGTGGGACGGACGCGAATCCGGACGGCCTTGGCCTTCGCGGCGGTCCGACCCGTACGAACCACGCTCGCCGCCGCGGTTTTCGCCACGCGGAGCGCCGTAGGACGGGCGCGAGTCCGGACGGCCTTGGCCTTCGCGGCGGTCCGACCCGTACGAACCACGCTCGCCGCCACGGTTTTCGCCACGCGGAGCGCCGTAGGACGGGCGCGAATCCGGACGGCCTTGGCCTTCGCGGCGGTCCGACCCGTACGAACCGCGCTCGCCGCCACGGCTTTCCCCTCGCGGAGCGCCGTAGGATGGGCGCGAATCCGGACGGCCTTGGCCTTCGCGGCGGTCCGACCCGTACGAACCACGCTCGCCGCCACGGTTTTCGCCACGCGGAGCGCCGTAGGACGGGCGCGAATCCGGACGGCCTTGGCCTTCGCGGCGGTCCGAACCGTACGAACCACGCTCGCCGCCACGGCTTTCCCCTCGCGGAGCGCCGTAGGATGGGCGCGAATCCGGACGGCCTTGGCCTTCACGGCGGTCCGAATTGTAGGAACCTCGTTCACCGCCACGGTTTTCGCCGCGCGGCGCGTCGTAGGACGGACGCGGCGTCGGTCGGCCCTGGCCTTCGCGGCGCTCGGCGCCGTAGGAACCGCGCTCGCCACCCCGGTTTTCGCCTCGCGGGGCGTCATAGGACTGACGCGGAGCCGGACGGCCCTGGCCTTCGCGGCGCTCGGCGCCGAAGGAGCCGCGGTCTTCGCGGCCGCCGCTGGCGCGCTCGGGACGCGGCGCGCGTTCGCCCGGCGTGGCGCCGCGCGCCTCGCCCTTGGGACGCGAGAAGAAGGACCGACCGTCGCGCCCTTCGGCGGCTGCCCTGGGGGCACCGGCCGGACGTGAACGCGGAGATTGGGGTTTGCTCATGGTGTATTCCAGTGGGGCGGAGGAGTTCCGCCCGATAAAAGCGATTCAGGGCCGCCTGGAGGCAAGCGGCCCGCGATGCAAGATTGCCTAGGCCGCAGCCGACCAGGAGAACAGGCGGTCGGGGTCGCCCTGCACGTCTACCCGGTGGTCGTTGGTCAGGGTAACCCGGCCTTCGGCCAACCAGCGCACGGCGGCGGGAAAAGCCTGATGTTCCACCTCTAGTACGCGATTAGCCAGCATTTCGGGGGTATCGCCCGCCAGGACCGGCACGCAGCCCTGGGCGATGATGGGGCCGTGATCCAGCACCGGGGTCACGAAATGCACGGTGCAGCCGTGCACCCGCACGCCGGTGGCCAGGGCCTGGGCGTGGGTGTGCAGCCCCGGAAACGCCGGCAGCAGTGACGGGTGGATGTTGACCAGCCGGCCGGCGTAGTGGTTGACGAAGCCGGGCGTCAGGACCCGCATGAAGCCGGCCAGGATGACGTAATCGGGCGCATGCAGGTCGATTTCAGCGGCCAGCGCGGCGTCGAAGGCTTCGCGGCTGGCGTAGTCCTTGTGGTACAGCGCGGCGGTGGCGATGCCTTGCTGGGCCGCCCATTCCAGGCCGCCGGCGTCCGGCCGGCTGGCGATGACGGCCGCGATGCGGGCGGGCCAGCCCTGCTCGCGACAGGCCTGGACCAAGGCCTGCATATTGCTGCCGCGTCCCGAGATCAGGATGACGATGCGGCGCTGTGTAGTAGATGTTTCCGGCAAGATGACCAATCCAAATTGGGGATGTCGAACAATCCCGTAATCCAAAATTGTAAACTCTCGCTCGTGAAACCATCGCTGCGCATCTACCGATCCCTTCCTCCGCCCGCTCAGCGCGCTCCTTGCGCGTTGACCATCGGCAATTTCGACGGCGTCCACCGCGGGCACCAGGCCATGCTGGCGCACGTCTGCCAGGTGGCGCGCGAGCGCGGCCTGACCCCGGCCGTGATGACCTTCGAGCCGCACCCGCGCGAGTATTTCGCCACGCTGAACCACCGCCCCGAGCTGGCGCCGACCCGCGTGTCGGGCCTGCGCGACAAACTGGCGGCGCTGGCGCGCTACGGCATTTCGCAGGTGGTGGTGGAGCGCTTCAACGCCCGCCTGGCCGAAATGTCGGCCAATGCCTTCATCGAGAACCTGCTGGTGGCCGGGCTGAATGCCAAATGGCTGCTGGTGGGCGAAGACTTCCGCTTCGGCCACAAGCGCAGCGGCGACATCGACCTGCTGCGCGAAGCCGGCCTGCGCCATGGCTTCGAGGTGCAGACCCTGGCCGACGTGACCGACCGGCACGGCCACCGCATTTCCAGTTCTGAAGTGCGCACCGCCCTGGCGGTGGGCGACCTGGACCGCGCCCGCCACCTGCTGGGCCATCCCTACCATATCAGCGGCCACGTGATCCACGGCCAGAAGCTGGGCCGCACCCTGGGCTTTCCCACCATGAATCTGCGGGTGGCCGAGCGCTGCGCGGCCCGTTCGGGCATTTACGTGGTCCAGGTCTATGGCCTGGGCGACCGCGCCCTGCCGGCCGTAGCCAGCCTGGGCGTGCGCCCCACGGTCGAAGACCGCGGCCGCGTGCTGCTTGAGTCACACCTGCTCGACGAGACCGTCGACGCTTACGGTAAACTCGTGCGTATCGAATTCCTGCACAAGTTGCGGGACGAAGAAAAATTTCCTGACCTCCCTTCCCTGACTGCCGCCATCGCCGAAGACGCGCGAAACGCGCGCGCCTATTTTGCCGTTCATGGACTATAAAAAGACCCTCAACCTGCCCGATACCCCCTTCCCCATGCGGGGCGACCTCGCCAAACGCGAGCCCGCCTGGATTGCGCAGTGGGAGGAAAACCACGTCTACCAGGCGATCCGCGCCGCCAGCAAGGGGCGTCCGCGCTTCGTGCTGCACGACGGCCCGCCCTATGCGAACGGCGACATCCACATCGGCCATGCGGTCAACAAGATCCTGAAGGACATCATCGTCAAGAGCCGCAACATGGCTGGCTACGACGCGCATTACGTGCCGGGCTGGGATTGCCACGGCATGCCGATCGAGATCCAGATCGAAAAGAAATACGGCAAGCACCTGCCCGTGGCGGAAGTGCAGTCCAAGGCCCGCGCCTACGCGCTCGAGCAGATCGACCGCCAGCGCAAGGACTTCAAGCGCCTGGGCGTGCTGGGCGGCTGGGATCGTCCCTACATGACGATGAACTTCAGCAATGAAGCCGACGAAATCCGCGCGCTGGGCAGCATCCTGGACAAGGGCTACGTGTTCCGCGGCCTGAAGCCCGTGAACTGGTGTTTCGACTGTGGCTCGGCCCTGGCCGAAGCCGAAGTCGAGTACGCCGACCGCGTCGACCCGGCCGTGGACGTGGCCTTCCCGTTCGCCGAGCCGGCCAAGCTGGCCCAGGCCTTCGGCCTGAAATCGGTCGAAGACGGCGCCATCGTCATCTGGACCACCACGCCCTGGACCATCCCGTCGAACCAGGCGCTGAACGTGCACCCGGAAATCGAATACGCGCTGGTGCGCGTGTCGCCCGTGCCCAAGTTCGGTCCGCTGTTGCTGGTGGCCAAGGAACGCGTCCAAGCCTGCCTGAAATCCTGGGGCCTGGAAGGCGAAGTCATCGCCACCGCCCCCGGCGCCGCCTTGTCGGGCATCGAATTCCGCCATCCGCTGGCCCAGTTCGAAGCCGCCTACGACCGCAAGTCGCCCGTGTACCTGGGCGACTACGTCACGGCCGACTCGGGCACCGGCGTGGTGCACTCGGCCCCCGCCTACGGTATCGAAGACTTCATCTCGTGCAAGGCGCACGGCATGAAGGACACCGACTTCATCAGCCCGGTCATGGGCGATGGCAAGTACGTCGACAGCCTGGCGCTGTTCGGCGGCCTGTCCATCTGGGATGCCAACCCCAAGATCGTCGAGGCCCTGACCGAAGCCGGCGCGCTGATGCATGTGGAAAAGCACAAGCACAGCTACATGCACTGCTGGCGCCACAAGACCCCCATCATTTACCGCGCCACCAGCCAATGGTTCGCCGGCATGGACGTGGCCCCGAAAGACGGCGGCCCGACCCTGCGCGAATCGGCGCTGGCCGGCATCGATGCCACGGCCTTCTACCCGGCCTGGGGCCGCGCCCGCCTGCACGCCATGATCGCCAACCGTCCGGACTGGACCCTGTCGCGCCAGCGCCAGTGGGGTGTCCCGATGGCGTTCTTCGTGCACAAGGAAACCGGCGAGCTGCATCCGCGCACGTCCGAGCTGCTTGAACAAGTGGCCCAGCGCGTCGAGCAAGGCGGCATCGAAGCCTGGCAGGCCCTGGATCCCCGCGAACTGCTGGGCGACGAGGCCGACCAATACGAAAAGAACCGCGACACGCTGGACGTCTGGTTCGATTCCGGCAGCACCCACGCCACCGTACTGGGCGGCAAGGACCACGCCTTCGCCGGTTCGCACGGCGCTGAACTCGCCTGGCCGGCCGACCTGTACCTGGAAGGCTCCGACCAGCACCGCGGCTGGTTCCATTCCTCGCTGCTGACCGGCTGCATGCTCTATGGACAGCCGCCCTACAAGGCCCTGCTGACGCACGGCTTCGTGGTGGACGGCCAGGGCCGCAAGATGAGCAAGTCGGTGGGCAACGTGATCGCCCCGCAAAAGGTGTCCGACTCGCTGGGCGCGGAAATCCTGCGCCTGTGGGTCGCGTCCACCGATTATTCGGGCGAGCTGTCGATTTCCGACGAGATCCTCAAGCGCGTGGTCGAAGGCTACCGCCGCATCCGCAACACGCTGCGCTTCCTGTTGGCCAACCTGGCCGACTTCGACGCCGTGTCGCAATCGGTGCCGTACGGCGAACTGTTCGAGATCGACCGCTATGCGCTGGCCATGACCGCGCAGATGCAGGCCGAAGTCCAGGCCAACTACGAACGCTACGACTTCCACCCGGCGGTGTCCCGCCTGCAGACGTTCTGCTCGGAAGACCTGGGCGCGTTCTACCTGGACATCCTGAAAGACCGGCTGTACACCTCGGCGGTTGGCAGCGTCGCCCGCCGCTCGGCCCAGACCGCTTTGCTGGACATCACCCAGACCCTGCTCAAGCTGATGGCCCCGATCCTGTCGTTCACGGCGGAAGAGGCCTGGAAGGAACTGGCGAACTCGGCCCTGAAGCACCAAGCCGACGCAGCCCGCGTCACCATCTTCACCGAGGTCTACCACGCGCTGCCGCCGTTCGCGGACGCCGATGCCCTGTCGACCAAGTGGACGCGCCTGCGCGCCATTCGCGCCGACGTCCAGCGCAAGCTGGAAGAAGTGCGCACGGCGGGCGACATCGGTTCATCGCTGCAGGCCGAAGTGGACCTGTACGCCAACGGCGAAGACCAGCAACTGCTGGCCAGCCTGGGCGATGACCTGCGCTTCGTGCTGATCGTGTCGCGCGCCACCGTGCATGCCGGCGAAGGCGAGACCCGCATCCAGGTCACGCCTTCGGCGCACAAGAAATGCGAACGCTGCTGGCACTGGCGCCTGGACGTGGGCCAGGATCCGGATCACCCCGAGATCTGCGGCCGCTGCGTGTCCAACCTGTTCGGCTCGGGCGAAGCCCGCGACAAGGCCTGAACATGGCCGGCCCCGCCCCTGAAGGCGCCGCGGTGTCCGCGGCGGCTGGCGCGCCCCCCGCCCGGGTGGGCCGCTGGCTGGCCCTCGCGCTCGTGATCATCGTCCTGGACCAATTGACCAAGGTGTACTTCAACACCTCGTATCAGTACGGCGAACGGGTCAATCTGCTGCCTTTCTTTGACTTCACGCTGCTGTTCAACCGCGGCGCGGCGTTCAGCTTTTTGGCCTCGGAAGAAGGCTGGCAGCGCTGGCTGTTCACCGCGTTGGGCATCGTGGCCGCCGTGGTCATCACCGTGATCCTGCGCCGCACCCGCGGCCAGCCGCGGTTCTGCCTGGCGCTGACGCTGATCCTGGGCGGCGCCATCGGCAACGTGATTGATCGCGTGGTCTATGGCCACGTGGTGGACTTCCTGCTGTTCTATTGGGGCGACTCGTATTTCCCCGCCTTCAACCTGGCGGACGTGGGCATCAGCTGCGGCGCCGCCCTGCTGGTGCTGGACGAATTGCTGCGCGCGCGCAAGCCTCGGGCCTGATTCCCCAGGCTTGCTGCCCCAAAAACCCGGCCGATGGCCGGGTTTTGTCTTGTTTGACGCCCCCTATCGGCATGGCGAACGGCGCAATACCGCAATGCAGAATAAAATCACTGTCCGTTCCTCGATTTGACGGCGCTGAACCCGCCGTCCGACCCTCATGCTCGACCTCGCCCGCAAACGCATCGTCCTCGGTCTGACCGGGGGCATCGCCTGCTACAAAATCGCCGAGCTGGTGCGGCGCATGACCGAACAAGGCGCCACCGTCGATGTGGTGATGACCGAGGCGGCCACGCACTTCATCACCCCCGTCACGATGCAAGCCCTGTCGGGCCGCCCGGTGTTCGTGGATGCGTGGGACGCCCGCGTGCCCAACAACATGGCGCACATCGACCTGACGCGCGGCGCCGACGCCGTGCTGATCGCCCCCGCCAGCACCGACTTCATGGCCAAGCTGGCGCACGGCATGGCCGACGACCTGCTGTCCACCCTGTGCGTGGCGCGCGCCTGCCCCTTGCTGGTGGCACCCGCCATGAACCGCGAAATGTGGGCCAACCCGGCCACGCAACGCAACGTCGCGCAGTTGCGCGCCGACGGCATCAGCGTGCTGGGCCCGTCCGCCGGCGAACAGGCCTGTGGTGAAACGGGCGACGGCCGCATGCTGGAAGCCCACGAAATCCTGACGGACCTGATCGCCTTCTTCCAGCCCAAGCTGCTGGCTGGGCGCCACGTGCTGCTGACCGCCGGCCCCACGTCCGAACCCGTGGACCCGGTGCGCGTGCTGAGCAACCGTTCGTCGGGCAAGACCGGCTACGCCCTGGCCCGGGCCGCCCGCGAAGCCGGCGCCCGCGTCACCCTGATCACCGGCGCCACCGCCCTGCCCGTACCGCGCGGCGTCACCGCCTTGTCGGTCACGACCGCGCGCCAGATGCACGACGCCGTGATGGCCAGCGCGACCGACGCCGACATCTTCATCGCGGTGGCCGCCGTGGCGGACTGGCGCGTCAAGAACGTCAGCGCGCAAAAGCTGAAGAAAACCAGCGAAGGCGGCGGCGCGCCGCTGATGGAATTCGAGCCCAACCCCGACATCCTGGCCGAAGTGGCCAAGTTGAAAGACGGCCCGTGGTGCGTGGGCTTTGCCGCCGAAACCGAAAAGCTGGCCGAGCATGCCGAAGCCAAGCGCGCGCGCAAGGGCATTCCGCTCTTGGTCGGCAACCTGGCGCACAAGGTCATGGACGCCGACACCACCGAACTGGTGTTGTTCGACGCACAGGGTGCGCACCCGCTGCCGGCCGCCGACAAGCTGGACGCCGCGCGCCGCCTGATCGCCGAGATCGCTGCGCGTTTGCCGGCCTGAGCGACCTGATAAATCTGCAATACACATTACAGGCCGCCACCTTCGCACCAAAAAAACGCCAGACGAAAGTCTGGCGTTTTTGCTTGCGTAGCGCTGCACGACGCCGGCCCAGGCCTGGTCTGGATGCCGGCATCGACCGCCTGCGTTACTGCTCCAGGCTGATCTTGGCCACTCGCACGATGTCAGCCCATTGCTTGCGGTCATTTTCCAGGAATTGGCCGAATTTCTCGGGCGTCATGCCGGTGACCGGCTCCGAGCCCAGGCCCGCCATCTTCTCGATCACGGCCGGTTGCTTCAGCACGTCCTGCAACGCGGCGTAATAGGCCGCCAGCACGTTGGCTGGCACGCCTGCCGGGGCGAACACGCCCTGCCAGGTCGGCATGTCGAAGCCCTTCAGGCCTTGTTCGTCCAGCGTGGGCACGTTGGGCAATTGCGCCGAGCGCTTGAGCGAAGCCACGGCGATGGCCTTGACCTTGCCTTGGCTGGCCAAGGGCGCGGCGGTCGAGATGTTGTCCATCGTCATGGCGATATGGCCGCCGAGCAGGTCGGTGATGACCGGCGCGGCGCCACGGTAGGCTGCGTGCGGCACCTTCACGCCCATCTTGTACAGCATGGTCTCGGCGATCAGGTGGTTGGAGATGCCCACGCCGGCGGTGCCGTAGGTAGCGGTGGGCGTCTTCTGGAAGTAGTCCTTCAGTTCCGCCAGGTTGTTGGCCGGCACGTCCTTGTTGACGATGACGACGTTGGGCTGCACGGCCGCCAGCGTGATGGGCGTGAAATCCGCCGGCTTGTAATTGGTGCCCTTGGGATTGAGGACATGCGTGATGGCCATGGAGCCGGCAGCCGCGATGCCGATGGTGTAGCCGTCGGGTTGCGATTGCGACAGGCGGTACGCCATGATGTTGCCGCCGGCGCCGGCCAGGTTCTCGACCACCACGGTCTGCCCCAGGCGCTGCGACAGCGGTTCGGCTAACAGCCGCGCCAGGGTGTCGGCGGAGCCGCCGGGCGCGAAGCCCACCAGCAGGCGTACCGGCTTGGTCGGCTTCCAGGCATCGGCGGCCAAGGCCGGTGCGGTGGCCAGCGAGGTGGTGATAAACAGTGCGCCCGCGGCGCGTTGCAAGGTGCTGCTGAACATGAAGTGGTTTCCCCTTATTCCAATATTTGTGCGAGCGTCTGCGCCACCAGGCGGTTGGACAGCAGTACAGGGCGCCCCGACGCCGCTGCCACCGCCTGTCGCATGCGCTCGGCGTAACCCATGCAATGCATGACGATGAGATCGCAGTCGGCCAGGTCACGGCCCGCCTGCGCAAAAGACTCGGCGGCGCGGTCGGCGTCGGATTCATAGGGCGAGGCGTGCGCGACGCGCGCCTCGCACTCCAGCGCAACGGCCATGTGGAAGGCATCCACCTGGGCGGCCAGCGGCACAACCAACCCGACCTTGCGGCAATGCTGCGACAGGCCCGCGACCAGGTGGTCCACGACCTGCTGAGGCTCGATCACGAGCGTGCGCATCGGCGCGATCGCGGTGCCGGTGCAGAGCGGCACCATCAGGTCGTAGCCGGAAGCATCCGCGTCGCGCATGACTTGCGCCAGGCGGGCTTCGGCGGCGGCCGCGTCCAGCTCGATCTGCGTGCCGTTGCGCAACCGCGTGGCGAAGCGATATTCGCCCGGACGCGGCGCCAGTGCGGCCAGGGCGGCATCATCCAGGCCGTCCAGCGCGCCGAATTCGTCGATCCGCACGTGCGCGCCCAGCAGCGGCGCCATCTCGGGCACCACGTCGCTGCGCGGCGATTGGCCGATGGTGAAAAACGCCACGCGGCGCGATGGGCGCGCGCTCATTGCGCGCCCCCGGGCTCGTCGCCCGTGGTCTGCAGGCGCGCCATGGAACCGTAGCGGCTTTGCAGCGCGTTCCATTCGGCGGCGTCGAAGAAGGTCATGGCGCCCTGTCCGAAGAGCTTGGCGATTTCGATGCAGAAGCGCATGGCCACGTCGGCGTCGACCGCGTTGGTCACGCCGGTGGCGCAGCCGGGCACGGCGGTCTGCGCCGTCAATGCCACGCCCACCACGGGCGCATCGGTGACGATGGCCGGCTGCATCAGCGAATTGACGTGCCACAGCCCGTTTTCGTAGGGCGTGATGTCTTGCGTGGTCAGCGGCAGCGTCAGGGGCAGTTGGCCGCTGACCCAGCCCAGCACGTCCAGCATGGTTTCCGGAATACGCAGCAGGTAGCCCTGCTTGGCCACCGGCGTGATCGCCACGCCGCGCTGGTTCACCAGGCGGTTGCCGCGGGTGGTGTCCACCGACAGGATGGCGTCCATGCGCGGGTCCACCTCGTGCGACATCATTTCGCGCATGGGGAACGGCGATTTCATCATCGGCACCGGGTGGTGCGGACGGGTGCCGGCACGCGGGCAGATGTGGGTGCGGATGCGCACGGTGCCGGGCAGCACATCGCCCTGGCGCGCCATGGCCATGAGCTTGAGCGCCGTGGCGATGGCGACTACCGCGCCATCGCTGTCGGACACCAGCCCGGTGACGGCCGGACGCGCGCCGATGCCGCCCAGACGGCCGACGATGCCCAATTGCGGCGCGGCGTCATCCAAGCCGGGAATGATGATGGACAGGAAATCCGTGGCGGCGCCGTCGCGTTCGAGGTGCGTGACCTCGACTTCGCAATGGCCCGCCGCGCGCAGATACTGCGCCACGTCCTCGCCCGTGATGTGGGCCGAGGACAGCAGTTCGATGGTGTCGATGACCTGCTTCATGCCAGGATCTCCAGCGGCCCCGGGCGGAACACGCGCGGCTCGGCATGGCCCAGGAACAGCGGCGCATCATGCGGACCGATCAGCGCGACGGCCTGGTCGCGCACGCGCAGGGCGGCGCCTTCGGGCAGGCCCAGCACCGGCATCGTCGGATTCAGCGTGCAGAACTCGGCCAGGCGCTGCGCGCGGGTCTCGCCGCGATGTCCGGGCGGATGCGCGTTGGTGTAGTGCGGGTTGATCTGGAAAGCCAGCAGGCCCAAGGCGTCGAACCCTTCGGGGTCGGTGATCGGCATGTCGTTGGTGGTGCAGATGCTGGGGCAGGCCAGGTTCGAGCCCGCGCTCCAGCCCAGGTAGGCCGCGCCTTCGCGCACGCGGCGCGCCACCACGTCCAGCAGGCCCTGGCGGCGCAACTGGCCCAGCAGGTTGAAGGTATTGCCACCGCCCACGATGATGACGGCGGCGCTTTCCAGCGCGGCCACCGGATCGGCGGCGCGATGCAGCCCCTGGATGTCCAGGCCCGTGTCAGCCAGCGCCGACACCACCAGCGCGGTGTAGTCGTCCCAGTCGCGGGTCACGCCCGCGAACGGCACGAACACGGCCTTCGCGCCGGCCGGCAGGGATTCGATCAGTTCGCGGATGTCGGGCAGCGCGTGCACCAGGTAGCCGGCGTCGCTGCTGGAATTGCTGAGAAGCAGAAGGTTCATGAGAGGTTTCCGTGGGATCGTTGAGTCGGGATGCCGCAAGGGCGCGGCTGAAATGCGAAGCTATCGGTTAAAGGAAGTCAGACTGACCTGGCGTCAGGCCAGCCAGAAAGGATCGTTCAGTTCACGGCCCAGCGCCGCGACCTGCTGCATCAGGGATTCGCGCAAAGTCGCCACGCGGGCGGCGTCGGCCTGGAAGGACACGAACGACAGGCACAGGCCGCGCAGTTCGCCATTGGCCGGATCGCGCACCGCCGCCGCCACCGCGCCGATGCCGGGCATGGCCTGGTCGATGGCCACGCCGCAACGGTCAGCACGGATCTGCGCCACGCGTCGGGCCAGCTCGCCGACGGTGGCCGGGCAGTCCTTGCCTTCCACCGGCAGGGGTTGGGCCGGATCAACGCCGTAGAGCGCGTCGAACTCGGCCTGGGTCAGGCGCGACAGCAACGCCCGCCCCATTGCCGTACCCGAGGCGGCGCGGCGCGACCCCGGCGGCGCCAGCACCTGCACGGGATGCGAGCCGTTCAGCCGCTGCAGCACCACGGTTTCGCGCTGATTCAGGGTGGACAGGTAGGCGGTCAGGCCGCTGTCGTCGGACAGTCGGGTCAGCACCTTGCGGCAGGCTTCGTCCAGCGGCGTGGCGGCCATGCCGGCGCGCACCGCTTGCGACAGCAAGGCGCCGGGCCGATAGCGGCGCGTGGCGGCGTCCTGGTCCAGCATGCCGTAGTGCTGCATCTGGTTCAGCAGGCGCGAGGCGGAGCTTTTCGGCAGGGACAGGCGCTGGGCGACGTCGGTGAAGCTCAACTCTGCCGCGCCTTCGGCGTATAGCGACAGGACGCGTTGGACGCCGTCTAGAATGCTCATTATTGTTCCATAAAACGGAACCATAGTTCCTTAATAGGGAACAAGGATAATGCAGCGATCAGGATCGGGTCAATACGGATGCACCCGGGGCCTGTTTCGGAGCCGAGAACGCAGGTCCATTCCGGCGCAGTGACGACCGGGCATCGGCCGGCGCGGCGCCCCGGCGAATTGCGGACTGCCGCGAATTGAGACACGATGCGGCACTTCCCCCCAGCACAACGGAAACCCTGCCCCACCATGGCCAATACTGCTCAGCCCTCCAGGTCCCCTCAACCGCAAGTAGGCGTCGGCGTGCTCATCATTCGTGACGGAAGGATCCTGTTGGGCAAGCGCGCGGGCTCGCACGGCGCGGGCACCTGGGCGCTAGCCGGCGGGCATCTGGAATTCGGCGAAAGCGTCGAGGCCTGCGCCCGCAGGGAAGTCCTGGAAGAAACCGGCCTGACGCTCGCACGGGTCCTGCCGGCGCCCTATACCAACGATGTCATGGCCGACGAAGGCAAGCACTACGTCACCTGCTTTGTCGAAGCCTCGGTCGTGGACGACGCGCCGCCCCGGATACTGGAACCCGGCAAGTGCCTGGCGTGGGAATGGTTTCGCTGGAGCAAGCTGCCGGAACCGCTGTTCCTGCCGGTCAAGACACTGGCGAGCACGGGTTTCGTGCCCGCCCTGCTGTCCGCCCCGGCACCGTAAACCGGCGGCCCGCTAGCGCGTGGCCGTCTCTGCCCACTGCGCCAACGGCAGCGGGGGCTGAGCGTGCAGAATGCGGGCCAGCACCAGTTTCAATTCATCCCAACCGCCCCGTTCGCTCGGCCAGCGGGACGGCGTGACCGGCCGCCAGGCGCCGTCCGGCGCGCGTTCGGCCATCTTAAAGCGGAAGTTGTAGTGGCCCGCCATGCCCATGCGCAGGTCGGTCACCACCAGCGCGTCGCCCATCGCGTCATAGCGCAGCCAATCGTCGGTGAACCAGCGCAGGCGTTCGTGCAGCGGCACCCCCGCCAGCGCCCGGCCCACGTCCAGATTCAGCGGCTGCTCCAGCCATTCGGGCGCGGCCCGGTCGAACCAACTGCTGACGGCCTCGTAGTAATGCCCGTCGGGCGTCTTGGCGATGACCCGCCAGAGCAGCGTATTCAAGGGCATGGGCATGGCGCGCACTTCGGTGACGGCGAGGCCTTGGGCCTGCATCGCGTCGCGTACGCGGTGCTCGGCCGCGATCCGCCCCGCCAACCCGAAGCCCAGGTAGGCCGTGCTGAACACCAAGGCACCGGCCAGGTAGCGGCGGGCGTTGCGCGTCATGCCCACCGCCGTCGCGTAGACCGCCGCCAGCAACAAGGGCACCGTATAGACGGGATCGATGATGAAGACCGCCGACCAGCTTTCGGGAATGGACGCCAACGGCCAGAACAGCTGGGTGCCGTAGACGGTGAACGCATCCAGCAATGGATGTGTCACCAATACCAGCCATAAGGTCAGGAACAACCGCCGGCCACTATAGGGCGCCTGCGGCCAATATTTGCGTATCAGCCAGGTCAGCAGCAGCGCCAGCCCGGTCAGCACGAAAATGGAATGCGAGAAGCCGCGGTGATAGGTCATCAGCGACACCGGGTCGGGATAGCGCATCAACACGTCCAGGTCTGGCACCGTGGCCAGCGCCGCCCCATAGAACAACGCCCGCCGCCCCTGCGTCCGCCCCAGCAACGCCCCCTGTATGCCCGCGCCCAGCACGGCTTGTGTAACCGAATCCATAACACTCCGACGATAGCTTTCCGCGAGCGGCCTTTTTCACATGCCGTCCACTACGCAGGCGTTAAGATACCCGATTGCGTTCAGCTTATTTTCAAGTTCCGCCTCATGGATCAATACATCGACAAGATCGGCCTGCTGATCGAAACCAATCAGGCCTGGGCCGGCCCCATCACGTTCCTGCTGACGCTGGGCGAATCCATGGTGCTGCTCGGCCTGTTCATCCCCGCGACCGCGCTGATGCTGCTGACCGGCGGCCTGATCGGCGCGGGCACGCTGGACCCCTGGAGCATTCTGGCCTGGGGCATCGCTGGCGCCATCGTCGGCGATGCCCTGTCCTACGCCCTGGGCCGCTGGGCCGGCCCGAGCGTGCTGCGCCGCTGGCCGCTCAAGCAGCAGCGCACCGCCGTGGCCCGTGCCCGCTTGTTCTTCTACCGCTACGGCTTCGCCTCGGTGCTGGTCGGCCGCTTCCTGGGACCCATCCGCTCGACCATCCCGACGGTGGCGGGCGTCATGGGCATGGCCCACGGCCGCTTCCAGATGGCCAACGTCCTGTCGGCCGTGCTGTGGATGCCGCTGATGCTGGCGCCCGGCTACATCACGGCGCGCAGCCTGGGCGCGGCGGAAAACGCCCAGCAGATCGCCATGATGATCGGCGCGGGCTTCTCGGTACTGCTAGGATTCGGGCTTCTGGTCGCGATGATGCGCAAACGCCGGCAGCCGGCGCGCGCGCGCCGCGGCAACCAAGATCCGCGATAGCGTCCACAGGCCCTGGCTGGAGAACAAGATGGCAATAGATATGGAGCCGAAAAACGGCGACTTCGCACGCTACGTCGAAAACCTGTCGCGCGCGGGTGGGGCCGCGCCCGGCCGGGTGCCGGACAAGGCCGAAGCCAAGCGCCAGCAGGCCAGCGTGCCCGCCGCCACGCCATCGCCCGCCAAGCCCGCCAAGGATTCGCTGTACGACCTGACCTGGGGAAAATCGGCGCCCCCGCCGTTGCAATCGCGGCGCGCCGAGCCTGCCCCCCAGGTGGCCGTGCCCGGCCAGGAGGACGCCGCCACGGTGTCCATGGCCAAGCGCGCGCGCCAGCGCAAGCTGGGCATCTTCCTGACCATCGCCGGCGCCATCGCCGGCTGGGCGGCGGTCAACGTGGCGTTCAAGGCACTGCGCGCCCCGCGCTTCGACCTGGACGAACTGATGCCGGCGGTGTTCCTGGCCTTCTTCGCGTTCATGCTGTTCAAGGCCGCCAGCGGCGCGCGCGATCCGCGCAAGCAACCGCTGAACAAACTGCCCCCGCTCAAGACCTCGTCGTACCGCAAGGACGGTTGAACGCGGCCGGCGCCAGGCGCCCCGCGCAATGGTGCTAACATTTCCGCCGCCGTCGAAAGACCCCCTGAATACCGGAGTAAAAGTGAATAACGTTGTCGGATTGAACCAGGCCCAGGCGGCCACGATGCTGACGCTGCAAGGCCACTTGAACAGCATGATCAATCCGGACTGGATCAACGGCGGCGCCCGCTTCCTGCGCGCCGCGTTCGTCGAGTCGGCCGAGGCGCTGGAGCACTACGGCTGGAAGTGGTGGAAGAAGCAGACCATCGACCTGCCGCAGGTGCAGATGGAACTGGTCGACATCCTGCACTTCTACCTGTCGCACACCATCGTGCAGGCCAGGGGCGACGTCAACGCCGCCGCCGACGCGCTGGTGGCCGACCTGGCCGGCCCGGCCTCGGTCACGCTGGACGGCAAGAGCTACGCGCTGGCCAGCCTGTCCGTGCCGGAACTGCTGGAGCTGATCGGCGGCCTGGCGGTGTGCGGCCGCGCCAGCTTCAAGCTGCTGGAACAGAGCATGACGGCCTGCGAAATGACCTGGAACGATGCCTACACGCAGTACGTCTCCAAGAACGTGCTGAACATCTTCCGCCAGCAGCACGGCTACAAGGAAGGCACCTACATCAAGATCTGGAACGGCGAGGAAGACAACGTCGTGCTGGCCCGCCTGCTGTCGCAGCATGACGCGTCGCGCGCCGATTTCGCCGACCTGCTGCACCGCGATCTGGAAGCCGCCTACGCCAAGCTGTAACGCTCGCGCTTCTCCGCAAGGCCACATGAAAAACGCCGCTTTGAAAAGCGGCGTTTTTCATGGCGAATCGGTCTGGGCGGGTGGCGGACTCGCGTACGTCACCCGGGTCCAATGCGACGGCTAGCGCTGGCCGAAGCGCGTTTCGCCGAACAGTTCCTTCTGCTCGCGGGGCTGCGACCGCCAGTACTGGCGCGGCGCGCTGACCTGGCCGCCCAATTGCGCGGCCGCATGCCACGGCCAGCGCGGGTCATACAGCATGCCGCGGGCCAGGGCCACCATGTCGGCCTGGCCATTGGCCAGGATGTCCTCGGCTTGCTGCGCCTCGGTGATCAGGCCCACGGTGATGGTGGGCAGGCCCACCGCGCGCTTGAGGGCGTCAGCGAACGGCACCTGGTAATTCGGACCCACCGGAATCTTCTGCTGCGACGACACGCCGCCGCTGGAGACGTCGATGAACTCGCCCCCCAGTTCCTTGATGCGCTGCGCGAAGGCCTGGGTCTGTTCCAGGTCCCAGCCACCCTCGACCCAGTCGGTCGCCGACACGCGCACGCCCAGCGCCACCGACGCGGGGGTGACCTCGCGCACTGCGCGGAAGACTTCCAGCGGAAAGCGCATGCGGTTTTCCAGCGAGCCGCCGTAGTCGTCGTCGCGCTGGTTCGACAGGGGCGACAGGAACTGGTGCAGCAGGTAGCCGTGGGCGGCGTGCAGTTCGATCGCGTCGAAACCCAGGCGGATGGCGCGGCGGGCGCTGTCCACGAAGGCATCGCGCACCCGCGCCAGGCCGGCCGCGTCCAGCGCGCGCGGCGGCGGCTCGGACGCGTTGTGGGCAATCGCCGACGGTGCCCAGCCCTGCCAGCCGCCCTGCTCGGGCGGCACCAGCTGGCCCCCCTCCCAAGGCGCATGGCTGGACGCCTTGCGGCCCGCATGGCCCAATTGAATGCCCAGCTTGATCGGCGAATAGCGCCGCACCGCCTGCACCACCCGGCCCAGCGCGGCCTCGGTCTCATCCGACCACAGCCCCAGGTCTCCCGGGGAAATACGGCCGTCGGCCTCGACCGCGGTCGCTTCGGTGAACAGCAGCGCCGCCCCCGACAGGGCCAGGTGGCCCAGGTGAATCATGTGCCAATCGGTGGCCCGGCCCTCGTCGGCCGAGTACTCGCACATGGGCGCGATGACGATGCGATTAACCAGGTCGACATTGCCGACTGACGTGGGACTGAACAGGTGACTCATGCAAGGAACTCCGGGCGAGGAACGCGGAAGCACAGCATAGCGCCGCCCGGCGCGCGCGCCCGCAAATCCCAACGGCCGCAACAGGGTTAAACGGCGGGGGGATGCTGATGTCGAAGGGATCTATGGCAAGCCCGCAGCCTGCCTGCCGGTGCAAGGCGCAGGCTGCAAGCGTGGTGGCCCCACGGCGCCCCTATTGGCCTTCGATGACGCTGTCCAGGAACTGCCGGGTGCGCGTCTCTTTCGGCGCGCTGAACAACGCCTGCGACTCGGCGTCCTCGACGATGTTGCCCTCGTCAAAGAACAGGGTGCGGTCGGAACTGCGCTCGGCGAATTTCATCTGGTGGGTGACGATGATCATCGTCATGCTGCGGCGCGCCGCCAGGTCGCGCAGGATCTGCAGGATGCCGCCCACCAGTTCCGGGTCCAGCGCCGAGGTCACTTCGTCGAACAACATGATCTCCGGGCACATGGCCAGCGCGCGGGCAATGCCGACACGCTGCTTCTGCCCGCCCGACAACTGCGCCGGATAGACATCCAGCTTGTCGCCCAGGCCCACCATGTCCAGGTATTCCACGGCGCGTTCGCGGGCCTGGCCGCGCGACATGCCCAGCACATGCAGCGGCGCCTCCATGGTGTTGCCCAGCGCCGTCATGTGCGGGAACAGATTGAAGTGCTGGAACACCATGCCGATCTTGCCGCGCACGCGGCGCACGTGCTCGGAATTGGGGCCGGCCGGGCGGCCCTGCTCGTCCGTCCACATGGCCTGGCCGTCGATCTCGATATCGCCGCTGGTAGGCCGGTCCAGCGTCATCAGGACGCGCAGCAGGGTGGACTTGCCCGACCCGGACGGCCCGATGACCGCCACGGTCTGACCGGCCGGAATCTCCAGGTTGATCCCCCGCAGCACCTCCAGTTCTCCATAACGCTTGTGCAGGTTCTTGATGGTGACGCTGGCGCTCATCGCTTTCCTCCATATCGTTGCAGGCGGGCCTCCAGGCCACGCACGCCCCATGCCGCGATCAGGCTCAGCACCAGGAACAGCGCGCCGACCAGGGTCAGGGGTTCGGTGTAGCGGAAGGTGGTGGACCCGATCATCTTGCTTTGCTGCAGCAGCTCGACCACCGTGATGGCCGACAGCAGCGGCGTGTCCTTGAACATGGCGACCAGGTAGTTGCCCAGCGCCGGCACCACGGGCGGGATCGCCTGCGGCAGCACCACGCCCACGGCAGTGCGCCAGGGCGACATGTTCAGGGCCCGCGCCGCTTCGAGCTGGCCGCGCGGCACGGCCTCGATGCCGGCGCGGTAGACCTCGGCGCAATAGGTGGCGTAGTGCAGCCCCAGCGCCACGATGCCGGTCGCCAGCGGCGACATCTGCACCCCGGTCAGCGGCAACACGTAGAACAGGAAGTACATCTGCACCAGCAGCGGCGTACTGCGCACGAACTCGATCACGAAGGCCGTGGGCAGCGACACCAGCGCCAGCCGCGAACGCCGCAGCAGCGCCAGCGCCAGGCCCAGCGTCACGGCCACCAGCATGCCCAGCACGGTGGCCTGGATGGTGATGATCAGCGCCGAGCCCAGCGTGGGCAGGATTTCCAGTGCGAAGGACCAATCGAATACCGGTTTCATCGGACGCGGACCCTCCGTTCAAGCAGGCGCACGCCGGCGGTGATCAAGAGCGCCACCGCGAAATACAGCAGCAGCATGAGGCCGAAGATCTCGGTGGTGCGCAAGGTTTCGCTGCGCAGCAGCTGGCCGCGGAAGGTGAGATCGGTGATGGTGATCAGCGACACCAGCGCGGTGTTCTTGAGCAGCTCGATCAGCAGGTTGCCGGCGGGCGGCAGCATGGCCGGAATGGCCTGCGGCACCACGATGCGGCGCATGATCTGCCCGCGGGTCAGGTTCAACGCCACGCCGGCTTCGCGCTGGCCCGGCGGCACCGCGCGGATCGCGCCGCGCACCACTTCCGCCCCATAGGCACCGGCGTTCAGGGCCAGCACCACGATGCCCACCAGCAGGGCCGGCAATTGCACGCCGAACAGCGGCAGCACGAAATAGAACCAGAACAGCTGCACCAGCGCCGAGGTGCCGCGGAACACCTCGACATAGACCGCCGCCAGCCAGCGCACCGGCCGCAGCGCCGACAGGCGGCCGATGCCCGCGGCCAGCGCCAGCGGCACGGCCAGCACCACGGCGCCCGCCAGGATCTGCAACGTGACCGCCAGCCCTTCGAGCAGCGGCGGTATCAGCTCCGAGATATGTTCGGATATGAGCTGCATCGGCGCCCCCTATTGCCCGGCGCAAAGCTTGGCCGCCGTGACCCCGTTGGGCAGTTCCTGCGGCGTGAAGCCGAAAGGCGCTACCAGCTTCTTGTGCTCGTCGGTGCCGATGAATTTGGCCAGCTCGGCGTTGAATGCGTCGGCGAACGCCTTGTCGTCGGGCCGGAAGGCATAGGCGCCGTAGCCACGCACGCCCTTGCCGTCGATCTGCGGGTCGGAGAAGGGCTCGGCCTTTTCCAGGCCGCTGCCGCCGTCGGTCTTGCCCATCAGGTCGTTGACAGTCAGGGCGGTGGCCGCATAGGCATCGGCCCGGCCGGCCTGCACGCCGGACAGGGCGCTGACCGCGTCGGGAAACACCACCATCTGGGCGGCGGGTATCTTGACCTTGGAGGCGTACTCGGCTTCGATGGCGCCCACCACCACGCCCAGCTTGACGTCGGGGTTCTTCACCACGTCTTCATAGCTATGCAGATGCTTGGGATTGCCTTGCTTGACCAGGAACGCCTGACCCACGCCATAGGTGGGATCCGAAAACGCCACCTGGCCGCAGCGCTCCGGCGTGACATACATGCCCGCCGCGATGATGTCGAAGCGCTTGGCCTGCAGCCCCGGGATCAGCGAACCGAACTCGGTCAGCACGCCCTGCACTTCGTTGATGCCCATGCGCTTGAGCACCACCCGGGCAATCTCGACGGATTCGCCGGTGACCTTGGCCTCTTTGCTGTCCATGAAGGCGAACGGCGCCTCATTGGCGTAGCCGATGCGGATCTTGCCAGCGGCCTTGGCGGCCTCCAGCGTGTTGGCAGCGGCCGGCGCCTGGCCGGCGGTCTTGTCGGCGCCGGAATCGGAGCAGGCGGCCAGCACGCCCAGGCTCAGGGCCAGCAGGGCGCGGCAGGTTCGTCGCAAGGGCAAGGTCATGGTGTTTTTCTCCCGAATTTATTTCTAGGTACATGGCTTCGCTAAAAATGATACGACATTAAATCATTTCACTTCTAATGATATGGACGAAAAAAAGCAGACTTCAGTCTGCTTTTTTCCTGCCCTGCCCTATGACGGGTTAGAACACGTTACGAAGAGTAGGCGACTATGTCGTCCCCATTTTCAGTGCGGCGGCCTACTGCGCGTACGAGAATTTGCCATCGCGCACGATGCCCATGACCCGGGCGCGCTCGTCAAAGCCCTGGTGGTTGTCCTTGGAGATATTGAGCACGCCGTTGGGCACGACCAGGTCGCGGGTATTTTCCAGAGCGTCGCGCAGGGCCGCGCGGAATTCCGGCGTGCCGGGCTTGGCGCCAGTCGTGAGGGCGCGCGTGACGGCCGAATCCAGCAACATCCAGGCGCCGTAGGCGTCGCCAGCGAACTGGGTCAGCGTATTGGCGCCGTACTGGCGTTCATATTTGTCGGCGAACGCCACGGCTACTTTCTTGACCGGGTTGGAATCCGGCAGCTCGCGCGCCACCACGCCTGGGCCGGTCGGGAACAGCGTGCCTTCGACGTCCTTGCCGCCCACCTGCAGGAATTCCAGCGTGCCGATACCATGGGTTTGATAAATGGTGCCGGTATAGCCGCGCTCGAGCAGCGTCTTTTGCGGCAGGGCCGAGGGCGTGCCCGCGCCGGCGATCAGCACGGCCTGCGGCTTGGCCGCGATGACCTTCAGCACCTGCCCCACCACCGACGCGTCGGTGCGCTGGAAGCGTTCTTGCGCCACGATCTTCAGATCGCTGCCGGCCGCGGCCGAAAACTCTTTCCACCAGCTGTCGCCGTAGGAATCCGCGAAGCCGATGAAGGCCACATTCTTGATGCCCTTCTTTTTCATGTCTTCGACCAGCGCGGTGGCCATCAGCGAATCGTTCTGCGGCATCTTGAAGGCCCAGGCGCGCTTGGGGTCCGACATCGGCTCGACGATGACGCTGGATGCGGCCAGCGCGATCATCGGCGTGCGGGTTTCGGCCAGCACATCCAGGGCCGCCAGCGCCGCGGCGGTGGTGTTGGGGCCGACGATGGCATCGACCTTGTCTTCGGACGTGAGCTTGCGCAGGTTCTTGACCGCTCGACTGACGTCGGTGCCGTCGTCCAGCACCACATAGCGCGCCGGTTGGCCGCCCAGCGTGGCGGGCCACAGGCGGATCGCGTTGTTGGTCTGGATGCCGATCGACGCGGCCGGGCCGGTGGTGGACACGTCCACGCCGATCACGATATCGGCGTGGGCGGACAGGGCCGGAATGACCAATGCCACGACGGCGGCATAGCGGAAGAATGAGCGGGACATAAAGGCAACTCGCGGAAATGAAGAAAAGCGGATGTCGCTATTTTGCCTGACCGGCGCGGGCCTCGTAGACCAGCGCGGCCAGCGTCAGGTCTTCCAGCGCGCTGCCCACCGCCTTGAACACGGTCACTTCGCTGGCGTTGCTGCGGCCGGGCGCGCGGCCGAGCACCAGGTCGGTCAGGGTGCCGCGGATGCCGTCGCGCGCCAGCACGCCAGCATCGAACGCCGCCAACAGGTCGCCCGCCTTGGTGGGCGCCTCGTCGGTGTCCACGTAGACGGTGGTGCCGTCAAAGCAGGCCGTGTCGGTTTCGATCATGTCGGGCTTGAAGCTGCCGATCAGGTCCAGATGGGTGCCCGGGCGCAGCCAGGCGCCGCGCACCAGCGGTTCGGTCGACAAGGTGGCGCAGCTGACGATATCGGCCTGGCGCACGGCCTGCTCCAGATCGGTAGTGCTGGCGGCGTCGAAACCCTGTTCGCGCAACGTGGCCGCCAGCGCATCTGCGCCGGCCGGGCGCAGGTTCCAGACCAGCACTTTGTCGATGGGCCGCACGGCGCGCATGGCCTGGGCCACCAGGCCGGCGATGCGCCCCGAGCCGACGATGGTCAGCACCCGCGCGTCGGGGCGGGCCAGGTACGACGCGCCCAGCGCGGCGGCGCCGGCGGTGCGGAACACCGTGACCTGATCGCCATCCACCTGCGCCAGCGGCACGCCGGTGCGCGCGCTGTACAGGTTGTAGGTGGCGTGCAGGCCCGGCAAGGACTGGCGCGTGTTTTCCGGAAAAATGTTGATGACCTTGACGCCGAAATAGCCCTGCTCGTTCCAGGCCGGCATGATCAGCGTGGTGCCGTGCGCGCCGCCCGATTCGATGGCGTGCACGTGGCGCGGCGGCACGTGGGCGCCTTGACGGAATGCCTCGCGCAAAGCCGGGATCGCCGCGTCGAACGACAATGCGCGGCGGGTTTGTTCGGTGTCGATCACTACCATCTGTATCCAATGCCTGTTCGGGTTGAGCCAGGGCGAAGTGTGACGGCGCCATGCTGCGCTGGCAAGGCGTAGCGGCCGCAACCGTTACATCGGCTTGCCGTTGCGCGAGACCCGTTTGCATACCGGCGCGCCGTCCGCGCCGTATCATGGTCCATGCCCCTTCCGGCACCGCGCGCCGCCGCCAGGCGGCCCGCGCCTCCCCAACGGACGCGTCCGCAACGGGCGCGCTCCCCCTCAAAAGGAGTCACGCATGAAGAAAACCGCAACCGCCGCCTGGTCGGGCGATCTGAAGACGGGCAAGGGTACGATTTCCACGCAGAGCGGCGCGCTCAAGAGCCAACCCTACGGCTTCAACACCCGCTTCGGCGACACTCCCGGGACCAACCCCGAAGAGTTGCTGGGCGCCGCCCACGCCGGGTGCTTCACCATGGCGCTGTCCAATATCCTGGGCGAATCCGGCCTGGTGCCGCAAAGCCTGGACACCAAGGCCGAAGTCACGCTGGACAAGGCCGATGGGGGCTTTGCCATCACCGCGGTGCACCTGACCGTGGAAGGCGTGATTCCCGGCGCCACGGCCCAGGCCTTCGAAGAAGCCGCCCGCAAGGCGGAAAAGGGCTGCCCCGTTTCCAAGGTGCTGAACGCCAAGATCACCATGGACGCCAAGCTCAAGTCCTGACCGGCCGCAGTAAGCCCGGCGGGCGGCGCCATTGGCCCGCCCTATCCGGGGCTTGTTGAAAATCAATTTGACGGTCATGCCTGAGTTATGGAAAATGAGAACCATTCTCAGGAAGAAACCATGACCCGATTCATCTATGCGATCTCTGGCGGCAAGGCGGCGTACGCACAAGACGCCCAGGTGACGGCCAACCTGCGCCGGGTGGTCGGATCGGGTCTGCTGGTCGCCGTGGGCTACATCGACCCGGGCAACTGGGCCACCGACATTGCCGGCGGCAGCGGCTTCGGCTATGGCCTGCTGCTGGTCGTGATCGCATCGGCCATCCTGGCGCTGGGTTTCCAGGTGCTGGTGTCGCGCCTGGCGCTGGCCACCGGCGAAGACTTGGCCACCCTCACCGCCCGTCATCTTTCCCCGCGCATGTCCAAGGCTGCCTGGCTGGCCGGCGAAGCCGCCATCCTGGCCACCGCCCTGGCCGAGCTGATCGGCGGCGCCATTGCGCTGCGTCTGCTGTTCAACCTGCCGCTAATCGGCGGCGTGGCGGTCACGGGCGTCGGCACCTTCGCCGTGCTGGCCCTGACCCGCGGCAATGCCGATCGCCACGAGCGCGTGATCGCCGTGCTGCTGTCGGTAGTGGCGGCCTCGTTCGTGTTCCTGCTGTTCAAGGCCAACCCCGCCTGGACCGAGGTGGCCCATGGCATCACCCAGACGGGCCAGGCGCTGCGCAACCCGCAGGGCTTTCTGATCGCGCTGGGCATTCTGGGCGCGACCCTGATGCCGCACAACCTGTACCTGCATTCCGGCTCGCTGGCGCAACGCGCCCGGGTGCTGCCGCCGGAAGCACGCGACATGGCCATGCGGGTCGCGCGCAACGACACCGTCGTGTCGCTGGGCGTGGCCATGCTGATCAATTCGGCCATCATGATCGTCGCCGCGGCCTCGCTGTCCGGCTCGGGCATGATCGTCTCCAGCCTGGACGACGCCCATGCCGTGATCGGCCACACGCTGGGCATCGGCGCGGCCATCGTGTTCGCGGTGGCGCTGTATGCCGCCGGCCAAAGCTCCACCATCACCGGCGTGCTGGCCGGCCGCATCCTGTCGCAAGGCTTCCAGGTGCGCAGCAACTGGTCCGACCGCCGCCGCGCGCTGGCCACCCGGCTGATCGCGGGCGCGGCCGCCGTGGGCCTGTTGATTTTCACCGGCGGCCAGGATCCGGACGAACTGCTGGTGCTGAGCCAGGTCATCCTGAGCCTGGCCCTGCCCTTCGCGCTGGGTCCGCTGGTGCTGCTGGCCTGCCGCAAGACCCTGATGGGCCACCACGCGTTGCGCGGCGCCTGGGCCTGGGCCGCCGTCATCGCCACCGTCGGCATCGTGCTGCTCGACGGCTACCTGCTAGTCGACATGGTGGTGTGATGCTTCGCGCCTGGCCGCCATCGACACGGCCAGCCATGAAAAAAAACGCCAGCTTGCGCTGGCGTTTTTCTTTGGGCCGGTGATTCAACGGCGGGCGGAGATGACCGGATGCTGGCGGCGGCCGGCGTCCATGTCGTGCAGCACTTCGCCGACAGCGCCGCCCATCTTGACCAGGCGCAGCTTCAGCCGGCGCCAGCCCATGCGGGAGAACGGACCGGACAGGGTTTCCGCCTTGATGGCCTCGCGGATCAGGGACCGCTCCAGCGCATCCGACATACGGGCATTTTTCAACGCGGTATCGCTCATGATTCTCTCCTTGAGAAAGCGCGATGGGGAACAGCACGAATTCATGTTAGACCCGCGTATGTTGCGTCGCAACGCATATTTCCTAGCATTATTTTTGCCGTTGCGTAATGGGTACAAACACCACCATAACGGTGCATAGGCACCACATCCAGCACCATTTTTGTGCAGTGCAAAAACAACAAGGCGGCCAAGCCGGCCGCCTCTAAGCACCTTTCTAGCCAGGCATCCGGAACCGAACGCCCAGCCCCATCCGCTCACCTTTACCGGCACCCCACGTGCGCGGCGATCAGCTTGTCGGCCATATCCGCGACCCGGCCCGCGGGCCCGCCCTCGCCAAACAACTGGCTCGACACGAAAGCGCCTTCGATCAGCAGCAGCAAGCCGTCGCCCAGCGCGCCGGGATCCGGCGCGCCCATTTCGGCGGCCATGGCGGCCAGGCGGCGGCGCAATTCGAGCTTATGTTCGACCGCGACCACCCGTGCGGGGTGGCCGGCCTCGGGGTACTCCACCGCCGCGTTGGTCAGGCCGCAGCCGCGGTAGCCGTTCTGCACCGCGCGCACGCTCAGGCCGGACAGATAGGCGCGCAGTTGCGCCTGCGGATCCCCCGGATGGGCGTCGCAGGCCGCGTTGAAGCGCCCCCAGAACTCGGCGTCGTAGTCGCGCAGGTAGGCCGCGGCCAACTCGTCCTTGGACGAGAAACTGCGGTACAGGCTGGGCTTGGTGACGCCGGCCTGATTGACGATGGCGTCGACCCCCACCGCCCGGATGCCGTCGCGGTAGAACATTTCGCGCGCGGTCTTGCGGATGCGGTCCGCCGCAAGCAGCGGCTTTGCCTGGGATGCTGCGGCGGGCGCCTTGCCCGCTGCGTCGGATTTATTGGCCATGCGAAGACTCCTTGCTGAGACCGTCGGGCACTGCCCGCCGCCCTGAAAACAGGGTCGTCAAAAATAACGCTTGACGATGTTACTGACCGGTACGTACTATTCGCAAACCTTAATACGTACCGGTCAGTAACATGAGTATAGCCCAACCACCCATCCCCTTCCGGCGAGCCGGGCAAAAGTACGCCTTTGTCGTAGTCGCGGTGGTCTTCCTGGCCCTGCTGGTGTCGGCCGGCCTGCGCTCCTCGCCCAGCGTGCTGCTGGTGCCGCTGGAAGAAAATTTTGGCTGGAACCGCAGCACGACCTCATTCGCCGCCGCCGTCGGCATCTTCCTGTACGGCCTGGTCGGCCCGTTCGCGGCAGCCGCGATGGAACGCTTTGGCCTGCGCCGCGTGCTGATCGTGTCGCTGTCGTTGATGGCCGCGTCCAGCGCGGTCAGCGCCTACATGACGCAACCGTGGCACCTGCTGATGACCTGGGGCGTGTTCTCGGGCATCGGCTCGGGCGCCGTTGCCGTGGTCATGGGCGCTACCGTGGTCAACCGCTGGTTCACCAAGCACCGCGGCCTGATGATGGGCCTGCTGACCGCCAGTACCGCCACCGGAACGCTGATCTTCCTGCCGGTCCTGGCCGCGCTGGCCTCGTCCGGTGACTGGACCCGGGTGGTGTGGACGGTCGCCGGCGCCGCCGCCGCGTTGGTGCCGCTAGCCTGGTGGCTGGTGCCCGACCGCCCCGCCAGCGTCGGCCTGGTGCCGTTCGGCAGCGACCCGCATGCGCCGCCCGCCCCCGCCGCGCCGCGCACCGGCATGCTGGCCGCCACCTTCGGCGCCCTGGCCCGTGCCGCCAAGACCCGCACCTTCTGGTTCCTGTTTGCCACCTTCTTCATCTGCGGCTTCACCACCAACGGCTTGGTCGGCACGCACCTGATCGCGCTTTGCGGCGACCACGGCATGCCCGAAGTGCAGGCGGCCGGCCTGCTGGCGATCATGGGCATCTTCGACCTGTTCGGCACCACCGCGTCCGGCTGGCTGACCGACCGCTACGATCCGCGCAAGCTGCTGTTCGTGTACTACGCGCTGCGCGGCCTGGCGCTGATCTACCTGCCGTATTCGGACTTCTCGTTCTACAGCCTGGCGATTTTCGCGGTGTTCTTCGGCCTGGACTGGATCGCGACCGTGCCGCCCACCCTGCGCCTGGCCACCGAGGCCTTCGGCGACCGCGAAGCGCCGATCGTCTTCGGCTGGATCGTCGCCGGCCACCAGTTGGGCGCGGCCAGCGCCGCCTGGATGGCGGGCGTGGTGCGTGAATCGCAAGGCAGCTACCTGATGGCTTTCGTGGCCGCCGGCGCCACCGGCTTGATCGCCGCGGTCATCGCGCTGCTGATCGGGCGTGAGCGGGTCGTGGCGCAGCCTGCGTGACCCACGACAGGCATGAAAAAAAGCCCGGCCTAGGCCGGGCTTTGCATTTGCCTCGCTGAAACCGCTGCCCCCAGGCGGGGGGGGTAGCGCCTTCAGGGGGTCGCCAGCGCATCGTGCACGGCACGGGGCTTACGCCCCCTCCTCTTCGACCTCGCCGAGATAGGCTGCGCGCACTTTCGGATCATGCAGCATGTCGCTGGCCGGACCCGACAGCGTGATCTCGCCGGATTCCATCACGTAGCCGCGGTGGCTGTTCTCCAGCGCCAGGCGGGCGTTCTGCTCGATGAGCAGGATCGTCACGCCTTCGCTGGCGATGGTGCGCACCACCTCGAAGACCTTTTCCACCATCAGCGGCGCCAGGCCCATCGACGGCTCGTCCAGCAGCAGCAGCTTGGGGCGCGCGATCATCGCGCGGCCCATCGCCACCATCTGCTGCTCGCCGCCGGACAGGGTGCCAGCCGCCTGCTTGCGGCGTTCGGCCAGACGCGGAAACAGCGTGAACACGCGGTCGGTATCCTGGCGCACCTGCGCGGCATCGCGGCGGATGTACGCGCCCATCGCCAGGTTTTCCTCGATGGTCAGCTGGCCGAAGATGCCACGGCCTTCCGGCACCATGACCAGGCCCTGGCGCACCAGCTCGTGCGACTTCTGGCCACCGATGGACTGGCCGCCGTAGACCACTTCGCCGCCCGCCAGCGGCACCAGGCCGCAGATGGCGCGCAAGGTCGTGCTCTTGCCGGCGCCGTTGGCGCCGATCAGGCAGACCAGCTCGCCTTCGTCCACGCGCAAGTCGATGCCGCGCACCGCGCGGATGCCGCCGTAGGCGACCTGCAGGCCGCGCAATTCCAATAGGGGGTGGGTTGCCGTCGTCATGCCTGGCGCTCCTGATGAATCAGCGGATCCTGGGCGGCGCCCGCGCCCAGATACGCTTCAATGACCTTGGGATCGCGCTGCACCTGGGCGGGCTTGCCCATAGCCAGCACCTTGCCGTATTCCAGCACCAGCACGCGATCGCACAGGCCCATGACCAGCTTCATGTCGTGCTCGATCAGCAGTACGGTCACGCCGTCGCCGCGGATCTTTTCGATCAGCTTGCGCAGCACCACCGTTTCCGATGCGTTCATGCCGGCGGCCGGCTCGTCCAGCGCCAGCAGCTTGGGATCGGTGGCCAGGGCCCGCGCGATTTCCAGGCGGCGCTGGTCGCCGTAGGGCAGCGAGCGCGCCACGTCGTTGGCGCGGTGGCCGATGCCCACGTAGTCCAGCAATTCCTGGGCGCGGGCTTCGATGGCGGCTTCTTCGGCGCGCGCGCCCGGCGTGCGGAACACCGCGCCCAGCACGCCCGCGCGGGTACGCACGTGGCGGCCGATCATCACGTTCTCGATTGCGCTCAGATTGGCGAACAGGCGGATGTTCTGGAAAGTGCGCGCCAGGCCCGCGTGCGCCACTTCGTGCGGCTTCTTGCCGGACATCGACTGGCCGTTGAAGGTGCACGAGCCGTCTTCCGGAATGTACAGGCCGGTCAGCACGTTGAACAGCGTGGTCTTGCCCGCGCCGTTCGGGCCGATCAGGCCGTAGATCTCGCCCTGCTCGATATCGAAGCTGACGTCGGACAAGGCTTGCAGGCCGCCGAAGCGTTTGCCCAGTCCCTGGGCTTGCAGCAGTTTGCTCATGCCGCCCCTCCTTGGGTCTTGGTGGCCAACTCGCGCTTGCGCACGGCCGACGGCCACAGGCCCGCGGGACGGAACAGCATGACGCACACCATGGCCAGGCCGAACAGCAGCATGCGGATGCCTTCGGGATCCAGCACCACGGCGCCGAACAGCATCTGCTGCACAGGCTCGACCACGGCCCGCAGGAACTCGGGCAGCGCGGCCAGGATCAGGGCGCCCAGGATTACGCCAGGGATATGGCCCATGCCGCCCAGCACCACCATGCACAGGATGGAAATGGATTCCATCAGCGAGAAGCTCTCGGGGCTGACAAAGCCCTGCATCGACGCGAACAGCGCGCCCGCCACGCCGCCGAACGACGCGCCCATGGCGAAGGCCAGCAGCTTGATGTTGCGGGTGTTGATGCCCATGGCCTTGGCCGCGATCTCGTCTTCACGGATCGCTTCCCAGGCGCGGCCGATGCGCGAGTTCTGCAAGCGCACGCACACCAGCACGATGATCAGCGTCAGGGCCAGCAGCAGGTAGTAGTACTTCTCGGGTCCGGTCACGCGGATGCCCAGCAGGCTCTCCGTGCGGCCGAAGGCGAATTCGCCCACCTTGAAGGTATCGATGCGGTTGATGCCCTGCGGCCCGTTGGTGATATTGACCGGCGCGTTCAGGTTGTTCAGGAAGATACGGATGATCTCGCCAAAGCCCAACGTCACGATCGCCAGGTAGTCGCCCCGTAGTTTCAGCGTCGGCGCCCCCAGCAGCACGCCGAACAGGCACGCCACCGCCAGCGCGATCGGCAGGATCGCCCAGAACGGCAGGTGCAGGCCGAAGTGCGGCGAAGCCAGCAGCGCCCAGGTGTAGGCGCCCACGGCGTAGAACGCGATATAGCCCAGGTCCAGCAGGCCGGCAAAGCCCACTACGATGTTCAGGCCCAGCGACAGCATCACGTACAGCAGCGCGAAGTTCAGGATGCGGACCCAGCTCTGGCCGGCCATGCCGATCACGAACGGCAGCACCGCCAGCACGATGCCGATCAGCGCGATGCCGATCAGGTTGCGGGTCGACAGCCCGCTGTTCTTCATGGCGCCGCTCATGCCCGGTCTCCCACGCGCTCGCCCAGCAGGCCGGACGGACGGAAGATCAGCACCAGAACCAGCACGAAGAACGCGAACACGTCCTGGTAGTGGCTGCCCAGGAAGCCGCCGGTCAGGTCGCCGATGTAGCCGGCGCCCAGCGATTCGATGATACCCAGCAACAGGCCGCCGGCCATCGCGCCGACCAGGTTGCCGATGCCGCCCAGCACCGCGGCCGTGAAGGCCTTCAGCCCCAACATGAAGCCCATGGTGTACTGCGACACGCCGTAATAGGTGGCGACCATCATGCCCGCCACGGCGGCCAGGGCCGAACCGATCAGGAACGCCGCCGAAATCACGGTGTTGATGTTCACGCCCATCAGGCCGGCCACTTCGCGGTTCTGCGCGGTGGCGCGCATCGCGGTACCCAGGCGGGTCTTGTGCACCACGGCCAGCAGCCCGCCCATGATCAGCGCGGCAATAGCGACGATCGCGATCTGCAGCGTGCTCATGCGGGCGCCAAAAATCTCGAACACCTGCGGCGTCAGCACCTGCGGGAAATTCAGATAATTGCGGCCCCAGCCCATCATTGCCACGTTCTGCAGGATGATCGACACGCCGATCGCGGTGATCAGGGCAGCCAGACGCGGGGCGCGGCGCAGCGGCCGGTAGGCCACGCGTTCGGCCGTCCAGCCGACCGCCATGCACAGCGGCACGGACACCAGCAGGCCCAGGCCCAGCACCACGAACGCGGACGTGGACGGGTCGCCGCCCACCAGCGAAATGGCGATCGTCGTCGCGGCCATCGCGCCGATCATGACGACATCGCCATGCGCGAAATTGATCAGCCCGATGATGCCGTACACCATGGTGTAGCCAAGGGCGACCAGGGCGTACACGCTGCCTAGCGTGACGCCGTTAATCAGTTGTTGAATGAAGATATCCATAGGGGCCGCAGAATAAGCCTGGAAAAAACGCGCGCACATCGCGCGCGGCGCACCCGCAGGGCGGCCACCGGGTGGCGCGCCCCCGCACCAGGCGGTGCGGGCGGGTGTCGGTGGCCAGGCGCGGGGCAGCCGCGTCCTGGCCAGGTGCAGCGGCCTTAGTTGGCCTGGCTGACCATCGTCTCAACCATCTCCCACTTGCCGTTCTTGACTTCGTAGATGGTGACGGAGATTTCCTTCAGATCGCCGTTCTTGTCGTAGGCGATATGCTCGCTGGTCGCGCCCTTGCGGTTCAGCTTGGCCAGTTCCGGCAGGTACTTCTCGGGCTTGGCCGAGCCGGCGGCTTCGATGGCGCTGATCATGTTCCAGGCGCCGTCATAGGCGTAGGGCGCGTAGACGCCGGGGGCCTTCTTGAAGCGGGCTTGATAACGCTGCTCGAAATCCTTGCCCGCGGCCATCTTGTCCAGCGGCACGCCGGCCAGCGAGGCGAAGGTGCCGTCGGCGGCGTCGCCGGCCAGCTTGATGAAGGTGTCGCTGCGGGTCATTTCACCCGAGACCAACGGCGACTTCAGGCCCAGCGTGGCCAGTTGGCGCTTCATCGGGCCGGACTGCGCGTCCAGGCCGCCGTAGAAGATGGCGTCGGGCGCCGCGCCCTTGATGTTGGTCAGGATGGCCGTGAAGTCGTTGGCCTTGTCGGTCGTGTATTCGCGGCGCACCACTTGGCCGCCGGCGGCCTTGACGGCCTTCTCGACCTCGTCCGCCAGGCCTTGGCCGTAGGCGGTGCGGTCGTCGATGATGGCGACCTTCTTGGCCTTCAGGCTCTGCACCATGAACTTGCCGACCGCGGCGCCCTGCTGGGTGTCGCTGGTCATCATGCGGAAGGTGGTTTCGTAGCCTTGCTTGGTGTACTCGGGCGACGTGGCCATGGCGATCTGCGGCAGGCCGGCCTCATGGTAGACGCGCGACGCGGGAATCGTGGTGCCCGAATTGAAGTGGCCCAGGATGCCGACGACGTTCTCGTCGACCAGTTGCTGCGCGACCTGCACGCCCACGCGCGGGTCGGCCTGGTCGTCGCGCGATACCAGCACGAACTTGGCGGGCTGGCCGTCGATCTTGATGCCCTTCTTGTTGGCTTCTTCCAGGGCCAGGTTCAGACCGTTCTGCATGTCCTCGCCGTAGTGCGACTGGGGACCGGTCAGCGGCGCGGCGAAACCGAACTTGATGTCGGCGGCCTGCGCGGCGGTGGCCATGCTGGCGGCGGCGATGCCGGCGGCGACAAGCTTCAAAGTGGTGCGAAACTTCATTGGGTATCCTCCGGTATGTCGGATGAGGCTTTGTTATACCCGGGCTTTTGGGCCGGGTTTTTCTGTTTGGGTCCGATTGCCGGGTTGCCACAATCGAACTTCAGGTGCGACCGGATTTTGCTTCCAGTGCAACCTCGCTAGATATTGGAGATAACCCTTGGTCTCCCAAGGGTTACCCCTCGGTCACACTCAGCCGATGGTCATGAGGCTGGCGTTACCGCCGGCCGCGGCGGTATTCACACTGATGGAACGCTCGGTCAAGAGTCGCTCCGGCACATACGCGGCGCCGGCGGCCAAGGCATCCGGCGTCAGGCCGTGCACCGCCAGGATCGCGCCCGGACGCTGCGCAATGCGCTGGTTCAGGGCGCGCAGCGCGTCGCCATCGCCTTCGAACAGCACCGCCTGGTAATCGGCCTGGTCGACCTCGTCATCCGCCAGGATGCCGGCCTGGCCCTGCTGCTCGGCATCCAGCCCGGCCAGCAGCGCTTGCGCGGCAGGGGTGTCCGCGAACCAGGCATGGTTGCCGGTCAGGCGCGCCGCCGACCACTGCGCCCGCGCGCCAGCCTCGGTGGCCGCCACGCAATATACGGCGCCGCGCGGCTCGACCATATAGGTATTGGTCTCGCCCGTGGGGCCCGGCAGCGCGATGCGCTGCGGCAGCGGCGCGGCCGCGTCCAGCGCGGGCGGCAGGCCCGCGGGGCGCGTGCCCAGCAGGCGGTACATATACAGCGGGCCGCCCGCCTTGGGGCCGGTGCCCGACAGGCATTCGCCGCCGAAGGGCTGCACGCCCACCACGGCGCCCACGATGTTGCGGTTGACATAGACGTTGCCCGCATGGACCTGCCCGGTCACATGGGCGATGGTTTCGTCGATGCGGGTGTGCACGCCGAACGTCAAGCCATAGCCGGTGCCGTTGATGGCATCCAGCAAGGCGTCCAGCTCTTCGCGCTTGTAGCGCACCACGTGCAACACCGGCCCGAACACTTCGCGTGTCAGTTCGCTGACGGCGTCGATTTCGATGATGGTGGGCGCCACGAAGGTACCCTGGCGGCATTCGCCGTTCAGCTCGGCCTGGTCGATCCGGTGGCCCGCCGTGCGCATCGCGTCGATGTGGCGCTGGATGCCATTGCGCGCCTCGGTGTCGATCACCGGGCCGACGTCGACCGACAGGCGGTCGGGGTTGCCCACGCTCAGTTCGCGCATCGCGCCGCGCAGCATCGTCAGCACGTGGTCGGCGTTGTCTTCCTGCACGCACAGCACGCGCAGCGCCGAGCAGCGCTGGCCGGCCGAGTCGAAGGCCGAGCTGAGCACGTCGAACACCACCTGCTCGGACAACGCGGACGAATCCACCACCATCGCGTTCTGGCCGCCCGTTTCGGCGATCAGCGGAATGGTGTGGCCGTCGTCATCAAGACGATCCGACAGTGTCCGCGCGATGATGCGGGCCACGTCGGTGGACCCGGTGAACATCACGCCGCGGATGCCGGGGCTGGCCACCAGTTGCGCGCCCACGGTTTCGCCGCGGCCGGGCAACAGCTGCACCGCGCCGGCCGGCACGCCGGCGGCGCGCAGGATCGCCACCGCCTGCGCCGCGATCAACGGCGTCTGCTCGGCGGGCTTGGCCAGCACGGTATTGCCGGCCGCCAGCGCCGCGGCAACCTGGCCGGTAAAGATGGCCAGCGGGAAGTTCCAGGGGCTGATGCACAGCACCGTGCCCAAGGGGCGGTGCGTGTCGTTACCGAACTCGCGGTCGGCCTGATCCGCGTAGTAACGCAGGAAGTCCACCGCTTCGCGCACTTCGGCGATCGCGTTGGGCAGCGACTTGCCGGCCTCGCGCACGATCAGGCCGAGCAAGGTCTGCATCTGCTCTTCCAGCAACTGCGCAGCACGGCGCAGGCACTGCGCGCGCTCGGCCACCGGGGTCGATTGCCAGATGGGCGCCGTGTTGGCGGCGGCGCGCAGGGCAGCCTCGGCTTCTTCGCCGTTGGCCTCGATCACATGGCCCACGACGTCGCGCAGATTGGCGGGGTTGCGCACTTCGATCGCGCGAGCCGGGTCCCAGGCCTCGGCGCCCTCGCCCAGCATGGGCGCGGCACGCCAGGGCGTGCCGGCGCTGGCCAGCAGCGCGGCCGACAGCGAACCCAGGCGATGTTCGTTGCTCAGGTCCAGGCCGGCGGAGTTGGCGCGCGCGCCTTGCTGTGGGTTGCCGTAAAGCTCGCGCGGCAGCGGAATCTTCTCGTGCGGCGCGCCCAGCGGCACGATGCGCGAGGCTGCCTCGACCGGGTCGGCCACCAGCGTTTCGACGGGGATGCTGTCGTCGCCGATCAGGTTGACGAACGACGTGTTGGCGCCGTTTTCCAGCAGCCGGCGCACCAGGTAGGCCAGCAGCGTTTCATGGGTACCGACCGGCGCGTAGATGCGGCATGGGCGGTTCAGCTTGCCTTGCGCCAGCGCGCCCACGACCTCGTCGTACAGCGGCTCGCCCATACCGTGCAGGCACTGGAATTCGTACTGGCCCGGATAGTAGTTCTGGCCGGCCAGTTGATAGATCGCCGCCAGCGTATAGGCGTTGTGCGTGGCGAACTGCGGGTACACCGCTTCCGGCGCGCCCAGCAGCTTGCGAGCGCAGGCCAGATAGGCCACGTCGGTATAGACCTTGCGGGTATAGACGGGATAGCCTTCCAGGCCATCGACCTGGGCGCGTTTGATCTCGCTGTCCCAGTACGCGCCCTTGACCAGGCGCACCATCACGCGGTGGCGGCTGCGGCGGGCCAGATCGATGACGTAGTCGATCACGAACGGCGCGCGCTTCTGGTAGGCCTGGATGACGAAGCCGATGCCGCTCCAGCCTTCCAGCTCGGGCGTAAAGCACAGGGCTTCCAGCAGATCCAGCGAGATTTCCAGGCGGTCGGCTTCTTCGGCGTCAATGTTCAGGCCGATGTCGTAACTGCGCGCCAGCACCGTCAGCGCCTTCACACGCGGCAGCAGCTCGGCCATGACGCGTTCGCGCTGGCCGCGCGAATAGCGCGGATGCAGCGCCGACAGCTTGATCGAGATGCCGGGGCCTTCATAGATACCACGGCCGGCGGCGGCCTTGCCGATGGCGTGGATGGCCTGCTCGTACGAGGCGTAATAGCGGTCCGCGTCCTCGGCCGTGGTGGCGGCTTCGCCCAGCATGTCGTACGAATAGCGGAAACCGCGGCTTTCCATCTTACGGTTGTTGGCCAGCGCTTCGGAGATGGTCTGGCCCGACACGAACTGCTCGCCCATCATGCGCATGGCCATGTTCACGCCCTTGCGCACCAAGGGCTCGCCGCCCTTGCCGATCAGGCGCGTCAGCGCCTTGGACAGCGATTGCTCGCTGCTCACGGCCACCAGCTTGCCGGTGATCATCAGGCCCCAGGTCGCGGCGTTGACGAACAGGGATTGCGAACCGCCCATGTGCGACTTCCAGTCGCCGCGGGCGACCTTGTCGCGGATCAGCGCGTCGCGCGTGGCGCGGTCGGGAATGCGCAGCAACGCTTCGGCCAGGCACATCAGCGCCACGCCTTCCTGGCTGGATAGCGAGAATTCCTGGATCAGCCCCTCGACCCCGCCGCCGGTGCGCTTGCCGCGCAGCTTCTTGACCAGGTCCGTGGCCATCGCATGCACTTTTTCCAGATTGGGCATGCGGGCCTGGCCCAGCAACAGCGGCACGCACTCGGGCTCGGGGCGGCGATAGGCGGCGGTGATGGCCGCGCGCAGCACGGACTGCGGCTGCACGTCCTGACCGAACTCGTAGAACGGCGGCGTGGCGGCAGCCTGGTGTTCGCCGCTCTCGTCGTCGCCCCCCTCGTCCCCGCCCAGATGGGACATTTCGGCGGGCAGATGGCCGCGCTCGATCTTGTCCAGGTAGGCGAGAATCGCCTGCTTGTGCAGCCAGTGCGGCGTGCAGTTGAGCTTTTGCGCGGCCGACTTCAGGCGGTCGCGAAGCGCGTCATCGACTTTGACGCCGAGGGTGGTGCTGGCCATAAGAGATTGCTTCCTGTCGCATGGCAAAGGTCACACCGGGCCCAAACGGAAGGACCCAGCATCGGTAGGACCGTATGCTAGTCAGGTTGCAACCGCGTTTGTATTGAGGTTAACCCTAGGGTTAACCGATTGAGATCATGGCGAGTTTTGGCACCCGCCCTGCCCCCATTTTGCTGTCCGCCAGACTCAGTCCGGCAACGGCGAGCAGCCCAGCATCTGCACCGCGCCGCCCGTGTCCGGGGTCTGCCCCCGGATGGCCGATGCCATGGCGCCGGCCAGCGCCACGACCGCGCGCTGCTGCGCCGTAATCAGCGCGGGCACGCCTGCCTCGGAGACCTTTTCGGTGACGACGCTGCGGCACAGCAGGCCAGCGCCCTTGAGGTTCACCGGCCGCACCCGCCAGGTGACATCCAGCTGTGCCATGCTGCCCGACACCAGGTCAAAGCGCTGTACGTCGGTCTGCACCCGCCAGACCGGCGCGGTGGGACCGGGCTTGACCACCTGCACATCCAGCGCGCCCAGGTCATGCTTCAGGGCATCCGACAGCGCGCCGCGGATTTCGTCGCCCAGCGGCGAGGTCCAGCGCTCGGAGTACAGCGCCGAGACGCTGCCGTCGCCCGTGCGCACCATCAGTTGCGGCTGGTCAGCCTGCGCCGCCACGTTGACGCCTTGCACATCGATCAGGAAAGGCGCCGCCGCGCGCGGCACCGCGGGCGCCTGGGGCGAGGGTCCCTGCAAGGTGTAGTAATGCACCGGTGGCGACGAGGCGCAGCCGGCCAGCAGCGCGGCCAAGGCCAGCGCCGGCAGGCCCAGGGCCCGCAACCGGGCACGCTTGGCGGCAACGGCGGGACGGACGGAGCGGGAGCGAAGTCTATTCATGGGTTCAGTTCCTGACCGGACCGGCGCCGGGGATCGGGTCGTCGCCGCGACCACGCAGCAACGATTCGGGGTTCGATTGCAGGAAGTCGGCCAACGCGCGCAGCGACCGGGCCGCGCGGCTCAGTTCCTGCATAGCCTTTTCGGCGTTGACCGGCAACGAGGCATCCGAGGCCAGCAGCGCATTCAGATTGGCCATGGATTCCTGCGCCTGCTTGAGCACGCCCTGTGCCTGCGGCGCCACCTGCTTGTCCAGGCGCGTCATCAGCTTGGAGGTGCTGGCCAGCGTGGTGCGCAGATCTTCGCCGATCTTGTCGAACGGGATCTTGTCGATCTTGGCGACGATATTGCTGACCTGCTGCTGCAACTGGTCCAGGTTGCCCGGCACAGTCGGGATCAGGGCCGGACTGGACATCTTGAAGTCCACCGGCTTGGCGTTGGGGAAGTCGTCCAGCACCACGTACAACTGGCCGGTCAGGAGATTGGCGGTACGCAACTGCGCGCGCAGGCCGTGCTTGATCATGATGCCCAGCAAGCGGCCGCCGGCCTGGTCGCCGTCCTCGACGGCGCGGGCGCGCACTTCCTCGTACACCCGGCCCAGGCGTTCCGGATACAAGGTGGCGTCCACCACCGAATAGAAGCGCTTGCTGACGGGGTCGAAGTCCAGGTTGATCTGCGTGACGTTGCCCAGCGTAATACCCGAGAAATCGATCGACGCGCCCACCGACAGGCCGCGGATCGACTGGTCAAAGCGCATGCGGATCGGGAAGGCCTCGCCGTCCGGATTGGCCTTGGCGGCCGCCTCGGTGGCGTATAGCTCGAAACGCGCATCGGCGGCGGCCGGCGTGCCGGCATCGCGGGCGCTGTAGACCGGCTCGAACGCCACGCCGCCCACCGCCATCGACACCAGCGACTGGGTGCGCACCTTCAGGCCTTCGGCGTTGACGCTGAAATCCACACCGCTGGCGTTCCAGAAGCGCGTCCCGTTGGTGACGAACTTGTCGTTCGGCGCGTCCACGAACACTTCGACATTGACGGCGTCACCAGTCTTGTCCAGCGCATAGCCGATCACACGGCCCACATTGATGCGGCGGAAATACACCGGCGAGCCGATGTCCAGCGAACCCAGATCCGATGCCTTGAGCTTGAAGCGCTTGCCGGCGCGGTCATGCGTCACGGCCGGCGGCGTCTCCAGGCCCACGAAGTGCAGCTTGGTGGCCTTCTTGGACGCATCCTTGCTCTCGACCGCGTCCACGCCGATATAGGCCCCGGACAACAAGGTGCCCAGCCCCGACACGCCGCTGACATCGAGCCGCGGACGCACCACCCAGAAGTTGGTGCCCTCGCGCGCCAGGTCGGCCACGTCCTTGGACAGTTCGGCCTGCACCACGACCTTGCTGCGGTCGCTGTTGAAACCGATGGACTTCACCGTGCCGACGTTCACGTCCTTGTAGCGCAGCTGGGTCTTGCCGACCTCCAGCCCTTCGGCGGTGTTGAATTCGATAGACAGATCCGGGCCGGCCTGCATCCACGTACGCACCACCAGCGACAAGCCCATCAGCGCGGCGACAACGGGCACCAGCCAGATCCAGGAGATCCGGCTCTTGCGCTTGCGCGATATGGTCGGTGACGCAAACTTCTCTTCACCCGATCCCGGAGCTTGCTCGGCCATCTGTTGTTCCTTTTCTTCTTTCTACTTCAAGCGGTGAACACCGTTCGGCCCCGCGCCGGACAGTGGCGGGCGCCCGGCGTGTCAGCCCATTTCCGAGCCAGGGGCGGGCGCCGGCTGCCGCCGCCCGCTCGCCACTGGCGGTTGTTCCATATCGATTTCGCTTTCGCCTTCCAGGTCCCAGCTGCGCCGCAGGTCAAAGCTCATGGCCGACAGCATGGTCAGGATGACCACCACGCCGAACGCCGCGGCGCCCCCGCCGGCGCTGATTTCCATCAAGCCCTGGAAGTCGGCAAGCGCCGCCAGCAGGATCACGACAAACACGTCCAACATCGACCACTGGCCAATGAACTCGACCATCTCGTACAACCGCGTGCGCGGCCGCAGGTTGGTCGTGCTGCGCCACTGTTCCGTCAACAATAGCAGGATCAGCGCCAGCAACTTGGTCAGCGGCACCGCCACGCTGGCAATGAAGACGATCAGCGCGATGTCCCATGACCCCATGTTCCAGAGCTCGACCACGCCGCCCAGGATGGTATGAGCGCTGTCGCCCAGCACCGAACTGACCTTCATGACCGGCAATACGTTCGCAGGAATATAGAACACCACCGCGGCCAGCAGCAGCGCCCAGGTGCGGGCCAGGTGGTCGGGCTTGCGGTAATGCACCACCGCGTGGCAGCGCACGCAATGGTGTTCGGCTTCTTCGTCGGCGTTGCGCGGCAGCGCCTGCACCTGCCCGCAAACGTGGCAGCCGGTCAGCACCACGTCCGGCCCGGCCTCGGGCACATGGACGGGCACGACGCCCTCCGATTCGGCATAGCGCCACAGCACGTGCGGCGTCAGGCGGCCCAGCATGGTCAGCAAAATGGTGAGCACCCCAAACGCCGCCAGCCCGATACCGGGCGACACGGCCGCCATGCCGGCCAGTTTGACCACCGCCACCAGCACGCCCAACAGGAATACCGGCACCATGCACCAGGGCCGCAGCAGGCCCAACAGGCGCATCGCGCCATGGAAACCGGCAGGTTCGGCGCCGCGCGACAGCGGCCCCAGCACCCACAACAGCACGGAGAGCTGCAGCAACGGCAAGGCAAAGCCCGCCAGTCCGGTCATGATGGCCACGATGTAGTGGCCTTGACGCCAGGTGATGGCAATGGCGTCGAGCAGGGACGCCTGCTGCACCATGCCCTGCACGGACATCGAAGCAACCGGGTAGGCGTTGGCCACGCCGAAGATGATCAGGGCGGAAATGGCGAGCGCCAGCCAATTGGACAAAGTAAGCCCGCTGTAGCGCCACAGAATGGCACCGCAGCGGGCGCAATTGGCGGTCTCGCCAGGTTCAAGCTGATGTCGGCGATAGATGCTTGCGCAGTGTTCGCACTCGATCAGCGGCTGGCGGTCCGCGGTCATAGGCCTAATCGACGAGCTCGACTTCCTGCTTGTCGGGCGCGGCCGACGGCGGCTTGCCATGGTCGTCGAAGTCCAGCGTGACCTTGTTGTCGTCGCCCAGGTCCACCGTGACCGTACCGCCGTCGACCAGCTTGCCGAACAGCAGCTCGTCGGCCAGGGCGCGGCGGATGGTGTCCTGGATGAGACGCTGCATCGGCCGGGCGCCCATGAGCGGGTCGAACCCTTCCTTGGCAAGGTGGTCGCGCAGGCGCGTGGTGAACACGGCCTCCACGCGGCGCTCGTGCAGCTGGTCTTCGAGCTGCATCAGGAACTTGTCGACCACCCGCAGGATGATCTCGCGATCCAGCGGCGCGAACGGGATGATCGCGTCCAGGCGATTGCGGAACTCGGGCGTGAACATGCGGCGGATTTCCGCCATTTCGTCGCCCACGACGCGCGAATTGGCAAAGCCGATGGACGGACGGTTCAAGGTTTCGGCGCCCGCGTTCGTCGTCATGATGACGATGACGTTGCGGAAGTCCGCCTTGCGGCCGTTGTTGTCCGTCAGCGTGCCGTGGTCCATGACCTGCAGCAGGATGTTGAAGACGTCCGGATGGGCCTTTTCGATTTCATCGAGCAGCAACACGCAATGCGGCTGCTTGGTGATAGCCTCGGTGAGCAGGCCGCCCTGGTCGAAACCGACGTATCCCGGCGGCGCGCCGATCAGGCGCGATACCGCGTGGCGTTCCATGTATTCCGACATGTCGAAACGCAGCAGTTCCACGCCCAGCGTGAAAGCCAGCTGGCGCGCGACTTCGGTCTTGCCCACCCCGGTCGGGCCGGAGAACAGGAAGGCGCCGATCGGCTTTTCCGGCTTGCCCAGGCCCGAGCGCGCCATCTTGATGGCGGCGGCCAACGCGTCGATGGCGTTGTCCTGGCCGAAGACCACGGTCTTGAGGTCGCGGTCCAGCGTGGCGAGCTTGCTGCGGTCGTCGTTGGAGACAGACTGCGGCGGAATGCGCGCGATCTTGGAAACGATGTTTTCGATATCGACCTTGCCGATCACCTTCTTCTGGCGCGAACGCGGCAGCAGGCGCTGGGCGGCGCCGGCTTCGTCGATCACGTCGATGGCCTTGTCAGGCAGGTGGCGATCGTTGATGAAGCGCGCCGACAGTTCCGCGGCGGCCGACAGCGCGGCGGCGGAATAGCGGACGTTGTGATGTTCTTCGAAGCGGCTCTTGAGGCCGCGCAGGATCTGCACGGTCTGTTCGACGCTGGGTTCGGGCACGTCGATCTTCTGGAACCGGCGCGACAGCGCGTGGTCTTTCTCGAAGACGCCGCGGTACTCGGTATAGGTGGTGGCGCCAATGCACTTCAACTGGCCCGAGGACAGGGCCGGCTTGAGCAGATTGGACGCATCCAGCGTGCCGCCCGAAGCCGAGCCGGCCCCGATCAGCGTATGGATTTCGTCGATGAACAGGATCGCGTCGGGGTTGCCGCGGATCTGCTTGAGCACGCCCTTCAGGCGCTGTTCGAAATCACCGCGGTACTTGGTGCCCGCCAGCAGCGCGCCCATGTCCAGCGCGAACACTTGCGCGGCCTGCAGGATTTCGGGAACTTCGCCACGCGTGATGCGCCAGGCCAGGCCTTCGGCGATGGCGGTCTTGCCCACACCGGCCTCGCCGACCAGCAGCGGGTTGTTCTTGCGGCGGCGGCACAGCACCTGGATCACGCGTTCGACTTCGTGCTCGCGTCCGATCAGCGGATCGATGCGGCCGGCCAGCGCCGCGGCGTTCAGGTCGGTCGCGTACTGATCCAGCGGCGACTGGCGCGATTCGCCCTGCTCTTCACCATTGGTCTGCTGCTCTTTCTGCACGGCGGCGGACTCCACCTGTGGCTGTTTGGTAATGCCATGCGACAGAAAATTGACGACGTCCAGCCGTGTGACACCCTGCTGTTGCAGGTAGTACACGGCGTGCGAATCCTTTTCGCCGAAAATGGCTACGAGCACGTTCGCGCCGGTGACCGGTTTCTTGCCGGTGCCGCCCGCGGACACATGCATGATCGCGCGTTGGATCACGCGCTGGAAACCCAGCGTGGGTTGGGTATCGACTTCCGCGCCGCTGGGGATCACCGGGGTGTTTTCCGAAACGAACTGGCGCAGATTGCGGCGCAGGTCATCCAGATTGGCGGCGCAGGCGCGCAACACTTCCACTGCCGACGCGTTGTCGAGCAACGCCAACAGCAGGTGCTCGACGGTAATAAATTCGTGCCGGGCCGAACGGGCCTCGACGAAAGCCATATGCAGGCTGACTTCAAGCTCTTGGGAAATCACGCTTCCTCCGTAACGCATCGAAGCGGTCAAATACACGATTCATATTCTATGCCGATCATGGCGTAACGCCAGCGATTTCAAAAACCACGCTATCGTGGCGACCTTGCGCGTCCATGACGGTAAGCGTATACCGGCCGTCTTGCGCCAGCACTAAATTAAACGGATGACTCGACGCGCCATGGCCAACCACGCGACCGTCAAGCATCCACCATACTTCGCCTTCGGCGCCCTGCACATCCACATCCAGCGCCACCTGCCTGCTGCCCGGCACGGGCCGAAGCACCGAACCGGTTGCCACGCCGCCCAATCGCAACGGGCCCTGCGTGGCATCGGCGTAGCCGGAAAACGACGGCGGCACCGTTTCATTCAAGGCCCAGGCGGCGCGCTGTTCCGGGCACTCGCCCGACGGCACGCTGCCCAATTTATAGCCCAGTGGCCAGCACGTCACGACCGCCCGCACCGTTTCGGGCCTGACGCGGACGTGCTGCGGGCCTTCTGGTAACGCCGCCACGATGTCCTGCAGTAGCGGCGCCGCCACATTCGCCCCGAAAAATCCGGGATTGGGCGTGCCGTCCGGGCGGCCCACCCACACACCTATGGTCCAGCTGTCGGTCACGCCGATCGCCCAGGCGTCCCGGAAACCAAAACTTGTCCCGGTTTTCCAGGCCAGTTGGCGGGCCGGGCTGCCCGACTGATAGAACGGCCGGTCCGGGTGGCCTCCGCCTTCGAGGATGTCCCGGACAATCCAGGCGGCGCCAGCACTAATCATACGGGACTCGACCCGCGGCTGCTCCGGACGCAGCCGGGGCCGGCCGGAGACGCCGCCGCGGGCCAGGGCCCGGTAAGCGCCCACCAGTTCTTCCAATGTGGTGCCGCCCCCGCCCAAAATCAAGCTCAGATTGGGTTCGGCGCCAGCAGGCATTCGTAACCAGACGCCTCCCTTGAGCATAACCGAGGCGAAACGGCTGGGTCCCACCCGGTCCAGCAGGTCCACGGCAGGCACGTTCAGCGACCGCTGCAGGGCCTGCGAGACGCTGATCGGACCGGAAAACGCGGCCTGGAAGTTACCTGGGGCATACCCGCCGAACGACATGGGCGCGTCGATCAGCAGGCTTTCCGAGTGAATCAGGCCGTCGTCCAGCGCCTGGGCGTACAGGAACGGCTTCAGAGTAGAACCCGGCGAGCGCACGCCGCGGACCATATCCACGTGGGCGTATCGGGAATCATCGGAAAAGTCGGCCGAGCCGGCATAGGCCTTGACCTCCAGGGTGTCGTTGTCCATCACCAGCACGGCCATGGACACCTTGGGCGGCAGGTTGTCGACCCGGTCCAGCAGCATCCGCTCGACCGCGGCCTGCATGTCGGCGTCCAGGGTCGACGCCACCAAAGGCGGGCGGCTGCCGGGGCGGCGCGGGCCGCCGGTCTTGCGCCCGGCTTCCTGCAACAAGCGCTGCGCGGCCAGCGGCGCCAGCCAGCGGGCCCGCAGCGGCGGCGCCACCACCCGCTCGATCTTGGCGTCGGCCACTTCGGCCGGGGTCCAGCGGCCCAGCTCCACCATGCGGTCCAGCACCTTGTCGCGGGCGCTCTGGGCGGCCTCGGGGTGGCGGTCCGGACGCAGGCGCGACGGGGCCTGCGGCAAGGCGGTCAGCATGGCGGCTTCGGCCGGGCTCAGGTCGCGGGCGGGCTTGCCCAGCCACAGCCGCGAGCCCATCTCCACCCCTTCCACGATGCCGCCCATGGGCGCGTGGGTCAGATAGAGCGACAGGATCTCGTCCTTGCTGTAGTGCATTTCCAGTTGCACGGCGCGCCAGGCCTGGCGCAGTTTGGCCGCCATCGAGCGCGACGGTTTACCGGCGAGCTGGGGGTCGATCAGCCGCGCGACCTGCATGGTCAGGGTGGATCCGCCCGACACGATGCGGCGGTTGGTGACCCACTGCCAGCCGGCACGCGCCAGCGCCACCGGATTGACCCCCGGGTGCCAGTAGAACCAGCGGTCTTCGTAGGTCAGCAGCGTGTCCAGGTAGTGCGGCGACACCTGCTCCGGCTTGACCGGATAGCGCCAGATGCCATCACGGCTGGGATAGTTGCGCAGCGGGGTGCCGTCGGCGGCAACCACCACGGCAGCGCCGCCCGAATCGATCGGGGGCAAGGGATAGAGGCGATCCAGCGCGAATAACAACGCGGCCAGCGCAAACAACACGCTGGCCGCGTAGATGCCGCGCCGCCGCCAGCGGCGGGCGCGCGAGGCGCCCGCCGACGGGGTGGCGGCGGCGGTCAAGGACGCTGCTTGGCGCCGCGATCGCGGATTTCGACCGTGCTCCATTGCTCGCCTACACCGCGGATCTCGGGACGGTACATATCTTCAGCCACCGTCGAGGGCACCGAATAACGGCCCGGCGTGACGACTCGCACCAGATAGAACACGTCCACTTTGCCACGGCCCAGCGATACGGCCGCAACATAACGGTCATCGCGGAATTCGCGGTGCTTGATGTTGGGATCCGCCATCGCGTCGGCCACGCGGCGCCCGCCGATGCTCCAGTCCTGCATTTCGGGGCTTTGCGACAGGTTCAGGTTCTCGACCTCGAAGCCGGCGGGCACGCGGTCCACCAGCAGGCCGTCCGGGATGTTCTGGTTGGCGCTGGCCTGAACCCACACCACCAGCATGTCGCCGGTCTGCAGCGTGCCGCCGTCCCACGGCCGGCCGTCAGGACGGTACCAGCCACGCTTGAGCTGGATCACGTCGTTGCGCGGCGCGGGCACGGTCGTCGGGCTGCCCTGGATGTCGTACTCGATGAACAGCGACTGGCTGCCGGTGTTGACGAGCTGGGTATTCGCCAAGTCGGCCGCGGTCAGGGACACCGTCTGGTCGGACTTGCCGCCCGTCAGCGGCTTGCGAGCGCCGTTGACGGTCAGCGTGGCTTCCCACGGCGTACCCTTGTCGCCGCCGGCGGCGCGGGCAGCCAGCAACAGGGCCATCTGCTCTTGCGTCGACAGGTACGAGCGGTTGCCCAGGCGCGCGGCCAGCTGCGTCATCAGGTTTTCCACGCGGTCGTGGCGCAGCTGGTACTGGTTGGCCAGCGCATATGCCAGGGCGTAGTCGCGCACGGCGCTGCCGTAGTCGCCCATCCACTCGTCGTAGTACGCGCTCTGGTTGCGGCGGTTGATGCCGTATTCGCGCGCCATGGCCTGATCCAGCGCGGACTTCATGCGCCCTTCGTCGCCCATCAGCTTGAAGGCGGCGGCCAGTTGGATCAGGGGCAGCGGCGAACGCGCGCGCTCCTGGTAGTTGTCGAACAGCTGGCGCACGGTGGAGAGCGGCGCCTTCTTGTCGCGCGCCAGCGCCAGCACGGCGGTGGCCAGGCCGGCAAAGCGGCGGTGGTCTTCACGCAGCGTGTTGATGTCGCCGCTGTCCAGGCGGCCCGACTCCAGGTTGCGCTTCAGGTTGGCCGACCAGGTGCCGAACGAGCCGGAGCTCTGCTGCACTTGTTCGAGCAGCCACTGGCGCGAACGGTCCAGCGACGCCTCGGGCACCGAGAAGCCCTTGTCGCGGGCATCCTGCAGGAAGCCCACGGCATAGGCCGTCAGCCACACGTCGCGCGAGGACGAGCTGCTCCACAGGTTGTACGAACCCACCGCGTTGCGCATGCCGGACAGGCGTCCGATGGCGCCGGCGACCTTGGCTTCGCGTTCAGCCTGGGTACGCGGCTTCAGGCCGAACTGCTTGGCGGCGTCCTCGTCCAGCATGACCCAGGGCAGGGTTGCGCTGATGGTCTGCTCGGTGCAACCGTAGGGGTAGTTGAGCAGGCCTTCGACCAGGCGGTTGACGTTGAACGGCGGGCGGTTCGAGACCGTCAGGCTGACGGTGGTCGAGTCCGGATAGTAGGACGCTACCCACGAGGCTTGCGGCGCATTGCTTTCGCCCGGGTTCAGGCGCAGACGGCGCACCTGACGCTCGGCCGCGTAGGCCGGCTGCACCTGCAGCACCGATTCGCGCACGATATGCACGGGCTTGCCGCCGCCCTGCCCGTCCACGGTCAGGCGGATCAGGCCCAGGCCGTAGGAACCGGTAGTGGTGGCGTTAAAGCGCAGCGTGGTGCGTTGCTTGTCCTTGAGCGTCACGGTACGCGTACCGTCGACGATGCCCAGCGGATCCAGCGCTTCCAGCTTGACCGTCACCTTCTGGTCGGCGCCGCTCAGGTTGGTGACGTCCAGCGCGATGGCGGCCTGGTCGCCCGGAGTGATGAAGCGCGGCGTGTTCAGTTCAGCCACGATCGGCGCCGCCACCACCATCTCGGTGTCGGTGCTGCCGAAGTTGTCCGGCGTGAACGCGACGGCCATCAGGCGCAGCGTGCCGTTGAAGTCAGGCAGATCCAGCGGGATGTCGGCCTCGCCCTTGTCGTTCAGCTTGACCGGACCCGAGAACAGGTCGACCAGCTTGACCTTCTTGGGCAGGCTCTTGCTGTCGCCGCGCATGGCGGCGTCACCGCCCCACTTCAGCTTGCCCTTGGTGCCGTCCATCTTCTCGATGAGCTTGCCGTACATATCCAGCAATTCGGGCGCGTAGCGGTGCTTGCCGAAGAAGAAGTCCAGCGGGTCGGGCGTGCGGTACTGGTTGATATTGAGAATGCCCACGTCCACGGCCGACAGCGTCACCATGGCTTGCTTGCCCTGGGCGCCGTCCACCTTGACGCGAACAGTGGTCTTGGTTTCGGGTTCGGTCTTGGCGGCGGCTGTCAGCTTGACGTCCAGCTTGCGGTCGGCGCTGGCGATCGGCAGGAACGCCAGGCCCAGTGCGCGCGCCGGCGTCACGCGGTCGCCTTCGCTGCCGGGACGGAACACCGCCGCGGCGACGTACAGGTCGTGACGCTTCCAGGTCTTGTCGATCGGGATTTCCACTTGCGTGCCCGTCGCCTTCACGGCCACCCAGGTGGACCACAGCATGCGGTCGCCTTCCACCGTGATCAGCGCCTGGCCGTCGTGCGGCGGCGTCAGCGTCAGCTTGACGGAGTCGCCCGGCTTGGCCGGCACACCCTCGAGCTTCATCTGGACGCGGTCGGGGCGGTTGCCCATAGCGTCGGCGTCCTGCGCATTCCAGCCCGCGTAGAAGCGATAGCGCAGGGTTTCACCCGTTTCAGGATCGGCGATTTCCAGGCGATAGCGGCCCCACTTGACCGGCACGGTCAGCTGGCTGCGGTCGTTCAGCGCGATCTCGCGCGAATCGACCAGTTCTTCGGTCTCGGTATAGCCGCTGTTCCAGCCGCGCTGGTCATCGAAGCGCCAGTAGTACTGGCGTTCTTCGCGATACAGGCGCATCTGCGCTTGCGGCAGCGGCGCGATCTTGCCTTGCGCATCCACGCGCAGCACTTCGAAGGCGGCAGGCGCGCCTTCGCGGGCCACGTCGCTGTCGAATTGCGGACGCACGGCTATCAGCTTGTCGGCGGGCCAGACGCTGCGCTCGATCGAACGCACCACCGGGCGGCCGCCCGATTCCAGCAGGCTGGCCGACACCCGCACCTTCATGGGCGAATGGGTGCCGTCGGTGCGCGGCTCGATCTCGAGCTGGGCGGCGCCGGTGGAATCCAGCGCGGCTTCGGGCAGTTCCTCGAAATGGCGGCGGGTATCGTCGGCCACATCGCCGAAGATGAAGCCGGGCCATTGCTGTGGCAGGGCAAAGCGGTCGCGCTTGACCTGGAAGCTGGACAGCAGGCGGTTGCCGGCGGCGGGCGCGCCATACAGGTAGTCGCCCTGCACATCGACCGTCAGGCTGTCGCTCGGCGACAACACATCCTGATCGGAGGTCAGCGCCATCTTCATGCGTTCAGGCAGGAATTCCTCGACCTGGAACTTCCACGAGGCATCCGGGGTACGCGAGGCGGGGTCGACGCGCAACTCCAGCATCCAGGCGCCGGTCTGCGCGTCGGGCGGCAGATCGATTGCGCGTTCGACATAGCCCTGCAGGTCCTTGGCGGGTTGCCACAGATTCGTCGACACCACGCGGCCGTCGGGGCGCTTGATCGTGGCAGTCAGGGGCGAAGCCGGCATCACGCGGCCGTCCAGATCGCGCGGCAGCACCGACACATGGAAGGTTTCACCGGGGCGGTACAGATTGCGGCCGGCGTAGACGAAGAGGTTATTGGGGCGGGAAATATGGCCGCCCGTGTCGAACTCGGACAGGTCCAGCGCGGGCTCGCCCAACGCCAGCACGGTCATTTCCTTGTCGCGCGAGGCACGGATGATGCGCGCGTTGGTGAAGCTGCCTTCGAAGCGCACATGACCCTGGGCATCGGCCTGGGCCTTGGCCAGCGATTTGCCGGCGCCATCGACCAGTTCGAACACCGCGCCCGAGATGGCCTGGCCGCTCTTGAGCGACACCGAATAGGCTTCGATACGGTCGCTGTAGCGGCGCGCGTGCAGACCGATGTCGCTGACATAGAAGTAGGTAACCTGGTATTCGTAGCGGAAGCGGCCGGGCTGGCTCATCACCGCGATATAGATACCGGGTTCTTGCAGTTCCTTGACGCCTTCAACGGGCAGGAAGGTGACGTGGCGGCGGTTGGGCTTATCGTCCGTCAGGAAGCGGCCCTGGTAGACGCTGGTGGTCAACGTGTTCAGGCGATCCAGGTCCCAGTTGCTGACCGAGCCCTTGAGGCTGCGGTTGTCGGAATAGCGCCACTCGTCGTCTTCGTCGTAACCGCCCGCGCTGTCATCGTCATCCGACGAGGCGTTGGCCGTGCGGCCGATGCGCAGCACGGAGTCGAACAGTTCCGGCACGCGCTCGGGGGCCACGCGCAGGAACTGCACGTCGACCTCGGGCACGTTGACGGTCGCGACCGGCAGGCCGCCGTTCTGGCCAGCCGGCAGCACCACGCCGCGGCTGGCGAAATAGAACGAAGGCGGCATGGCTTCGGTGGTCACTTCGCAGTGCGATGCCGTCGGCAGTGTGACCTTTTCGCCCGCGCCCGGCAGGCCGGCGCGCACCGAGATGGCGTACGAGCGCTGCGGCTGGACGTAGGGGAAATAGACCATGCGGGGGTTGTCGCCCACCACCCAGTTGCCCTGGACGATCTTGCCCTTGGGGGCCGAATCGCCCGGCTTGACCGAGGCGGGCTGGTCGCCGGCGCGGGCGGCCTGTTCGCTGTCCTGGTCGGCCTTGCCCGACGCGGAGCCGGTGTCAATGACCTGCAGGAAGCTCTCGAGCTTGGCCTTGGAGTCGACCGGCTGCGTGAACGTGATCGCCAGCGCCAAGGTATCGTTGTACTGGCGCGGCTGGCAATTGAGCGCGGCAAACGGGTCGGCCGCGCCGACCACGGCCGAGGCCGGCAAGGCGGCGGGCTTGGCCTCGCCGGGAGGGGTGGCGGCGCCAGGGACGGCCGCGGACGTTGCCGCCGGCGGCGCGGCGGGCGCGGCGGGTTGACCGCCCTTGCCCATCCACCAGCCCACGCCCAGGGCGCCGGCCAATACGATCACGCCGGCTACCGCCAGCCAGGTCTTGCTGTTCTTTCCACTCACGGCAAACCTCCCCGCCTACTCAAATGCATCGCTCCTTTGCGGCGGAGCTGCCGACCTGACACCCGCGCGCTTCTCGGTTCGCGGGGACTGCGTCCTGATCCTGTGCAACACAACGCCGCCTGTTTACGGCGGCGTTTTTTTTGTTCTGTGTTCTAAACCGGTTCCATCACGCACTGCAGCGGGTGCTGACGCGCCCGCGCATACTGCGCCACCTGGGCAATCCGGGTGGCCGCGAGGTCGCGCGGATAGACGCCGCACACGCCACGGCCCTCGTGATGCACCTGCAACATGATCCGGGTGGCTTCTTCGTGGTTCTTGTTGAAGAACTTCTGCAGCACCTTCACGACAAACTCCATCGGGGTGTAGTCGTCATTCAGCAACAGGACCTGGTACATCGGAGGCGGCGCAACGCGCGCCGGCGCCTTCTCGACGGCCAAATCGTGCTGGGTATCCAAGGTAGAACTCATAGGGCGGCTATTCTATTTAATCGGGGGACGGCTTGCATGTAACTTACGCAAAATTACAGGTAGAAATGCGTAGTTTCCATACTTGACTACACAAAGAAAAGCGGCGCATTATCCACGCATTCTGGGGTTTTCAATTCACCGAAAACCTGCCAGGAGGCCGGAGGGGGGACAGGGGTCTAGGCCGCGATGCCCTTCGTCAACATACGATTCAATGAGGCAGTCCGCATGTCTGATACGACCGCAACCGCCGTCCAAGGGGACAATCCCAAATCGACGGGCACCGTCAAATGGTTCAACGATGCAAAGGGGTTTGGCTTCATTACGCCCGACGACGGCGGTGAAGATCTGTTCGCCCACTTTTCGTCTATCCAGATGAATGGTTTTAAAACCCTGAAAGAAGGCCAGAAAGTGGCTTTCGAGATTATCCAGGGGCCCAAAGGCAAACAGGCGCTCAATATCACCGCTGCCTGAGTTACCGATTACAGCGCAACGGTAAGGTTGCGCCATTATCAGGCGGGGCTTTCGGGCCCCGCCTTGTTATTTTCTTATTACTGCGATTACCGCATCTGGTTATGCTGAAGAATGCTGCTTTGTTTCAGGTTGGTCGTGCGTTGTTCAAAACAGCGTTCATTAAAGCGGCATCACGCGGGGCGGTTTGCGCGCTGCTGAGCGCCGCCGCGCTGGCCCTGCCCCTGGCCACCCACGCGCAAGCCCCGAGCGGACCGCAAGCGCCGCTGCCCACCACGCAACTGGCTGCCGGTATCCATATTATCCGCGCAGAAGTCGCCAATACGGAAGCCACCCGCCGCGACGGCCTCATGTTCCGCAAGGAACTGCCGGGCAACGACGGCATGCTGTTCGTCTTCGAGCAGCCCGACGTGCAATGCTTCTGGATGCGCAACACCATCCTGCCGCTGTCGATCGCTTTTATCGCCGACGACGGCACGATCGTCAACATCGAAGACATGGCGCCGCAGACCGACGACGCCCACTGCTCCAAGAAACCGGTGCGCTATGCGCTGGAAATGGCCCAGGGCTGGTTCGATGGCCACGGCATCAAGGCCGGCCGGAAAATCGACGGCCTGCCCTGAATACGCGCACCGGGGCGGCAGGCCTTGCCGCCCGGATCATAAAGCAAGGGAGCCCGAGGGCTCCCTTGTTTGTTTGGCCGCCCGGCCGGCGGGCGGACGCCGCGTATCGTGGAACGCGGCCTGCGTTGCGGTCTGAATGCGCGGCAGGCCGGCGCCGGATCAGACGCGCTCGATGATCAGGGCGATGCCCTGGCCCACGCCGATGCACATGGTGCACAGCGCGTAGCGGCCGCCGGTACGGTGCAGCTGGTTGATCGCGGTGGTGGCCAGGCGGGCGCCGCTGGCGCCCAGCGGGTGGCCCAGCGCGATGGCGCCGCCGTTGGGGTTGACGCGCGGATCGTTGTCGGCAATGCCCAGCTGGCGCAGCACGGCCAGACCTTGGGCCGCAAACGCTTCGTTCAGCTCGATCACGTCCATCTGGTCCAGGGTCAGACCGGTCTGGGCCAGCACCTTGCGGGTGGCGGGTGCCGGGCCGATGCCCATGATGCGCGGCGCGACGCCGGCGGTGGCCATGCCGACCACGCGGGCGCGCGGGGTCAGGCCGTGGCGGGCGGCGCCCTTTTCGTCGGCCAGCAACAGCGCGGCCGCGCCGTCGTTCACGCCCGAAGCATTGCCGGCGGTGACGGTGCCGCCTTCGCGGACCACGCCCTTGAGCTTGGCCAGCGCTTCAAGGCTGGTTTCGCGGGGGTGTTCGTCCTTGGAGACGATGATGGGATCGCCCTTTTTCTGGGCGATCGAGACCGGCACGATTTCGGTGTCGAAGAAGCCTTCTTTCTGGGCGCGGGCCGTCTTTTGCTGGCTGGCCAGCGCGAACAGATCCTGGTCTTCGCGGTTGATCTTGAAGTCGTCGGCGACGTTCTCGGCCGTTTCGGGCATGGAGTCGACGCCGTACTGGGCCTTCATCAGCTTGTTGATGAAGCGCCAGCCGATGGTGGTGTCGTAGATGGCGGCGTTGCGCGAGAACGCGCTGTCGGCCTTGCCCATGACGAACGGCGCGCGGCTCATGCTTTCGACGCCGCCGGCCAGCATCAGGCCGGCTTCGCCGGCGCGGATGGCGCGCGCGGCGCTGCCGATGGCGTCCAGGCCCGAACCGCACAGGCGGTTGACGGTGGCGCCGGGCACTTCGACCGGCAGGCCGGCCAGCAGCGTGGCCATCCGGGCGACGTTGCGGTTGTCTTCGCCGGCCTGGTTGGCGCAACCCAGGATGGCATCGTCGATTTCTTCCCAGCGCACGCCGGGGTTGCGCGCCACGAGGGCCTTGATGGCTACTGCCGCGAGGTCGTCGGGACGCACGGTCGCCAGCGCGCCGCCGTAGCGGCCGAAGGGGGTGCGGATCGCGTCACAAATATAGGCATGCACGGTCATGAGAAGCTCGGATAGAAGTGAAGAAATCGGATGCGCTCGATCTTAACGCAGCGGTTTCGCGCCAAGTTGGTGCATCGGGCGGATGTCCGCAGCACGGACAGTGTCCAATGGATGTTCACTTGAACGGCGCGGCTACGGCGTTGCCGGGCGGGACTTGGCGGCGCGCCCCGCGTCGACGATGGCCTGACGCCGGAAGCGGCCCGCGGCCAGGTGATAGAAGGGCTGTGGGCAGAACTGGCGCGACACGCCCGAGGCGAGCAGCGAGCCGACCAGCAACCAGAACAGCATGGGCTGGCTGCCCGTCATTTCCATGACCACCACACTGGCCGTCAGCGGCGCCTGCGTGGCCGCGGCCAGGAAAGCGGCCATGGACAACAGCACCAGCACGCGCTGGTCCACGCCCTCGCCCGCCAATTGCCAGATGTGATGGCCGATGCCGGCGCCGGTGGTCAGCGCTGGAGTGAAGATGCCGCCGGGGATGCCCGCCCAATAGGACGTGACGGTGGCCGCCAGCTTGGCCAGGCCGAAGCCCGCGGGCAAGGGATCGGGTGACTGGCCCGACAGCAGGTTGGCCGCCGCGCCGTAGCCGGTACCGTAGACGCTGCCGGCGGTGGCCAGGCCGATCAGCGCCAGCACCAGGCCCATGACGAAGGCGGTCCAGATAGGATGGGCGCGGATCCAGCCGCGCCACGTCGCGGGCGCCATACCCGCGGCGCCCTTGCCCAGCAGCCGCGCGAAAATGCCGCCGAGCGCGCCGTTGAGCATGGCGCACGCCACCACCCACCACAGCATGCCGTGGGCCAGCGGCGCGCCGCCGAAGACGCCAAAATAGGGATTGTTGCCGGCCACCGCCACCACCAGGAAACCCGCCGCCAGCACGCCAATCAGCACCAGCCGCTGCCAGCGCAGCACAGTGCCGCGGCCCAGTTCCTCGATGGCGAAGATGACGCCGGCCAGGGGCGCATTGAAGGCCGCGGCCAGGCCGCCGGCCGCGCCGGCGGCGATCAGTTCGTTGGCATGAAAGCCGCGCAGTTGCACGCCGCGGCGCTTCCAGAAATCCCCCCAGGCCAGCATGACGGCGGCGCCGACCTGCACCGACGGGCCTTCGCGGCCAATGGACGCGCCGGCCAGCATGCCAAGAAATGCCAAGGGGATTTTCCAGAGCGCCTGCGCCAGCGAAACCAGGCTGCGCTGGCTGGCGCCCGGCGATAGGGACAAGGCGCCGATGACTTGAGGGATACCGCTGCCAACGGCGTTGGGCGCGAACCGCAAGGTGGCCCAGCGCAGGCCGGCCAGGCCGCAAGGCAGCACCACCAGCGCCAGCCAGCCGTGGGCGGAAGTCCAGTCGCGATTCCACTCCAGCGCCTTGTCGGCCAGATAGGCGAAGCCCAGCGAGACCAGCGCCACCAGCGCCGCGCCGCCCAGCAGCAAGGCCATCTGCACGCTCTTGCGGGACAGGCGGTTGGCCTGGCGCACTTTGCGGCGCAGGAAGTGGCGAGAACCGGTGGCGATACGGCGCAGCGGAGTGGGTAGGTTCATGGGCAACGCAAGCAGCGGGACGTGGCTAACCTTACCATTCCCTCCTGACTGCCAGCCCACAACGCGGGCCCTTTGACCAGGGCCTGTTCACACTGGAAAGCGCCTCGCACAGGCCTTAGGCCCCGCGCGCACCGCTTAGAACGAGGACCAATCGTCGTCCGAGGCCTGCGCCAGCGCGGGACGCCGCGTGGCGATTTGCGCCGCCGGCTTGCGCGTGGCGGCGGGCACCGCCTGGATCAGGCGCGCCTGCGCGGCGCTTGCCGAGCCACCGCCGGCATCGACCTTGAAGCGGCGCACTTCCTGCGCCAGGCGGGCGGCCTGCTCCTGCATGCTGCCCGCGGCCGCGGCGGCCTCTTCCACCAGCGCGGCGTTCTGCTGCGTGACGCTGTCCATCTGCGCCACCGCCTGGTTCACCTGGCCGATGCCGGAAGACTGTTCGGCCGACGCGCTGGATATTTCGCGCACCAGGGTCGCGACCTGGCCCACGCTGTCGACCACTTCGCGCATGGTGCGGCCCGCCTCGTCGACCTGGCGGGTCCCCCCTTCGACACGGGTGACGGACTCGTCGATCAGGGCCTTGATTTCCTTGGCGGCCACGGCGGAGCGCTGCGCCAGGGTGCGGACTTCGCCCGCGACCACGGCAAAACCGCGGCCCTGCTCGCCAGCGCGCGCCGCTTCCACCGCCGCGTTGAGCGCCAGGATGTTGGTCTGGAACGCGATGCCGTCGATCACGCCCGTGATGTCGGCGATGCGGCGCGAGCTGTCCGAGATCGCGCTCATGGTCTGCACCACGCCTTCGACCACTTCACCGCCGCGCACGGCCACGGTTGATGCCCGGGTGACGAGGCGCTCGGCCTCGCTGGCGTTGTTGGCGTTCTGCTGCACCGTGCTGGTGAGCTGTTCCATGGACGCCGCGGTTTCTTCCAGCGAGGCGGCCTGCTCTTCGGTGCGTTGCGACAGATCGGAGTTGCCTTGCGCGATCTGCGAGGAGGCGGACGCAATGCTTTCGCAACCGTCGCGCACGTCGCGCACAATGCGCCCCAGGCTTTCGTTCATGGCCTTGAGCGCGTCCATCAGGTCGCCGGTTTCGTCGCGCGTGGCGACCTGGATGTCAGTGGTGAGGTCGCCCGCGGCCACCTGGCGCGCGGCCACCACGGCCTGCTGCAGCGGACGCACGATGCCGCGCGTCACCAGCCACCCCAGCAGCATGCCCACGGCCACCCCCACCACGGCCAGCACGATCATGATCAGGCGCATGGTTTCGTAGAGATCCGTGCCGGCCTGCACCGATTGCGCGGCGACTTTTTCCTTGCCCACGGCCAGGTCGGTCATCAGGTCGTCGAGCTTTTGCGACGAGGCAATGACGCGCTTTTCGATGGCGTCGACCCTGGCGTCGGCCTGCGCCAACGCATGCGATTGCGCAGCAGCGAAGAACTCGGCGGCATCACGCTTCCAGACCTGCTCGGTTTCGGCGAACTGCGCCAACAGGCGCTTGCCCTCCTCCGCATGGAAATTCGCGGCGGCCTTTTCGCGCAGCGTGTCCATGGTCTTGACTGCGTCGTCGAACTGCTTGCGCAGAGCCTGGCGTTCTTCCTGGCTAGAAGCGGCCAGGAAACCGCTGCGCGCACGTCCGGCATAAATGAGATTGATGTTGGCTTCTTTGATGTCTGAAATACCCCGCAGCTCGGTGTCGTAGAGCCGGTCGTTCATTTCATTGATGCGGGCCAGTCCCCACACGCCAAAGGCGCCGATGGCGCCGCCGATCACCGCGACCAGCAGGAACGCGCCCGACAGGCGCGAGCCGATACGTAAACCCGAAAAATACCGCAACATGCTTCCCATCCCGTTCAATTGCCACGGTTTATGGCGGGCATGCCGCAGTCATTGGCCCCGTGGCTCAGTCGCAGACCGGGGGCAACGATAGCGTTTGCGATTTCCCGCGAGAACGCGAAAGAACCGGCTGTTTATTATTCATTTCGTCGCAATGAACTCGACAATCGACACCTGCTGCCGGTCACACGACCCACAACGGAGAAAACTGAATTCTGGCTGAATAAATGAAAGGCCTCTCGTGCAACGAGAGGCCTTTTTCAGTGCGATCGGATCATGCAGCGGCCGGCTGGACGCCGGCTGTGCGAGGATCGCGATGCAGCGCCGTTCAGGCGAAGTTCTTGGCCGCGAAGTCCCAGTTCACCAGGGCCCAGAAGTTTTCCAGGTACTTGGGACGGGCATTGCGGTAGTCGATGTAGTAGGCGTGTTCCCAGACATCACAGGTGAGCAGCGGCTTGTCGGCCGTGGTCAGCGGGGTAGCCGCGTTGCTGGTGTTGACGATGTCGACGGAACCGTCGGCCTTCTTGACCAGCCAGGTCCAGCCCGAACCGAAGTTGCCGGCAGCCGACTTGTTGAAGGCTTCCTTGAAGGCATCGAAGCTGCCCCACTTGGCGTTGATGGCATCAGCCAGCTTGCCGGTGGGTGCGCCGCCGGCCTTGGGGGCCAGGCTGTTCCAGTAGAACGTGTGGTTCCAGATTTGCGCAGCGTTGTTGAAGATGCCGCCCGAGGACTTCTTGACGATGTCTTCCAGCGACAGGGTCTCGAACTCGGTGCCCGGGATCAGGTTGTTCAGGTTCGTGACGTAGGTCTGGTGATGCTTGCCGTAGTGGAACTCCAGCGTCTCTTTGGAGATGTGCGGAGCCAGTGCGTCCAGTTCGTAAGGCAGGGGGGGAAGAGTATGTGCCATGTGTGGGTTCCTTCTGTTGAGTGCACGATCAAGCCGTTCAATTGTATCGGCAACTCTGCGAGGATACCGCGTTAACCCCGCAGCGGCGCGGGGTTAACAGGCATGTGTTTATGACTGCGGCGCGTAAACGCTACTCTTTCTCATATCGCAGTTCGCGACCGCCCTGCGAGGCCGTCAATGCGCCATCCGCGCGTAATGCCAATGTCATGTGCAACGGCGTGCGACTGGCCGCCTCGGGCAGCGCCAGATCGATGCGCACCGCGCGCGCCTGGGCATCCAACTTGCTGATGTCCGCGCGATGCCAGCGCGCGCCGGCGGGCAGCGGCACGAACACGGCCAGTGCCTTGAGATCGCCCGCCGCGATCGGCGCGCTGACGCCATCGGCACCCTCGGATTGCTTGGGCGTGCCGGCGTAATCGGCCTGGGCCGACGACATGGCGACGTCGACCTTGACCGGCCGGCCTTGGTAGTAGACGCGCACGGTCAGTTGATCCGCATCGGCCGGACGTGCGTCGGCGCGCACGTCGGCGATGGCGGAGAACGGCTGAATCGGGGGCGTGTCCAGATGGACCTGCTTGCCGTCGCTGCGCCACTGGCCGCTGGCCTCGATGTCGACCGCGCCGTAGCTCATCAGGTATTGGAAGCGGCCATCTTCGGTCAGCAGCAGTTCGCTGCCCACTTCGCGCATGCCGCGCAGATAGTAATGACCGGCAATGCCCGGCGCGACCTTGCCGGCGCCACGCTGGGCGCCCTTGCCTGCCGCTGGCGTCGCCGGGCAGCCTGGCTTGACCGATACGCCCGCGGCCTGCAGCGCGGCCGCGAAAGCCGGCGCGGATTGGCACGCCAGCGTCTGGTCGAACGACTGCCCCTGCGGCGCGGCGGCGCCGGCGAACCGGGCCTGGTATCGCGCCAGCAGCGCCAGCATGTCAGGCTGCCCGCTTTCCAGCGCCACCCAGGCGGGGCTGCGGCCCTGCGCATCGGCCGCGTCCGCGCTGGCGCCGGCGGCCAACATCGCATCGGCCAGGTCGGCGCGGCCGATCTGGATGGCGGCGATCAGCGGCGTGTCGCCGTGTTCGAGGCGCGCATCCAGGTCCGCGCCGCCGGCCTTCAGGCGCGTCAGCACGTCGACGACGGAATCGCGGCGCGCGACCGCCAGTTGCCGGTCGCGCAGCAAGGCGGACAAGAGCCGCTGCGACAAGGGGTCGGCGTCTTTCATGCAATCGGTATGCGCGCCAGTGAAGCCGGCCGCTTGCAGCTGCGCAAAATAGCCGGCCTGGTCCAGCAGCGCGTATTCGGCGCCATCGGTCAGGCACGCGCTTGCGATGGCTTGCCCACTGGCCTGCGCCACGCGGTTCACCCGCGCGATATCTCCCGAGGCCACCGCGGCATTGAGCAATGCATAGCGGGCGGGCGCCCGCGGCAAGCGCGGGTCGTCCAGCTTCGCGCCCGCCCGCAGCAGGCGTTCGAGCAAGGCCTCATCGCCGTTGCCGATCGCCCAATACAGGGCGCTGCGGCCTTCGGGCGCCAGGCCCAGCGGGTCCGCGCCCTTGGCCAGCAACGCGTCCACCATGGCCGGCTGGTCCGAGGTCACGGCCACCAGCAACGGCGGCACGCCCTGGCGGTCGTACGCGCCGTCCGATGCCGCCGCCGCGGCTGGCGGCGGATTGACCGGCACGCCGGCATCCATCAGGTAGGTCGCCATCGCCGCGTCGCGGCTTTCCAGCGCCTGCCGGATCGCGCCGGCATCCAGCGTCTTCAAATCCAGCCCGGCCTCGGCCAGTTGCCGCAGCATGGCGGCACCCTGCTTGCCTGGCTGGCGCAGGGCCTGCGCCACGGGGGAATGCGCGGGGTCGGCCAGAAGCGCCTGCAAGGATTCGCGCGGCGTCGCCGCCAGCAGATCACGCAGCAGCGCCGGATCGTCGGCGTCGATGGCGCGTGCCAGCGCGGACTTGCGGTCGTAGCCCTGGCGCAGCAGCGCGGGGTTCGCCCCCGCGGCCAGCAATGCGCGCGCGGCATCGAACTGGTGCGCCTGCACCGCGTCGGCCAGCGGCGTGTCGCCGTACGGATCCGCGCTGTCGCCTTCGACCGGCGCGCCCAGCGCCAGCAGGCGCTTCACCGTGGCCACGTCGCCCTGGCGCGCGGCCAGGTTCAGGATCGGCTGTGCGTCGGCTTGCATGCGCACGAACACCGCCGTGTCGGTGCCGGTCTGCGGGCCGCGCTGGCTGAACGGCATGCCGGCGCGCAACAGCAGCTGGGCGATGTCGCCATGGCCGGCGGCCAGCGCGGCCTGCGCCGCGTCCAGCCACAGGTCGATATCGCCCGTGGCGCCGTAGCCCGTGGCCGGCGTGGTGCGCGGGCCCAGTTCCATCAACGCGTACACCGCGCCCGCGTTGCCGGTGTACGCCGCCAGCGCCAGCGGGCTGATGCCGTCGCCGTAGGCCGGCTTGGTGCCCGTGGCGGCCAAGGCGCGCACCACGTCGGCCCCTTCGGTCAGTTCGACCAGCGCCGGCCAGGCCAGATAGTCCGCGGCAAAGCGCGGCTGCCCCTGCGCGTCCTTGAGCGCGCTGCGCGTGACGTCGTCGCTGTTGTCATCCACATAGGCAAAGGGGCGCGGCGCGCCGGCCTTGAGCAGCGCCAGCACCATGCGCGTGGTTTCCTGCCGGTCCACCAGGCGGGGCAGATAGGTCATGCGCACCGCGAATTCGAAATCGCGGTTGAGCAGGAAGTCCAGCGGTGTCCGGTTCTCGTCGCCGCGCTGGTCCGCGCGGGCGCCGGCGGCCAGCAGCATGTCCAGGATGCCGGGCGAGCCGTACAGCAACGCCAGATGCACCGGCGGGCGGCGGGATTCGTACGTGATGTCGTTCAGCGGCGGCTGAGTGGCCAGCAGCGCCGCCAACATGCGGGCGCGCGCCGGCAACGTATCGCGGTAGGCCTGGCGCAGCCGCGCCGTCTCCTGTGCGGACATGTCCCAATACACGCGCTTGCTGCGCGGCCACGGCGGCATCAACAGCGCGTGCAGCAGCGGCACGCCTTCCCGCGCGTAGTCGCCTGGCCGGGGCACCTTGGCCAAGGCCGCGGTGAACGCAGCCTCATCGACGGCGTCGATGGCCGCGAACAAGGCGCGGGTGTCGGCCGTGTCGGCCGCCTTGTACTCGCGGTAGGGCGAGGCGCAATCGCAGCTGTCCGTGCCGGCTTGCGCGGAACTGGCGGCGGGCCGCTCGGCCGCGCGGGCCTTGGTTTCGGTCTTGCTCGCGGGCTTGGCGTTGCCGGGCCCTTGCGCCTGGGCCGACGGGGCGAGCCCGGCGGCGCCCAGCGAAAGCGCGGCGGCCAGCAGGCCGGCGAGCGTGACGGCCTGGCGCACGCCGCGCCGGCCCTTGCGTGGTGTCAATTGCTGCATGGTTCCACCCGTTACCCAACTTGCCGGCTTGCCGGCCCGCGCGCACGCGCCCGCGTCAGGACGCCTCGCGTGTCTTGCGCACTTGCGTCACGTCGACCTTCGCACCGCCCTGGGCAAAGCTGAGGTCCAGCCCCTGCCCCGGCGCCAGGTCGGCGGCATCGCGCACGATACGGCCATCGGCATGGCGGGCGATAGCATAACCGCGCGCCAGCGTGTTGCCGGGATCCAGCGCGCGCAATTGGGCGCTGGCCGAGGCCAGGCGGTTGCGCCGCTGGACCAGCAGGCGCGCGTGCGCCTGGCCCAGTTGACGAACGACCGAAGCCAGACGGTCGGCGCCGCGGCCGGTGTCCGGAACACGATGCGCGAGGCGCTGCGCCAGTAAATTAACGCGCGCATTGCGCCGCGCCTGCGGTCCGGCCCAGGCGGACGCCAGGCGATAGCCCAGGCTGTTCAAGCGTTCGCGCTGGTGCTCAAGGCGCTGCGCCGGCGACACCAGTTGCGCGCTGGCGCGGTCCAGGCGTTGCGCGGCGCGCTCCAGACGGCGCTGCTGGCCCCGGGCCATGGCCTGGGCCGACTGCATCACGCGGCCCAGCAGGTCAGAACGCGGCACGCAGGCCAGTTCGGCGGCCGCGGTAGGCGTCGGCGCGCGCACGTCGGCGACGAAATCGGCGATCGTGAAGTCGGTTTCGTGGCCGACGCCGCTGATCACGGTAATGGCGCTGGCCGCGACTTCGCGCGCGAGGCCTTCGTCGTTGAAGCTCCAGAGGTCTTCGATGCTGCCGCCGCCGCGAACGAGCAGCAACGTGTCCACTTCGGCGCGCTCGTTGGCCAGGCGCACCTGGGCAGCCAGCCGGCCGGCCGCGTCGGCGCCCTGCACCGGCGCGGGATAGATGATGACGGGTACTTGCGGCGCGCGGCGGGCCAGCGCCGACAGCACGTCGCGCAGCGCGGCGGCATGCAGCGAGGTCACCACCCCGATCGCGCGGGGCAACGGCACCGGTTCGCGCTTGCGCGCCGGATCGAACAGCCCCTCGGAAGCCAGTTGTTCCTTCAGGCGCAGGAAGGCCTCGTACAGGTTGCCGATCCCGGCGCGGCGCATAGCGTCGACCTGCAATTGATAATCGCCCCGCGGCTCGTACAGCGACACTCTGGCCCTGATTTCGACCTGATCGCCTGCCCGCGGCACGAAGCCCACCGCGCTGGCGCGGCCCCGGAACATGACAGCCCGCACGGAGGCGCGGCTGTCCTTGAGCGTGAAGTACCAATGCCCGGAAGCCGCCTGCGTAAAGTTGGAAATCTCGCCGCGCACCCACAGCGCCGGGATGCTGCGCTCCAACAACTGCCCCACTGCTTGGTTCAGCTGGGCAACCGTCAGGATATCCCGCGCAAATACGTTGTTTGTGACTGCAAGTTCAATTGTCATAAGGCTTTCCGATGCGTACCTGTCCACAGGGCATACGTAGCGGGGCGCAATGATACCGCGTCCCGGCTTTTTTGCCGCAACCGCCCCGAAAGCCAGCAAATTCGGCGCAAGCTGCTGTTTTTTATGGACTTTTAACAAAAACACCGCTGCTCTAATTTGAAGCAAACAAGCGCCAGCCCTGTGTTCACAAGCGTTCCGGCGGAGTTTTGCACAGAATTATCCACAACTTCTGTGGATAGTTTCGGCGGCCGGCCGCCCTTGCCACATCCCCGCCACGCCGTTACAGTTTCGGCTTGATCAGTTGCTTGGGCGCGCCCTGTTGCCCCGCCCGGGCGCTCCTGGAGTTGACCGCTTTGCTTTCCATCCTGCGCGAGGCCGGCTGGCCTATCTGGCCCCTGCTGGCGACATCCGTCCTGGGTCTTGCGCTGATATTCGAGCGCTTCCTGTCGCTGCGCCGTAGCCAGGTCCTGCCGCGCGGCCTGAACGAACAAGTCGCCGACATGCTGCGCAACCACCAGGACACGCCCGAAGCCCTGAATCGCCTGGAACGCAACTCACCCCTGGGCCGCGTGCTGGCCGAAGTGATGCGTCACCGCCACCTGCCGCGCGAAGAACTGCGCAGCGTGGTCGAAGACACCGGCCGCGCAGTCTCCCACGACCTAAGCCGCTACATTCCGGCCATCGGCACCATCGCCGTGGTCGCCCCCCTGATGGGCCTGTTCGGCACCGTGGTCGGCATGATCGAGATTTTCGGCTCGTACACCCCTGGCGGCGGCGACCCGGCGCAATTGGCCCGCGGCATCTCCATCGCGCTGTACAACACGGGCTTCGGCATTCTCATCGCCATCCCCGCCATGATCGCCCACCGCTACCTGCGCGGCCGGGTGGACGGCTACCTGAACGCCATGGAACTGTCGGCCTCGCGGCTGGCGCGCGCCGTGGCGCCGCAGCCTGCCCCGCGCGAGGGGCGTTCATGAATTTCCGGGGCTCCCGGGGCGACCGCGACGAGCTGGACATCAATCTGATCCCGCTCATCGACGTCCTGCTGGTCATCCTGATCTTCCTGGCGGCCACCACGTCGTTCGCCCGTTTCACGCAGTTGAAGGTCACGCTGCCGCAAGCGTCCGCCGACCAGGAAACGCCGCCGGCCCTCGAAGTCGCCGTCAGCCAGGACGGCCGCTACGCACTGAACGGCACGCTGATCGACGTCTCGACGCCGCCCGAAATCGCCGAGGTCCTACGTCAGGCGGCCGCCGGCAAGCCCGAGGCGCTGGTGGTCATCAACGCCGACGCCCAGGCCACCCATCAGTCCGTGATCAACGTCATGGAAGCGGCCCGGCTGGCCGGCATCGCCCGCGTCAACTTCGCCGCCCAGACCGCCCGGTGAGCGCACGTTCCCCCAAGGCCTCGCTGCTCGCACGCCAATGGCAGCACGGCGGCTGGCTCTCCACCCTGCTCCTGCCGTTGTCCGCGCTGACTGCCCGCGTGGTGGCGGACAAGCGCGCGCGCTATCGCGACGGCCGTAAACAGGCCTACCGCGCACCGGTGCCCGTGGTGGTGGTCGGAAACATCTACGTAGGCGGCACCGGCAAGACGCCAATGGTCATCGCCACCGTGCAAGGGCTGCGCGCGCGCGGCTACACGCCGGGCGTGGTCAGCCGCGGCTATGGCGTCAAGGTCGGGCCGGATGCCCGCGTCGGACAAGGCGAACTGACCGCCGCGCAGTTCGGCGACGAGCCGGCGCTGATCGCGCGCGCCACTGGCGCCCCGGTATCGGTGCACCCGCGCCGCGCGCTGGCCGCCCAGGCGCTGCTGCGCGACCATCCGCAGGTGGACGTGATCGTCTCCGACGACGGTCTGCAGCACCTGGCGCTGGCGCGCGACATCGAAATCGTGGTGCAGGATGCGCGCGGCGTCGGCAACGGCCGGCTGCTGCCCGCCGGCCCCTTGCGCGAACCGGCCAGCCGGCTGCGCGACGTGGACGCGGTGATCACCAATATCGGGCTGCCCGATGGCCGCACCGCGGTTTCGTCCAGCGGGCGCCCCCGTGAAGCCGCCATGTGGCTGGAGCCCGGCGACGCTCGCCAGGTCGAAGGCGGCGCGATACGTCCGCTGGCGGCGTTCGCCGGCCGGCCGGACGTCGCCGCCGCGGCAGGCATCGGCAATCCCGAACGCTTCTTTTCGACCTTGCGGGCGCAAGGCATCCGGCTTGATGCCACGTTGCCGCTGCCCGACCACCATGATTACGCGGAATCGCCGTTCAAGGCCCTGACGGCGCAGACCGTGCTGGTGACCTCGAAGGACGCGATCAAGTGCGCCGCCTTGCACGACGCGCGTCTCTGGGAAGTGCCGGTGCAGGCCGGCTTTTCCGACCCGCAGTTGTTCGACTGGCTGGCGCAAGCGCTGCGCGCGCCGGCGCGCTGACGCCTTGTGCGCGCGGACCCAAAAGCCTGATGGACGAAAAAAAGGAGCCTTGCACCGGCTCCTTTTTGCATCCACCAGGCCGTCAGACGCCCGCTTCGCTCAGAAAAACCCCGGCTTGGCCGCGCTGCGGTGGCTGGCATATTCCGCCAGATTGCGTCGACGCGCGGCGGCGGCGCGCCAACGCGCCAGCGCCAGCGGCAGATGCACCGCCACCAGTAAGACCGCCAGGGCCAGCCATAGCACGCGGGCCAGCGCCGGCCACGGATCGTCCAGCGAACGCCGCGCATCGACGGCGATGACGGGGGTGCCCGAGGCCTCGTGTTCCACGGCCGTCACCATGCCGGCGACCTCGAACGGCATGGCGCCGTCGGCCGACATCATCGCCACCTGCCGTTGCCAGGCAAGCAGCAGATCCTGCCGCTGGGCGCCATCCAGCAATTCCGGCAGTTCCGCGTAGCGGCCGGGCCAGACCTGCAGCACGACGCCGCCCCGCTGGCTCGCCATGATGGCGCGCGCCGACTGATCGATGGCCGCTTGCAACACAGGCTGCATGCTGGACTTGGCCAAGTCGCGCACCTGGTCCACATGACGCGACAGCAACACCCCTTCGTCCGCGTTGCCTTGACGCTTGAAGGCGCCGTCCTGCGCCAGCTTGAGCAGTTCGAGCCAGTTGCCGGGTTCATCCTTGGCCAGCATCAGCTTGTCGGCCAGTTCGGCCTTCACGCGGTCGCAGTCGGCGATCGCCTGGCCGGTGGCGGCTTCGCACGCCTGCTCCACCGTCAGCACCGTGTTGGTCAGCCGCGTGATCGTCACGGCCGACATATTGCGGGCGTTGTACGCGGCCAGCGGATTGCCGGCCATGCTGTTGTAGATCTGGCTGCGCACCAGCATGTCCATCATCGGATTGGGCCGCGTCTTCAGGAAATTGCCCGAATACAGCTGCAGCACGGCGGGGTCCGCATGCAATTCATCGGCGGGCGCCGCATCGCCCTGCCAGCGCAGGCGTTCGCAATCGAAGCGCAGCGCGTCCGGCCGGTATTCATCCGGCTGGAACTGGCAGCGGCCCTTGCCACGCAGCGCCACCATGTCGCCGACGACGGGCAGGTCCTGCGCCAGTGCGGCGGCCGACGCGTAGGCGCGCGGCTGGGCCCCGCGCAGCCACGCGGACGTCTGCGCGATATCGCTTTGCAGGCTGGCCCCCGCATTGGCCATGATCGAGGCCAGCACGCCGCCCGCGATCAAGCCCACCAGCGCCAGCGTCACATGCCGGCCCCAGTACACCTTCGGGTACAGGCGCTGCTCCTCATCCACGGAATAGTTGCCGCCCAGGCGCAGCACCGCGTAGTCCTCGACCCGCAGGTCCACGTCCACGCGGCCATCCTCCGGCAGCTCCAGATTGGCGCGCCAGTGATCCGGCAACGAAATGGGCAGCTTGTCGCCCAGGAACAGCTGGGTCGATACCGCTTGGGCATTGGCCGGATTGGTCAGCACGATCGCGTTGAGCTCGCCGCGCACGCGGTTCACCTTCTGCGGCTCGCCCAACGCCGGACGGCGCCAGGTCAGCCACAGCGCCAGCAGCGCCGGCGCCGCCGCGGCCGCCAGCCATGTCATGCCGCCGCCCATGCCCGCGACGCCGATGCAGACGAACGCCACCAGCCACAGCAGGCCCGGCCAGAAGGCGATGCCACGCGATTGACGATGGGCGACCTCGGCCGGGGTCTCGTCGCGCTGGCTCAGGATCTCGACACGGGTGGCATCGTCGAATTCGCGCGCGGCCTGGGCGCCGTGCGCCGGGTCGGCGGCATCGGCGTCGACCACATTCTGCATCGCGCCCTGCTTGCCGCCCGTCCATTGCTGGTTCTGCTTCTGGCGGCGCGCATCGCGCTCGCGGCCGCCGGCCAGATCGTATTCGCCGTTCAAGGCCACCACGATGGCGAATTTCTCCGTCATCACGACTTCGGCCTGATTGTCTTCACGCAGGTAATCGCGTGCGTCGTAGGGCAGCACCACGTCCACGCCTCCCAGCGTGTCGTGCAGCGTCGCCGTCCCTTGGCCGCTCTCCAGCCCGTGGCGCACGAAGGCGCCCCGCAGGGGGAACACCCCGTCGCCGAGCAACTGGGCGGTTTTCTTCGGGTTCGCCGGATAGACCAGGAACGGCTGCACCAGCGCCTGTTCCTCGGCGCTGAGGCGACGCAGCGGCTGCCCCTCTTGCTTCAGTTCGCGCAGTGCGCTCTTGTTGCCGCTGCGGCGGACCATATAGGTAATGCCGCTGATAACCGACCAGATCAGGATGATGAGGAACAATCCGATCCGAATGGTGTTGGAATCCATCGCTATCCTCTTTCTAGGAATCGCGGCGGATCATAGCTATGATCTGTCCCGAAATATGTAGCGCCCGCGTCAAAACGTGACAATAATTAACAGACCACGCAATTGAGCCGATCCCAGCCGGCCTTTCCCCATGCGCCAGACGGCCCATTGCGGCTGCGCGGCCGCCAAACTGTTTTAGAATCCCGGTCATGGAATCCCGCCTTCTCGACATCCTCGTCTGCCCCCTGTGCAAGGGCCGCCTCGAACACGACCGGACCCAGGCCGAACTGGTCTGCCGCGCCGACCGCCTGGCGTTCCCGCTGCGCGACGGCATTCCCGTCATGCTTGAATCCGAAGCGCGCTCGCTGGACGACGCCCCCGCTACTTCCTGACCCGCCGCCCCCGTGAGCTTCATCGCCCTGATCCCGGCGCGGACCGCCTCGACCCGCCTGCCCGACAAGCCGCTCGCCGACATTGCCGGCAAGCCGATGGTGGTGCGCACGGCCGAGCGCGCGGCGCTGTCCGGTGCCTCGCAGGTGTATATCGCCACCGACGACGCGCGCGTGCAGCAGGCTGCCCAGGCCCATGGCCTGCAGGCGCTGATGACCCGCGCCGACCACCCCACCGGCACCGACCGGCTGGCCGAGGCTGCCCTGCAGCTGGGCCTGCCCGATGACGCCGTGGTCGTCAACGTACAAGGCGACGAACCGCTGATCGAGCCCGAACTCATCGACGCCGTGGCGGCCCGGCTGATCGCCAGCCCAGAAGCCGACATCGCCACCTGCGCCTGCCCGCTGGCGGACGCCCAGGCGCTGTTCAACCCCAATGTCGTGAAACTGGTGTGCGCCGCCGACGGCCGCGCCCTGTATTTCTCACGCGCCCCGATTCCCTGGGCCCGCGATGCGCTGGCCGGCGGCGAGCGCGTGCTGGCCGACGGCCTGCCGGCTTGGCACCACATCGGCCTGTATGCTTACCGCGTGTCGTTCCTGCGCCGCTACCCGGCCCTGCCGCAAGGCGCGCTGGAACGGTTCGAATCGCTGGAGCAGTTGCGCGCCATGGAACACGGCCACGTCATCGTCGTGCACCAGGCCTCGCACCCTCCTGCCGCTGGCGTAGATACCCCGGCGGACCTGGAACGCGTACGCTTGATCTATAGCAAACGGATATAAGGGTTATTTCGCATGGCGCAGCCCCGCAGAGGCTGCTGCGTTGCGGCATAATCGCTCGGACCACAAAAATTAAACCCCATTCAGGAGCACTCATGCGTCTCATCTTGCTCGGACCTCCCGGCGCCGGCAAAGGCACTCAGGCCGCTTTTCTCACCCAGCACTTCGGCATTCCCCAGATTTCCACCGGCGACATGCTGCGTGCAGCGGTCAAAGCCGGCACGCCCCTGGGCATTGAAGCCAAAAAGGTCATGGATGCCGGCGGCCTGGTCTCGGATGAGATCATCATCGGCCTCGTGCAAGACCGCCTGAAGCAGCCCGACTGCGCCAATGGCTATTTGTTCGACGGCTTCCCGCGCACTATCCCGCAAGCCGACGCGCTGAAAAGCGCCGGCGTCAAGCTGGACTACGTGGTGGAAATCGAAGTCCCGGAAGAAGACATCATCGAACGCATGAGCGGGCGCCGCGTGCACCAGCCTAGCGGCCGCAGCTACCACGTGCGCTTCAACCCGCCCAAGGTCGACGGCAAGGACGACATCACCGGCGAAGACCTGATCCAGCGCGATGACGACCGCGAGGACACCGTCCGCAACCGCCTGAACGTCTACCGCCAGCAGACCCGTCCGCTGGTCGACTATTACTCGTCGTGGGCCCAGCAGCACCCGGCCGACGCCCCGAAGTATCGCAAGATCTCGGGCGTGGGCGCGGTCGACGAAATCAAGTCGCGCCTGTTCGACGCCGTCAATAGCTGACCGGCGCTTTGATGGCACGAGGCCTTCGGCGCCGGCCGGACGCGACGCGTCCCGGCGCGGGCCCGAAGGCCTTGTCACATCCGGCGCCCGTCGCGCCGCTTTCGTCCCCCCGTTTTCATCCCTTGAATTTGATCTGGTGGTAGAGACATGGAAATCGCAAACAAGGTATTCATCGTTACCGGCGGCGCGTCCGGCCTGGGCGCCGGCACCGTGCGCATGCTGGTGGCCAACGGCGCCAAGGTCGTCATCGCCGACCTGCAGGACGGGCCTGGCGAAGAACTGGCCAAGGAACTGGGCCAGCGCTATGTGCATTGCGATGTGACGCAAGAGGCCGACGGCCAGCGCGCCGTCGCCGCCGCGAAGGAACTCGGCACCCTGTTCGGCCTGGTCAACTGCGCCGGCGTCGCCCCCGCCGCCAAGATCGTCGGCAAGAACGGCGCGCACCCGCTGGACCTGTTCCAAAAGGTCGTGTCGATCAACCTGATCGGCAGCTTCAACATGATGCGCCTGGCCGCCGAGGCCATGAGCGGCAACACGCCCGAACCCACCGGCGAACGCGGCGTGATGATCAACACCGCATCGGTCGCCGCGTTCGACGGCCAGATCGGCCAGGCGGCCTACGCCGCGTCCAAGGCCGGCGTGGCCGGCATGACCCTGCCGATCGCCCGCGACCTGTCCAAGACCGGCATCCGCTGCATGACCATCGCCCCGGGCATCTTCGGCACCCCGATGATCTTCGGCATGCCCCAGGAAGTGCAGGATTCGCTGGCCGCCAGCATCCCCTTCCCCGCCCGCCTGGGCCGCCCGGAAGACTACGCCAAGCTGGTGCAAAGCATCATCACGAACGACATGCTGAACGGCGAAACCATTCGCCTGGACGGCGCCATCCGGATGCCGCCGAAATAGTGCCCCCACGCCGCGCCCTCTTCGAGGGCTCTCTGCCCCCCGAGGGGGCCTTTTTCCCTTGGGAAGGCCCGGCGGGAAAAAACCTTCTTCTGGGCATACTTGAAGAACGCCGTTCCTTTGGGGCGGCGCTTTTTATTGCTAGTCTGCTTTCTTTTGACGTAATTACCCCATGAGCCTGTTCCGTTCGGCGGCCACCGTCAGCAGCTTTACGCTGCTGTCACGCATCTCCGGCCTGATCCGCGACATCCTGGTGGCCCGCGCCTTTGGCGCCGGGCCCATCACGGATGCCTTCTGGGTCGCGTTCCGTATTCCCAACCTGCTGCGCCGGCTGTTCGCCGAAGGCGCGTTCGCCCAGGCGTTCGTGCCCATTCTGGGCCACGCCCGCAACAGCCGCTCCGAAGCCGAGGTGCGCACCTTGCTCGACCGGGTCGCCCTGCTGCTGACGGCCGCGCTGATGGCCATCACCCTGATCGGCATCATCGCCGCGCCGTGGGTCGTGTCGGCCATGGCCAGCGGCTTGCGGGGCGCCGCCCGCGATACGGAATTTGGCGCCGCCGTCTGGATGACGCGGATGATGTTCCCCTACATCTTCTGCATGTCGCTGATCGCGTTCGCCTCGGGCGTGCTGAACACCTGGCGCCGCTTCGCGGTACCGGCGTTCACGCCCGTGCTGCTCAACCTGTCCATGATCGCCGCCTGCATCTGGCTGGCGCCGCGCATGGACGTGCCCGTCTACGCGCTGGCCATCGGCGTGATGATCGGCGGCGTGGCGCAACTGGCGGTGCAGTGGGTCGCGCTGGCGCGGCTGGGCATGACGCCGCGCTTTTCGCTGCGGTTCCGCCAGGCCTGGGCCGACCCTACGGTGCAGCGCATCCTCAAGCAGATGGCGCCCGCCACGCTGGGCGTGTCGGTCGCGCAGATTTCGCTGCTCATCAACACCAACATCGCCACGTGGCTCACGCCGGGCAGCGTCACCTGGCTGTCGTTCGCCGATCGGCTGATGGAATTCCCGACCGCGCTGCTGGGCGTGGCGCTGGGCACCGTGCTGTTGCCCAGCCTGTCGGCTGCCCATGCCCGCGATGACCACGGCGGTTACAGCGCGCTGCTGGACTGGGGCCTGCGGCTGGTGCTGCTGTTCGGCCTGCCGGCGGCGGTGGGCCTGGCGCTGCTGTCCGACGGACTGGTGGCCACGTTGTTCCACTATGGCGCCTTTTCGGCGCAGGATGTGCTGCAAACCCGGCTGGCCGTCATTTCCTATTCCGCCGGCCTGATCGGCCTGCTGGCGGTCAAGATCCTGGCGCCCGGCTTCTACGCCAAGCAGGACATCCGCACCCCCGTGAAAATCGCCATCGGCGTGCTGGTCCTGACCCAGCTGATGAACCTGGCCCTGGTGCCGCTGCTGGCCCATGCGGGCCTGGCGCTGGCCATCGGCCTGGGCGCCTGCCTGAACGCCCTGGCGCTGCTGATCGGCCTGCGCCGCCGCGGCGTCTATCAGCCCGCCCCCGGCTGGGGCCGCTTCGCGCTGCGGCTGATACCGGCCCTGGCCGCCCTGGCTGCCCTGCTCATCTACGCTGATGGCCGTATTGACTGGATCGGGCTGCAGGCCCATTCGGGGCAGCGCGCGCTGTGGCTGGGCGGCGTATTGCTGGCCTGCAGCGCGGTTTACTTCGGCATGTTGTTACTGTTTGGGTTCCGTCCCCGAGACTTCGGACGCCGCCCGGCGAAGTAAGGCACTCGCAGAAATGCCTCATCTTCCGCAAAAAGCCGGCCTAGCACCGGCTTTTTTGCATTTGATTCGTCAAGAATTGACAACTGGCCGGTAATCTTTGGTAAAAAACCTTTATTATTTACAAATTGCCATCGAAAGGATTCCCGCCTGGCAACACGGGCGGGGAGTTGAAGTGAAGTACGCCCAAGGACACCCCATGGCGGACCAAGTGATCAATTGGTTACTGCTGCTGCGCTCCGGTAAAGCGACAGCACAGGACTACAACGATTTCCTGGCGTGGCGCGCAGCTGACCCTCTCCACGAGAATGCCTGGCAACAATTGACGGGCACCCTGGCAGGGTCGACGTTCGGCCGGTTGGGCGATGCCTACCCGGCTGGCTATGCCACGACGGCGCCGCAGCCGCCGATTCCGCTTACGCCCGTACCCGCCGCCGCGACCGCCGCCGACGTGGCCGTGCCCCCGCGCCGCCGTTTTCTGGCCGGCTCGCTGGCGCTCGCCAGCGCGGGCGCCTGTGCCGCCTATGTCGGCAACGCCTTTTACCCGCTGAACAACGTCGCGGCCGATGCCGCCACCGCCACGGGCGAACGCCGCCGCTACATCCTGTCGGACGGCAGCCAACTGCTGCTGGACGCCCGCAGCCGCGTCAATCTGGACTTCACGCCCGCCTACCGCCAGGTACGGCTGCTGGACGGCGCCGTCACCGTTTCGGTGGCGCCCGACGCCCGCCGCCCCTTCCTGGTCCAGACCGCCGAAGGCACCGTGCGGGCGCTGGGCACCCGTTACATGGTGCGCCAGCAGGCCCAGCGCACGGTGGTCGTGGTGCATGAGCACGAGGTGGTGGTGGAAACCATGGCCGGCGCCCACGGCATCGTGCGCGCCGGGACCGGCGCGCGCTTTGACGCCTCCCGCATCGACACGCCGCGCGCCGAACTGATGGCCGAGGCCGCCTGGGAAGCCGGCTGGGTCGATGCCCGCGGCCGCCCCCTGGCCGAGGTGATCGCCGCCCTGCGTCCCTACCGCAGCGGCAGCCTGCGCGTGTCCATGGCCGCCGGCGGCCTGCCGGTATCCGGCCACTTTCCGCTGGACGACACCGACGCCGCGCTGAGCACGCTGCAGGACATGATGCCCATCCAGGTGCGGCGTTATACCCCCTGGTTTGTCTCGATCAACGTCGCGGCCTGACCACGCTCTCTGACACAACCCTGTAACCCGGGGCCGCTTCGTTGTATACTGAGCACCGTGTTTTTATCCAGTAGGCGCAATAAGGCTTAACTCGGAAACTTGAGGCGCAACTCCAGTATTGATTCCCCCGGCAAGTCAGGGTTATCAAGTCAGGGATTTCAGCCGGAAGTTTTCAGCCGGGGTTCTCCAACCCAGGTTTCAGCCTCAGGGGTTCTCCCCGTAGCGCCCCCCGCCCGGTTGACGGGCGTTCCATCGGCAGACGTGGCATTTAAAGCTTGCAATCCCCTAGGGACTTGCTAAAATGTTCGACTTTGCCGAATTCAACTTATATAGCAACATGGCCAATACCGCCCAAGCCCGCAAGCGCGCTCGCCAATCCGTTGAGCGCAACAAGCACAATTCCAGCCTGCGCTCGATGCTGCGCACCGCCATCAAGCGCGTTCGCCAATCCATCGCTGCCGGCGACAAGGCTGCGGCTGGCGAAGTGTTCCAGAAAGCGTCGAGCGTGATCGATCGCGTGGCTGACAAGAACATCATCCACAAGAATAAGGCTGCTCGCCACAAGAGCCGCCTGGCTGCCGCCATCAAGGCGCTGGCCTAAGATTCTGCCGCCCTGCTACACAGGGCGTCATGAATACGGCAAATAAAAAAGGATGCCCCTGGGCATCCTTTTTTGTTGCCCAGTCAGTCCTGACGGGCGGCCAGCCGGGCGCGGACCTGCGCGGCCTCGTCGCGCAATGAGGCCGTAAACGCGTCCACCAGCGGGTTCTTGGGGCGGTGCTCCGGAAACACCAGATTGACCCGGAACGGAAACGACCGCGTCAGGGGCCGGATGTGCAGGCCGCGGCCGATGAAATCCAGCGCGGTCAGCGGGTTGACGATGGCCAGGCCCAGACCCTGGCGCACGAAGGTGCACACCGACACCGCCGTGGGCGTTTCGATGATGGCCCGCCGCAATACCCCCTGGGCCGCGAAGGCCTCGTCGATCTGGATCCGGTAGGGGTCGCTGGACGACAGGCTGATGAAGGGCTCGCCGGCGAAATCGGCCAGTTCCAGCGCCTGCCGCGCCAGCAACGGGTGGCCGTCGGGCAGCACGCACACTTCATCCACCTCGATCAGCAGTTCCAGCCGCGTGCCTGCCGGCTCCAGCTCGTGCTCCGTCAGCCCCAGGTCGTAGCGCTGCGCGGTCAGCCATTCCTCCAGGAAGGGCGACTCCTGTGCTTCCAGCGACAGGCTCACGCCCGGGTGCGTGCCGCGAAAGCGGCGGAAGGCGCCCGGCAGCAGCGAGTGTGAAAACGCCGGCAAGGCGATCACGGCCAGTTGCCCGTCCTGGAACGAACGCAGGCGCGCGGCGGCGGAGGCCACGCGCTCCAGGCCGGTGTAGGACTGGCGGATCTCGTCGTACAGCGCCAACGCCGGCATGGTGGGCCGCAAGCGGCCGCGGATGCGCTCGAACAGGGCGAAACCGATGCTCTGCTCCATGCGCGCCAACTCGCGGCTGACCGTGGGCTGGGAGGTGAACAGCAGGTCGGCCGCCTTGGTGACGCTGCCGGCGATCATCAGGGCGCGGAAGACTTCGATATGCCGGTGCGTGAGCATGGCGAATCCATATCAGGAATGAATCGATCTTGAATATTTAAGCATTTTACTGGATGGGCTGGCTCAGGCATGATGCCCGCCTGACTCTCCCCTACTGACAAGGTCCGCCCGCGATGGCTTTCGATCCGCGCCAACTCACCCAACTCGCCGCCCAGCACGGCACCCCGCTGTGGGTCTACGATGCCGCCGTCATCCGCGAACGCATCGCCCAGCTGCGCCGCTTCGACGTCATCCGCTACGCCCAGAAGGCCTGCTCGAACCTGCACATCCTGCGCCTGATGCGCGCCGAAGGCGTGATGGTGGACGCGGTGTCGCTGGGCGAGATCGAACGCAGCCTGGCTGCCGGCTTTCAGCCCGAAGGCGAACCGGCCGGCGTGGTGTTCACGGCCGACCTGATCGACCATGCCACCCTGGCCACCGTCATCAAGCACGACATCACCGTCAATGCCGGTTCGCTCGACATGCTCGAGCGCGTCGGCCAGGCCGCGCCCGGACACCGCGTCTGGCTGCGCATCAACCCCGGCTTTGGCCATGGCCACAGCAACAAGACCAACACCGGCGGCCCGCAAAGCAAGCACGGCATCTGGATCGATGACGTGGCCGAAGCGGTGGCCATCGTGCGCCGCCACGGCCTGAAGCTGGTCGGCATCCACATGCACATCGGCTCGGGGGTCGACTACGGCCACCTGTCCAGCGTGTGCGATGCGATGGTGGACGTGGTGGCCTCGCTGGACCACGACATCGAGGCCATCTCGGCAGGCGGCGGCCTGTCGATTCCGTATCGCGACGGCGAGCCGCGCATCGACTGCGACCACTATTTCGACCAATGGGATGCCGCCCGCAAGCGCATCGAACAGCATCTGGGCCACGCGGTCCGCCTGGAGATCGAACCCGGCCGCTTCCTGGTGGCCGAAGCGGGCGCGCTGGTCGCCGAAGTGCATGCGATCAACCGCCGCCCCGGGCGCGACTTCGCGCTGGTCGATGCCGGCTTCAACGACCTGATGCGCCCCGCCATGTACGGCAGCTACCACCGCATCTCGGTGCATGCGCCGGACGGCAGCGCGCCGCAGGGCGTGCCCGAAACGCGCATCGCCGTGGCCGGCCCGCTGTGCGAATCGGGCGACGTGTTCACGCAGGACGCGGGCGGCGTGGTGTCGGACCAGGCCTTGCCGCAGCCGCGCATCGGCGACTTCATGGTGTTCCATAACGCCGGCGCCTATGGCTCGTCGATGTCTTCCAACTACAACACCCGCCCGCTGGCGGCCGAAGTGCTGCTGGACAAGAACGAAGCGCGCCTGATCCGCCGCCGTCAGACGGTGGCCGACCTGCTGGCGCTGGAAGACTGAAACCCGCGTCCGGGCCTTGCGCGCAAGGTCCGGCACCCGGAGCAATGCGGGGCGCCCAGGCGCCCCGCAGGCATTGTCAGGAAGGAAACGCTTCGCGCAGCGCGAAGGTGGCTTGCTTGAACACGCCCAGGTCAGTGCCGACCGCCACGAAGTGCATGCCCATGTCCAGGTAGCGGCGCGCATCGGCCTGCACCGGCGCCAGGATGCCCACGGCCTTGCCCTGCGCCGTGACGCGCTGGTACAGGTGGCGGATGGCCTCCTGCACCTCCGGATGGCCGGGATTGCCCAGATGACCCAACGCCGCGGCCAGATCCGACGGCCCGATGAACACGCCATCCACGCCCTCGACCGCGGCAATCTCGTCCACCGCGTCGATGCCCGCGCGGCTTTCGATCTGCAGCAGCACGCAGATGTTGTCGTTGATGGTCTTCAGGTAGTCGGGCACGGTGCCGTAGCGGTTGCTGCGCTGCATGCCCGCCACGCCGCGGATGCCTTGCGGCGGATAGCGCGTGGCGGCCACGGCACGGCGCGCGTCGTCCTCGGATTCGATGAAGGGAATCAGGAGGTTATAGAAACCGATGTCGAGCAGGCGCTTGATCTCGACCGGGTCGTTCCAGGTCGGGCGGCCGACGGCAGCGCTGGCGCTGCCCTGCAAGGCCTGCAGCTGCTGCAGGAACATCGGCACGGTGTTGGGCGAATGCTCGCCGTCCAGCAGCAGCCAGTCGAAGTCGGCCAGGCCCGCCAGTTCGGCGGTGATGTGGCTGGACATGCACATCCAGAAGCCGATCAGGCGCTCACGGGCCAGGACGCGTTGGCGGAAGCGGTTGGGCAAGGGTGAAGTCATGATGCTTAGGATTCCCATCGAATGAAAACCCCGCCGCCTGCCGGCGCGCGGGGGTATCGCACATGGCCTGCTGGCAGGCCTTAATCCATGCGGGCGCCGGAGGCCTTGGCCGCCGCGCCCCATTTGGTGATTTCGGATTGGACGAAGGCCGAAAACGCCTTCGGGTCGTCGCCCACCACCACGAAGCCTACGCTTTCCAGCTTTTGCCGGATATCCGGTGAAGCCAGGGCCTTGACCGTGGCCTGGTTCAGGCGCTGGATGACGGCGGGCGGCGTCTTGGCCGGCGCCGACAGGCCGAACCAGGATTCGGCCGCAAACCCCGGGTAGCCCGATTCCGCCACCGTGGGCGTATCCGGGTAGGCCGGATTGCGCTGTGCGCTGGCCACCGCCAGGGCCCGCAGCTTACCGGCCTTGACCTGCGGCAGCAAGGAATCCTGGTTCAGGAACATCACCGAAACGCGGCCGCCGATCATGTCGGTGATGGCCGCGGCGCCGCCTTTGTAGGGCACGTGCACCAGGTCGATCTTGGCGGCCTGCTTGAGCATTTCCATGGCCAGGTGCCCCGACGAACCGCTGCCCGAACTGGCGTGGGTGTACTTGCCCGGGTTGTCGCGCACCAGCTTGATGAAGTCGGCGAAGGTGGTGGCCGGGAATTCCATGTTGGCCACCAACACGTTGGGGCCGGTCGCAAGCAGCGAGATGTGCGCGAAGTCGCTGTCGCGGTACGGCATGCTCTGGTAGAGCGCGTAGCTGATGGCATTGGAGCCCACGCCGGACAAGAGCAGCGTGTAGCCGTCGGGCTCGGCCTTGGCGACGACGTCGGAACCGATGTTGCCGTTGGCCCCGCCCTTGTTCTCGACGATGACGCTCTGGCCCAATTCCTTGGATAGCTCGGCCGCGAGCAGGCGGCCGACCGCATCGGTGCTGCCGCCCGCGGGGAACGGCACGATCAGCTTGACCGGCCGTGTAGGCCAGTTGCCGGACTGCGCCAGCAGCAGGCCCGGACACAGCGCGACGACGGCGCCGGCCGCGATTGCGGCCAGCCCCAGCCGGCGGCGCCCCGGCGATGTCTTTTCTTGCATGGTTTGTCTCCTTGTCGTTTTTTTCTAATGCATGCCGCCCGGTGACCGGGTCGGTGTGTTCTCGCGCCGGCCGCCAGGCGCCCAGCGCGAAAGGGAAAGCCGCGCGCTCAGTCCAGCAGATAGGGGGCGCCGGCGCGCTGGCAGATCTCGCGCAGGCGCGCCGCGAGCGCGGCCGGAATCGGAATGCCCTGGACCCGGCGGCGCTCGCGCTCGGCGGTTTCGGGCTCGCCCGCCACCAGCACCGGCTCGTCGGGCCGCGCGGGCGGCGTGTCGTGCAGCGTGTCGATCAGGTCGTCCATGTCGGACTCGAATGAACCGGCCGCGCGGAAGGCGTCGGGGTTGAGCGCCAGGAAGAAATGCCCAACGTCATCGGGCTCGCCTGGCCGCCGCGTGACATTGCGGCGCGCCGCCAGGGCGCTGCCGCTGAGCGTGCCGCCCAGGATCTGCGCCATCATGGCCAGGCCGTAGCCCTTGTGGCTGCTCATGGCCGCCGTGCCGCCCAGCGGCGTCAGGCCGCCTTCGGGGCGCTTGAAGATGAACTGCATGGCGGTGTCGGCCGCGGTGACCGGCGCGCCCTGCCCGTCGACCGCCCAGCCCGAGGGCAGCGGCTTGTCCAGGAAGTCATAGACCTTGACCTTGTTGGCCGCCACGGTGGTGGTGGCCATGTCGAGCACGAACGGTTCGTTGCTGGCGGCCGGCGCGCCGAAGGCGATGGGATTGGTGCCCAGCATGGGCATGGCGCCGCGCGTAGGCACCATGATGACGCCGTTGGCGCTGCTGGTGACCAGCCCGACCACGCCGCGCTCGACCGCGATGCGCGCATACACGCCGGCCGCGCCGAAGTGATGCGAGTTGCACACCGACACCGCGCCCACGCCGTGCTCCAGCGCCTTGTCCACGGCCAGGTTCATGGCCTGCGCCGACACCGGATAGCCCAGCCCGCCCATGCCGTCCAGCAGCGCGCTGGCGCCGCCGTCGCGCACCAGGCGGGGCCGCGCATCCAGCTTGAGCGAGCCGGCGCGCCATTTTTCTTCATACGACGGCAGCATCGAGATGCCGTGCGAGTCGATGCCCAGCAGATCCGTCTCGGCCATCAGGCCCGCGGTCACGGCGGCCAGGTCGGGCGCCATGCCCCAAGCCTGCAGCACCACCAGAATCTGCTCGCGCACCTGTCCTGCCGATGCCGCCGTTCCTGCCGAACCATTGCCTTGCACGCGCTGTCTCCTGTTGTAGGTATGTGAAGGGCCGGGCCAGTGCGGACAGGTCAATCGCGTTCGCGGTCGACCAGCCGGTGGCGGGCCTGGCCCAGATGGAATTGCATGGCGACCCGGGCGCGTTCGCCGTCCTGCGCGCGGATCGCGTCAAGAATGGTGGCGTGCTCGTCCAGGACGCGCTGGGCGCGTTGGCGCGAACCGGTGCGGGTCAGGTTGAGCGTCAGGCGCATGAAGCCGTTGATGGATTCATGGATGCTTTCCAGCACGCCCAGGTAGAAATCGTTGCCGGTGGCCTCGGTGATGCTGGCATGGAACGCCAGGTCCATTTCGGCCGAGACTTCGCCACGCGCCAGGCTGTCGGCAAAGGCGGCGTGCGCGGCTTCGATTTTTTGCAGTTGCTCGTCGGTGCGACGCAGCGCGGCCAGCCGGGCGGCATCGCCTTCCAGGGCTACGCGCAACTCTTGCGCGCGCAGATAGGCGCCCACGTTCTGCACGTCGCTGAAGGCGGTCAGGCGCGGTGCGGGCTGGTGGCTGACGAAAGTGCCCAGGCCCTGGTGCGCGGTGATCAGGCCATCGGCGCGCAGGCGCAGCAGCGCTTCGCGCACCACGGGCCGCGAAACGCCGAAGCGATCGCAGATTTCGTTTTCGGAGGGCAGCTTGTCGCCGACATTGAGCTTGCCCGAGACGATCTGCTCGAAGATCTGGCCGTAGAGCTGGTCGGCCAGGCGGACCCGGTGGCCGCGCTCGAGCACCAGCGCGCCGATGGCGTCCGGCTCGGCAGACGCCTGCGGCGCGGACGGGGGCGATGCTTTCGGTCGGGCCACGAAACCTCCTGGGGAACTGGGCGCTATGACAAGAGCGCTAATCGTACCGTCAATGCCGCGGGCGCCGCCAACGCGCGGCTCAGGCGACCGCGGCCTTTTTGTCCACCGCCAGCTTGGCGGCATCGCCTGCCGCGTCACGGTCCCAGGCCGCCAACGCCCGCGCCACCGGCGCCACGCGTTCGCGCTCGGCGCTGGAAATGCCGGTCAACAGTGGCAGCATCGGACCCATGTCGGCCACACCGGACAGCGTCACCGCGTCGTGCAGCACGCGGATCGGGCTGATGCCGTCGCGGCAGTCTTCCAGGCCCAGGTAATGCTGGCGCACCGCCTCGGCTTCGTCATAGCGGCCTTCACGCAGCAGATGCAGCAGGCGCATCGAGCCTTGCGGCGCCACGCAGACCGAGCCGGACGTGAAGCTCTTCAAGCCGAAATCGCGGTAATGGACGATGGCGGGGCGCTCGCCGATGCCGCTGACGACGCGATTCGCATCCACGGCTTGCAGCAACGCGCTCAGGTAGGCGTCGCGGGCCGGGTCTTCGCGCACCACGGCGTACTTGAATGCCACGATGCGCCCTTCTTCGATCAGCTTCGCGGCGGTGGCCGGCGCCAGGTAGTCGGCCGACTTGATGTAGACCACCGCGGGTTTGCCCAGCGCGTCGGTGAAGCGGCGCACGCCGTCGGCCAGGCCCGCGTCGGTATAGGGAAACGACATCGGCAGCAGCATGGCCGTGGGAAAGGCACGGCTGCGCAGGATGGCGGCCTGGTCCATCATCTTGCCGTAGTCCGGCCCGACCGAGGGCAGGATCCAGGTGTCCGGGCCGGCCAGCGCGGCCAACATGTCCACGATGCGCGCGTACTCGCCCACGCCCACGTTGTAGAAGTTGGCGTTGCCGCCGTACATCACGTTGCGCACGCCGCCGGCTTCCAGGTGCTTGAGCAACGCCTGGTTGGCGGCCTCGTTCAAGGACAGGTCGGCATGGCGCGCCAGGGGCGGCACGGCGATGACGGAACGCTGCAGATCCTGGACGGCAACCGGGGACGTTTTCATGGCGGGAAGACTCCTGGCGGATCCCGTCACCGGAATCCAGTTGTCAAATAAGTATGGTGAAAAAAGTATACTTGGTTGACAAGTAAATGCTCAATACCTATATTCTTTTTACAAGTCATCGGCACCACGACGGCGAGGCGCGATAGACGCCGGCAGCATTCAAGCCCGGGCTCATCCCCGGACGGAACACCCCACAAACGATGCGCGGCCACGCGCACACCGAGGAGACGAATTCCATGCATGCAGCCCCTGTGCGAGGCCGCCTGGCCCTTGCCGCCTGTCTGGCCGCCGCGGCCTTCCTGCTGCCCGCCGCGTCCGCCCAGGCGGACTATCCCGAGCGCGACGTCAGGATCATCGTGCCCTTCCCGGCCGGCGGCACCGCCGACATCGCCGCGCGCGTGGTGGCGGCCGAGCTCGGCAAGGCCTGGGGTAAAGCGGTGGTGGTGGACAACAAGGCGGGCGCCGGCGGCAACGTCGGTTCTGGCGAAGCCGCCCGCGCCACCCCTGACGGCTACACGCTGCTGATGGGCACCGTCAGCACCCACGCCATCAACCCGTCCGTCTACGCCAAGCTGCCGTACGACCCGGTCAAGGACTTCGTGCCGGTCACGCTGGTGATCCCGGTCCCCAACGTGCTGGAACTGAACCCTGGCTTTGCCGACAAGCACGGCATCCGCAGCGTGGCCGACCTGATCAAGTATCTGAAGGCCAACCCCGGCAGCGTCAACATGGCGTCCACCGGCAACGGCACGTCGACCCACCTGTCCGGCGAGTTGTTCCAGACCATGACGGGCACGCGCATGACGCACATTCCTTACAAGGGGAGCAGCCCGGCGCTGACCGACGTGATGTCGGGCTCGGCCGACCTGATCTTCGACAACCTGCCCTCGTCGATGGGATTCATCAAGGGCGGCAAGCTGCGGCCGCTGGCGGTCACCACCGCCGCGCGTTCGCCGGCCTTGCCGGACGTGCCGACGCTGGCCGAGGCCGGCGTGGCGGGCTACGAGGCGTCCAGCTGGTTCGGCCTGCTGGCCCCGGCAGGCACGCCGCCGCAGATCGTGGACAAGATCCAGCGCGACGTCGCCGCGGCCTTGCAGCTGGAGCCGGTGCGCGCCCAGCTGCAGGCCCAGGGCGCCACGCCGTCGGGCAACACGCCCGCGCAGTTCACCCGGTTCATGGCGCAGGAAACCGTCAAGTGGGCCGAGGTGGTGAAGCAATCAGGCGCCAAGGTCGATTGACCCGTGCCGGTCCGGATCCGGCCGCCACGCGTGGGCGCCGGGTTCATCATCATCACGCGAACCAGGAGACAACATGAACAAATCCCTATGCGCGGTCGCACTGGCCGCGGCCACGCTGCTTGCCGGACCGGCGGCGCAGGCCGCCGGCTATCCCACCAAACCCGTCACGATGATCGTGCCCTTCGTGCCGGGCGGCTCGTCCGACATCACGGCCCGCAGCGTCACGCCTGGCCTGTCCAAGGCGCTAGGCCAGACCTTCGTGGTGGAGAACAAGCCCGGCGCCAACAGCGCCATCGGCGCGCAGGCGCTGGCCCGCGCCACGCCCGACGGCTACACCATGATGGTCGGCTCGATCGGCACCTTCGCCATCAATGAGGCTCTGTACAAGAACCTGTCCTACAACCCCAGCAAGGATTTCGACTACCTGACCCAGGCGGTGCGCAATCCCAACGTGCTGGTGGCCTCGGCCGATTTCCCCGCCAACACGGTGGCCGAGCTGGTGGCCTACGCCAACAAGAATCCGGGCAAGCTGTCCTATGCCTCGTCCGGCACGGGCTCGTCGGACCATCTGTCGGCGGTGCTGTTCCGCCAGCGCACCCAGACCTCGGGCGTGGACGTGCCCTACCGCGGCGGCGGCGCGGCCATTGCCGACCTGATCGGCGGCCAGGTCAACGTGTCGTTCCAGAACCTGGGCGCGGTGCAGAACCACATCAAGGCCGGCAAGCTCAAGGCCCTGGCCATCACCGGCGATGCGCGCACGCCGGACCTGCCCAACGTGCCGACGCTGGCCGAGGCCGGCATCCAGGACATGGTGGTGTATTCCTGGCAGGGCTTCGCCGTGCCCAAGGGCACGCCGCCGGCGGTGGTGCAGCAACTGACCAAAGCGCTGCAGACCGCCCTGCGCGATCCGCAGACCGAGAAGACCCTGCAAGGCCTGGGCTTTGAGGTCGTGGCCAACACGCCGCAGCAGTTCGCCGCCTTCCAGGAAGCCGAGGTCAAGCGCTGGAAGGACGTGATCCAGAAAGCCAATATCCAGCTGGAATGATGGGCGCCGCGGACGGCGTGGTCGCAGGCTTCGCGCCGGGCCGCCGTCCTGGTGGCCGGCTGCAAAGGGTCGACGCATCGGGGCGGGCCCTTACCGCCGGCCCCTGGCCTCTCAGCCGGCTATCCGGCCGGATCAAGTAGCATGAGCGTTTCGCCACCCACCTGTACGACAACATGACCACCAAGCATCGCATCATCCAGGTCGGCTCGCTGGCCGGCTCGCCCTCCGCGAACCAGCGCCTTGCGGACCGTTACGACGTCATCGAGCTGTGGAAGCAGCCGGACCGCAAAGCCGCGCTGGCCGAACTCGGCAAGGGCATCACCGCCGTCGTCACGTCGGCCAACTTCGGCGCCAACGCCGAACTCATCAACGCCCTGCCCGACCTGAAGGCCATCTGCAGCTGGGGCGTGGGCTACGAGACCATCGACGTCGCGGCCGCGCACAAGCGCGGCGTGCAGGTCAGCAACACGCCGGACGTGTTGACGGACTGCGTGGCGGACCTGGCCTGGGGCCTGTTGATCGCCGGAGCGCGCCGCATGGGCCAGGGCGAACGCTTCGTGCGCGCCGGCCAATGGGGCCAGGTGCACGGCAGTATTCCGCTGGGCCAGCGCGTCAGCGGCAAGAAGCTGGGCATCGTCGGCCTGGGCCGCATCGGCGAGGCCATCGCCCGCCGCGGCATCGGTTTCGACATGCAGGTGCGCTATCACAACCGCAAGAAGCGCGACGACGTGGACTTCGGCTACGAGGCCTCGCTGACGGACCTGGCCGCCTGGGCCGATTTCCTGATCGTGGCCACCGTGGGCGGCCCCAGCACGCGCCACCTGGTCAACCGCGAAGTGCTGGAAGCGCTGGGCCCCAAGGGCATCATCGTCAACATCGCGCGCGGCCCGGTCATCGACGAAACCGCGCTGGTGGCCGCGCTGGAAGCCGGCAAGCTCGGCTGCGCCGCGCTGGATGTATTCGAGCATGAACCCAAGGTGCCCGAGGCGCTGATCAAAAGCGACCAGGCCGTGCTGCTGCCGCACATCGGCAGCGCCACGCTGGAAACGCGCCAGTCGATGGAAGACCTGATGCTGGAAAACCTGCAGGCCTATTTCGACACCGGCCGCGTGATCACGCCGGTGCAATGAAGCGCGCCCCGGGCGTCATGCGTTGACGCCCGCCGCGGCACACTTGACGGGCCCGCGCGCGATGCGTGACCCGGAAACGAAAAAGCCTCTCGGCGCCCATACCGAGAGGCTTTCGACTTTCAGGCTTGCGCCCGTTAGCCGTGCAAAGGAACTTGGACCTTGCGGCCCGGCACTGCGGTCCTACCTTACTGCTTTACTTCGCGGGCGCCATGCCGCCCGATGCATCCGTTTTGGCAGCGCCCGATTTCGGGGCGGCCTGCTTGGCGGAGGTTTTGTCGGACTTGTGATGCTTGTGCTGCGCCTGGGTCTTGGTGTCGCCCGCCTTGGTCGTGGCATCGGCGCCCGCCGCGAACGCCGAAGGCGCCGCAGCAAGACCGAGGCACAAGGCCGAGGTGGACAAGAACGCAGCGATACGGGAGTGAGTCGTCATTACATGAACTCCTGATGGTATCGGCCCGAAGGCCTTTCCTACTCGGGGCGGCAACATCGCCGCATGACCCGTACTCCGTTGGAACCCGCGTCCCGTCGAAGGTTCAGCCCGGAACAGGAAATTTTCCGGCGCTAACGCTTCGTCATGGGATCGTGACAACACGCAGCGCGCCGCACGGCCCTAGCTTTCAAAAGCCAGCAGCGCCACGGTGGCGAACAGCATCGCGGCAAAGCAGGCTCTCAGTTTGCGTTCAGGCAAGCGATAGGCCAGCCGCACGCCCACCGGCACGAACAGCAGGCTGCCCGCGGCCAGCGGCAGGCCCACCAGCCAATCGGCCTGGCCGGCCCACGAATACGTGACCAGCGCCACGGCCGAGCCCGGGATCACCATGCACAGGGCCAGCGCCTGGGCGGTGGTCTGCGGCAGACGGAAGACCGAGGTGATGATGGGCACGGCGAGCACCGCACCGCCCACGCCGAAAAAGCCGCCCAGCGTGCCGCACAGGACGCCCAGCACGCTGGCGCGGCGCGGCGTGAACACGGGCGCGGCGCGGCCGGCGGCCGGCCTGGGCGACTTGGCGGCCACGCCGGCCCGCCAGGTCTGCCAGGCGTAGAACAACGCGATGAAAAAGAGAAACACGGCGAAGCTCAGGCGCAGCTTGCTGGAATCGATGCCCAGCGCCAGCCGCGCACCGACCCAGGTGAATACCACCGCGCCCGCGGCCCCGGCCAGCGCCACGCGCCGGTCGATGCGGGTCTGCTGGTTGTACTTGCGCACCGCCATCATGATGGTGGGCAGCACCATGATGAGCGCGGTGCCCTGCGCCAGCTGCTGCGACATGCTCATCAGCAGCACCAGCGCCGGAATGGCGATCAGGCCGCCGCCGATGCCCAGCACGCCGCCCATGAAGCCGATAAGACACCCCGCGCCCAGGCACAGGGCAATAAGCCATACCGTCACGTCGTGCTCCCGTCAGCGCAATTTGTCCAGCGCGGCATCCAGGCGGTCCACTGCCCAGATTTCCAGCCCTTCGATGGGCTGGCGCGGCGCGTTGGCCTTGGGAATGAGGGCGATGGAAAAGCCCAGCTTGGCGGCTTCGCGCAGGCGTTCCTGGCCGCGCGGCGCGGGCCGGATTTCGCCTGCCAGGCCGACTTCGCCGAAGGCGATCAGGCCGCGCGGCAGCGGCCGGTCGCGCAGCGACGACATGATGGCCAGCAGCACCGGCAGGTCGGCCGCCGGCTCGGTGATGCGCACGCCGCCCACGGCGTTGACGAACACGTCCTGGTCGAAGGTCGACACGCCCGCGTGCCGGTGCAGCACCGCCAGCAGCATCGCCAGGCGGTTGCCTTCCAGGCCGACGGTCAGGCGGCGCGGGTTGGGGGCATGGGAGCTGTCCACCAGCGCCTGGATTTCGACCAGCAGCGGGCGGGTGCCCTCTTGCGTGGCCATCACGCAGGAACCCGCCACCTGCTGTTCGTGCTGCGACAGGAACAGGGCCGACGGGTTGGCCACGCCGCGCAGCCCGCGGTCGGTCATGGCGAAGACGCCCAGTTCGTTGACGGCGCCGAAACGGTTCTTGAAGGCGCGCACCAGGCGGAACGACGAATGCGTGTCGCCTTCGAAGTAGAGCACCGTGTCGACGATGTGTTCGAGCACACGCGGGCCGGCCAGCGCGCCGTCCTTGGTGACGTGGCCGATCATGACGATGGCAATGCCGGTCTGCTTGGCCAGGCGCGTGAGTTGCGCGGCGCATTCGCGCACCTGCGACACAGACCCGGGCGCGGCGGTCAGTTCGCCGCTGTACAGGGTCTGGATCGAGTCGATCACGGCGACGGTGGGTTTCTGCTCGGACACCGCGGCCTGGATGGCCTCGAGGCGGATTTCCGCCAGCAGATTGATGTTGCCGGTCTGCAGGCCCAGGCGGCGCGCGCGCAGTGCCACCTGCTCGGCCGATTCTTCGCCGGTGACATACAGGACGTTGGTGGTTTCCGACAGCGAGGCCAGCGCCTGCAGCAGCAGCGTGGACTTGCCGATGCCGGGGTCGCCGCCGATCAGCACCACGGCGCCAGCCACCAGGCCGCCGCCCAGCACGCGGTCGAATTCTTCCAGCCCGGTGGGCTGGCGGGGGGTCTCGCGGGCCTCGATCTCGGACAGGCTGCGCACCGGGCTGCTGGATGCCAGCGGCGCGTAGCGGTGCGCGGCGGCGGCGGGCGCCGACGATTCCACGGTTTCTTCCAGGGTGTTCCAGGCATTGCAGTGCGGACACTTGCCTTGCCACTTGGGGGTGGTGCCGCCGCACTCGGCGCACACATAGACGGTTCGGGATTTGGCCATGGGCGAAAGTGTACCGGCAAGCCCGCCCCGCCGGCCCGCGTCCGCGCGCGTTTTCCGCACGCTTTGCCCCGTGCTGGTGCACACACCTGTCAGTTTGCTTGCACAATCGGGGACGTCGTCGCGTTACACCCTGCAAATACACGAAATTCACTGGCAGATTTCTTCAAATCGCGCATAATCAACATCTAAACCGGAACACGACCCGAGCCTGGACGAGATCGCCGGACCACCGGCGCGGCACAAGCAAGGTCAAACGCGAATACGCCCTGCCACCAGGCGTAAGCGCGAGGAGTACGCGCATGAGCATTACCTATCGCCCCCCCTTCGACGAAGACGACGAACTGGATTTGCGCGCCCTGTATCGCAAGCCCAGGGCAGGCGGCAGCCCCGAATTGGAAGCGGCCGTGCGCCGCACCTGGCATCCCGGCCGCAGCTGGCATCCGGGCTGGGCCGCGGCCGCCTGCCTGGCGATCGTGGCCGGCGTCTTCGCCTGGACCGACATGCGCGAAAGCGCCGAAATGGCCGACCTGAACGCCCAATTGGCCGTCCCTCACGAGATCGGCACCACCGCGGAACGCGCCCCGGCGCCGCGGCCGGTGATGGCCGCCGAAACGCCCGCTCCGCAAGCCGCGCCCGCGCCGGTCCAGCGCACCGCCGCTCAGGCCCCCGCCGCCGCGCCGGCTGCCGTGCCGGCCAGCGTCCCCGAGGCCGCAGCCGCGCCGCAAACCGCCGACGCCACGCCGCAAGCCGCCGCCGAGCAACCGGCCGAAGCCGCCACGACCGACGTCGTGGCCTTCAGCGAACAGGATATCGAGGCCCGCGTGGCGCACATCCGCGCCCTGATGCAGGACGACCAGACCGACGAAGCCGTCGCTGCCCTGCGCGAATTGCAGCAAGGTGCGCCCGACCTGACCCTGCCGGATGACCTGCACGAACTGGCGCAGCAAAACCCGGCGTCCTGACCCCTTTTTTCCCGTTCCTTTCCCGCCCAGGCCCGCATCCCATGCGGGCCTGGGCGTTGATACCCCTGAGTAACGATCGGCAATGATCGATCAGAAACAAGAACGGCTTCTTGCTAACATGGCCGCCATGAGTCCCAGCTTCCACCACCGCAATCTTCCCCACCTGCTGCTTTACGCGCGCGAAACCCTGATGGCGCACTTCAGGCCGATCCTGCACGCCGCGGGCGTGACCGAACAGCAATGGCGGGTGCTGCGCACCCTGAGCGAAGTGGGCTCGATGGAACCCAACCAGATCGCCCGCAGTTGCCAGATCCTGAGCCCCAGCCTGACCCGCATGCTGGCCGGCATGGAAGAACAAGGCCTGATCAAGCGCGTGCGCTCCAACGCCGACCAGCGGCGCCAGGAGATTTCGCTGACGCCCAAGAGCAACAAGCTGATCGACCGCATGCGGCCGCAAGTGGACGCCAAATACCAGGAAATCGAAGCCCGTATCGGCAAGGAATTGCTGGACCGGCTGTATGCCGACGTCGACGCGATGGTCGAGCTGATCAAGCGCGAACCGGTCGCGCAATGATCACGCCGGCACGGGAAAGATCGCGTTGATCTGCCCCGTGCCCGAGCTGGCGAAGTAGTCCGTCACGATCTCGGCCGGCTGGTCGTAGGCATCCCAGCCCAGCAACCCCAGCAGCATGGCCGTGTCGTGCATGCCGCCCTCGCCCACGCAGAGCTCGGCGTATTCCGGCAGCATGGCGCAGAAGCGCTTCCAGTCGCCCTGGCGCCACAAGTCCACCACCCGCAAGTCGACCTGCCGGAAGAATTCGCGGCTGATCTGGTGCATGGCGGCTTCCGGACTGTTGTTGTCGTTGAAGCGGTGCGACAGCGAGCCGCTGGCCAACACCGCCACCCGGCTGTCGCTTTGCTCGATGGCCTGGCCCAGCGCCGCGCCGAAGCGGCGGCTGTCTTCCAGCGCATGCCAGGCGCACCAGGCCGCCACCGACACGACCTTGAAGCGATCGTCGCCATTCATGTAGCGCATCGGCACCAGCGTGCCGTATTCCAGTTCCAGGCTGGCGATTTCGTGCGAGCGCGTGGCCACGCCGGCCGCGCTGGCGCATTCGGCGATGCGCCGGCCCAGCGCCGGATCGCCGCGGTAGGCGTAGTCCATGTCCTTGATGAAGTGTGGCAGCTCGTTGCTGGTGTAGCGGCCCGAGAAACGCTCGTTGCAGTTGACGTGGTAGCCGGCGTTGACCAGCCAGTGCACATCCAGCACGACCAGCGTGTCCACATCCAGGTCGCGGCAACGCTGGCCGATGATGCGGTGCCCCTGGATGGCGGCCTCGCGGCAGCCGTAATGCTTGCCGGGCATTTCAGAAAGGTACATCGACGGCACGTGCGTTACCTTGGCCGCCAGCGCGAGCTTGCCCATGGTGTTGTCTCCGAATACTGAGGGGGCTTAAACGCCCCACTTGGGGATGTGGTGGCTGCCCATCGAGACGCAGACGTTCTTGATCTCGGCGAACACTTCGTAGCTGTACTCGCCGCCCTCGCGGCCGGTGCCCGATTCCTTGGTGCCGCCGAACGGCTGGCGCAGATCGCGCACGTTCTGGCTGTTGATGAACACCATGCCGGCCTCGATGCCGCGGGCCAGGCGATGCGCGCGGCCGATATCGCTGGTCCAGATATAGGACGCCAGGCCGTACTTGACGTCATTGGCCAGCGCCAGGCCGTGGGCCTCGTCCTTGAACGGAATCAGGCAGGCGACGGGGCCGAAGATTTCTTCCTGAGCGCAGCGCATGCGGTTGTCGACGTCGGCCAGCACCGTGGGACGCACGAAATTGCCGCCGGCCAGGCGCGCGGGCAGGCCCTGCGGCATGTCGGGACCGCCGGCCAGGATGCGGGCGCCCTCGTCGGCGGCCAGGCGGATGTAGCGGGTGACCTTTTCCCAATGCTGGCGCGTGATCATGGCGCCGACATGGGTGGCAGCGTCGGTCGGATCGCCCACCACCAGGCGCTGGGCCCGTTCGGCGAAGCGCCGCACGAAGTCGGCGTAGATGGATTCCTGCACGAAGATGCGCGAACCCGCGGTGCAGCGTTCGCCATTGAGCGAAAAGATGGTGAACAGCGCCGCGTCCAGCGCGCGCTCGACGTCGGCGTCGTCGAACACCAGCACGGGCGACTTGCCGCCCAGTTCCATCGAGAATTTCTTGATGCCGCCGGCGCTGGACAGGATCTTCTTGCCCGTGACCGTGCCGCCGGTGAACGAAATGGCGCGCACGCCGGGATGCCGCACCAGCGCATCGCCTGCGGTGGCGCCGTAGCCCTGCACCACGTTCAGCACGCCCGGCGCAATGCCGGCCTCCAGTGCCAGCAGGCCCAATTGGTCGGCAGTGAGCGGCGACAGTTCCGACATTTTCAGCACCGCGGTATTGCCCAGCGCCAGGCACGGCGCGGTCTTCCAGGTGGCGGTCATGAAAGGCACGTTCCAGGGCGACACCAGGGCGCACACGCCGACCGGCTGGTAGAGCGTGTAGTTCAGCATCTGGTCGTCCACCGGATAGGTGTGGCCGTTCATGCGGGTGCAGACTTCGGCGAAGAAGGTGAAGTTCTCGGAAGCGCGCGGGATCAGCTGCTTGCGGGTCTGCGAAATCGGCAGACCTGTGTCGCGCGTTTCCAGCTCGGCCAGCTGCGGCACGTTGCGGTCGATCAGTTCGCCCAGGCGGCGCATCAGGCGCGCGCGTTCCTTGGCGGGCGTGCCAGCCCATTTGGGGAAGGCCTCGGTGGCGGCCGCGACGGCGGCGTCGATTTCCTGCTGGCCGCCCGCGGCGACTTCGTCGATCGCCTCGCCCGTGGCCGGGTCGTAGGTGATGAAGCGCTCGGCGCTGTCGACCTGTTTGCCGTTGATCCAGTGCTTGATGCTCACATGCGTCTCCTTGCTGACCGGTGGCCGCCGGGTTGAAACCGGCTGGCTTCCCAGAGGCGGAAGGCCTCCGGCGGGGGGTTCTATTATTTAGTTAACTAGTTAACTTTATTCGCGCGCATGATCGCTGTCAACGGCGGAAAACCCCGCTGGGTATGCGTTGCCGCCGCGGGGGTTTTTCACTATGATAATTAACATGCTAACAATATTTGCCGGAAAGGGTTCGCCCCGCGCCTGCCATGCCACACATCTGGATTGAATACTCCGCCAACCTCGACCTGGACACCCGCAAGCTGATGCGCGTGGTGCAGGATGCCGCCGTGGGCGACGGCAGCCTGTATCCCCTGGCCGGCGCGCGCACGCGGGCGTTGCGGATCGACGATTACCTGATCGTGGACGGCCACCCCGAAAACGCGTTCGTGCACGTGCTGCTGCGCATCGGCCATGGCCGCAGCGCCGAGCAGCAGGCCGCCCTGGGGGAACGCGTGTTCCAGGCCCTGGACCAGGCGCTGGCGACGGAAATGGCGCGCCGGCCGCTGGGCATTTCGCTGCAGGTCGAAGAGGCCGACCCGGTGCTGAACTACAAGCGCAACAACTACCGCGAGTACCTGGCCCGGCGCGCCGCCGCCGCTGGCAGCGCGCCGCCGCGCAGCGTGGTGGGCGTGGCGCTGAACACGCGCCAGGCGCTGGCGGCGCTGGGCGACGCGGTGAACGCGCCCCCCTACAAGGCCGCGCCGCAGGCGCCGGTGCTGTACATCAAGCCTGCCAATACCTATGCCGCGGACGGCGACGTCATCACGCTGCCCGCCGACGTGCCGGAAGTGACGATCGGCGCCTGCCTGGGCATCGTCTTCAGCCGCCGCGCCGCGCGCGTCAGCGAGGCCGAGGCATTGGATCATGTGGCCGGCTATCGCGTGGTAGCCGACCTGTCGGCGCCGCACGCCAGCTACTTCCGCCCGGCGCTCAAGCAGCAATGCCGCGACGGCTTCTGCCCCATCGGCCGCGACCTCGCGCCGACCACGGCGGTGCCGGATCCGAACGCGCTGGCTATCGAAGTACGCGTCGACGGCGAACTGGTGCAACGCGCCAGCACGGCCGACCTGATCCGGCCGGTGGCCAGGCTGATCGCCGACGTGACTGCGTTCATGAGCTTCGAGGCCGGCGACATCCTGCTGGCCGGCGCCCCGTTTGAGCCGCCGCGCGCCCGCGCCGGCCAACGCTACGACATTCGCATCGCCCAGATCGGCACGCTGGGCAACGCCATCGCCGCAAGCGCCTGACGCGCGCCGCCCCCACGGAACCCCGCCATGAAACATGCACGCATCGCCTATGAAGGCGCGCTCCATGCCGCCACCGAGGCCGGCCCCGGCCAGGTCCGCCTGGCGGACGGCCGCTGCCTGGCCGAAGACGCCGTCACCTGGCTGCCGCCGATCGAACCGCGCACCACGTTCACCCTGGCCATCAACTACGCCGACCACGCCAAGGAACTGGCGTTCAAGGCGCCCGAGGAACCGCTGGGTTTCCTGAAGGCGGCCAACACCTTCGTCGGCCATCGCGCGCAGACGTTGCGCCCCGCCGACGTGGCCTTCATGCACTACGAGTGCGAGCTGGCGGTGGTGATCGGCAAGACGGCCCGCAACGTCTCGCGTGACCAGGCCTACGACTACGTGGCCGGCTACACGGTGGCCAACGACTATGCCCTGCGCGACTACCTGGAAAATTGGTACCGCCCCAACCTGCGCGTGAAAAGCCGCGACACCTGCACGCCGCTGGGGCCCTGGCTGGTGGATCGCGACGACGTGCCCGATCCCATGAACCTGAACCTGCGCACCACGGTCAACGGCGTCGAAACGCAACGCGGCAACACCCGCGACATGGTGTTCGACATCCCCGCCCTGATTGCCTACTTCAGCAGCTTCATGACGTTGTCCCCCGGCGACCTGATCCTGACGGGCACGCCCGACGGCATCGTCAACGTCGTCCCCGGCGACGAGGTCGTGACCGAGATCGAAGGCATCGGCCGGCTGGTGAACACGCTGGTTCCCGCCCCGCTCTGAATTCCCCCCTTTACCTGGACCCCTGCCATGATCGATTCCGCCACCCTGCGTGCCATCGCCGCGCGCTTGCACGACGCCGAACGCACCCGCCAGCAGATACGCCAGATCTCGCTCGAGTATCCCGACATCACCATCGCCGACGCGTATGCCATCCAGCGCGCCTGGATGGACATCAAGCTGGGCGAAGGCCGCATCAAGCGCGGCCACAAGATCGGCCTGACCTCGCGCGCCATGCAGCAGGCCTCGCAGATCGACGAGCCCGATTTCGGCATGCTGCTGGACGACATGTTCTTCGCGGACGGCAGCGACATCCCTGCCGGCCGCTTCATCCTGCCGCGCCTGGAAGTGGAACTGGCCTTCGTGCTGGGCAAGCCGCTCAAGGGCCCCGACGTAACGCTGTTCCAGGTGTACGACGCGGTGGATTACGTGATCCCGGCGCTGGAAATCATCGACGCCCGCTCGCACGGCATCGACCCCGACAGCAAGCGGCCACGCAAGGTGTTCGACACCATCGCCGATAACGCAGCCAACGCCGGCGTGGTGATGGGCGGACGGCCGGTCAAGATCGGCGAGCTGGACCTGCGCTGGATCGGCGCGATCCTGTCGCGCAACGCGGTGATCGAGGAAACCGGCATCGCCGCCGGCGTCTTGAATCACCCCGCCAATGGCGTAGTATGGCTGGCTAACAAGCTGGCCGCCCACGACGTGGCGCTGGAGGCAGGCGAGATCATCCTGTCGGGTTCGTTCACCCGCCCGGTGCTGGCCCGCCCCGGCGATACCTTCAACGTCGATTACGGCGTGCTCGGTTCCGTCAACTGCCACTTCATCTGAACCCTTTGCCGCTCATGGATATCCTGACCAACCACTTCAAGCGCGCGTTGCGCGCCGGCCAACCCCAGATCGGCTTGTGGGCTGGCCTGGCCAGCGCGTATACGTCCGAGATCTGTGCCGGCGCCGGCTTCGACTGGCTGCTGATCGACGGCGAGCACGCGCCCAACACGCTGCAGACCACGCTGGCCCAGCTGCAGTCGGTGGCCGCCTATCCGGTGGCGCCGGTGGTGCGGCCGTCCTGGAACGACCCGGTGCAGATCAAGCAGATCCTGGACACGGGCGCGCAGACCTTGCTGGTGCCAATGGTGCAGTCGGCCGAAGAAGCCGCCGCCGCCGTGGCCGCGGTGCGCTATCCGCCGGCGGGCATTCGCGGCGTGGGCAGCGCCCTGGCGCGCTCGTCGCGCTGGAACCGTATCCCCGACTACCTGGAACGCGCCAACGACGAGATGTGCGTGATCGTGCAGATCGAAACCCCGCGCGGCATCGAGGCACTGGACGAGATCCTGGCGGTGGACGGGGTCGACGGCGCCTTCATCGGCCCGGCCGACCTGTCGGCCAGCATGGGCTACCTGGGCAAGCCCGAGCACCCCGAAGTCGCCCAGGTCATCGACGCGGCCATCGCCCGCATCGTCAAGTCCGGCAAGGCGGCCGGCATCCTGCATAGCGGCGTGCCGCAGGCGCGCCACTACCTGGCGCTGGGCGCGACCTTCGTGGCCGTGGGCGTGGATGCGGTGCTGCTGGCGCGCGCCGCCGAAAAGCTGGCGGGCGAATTCAAGAACGTGAAGACCGTGGACGCGGCCAATGGACCGTATTGACGCCTGATAGTCGCGCTTGACGCGCGACGCGGAGATGAAAACCGGCCCGCTTGCAGCGGGCCGGTCTGTCTTGCGGAGCGCGGATTCATCAGGGCACGGCCCTGCCGGCGTCGGTCAGGAGCGACCGCCCAGGCTGCCGCCGCCGTCAACGCCCAGCACCTGGCCGGTGATGAAGCCGGCATCGTCCGACAGCAGGAAGGCGATGGCGGCGGCCACTTCGGCCGGGGTGCCCAGACGCTTCATGGGCACCGAGGCCAGCGCGCGCTTTTCGCCTTCGCTGCCCGCGGGGCGGGTGGCGCGGAACATTTCGGTTTCAATCGGGCCCGGGGCCACGGCGTTGGCCGTGACGCCGTATTCGGCCAATTCCAGCGCCCAGGTGCGGGTGCAGCCCACCAGCGCGCTCTTGGCGGCCGAGTAGGCGGTGCGTTCCAGGCCGCCGTGGATGGCGCGGCTGCACACGTTGACGATGCGGCCGGCGCGGCGCACCTTCATCGACTCGATGAACGCCTGCGTGACCTGCACGGCCACGCGCACGTTCAGGTCCAGCACGTTGTACAGGGTGGCCAGGTCGATCTCGCCCAGCGGCTGGGGCGAGGCGATGCCGACGTTGTTGACGACGGCGTCGACGGGGAATTTCTCGCGGATTTCGCGCAGCACTTCTTCGGTGCGGCCAGCGTCGGCCAGGTCACAGGCATAGAGATAGCCGGGGAAGTCCACATCGCCGGTATTGCGCGCGATGCCGACCACATGACAACCCATGTCGGACAGCCGCTGAGTAAGCGCCCAGCCTATGCCTTTGGTGGCGCCCGTAATGAGCACGCATTTGTCCTTCATGGATCGAAACCTCGTTGATTGTTTACTGGGTCGAAAACGGGCGCTTGGGCGCCCGTTTTTTCAAGTAGACACCATCCGGCGGTGGCTGTCTTGTAAATTGCGTAGCAATTCTTGCACGCTGGACACCATCCGGCCCCGTCTTGGGGGACGGGTGGCGCCAGCCGTTTCAGGGTCATCTGTAAGGATGACGGCAAAAGCCGCAGGCGCCCCCTGGGGCGAGGGTCAGGCGTCCCGGGTGACGGGCACGCGGGGGGCCAGGGCGCAGAGCAGCTCGTAGCCGATGGTGCCGGCCGCCAGCGCGACTTCGTCCACCGAGGGGCCGTCTTCGCCCCATAGCGAAACCGGGGTACCCACGCCGGCGGCGGGGATGGGATCGAGGTCGACGATCAGCATGTCCATCGAGACCCGGCCCACCAGGCGGGTGCGGATGCCGGCGACGGCCACCGGGGTGCCGGTGGCGGCGTGGCGGGGGTAGCCGTCGGCGTAGCCGCAGGCGACGATGCCGACCCGCATGGGGCGGTCGGCCCGAAACAGCGCGCCGTAGCCGACCGAGTCGCCGGCTTTCAGTTCCTGCACCGCGATGATCTCGGAGCGCAGCGACATGGCCGGCTTGAGCCCGAACGAGGCGGCGTCGGCATCGGCGAACGGCGAGGCGCCGTACAGGCAGATGCCGGGGCGAACCCAGTGCGCCTGGTTTTCGGACGCCACGGCGATCTCGGCAAAGCGCAAGGTGGCCGCCGAATTGCAAACGCTGACGGGGCCGGGCAGCTTATGCGTCACCGAATTGAACACGGCCATTTGTTCGCTGACGCCCTGGGGGCCGTCGGCGCAGGCGAAATGGGTCATTTTGCCAATCGAGCCGACCGTACCCTGCTGCTGCAGCAACTGGGCGCGTTCGTGGGCGGCGGGATAGGCGGCGGGCGAAAAGCCCAGCCGGTTCATGCCGCTGTTGAGCTTGAGCATGATGTCGACCCGGCGCGACAGGCGGGCCCGCGCCAGCATGTCCAGCTGCTCGCGCTGATGCACGGTGATGCTGAGATGGTAGCGGTCGACCAGATCGAGGTCGGACGGGTTGAAGAAGCCTTCGAGCAGCAGGATGGGGCCGCCCCAGCCGGCTTCGCGGCAGCGCACGGCCTCGTCCAGGTCGAGCATGGCCAGACCCTGGGCCTTGGAGAACCCGGCGACGGCCTGTTCGATGCCATGGCCGTAGGCATTGGCTTTGATGACCGCCCAGATCGACGGCGGCAGGCCGGAAGCGGCGGCGGCGGTCTGGTCCAGATGGCGGCGCACGGCCGCCAGGTTGTGCGCCAGGGCGGAGACGGAAACGGTGGCTGAGACTGGGCGGGGCATGGTATGAGATCCTGTGGCGCTTAAGTCTAACTGATCGGCGTCGCGGCGGCAGCAGGATCGCGGCGCCACGCGTACTCTAAAATGATCCGGATCCGGCCCACAGCGGCCAGACCGCAGGACCCCATATGCCCATCGATCACTACGAAAATTTCCCCGTTGCCTCGCTGCTGCTGCCGCGCCGGCTGCGCGGCGCCGTGACCGATCTGTACCGGTTTGCCCGCGCCGCCGACGACATCGCCGACGAAGGCAGCGCCAGCGACGCCGAGCGCTTGGCGCAATTGGCGGCGTTTCGCGCCGAACTGCACCGCATCGGCGCCGAACCGGGCACGGTACCCGCCCCCGGCGCGCCAGCGCTGGCCAGCATCTTCGTGCCGCTGGCCGCCACCATCGCCCGCCACCAGCTGCCCATCACCCCGTTCTACGACCTGCTGTCCGCCTTCGAGCAGGACATCAGCGTCAAGCGCTATGACGGCTACGCCGCCCTGGCCGACTACTGCACCCGCTCGGCCAATCCGGTGGGCCGCCTGATGCTGCACCTGTTCGGCGCCACCGCGCCGCAAGACGTGGAGCAGTCCGACGCCATCTGCACCGGCTTGCAGCAAGTGAACTTCTGGCAGGATGTGCGGGTCGATTGGCACAAGCACCGCGTCTATATCCCGCAGGAAGACCTGCGCCGCTTCGGCGTCTCGGAAGAAGACCTGGCCGCGGCCCGCCTGACGCCCGCCTGGCGCGAGCTGATGGCGTTCGAGGTGGAACGCACCCGCTCGCTGCTACACTTCGGCGCTCCGCTGGCGCGCCGCCTGCCGGGCCGCATCGGCCTGGAGCTGCGCCTGGTGGTGCAAGGCGGCCTGCGCGTGCTGGAGCGTATCGAGGCGGGCGGCTACGATGTATTCATGAACCGCCCCGAATTGGGCGCCAAAGACTGGGCCATCATGTTGTGGCGCTCTATCAAGTAAGTAACCGGCCCTGCCAACTATGACCCCTGACGAGTACTGCCAGGAGAAAGCCGCCAAAAGCGGTTCCAGCTTCTACTATTCCTTCCTGTTCCTGCCGCCCGAGCGGCGCCGCGCCATCACGGCGCTGTACGCGTACTGCCGCGAGGTCGATGACGTGGTCGACGAATGCACCGACCCGTCGCTGGCGCGCATCAAGCTGGCCTGGTGGCGCACGCAGGTCGACCAGATGTTCGACGGCAAGCCCGACCATCCCGTGACCCGGGCGCTGCAGCCGCACCTGCAAAGCTGTTCGATCACCCGCGAGCGTCTGCTGGCCATCATCGACGGCATGGAAATGGACCTGGACCAGACCCGCTACCTGGACTGGCCGGGCCTGCGCAAATATTGCTGGCACGCCGCCGGCGTGGTGGGCGAGCTGTCGGCCGGCGTGTTCGGCTACACCGACCCGGCCACGCTCGTCTACGCCGAAAAGCTGGGCCTGGCGTTCCAGATGACCAACATCATCCGCGACGTCGGCGACGATGCGCGCCGCGGCCGCATCTACATTCCGGTCAACGACATGCAGCAGTTCGAGGTCAAGGCTTCGGACATCCTGAACGGCGAATACTCCGAGCGCTTTTCGGCCCTGATGAAGTTCCAGGCCGACCGCGCCCGCGAGCTGTACCGCGAAGCAATGCGCAGCCTGCCCGAAACCGACCGGCGCGCGCAGCGCCCCGGCCTGATGATGGCGGCGATCTACCACGCGTTGCTCGACGAGATCGAACGCGACAACTGGCAGGTGCTGCATCAGCGCATTTCGCTGACGCCCCTGCGCAAGCTCTGGCTGGCCTGGAAAACCTGGGTGGGCGGCGGCCGTGGACTGGTCCGCCGGTTGGCGCGGTGAAGGCCGCGGTCATCGGCGCCGGCTGGGCCGGCCTGGCCGCCAGCGTCGCCTTGCGCGAAGCGGGCGCCAAGGTCACGGTCTTTGAAGCCGGCCACACGCCCGGCGGACGCGCCCGGCGTGTGTTCCACGACGGTTTCGAATCCCCGCTGGACAACGGCCAGCACCTGCTGTCGGGCGCCTACAAGCACACGCTGGCGTTGATGCGCCGGGTGGGCCGCAACCCCGATGCCCTGCTGATGCGTCGGCCCTTGCGCCTGGCCAGCCTGGACGGCCGCTTCCATCTATCGGCGCCGCGCCTGCCCGCGCCCCTGCACATGGCGGTGGCGATCTTGCGCGCCCGCGGCCTGTCGTGGGCCGACCGCCTGGCCACGCTGCGCCTGATGCGCGGCCTGCGCACCATGTCCTGGAAGCCGCCACGCGACTGGACCGTGCAGCAGCTGCTGCACTACCACGCGCAATCCGACACGCTGATCCGCCAGGTCTGGGAACCCCTCTGCCTGGCCGCGCTGAATACCCCGCTGGCCACGGCCTGCGCCGGGCTGTTCGCCCGCGTGCTGCGCGACAGCCTGGCCGGCCGCCGCGAAGACAGCGACCTGCTCATGCCCTGCACCGACCTGTCGGCGCTGTGGCCCGATGCCGCCGCGCGCCTGGTCACCATGCGCTACGGCAGCACCGTGCGCCAACTGCAGCCGGCCGAGGACGGCATCGACATCAACCAGGAACGCTTCGACGCCGCCGTGCTGGCGGTGCCGCCGGCCTTCGCGGCGCGCCTGCTCGAAGGCCCGTTGCGGGCCGCGGGCGCGACCGGGCTGCTGGATGCGCTGCGGGCCTTTGACTACCTGCCCATCGCCACGCTCAATCTACGCCTGGCCGAACCCTGGCGCCTGCCCGAACCCATGATGATGCTGCGCGAGGAACCCGCGCGCGGCCATGTGGGCCAATGGCTGTTCGACCGCGCGCAGCTGGCGGGCGACGCCCAGGCCGGCGAACTCGCGGTGGTGGCCAGCGCCGCCACCACGCTGACCGAGCGCAATCGCCAGCAATCCATCGAAGCGCTGATCGACCAGGTGGCCGAACAGGCCGCGGCCTATCCGCAACGGCTGCCGCCGATGCCCGAAGTATCGGCGGCTGAACTGTTCATCGAGAAGCGCGCCACCTTCGCGGCGGTGCCGGGCCTGAGCCGGCCGCTGAATACCACGCCCTGGCCCACGCTGGCCTTGGCCGGCGACTGGACCGACACGGGCTACCCCGGCGTGCTGGAAGGCGCGGTGCGCAGCGGGCTGGAAGCCGCGCGGGTGTTGAATCCCCGGGCTGGCGACTACTAAGCAGAAGCGCGGGGGGCACGGCCAGGGCCTGTTCACACTAGAAGGCCCTAGCGCAGCAGGTTGACCGTGGCCAGCCCCAACCCCGTCAGCAGCAGCGACCCCAGCAGGCTGAAGCCGGCGTAGCCCAGCGCGCCGGCATACGCGCCGCGTTCCAGCATGGCGACTGTTTCAGCCGAGAAGGTCGAGAACGTGGTCAGGCCGCCCATGAAGCCGGTGATGGCGCCCAGCCGCACCCAGGCTGGCCATTCCGGGTGGCCGGCAACCAGCGCCAGCAACAGGCCGACCAGATACCCCCCCGCCAGATTGACCGCCAGCGTGCCCCAGGGCCAGGACTCAGTGTTCAGCCACAGGCTGGCCAGCCAGCGGGCCCATGCGCCCAGCACGGCGCCCAGGCCCACGGCCAGGAAATTCAGGGGAATCAGGGTCTGGTAGGCGGACATGGCTCAGGGGGCGCGGTGCTGCTTCAGGCGCAAGGAAAAGACCAGCAGCAGTATGCCAAAGAACACCGCGTAGATGCCGATGACCCACACCAGCGCCAGGGCGCCCGCGCCCGGCTGCGCGATCAGCATGGCGCCGAACAGGATCGACACCAGGCCCGACAGCCCCAGGAACCATTCGTTGCGGATGTCCTTGCGAAAGCGGATCGCGGCGATGACCTGGAACAGGCCGGCCACCAGCGCCCAGATGGCGATGATGTAGAGCAGGACCAGCGCGGTCAGGCCCGGCCACAGGAACGTGACGATGCCAGCGGCCACGCCCAGCAGGCCGACGATGATCAGCGCCCATAGCGGCTTGCCCTGGTCGCGGATGCGAAAGCCCGCGATCAACGCCAGCACGCCATCGACCAGCGCGAACGCGCCCCAGACCAGCACCAGCGCCGACAACGTGATGGCCGGCATGAACATGGCCATCAAGCCGAACAGGATGGCGACCACGCCGCGCAGCGCCACCCAACCCCAATGACGACCGATCTGATCCACGACTTGCGATTCAAGCATGACGACCTCCGAGGGTGTGTACGGGTGCCCTATCTTATCGCCGCGCCCGGGAAGCGGTCCGAAATCGATTGAAATTTATTCGCGCGTTAACAATGTGTTCTATAAGAGTAATTCTCATTTGAATGTTAGAATCCGGCCCTTCGATTTCGCCCATCCCATGGACAGTCACGCATCCCCCCGGCGCCGGGCCTATTGGCTCAAGACGCTGCACCAATGGCACTGGATCAGCTCGGCGCTCTGCCTGCTGGGCATGCTGCTGTTCGCGGTCACAGGCCTGACGCTGAACAACGCCTCGCACATCGAATCGAAGGCGGTCGTGGCTACCCGCCAGGCGCGCCTGCCCGACACCGTGCTGGCGCAGCTGACCGCCCCGGCCAGCCAGAAGAAAGCCCCGCTGCCCGTTGCCGTCGCCCAGTGGCTGGACCAGGAACTGGACGCGGGCGCGGCCGGCCGCGACGCCGAATGGTCGGCCGGCGAAGTCTACGTATCCCTGCCGCGCGCCGGCGGCGACGCCTGGCTGTCGATCGACCGCGACAGCGGCGAGGTCGAGTACGAACGCACCGACCGCGGCTGGATCGCCTACCTCAACGACCTGCACAAGGGCCGCAACACCGGCCTGGCCTGGAGCTGGTTCCTGGACATTTTCGCCATCGCCTGTCTGGTCTTTTCACTGACCGGGCTGGTGCTGCTCAAGATGCACGCGGGCAACCGTGGCGCGACCTGGCCCATGGTGGGGCTGGGCGTCGTGATCCCGCTGGTCCTGGCCTTGCTCTTCATTCACTGATTCACCCGATCCGCCCTGGAGATTTCCATGCGCAAGTTATTGCTGTCGGCCCTGCTGGCCGGCCTGATCGCCCGAACGGCCCATGCCGCCGACATCGGCCTGTCCATCGAAGTGCCGCGCCTGGACGTGGCCGAGTACCACCGTCCGTACGTGGCGATCTGGATCGAAAACCCCGACCAGAGCGTGGCCGCCGACCTGGCCGTCTGGTACGACGTGGCCAAGAAGAACAACGAAGGCACCGAATGGCTCAAGGACATGCGCCAGTGGTGGCGCCGCAGCGGCCGCAACCAGACCTTCCCGGTCGATGGCGTCAGCGGCGCGACCAAGCCGGCTGGCAAGCATGCCCTGCGCTTTGACGCCAACGCCAAACCCCTGGCCGGCCTGAAGCCGGGCCAGTACGCGGTGGTGGTGGAAGCGGCGCGCGAAGTGGGCGGCCGCGAACTGCTGCGCATCCCCTTCCAGTGGCCGCCGCAAAAGACCGAGCAACTGACCGCGCGCGGCGAACACGAGCTGGGCGCCATCGCCCTGGACCTGAAACCTTGATCCACCCCTCTCACCTCTCTAGGAACGCAACCATGAAATCCGCCGCCAAACTGGCCGCCGCCCTGGCGCTGTGCCTGCCCTTCGCCGCCCAGGCCCATGACGTCTGGATGGTGCCGTCGTCGACCGTGCTGTCGGGCACCGACAGCTGGATCACCGTGGACGCCGCGGTGGGCAACGACAAGTTCTATTTCAACCATGCGCCGCTGCGCCTGGACGGCCTGGCCGTGGTGGCGCCGGACGGCTCGGCCGCCGACGCCGAAAACCTGAACCGCGGCAAGCTGCGCAGCACCTTCGACCTGCAACTCAAGCAGGCCGGCACCTACCGCATCGCGGTGGTGAACGACGGCGTGTTCGCGCGCTGGAAGGAAGACGGCAAGCCCAAGCGCTACTTCGGCAAGCCCGAAGGCCTGGCGCAAGCCGTGCCGGCCGGCGCCGCCGACCTGGAAGTGACCCAGAGCCTGGGCCGCGTCGAGACCTTCGTGACGGCCGGCAAGCCCAGCGCCGTCAAGCCCGTAGGCCGCGGCCTGGAGCTGGCGCCCGCCACGCACCCCAACGATCTGTTCACCGGCGAAGCGGCCAGCTTCCAGATGCTGCTGGATGGCAAGCCCGCCGCCGGCCTGGACGTGACCATCGTGCCCGGCGGCAGCCGCTATCGCGACAAGGTCGGCGAAATCGCCGTGAAGACCGACAAGGACGGCAAGTTCTCGGTCAAGTGGCCGCAGCCCGGCCTGTACTGGATCGAAGCCGGCACCGAAGACGCCAAGGTCACCGTGCCGCAGGCCAAGAAGCGCCGGCTGTCGTACGCCGGCACGGTCGAAGTGCTGCAGCCCTGACCGGTTGCCCCGCATGAGGTCCGTCCCTTCCTACGCCCCGCGCGGCGCGGCGCCAGCCATGCGTGTCCGCTTCGGCGCCCTGCCCTTGCGGGCCGCGGCGCTGGCGGGCGCGACCATGGGCACCACCTGGTCAGCGCGGCTGGCGCTGCCGGCCGGCGCCACCGACGCGTCCGCGCGGCAGGCGATCCAGGCCGCGCTGGACGAGGTGGTCGCGCAGATGAGCACCTGGGAAGCGGAATCGGACATCAGCCGCTACAACCGCGCCGCCGCCGGCTGGCGCGAGCTGCCCGCCGCGTTCTTCCATGTGCTGCGCCATGCGCTGGCGCTGGCTGAAGATTGCGGCGGCGCCTATGACCCGACGGTGGGGCCGCTGGTCAACGCCTGGGGGTTCGGGCCGTGGCAGCGCGCCTTCGAACCGCCGTCCGCCGCCGCCATCGAGGCAGCCTGGCTGCGCTGCGGCTGGCGCCGCGTGCAACTGGACGAGGCGCGCCAGGCCGCGCACCAGCCCGGCGGCATCTACCTGGACCTGTCCTCCATCGCCAAAGGCTATGGCGTGGACCGCGCCGCGCAGGCGCTGGATGCGCTGGGCATCGCGAACTACCTGGTGGAAGTGGGCGGCGAGCTGCGCGCGCGCGGCAAGCGGCCCGATGGCGCGCCGTGGCGTGTAGCGGTCGAAGTGCCCGACGGCAGCGACGACCACGCGCTGGCCTTGCCCTTGCAGGACCTCTCCATCGCCACCTCGGGCGACTACCGCCGCCATGCGGGCGACGGCGATGCCCGCTATGCCCACACGATCGACCCGCGCAGCGGCCAGCCGGTACGCAACGGCGTGGCGTCCGTCACCGTGCTGCACGCCGGCTGCATGCAGGCCGACGCGCTGGCCACCGCGCTGACGGTGCTAGGCGAACGCGACGGCCTGGCCCATGCCGAACGTCATGGCGTAGCTGCCTTGTTCATCCTGCGCGAAGCCGATGGCTACCGTGTCAGCGCCACCGCCGCCTTCCAGGCGCTGGCCGCCCCCTGCTGACTTATGACGCTGCGCTGGATTGCCGCTGCGTGCGTGGTGCTGGCCTGGCTGCTGTTGTGCGGCTGGGCCTGGCGCGGCGTCAGGCGCCGCCGGTCGCAAGCCTTGGCGGCTCGACAGGACCTGGATGCCCCGGCCGCGCAGGACGACATGCTGGTCGCCTATGCCAGCCAGACCGGCTACGCCGAAGCCTTGGCCGCGCAGACCGCCGATGCGCTACGCGCCGGCGGCTTGACGGTGCGCGTCACCCCGCTGGGCCAGCTGGATGCCGCGCGCCTGGCCAGTTACCGCCGCGTGCTGTTCATCGCCAGCACGTATGGCGAAGGCGATCCGCCCGATGCAGCGGCCGCGTTCGCGGGACAGGTCATGCAGAGCGGCGCCCGTCCGGCGGCGCCGGCCGCCGGCGCGTCCCTTCCCCACCGCGAAACGCCCACCACCTTGGCCGGCCTGCAATACGCCGTGCTGGCGCTGGGCGACAGCGACTACGCCCACTTCTGCGGCTTTGGCCATCGGCTGGACGACTGGCTGCACGCGCAAGGCGCGGCCCCGCTGTTCGATCTGGTCGAGGTCGACGACGGCGACCCGGCCGCGCTGCGTCACTGGCAGCATCACCTGGGCCTGCTGGCCGGCCGCAGCGACTTGCCCGACTGGCAGGCGCCGGCGTATGAATCCTGGCGCCTGGCGCGGCGCGAACTGCTCAATCCCGGCAGCCAGGGCGGGCCCTGCTACCTGCTGACGCTGACGCCGCCCGACGCCGCCACGCCCGCCTGGCAGGCCGGCGACATCGCGGAAGTCGGCCCGCGCCAGATGCGCGGCGGCCCCTTGATGGCGCACCGCGAATACTCGATTGCGTCGCTGCCCGCCGACGGCACGCTGCAACTGCTGGTGCGCCAGATGCGCGCCGCGGACGGCGGGCTGGGCCTGGGCAGCGGTTGGCTGACGCACATCGCGCAGACGGGCGACGAGATCGCCTTGCGGGTGCGCGGCAACCGCAATTTCCATGCGCCGCAGGACGGCCGTCCGCTGATCCTGGTGGGCAACGGCACGGGCCTGGCAGGCTTGCGCGCGCTGATCAAGGCACGGCGGATGGCGGGGCACCGACGCAACTGGCTGGTGTTCGGCGAACGCAACGCGGCGCACGATGGCTTTTGCCGCGACGAGATCGAGGCCTGGCACCGGGACGGCACGCTGGCACGCGTGGACACCGTGTATTCGCGCGACCAGGCCGAGCGCCGCTACGTGCAGCATTGCTTGCTGGAACAAGCGGAACGCGTGAAAGCCTGGGTCGACGACGGCGCCGCGATCTATGTCTGCGGCAGCCTGCAAGGCATGGCGGGCGGCGTGGACGCCGCCCTGCGCCAGATGCTGGGCGACGATCCACTGCAGACGATGCTGCACGACGGCCGCTACCGGCGCGACGTGTATTGACGCGCCGCCGCGCCTGCATCGTTTTTCTTGCGCCGTTTTTCTTGCGCCGCTGCCGCCGCGCTTGCGCTGACGGCCCCCGCCCCGCCCTGGCTTACTGCAGCTTGATCTGCGCGTTGTCGATCACCGCCTTCCAGCGGTCGCGTTCGGTGCGGATCTGCTCGGCGAACTCCGCTGGCGTGTTGCCCAGCGGGAAAGCGCCCGTCTCTTCCATCTTGGCCGCTGTGGCGGGGTCGCGCACCGCGCGGGCGAAGGCCTGCGCCAACTTGTCGCGCACCGCGTCGGGCATGCCCGCCGGCCCCACCACGCCGTACCAGGCCGTGACGTCGTAATCCTTGTAGCCCTGCTCGGCAAAAGTCGGCACGTCCGGCAGACGCGAGTTGCGCGCCGTGCCGGTGATGGCCAGCGGCCGCAGATGCTGGCTCTTGATGTACGGCAGCGACGATGGGAAGTTGTCGAAGATCACCGGCACCACGCCGCCCACCGTGTCGGTCAGCGCGGGCGCCGAGCCACGGTACGAGATGCTGTTCATCTTGCCGCCCGTGATCTGCAGGAACCAGATCATGCCCAGGTCGTTGATGCCGCCCGCGCCAGCGTTGGCGTAGCCATCCTTGCCCGGGTTGGCGCGCACGTGCGTGACGAACTCGGCCAAGGTCTTGGCCGGGTACTGCGGGTTGACACTGAGGATATTGGGGCTGGTCACCAGATTGCTGACCGGCGTGAAGTCCTTGACCGGGTCGTAGGCCAGGTTGGGGAACAGGTGCGGCGCGGTGCCATGGGTGCTGACGGTGGCCAACCCCACCGTGTAGCCGTCCGGCTTGGCGCGCGCCGTAGCGGCCATGCCGATGGTGCCGGACGCGCCGGTGCGGTTTTCCACCACGATCTGCTGGCCCAGGATCTCGCCCGCCTTGGCGGCGGCCAGGCGGCCGACGATGTCGGTGGGCCCGCCCGCCGGGAACGGCACGATCAGGGTGATGGGACGGTCGGGAAATTCGGCATGGGCGGCGGGCAGCATGGCGGCCAGCGCCAAGGCGGCACAAGTCTTGCGGATCATGAAGTTGTCTCCTGTGGGGATGGGTTCTGCTTGTTATTGGGGAAAATCGGCAACGCCGCCAGCAGCAGTCTCGCGGCGCAATATCCGGCCGGGACGCGGCTGGCCGGCCACCGTCGGAAACACCGAGCAGCCGTTGACAAGCACGTGCTCGATGCCGGCCGAGGCCAGCGTCGGCGCGTCCCAGGTGGCGCGGTCCTCGACGGTGTCGGCGTCGAACACCACCACGTCGGCCCAGGCGCCAGCCGCCAGGCGGCCGCGATCCGCCAGGCCGAACACGCGGGCCGGCAGCGCGGTCATCTTGGCCACCGCGGCCTCCAGCGTCAGCAATTCGGCCTCGCGTACATAGCGACCCAGCACGCGCGTGAAACTGCCCCACAGCCGGGGGTGCGGATGCGCGTCGTTGGGCAGGCCATCGGACCCGACCATGCAGCACTCGTGCTGGAAGATGCGGCGCACTTCGGCTTCGTCCATGGCGAAATAGATGGCGCCGGCCGGGCACAGGCGCCGCGCGGCTTCGGCCTTGTCGCAGCCCCACGCGGCGGCGATGTCGCGCAACATCTGGCCGCCGCATTCCGGATGCGGCGTGGACCAGGTGATGCGAATGTCGTCGATGAGCTCGGCGCGCTCGGGAATCAGGATCGTGGAGCTGCCGGGATACGGGTAGATATCCAGCGCCACGTCGACGCCGGCGGCGCGCGCCTGGTCGATGCTGGCCAGCGTGACGCGGCTCTTGCCCCAGTTGTCCGGCATCATGCATTTGTGATGCGACAGCACGGTGGCGCAACCGGTGCGGCGGCCGACCGACAGCACTTCGTCGACCGCTTCCTCGACGCGATCGCCTTCGTTGCGGATATGGCTGGTATGCAGGGCGCCGCGCGCCGCCGCCACCTGCGCCAGCCCGTCCAGCTCGGCCTGCCGAGCCGCGCCGCCTGGCTGGTAGGCCAGGCCCGTGCTGAAGCCCACCGCGCCTGCGTCCAGCGCGTCGGCCAGCATCTGCTGCATGGCCTGCTGTTCCGCTTCGGTAGGCTGTGCGGCCGGTTCGCGCATGGCCGCCAGCCGCAGGTTGGCATGGCCCACCAGGGCGGCCACGTTGATCATTGGCTGCTGCGCCTGCAAGGCGGCGAAGTAGGCAGCCATATCGGCGAACAGGGGCGATTCGCCCAGCAGCGCCAGCGCCGCCGCGGTGTTGCCGGGCAGCGGCGCGGGCGCGCCGCTGATGCCGCAGTTGCCCACCACCACCGAGGTGATGCCCTGGCTGGTCTTCCATTCGAGCCCCGGCCTTTCCACGAACATCAGGTCATCGTGCCCGTGCGTGTCGATGAAGCCCGGCGCCACGATCTTGCCCGTGGCATCGATACGGCGCACCGCGGGCCTGGCGGACAGGTCGCCGATGGCGGCGATGCGCTGCCCGTGGATGCCCACGTCGGCCCGTTGCCGCGGCCCGCCCAGCCCGTCGATCACCCAGCCGCCTTCGATGACCAGATCCAAAGTGTCCTGCATTGCTCTGCCTTGATGCGGGCCGGACATGGATGCCGGCCTCTTGTTGCGCGGATCGTGGGACACGATCGCCCCCCGATCTTGATGAAGGCCCCAGGGCCTGTTCCCACTGGAAGGCGCCTTCCAGTGGGAACAGGCTCTAGTATCGTCCGCCTGATCAATCTGGAAAAATTGTTTTTACTGATTCATCTATCGGGATTTGAAATGTATCGCCTGCCCAAGCACGTCACCCTGAAGCACCTGACCGCCTTCGTCGCGGTGGCGCAGGAATCCAGTTTCACGCACGCGGCCAAGCGCCTGTTCCAGACCCAGTCTTCCGTGACCAGCCTGGTGCGGCAACTGGAAGACGCGCTGGGCACGCAGTTGTTCGCCCGCACCAGCCGGCGCGTGCTGCTGACCGCGGCGGGCGAGGAGTTCCTGCCGCGCGTGATGCGGCTGCTGGCCGACTTCGACGGCGCCATCGGCGACGTGGTGCGATTCGGCGCCCTGGAGCGCGGCCGCGTGGGCGTGGCGGCGGCGCCGTCGGCCATTACCCAGATCATCGCGCCTGCGGCGGCCGAATTCGCAGCACAATATCCCGCCATCCGGCTGTATCTCAGCGATGACAACTCGGGCCGCATTCAGCGCAAGGTAGCCACGCGCGACGTCGACTTCGGCCTGACCAGCCGCTGGGCCGATGCCCCCGGGCTCCACTTCGACGCCCTGCTCGAAGACCGCTTCGGCGTGCTGTACCGGCGCGACGATCCCGATCTGCGTCCGGGCCGCGACGGCACGATGCGTTGGGCGGACCTGGCCGGCCGCAAGCTGGTGGGGGTGGTGGACGAAACCGGCATCATGGCGCTGCTGCGGGCCCGCGCCGATCTGCCGATCGAAGCCGCGGCGCCGTTCTATGAAGCGTCCAGCACGACGTCGCAGGCAGCGCTGGTGAAGGCCGGCATGGGGGTGGCGGTGCTGCCCGCGCTGGCGGCGCAGCGCGTGATGGAACCGGAGCTGGCGTATGGGCTGCTCGCGCGGCCGACCGTAGTGCGCACGATGTGCATCATCCGCCACAAGGAATACCCGCTGAGCCCGGCGGCCCAGGCGTTGATCCTGGCGATCCGCAAGTATCTGCGTACGGCGGCACTGCCTGCGGGGTGCAGGCCGGCTGCAAGCGCGGGACGCAAGCGCGGCTAGCCAGAACGCCGCGGCCCGCGATGTTGCCACCGGGGGGCTGCGGCCCGCGCGCGCTGTGATCCGCAACGGCCGCCCCCCCCGGCGCCGCGTCGGTCAACCGCGCAGTTTTTCGTCCAGCGCCGCCAGCCCGGCCGCGAAGACGCCCTGCCCCACCGCGGCGGCCACCGCCTGCAGGTCCGCGCCGTCTTCGACGCGGAAATCCGCCCACCACTGCACCAGCGTCGTGTCGCCCTCGGTCACGGGGCGCAGCGTCACGCCCGCGATGTAGTCGCGCATCGGCAGGTCGGTCTCGATGATGGAATAGCGCAGCGCGGTGCCGGGATCGTCCAGCATCAGCAGTTGCTCGCGCACGAAGCCCGACGGCTTGAGCGTCAGGTAACGCACTGAGCCCACCGCGTCATGCCGGCCGCCCTCTTCCAGGCGGCTTTGGGCGATACCCGGATGCCAGCCCGCCAGGCCGTTGAAATCGCGAAACAGCGGCCAGACGCGGGCCAGCGGGGCGTGGATGACGGCGCTGATATAGACGGTATGCGACATGCGGACTCCTGGCAGGGATGCCCCAGGCGCCTTGCGCCGGGGCCGGTGCGGATGAAGGGGAACGTCAGAACGTCAACTGCTTGAACTCGCGGGTAGCGGCGGTCAGCGCCTGTTCGGTGGGCAGGCGCTCCATCGAGCTGGCGCCATAGAAGCCATGGCAATGCTTGCAATGGCGCAGGATGTGGGCCGCGTCTTCGGGCGTGGCGATCGGGCCGCCGTGGCACAGCACGATCACGTCTGGCCGCACCGCCAGGGCCGCGGCCGCGATGCGGTCGATGGCGGCCACGCAGTCGTCCAGCGTCAGCGCGGTTTCAGCGCCGATGGAGCCGCCGGTGGTCAGGCCCATGTGCGCCACGATGATGTCGGCGCCGGCCTGCGTCATCGCCACGGCATCGTCTTCGTTGAACACGTAGGGCGTGGTCAGCAGGCCCTTTTCGTGGGCCAGGCGGATCATGTCGACTTCCAGCGCGTAGCCCATGCCGGTTTCTTCCAGGTTGGCGCGGAAGGTGCCGTCGATCAGGCCCACGGTGGGGAAATTCTGCACGCCGGCAAAGCCCTGGCGCTTCAGGTCATCCAGGAACAGGTCGAAATCGCAAAACGGATCGGTGCCGTTGACACCGGCCAGCACGGGGGTGTGCTTGACCACGGGCAGCACTTCGCGGCCCATGTCGACCACGATGTCGTTGGCGTTGCCGTAGGCCAGCAGGCCGGCCAGCGAGCCGCGTCCGGCCATGCGGTAGCGGCCCGAGTTGTAGATCACGATGAGGTCGATGCCGCCCGCTTCCTCGCACTTGGCGGACAGCCCGGTACCTGCGCCGCCGCCCACGATGGGGGTACGGGCGCGCACCATGGCGCGAAACTTGTCCAGCAGTTGGTGACGGTCAAAACGCGGCATGGCGAAGGTCCTCAGTGGGTAGCGATGTCAAGGTAATGATCGACCGCGGTCTGGGCGAACAGCGGGTCGTTGATGTGGCAGGGGACCCGGATCAGGCGCCGGTCGGCGGTCTGCACCAGGTTGGCTTCCAGCGCCGCGAACAGCGCGGCGTCGGCCTGCGGGTCCCAGAACGCCTGGCCCGGCGCGTCCAGCGCCGACACGCCGCCTTGCGGGATCAGGAAGCGCACGGGGCCGTCGCAACGGTTCAGCCTGGCGGCGATCCATTCGCCCTGCCGCTTGTTTTCTTCTACCGTGGTGCGCATCAGCGTCACCTGCGGATTGTGGGGATAGAACGTGCGGCCCTGGTAGCGTTCGGGCACGGAATCCATGCTGCCGAAGTTCACCATGTCCAGCGCGCCGCAGGACCCCACATACGGCGCGCGCGTACGCGCCACCGCGCCGAAGCGGTCTTCGGTGCAGGCCAGCACGCCGCCAAACAGGAAGTCGCAGACTTCGGTAGTGGTCAGGTCCAGCACGCCGGCCAGCAGATGGCTGTCCAGCAGTTTTTCCATCGACTGGCCGCCCGTGCCGGTGGCGTGAAACACCAGGCAGTCAAAGCGCGATTCGAGCAGCGGCGTCACCTGCTGCACGCAGGCGGTGGTGACGCCGAACATGGTGATGCCCACGGCGGGCCGGCTGTCGTCGGCGGTGGCGCTGGCAGCCTGGCGGAACGCCCCGCCGATGGCGCCCGCGGCATTGGCCAGCACGCGGCGCGAGATGCGATTCAGGCCCGCCACGTCGGTCACCGAATACATCATGGCGATGTCCGACGGGCCGACGTACGGCGCGACGTTGCCGGACGCCATGGTCGAGACCATCAGCTTGGGCACGCCGATGGGCAGCGCCTGCATGGCGGGCGTGATCAACGCGGTGCCGCCCGATCCGCCCAGGCCCAGCAAGGCGCCGATGGCGGGGCTGCCGGCGGCATAGCGTTCAAACGCCAGCGCCATGGCGGCGATGGCCGTGCCACGGTCGCCGGTGAAGACGGCTTGCGCACCCTGCGGGTGGCTGTTGGCGACCTCGCGGGCCTGCACGCTGGCCACGCTGGCCGCGCCGGTGGTGGACACGTCCACGGTGACCACGTCCAGCCCTTCCCGCTTGAGCAGGCCGGCGACGTATTCGGCCTCGTGGCCCTTGGTGTCGTAGGTGGCGGCCACGTAGACCCGCCGGTTCGCATGCGTCATGACTCCTCCGCGGGCGGCTACACTCGGTGCGCGCCTCGATATGTGTGAGGCCGCCAGGGCCTGTAGAATCTAGAAATGAGACGAAAGAATCATACTGAGACACCTGTCTCACGTCAAACCGAAACCGCCTCCCGCAAGGCGCCTCCCGCGGCTGTCGCGCGCCTGATCGCGCCCGCCAGCCGGCAGGCCGCCGCCAGCGGCGAGCCGCCCCACGGGCCGCGCGCCCGCATGCGCAAGACCCTGCTCGATACCGCCCAGCGGTTGATGGCCCAGGGCATCACGCCATCGGTCGCCGAGCTGGCCGAGCACGCGCAGGTATCGCGCGCCACCGCCTACCGCTACTTTCCCAGCCAGAGCGCGTTGATCGCCGCCGTGGTGGACGAAAGCCTGGGCCCGATCCTGGCGTGGGATTCCAAGGCGCCGGACGCCGCCGCCCGCGTCGATGAACTGCTGCGCTTTGCCTATCCACGGCTGGAAGCGCACGAAGCGCCGTTGCGCGCGGCCATCCAGGTATCGCTGCAGCAGCACGCCGAGGCCAGCGCGGGCCGCGCCGGCAACGAGCCGCGGCTGGTGCGCGGCCACCGGGTCGACATCCTGAAGCGCGCCATCGCGCCGCTGGCCGACGTGCTGACGCCGGCGCAACAGGACCGCGTGGCGCAAGCGCTGTCATTGGTCTACGGCACCGAGGTGTTCCTGGTGCTGAAAGACATCTGGGGACTGCCATTGCCCGCCGTCACCGAGGTGGCGCGCTGGACCGCCAATGCCATCATCCGGCAGGCGCTGGCCGAAGCCGGCGCGGCCGCGGACGGCACTCCGGGCAAGCCGGCCGCCCCGCGCAAGCGCTAGCGCGCCATGGCCGGCGGCGCGAACGCCGGCCATGTCCCCCGGCGCACCGATCTGTCATTCCCCCGTCACTCACGGGCCGCATAGTGCGGGCCTTTGCGGCGCCGCGTGTTGCGGGCCGCCGTGACCCTGGAGTCTGGAATGCAGTTCGAAGTATCCCGCCTGCGGCGGGCCATCATGCCTTTGTCGCTGGCCTGCGTAACCCTGCTGAGCGCCTGCGGCGGCAGCGACGACGATGATGAGGCGAGCCCCCCGCCGCCGGTGGTGACCAGCCCAACCCCGCCCGTGCAGACAGGCGCCTGGAGCACCGGCGACCTGCACGTGCACACGATCCAGTCCAATGACGCCCAGGTGACCCTGGAAAGCGTGCTGGATCAGGCGTTTGACCGCTACAAGCTGGACTGGGCCGCGCTGTCGAACCACCTGCGCATGTCCGACCGCGACAACACCGGCGCGGCCATTCCCGGCGGTTCCGTCCCCTTCTCCACGGGCATGGCGCAGTACGAAGTGCCATTCATCAAGCAGGCGCAGGCCGCGGGCCGCTACGCCGGCAAGATCATCTTCTCGTCGTTCGAGTGGGACATGCCCACGCACGACCACGTCAACATCGGCATCGGCGTGAACGATCCGATGTCGGCCAAGTCGCTGCGCGCGGTGGCCGAGTACGAGTACCTGTACACCAACAAGGCGGCCAACCTGTTCGACGCGCAACTGGTGGCCGACCTGGCCGGCCAGCCGCGCGCCTTCACCACGCACGCCGATTCGCTGACGGCCCTGCAATGGCTGCGCGACAAGCATCCGGACAGCTACCTGCTGCTGAACCATCCGTCGCGCTACGCCGGCAAGTACACCATCGGCCAGCTGCGTGAAATGCACGACCTGGCGCCGTCGATCTTCTTCGGCATCGAAGGCATGGTCGGCAACCAGATGGAACCGGACCGCGGCGGCTACGCCGAGGCCTACACGCCCGTCAACCTGCCCAACCGCACCTATGGCGGCGTGGACTACCTGGTCGCCAAGGTCGGCGGCACCTGGGACGCGCTGCTGGGCGAAGGCCGCCGCATCTGGAACGTGGCCGATTCGGACTTCCACTTCCGCACCGCCTCGGGCCAGTACAGCAGCGGCTACGCGCCCGGCGAGTACGCCAAGACCTACGTCTGGAAGGACGGCAAGGACATGGCGGCCGTGGTGGCCGGCTTGAAGAGCGGCCGCATGTTCGGCGTGTTCGGCGACCTGATCGACGCGCTGGAATTCCAGGCGCGGGGCGCCTCGGGCACGGCCAACATGGGCGGCGAACTGGTGGCGGCCAGGGGCGAACAGGTGGAAGTGACGATCCGCTTTCGCAGCCCGGACAGCAACCACTACGAGTACCCGATCGAAAGCGGCAACCCCACCTACGTCAAGCCCACCGTGCACCACGTGGACCTGATCGTGGGCGACGTGGGCCCGCGCGCCGCGCCCGGCACGCCGGCGTACGACAACGCCACCAACCCCAGCACCCGCGTGCTGGCGCGCTACACCCGCGCCGACTGGACCGTGGACAAGGACGGCTACAACGTCATCAAGGTCAAGCTGACCGCCGACAAGAGCCAGTACCTGCGCCTGCGCGGCACCAACCTGGGGCCGGACGTGGCCGGCGAAACCGTCGCGGGCGAACCGCAGCCCGACCTGAAAGTCGACGTGACCGACAACGCCGCGCGCTTCAATGCCATCAACGCCCGCAACTACAACGACCTGTGGTTCTACTCGAACCCGGTATTCGTGACCGTGAAGCAGTAAGGCAGTCTCGCGGGGTACGGCCCGCGTTTCATCCATGAAGAAATGGCCGCGGGCATGCAGATGCCCGCGGCCATTTTTCATTGCAGCGGCGCTACAGCGCGGCCAGCGTCTCGTCCAGCGCCGCGACCAGCACATCGGCGTCGGCAGCGGAAAATGGCAGCGGCGGGCGGATCTTCAGCGTGTTGGCGTGCTCGCCGGCGCTGCCGGTCAGCACCTGCCGGTCGCGCAGGCCATTGACCACGCGCGCAGCCTCTTGCGTGGCCGGCTCGCGCGTGCGGCGGTCGCGCACCAGCTCGACGCCGATGAACAACCCCGCGCCGCGCACGTCGCCGATCAGGTCGTGGCGCTTGGCCAGCCCTTGCAGCCGCTCGCGCAAATAGTGGCCGACCCGTTCGGCGTGCGGCATCAGCGCTTCTTCCTGCACCGTGCGCAACACGGCCAGCCCGGCTGCGGCCGAGACGGGATTGCCACCGAAGGTGTTGAAGTAGCGCCCGTTGCGGCCGAACGCCTCCAGCACTTGCGGCCGCGCGGCCACTGCGGCCACCGGATGACCGTTGCCCAGCGGCTTGCCCATGGTGACCAGGTCCGGCTCGACGCCGTGGCGCATGAAGCCCCACATCGCCTGGCCGGTACGGCCCATGCCGGCCTGCACTTCGTCGGCAATGAACAGGCCCCCGGCATCGTGGATGGCCTGGACGGCCTCGCGCAGAAAACCCGCCGGCGCGGCCTGCACGCCATCGCTGGAGAATATGGTGTCGACCAGCAGCGCGGCCGGACGCAGGCCTTGCGCCGCCAGGTCCGCGACCGCCTCGCGCACGGCTTGCGCCAGCGCCGGGCCCACGGCGTCGGCGCCCTGGCGATAGGTGTCCGGCGCGGTCACGGTGCGCACGGTCTGTCCCAACGTCACATAGCGGCCCAGCGAGGGCGACGCCTGCGCGATGGACAGCGTCACGCCGTGATAGGCAAAGCGCGTCACGATCAGGCCTGTGCCGCCGGTATGCGCCTGCGCGATGCGCAGCGCCAGATCGTTGGCCTCGCTGCCGGTGCAGGTGAACATCACCTGCCCCAGGCCGGGCGGAAACGTCGCCAGCAACTGCTCGGCGTAGTCCAGCACCGTTTCGTGCACATAGCGGGTGTGCGTGTTCAGCACCGAGGCCTGCCGCGTGATCGCCTGGACCACGGCTGGATGGCAATGACCCAGCGGCACCACGTTGTTGTAGGCGTCCAGATACGGCTTGCCCTGCGCGTCGTACAGCCACACGCCCTCGCCACGCACGAGGTGAAGGGGCGAATCGTAGAACAGGCGGTAGGCCGGCCCCAGCAATTGCTGGCGGCGGGCGATCAGCGCCGCGGTGTGGGCGGCGCCGTCGGCGGCGGCGCGGCAAGGGGCGTTTTGAGACAAGGCGGCAGCGGGCGCGCCGGGTTGCGTCACAGACATGGTCACCGCCCTCCTATTGAATGTCACATGCCGCGCGCAGGCGCGCGCGCGCCGCGTCGCGGTCGATGCCGTCGCAGGCCTGCAGCCTGGCCCAGGACACGGCGTTGTTGCGCAGGATGTAGCCGCTGTTCTCGGGATAACGCGCCGCGCGCCAGCCGCCGATGGCGACCACCATCACCAACCGCGCCACCATCAGGTCGAACAGCACGTCCAGTTCGGCCGGCGTCAGCGGGCTGACGGCGTGATACGCCGCGGTGAAGGCCACCGCGGGCGCCAGCGCGTCGTCGCCCGGCTCCAGCTGATACGACGCCGCCACCGCCACGTCATTGACCAGCGGCGCGCGCACCATGTCGCCGAAATCCAGGATGCCGGCGATGCGGTCCGGGTCGGCGGGATCGACCAGCACGTTGTACAGGTTCAGGTCGTTGTGGATGGCCTGGGCGCGCAGCCCCGGCAGCGCCGGCTTGGCGTGGTCGACAAAGCGCGCCAGGCCGCGTTCGGCCAGCGCCCGCCGCGCGGGATCGGCCACATGCGCGAGCAGGGGCGCCACTTCGTCCGTGCGCTGGATGTCCCAGGGCAGGTCCAGCGCGCCGGCCGGATGTTCGAAGCCGCGCAGGGCCAGCCCCAGCCGCGCCAGCGTGCGCGCCAGGTTGCCGCGCTGCGCCGCCGAGCGCGGTGCGTCCGGCAGCGGCAGCCCCGGCAGGTAGGTGAACAGCCGCAGCACGCGCGGCGGCGCAGCGGGCGTTTCCAGCCAGACGCACGGCTCGCCGCTGGCGGCCAGCATCACGCGCTGCACCGGCAGGCCCGGATCGGCCTGCTCGATATGGCGTAACGCGCGCGCCTGGAAGTCCGCCACGCGCGCATCTTCGGCCGGGTGCGAGAACTTCAGCACATATTCGCAGCCGTCGCCGGCGCGCAGGTGGAAATTGCGGTCGCGCTCGCCGGCCAGCCGGCGCACGTCGGCAACGATGCCGAAGTGGCGCCGCGCCAGCTGCGCGGCCTGCGCCTCGCCGATATCCGGCGAGGCCGCGGCCAACACGTCCTGGGCGCAGTCCTGATCGATCATGGCGGGTTCCTCAGGCGGCGGAATCGAAGCCGCGCAGCGCGCTGGCCAGATTGGGGCCGAGGTCGTCGGACAGATAGCCGCCTTCCTGCACCAGCACGGTGGGCAGGCCCAGCCTGGCCACTTCGGCCAGGATGCGGCCGAAGCCCTCAGTGGTGACCGCCAGCCCCTTGTAGGGGTCGCGTTCGTGGGCGTCCAGCCCCAGCGCCACCACCAGCGCGCCCGGCGCGAAAGCCTGGATGTCCAGGCACACGCGGCGCAGCGCGGCCAGGTAGCCGTCATCGCCCGTGCCCACCGGCAGCGGGCGGTTGATGTTGTAGCCCAGGCCGTCGCCTTCGCCGGTTTCATGGGCGTGGCCGACGAAGAACGGCGTGGTGTTGTGCGCGTCGGCATGCATCGACACCGTCAGCACGTCGGCGCGGCGATAGAAGATGCCTTGGGTGCCGTTGCCGTGGTGCACGTCCAGGTCCAGGATGGCGACCCGGCGGTGCGCGGTGCGCAGGTGCTGGGCCGCGATGGCGGCGTTGTTCAGGTAACAGAAGCCGTTGGCGCGATCCACATAGGCATGGTGGCCGGGCGGGCGGCACAGCGCGTAGGCGCTGCGTTCACCGTCCAGCACCAACTGGGCGGCATGGGTGGCGCAGTGCGCCGACCAGGCGGCCGCTTCCCAGGTGCCCGCGCCAATGGGGCAGGCCGTGTCGCCCATGTGGTAGCCGGCCAGGCCGACGATGTGCTCGGGGTAGGTGCAGGGCTGGCCCGGAAACGGATGGACGTTGGCCACCACTTCTTCCGAAGCGTCGGGCAATTCGCGCCAGCGCGCATAAGCCGTTTCCAGAAAGCGCAGGTACTGCGGCGTATGCACGGCCGCGCGCGGCGCCGCACCGTGGTCGTCCGGCGTGATGATCCGGTGGCCGTCACGCTCCACCGCCGCCAGCAGGCGGGCACCGCGCTCGGGCTGTTCGTTGCTGCGCTTGACCTTGCCGCGCACGATGAAAAACTGCGGATCATGAAGCTGGTGCTTATCGCTGTAGACGACTTTCATGGCTTGACGCTGCCCCTTGGTTTTTCGCCCGCCGCGCCATGCTGCGAGACGAACAGGTTGCGGACGTGCTCCCAGGCATCGTCCAGATGAACCTTCATGCAGGCCTGAGCAGCCTGCACGTCACGCCGCGCCAACGCGTCCAGGATCGGTTGGTGCGTGGACGCGACCAGCTCCGGATCTTGGTAGACGTTGTCGATCAGCGAAATGATCATGCGCATTTCGGTCTGGGTGCTGGAGAACAGGCGCAGCAAATACGCATTGCCCGACAGCTCGCAGATCAGGGTGTGGAAACTCAGGTCCAGCTCGATGCGGCGATGCTGCGGCGCATCGGCCGCCTCGGCGATCATCCGCTGCAGCAACTGGGTCAGGCGCGCCAGGCCGGCGGCGTCGGCGTGCTCGCAGGCGGCGGCCACGGCGGTCAACTCAAGGCTCAGGCGCACCTGGAACAGATCGTCGATCTCGCGCACCGACATCTCGCGCACGAAAAAGCCGCGCCGCGGCTTGGACACCAGAATGCCCTGGCGCTCCAGCCGGCGCGAAGCCTCGCGCACCGGCGCCCGGCTGATCGCCATCTGGCGGGCGATCTCGGCTTCGACCACGCGGCTGCCCGGTGGCAGCCGGCCCTGCACGATGGCCTGGGTGAGCCGGTCTTCGACCACGCCGACCAGGTCGGGAACATTGACGGATTCAAAAGCGTTAAGGGCGGCCGGGGTTTCAGGCATGGCGAGTCTCTGTCTGGGGTAAATGCGCTTGGCGCGTCAGCTATATAGCACCCCGTTTTTTCGCAGCATATCAGTGTTACTGCTAACTGTCGACAGTTGACGATCGACGCATAATGCCCAGCATCCGGCCCGCCGCCGCAGCCCCCCATCAAGGACGCATCAATGGCCCACTCCCAGGAATCCGCGCAGCCGATCAGCGCGGCGGAACAACAGACTCGCCGCGACCTGGCGGCGTGCTATCGCCTCATTGCCCATTTCGGCATGGACGACAGCATCTACACGCATATCTCGGCGCGCGTGCCGGGCGAGGAAGGCGCCTTCCTGATCAATCCGTACGGCCACCTGTTCCGCGACATCACGCCCGAATCGCTGGTCAAGGTCGGCTTCGACGGCCGCCCGGTGGCCCCCACGCCCTACGACGTCAACCCGGCCGGCTTCACCATCCATAGCGCCGTGCACATGGGCCGCCCCGACGCGGGCTGCGTGCTGCACACCCATACCGTGGCCGGCGTAGCCGTGTCGTCGCTGGCCTGCGGCCTGCAACCGGTGAACCAATGGGCGCTGCAGTTCTACAACCGCGTGGCGTACCACGACTACGAAGGCATCGCCCTGGATCTGGACGAACGCGAGCGCCTGGTCGCCGACCTGGGCCCGCACAACGCGATGATCCTGCGCAACCACGGCCTGCTCACCACGGGCGCCACGGTTGCCCAGGCCTTCATCCTGATGCTCAACCTGGACCGCGCCTGCCGCGTGCAGCTGGCAATCCAGTCCACCGGCCAGGCGACCTACCCCGTCAGCCCGCAGGTCAGCGAAAAGACCGCGCGCCAGTACGCCAGCGGCGACACCAACCGCCTGCCCGGCGCCCCGGACCCCAGCGAACGCGAATGGCGCGCGCTGTTGAAACTCGTCGAACCCGCCGGCGCCTGACCGCGCCGCGCTCCCCTTCCCGCCACCCCGGCCCCGTCACCAGGAGAACCTCATGAACCGACGCGACTTTCTGATTTCAAGCGCTGCCGCGGCCGGCTGGTGGAGCGGCGCCGCCGCCCTGCCCGCCTGGGCCGCGGCCGCGCGCAATGGCGTGCTGAACATCGCCGTGCAACCCGAGCCACCCGGCCTGATGCTGGGCATCGTGCAGAACGGCCCGACGCAGATGATCGGCGGCAACATCTACGAAAGCCTGTTGCGCTACGACGAAAAGCTGGAGCCCATGCCGGGCCTGGCCGCGTCCTGGACGGTCAACGACACCGCCACCGTCTACACCTTCACGCTCAAGCAGGGCGTGTTGTGGCATGACGGCAAGCCCTTCACCGCGCACGACGTGGTCTTCAGCGTCGACCAGTTCCTGCGCAAGACCCAGTCGCGGCTGCGCGCCGGCCTGGCCTTCGTCGACAGCATCAAGGCGCTGGACGACCACACCGTCGAATTCCGCCTGCCGCGCCCGTTCGGCCCTTTCCTGGGCCTGTTCGAAAGCGGCACCATGCCCATGGTCCCGCGCCATATCTACGAAGGCACCGACTACCTGAACAACCCGGCCAATAACACGCCCATCGGCACCGGCCCCTACAAGTTCAAGGAATGGCGCCGCGGCTCCTACATACAGCTGGTGCGCAACGAGCAATACCATGAGCCCGGCCTGCCCAGCGTGGAGACGGTGTACTTCCACGTCATTCCCGACGCCGCCTCGCGCGCCGCCGCGTTCGAATCCGGCAAGCTGGATGTGCTGCCCGGCGGCACCGTCGAATACTTCGACATCGCCCGCTTGAAGAGCCTGCCCAATGTGGACATCACCACCAAGGGCTGGGAATTCTTCGGCCCGCACTCCTTTCTTTGGCTGAACAACCGCCATCCGCTGCTGGGCGATGTGCGCGTGCGCCGCGCCATCATGTATGCGCTGGACCGCGAAGCCATGCGCAACGTGGCCTGGTACGGCTTTGGCAAAGTGGCGACCGGCCCGTTCAACAGCAGCGTGCGCTACCACACCGACGACGTCACGCGCTATCCGCGCGACGTGGCGCGCGCCAAGCAATTGCTCAAGGAAGCTGGCTACAAGGGCCAGACCCTGCGCCTGCTGCCGCTGCCCTATGGCGAGACCTGGCAGCGCTTCGCCGAAATCGTCCGGCAGAACCTGGCCGAAGCCGGCATCAAGTTGGAAATGACGGCCACCGACGTCGCCGGCTGGAGCGAAAAGACCGCCAACTGGGACTACGACATCGCCTTCTGCTACCTGTACCAGTATGGCGACGCGGCCCTGGGCGTCAGCCGCAACTACCTCACGTCCACGATCGCCAAAGGCTCGCCCTGGAACAACGTCGAGGGCTACAGCAACCCCAAGGTCGACGACCTGTTCGAACGCGGCGCGCGCGAAGCCGACCCCGAGGCCCGCCGCAAGCTGTACGAAGAAGTCCAGCGCGTCCTGGTCGACGACGTGCCGGTGGCCTGGCTGCTGGAATTGCAGTTCCCCACGCTGTATCGCAACAACGTCAAGAACCTGATCAATTCAGGCATCGGCTTGAACGACAGCCTCGCGCGCGCCACGCTGGCCTGAACCGCGCCGATCCAGACTGGGGGAATGCCGCATGAAGAAACTCGCTTACCTGATGCGCCGCATCGTGCAGGGCCTGCTGGTGCTGGCCCTGATCGCGGTCATCAATTTCCTGCTGATCCGCGCCGCGCCCGGCGATCCGGCCACCGTCATGGCCGGGGAAGCCGGCGCTTCCGACGAAGTCTTCATGGCGCAGGTACGCGAACGCTTCGGACTGGACAAGCCCCTGCCGCAGCAACTGGCCACCTATCTGAGCCACGCCGCGCGGCTGGACCTGGGGGATTCGTACCGGCAGCAACGTCCGGTCATGAGCCTGATCGGCGAACGCCTGCCGGCCACGCTGCTCCTGACGCTGACCGCCTTCGTCGTGTCATTGACCGCGGGAGTGGCGCTAGGCGCCTGGACCAGTGCCCGCGCGGGGTCCTGGCTGGACAGCCTGGTCAGCACACTCTCGATGCTGTTCTACGCCACGCCGCTGTTCTGGCTGGCGCTGATGGGGGTGCTGCTGTTCTCGGTAAAGCTGGAATGGCTGCCGGGCTTCGGTTTTGAAACGGTGGGGGCGGGCCATGCGGGGCTGGCGCGCGTGGCCGATATCGCCAGCCACCTGGTGCTGCCGGCCGCCACGCTGGCGCTGTTCTACATGGCCGTGTATGCCCGCATGACGCGCACGGCCATGCTGGAGGTGGCGCAGATGGACTTCGTCAAGACCGCCCGCGCCAAGGGGCTGTCGCCGCGCCGCATCCAGCGCCGCCACATCCTCCGGAACGCGCTGCTGCCGGTCATCACCCTGGCCGGCATCCAGGCCGGCTCGATGGTGGGCGGCACGGTGCTGATCGAAACCGTGTTCGCGTGGCCCGGCATCGGCCGGCTGATGTTCGATGCCCTGGTGCAGCGCGACTACAACCTGCTGCTGGGCACGTTCCTGGTCACCGCGGCACTGGCCGTGGCCTTCAACATCATCACCGACCTGCTCTACACGCTGGCCGATCCGAGGATAGAACTGCAATGAACAACGGATTCTGGCGGCGTTTCCGCCGCAATAAAGGCGCGTTGGCCGGCCTGGCCGTGATGGCGGCGGTGCTGCTGCTGGCGCTGGCCGCGCCGCTGGTGGCCGCGCACGATCCCTGGGCCATGGTGCAGCGCCCCTTCCTGCCGCCGCTGGACATGGGCGGCCTGCCGTTCGGCACCGACACCATGGGCCGCGACATCGGTTCGGGCCTGGCCTACGGCGCGCGCATCTCGCTGCTGATCGGCCTGATCTCCACGCTGGCGGGCTTGCTCATCGGCGTGTCGGTCGGCGCGCTGGCCGGCTACTACGGCGGCTGGATCGATACCGGCCTGATGCGCTTTACCGAGCTGTTCCAGGCCATTCCCAGCTTCGCACTGGCCATTGTGCTGGTGGCGATATTCCAGCCCTCGGTCGGGTCCATCGTGACCGCCATCGCGCTGGTGTCGTGGCCACCCGTCGCCCGGCTGGTGCGCAGCGAGTTCCTGACGCTGCGCCACCGCGATTTCGTGCATGCCGCCCATCTGGCCGGCGAATCCAACCTGCGCATCATCATCACGCAGATCCTGCCCAACGCCGCCGCCCCCATCGTCGTGATGGGCTCGCTGATGGTGGCCACCGCCATCCTGCTGGAATCGAGCCTGAGCTTCATGGGCCTGGGCGACCCCAACGTGATGAGCTGGGGCTACATGATCGGCGCGGCCCGCACCGCGCTGCGCCAAGCCTGGTGGATCAGCCTGTTCCCCGGCGTGGCCATCCTGCTGACGGTGCTGGCGCTGAACCTGATCGGGGAAGGCCTGAGCGACGGCCTGAACACCCGGCTGGACCCGAGGAGCCGCGCATGAACCCCGCCGATATCCTCGCCCTCGACAAGCGGGCCGACAGCGTGCTGGCCGCCGAGCCGCTGGCCCCGGCCGCCGCCGACGCCCTGCTCGAGCTCCGCGGCCTGTCCATCCGCCTGCCCGCCGGCGCCGACCGTCCTTTGGCGGTGAAAGAGGCCAGCCTGTCCATCGGCCGAGGCGAAACCCTGTGCATCGTGGGCGAAAGCGGCTCGGGCAAATCCATGATCGCCAACGCCGTCATGGGCCTGTTGCCCCAGCCCATGGTAGCCCCGGTGGCCGGCGGCATCGTGTTCCAGGGCCATGACCTGCTGACGCTGGCCGAACCGCAATGGCGCGCCCTGCGCGGCAACCGTATCGGCATGATCTTCCAGGACCCGATGTCGGCGCTGAATCCGGTCATGCGCATCGGCGACCAGCTCAAAGAAGCGCTGGACGCGCACGTGAAGCTGTCGGCCGCCGACAAGCAGGCGCGCATCATCGGCGCGCTGCGCGACGTGCGCCTGCCGGACCCAGAAGGCATCGCGGCCAGCTACCCCGGCCGCCTGTCGGGCGGGCAACGCCAGCGCGTCATGATCGCCTGCGCGCTGATGCTGGAGCCGGCGCTGCTGATCGCCGACGAACCGACCACGGCGCTGGACGTCACCACCCAGGCGCAGATCCTGGACCTGATCCGCGACCTGCAGACCAGGCACGGCACCGCCGTGCTGTTCATCACCCACGATTTCGGCGTGGTCTCGCAGATCGCCGACCGCGTTGCCGTCATGCAGCTGGGCGAGATCGTCGAGGCCGGCACGGCCGACGAGGTGCTGGGCCGGCCCCGCCACGACTACACCCGCAAGCTGATCGCCGCGATTCCGCACGGCATGCCGGCAAGCGCCCGCAGCGCCGACCCGCAGCCGGTGCTGCTGGACGTGCGTGACCTGAAGAAAACCTACGTGTCCGGCGGCGGCCTGTTCCGGCGCGGCCGCGAAACCGCCGCCATGCGCGGCATCAGCTTCACGCTGCGGCGCGGCGAGGTGCTGGGCCTGGTCGGCGAATCCGGCTCGGGCAAATCCACGCTGGGCCGCTGCATCGCGGGCCTGTTGCCGCAGGACGATGGCCAGATCCTCTTCAACGGCCAGCCCCGCGGCGCGCGCCCGGCCATGGGCCGGGTGCAGATGGTGTTCCAGGACCCGCAGGCTTCGCTCAACCCGCGCCACACCGTGGGCCGTTCGATCATGGCCGGCCCGCTGGCGCAGGGCATGGCGCCCGAACGAGCCCGCGCCCGCGCGGCCGAACTGCTGCAACTGGTGGGCCTGAATCCGGACGCCGCCAGCCGCTACCCGCACGAGTTTTCCGGCGGCCAGCGCCAGCGCATCGGCATCGCCCGCGCACTGGCATCCGAGCCCGAACTGATCGTGGCGGACGAGCCCGTGTCGGCCCTGGACGTCTCGGTACAGGCGCAGGTGCTGGACCTGTTCGCCAGCGTGCGCGAACGCTTCCACCTGAGCATGCTGTTCGTCACCCACGACCTGCGCGTAGCCGCGCAGATGTGCGACCGCATCGCCGTCATGCAGCAAGGCCGCATCATCGAATGCGGGCCGGCCGCCCAGGTCATCCGCGAACCGCAACAGGCCTACACGCGCGAACTGGTACAGGCGGTGCCGGACTTTGCCAGCATCGTCTCTGGACGCGCCCGGCGCGCGGCGGTGGCCGCATGAGCGCCGTCCTCGCCGCCGCTGCCCCGGCCCTGGACCGGCCGCCCTGCGTTGCCCTGCTCAGCCGCGTGCTGGACATGCGCTACCTGGTGCCCGCCTTCCAGGCCCTGCGGCCCGACATCGCCTGGCGCACCGCCGACGACCTGGGCAACCCGGCCGACATCGACGCCGCGGTCTGTTGGCTGCCGCCCGCCGGCCTGCTGGCCGCGCTGCCCAACCTGCGCCTGATCCAGTCGATCGGCGCGGGCGTGGACCACCTCTACGCCGACCCGGCCCTGCCGCGCCACGTGCCGGTATGCCGCGTGGCCGAAGCCGGCATGGCGGCCGGCATGAGCACCTATGTGACCTGGGCGGTGATCCACCACCACCGCCACTTCCGCGACTATGTGCGCAACAGCGCCCAGGGCCTCTGGCGCGAAAGCCCCATCGTGCCGCCGTCCGAACACCGTGTCGCCATCGCCGGGCTGGGCCGGCTGGGCCTGGCTGCCGCGCAGGCGCTGGCCGCACTGGGCTACCGCGTGTCCGGCTGGAGCCGCACGCCCAAGCCAGACCTGCCGGCCGGCATCACCGGCCACCACGGCCCGGACGGCCTGCCGGCCCTGCTGGCGGAGGCCGACACGCTGGTGTGCCTATTGCCGCTGACTGACGACACCCGCGGCTTCCTCGGCGCCGCCACCTTCGCGCAGTTGCCCCGCGGCGCCCACGTGGTCAATGCCGGCCGCGGCGAACACCTGGACCCTGCCGCGCTGCTGGCGGCGCTGGACAGCGGCCAGTTGGCGTACGCCACGCTGGACGCCACGCCGCAGGAGCCGCTGCCATCGGACCATCCGCTGTGGCGCCATCCGAATGTGCTGGTCACCCCCCACATCGCCACCCGTACGCCGGCCGCGGCGATTGCCCGGCAAACGCTGGACAACCTGCGCACGGTGCTGGCGGGCGGCCGGCCCGGCACCTGCGCCGATCCCGCGCTGGGATACTGAGCCGCGTGCCTTCGCACGACCCGTGAGGATTCTCTTTTATAAGAAACAGTTATTTGATTGACCCGCCACCCCGCTCTTGCTACATATGAACGGGCAACTGCACTTGGTTCCTGATTATTCTCACTGGAGGATTTTTATGAGCAAGCGAATTGTTGTCGTAGGTGGCGGGGTCGGCGGCACCATGCTGGCCAACCAACTGGTTCATAAGCTGTATGCCGAGGTGTCTCGGGGCGAGGTCAGCATCCTGCTGCTGTCCGATTCGCCGGATCACTACTACAAGCCAGCCTTCATGTATGTGGCGTTCAACCTGTTCTTCCAGGAAGAACTCAAGCGCCCCGAACGTTCCCTGCTGCGCCCCGAAATCGAATTCCGCGTGGACAAGGTCACACGCTTCGATTTCAACACGCAGGAATTGGCCACGCGCAGCGGCAAGCGCTACGGCTACGACTACCTGGTGATTGCCACCGGCTGCGTGCCGGCCCCCGAGCGCATCGAAGGCCTGCGGGAAGCGGGCGACCATTTCTACCAATACGAGCCTGCCCGGCAACTGGCTGACCGGCTGTCCAGGATCGAACGGGGCCGCGTATTCGTCAGCGTCACGTTCCCCAAGACGCCCAACGTGCCGCACCAGTGCGGCATCGCCCCCATCGAAACCACGCTGATGCTGGACGACTACCTGCGCCGCCGGGGCGTTCGCGACCGTGTCGAGATCGTCTACACCTATCCCACCACCGCCCAGTTGCTGCGCAACTGCCTGTTCCTGCAGCAACCAACCTGCGAAGTCCTGCCCGCGATTTTCGAGCAGCGCGGCATCCGTTTTCAGCGCGGCTTCACGCTGGCCAAGGTGGACCCTGAACGCCGTATCGCCTATTCGGAGGAAGGCGCGGAGCAGCCGTTCGACATCCTGATGGCCACCCCGCCCATCCGCGCGGTGGACGCGGTGCTGGAGTCAGGCGCCTCGCAGGCGCCTGACAACGAAGGCTGGCTGCCCACCGATCACGAGACCCTGCAGGTCTACGGACTGCGCAATGTGTACGTGATTGGCGACACCGTGGACCTGCCCGTCAGCAAGGCCGGCGGCTCATGCCACAACCAGGCCCCGGTCATCGCCAACAACATCGCCGGCGAAATCCGGCTGGGCCACCCCACCAGTGTCTATGAAGGCCGTGTACAGGCCGTCGCACAGATGGGGCTGAACGCCGGCATGCCGCTCTGGTACGACTACACGCACGATGTACGGCCCACGCCGCCCACCAAGCTGGGCGGCTTGCTGCGCCATGGTTTCAACCGGGGCCTGTATTGGTCCGTCGCCAGGGGAATGCTATGAACGCCCATCACGACAACACCCTGCCGGCGGCCGACCGATGCGCCAGCGCCCTGGACGCGCCGCAAGCGATCGATGGCGGCGACAGCCTGACGCTGCTGGCGGACAAGCTGCGGCCCCTGGCCGACAGCGGACGGCTGGACAACGTGGTCGACCTGCTGGCGCTGGCTTCCGACCTGGTGGACCTGCTCGATGCGCCCATGGTGGAAAAACTGGGCGCCTTGTCGGAGCAGGCGTCGGGCGCCGCCTGGACGCTGGCCAATGCCTGGCGCGCGGCGCAGGCCCAGGGACTCAAGGAAGCGCAGCCGCCGGGTCTGACGGGCCTGTTCCAGCTATTCAGGGACGAGGACACCCGGCGCGGCCTGGCCCTGGCGCTGCGGTCGCTGCAAGGCCTGGGCAGACAGCTGCGCAACCAGCAGGAGGACTACGCGGCCCCATAGGACGCAGGTCGGGCGGCGCTGCCCAAAGCCGGCGCCAGACCGCAAAAAGGCCCCGCCCGGTTTCCCGGGCGGGGCCTTTTTTTGCTGCGCGAGGCCATGAGACCCGCGCAGCGGATGGCGCGGATTACTGCAGCGTGCGCGTAAAGACGAACTTGCCGTCGCGCCAGTCCACCGGCACCACGTCGCGCGGGCCGAACTGGCCTTCCAGGATCAACCGCGCGACCGGGTTCTCGATCTGCTGCTGGATCGCGCGCTTGAGCGGGCGGGCGCCAAACACCGGATCGAAGCCGCCGCGGGCCAGTTCCGCCAGCGCCGGTTCGGTCACTTCCAGGCGCATCTCCTGCTTTTCCAGGCGCTCGGCCAGGCGGCGCAGCTGGATGCGCGCAATGGACTCGATGTGCTGCGCTTCCAGGCCATGGAACACCACGACTTCGTCGATGCGGTTCAGGAACTCGGGCCGCAGCGTCTGCTTGAGCTCGTCCCAGACCACTTCCTTGACCACGTCGTAGGGCTTGCCGGCCAGGCTCTGGATATGGTGCGAACCCAGGTTCGACGTCATCACGATGACCGTATTACGGAAGTCCACCGTGCGGCCCTGGCCGTCGGTCAGGCGGCCATCGTCCAGCACTTGCAGCAGCACGTTGAAGACGTCCGGGTGCGCCTTTTCGACTTCGTCCAGCAACACCACGCTATACGGCTTGCGGCGCACGGCCTCGGTCAGGTAGCCGCCTTCTTCGTAGCCCACGTATCCGGGCGGCGCGCCGATCAACCGCGCCACCGAGTGCTTTTCCATGAACTCGCTCATGTCGATGCGGATCATGTGCTCTTCGGAGTCGAACAGGAACTCGGCCAGCGCGCGCGTCAGTTCGGTCTTGCCCACGCCGGTGGGGCCCAGGAACAGGAACGAACCGTAGGGGCGCGCGGGGTCCGCCAGACCGGCGCGCGAACGCCGGATGGCGTCGGACACCAGGCGCACGGCCTCGTCCTGGCCCACCACGCGCTTGTGCAGGTAGTCTTCCATGTGCAGCAGCTTTTCGCGTTCGCCCTGCATCATCTTGGACACCGGAATACCGGTGGCGCGCGACACGACCTCGGCGATTTCCTCGGCGCCGACACGGGTGCGCAACAGCCGCGGCCGGCCTTCGCCGCCTTCGGCTTCTTCGGCGGCCTGGGCCGCGCCCACTTCGGCGGCCTTCAGGCGCGCTTCCAGATCGGGCAGCTTGCCGTATTGCAGCTCGGCCAATTTGTCGAACTGGCCCTTGCGCTGCAATTCAGCCATTTCGGCGCGCACGCTGTCGATTTCTTCCTTGATGGCCTGGGTGCCTTGCACGGCGGCCTTTTCGGCCTTCCAGATTTCCTCGAAGTCGTTGTATTCGCGTTGCAGCTTTTGCAGTTCTTCCTCGATGACACCCAGGCGGCGCTTGGAGGCGTCGTCGGTTTCCTTCTTGACGGCCTCGCGCTCGATCTTGAGCTGGATGATGCGGCGGTCGAGCTTGTCCATCACTTCCGGCTTGGAATCGATTTCCATGCGGATGCGCGCGCCGGCCTCGTCGATCAGGTCGATGGCCTTGTCGGGCAGGAAACGGTCGGTGATGTAGCGGTGCGAGAGCTCGGCCGCGGCCACGATGGCCGGGTCGGTGATCTCGACGCCGTGATGGATTTCGTAGCGTTCTTGCAGGCCGCGCAGGATGGCGATGGTGGACTCGACATCGGGTTCGTCGACCAGCACCTTCTGGAAGCGGCGTTCCAGGGCGGCGTCCTTCTCGATGTACTTGCGGTATTCGTCCAGCGTGGTGGCGCCGATGCAATGCAACTCGCCGCGCGCCAGCGCCGGCTTGAGCATGTTGCCCGCGTCCATCGCGCCTTCGGCCTTACCGGCGCCGACCATGGTGTGCAGCTCGTCGATGAAGACGATGTTGCTGCCGTCGTCCAGCGACAGTTCTTTCAGCACGGCCTTCAGGCGCTCTTCGAATTCGCCGCGGAACTTGGCGCCAGCCAGCAGCGCGGCCAGATCGAGCGACAGCACGCGCTTGCCGCGCAGGGTTTCGGGCACTTCGTCGTTGACGATGCGTTGCGCCAGGCCTTCGACGATGGCGGTCTTGCCCACGCCGGGTTCGCCGATCAGGACCGGGTTGTTCTTGGTGCGGCGCTGCAGGATCTGGATGGTGCGGCGGATTTCGTCGTCGCGGCCGATCACCGGGTCGAGCTTGCCCTGGCGGGCGCGCTCGGTCAGGTCCATGGTGTACTTGGACAGGGCCTCGCGGTTGGATTCGCCTTCGGCGCCGGACACGTTTTCACCGCCGCGCACGGCATCGATGGCCGCTTCCAAGGCCTTTTTCTGCAGGCCCGCTTCACGCAGGATACGGCCGGCCTCGCCCTTGTCGTCGGCCAGCGCCAGCAGGAACAGCTCGCTGGCGATATAGGTATCGCCGCGGCGCGCGGCTTCCTTGTCGGTGCGGGTCAGCACGGACTGCAGATCGCGGCCCACCTGGACGTTGTCTTCGCCCTGCACCTGCGGCAGCGACTTGAAGGCGCTTTCCAGGGCCGGCTGCAGCCGGTTGACGGCCACACCGGCGCGCGCCAGCAGGCTGCCCGCGCCGCTGTCGGGGTCGGACAGGAGCGCCGACAGCACGTGGACGGGCTCGATATAGGGATGGTCGTTACGGGCGGCCAGACTCTGGGCGTCGGCCAAGGCTTGCTGAAACTTGGTAGTCAGTTTGTCGAATCGCATAATGGTCGTAGTGGCTTGTTGGGGAGCCTGACCGAAACACGCCGGCGGGCTCGATGACCTGAATATGCGGCCGGATGCGAGAATTTCAACACCTGGCCGGGCCTCGTGGACGGGATCCGCGTACAGCAACAATCTGAACTATGAGCATATACGTTTTTGTCTACGGCACGCTACGCGCGGGCGAAATCAATGATCTGGCGCAAGCCGCCGCCCGCCGCGGCCTGCCGCCCGCCCGCTACGTCGGCCCGGCCACGGTGCCGGGCGTGCTGGTGGACTTCGGCGCCTGGCCCGGGCTGATCCCGGTCGCGGACGGACGCCGGGTGCGGGGCGACCTCTACGAGGTCACCCCGGCGCTGGTCGCCCTGATGGACGAGATCGAGGAATACGCGCCCGGCCAGCCCTGCTGCTTCGTGCGCCGTCCCGTGCTGGCCCAGCCCCTGGCGCCGCCGGACGCCGCCCCCGTGGCTTGCGAGTACTACCCTATCGATCCCGCCCACCGCGGCGCGGCGGTGGACGTGGCGGACGACGACTGGGTCGCCTACCGGCGGGCCCGCGGCCCGCAGGCCGCCAGATAGACGCGAACCCAGCGCCCGCCGCGACAGCCGCAGGCCGGCCGCGAAGACTTGCGATAACCCGCTCCGTAAGACACCCGTAGTAACAACGGACTACAATAGATACCTGTCTCACGCTTTACGCCCGCCCCGGCTACCCGCCAGGCCCGGGCACTATAGAGGTCATCGTATGCAAAAACGGGTTCCCGTTGCCCCTGATGCCGCCCACTGTTCCACGTGTATGCTGGGCCACGTGTGTGTCCCGGTCGGCATGGCCGCCGCCGAAGTAGAAAAGCTCGACGAACTGGTGAAAGAGCGTGTGCGCCTTGAAAAAGGCAAGACGCTGTATTCGCTGGACCACCCGCTGGACGCCGTCTACGGCGTGCGCTTCGGTAGCCTGAAGACGCAGCTCGAAGACGCCACCGGCCAGATCCAGATCACCGGCTTTCACCTGCCCGGCGAAATCGTCGGCATGGACGGCATGCTGGACGGCAAGCACGTGTCGGCCGCCGTCGCGCTGGAAGACTCCGAGGTCTGCGTGATCCGCCTGACCGAAGTCGACCGCGTCGCCACGCACCTGCCGTCGCTGCAGCAGCAGTTCCGCCGCCTCATGAGCCGCGAGATCACCCGTTCGCACCAGATGCTGGCCTCGCTGGGATCGATGCGCTCGGAGCAACGCCTGGCCGCCTTCCTGCTGAACCTGTCGCAACGCTACGCATCGCTGGGCTATTCGTCCACCGAGTTCGTGCTGCGCATGAGCCGCGAGGAAATCGGCAACTTCCTGGGCCTGACGCTGGAAACGGTCAGCCGGCTGTTCTCGCGCTTTGCGCGCGATGGCCTGATCCGCATCAACCAGCGCGAAGTCCGCATCCTGGACCAGCCCGCGCTCAAGCAACTGCTGGGTCACGAAGGCTGCTGACCCAGCCTGCCCGCGCCATGCGCCGCGCGCCCGCCGCCCCTACGCCGACTGCGCACCGCTGGCGCGCCCCTCGGGCATGGGCAGGGGCGGCGCTTGCCCTGGCGCTGCTTTCGCCCCTGGGCGCGCGCGCGCAAACCCCGCTGCCCGACCCCTACGACTACGACGAGCCGGTGCCCGCGCCCAAACGCGTGGCCGTGCCACGCTGGCAGACGCTGGAACTGGGCAAGCCGGGGCGCCGCTACAAGATACCGGTTTATGCTAACCGGAACCTCGCGCGCGATGACCTGCGCGATATCAAGCAGATCGTCATCGTTTTTCATGGCGTCAGGCGCAACGCCGACAACTACTACGAAACCGCCGCCACGCTGCTGGCCGCCAACCCGGCCCGCGCCAACGACACCTTGATCCTGGCGCCGCGCTTTGTCGGCGTGATCGATTCGGGCTTCGCCGGCATGGCGGCCTGGCGCAAATCCAGCTGGGAAGACGGCGAAGACAGCGTACAGGCGGCAGGCCGCCCGGCGCCGGTCAGTGCGTTCCAGGTGATCGACGACCTGCTGCGCAGCCTGGACGACCGCAAGCGCCTGCCCACGCTGGCCGGCATCGTGCTGGCCGGGCATTCCGGCGGCGGCCAGCTGATCCAGCGCTACGCCGTGCTGAACCAGATCGACGGCCCGCTGCGCCGCGACGGCGTGGCGCTGCGCTACGTGGTGGCCAACCCCTCGTCCTACCTGTACCTCACCAACGAGCGCCCGCGCCCCGACGGCAAGGGCTACGCGCCCTACGAGCGCGGCATCTGCCCCACCTACAACCAATACAAGTACGGCACCGACAAGCTGCCCGCCTACGCCCGCGACGCCGACGACGCCAAGCTGTTCGTGCGCTACGCGGCGCGCGACGTGACCTACCTGCTGGGCGGCGCCGACAACAACCCCGAACACCGGCTGCTGGACAAGACCTGCGGCGCCGAAGCCCAGGGCGCGACCCGCCTGGCGCGCGGCACGGCCTATCTGCAATACGAACGCATCGTGGCCAACCGCGGCGCCAAGCCCGTGACGCTGCACCGCGCCGGCTTCGAAGTGACCGGCGTAGGACACGAGAACAAGGGCATGTTCAGCTCGGTCTGCGGTGTGCGCGCCTTGCTGGGCGAAAACGCCATCGCGCCCGCGGGCGCGGCCGCCTGCACGGTCATTGCGCCGCCAGGCAAGTAACGCCCCCCTCTGCTTGCAATCCGCCCCGCGGCGTGGCGCGCGACCTGCCGCCCGCCCACCAATTCTGACTAAAAACTGAACAAATTCAATGGGATACGGGGGTGCATTTTTGCATCCACAGGCGCAAGATAAGGGGGTACGGACTTCCCTGGAAGACAGCGATGACCCAATCGTATCTGGACATGCCCGACGCCAAACGCCGCATCAAGGCGATCTTCGTCGGCTCCATGGGCAACCTGGTGGAATGGTATGACTTCTACGCCTATACCGCCTTCGCCCTGTACTTCGCCCCCGCCTTTTTCCCCTCTCACGATCCCGTCGTCCAGCAGCTCAATGCCGCTACGCTGTTCGCGGCCGGCTTCATCGTGCGGCCGCTGGGCGGCTGGCTGTTCGGGCACCTGGCCGATCGGCACGGCCGGCGGCTGTCGCTGATGGTGTCGGTGGGCATGATGTGCGTGGGCTCGCTCATCATCGCGGTCACGCCCACCTATGCGTCCATCGGGCTGGCCGCGCCAGCGCTGCTGGCCCTGGCGCGCGTGATCGAAGGCCTGAGCCTGGGCGGCGAGTATGGCGCCAGCGCCACCTACCTGACCGAGATCGCCGATCCGGAGCACCGCGGTTTCTATTCCAGCTTCCAGTACGTCACGCTGATCGGCGGCCAGCTGTGCGCGATCCTGGTGCTGCTGCTGTTGCAGAACGTGTTCCTGACGCATGAGCAACTGGTGGAATGGGGCTGGCGCATTCCGTTCGTGATCGGCGCGATGCTGGCCGTCATCACCGCGCTGATGCGGCGCGACATGCCGGAAACGGATTCGTACAAGGAAGCCAGCAAACGCAAGCCGCAGACCAGTTCGCTGCGCGGCCTGCTGCGCTATCCGCGCGAGGTCGCCATCGTGGTGGGCCTGACGGCCGGCGGCACGGCGGCGTTCTACACCTTCACCACCTACATGCAGACGTTCGTGCGGCAGACTTCGGGGTTCTCGGACATCGTCACCACCTACGTCATCGCCGCATCGCTGATCTTCGCGCTGATCCTGCAGCCGCTGTATGGCGCGCTGTCGGACAAGATTGGCCGCAAGCCGCTGCTGGTGTTCTTCGGCGTGGCGGGCGCGGCGCTGACGGTGCCGATCCTGATGACGCTGTCGCACACCAAGTCGCCCTACCTGGCCTTCCTGCTGATCTGCGCGGCGTGGGTGTTCACGGCCGGCTACACCTCGATCAACGCGGTGGTGAAGGCCGAGCTGTTTCCCACCAACATCCGCGCGACCGGCGTGGCGGTGCCGTATGCCATCACGGTCTCGATCTTCGGCGGCACCGCGCCCGCCATTGCCCTGTGGTTCAAGCAGCAGGGCCACGAGCAATGGTTCTACTACTACCTGGCGGGCGTGATCTTCATTTCGCTGCTGGTGTACGCGACCATGCGCGACACCAAGCATCAGTCGGCCATGCACAAGCATGAATGACGGGGGCCGGCGGGCCGCTGCCACGGCCGGCCCGGGACGCCGGGGTGCCAAGTGCCGCGGCGCCCGACGCGGCGGCGCCCGACGCATCGGCGCCCGGCCCCATGCCGCCTAACGCCGCGCCCCGGTCAGGGGCCGTGGCGACGCCGGCGGCGCCGCTTCAATGCGTTCGGCCTGCAACGACTGGATTTCCAGCGGCGTACAGGCATGGGCCACGCAGGGCAGGATCCAGCCCTCTTCCTTTTCGTCGCGCGACAAGCCCGGCCATTCAATGCGGTAGGCAATCTCGCCGTCCAGCAGCAGGCTCATGCAGGCGCGGCAGGTACCGTTGCGGCACGAGCTAGGCAACTTGATGCCCGCCGCCTGCGCGGCAAGCAGCACGGGCGTGTCGGCGTCGGCCTCGAAACGCAGGCCGGACGGCTGCAGCAGCACGGGATAGGTGGGCATGGCGGAACCTAGGGCCTGTTGACACTAGAAAGGAGCCTCGCACTGGCAGGCCATATCCAGGGGGCTGGCTCGGCCAATCAGGCCGGGTGGTCTTGCCAGTCCAGCTGCCAGGCGCCGGACAGCGCGTTCTGCAGCCACAGCACGCAGGTCAGGGTCTTGGCGTCGGTGACCTCGCCCTTGGCGCAGGCGGCGAACAGGTCGGCCGGCTGGGCGCTGAAGACATCCAGGAATTCGTCCGGGTCCAGTTGCTGCGGGCCGGCGCGCAGGCCGCGGGCAAAGTAGATGTGGATGATCTCGGTGGAATAGGCGATGGCCAGGTGCAGGGCGCCGGCGCGGGCCCATTGCGTGGCGGTGTAGCCGGTTTCCTCGAGCAGCTCGCGCTTGCCGCAAGCCAGCGGGTCTTCGCCCGGGTCCAGCTTGCCGGCGGGGAATTCCGTCATGACGCGGCCGATCGGGTAGCGGTACTGGCGTTCGAGCAGCACGCGGCCGTCGTCCAGCAGCGGGATCACCACCACCGCGCCGGGATGCACCACATATTCGCGAGTGGACGTGTGGCCGTTGGGCAGACGGACGGTGTCGTTGCGGATCTTGAGAAAGCGGCCCTCGTAGGGCGCCTCGGTGGAGACAAGTTCTTCGAACAGGTGCGAATCGGGCTTGTGGATCATGGCGCGGCGTGGAAGCGTTCAGGCGGCGGGCGCGGCGGGCGCACCCGCCTCGGGATTGCAGCTTACCACCGCGCACGCGACGGGTTCCTGACAGACTGGCGGCGCGCCGCAAGCCCCAGCGCGCCGCCCATGCGCCGCACCAAGGAATCAGCCGTTGACGCGGATCACGATCTTGCCGAAGTGGCGGCCCGAGGCCAGGTGCTCGAACGCGGCGGGCACCTCGTCAAAGCCATAGACCCGGTCGATCACCGGCGCGATGCGCGAAGTGTCGACGACGCGCGCCACGTCTTCCAGCATCTTGCGGCTGCCCACGAAAATGCCTTCCAGCCGCTTGTTGCCGGCGATCAGCGCCAGCGGCGAGACGGGCGTGGCGGCAAAACCGCTGACCCCGCCGATGATGCCGATGCTGCCGCCCATCCTGGCGGCCGCTACCGAGCGCGTCAACGTGCCCTCGCCGCCCACTTCCAGCACCACGTGCGCGCCTTCGCCGCCCGTCAGGCGCAACACCTCGTCCTGCCATTCGGGCGTTTCGCGGTAGTTGACCAGGCCGTCGGCGCCCAGTTCGCGGGCGCGCGCCAGCTTGTCGGCGCTGGATGAGGTGATGATGGCGCGCAGGCCCGCGGCCTTGGCCAGTTGCAGGCCCCAGATCGAGACCCCACCGGTGCCCAGCAGCAGCGCGGTCTGGCCGGCGCGGGCGCGGCCGGCGACGAACAGCGCGTTCCAGGCGGTGACGGCGGCGCAGGGCAAGGTGGCGGCCTGTTCGTCGGACAGCGAGTCCGGGATGGCCACCAGGCCGTGCTCGGCGAAGATCACCTCGCTGGCCAGCACGCCGTCGGTCGCGGCGCCGGGGGCCAGGGCCGTATTGGCGGGTGTTGGCTCGCCGTCGATCCAGTCGGGCATGAACGCGCCCATGACCCGGTCGCCGGCCTTGTAGCGTGTGACACCGGCGCCGACAGCCACCACCACGCCGGCTGCATCGGACGCCGGCACGACCGGACCGCCCGAGGTCTTCAGGTAGTCGCCGCGGGCGACCATCAGGTCGCGGAAGTTCAGCGACACGGCGTTGATGCGCACCCGCACTTCATAGGGGCCGGGGTCGCGTGGGGTCAGCGCCACGCGCTTGAGCGAACCGATGCCTTGTCCGCCGATAACCTGGTATGCCTGCATGACGATGTTCCTTCGAATTGGGGGATTCTGGATGGCGCCCATGATGTTGCGGCGCGGTAAGGGTACGATATCCGGGAACCAAACGATCCAGTGGCGGCATTTATTCCACTGAATGATTCCCAAAAGGAACCAATCAATCATGGCCACTCCCCTGACCCATGACCGGCTGGGCGGCATCGAAGTCTTCGTGCAGGCGGCCGAGGCCGGCAGCTTCGCGCTGGCGGCCGACCGCCTGAATCTGACCCGCTCGGCGGTGGGTAAGTCCATCGCCCGGCTCGAAGCCCGGCTGGGCACGCGGCTGTTCCACCGCACCACCCGCCAGCAAAACCTGACCGACGCCGGCCAGGCCTACTACGACCGCTGCGTGCGCGCGCTGGCCGAGCTGCATGACGCCGAGGCCGAGCTGGACAGCGGCCGCCGTTCGCCGCAGGGACGGCTGCGGGTCAGCGCGCCGCTGGTGTTCGGCCGCCATTGCGTGGCGCCCGTGCTGCGCGAGCTGGCCGCGCAATATCCGCAATTGCAGATCGACATCTCGTTCAACGACCGCGTGGTGGACCTGATCGAGGAAGGCTACGACCTGGGCATTCGCATCGGCCCCCTGCCCGACAGCGCTAGCCTGGCGGCGCGCCGCCTGGGCCTGCAGACCATGGGCATCGGCGCATCGCCGGCTTATATAGCCGCGCACGGACGCCCCGCCACGCTGGACGAAATGCGCCAGCACGCGGGCGTGGTGTACGCCCACGGCGGCGTGGAAAAAGGCTGGTCGGTGATGGGGCCGGACGGCCAGGTGATCCAGCTGTTTGTGCCGCCGCGGCTGCGGCTGGACGACCTGCAGGCCATCGCCGACGCCGCCATTGCGGGAGCGGGGCTGGCGTGGCTGCCGTGCTGGATGCTGACGCGTTACGTCGCCGCCGGCGAACTGGAGGTGCTGATGCACGGCGACAAGATGGCCGCGCACGAAGTACATGCCGTGTGGCCGCAGGCGCGCTACCTGCCGTCCAAGACCCGCGTGGCGATCGACGCGCTGGCCGAGCGCGTGCCGGCGATGCTGGCCAGGTAAACCTCTGGGGAACGAGGCCGGCGCGCGCGCCACCCGGCCGGTCAGGACCAGCCGGTTGGCGGTTGAATCAGCCGAACTTGCGGCGGGCGTCCAGCGCCAGGCCGGCGCCGATGCTACCGAACAGGTCGCCTTCAACGCTACGCGCGCCCGGCACCAGGGCCGAAACGCTTTCGCGCAGCCGCGGTACGCGGCTGGAGCCGCCGGTGAAGAACACCGTGTCCACCTCCGACGTGGACACCCCCGCGTCGCGCAGCAGCACGCCAACGGTCTGCTCGACCTTTTCGATCAGGCGCGCCACGCTGACGTCGAACGACGGACGGGTCACATCCACGCCCAGGTCCGGCGCGATGCGCGACAGGTCGATGCGCGCGGACGGCGCTTCGGACAAGGCGATCTTGGCTTCTTCGACCTGTACCGCGACCCAGTGGCCGGCGCGCTGCTTGATCAGATTGAGCAGCAGGTCGATCTTTTCGCGGTCGCCGGCTTCCGCGCGGATGTAGGCGAAGTGTTCGGCGGACTTGCGGGTATAGGCCTGGTTGATGGTGTGCCAGCAGGCCAGGTTACCGTACTGCGTGGACGGCACGTCCTTGCCGCTGCGCAACTGGCTGCCCAGGCCCAGCAGCGGCATGACGTGCGCCAGGCTCAACTGCTTGTCGAAGTCCACCCCGCCGATGTGCACGCCGCCGTAGGCCAGGATGTCTTCGCGGCGATCGGGCTTGCCGGCGCGGCCCGGCCCCAGGCGGATCAGCGAAAAGTCGGAGGTACCGCCGCCGATGTCGATGACCAGCACCAGCTCTTCGCGGTCGATCTGCGATTCGTAGTCGAATGCCGCGGCCAGCGGCTCGAACTGGAATTCGATGTCGGTAAAACCCACGCTGCGCGCGATTTCGCCCAGCGTGTCCTGGGCGGTTTGGTCAGCGGCCGTGTTGTCGTCCACGAAGAACACCGGCCGGCCCAGCACCGCGCGCGTGAATTCGCGGCCGGCGGCGGTTTCGGCGCGGCGCTTGAGTTCGGCGATAAAGCGCGTCAGCAGCACGCGGAACGGAATCGAGCGGCCCTGCACTTCGGTCGAGCCATCGATCAGCGAACTGCCCAGCAGGCTTTTCATCGAGCGCATCAAGCGCCCGTCGTAGCCGGCCAGGTAGTCGGAGATGGCTGCGCGGCCGTAGCTGACCTCGGCATCTTCGTCGTGGAAGAAAATGGCCGAGGGCAAGGTGGTCTTGCCGTCTTCAAGGGCGAGAAGCGCGCGCTGGTCGGGGCGGCTCCAGCCGACGGTGGAGTTCGACGTGCCGAAGTCGACGCCGCATGCGGTGGAAATCATGGGAATTCGGGGGCTAATAAGCAAAACGGCGCACAAGTGTAGCCGCAACCGCCCGAAACGCCATGTCCCCCCCTGCGGCGCAGCGCCGCCGCCATGAAAAAGCGCCACGGCGACGGCTCCGGAAACAGGCGCGGGGTTGACTAACAATGAATACTATTGCCCCCCTCACGCCCACCGCGCGATTCAGCCGGTGGACGCCTGGCTGCGGGCGGCGCGGCGCAACGCCTGGGGTGGCTGGCCGTAGACCCGCAAAAACGCCCGCCGCATCCGTTCGCTGTCCGTGAAGCCCACGCGCCGCGCGATGCTCTCGATACTGCTGCCACCGGCCGCGATCTGGCCGCGCGCGGCCTCGGCGCGGATGCGCTCCACCGCCTTGGCTGGCGTTTCGCCGGTTTCGGCCTTGAAGCTGCGCAGGAACTGACGCGGGCTGACGCAAGCCACTTCCGCCAGTTGCTCCACCGTCAGGGCCGCGCCCAGGTTGGCGCGGATGTGCTCCAGCACCGCGCGCATGCGCTCGCTGTCGGGCGCCAGGTCCTGCAAGGCCGAGAACTGCGACTGGCCGCCCGAGCGGCGGTGATACACCACCATCTCGCGGGCGGTGGCGGCGGCGACATCGGCGCCCAGGTCGGCCTCGACCATGGCCAACGCCAGGTCGATGCCGGCGGTGATGCCCGCCGACGTCCAGAGGCCGCCGTCGCGCACATGGATCTTGTCGGCATCGACCCGCACGCCCGGATGATTGCGCGCCAGCATCGCGGCGCGACGCCAGTGCGTGGTGGCGCGCAAACCATCAAGCAGCCCCGCCCCCGCCAGCACGAACGCGCCGGTGCAGACGCTGGCCAGGCGCTTGCCCGCTTGCCGCTGCGCGTGCAGATAGCGGCGCATGCCTGGCGTCACGGCGGTCTCGCGCGCGCCTTCGCCGCCGGCCACGATCAGCGTGTCGGCCCGTAACCCCCGCCATGGCCGGGTCTGGATTTCGATGCCGCTGGTGCTGCGCACCAAGCCGCCGTGCTCGGACACCACTTGTACCGTGTAGGCCGGCCCCGTGGCCGTGGGCGCCTCGGCGCCAGCGATCTGGAACACGGCGGCCGGACCGGACATGTCCAGCAGCTGGAAATTGGGCACGAGCAGAAAGGCGACGGTGTGAGGCATGTGGCGTTTTTTAAGGGAATTATGTCATTTACGCCAAAGTGTGCGCCGCTATAGTAGGCGCTGTCAAACCCTGCGCTTGTCATGGCCGCCCTGCCTGTTCAGCAGACGGGACGCGGACTGGCCGGCTCCGTTCTTCTCTCCTTCGCCGCCCCTATGCGCCCGTCATCCCGTACCGCCCCCGGCCACCGCAACGCCCGGCTGCTGGCCGTCTGCCAGGGCCTGTTCATCGCCGCCATCTCCATCGACCTGACCCTGACGGCCCTGACCGGCCACATGCTGGCGCCCAACAAGGCGCTGTCCACCCTGCCCTTCGCGCTGATCACCGTGGCCGGCGCGCTGGTCACCTGGTTCGCCTCGCTGCTGATGCAGCGCATCGGCCGCCGCAACGGCTTCGCGCTGGGCGCCCTGGCCGGGGCGGCGGGCGGTGGCCTCTCGGTGTGGGCGGTGTTCCACGCGGACTTCTGGGCCTTCTGCGCCGGCACCGCACTGGTCGGCGTGTTCCAGGCGTTCGCCCAGTACTACCGGCTGGCGGCGGCGGACGCGGTCGAACCCGCGGCCAAGACCCGCGCGATCTCGGTGGTGATGACGGGAGGCGTCATCGCCGCCATCGCCGGCCCCGCGCTGGCCAACTGGAGCCGCGACCTGTTCGCCCCCGTCACCTTCGCTGGCGCGTACCTGATGGTGGCGCTTTTGGCATTGCTGTCCGCCGTCCTGTTGTGGGGGTTCTATCGCGACACGGAGGCGCCGGCCCAGGCCGGCGATGCGCAGGCGGGCCTGCCGGCCAGGCCGCTGCGCGAAGTCGCGCGCCAGCCGATATTCGTAGCGGCGCTGGCCAACAACGTGGTGGGCTCGGTGTCGATGATGTTCATCATGACCGCCGCTCCGCTGGCCGCCGTGGCATGCAGCCACAGCATCGGCGACGGCGCCAGCATCATGCAATGGCACCTGGTCGGCATGTATGCGCCGGCCTTCTTCGCCGGCGCGCTGATCCAGCGCTTCGGCCTGGCCCGCGTGCTGTGGGCCGGCATGCTGCTCAATATCGCCAGCGCACTGATCGCCATGGGATCGCCGTCGCTGCCCGCGTTCTATGCGGCGCTGTTCTGCCTGGGCGTGGGCTGGAATTTCATGTTCGTCGGCGGCACCACGCTGCTGGCGCAGTCGTACCGGCCGGCCGAACGCGCCCGCGCCCAGGGCGCGGCCGAAATGCTGCGCTATGCCGCGACGGCGCTGGCGACACTGGCCGCCGGGCCAGCGCTGGACCGGTTTGGATGGGAGGCCTTGAATGCGGCCATGCTGCCGGTGGTGCTGGCCGCCGGCCTGATGACCTGGTACTGGGCCCGCGGCGCGGCCCGCAGCGCCGTGGTTGCCGGTCAGGCCTAGGGCCAGTTCACCCTATCAGGCGCCTTGCACAGGCCCTAGGCGCGGGACGCGGCGCCTTGGCCCCTACTGCTGCTGACGCCGCTGCTCCAGTTCCCGCAGGCATTGCGCCACGCCTGCCTGCATCTGGGCGTTGGACACTGCGGCGCGGTCGGAGACCTCGCGGCAACGCACATACTGCGCCTGGCTTTCGGGGGTATCGCGGATCGCGGCGGGCGCCGAATTCGGATCGGGCGTGACGGTCATGCGCAGCGTCGAGGGCGGCGACAGGCTGCCGTCCTTGGAGCGCTGGCTGGGATATTGGAATTCCTGGGTGACCGGCGCCGCGCTTTGCGCGTGGGCCACGCCGGCAGCGCAGGCCAGGGCCAGCAAGGCGGCGGACAGCGGGAGTTTTTTCATGGCGACCTCTCTTCGTTGGTGCGCGCCCGGCAAACCCGGGCCAACTGCCCCGCCCTGCGGCGCGCCGGTCTATGGTAGCCCCGCGCGCGGCTGGCGGGCATGCCAAAACGCTACGCGCGCCGCCGGAGTTGTTTCTTGCGGTTTCCCGCGACCGGCTCCATCACCCGGATCAGGGCTTGGCGGGCCGATTGGGGGACGTCGCCGCGCCGGACGGGCCGGCCGATGATGCGCCGGCGCCAGACGCTTTGACGACGGCTGGCTTGGCGGGTGAGTCCCCCGGCGGCTGGCCCGGCCAGGCACGAGGCGCCGTCCGCAAAGGATCCAGCAAGCCGGACAGGCCGTTATGGTCCAGTTCAAGCATCAGCGCCAGCAAACGGCCGAGCTCGCCTTTCGGAAAGCCCTTGCGCGCGAACCACGCCAGGTAGGGCCCGGGCAGGTCGGCGATCAAATGGCCCTGGTACTTGCCAAAGGGCATGGTACGCGTCACCAGCAACGACAGCAGTTCAGGATCCATGGCGGTTCAGGGCGCGGCCGTGCCGCCGAAGGTGATGTCGGCGGCGGGAATGGCCGCGATCTTGACGCCAAAGCTGGCGATGGACGACAGCGTGGCATTGTGGTGCGCGCGGATCTGCGCGCCGGGGGCGTGCGGCTTGTCCTGGGTGGTATGGGCATCCGCCGCCAGCGTGACCGGAAAGCCCAGCGCCGCCGCGCGGCGCACGGTGGTGTCGACGCAGAACTCGCTGGCATAGCCGCACACCACCAGTTGCCTGGCGCCGGCTCGCGCCAGCACGTCCGCCAGATCGGTGCGCAGGAAAGAATCGGGCGTGGTCTTGCGCACCCGGATGTCACCGTCGGCCGGTTGCAGCCGCACGTCCAGTTGCCAGGCGGGCAGGCCGTAGTCCATCTGGCTACCGGGCGCTTCATGCTGCACGTAGATCACCGGCACCTGGGCGGCGCGGGCGCGTTCGGTCAAAGCGTTGATGCGCGCCAGCACGGCGTCGGCATCGGCGGGGGGCGGCGAGGTCTCGAACAGCGCGCGTTGCACATCGATCACGATCAAAGCGGACGTCATCATTTCCTCGTGGGGGGTCCGTTGCATGGGGTGGTTTGAATCCATCAGCCGCATTCCGCGCCGACGATGGGCGGCGGCCAGATGCGCGCGTAGATCCAGAAATGGCGAGGTTCGCCGCGCACCACCCGGTAGTGGTGCAGCAAGCCTTCACGGTGGAAGCGGCAACGTTCCAGCACGCCCGCCGAGGTGGTGTTGGTGTCCAGCACCGTGGCCTGCACCCGGGCCAGGCCCAGCGTTTGCAGCGCCCAGGTGGTCAAGACCTCGCACGCTTGCGTGGCAATGCCCTGCCGCCAGTATGGCGGCGCGATGTCGTAGGCGATTTCGGCGCGGCGGGCCGGCAGCGAGATCTCGTTCAGGCCGATGGTGCCGATCAGGCGATCGTCGGCGCCCGCGATCGCCAGACGCACACTGTGCGTGGCGGCGGGGTCGGCGTAGCCATGGATCAGCCGGACCAGCGAGTCCGGGCCGTCCAGCTGCCAGCTGGTGTGACGGGTGACGGCCTCGTCACGCAGATAGGCGTGCCAGTCAACCGCATCCGCTTCATGCAGCGGACGCAGGCGCAAACCGGCGATGCCCAGGTCAGGAGCATGGCGCGGCCAGTCGGTAAGGGGGATGGACATGCGTCGAGATCGTTAAAACACTGCGTCTGGGCTTCGGCCAGCCAGGCGCGCAAGCCTGCGCGTCGACAAGGTCAGCCACGAGATTAACAGGCTTGCCAGGTCAGAAATCCAGCCGCCCCTTCAATTCGCCAAACGGCACCATAACGTGTTCGCGGTAGGCCGGGCGCGCCTGCAGGCGCTCGTACCAGGCACGCACGTTGGGCAGCGGCGCATGCGCGATGTCCAGTTCGTAATAGCGGTACAAGGCCGTGGCCGCGGGAATGTCCGCGAGCGACAACGCCTGCCCGTCGAGGTAGGGCTGCGCGGCCAGCACCGCGTCCAGCTGCCGCAAGCACGCGTGGGTGGCCGCCAGGCTGCGCGCAATGGCCGGTACGTCGCGCTGCGCCTCGGGCGTGCGGTAATAGCCCCAGAACACGCCCACCAAAAAGGCGGGCTGCAAGGCCGTCTGCGCCCAATCCATCCAGCCGTCGGCGCGCGCCCGCCGCGCCGGGTCGGCGGGCCAGAGCGCGCCGGCGCCGTAGCGCGCCGCCAGATAGCGCAGGATGGCATGGGATTCCCACACCACGGTATCGCCGTCACGCAGCAGCGGCACCTTGCCGTGCGGATTCAGGCTGAGGAACTGCGGCGTGTCCAGTACGCCGAACTGCCCCCCCGCCGGCACGTGTTCGTACGACAGGCCCAATTCGCCCGCCAGCCACAAGACCTTTTGCACATTGAATGAGCTGCGCCGGCCCCAGATCGTCAACATATCGCCATCCTTGGACGCTGCCCGTGTCAGCTGGCCACGACCACGCGCGGCTCGCAGTGCACCGGGAAATTCACGGAATTGGCGATGTAGCAGAAGTGATGCGCGCGGGCGTGCAGGGCTTCGGCCAGCCCGGCGTCGCCGCCCACCTGGATGGTGACTTCGGGGCGCAGCGTCACCGACGCAAACGCGCCACCCCGCTCGGGCTCTTCGCGCATCACGCCGTGCGCGTCATCGCGATAGGCCGTGACCGTGATGCCCTCGACTGCGCACAGGTGCAGATACCAGAGCTTGTGGCAGGCCGACAGCGACGCCACCAGCAGGTCTTCCGGGTTCCAGCGCGCGGCATCGCCGCGAAAGGCCGGATCGGCCGACCCGGCGATGTCGGCCTTGCCCGGCGCCTGGATCAGGTGGTCGCGGGAATAAGCCGTGTAGCTGGCGGTGCCCTTGCCGGTGTTGCCGGTCCAGGTCACGTTGACGTCGTAGTGGTGTTCGCCTTTCATTGCGGAAATCCCCGGTTGCGCCGCCCTGGCGCAAAGATGGATAGCGTAGCGCAAGCGCGCGGTTCAAGTGGCGCAGGCCACGGGACAAAACTGACACATCGAGCACAGGCGCGTGCCGGACGCGCTTGCGCCAGGCAGGCCGAGCCGCGCCGGATGCGAGCGCGTCAGGCCGGCGGCGCATCCGGATAGGTGGCGACCTGCGGCCCATCCACCAGCCACGGCACATCGTGCGAGGTATGGATATGCGCCGACGGCTGCGCTGCCGGATCGTCGTCCAGCGTCGCCACGCGCAGGATGACCTGCGGCTGTGCCACCCAATGCGCCATCAGATGGGCGCCGCAGGCCGTGCAGAAATGGCGGATCTTGCCCGGCGACGACTCGTACGAGCCCAGTGCCGCCTCGCCCCGGGTCCAGCGGAAGTCCTCGCGCGCCACGCGCGCGGTCGATGCAAAAGCCGCGCCGTGCGCCTTGCGGCAGGTGACACAATGGCAGTGAAAAATCGGCCCCGACAGGCGCTCGGCCTCGTAGGCCACCGCGCCGCACAGACAGCTTCCCTTCATGGCGGTTCTCCTTCGCGCCCGCCGCGACAGGCGGCCGGCTCGCAACGAAAAGCGTAGCGCAAGCGGGCGAAGCGCGAGACGCCGATACGGCCCGGATGCGGGGCATACGCGGACAAGGCGGCGCTATCCCGTCACCCACGCGCTCAGGGCAGCCGGCGGAGGGCCGTAAGGCGGGGCGCCTCCGCATTGCCTTTACATCCCGTTTCAGCAAGGACAGGCATGCGTCCGTATCGTGGACGCTCTGCTACCCAGGAGCTCGCCATGATGAAAACCACCCTGACCTGCACCCTGACAGTCGCCCTGCTTGCTGGCTGCGCCCCGTCCAAACCCATCACCGCCCGGTCCGTGCCGGTGGACAACCACACGGCGCGCAACGCGCTCGATTGGCCCGGCAGCTACGACGGCACCCTGCCCTGCGCCGATTGCCCGGGCATCCGCATCCGCCTGACCTTGATGAAGGACGGCCGCTACGAGCGCACCACCCAATACCTGGATCGCCAGGAACAGCCCGAGACCGTGGCCGGCGGCTTCAGTTGGGAGTCCGACGGCAGCACCATCCGGCTGGACGCCTCGGGCGACAGCCAGCGCTACTTCATCGCCGAAAACCAGGTCACCCTGCTGTACCGCGACGGCACGCGCCCCACCGGCCCGCTTGCGCCGCACTATGTGCTGCGGCGCGCGCAGTAGCGCAACGCCCTGCCGGCGGCATCGCGCAAGCCGCCGGCTTCCGGCTATTCTTCCAGGCTGAACACGCCGCGCCGCCCGGCCCCCTGCCCGGCGGCGCGGCCCCACGGAAGGAAGCCATGAAAACCGATCACGAATTGCTCGACGCCTTCGCCCCGACGGGCACGCTGCGCGCCTCCATCAACCTGGGCAATCCCATCCTGGCCAACACCCACCCCGCCACCGGCGCGCCCGGCGGCGTATCGGTGGACCTGGCCACCGAACTGGCGCGCCGGCTCGACGTGAAACTGGAGCTGGTGGTGTTCAAGTCCGCCGGCGAGTCCGTCAATGCCGTCGCCACCGAACAGGCCGACGTGGGCTTTTTCGCGATCGATCCGCTGCGTGGCGAACAGATCGCCTTCACCGCCCCCTACGTGGTCATCGAAGGCGCCTACCTGGTGCGCCAGGACTCGTCCATTACCCGCCAGGAAGAAGTGGATTGCACGGGCCAGCGCGTGGTCGTTGGCAAAGGCAGCGCCTACGACCTGTACCTGACCCGCGAACTCAAGCACGCCGAGATCTTCCGCGCGCCGACCTCGCCCGCCGTGGTCGACACCTTCATCCAGGAAAACCTGGAAGTGGCCGCCGGCGTGAAGCAGCAACTGGAGGCCGACGCGCAGCGCCTGGGCGGCCTGCGCCTGCTGGATGGCCATTTCATGCTGATCCGCCAGGCCATGGGCGTGCCCAAAAGCCGCGGCGCCAAGGCCGCCGCCTACCTGGCGGCGTTTATCGAAGCCATGAAGAAAACCGGCTTCGTCGCCGAAGCGCTGGCGCGCCACAACATCCAGGGCGCGGCGGTGGCGCCGCTGGAAAACCAGGCGTAGCGACCCGGCAGGCACGGCCGGCCCAGGTTCGCTGCGGCAAGCCACACGGCGTGGCCGCGCAGCGTTGCACGGCCTGTCGCCGAGAGGTATCAAATCCAGGTGAAAAGGCGCGCGGCACCCGCCGCGCGCCTGCCTTCAGTGGCTGATCATCCAGGGCCGCGAACCGGCAAAGGACTTCGCCCCATCGGCCGTGGTGCGCGTCTTGCCGCTACCGCGCCCGCCCGAGCAGCAACCGCAGTTCAAGCCGTGCCCCGAGCGCGTGCTGCGCGGCTCGTGGGCGCTGCGCTCGTTGGCGGCATGGGCGCGGTTGACGGCGGACGAGAGCGCCGAGATCGCCGGCGCGCCGCCCACGATGCGGCCGGACAGCGCGCCGCAATCCGGGCATGCGGCGGGATCGCGCCATTGCGCCAACGGCCGCAACACCGCGAACGCGCCGCAGTCCGCGCAGGCATAGTCATACATGGGCATGTCAGGCTCCTTGTCGGTGCATCCGTCAACGATCGCGCGACAAGGGCATGTCGATGCCGCCCTTGATGTGCTTGACCGGCCCGGACGCCGACGGCTGGATGTCAAAGTCGAAGATCTCGGTTGGCAGCCACAGCGTGGCGCAGGAGTTGGGAATGTCCACCACCCCGCTGATATGCCCCTGCACCGGCGCGCAGCCCAGCAGCGAATAGGCCTGCGCCCCCGAATAGCCGAACTTCTTCAGGTATTCGATGGCATTCAGGCAGGCCTGCCGGTAGGCGACATTGACGTCCAGGTAATGCTGCTTGCCGCCTTCGTCCACCGAGATGCCTTCGAAGATCAGGTAGTCCTTGTAGGCCGGCGTGATCGGGCTGGGCTTGAAGATGGGATTCTTGATCGCGTACTTCTCCATGCCGCCCTTGATGAGCGTCACGCGCATGTGCACCCAACCGGCCATCTCGATGGCGCCGCAGAAGGTGATTTCGCCGTCGCCCTGCGAGAAATGCAGATCACCCACCGACAGGCCGCCGCCCTTGACGTACACCGGAAAGAACACCCGGGCGCCGCGCGACAGATCCTTGATGTCGCAGTTGCCGCCATGTTCGCGCGGCGGCACGGTGCGCGCGCCCTCGCCCGCCGCGCGGTCGCGGTCCGCGCCCTGCAGCGCGCCCATGTGGGCCGTCTTGGGCGCCGGCGGATTGGCCAGCGGCGGCACGCGGCCGGGGTTGGTGTCGATCAGGGCTTGTTCGCGCTGGTTCCAGGTATCCAGCAGCTTCTTGTCGGGCAGGCAGCCGATCAGGCCAGGGTGGATCAGCCCGGCGAAATTCACCCCCGGGATGTGCCGCGACGACGTGAACATGCCGTGAAAATCCCAGATGGATTTCTGCGCATGGGGAAAATGGTCGGTCAGGAAGCCGCCGCCGTTGTTGCGGCTGAAAAAGCCGTTGAAACCCCACAGGCTGTCGGGCTTGGCGCCGATGTCCAGCAGGTCCACTACCAGCAGGTCGCCGGGTTCGGCGCCCTCCACGCCCACCGGGCCGGACAGGAAGTGCACCGTGGACAGGTCCACGTCGCGCACGTCGTCGGCGCTGTCGTCGTTCTTGATCGCGCCGCCGGTCCAGTCGTAGGTTTCCAGGACGAAGTCGTCGCCAGGCTTGACCCAGACGGCCATCGGAATATCCGGATGCCAGCGGTTGTGGATCTGCTTGTTTTCGTAGGGGGATTGGGCCAGGTCGACCCGGATGAGCGTATCGGTCATTCTCTTTCATCTCCAACGTAGTGTTTTGGCAAAACAAAAGTGTTGATAAAACAGAACTTCAATCGCGGCCCGGATGCATCCGCCGCCTGAACCGGCGGCCTGGCCGGCCTGTCGTCGCAAACCCGCGATTTGTCTTGCACGGTAGGCCAGTTTCGCGCGGCCGTAAACTGGGTTTATACGCAGTAGGGCCGAGGCGGCTGGCGCAGTGCCGGCCGCCTGCGATGCCTCTATCCCTGCGCGATATCCCGGTCGCGCGTTTCGGGCAGCATCCGCCACAGCACGATGCCGCACAGCGCCGATACGCCGCACAGGTAGGCGGCCGGCAGGTTCGCGTTGCCCGTGCCTTGAATCAGCGCCGCGGCGATGAACGGCGCGGGCCCGGCCAGCACTGCCACGGCCACGTTCTGGCCGATCGCGGCGCCCGTGGACCGGATGGAAGCGGGGAACATCTCGACCAGCAGCACCACGTCCATCACCCCGGCGATGGCGACCAGCACGGCCAGCACGCACAGCGCCGCCAGGATGGCCACGGGGTGCCCGGTGTTCATGAGCAGGAAGATGGGGTAGCCCAGCAGGGTCAGGCCCCAGGCCGCGCCCAGCACCAGCGGACGCCGGCCGATGCGGTCGCTGAGGCGGCCCACCGCCGTGTGCAGCATCGTATAGAACACCAGCGCCGCGCTGCATAACCACAGCGAGGTCGATTTGGGCAGGCCGACGGTTTGCGTAAGATGGGTATTGGCGTAGGTGATGAAGTAGTACAGCGACACGCCGAACAGCGCCGCATAGGCGAACGTGACGGTAAATGCGCGCCATTTTTCCGCCCCGGAAACCGGCTGGACCTGGTTATTTTCACGGCGCTTCTGCACGGCCTCGTAGACAGGCGTGTCGCCCAGCCGGCGGCGGATGTAGAGGGCCACGATGGTCATCAGGATGGACGCCACGAACGGCACGCGCCATCCCCAGCTGGCGGCGTCGTGCTCGGACAGCACCGATGAAATGACCGCCGCCACGAAGGTGCCGCCCAGGAACGCGGCCGCGGCCGTTTTGGTGAGCAGCGCGGCCGCCGTGCCGCGTCCGCCATGCGGGGCGCTTTCCACGATGTAGATGCAGGCGGCGGACCACTCGCCGCCCACCATCATGCCCTGTACGAAACGCAGCAGGATCAGCAGCACCGGCGCGGCAATGCCCAGGGTGTCGTAGCCGGGCAGCAGGCCGATCAGCGTGGTGGCCACGCCCATGCCGAACACGGTGATCATCAGCACCGCGCGGCGGCCCACCCGGTCGCCCAGGGGCCCCAGCACGATTGCACCCAGGGGCCGCGACAGAAAGCCCACGGCGAACACGGCCAGCGACGACAGCAGCGACACGCCGGGCGCCGCCGACGGGAAGAAGGTGCGGCCGATCAGGACGACGAAATATCCATAGATGGCGAAGTCGAACCATTCCATGAAATTGCCGATGCCGACGGCAACGGCGCGGCGGCGCAGGTCGGCACGGTCTGGGTGGGGTACGGCATCGATCGATGCGGCCGCTTGCGGCAGGCGTTCAGACATGCTGTTCTCGCAGGGGATCGCGTTCGGCCTTGACGGGCGGCTTGGCGCGTTCGTCCACGTCCAGCCGGAAGATGTCAGGCCGGCTGTAGTGCCCGGCGACGTCGAACACGAACTTGCCGCACACGATGTCGTCCAGGTCGAGATAGGCGGTAAGAATGCATTCCTGGTCGTAGACCGGCCCGGCCAGGACCTCGCCGGTGGGGCTGACGATGGCGCTGCCGCCTCGCATCAGGATCGTGCCGGGCGCATTGCCCTGCACCGGGTCGTAGTCGTTGGGGAAGGCGTCGCGGGTCAGGTACTGGCACGCGGACAGGACGAAACAGCGGCCTTCCAGCGCCACATGGCGGGCAGTGGCCAGCCAGTATTCGCGGTCGTCGGCGGTGGGCATGCAGTAGATCTGGATGCCCTTGCCGTACATGGCCATGCGCATCAGGGGCATGTAGTTTTCCCAGCAGATCACCGCGCCGAGCTTGCCCATGGGAGTATCGAAGACGGGCAGCGTGGCGCCGTCGCCAAAGCCCCACACCAGGCGTTCCATGAAGGTGGGCATGACCTTGCGGTGCTTGCCGAGGAATTCGCCCTGCGGCGAGAAGAACAGGACCGTGCAGTACAGCGTGCCGCCATCGCGTTCGATGACGCCGATGACCAGGTGCACGTTGCATTGCCCCGCCAGCGCGGCCAATTGCTCGGTTTCGGCGCCGGGGACCTGGATGGCGCCGTTGAAGTAGCGCTTGAAGTCTTCGTAGCCCTTGGCGCTGCGGCCGCCGACGGACGCGCCAAAGGTAGCGCCTTTGGGATAGCCGCCGACGAACGCTTCGGGAAAGACGACCAGCTCGGCCCCGGTAGCGGCGGCTTCTTGCGTCAGGCTCGTCACCTTGGCGAGCGTGGCGGGGGTGTCGAACGGCACGGAGCCGGCCTGGACGATGGCAGCGCGGAATTTCATGGCAGAGGCCTCGAAGAAACGATCTGGCTGATTCTGTTCATGAACGGCGCGGGCCGAAATACGTAGTTCTACGCTAAGACTGACACACGCAATGTGCGCAAAGCATTGATTTCAAAACGCGTTTGGGGATTCTGCATTCAAGCGTTGCAGAAACGCGCGAGCGGACACCGGCCTTATCGGACGTATCCGAGCCGGACGTTATGATGCGGGCATCGCATTTCGCGGCTACGCCGCAACGGAAAACCTACGTCCATGTTCTTGCCCCGCGCGCTCTGCCCCCTGCCCCGTCCTGTCTACGCCGCGCTGCTGCTCGCCGTGACGCTGCCCCTGTCCGCGCAGGCGGACGAGGACTGCGTGGCGCAATTCGATGCCAGCGTCACCCGCTACAACGAGGCGGTCACGGTGCAGACCAAGCGCGAGGTGACCAATCTGCACCAGTTGAACTTTCTGCTGTGCCAGGGCCGCCTGGACTTGCTGGACATGGAATTCGCGCTGGTCGACGACTACGAGCAATGCACGCGCAACGGCGGCAAGTTTCCGGACAAGACCGTGCAGACGATGACGACGCTGCCCGACAACCTGGCCTCGAAGAAGACCGCCTGGATCGACACCTGCGGGCCCTACATGAAGCAATGACCGGCCGCTGAAAGCCACAACGCCGGCCTGATGGCCGGCGTTGTGGCAATGACCGCGCCTGCGCAGGGCTCAGGCCACGGCCTCGGCCTGGGCGGGCCGCGGGAAGAAGATGGCGCGGCTGGGATCGAAGTCGTAGTCGCCTTCGAAGTCGGTAGCGTCGGCGGCCAGCGCCAGCACCGAGTCCAGGATGAAATCGACCTTGGCGTCGGCCAGCAGCACACTGAGGTTCAGCCGGATGAAGCCCGGCTTTTCGATTTCGCGGCCGTCCAGGATGGCCTGGCGCATCTGCGCCGATTCGGCCTCGTCGATGTCCAGCAGGTGATGCACATAGGGGCCGGCGCAGGCGCAGCCGCCGCGGGCCTGGATGCCGAAGCGGTCGCTCAGCATGCGGGTCACCAATTGCTGGTGCACGAAGCCGCCGCGGCCGTTGCGCACCCGGAACGAAAAGATGGGCAGGCGCTGGGCGCTGAGCGAACCCAGCAGTTCCAGCCGCGGCGCACCCTGCCACCGGGCGAACGCGCGCTGCGCCAATTCGGCATTGCGCCGCTGCATGAAGTCGGCGCACAGGGCGTCCTTGACCAGCAGGACCAGCGCGGCGCGGATGTCGCCCACCACATTGGGCGTGCCGGCTTCTTCGCGGGCTTCCAGGCTGCCGCTGTAGTCGTGGCCAGTGGGCGAGACGAATTTGACGGTACCGCCGCCGGGGTACGTCGGCGTAACCGGGACGACCGCATCGCGGCGCACGATCAGGATGCCGGACGCGCCCGGGCCGCCGATGAATTTGTGGGGCGAGAACACGATGGCGTCGATCAGCGCATCGGCCGCGGGCGACATGCGGATGTCCAGGTAGGGCGCGCCGCCGGCGTAGTCCCATACCATTTTCGCGCCCGTCTGCTTGACCCGCCGGGTGATCGCCGCGACGTCGGCGACGATGCCGGTCACGTTCGAGGCGGCTGACAGCGCGCAGACGACCAGCGTGCCGGCCGGAGCTTGCAGCGCGGCGTCCAGCTCGGCCAGGTCGGGGCCGCCCAGGGGGCTTTCGGCGACCGGGACCAGCTCGGCGCCGGATTCGCGCCAGGGCAGGATATTGGAGTGGTGTTCGTAGGGGCCGATGACCACGCGGACTTTCCGGCCAGCCGCGACGGCGCCGGACACGCCCAGCAGGTGCACCAGCCGGTTGATGCCCATGGTGGCGCCCGAGCCCGCAAAGATCACGGCGTGTTCGTCACCGGCGCCACAGCAACGAGCGACCACGGCGCGGGCCTCGCGGCGCAGGCGCGTGATGAAGCCGCCGCAATACGAGGCCTCGGTGTGCGAGTTGGCGTAGTAAGGCAGCACATGCTCGAGCACGAAGCGCTCGACCTGCATCAGCGCCCGGCCCGACGCGACGTAGTCGGCATAGACCAGGGGCTTGGCGCCGTAGGGGCCGTCGATGACGGCGTCCTTGCCGATCAGGCCATCGGCCAGCGCGGCAGCGATATCAGCGGATTGCAGGGAGGCTTGGAATTGGCGCAACGGCCCTGTGGTGGCCGGGGTCGCGTGGGTAGACATGATGATGATGGGACGAGGACAGGGATTTAGCTCGGAATATCATACGGTGGAAATAAATTTGAAACCTCACCTAAATTTTGGTGAAAATCACCAATATTCGTTCATTTGATCGACATCATGGAAAAAATAGACAAATTTGATCTAAGTATTATCTCCTGCCTGCAACGCGAGGGTTCGCTGTCGCAGCGCGAGCTGGCGGATCGGGTCGGTTTGTCGCAGAACGCCTGCTGGCGCCGGCTGCAGCGGCTAAATGCCAGCGGCATCATTCGCGGCACCCGCGCCCAGGTCAATCTGGTCGCGCTGGGGCTGGACCTGACCGTATTCGTGATGATCCGCACCAGCCATCACGCCAAGGACTGGGCCGACGGCTTTCGGCGCCACGTCGAACGCCTGCCCGAGGTGACCGAGTTCTACCGCATCGGCGGCGACTGGGACTACCTGATCAAGGTCACCTGCCGCGGCATCGCGGGCTACGACCGCTTCTACCAGAAGCTGATCACCGATTTCGAGCTGTCGACGGTGACCGGGTTCTTCAGCATGGAGGCCATTATCGAGAACCGGCCGCCAGACTTGACGCAATTGGCGGCTTCGGTCGACGACGGCACGCCGGGCTGACGGAATCGCGGCCCGCGGCGGGCCGCCCCCTCGAAACAGCGACGATAACCACGGGTCATGAAGCCCCCGCGGACATATATCCACGGGTTATCCCCGATGCCCGCATATCAACAAATCGTCAATAATTCGCCAACGTTTTGTTGTCGATCCGTCCCCAACCAGCCGCTTATGTCAGTTTCCGTCCGGGACGCCATCGTTTCGTCTTCCCATCTCGCCTCATCGGCCCCCGAGCTGTCCGAGGTGGAGTTCGGCCTGATCATCGCGTCGCACGCCTTCAACCGCTGGATGGTCCGCTGCATGGCCTGTGCCGGCCTGCCCGAGCTGACCTCGCTGGACATCCTGGTGCTGAACCACGTGTTCCACCGCGGCCGCGGCAAGAAGCTGGCCGACATCTGCTTCACGCTCAACGTCGAAGACACCCACCTGGTGAACTATTCGCTCAAGAAGCTGGAGCGTCTGGGCGTGGTGCAAAGCGCCAAGACCGGCAAGGAAGTGGTCTACACCGCCACGGACGCTGGCGCGGCCGCGATCCAGCGCTACGCCGAAGTCCGCGAGCAGTGCCTGGTCAAGCCGTTCATCGATTCCCCCGCCGCGGACGACGCCAGCCGCCAACTGGCCAATACCCTGCGCGCCCTGTCGGGCCTGTACGACCAGGCTGCCCGCGCCGCCACCTCGCTGTGAGAATTCACGTTGTCTAGCACTCTTGCCTCTTCAAGTCAGCCGCTCCTGTCCGTGCGCGGCGTCTCGGTCGATTTCAATACCGCGAACGGCGTGTTCCGCGCCGTCGAGGACCTGGACTTCGACGTGCGGCCGGGCAAGACGCTGGCCATCGTCGGCGAGTCCGGGTCGGGCAAATCCGTGACGTCCATGGCCATCATGCGGCTGACGGACTACAACAACGGCCGCATCGCCACCGGCAAGATCGTGTTCCAGGACAGCGCCGGACAGGAGATCGACCTGACCGCCGCGTCCGACGAGAAGATGCGCGCGATCCGCGGCAACGACATCGCGATGATCTTCCAGGAACCGATGACCTCGCTGAACCCGGTGTTCACGATCGGCGACCAGATCATCGAGGCGATCATGCTGCACCAGCAGCTGTCGCGTTCGGCCGCGCGCAAATCGGCGTGCGCCTTGCTGGAAAAGGTGCGCCTGCCCGACGCCGAGCAGTTGCTGGACCGCTACCCGCACCAGCTATCGGGCGGCATGCGCCAGCGCGTGATGATCGCCATGGCGCTGTCGTGCCAGCCGCGCCTGCTGATCGCCGACGAGCCCACCACCGCGCTGGACGTCACCATCCAGGCGCAGATCCTGAACACCATCCGCGAATTACAGCGCGACCTGGGCACCGCCGTCATTTTCATCACGCACGACATGGGCGTGGTGGCCGAGATGGCCGACGACGTCGTGGTCATGCTGCGCGGCAAGAAGGTCGAGCAAGGCACCGTGGAAGACATCTTCCGCGCCCCCAAGCATCCCTATACCCGCGCCCTGCTGGCCGCCGTGCCGCGCCTGGGCAGCCTGACCGGCCGCGACCTGCCGCTGCGCACGCCGCAGACCGTGCTGGAAGGCGATACCCTGCGCGAAGTGGGCGAGACCCGCGAGCAGGACACCGCCCGCTACGACGAACCCGTGCTGCGCGTGGAAAAACTGACCACCCGCTTTGACGTCGGCCACAACCTGTTCGGCCGCGTCACGCATCGCGTGCATGCGGTGGAAGAAGTGAGCTTTGACGTCTACCCCGGCGAAACGCTGGCGCTGGTGGGTGAATCGGGCAGCGGCAAGTCCACCATCGGCAAGACGCTGCAGCAGCTGGTGGCACCAACCTCGGGCGCGGTGCGCTACAACGGCCAGGACATCTTTTCGATGGACGCCGCCGGCCGCCAGCGCCTGCGCCAGGAAATCCAATACATCTTCCAGGACCCGTACGCGTCGCTGGACCCGCGCAAGACGGTGGCGTTCAGCATTGCCGAACCGATCCGCACCCACGGTCTGCTGTCGGGCGAGGACGCCATCGCGCGGCGCGTGGGCGAGCTGCTCGAGCAAGTGGGCCTGAAGCCCGAACACGCCCGCCGCTATCCGCATGAATTCTCGGGCGGCCAGCGCCAGCGCGTCTGCATCGCGCGCGCCCTGGCCAGCAACCCCAAGCTGATCATCGCCGACGAATCGGTGTCGGCGCTGGACGTGTCGATCCAGGCGCAGATCCTGAACCTGCTGATGGACCTGCAGAAAGACCGCGGCCTGTCGTACCTGTTCATCACCCACGACATGGCGGTGGTGGAAAAGGTCAGCCACCGCGTGGCCGTGCTGTACCTGGGCCAGATCGTCGAGCTGGGCACGCGCCGCCAGATTTTCGAATCGCCGCAGCACGCCTACACTCGCAAGCTGCTGGCCGCCGTGCCGGTGGCCGAGCCGGGCCGCCACATCGATACGTCGCTGATCGAAGGCGAGATCCCCAGCCCCGTGCGGCGCGTGGGTGACGAGCCCGCGATCATTCCCCTGGTTGAATTCGCGCCCGGCCACCGCGTGGCCCGCGCGGCTTGAGCCCCCACCCTCTTTTTACGTCGGCCTGCCCGATATCCCGTCCCTGGAGTTGAACATGCTCTCCCTACGCAAAACCTTCACCGCCACCGCCCTGGCCCTGGCGCTGGGCGGCGCGCTGCCCGCGGTCCTGTCGACCGCGCAAGCCGCCGGCACGCTCAACGTCGCCATCAACCAGGACCCGGGCAGCTGGGACCCGATCGACACTTTCGTGACCTTCTGGGGGTCGGTCGGCAGCAACCTGTACGACGGCCTGACCATGCGCGGCGCCGACCTGAAGCTGCAACCGGGCCTGGCCACCCGCTGGGAATACCTGGACGACAACAAGCGCCTGCGCTTTACCCTGCGCCAGGGCGTGAAGTTCCACAACGGCGAGCCCTTCAACGCCGAGGCCGTGAAGTTCACCTTTGAACGCCTGCTGGGCGCCGAAGGCGCCAAGGGCCCGCAGAAGTCCAACTACGACTCGATCGGCGAGGTCAAGGTGGTGGACGAGTACACCGTCGACTTCATCCTGAAGCAGCCGGACCCGGTGCTGCTGACCAAGCTGGCCGGCTACGGCGCCATGATCGTGCCGCCCAAGTACATCCAGGAAAAGGGTGAAGACAACTTCAACACCCATCCGGTCGGCACCGGCCCGTTCAAGTTCGAAAGCTACCAGCCCAAGGTCAACGTGACCCTGGCGCGCAATGACGACTACTGGGGTGGCAAGCCCAAGCTGGACAAGGTGGTCTACCGCTTCATCGGCGAGCCCGGCACCCAGGTGGCCGAGCTGCAGGCCGGCCGCATCGACGTCGCCACGCTGATCCCGCTGGGCCTGATCGAGACCGTGAAGAAGTCGGGCAACGCCGACGTCATCTCGACCGGCGGCCCCGTGGCCTTCGCGCTGCGCTACAACACCAAGACCGGCATCACCCAGAACCGCGACGTGCGCCGCGCGCTGATCATGGCCGTGGACCGCGACGCCATCGTCAAGCAGCTGCTGCTGGGCCAGGCCAAGACCATCGCCAGCTTCCAGGGCCCGCAATCGTTCGGCTACAACCCCGAGCAAAAGCCTCTGCCGTTCAACCCCGCCGAGGCCAAGAAGCTGCTGGCGGGCGCGGGCATCAAGGCCGGCGCCACCGTGCAGATCGACGTGCGCGGCAGCGACTCGAACTTCCGCGAAGTGGCCCAGGCGGTGTCGGGTTACCTGCAGGCGGTGGGCGTGCGCGCCACGATCAAACCGTATGAAACCGGCGTGCTGCTCAACGACATCATCCCCGGCGGCAAGACCGGCGAGATGTGGCAGAACCAGTGGGGCGGCTGGACGTACGACTACGACAACACGGCCTACCTGATGTATCACTCGGGCCAGAAGTGGAACCCGTACGACAACGATCCCAAGCTGAACGCCATGCTGGAAGCCCAGCGCACCGTCTACGACGTGAAAAAGCGCGAAGCCATGCTGCAGGAAATCGCCGGCTACGTGGCCGACCAGGCACTGGAACTGCCGCTGTACAGCCTGAACACGATCGTGGGCGTGAACAAGCGCGTGAAGCACCTGGAAGTCCCGGGCGACATCCGCTTCCGCTTTGTCGACACCACGGTAGAGTAAGGCCCCCCCGAAGCGCTACGCGCTTTCCCCCAGGGGCATGCCAGCGGACCGGCGGAGCCCGGATCCGCGGCATCCTGCTAGAGCCGTGCGCAATAAAGCAGTAACGATATCTGTTGAAGCATTAACCCTACTGACCCACCCCGGTGAAAACCGGGGTGGCGCCTCATGACCGGATTTCTGATTAAACGCGTGTTGCAGGCGGTCTTCGTGATCGTGGCCGTGACGCTGCTTGTTTCCTATGCCGTGCGCCTGACCGGCGACCCCGCGCTGATGCTCAGCCAGGGTTCGGGCAGCGTCACCGAGCAGGACCTGGCCAATATCCGCCAGGCGCTGGGCCTGAACCGCCCGTTCCACGTGCAATACCTGAGCTACATGCAGGGCCTGCTGCATGGCGATTTTGGCCGCAGCTTCATGGGCGGCACGCCGGTCGCCAAGCTGATCGGCGACGCCCTGCCCGCCACGCTGATGCTGGCCTTCACGTCGTTGATCGCGTCGATCCTGATTTCGCTGCCGCTGGGCATCCAGGCCGCCATCAAGCGCGGCAAGGCCACCGACCAGACCATCCGCATCCTGTCGCTGGTGGGCTTGTCGTTTCCGAACTTCTGGCTAGCGCTGATGCTGGTGCTGCTGCTGTCGATCACCTTCCCGCTGCTGCCGCCATCGGGCTGGAGCGGTCCGGCCAGCCTGGTGCTGCCGTCGCTGACGATGGCCATCATCCTGTCGGCCACCAATATCCGGCTGGTGCGCACCACCATGCTGGAAACGCTGTCCGCGCAGTACATCATGGTGGCGCGCAGCAAGGGCCTGAAGGAACGCGTGGTGCTGTACAAGCACGCGCTGCGCAACTGCGCCATTCCGCTCATCACCTACCTGGGCCTGCAGTTCGGCGGCCTGATCGGCGGCATCGTCGTCATCGAGATGGTGTTCAACTGGCCCGGGCTGGGCACGCTGGCGTTCGACGCCATTTCCGGCCGCGACTACCCGGTGCTGCAAGGCACAGTCACCGTGCTGGCCGCCGTCATTGTCCTGGTCAACCTGATCGTCGATATCGCCTACGGCATCGTCGACCCCCGTATCCGCACGCGGTAAGCCCTATGCAGACCACCACTCCCACCGCCGCCCCCGCCGCGCCCAAGCCGCGCAGCCGCTACCGTTCGCTGGAATTCGTGCTGGGCGCCGCGCTCACCGGCATCATGATTCTGCTGGTGCTGACCTCGGGCTGGCTGTTTCCCGATGGCGGCGAAGCCATGGATCTGGCCGCCCGCCTGACCGCCCCGTTCACCACGGCCGCCCACCCCTTCGGCACCGACCCGCTGGGCCGGGACGTGCTGGCCCGCGTAATCGTGGGCGGCAAGATCTCGCTGATGGTGGGCTTCATCTCGGTGCTGGGCGGCGCCCTGCTGGGCATCGTCATGGGCCTGATCGCCGGCTACTACCGCGGCTTCTGGGACATGATCGTGATGCGCTTTGCCGACGTGCAGCTGGCGCTGCCGTTCATCCTGGTGGCGATCACCTTCATCGCCATCCTGGGCGGCGGACTGTTCAACGTCATTTTCTTCATGATCATTTCGCAGTGGGTGCAGTATGCGCGCCTGGTGCGGGCGCAGGTGCTGGCGCTGCGTGAACGCGAATTCGTGCTGGCCGCGCGTGCCTTCGGGGTGCGCGATCTGGCCATGATCCGCCACCACATCGTGCCCAACCTGCTGGGTCCGCTGGTTATCCTGATGACGCTGAACGTGGCCAACAATATCCTGCTGGAAAGCAGCCTGACCTTCCTGGGCCTGGGCGTGGACCCCATGATTCCGAGCTGGGGCGGTATGCTGGCCGATGGCCGCACCTACATGCAGACGGCGTGGTGGGTCAGCGTGTTTCCGGGGCTGGCGATCATGTTGACGGTGCTGGGCTTGAATCTGTTGGGCGACTGGCTGCGCGACCGTCTCGACCCCACCGGAAAAGTGTAGGCCCCTACGGTGTAGGCCCCCACGCCGCACCCGCTGCGCGGGCTTGCTGCCCCCCAAGGGGGCGGCCCTGCGGCGGGGCTAAGCACATTTGAGGATTGATGACGATGGTTTTGCTGGAAAAAACATTCGACCGCACGCTGGACGTGTGGGTACATGCCTACAAGGCGCCGGCCTGGCGCGGCGCCACGGTCGAGGGCTGGCTGTTCGAGGGCGTGGATGCGCGCCGCGAGGCCGAGGCGCGGCTGGCGCAAGCCGGCGTCACCGCGCGCTTTCGCAGCGCCTACAAGCCGCTGGTGCACTACTTCCTGGAAGACGTGCAACGTGACGGCCTGGTGTCGGTCGACCTGCGCTATCCGCTACATGAACACGCCCAGGCCAAGCGTTTCACGCTGGAAGCCTATCCGCTGACCGCGCTGCTGCCCGGCGTGCGCGTCGCGATGCACGCCGGCGGAGCGGACCTGCACTACGACGTGGTGCTGACCTACGCCGACGGCAGCCGCCGCGAAGACCGCGTGTACGCCCCCAACCAGCTCGGCCAGGCGCAGGACGGCACGCCCGAATTGTCGCCCACCGGCTGGCTGCGCGTGCGCGACGCCGACGGCGCGATCCAGACCGATGCGGCGCATGCCACCGAGTACCAGCTGGCCTTCCGCGGCATCGTGGACGCGGTGCGCAACCACGCCTGGGGTGCACACGAACCCTACTTCGACCGCCTGGAAATCCGTGTCGACCTGCCGGGCATGGACTTCGCCCTGCCGGTGGACGAAGAGATCGTCAGCACCTTCGAAGCGCTGCACGAAGACCTGTATTTCTCGCTGCTTGAACACTTCCAGCAGCACTCGGGCCGCCCGTCCGGCGACCGCGGCCTGCAGCCCGGCCAGATCATTCCCGACATCCGCCGCCACGACGGCGCGGCGCGCGTCTCGGTCACGCTGGAGCCCTTCGTCGCGCCGGCGGTGGTCGCGCCCGCGCCGCTGGCCGGCCCGCTGGCCGAGCTGCGCGAGCCGCTGCCCGCCCCGCAGATCGCCGGCTGTGTCGCCGCGCTAGGCGGCGACGCCTTCCAGGCCGTGTCGCGCCAGGGCCGTCCGGTGCTGGGCACGTACCTGCGCGGCCCCGGCCCCGCGGTATTCATTTCGGGCGCGCAGCACGCCAACGAAACCTCTGGCGTCGTGGGCGCCCTGCGCGCCGCGCAGGCGCTCAAGGCCCGCGGCGACGCGCACTTCGCGCTGATCGCCTCGGAAAACCCCGACGGCTATGCGCTATTCAACCGCCTGCGCGAACAGCACCCGCGCCACATGCTGCACGCCTCGCGCTACAGCGCGCTGGGCGACGATATCGCCTACCGCGAACACGCGCCGTTCTTCGAGCGCGACGGCCGCCACCAGGCCCATGCCATCAGCGGCGCGCAATTGCACATCAACCTGCATGGCTACCCGGCGCACGAATGGACCCGTCCCCTGTCGGGCTACCTGCCGCGTCATTTCGAGTTGTGGACGATTCCCAAGGGCTTCTTCCTGGTGCTGCGCCACCACCCTGGCTGGAGCGAACGCGCCCGCCGCCTGATCGAAGGCGTGACGGCGCGGCTGGCCCGCAAGGTGCCCGGCCTGGTGGAATTCAACGCCCGCCAACTTGAACTATTCCACGCCCATGCGCTCGAAACCGGATTCGATGTGCTGAACGGCATCCCCGTGCAGGTCACGGAGACCGACCGGGAAGAACTGCCGATGGCGTTGATTTCCGAGTTTCCGGATGAAACCGTCTACGGGGACCGCTTCGTTTTCGCGCATACTGTGCAAATGGAAACCGTCTTGGCGGCCACTGACATTTACCGATCGGGCTTGTAGCGCTTGTCATGAACATCCGAGAACGCAACCACGGCGACGACCTCGCCCTGGTGGATATCTGGCTCCGTTCGGTGCGCGCCACCCACACGTTCCTGAGCGAAAAGGAAATCCAGGCCATGTACCCGCAGGTGCTCAACACCTACCTGCCGTCGGTACGCGTCTGGGTCTGTGAGGACGACGCCGGCGAGGTCGCCGGCTTCATGGGCCTGAACGGCAACAAGGTCGAAATGCTGTTCGTCGACGCCAACAAGCGCGGCAAGGGCGCCGGGCGCCGTCTGCTGAATTTCGCGCTGTCCCTGCACGGCAGCCTGCAGGTCGACGTGAACGAGCAGAACCCGCAAGCCCACGGCTTCTACAAGCACTACGGCTTCCAGGACGTGGGACGGTCGGAAACCGACGCGGCCGGCCAGCCGCGGCCGATCATCCACATGAAACTGGCGGGCTGACCCGCCTGGCGGCCGCGCCAACGTGCCCGGGCGCCGGACGGCCAGGCTGCCAGCCGCCGGAGCGCCGGAGCGCCGGAGCGCCGGAGCGCCGGCCGCCGGATCGCCGGCCGCCGGATCGCCGGCCGCCCAATCTTCCACCCTCGCAGGGGGGGCAGCTTGCCGATGCCCTTGCCTACTTCGTTTCGCCGTGCCGCGCGCGCCACGCCTTGAGCGCGTCGCGGTATTCGTCCATCGCTTCGTTATAGGTGTCGTAAACGCACGGGATGCAGCCACTATTGCAGCATTCCTCGGGCGCGGGCGCCTCGGGTGGAACGGGCGGCGGATCGTCGGCGGCGGCGGGCGGGGTATCGCGGGTCGTCATGGCAACATTGAACACGGCATTCATACCGCCATGTTAGCGCCGCCGCGGATCTGCCCGGGGACTTGGCCGGCGGCCGAGGCCAGCGCCAGCCATTGCTCGCGCCGGATTTCGTAGCGCAGCTTGCAGGCCTCGCCTTCGCCCGTGGTTTCGATCCAGCGCAGGCCGCACTTCTGCATGACCCGCAACGACGCGGCGTTGGCCTGCACGGCCACCGCGCTCAAGGCCTGCACTGGCAGGCGCTCGAAGCCCAGCGCCAGCAATACCCGCGTGATCTCCGAGGCGTAGCCCCGGCCCCAACAGGCGGCCTGGAAGGCGTAGGCGATCTCGACCCGTTCCACCTTGCCCGACACCGCCAGCTTGAGCCCGGCGCGGCCCGCTAGGGCGCCGCTGTCGCGTTCGGTCAGCACATACATGCCGTAGCCCTGCTCGGCCCAGTGCAGCAGGTTGTGCTGCACGTAGCGCCGGCTGGACGCGGCATCGCGCGTGCCGCCCATAGTGGCCATCAGGGCGGCATCGGCGTGCATGGCGGTGATGAAAGGCAGGTGGGTCTGCGACATGCGCTCGGCGCGCAGGCGCGTGGTGACGAAGGATTCAGGCAGCAAGGCGGACGGCATGGAAGCGGGCGGCAGACGAAGACAGACAATGCCTTCATCATACCGGCCCCGCCCCCCTTGCGGCCATCCGCCGAAACGGCGAATCCGCAGCCCGCTTACGACCCCGGCCTGGCCTTGACGTTGCCGGCCGGCTTGGCGCTGAGCGCGTCGTAGATGCGCTTGCCAACGCGGCCGTCCTGCGGCAGGTTGCGCTTTTCTTGTTCGGCGCGGACCGCGTCGCGGGTCTTGGCGCCGGGGATGCCGTCGGCGATGCCGATGTCGTAGCCCAGGCCCGAGAGCATTTCCTGCACCTGCTTGATCTGGGCGCGCGACAGGCCCGGGTCGTCGGTGGGCCAGGCGGTCGCCAGCGCCGGGCCGCCTTGCAGGCGGTTCAGCAGCAGCGACACTGCCAAGCCGTAGCGGCGCGACTGGTTGTAGTGCAGGATCGCGTCGAAATTGACGGTGGCCAGGAAGATCGGGCCCGTGGCGCCGGTGGGCGCGAACAGATAGGCCTGCTCCTCGTTGCCCGAGGCCAGCTTGAGCGCCGCGCCGTTGCCCTGCTTGAGGCCTGCCTGGGCCCACTGGGCGATGCTGCGGCGGTCTTGCGAACCGACATATTCTGCATCCGGCGCGGGCGGAATGGCCGCGGCCACGTCGGCCGGCACCCGCACTTCGACCACGGCGGGCAGGCCGTGAGTCCATTTGGCGCGGCGCTTGCGCAGGTGGTTGGCGGTAGACGCCAAGGCGTCCGGCAGCGAGTTGTACAGGTCGATCTTGCCGTCGCCGTCGCCATCCGCGGCCAGCTCGTAGAACGAGGTGGGGATGAACTGCGTCATGCCGAAGGCGCCGCTCCAGGAACCGACGAAATTGTCGGCCGACACGATGCCGTCGCGCAGCAGGCGCACCGAGGCGTAGGCGTTCTTTTCCCACAGCGGCTTGTTCTCGGTGCAGGCGCGGGTCAACCAGGCGTTGAGCACGTCGGTCTTGCCGATCTGGCGGCCGTAGTTGGTTTCGATGCCGAAGATGGCGACCAGCGTGGCCGGGTCCACCTGGTATTGCTGGCTGATGGCGCCCAGCTGCTTGCCATACTTGGCCAGCACGGCGCGGCCGTCGTTGACGCGTTCGTCATCGACCGTCTTGGCGATGTAGTCCCACCAGCTTTCGCGGCCTTCGGGCTGGCCCTGGGCAGACGCGACGGTGGTGGGCAGCAGCTTGGCGTTGGCCGTGTACTTGTCCCAGTCGGCCACCGTCAGGCCGTTGGCCGTGGCGCCCTTGCGCAGCTTGGCGATGCAGGCCTTGGTGTCCAGTTCGGTCGGGATGATGACCTTGGGCGAGGTGGCCGAGGCGGCCGGCGCCGGGGCGGCGGCGGGCGCTGGCGCAGGTGCGGCGGCAGGGGCTGGCGAAGGTGCAGCAGCGGGCGCAGGCGCATGGACGTTGGTCGGTGGCGCGGCCAGCGACGGATCGGGCTCGACTGCGGGGGCAGGCGCCGCGGGAGCGGCGGTCGCAGCCGGCGTCGAGGGATCGTCGAAGCTGCGCTTGGGCGTCAGTACCGGCGCGGGCGCCGGCTGTGCCGCGGGACTGCGCGAACCGGTGGCGGAAGACGGCCCTTCGGCCTGGGCAATGCCCACGGTGGCCACGCTCAGCGCGGCGGCCACTACGGCGCGGGCAAAGGGATCGATTCGGGCGCGAAGAAGACGCTGTCGCATGGCAATCCTGAAAATTCGAAGTCAGCCCGGATCGTACCGCGACCGGCCGCCGAAATCGAACGGGGCGGACCCACTTATCCCACTTCAAGCGGCCCGCCTTGACCGGTTCCCCCCAGACGCCGCCATTGTGGGCAGCGGGCAGCGGCTACGCGGTCTGACCTGCCGGCCGCGCCAAGCCGGCAGGCGGGCGACGCAGCACGTGCAGGCAAAGCGTCATCGCCAGCAAGGAAAACAGCCCAAAGCCCAGGGTCTGCCCCAGCAGCACACCCTCCGGCCCGCCGTAGCGCGCGCCCAGCCACACGAAGGGCAGCGTGCCAACTGTGGCGCGCAGCCAGCCGATGGCGGTCGCGTAGGTGGCGTGGCCGAGGTTGTTGAAGACCGCGATGGACACGAAAAAGAAGCTGTTGACCGCCCAGGCGAAGCTGCCATAGCGACAGAAGAACAGCACTAGTTCGCGGCCCTCTCCAGACACCTTGAACAGGTCAGCGATCCAGGGCCCCAGCAACGCCAGCAGCAGCGCCGCGCCGAATCCATACGCCAGGGCCCCCCCGGCCGTCAGGCGCACGGTGCGGCGGACCCGGTCCCAGTGCCCTGCGCCCAGGTTCTGGCCCAGGATCGGGCCGATGGCGCCCGGCAGCACGAAGAACATCGAATACGCCAGCTGCAGCACCCGGTCCACCACAGTGGCGCCGGCCATGACGCTGGGGCCGAAGCTTGCATAGGTGGAAGCGGTGAAGATGACCGCGGCGGGCGTGGCCAGCGCACTCAGCCCGGCCGGCAAGGCGATGCGGCCCACTGCGGCCAGTTCGGCCCCCAGCCGCGCGCGCTCGGGCCTCGCCACCAGGCGGTGCTTGCCGAATACCAGCCAGCCGCCCAGCGCCAGCGTCGCCGCGCGCCCGATGCCCCCAGCCCAGGCTACGCCGACCATGCCGCCGTCCAGCACAAAGATCACCAGCGGATCCAGCACCGCCACGGTGGCGGTGCCGGCCAGCAGCACCCACATGGATTGGCGGCCATGCCCGGCCGCGCGCAGCAGATTGGACAGCATCATGCCCAGGCCCATGACGGTGGCGAACGGCGCCGTGATGGCGACGTAGGACAACACCAACGCCCGCACGTCCGGCGCCAGGCCTATCGCCTGGGTGAACGGGCCGATGGCCGCCAGGTACAGGGCAGCCGAGACCGCCATCGCCAATGCCATGAGCACCAACGACGCCGCCGCCATGCGACGGGCCTCGCGCGCATCGCCAGCGCCCAAGGCACGCGATACCCGCGCCACCCCGCCCACCGTGACGCCCATGGCGACGGAAATGACGGTGAACAGGGTCATGGAACCGAAACCCACTGCTGCCAGCACGGCTTCGTCGCGTAGGGTGCCCAGGTAAAGCAGGGTCAGAAATTCCACGCCGAACACAGCCAGCATGCTGGTCCAACCGGTCAGCACCATTTCGAGCACGTGGCCGCGTAGCGGGCCGGACACGAAACGGGCGAGAACGGTCGACGGGGATGCGGTCGGGGCGCCAGCGATGCTCAAGCCGCGCCCGCTACTTCGCGGCCGCCGGCGCAAACCAATATTGCGCCTGCGAGGTGTCTGACGAATACCAGGGCAGCAGACCGATGCTGTGCGACTCGCGCTGCACGCTGACGAGCAGCCCGCCCGCTTGCGGGCGCAACACGGCCACGTAGCGGTACACACCCATGGATTCGTACTGGTGCCAGTCGCGGCGCGCCGTCACCCAGAAGCGGCCCTGGGTGCATCCGGTGTACCGGACGACGCCGAAAGACGGCGGTTGCGCGGGATCAACCGGATCCGGGTCCACGGCGCCATCGCGCTGCCCCAGCCACGCCGCGCTGCCGCCGCCCTTGCCGTCGTCGGCCTGGATGCGCCAGCCGCCCGTCGCGGCGTTGAATGTCACGGTGGCGTTGGCCGTGGGCTGCCATTGACGCTCGGCGGTGTCGCGCAGGCCGGGCAGCGTCAGCGTGTTGGCCAGAAAGCGTTGCAGATCGTCCAACCCGTCCACCGGGGCGTCGCCGGCACGCCGCTCGCCGGCCGCGCGGTAGGTGCCGGCCAGGTCCGGGCACTGCGCCGGGTCCGACGGCAGCACCAGCGGCGCGCCCTGCTTGAAATCGGGCCAGGTCACCCGCAGCTCGTCCACGGTGGACACCCCGCAGGCCGACAGGCCGGCCAGCGCCACGGCGCCCGCGGCCAGGCGGATGGCGCGCGCCAAAGCCCTGCCCGTCGCCGCATTCTTGAACGCCGCGGCAGGCAGTGTCTCCGTTTTTATTGCCATCATGTCGAGTCCCATGGCGTCGAACTATACCGAAACCCCGCGTTGCCAAGGCCGCGGCGGCGGAGAATAATCGGCGGATGCCAGCCGCCCCCCGCCCGTCATGACGCCTTTCAAAGGAAAACTCCGCACCCGGCACCTGGAGATCGTGCTGACGGTCGCCGAACTGGGCAACCTGTCCAAGGCGGCCACGCAGCTGCACAGCACGCAGTCCGGGCTGTCGCGCGCCATCGCCGAGATCGAGGAGCTGGTGGGCGCCCGGCTGTTTGAACGCACGGCGCGCGGCACCAGCTGCACGCCGCTGGGCGAGGCCATGTGCCGCCATGCACGGCAGCTGCTGACGGGTTTTCGCAAAGCCGAAATCGACCTGGCCGCGCTGTCCCGCGGCGACGAAGGCAGCCTGACGGTGGGCTGTTTTTCCATGTTCGCCGGCTGGCCGGTGGCCCAGGCGGCCACGCGCTTTCGCCAGGACTATCCGCGCATCACGCTGACACTGGAGATCGGCACCCACGAACGCCTGATCGAAGACCTGGACGCGGGCGCGCTGGACGTGCTGATCAGCCGCTTCTCGTCCACCGTCAATCCGCAGGTCTACCGCTCGGCCACCTTGCTGGAAGACCCCGTCGTGCTGGTCTGCGGCCCCGCGCATCCGCTGGCCGGGCGGCGCGACGCGCCGCTGGCGGAATGCGTGACCTATCCGTGGATCACCGCCCTGCCCGGCAGCCGCATCCGCGGCGAGCTGGAAATGCTGCTGCACCAGGAAGGCCTGCCGATTCCGGATATGATCGGCGCCCTGTCGCTGGAATTCGGCCGCGAGATGCTCATGACCGGACACTATCTGTGGATGCTGCCCGGCAGCGTTGCGGCGGTGCGCGAGGCGCGCGGTGAAGTGATCGTGCTGACGGCCCGGCCGGCCTTGCGCAAATCGCCGCTGGCGGCCATCTGGCGCCGCGACCGGCCCAGCACCCGCCAGGCCCGGGCCTTCGCGGACACGGTGGCCCAGGCCATCACCGGCCAGTCCATCCACCCAGCGCGAGTTAACACTGATTAGGAGCACCCATGTACGACTGGCTCAACGCTCTGCCCAAGGCGGAACTGCACCTGCACCTGGAGGGGTCGCTGGAACCCGAGCTGCTGTTCCGGCTGGCCCGCCGCAATGGCGTAACGCTGCCGTGGGCGGATATCGATGCCCTGCGCGGCGCCTACAACTACGGCAACCTGCAGGAATTCCTGGACCTGTACTACCTGGGCGCCGACGTGCTGCGTACCGAGCAGGACTTCTACGACCTGACCTGGGACTACCTGGTCAAGTGCCACGAGCAGAACGTGGTGCACACCGAACCGTTCTTTGATCCGCAGACGCACACCGACCGCGGCGTGCCGTTCGCGGCGGTGCTGGGCGGCATCAGCCAGGCGCTGGAAGACGGCCGCAAGAAGCTGGGTATCAGCAGCGGCCTGATCCTCAGCTTCCTGCGCCACCTGCCCGAAGAAGCCGCCATGCGCACGCTGGAAGAAGCGCTGCCCTACCGCGACGCCTTCATCGCCGTGGGCCTGGACAGCAGCGAAATGGGCTTTCCGCCGCGGCTGTTCCAGCGCGTCTTCGACCGCGCGCGCGCCGAAGGCCTGCCGGCGGTGGCGCACGCAGGCGAGGAAGGCCCGCCCGAGTACATCTGGGAAGCGCTGGACCTGCTGAAGGTGCTGCGCATCGACCACGGCGTGCGCGCCGCGGAAGACCCGCGCCTGATGGCCCGCCTGATCGACGAGCAGATCCCGCTGACTGTCTGCCCGCTGTCCAACACCCGCCTGCGCGTGTTCGATCACATGTCCCAGCACAACATCCTGTCGCTGCTGGACGCCGGCGTGAAGGTCACGGTCAATTCCGACGATCCGGCCTACTTCGGCGGCTACGTGACGGAAAACTTCTACGCGCTGTACGAGCATCTGGGCATGAGCCAGGCTCAGGCGCAGGCCCTGGCCGACAACAGCATGGATGCGCGCATCCTGAAGTAGCCCCCGGTCCGCCAGGTATGCGGGTTGCGCATGGCCCGGTTCGAAACCGGCATGGCACCCGCGCCCCGTTCGTCCCTACCATAGTCCGATGACAGCGGCGCCCGCAGGCGCCGCGCAGACGACAACGACAAGGGGCAACACCATGACCGATACTGTCCAGGCCCGGCTGCGCGCCGGCTTGCTGACTGGCTTGCGCGAGGACGGCGTCTGCCGCTACAGCGCCATCCCGTATGCCGCGCCACCGCTGGGTCCGCTGCGATTCGCGCCGCCCCAGCCGGCCGCGCCCTGGCAGGGCCCGCTGGACGCCACCCGCCCCGGCCCCGTCGCCCCGCAACTGCCTTCGCGCCTGCGCGGCGCCATGGGCGACTTCAGCGCCCCGCAATCCGAAGACTGCCTGCACCTGACGGTATGGACGCCCGCCGCCGACGCGCGCCGCCGGCCCGTCGTGGTGTGGCTGCACGGCGGCGCCTGGCAAAGCGGCGGCGGCGCGTTGGACTGGTACGACGGTGCCCGCCTGGCCGCCCAGGGCGACCTGGTGGTGGTCGCGGTGAACTACCGGCTGGCCGCACTGGGCTGGCTGTATGTGCCCGGCCAGACCGCCAACGCCGGCCTGCTGGACCAGGAGGCCGCGATCGATTGGGTGATGGACAACATCCTGGACCTGGGCGGCGACCCCGAGCGCGTTACGTTGATGGGCCAGTCCGCCGGCGCGTCGTCGATTTGCGCCATGCTGGCGCGGCGGCCGCGCTTTGCCCGCGCCATCCTGCAAAGCGCCGCGTTGGGGCGGGGTTGGCGCAGCGCGGCCCAAGCCGAGACGCTGGGCCGCGTGTTCCTGGAGGCCGCGGGCGCGGCCACGCTGGACGAGGCCCGCGCCCTGCCGCCAGAGCGCTTGCTGACCGCGCAGCAGGCGCCCCAGGTCAGCGCCGCCTTACAGGCCGAAGGCAGCCGCCGCAGCCTGTTCGCCCCCGTATTGGACGGCCAGGTGCTGCCCGCCGACATCGCGCCGGCCTTGCGCCAGGCCACCGGCCGCGCCGACGTGCTGGTCGCCTACACCCGCGACGAAATGGCCGCGTTTCCCGGCAACGGCACCGGCCCCGACAGCCAGGCCGCCAGCGAAGCCGTGTTCGGCGCGGCGTCCCGGCAGTGGGCCGAGGATGCCGCCGCGCAGGGCCGGCAGGCGTGGCTGGCGCGCTTTGACGTCGGGCCGGCCGAAGCCTTCAAGGCTTGCCACTGCATCGAACTGCCCTTCGTGTTCGGCACGCTGGACGCGTTTGCCGGCGCGCCCATGCTGCAAGGCCTGCCGCCCGCGCAGGCCCGCCGCCTGACCGATGCCACGCAACGCGCCTGGATCGCCTTCATCCGGGGCGAGGCGCCCGACTGGCCCGCGGCCCCGCATCTGCAATTGCTGGCATGACGCACGCCGGCCGGGCGCACGCCATATAGAACACACATACACAAGGGGAATACCCATGTTCAAGCATCTCGCCTTCGCGCTTGCGCTGCTGCTGCCCGCGGCCGCCAACGCGGCCTATCCGGACAAGCCGGTCAAGATCATCGTGTCCAACCCGCCTGGCGGCCCGGTCGACGTCATGCTGCGCGTGCTGGCCAGCAAACTGTCGGTGGCCTGGGGCCAGGCCGTGGTGGTGGAAAACAAGCCGGGCGCCTCCGGCATCATCAGCACCGGCGCGCTGGTCAAGTCCGCGCCGGACGGCTACACGCTCGGCATGGTGGTGGCCTCGTCGGTGACCATCGTGCCCTTCGCGGTAGACAGCCTGCCGTTCGATCCGCAGAAAGACCTGCAACCCGTGGCGCTCGTGGCGCGCACGCCGTTCATCTTCATCGTGCCCGCCGACAGCCCGATCAAGACCTGGCAGGATTTCGTGCGCGACAGCAAGACGCGCAATCTGACCGTCGGCTCGTTTTCGATCGGCACCGCGTTCCATCTGGTGTGGGAGCAGACCGCGCGGCGCGCCGGTATCAAGGCGCTGTACATCCCGTCGTCGTCGTCCGGCAAGACGCAGAACGACCTGATCGGCGGCCAGTTGGACGTGGGGCTGGATGCGCCATCCAGCTCTAAAGGCCTGATCGACAGCGGCCGCCTGCGCGCGCTGGCAATCACCAGCCCCGAGCGCTTCGCCGGCCTGCCCGACACGCCCACCCTGCGCGAATCGGGCATGGGCGACTACGCGCCGCAACCCTGGATCGGCCTGATGGCCCCGGCCGGCGTACCCGCCGACCGTATCGCGCGGATCCAGCAATCGGTGTCGGACATTCTGAAAGACCCCGCCATGAAAGCGCAGATGCAGACGCTGGGCATGATTCCCATCGGCGGCAGTGCGCAGGAACTGGCCGATACCATCGCCGCGGACCGCGCCGAGATGGGGCCATTGATCAAGGCGCTGGGGATCAAGCTGAACTGACGGCGAACCTGCGGCGCTAGCCCGGGCCGGCCACCGCCGGCTCGCCGCGGGATCAGGCCGGCGCGCCGACCAGCCGCAGGAACATCGCGGACAACTGCGCCGACAACGTGCCGGCATCGCTGGCGCCGCGCGCGATGCAATCGTCTACCGCGCCGTGCATGCCGTGATACAGCAAGATCGCCAACAAGGCGGGGTTGTCCAGCCGCCAGCAACCGGCGTCGGCGCCCTGCCGCAACATGGCTTCGGCCTGTGCCAGCACGGCTACCCGTTCATCCACGCCGCGGTGCGGATGATGGGTGTCGTGGAACACCACGTCGTGCAGCGCGTAGCCGTCGAAATAGGCCTGCACGCCGGCCCGCGTCCAGGCGCGCAGCCGCGCCACGCCATCGTCCGGCGGACAGGCCGCCATGGCCTGGTCGATCTGGTCCAGGAAGCCCTGCGAGAATTTGGCGCGCAGGGCGGCCAGCACATCGGCCTTGGACGAGAAGTAGTGGTAGAACGTGCCTTTGGCCACGCCGGCCTGCGCGACGATGCCGTCGATGGTGGTGGCTTCGACGCCCTGGCGCACGAACAGATCTTCGGCCGCGGCCATCAGTTCGTCCAGGCGCACCGGGGCGGGCTTGGTGCGCGGCGTGGCGGGCGGAACGACCCTTGCCGCGCCGGCGGATGTGGCGCCTTTGGCGGCTGTGGCGACCTTGGCGGTTTTTGCGACCTTGGCGGCTTTGGCGGGAACTGTGGCCATCGCTTGCGGCAATCCTTTCATTTTCAACGATCTCCAGTGTAGAGGAGCCGTCCCCCAATGGATGTCGAGAATGATTCTCTTATTTATTGACCGACGGTCAGTCGGTTATTAGAATACGGCTTTCCTTCCCTTTCCGGCCATCCGTATGACCCCTAGCCGCCGCCGTGCCCTGGTGCTTGCCGTCAACCTGGGCAGCTTCATCACCATCCTGGACATCAGCATCGTCAACGTGGCGCTGCCCACCATGCAGGCCGCGCTACGCATCGACATGGCCGGCCTGCAATGGGTGGTGGACGCCTACGCCCTGTTCCTGTCGGCCTTCATGCTGTCGGCAGGCCCCCTGGGCGACCGCTACGGCCGCAAGCGCTCGTGGCTGGCCGGCGTGCTGCTGTTCACCGTGGGCTCGGCGCTCTGCGGCCTGGCCGACAACCTGCCGATGCTGCTGGTCGGCCGCGCCGTGCAGGGCGTGGCCGGCGCGCTGTTGATACCGGGCGCGCTGTCGCTGTTGACGCAGGCCTTCCCCGACGCCCGCGAGCGGGCCCAAGCCATCGGCGTATGGGCCTCGTGCAATGCCATTTCGCTGATCGTGGGGCCCATGCTGGGCGGCGTGCTGGTGGCGCACTTCAGCTGGCAGAGCATCTTCCTGATCAACCTGCCGGTGGGCGCGCTGGCGATCGGGCTGGGCCTGTGGAGCATCCAGGAAAGCGCGCATCCCGAGCACGCCGCATTCGACCCCATCGGGCAGGCGCTCAGCGTGGTGTGGCTGGGCGCGCTGACCTACGGCCTGATCGCGGCCGGCGAGCATGGCTGGCAAGCGCGCGAGGCCGTGGCGGCGCTGACCGTGGCCGCCGTGGGGCTGATCGGCTTCCTGTGGGTCGAACGCACGGTGGCGCGTCCCATCCTGCCGTTGGGGCTGTTCCGCGACGCGGGCTTCGCGGTCACCAACTTCGCCTCGTTCGTGCTGGGCTTCGGCGGCTACAGCAGCCTGTTCTTTTTCTCGCTGTATCTGCAACACGTGCAGGGCTTGTCGCCCCTGGCCGCGGGCGGGCAACTGGCGCCGCAGTTCGTGGCGGCCGGATTGATGTCGACCGTCTTCGGCCGCTTGAATGTCCGCTTCGGCCTGCCGCGATTGATGATCGCCGGCTACGGACTGATCGGCGCGGCCATGCTGGGCATGATGCGCTTTGAAGCCCACACGCCCTTTGCCGTCTCGGGTGCGCTGATGGTGGTGCTGGGCCTGGGCATGGGGCTGGCGGTACCGTCGACCAGCATGGCCGTCATGGCAACGGTGCCGCGCGAACGCTCCGGCATGGCGTCGGCCACCATGAACGCGCTGCGTCAGACCGGCATGACCATCGGCATCGCGCTGCTCGGCGCGCTGATGAGCGCACGCGCGGTCGACACCTTGACCGCGGCGCTCGCGCGGCTGGGCCAGGACGATGCGGCCGCGGTAGCGCGCGCCGCCATCACGCAGCATGTGCTGCCCGCGCAACCGCAGGTCGTGGCAACGTTGTTCGCCGACGCACTGGCGGGCGGCTTCCATGCCGCCATGGCGGGGGCCGGCGCGCTGTCGCTGCTGGCCGCGGCGCTGCTGTTGATGGTCACACGCGGCGCGCGGCCGGTGCTGCACACGGCGTGATGTCACAGTGAATTGCAGCGCGCGAAATTCCAGCGCGCGGAATCAAACGACACGGTGTTTAAGCATCCGTAAAAAACGCGACCAGGGGCTGCCGCTCGGGTAAGATTTCCGCCCAATAACAGGTTAACAACCGAGAGGAGACAGCCCATGAAACACCGCAAAACCTTGTTCCGCCTGGCGCCCCTGGCCCTGGCCGCGCACCTGGCCCTGAGCGGCCCGGCCGCGGCGCAGAGCGCGCCCGGCACCCAAGGGCCGCTGCAGCCCGCGCCCGACGCGGCGCTGGCCGCGCAGATCGACCAGCGCGCCAAAGCCATCGAAGACAAGCTCATCGCCTGGCGCCGCGACATCCATCAACACCCCGAACTCGGCAACCAGGAAAACCGCACGTCCAAGCTGGTGGCCGACCACCTGCGCGCGTTGGGCATGGAAGTGAAGACCGGCGTGGCCGGTACCGGCGTGGTCGCGCTGCTCAAGGGCGGCAAGCCCGGCCCTGTGGTGGCCCTGCGCGCCGACATGGACGCGTTGCCGGTGAAGGAACAGGTCGATGTGCCATTCGCCTCCAAGGCCAAGGGCACCTACCTGGGCAAGGAAGTGGACGTGATGCACGCCTGCGGCCACGATGCCCACACCGCCATCCTGATGGCTACCGCCGAAGTGCTGGCCGGCATGAAGGACCAGTTGCCCGGCAGCGTCAAATTCATTTTCCAGCCCGCCGAGGAAAGCCCGGCCGACTTCGAGCCGGACGGCAAGAAGATCTGGGGCGCCAAGATGATGGTGCAGGAAGGCGTGCTGGAAAATCCCAAGGTCGATGCGATCTTCGGCCTGCACGTATCCAGCAGCTACCCGGTGGGCAAGCTGTCATGGCGCAGCGGCCCGGCGATGGCGGCGGCCGACCAGTTCTGGATTGACGTCACCGGCAAGCAGACCCACGGCGCGCGTCCCTGGTCGGGCATCGACCCGATCGTGGTCAGCTCGCAGATCATCCTGGGCCTGCAGACCATTCCCAGCCGCCAGATCAACAGCATGCTGGAGCCGGCCGTCATCACCGTGGGCGCGATCCACGGCGGCAACCGCATGAACATCGTGCCGGACAATGTCGCCATGACGGGCACCATCCGCACGTATGACGAAGGCATGAAGAAAGACATCCACCAGCGCATCGAACGCACGGCCGCGATGATCGCGCAAAGCGCGGGCGCCAAGGCCGACGTGCGAGTGGTCGAGCTCTACAACGCCACCGTCAACAACCCCGCCCTGACCGAGGAAATGGGCCCGACCCTGCGGCGCGTGGCCGGCGAAGGCAACTATGGCCTGCAACCCAAATCGACCGCGTCGGAAGACTTTTCCTTCTATCAGGAAAAAGTGCCGGGCATGTTCTTCTACCTGGGCGTGACGCCCAAGGGCACCGACCCGGAAACCGCCGCGCCCAACCACTCGCCGCGCTTCTATGTAGACGAATCGGGCCTGATCAACGGCGTGCGCGCGTTGTCGAACCTGACCGTCGACTACATGGCCCGCGCCAAGAAGGGCAGCTAAGGCCTGCGGGCCTGCCTGCCGCGGCAGGCCCGCAACGCGCACGTCCAAGGCGTGCGTTCCCGCCCGCCCGCGCCTGGCGCGCGGCGGGCATAAGCAAACCGCCATAAAGTCTTTGTGGGACGCCGCACGGTTTCCTACAGTACGGCCCTTTGCCGCCAAAGAGCCGTACCGCCATGCCGATCTCCCGACGCCGACTCCTGCTTGCCAGCGCGCTGGTATTGCCGCTTGCGCGGCCCCGCGCCGCGCGCGCCGCCGCGTGGCCCGAACGCCCCATCCGGCTGGTGGTGACCTTTCCGCCGGGCGGCGCCAGCGACATCGCCGCGCGCCTCCTCGCGCCCAGCCTGGCCGAGCTGCTGGGCCAGCCCATCGTGATCGAGAACCGTCCGGGCGCCGGCTCCACGCTGGGTGCCGCGCAAGTGGCGCAGGCCCCGGCCGACGGCTACACGCTGCTGATGTCGAATTCGGCGCCCCTGTCGATCTCGCCCGCGCTGATGCCGCAGCACAGCTACGACCCGCTGACCAGCTTTCGCCACGTCGCCTACATCGGCGCGGTGCCGACCGCCTTCGTGGTGCATCCATCGGTGCCCGCCGAGACCTTCGCGCAACTGACCGACTGGATCAAGGCGCAGCGCGAGCCCGTGCAGTACGGCAGCGGCGGCCTGGCATCCGTGGGGCAAATCGTGGGCGAGCTGTATGCGCACCAGACCGGCGCGCCGCTGCAGCACATCCCGTACAAGGGCTCGGGCGCCATGCGCAACGACCTGCTGGGCGGACAGATCCGCTTCGCGGTGGATGCGCTGCCGCAGAACCTGCCATTCCTGCGCACCGGCCAGTTGCGGCTGCTGGCGGTCACCACGCAGCAACGCGTGCCGCAGGCGCCCGCGATTCCCGCAGTGGGCGAACTGGGCTATCCGGGCCTGGTGGCCGAGAACTTCATCGGCTTGTCGGCGCCGGCCGGCCTGCCCGACGCCATCAGCCAGTCATTGCACGCCGCGCTGACGCAGGTGCTGCAAACGCCCGATCTGCGCGCCAAGCTGGAGGGCCAGGGTTTCGTGCTGGCGGAAAAAACACCCAGCGAATTCACCGACTTCGTGCGCCGCCAGGCCGATGCCTGGGGGCCGGTGGTGCGGGCAACGGGAGCCAGTCTGTGAGCGCGCGCCGGCTGCTGGTGCTGTTCGGCCACCCGGGCCGCGGCGGCTTCAACGAGGCCGCCATCGACGGCGCCGCGCGCGCCGCCCGGGCAGGCCATGCCTTGCAGTTGGAATGGATCGCGGACAACGATCCGGATGCGCGCGCCGCGCGCCTGGCGACGCTGTGCGCCGCGGGTCCCGATCTGGTCATCGTGCATGGCGGCCAGGGCGACGTGCCGGTGGCCCAGGTGGCGCCGCGCTTTGCACCCACGCAATTCGCCATCACCCAGGGCAGCCATCACGCCGCCAACGTAGCCTCGTATGAAATCCTGCAGGAACACAGCGCCTTCCTGGCCGGCGTGCTGGCGGGCCTGCGCGGCGGCGCCGCGCACCTGTCGGGCGAACGCGTGCGGCCCGGGCTGAAGGGCCGCGCGGCCTACGCCGACGGCGTGCGCCGGGTCCGCGGCCACGATCCGCTGACGGGCTTTTGCGGCAACCAGCACGATCCCGCGCTGGCCGGCGCCTGGACCGAGGCGCTGGCCGCTCGCGGCGCCCGCGTGGTGTTCGCGATGATGGACGGCGGCCGGGAAGGCATCACCGGCGCCTGCCGCCGCCACGGCCTGCGCCAGATCGGCAACGTGCTCGATTGGGTGGCGCGCGACCCGGCGGTGTTCCTGGCGTCGGCGCTGGCCGATTCGGGCCTGTGCGTCGAACGCGCCGCCGCCGATCACGCCGCCGGCGCCTTGCGGGTGGGCGCCGTGACGCACTTCGGCCTGGAGGCCGGCGCGTCGCTGCGGCTGGTGCTGGGCGCGGATGTCAGCGCCGAAGAACGCCGCATCCTGGATGACTGGTCGGCCCGCCTGGTGCGCGGCGAGGTGCAGGTCGCGACCGACTACACGGGACCGGAATTCGAGTTGGAAAGCGCAAACCCCGCGTGGTAATCCACCTGCCCCTGGGCGGGCCGCGTGAACACCTGCGCCATGAAATACTCCGGCGGCACGCCGGGATAGGTCAGCGCCGACGTGGCCACGAAACCGAAGCGTTGGTAATAGGCGGGATCGCCCATCACCACGCAGCCGGCCGCGCCCCGCGCCTTCAATTGGTCCAGCCCCGCCTGGATCAAGGCCGCCCCGATGCCGCGGCCTTGCATCGCCGGCAGCACCGCCACCGGCCCCAGGCCGTACCAATCGGTTGAACCGTCGCTGATGGTGACCGGCGAGAACGCGATGTGGCCCACGGCGCGGCCATCCTCGCGCGCCACCAGCGACAGCGTCAGCGCCCCGGCCGCGCGCAACGCATTGGTGATGCCGCCCTCGGTCTGCTGGCTGTGCGGATGGTCGCGGAAGGCTTCCTGGGTCAACGCAAAGATGGCGTCGATGTCGGCGGGGGTTTCGGCGGAAATGCGCATGGCCCGGCTCCTTGCAATGGATCGCGTGATGCAAGGCGTAAGTTTACGCGGCGCATCATTGACGCCCGCCCGCCCCCTCGCTAAAGTGACCGCCGACCCCCTGGCTGGGCGGCGCGCCGCCTGCAAGCCGAGCCTTCGACTCCCGCGGTTCGCCGCGACTTTCATCCGGAATTCTCCATGAACAGCTACCGCGTCGGCATCGCCGGCTTCGGCGCCATCGGCCAGGCCGTGGCGCAATCCCTGGACGCCGGCCTGCCCGGTTTGACCCTGGCCGCCGTGGCCGTGCGCGACCCGAAGGCCGCGCCCGCCGTGACGTGGCAGCAAGCCGCCCCCGCCTTCACCACCATCGGCGAACTGGCCGAGCACTGCGACGTGGTGGTGGAATGCGCGCCCGCCGCGGTGTTTCGTGAACTGGCCGAACCGGTGCTCAAGGCCGGCAAGAAGCTGGTGGTGCTGAGCTCGGGCGCGCTGCTGCGCCACGACGACCTGATCGAACTGGCGCGCCGCCACCATGGCCAGATCCTGGTGCCGTCCGGCGCCATCCTGGGCCTGGACGCCATCACGGCCGCCGCCGAAGGCGTCATCCACTCGGTCACCATGATCACCCGCAAGCCCGTGCGCGGCCTGCTGGGCGCGCCGTACCTGGTCGACAACAATATCGACATCGCCGACATCACCGAGCCGCGCCTGATCTTCCGCGGCTCGCCGCGCGAAGCCGCGGTGGGCTTCCCGGCCAACCTGAACGTCGCGGTCAGTGTGTCGCTGGCCGGTATCGGACCGGACCGCACCACGCTCGAAATCTGGGCCGATCCGTCGCTGGAACGCAATATCCACCGCGTCGAAGTGACGTCCGACTCGGCCTCGTTCTCGATGGAAATCCAGAACATCCCGTCGGCCAACCCCAAGACCGGCCGCATCACCGCGCAAAGCGTGATCGCGGTGCTGCGCAAGCTGACGGGGCCGCTGCGCGTGGGCACCTGAACGGGCTGGCGTGGCGCTGGCGGGCTACCCGCCGCCCCGCTCGCCCCCCGCTGACCAGGCGAAAGCCTAAGCCGCTACCCGCGCCAGCGCCGCGTCACCCGCGCTGCCCAGCGCCCCCGTCGTCCAGCCGCCCGCTCCATCCAGCGCCAAGCGGTGCGTATGGAACGGGTCGAGCGTGCTGCGGTGCCCGACGCTGACCAGCATGCAGTCCGGCAGTTCCTGGCGCAGCAGGCTGTACAGCATGTGCTCCAGGCCTTCGTCGGTGGCCGAGGTGGCTTCGTCCAGGAACACGATCGCCGGCCGGTTGAACAGCACGCGGGCGAACGCCACGCGTTGCTGCTCGCCGATGGACAGGATGCGCGACCAGTCGGCTGCTTCATCCAGGCGGCCGGTCAGGTGCCCCAGATTCACTTGCCGCAGCGCGAGGGCCAGGCGCGCGTCGTCTTGCGGTTGCGCGTGGCCTGGATACGCCACGGCATCGCGCAGCGCGCCCAGCGGCAGATAGGGCCGTTGCGACAGGAACAGCGCGGCCGCGCCCTGCGGCCGTTTGACGGTGCCCTGCGCGTACGGCCACAGTCCGGCCAATGCGCGCAGCAAGGTGGTCTTGCCGCTGCCCGACGGGCCCTTGATCAGCAAGGCCTGGCCCGGCCGCAGCGACAGGTTCAATTGCCGTAGCAGGGCTTGGCCATCGGGCCGCGACACGTCCAGATCGAAGATATCCAGCCCGTCGGGCAACGGCAGCGGCGCGATGGCCGGCAGCTCGCGCGCCGCGGCGTTGGCGTCCAGAAAGCCGGCCAACCGGTTCAACGTGGCGCGGTACTGCGCGAACGAATCGTAGGAAGTCCGGAAGAACGACAGCGAATCCTGCACCTGCCCGAACGCCTGCGCGGTCTGCATGACGTCGCCCAGCTTGATGGCGCCGCTGAAGAAGCGCTGCGCCTGCAAGAGAAAGGGAAACACCACCGCGATCTGGCTCACAGTCAGGTTGAAGCCATCGAACTTCAAGCCCCGGTACACGCGTGCCCACAAGTTGGCGATATAGGCCGAGAACCGCGTCCACAGCGTGGCGCGCTCGACTTCTTCGCCTTGGTAGAAGGCCACGTTCTCGGCGTTCTCGCGCAAGCGCAGCAAGGCGTAGCGGAAGTTGGCGGTGAGCCGCTCGGACAGGAAGTTCAGCAGGATCAACGGCCGGCCGATCTTGAAGGCGAACAGCGTGGCGACGATGACGTACAGGTAGACCATGAACACCATCGCGCGCGGAATCTCGACGCCCGCGATACCCAGCGGCCCCGACAGATTCCACAGGATCCCCGTGAACGCCACCAGCGACACCATGGCGCTCAAGGCGCCAATGGCCAGGCTGCGCGAACCGGTGACGAACATCGCGATGTCCTGCTCGATGCGCTGGTCGGGGTTGTCTACCGGCTCGCCGACGAAGTGGCCGCGGTAGTAGGCGCGCGCGCCCAGCCAGTCGCGGGTCAGGCGGTCGTTGAGCCAGACGCGCCAGTGGATGTCGAAGGCCTGGCCGGCATAGCTGTCCACCAGCGTGCGCACCACGTGCACACTGGCCAGCACCGAGAAAATACCCAGGAAGCGCCAGAACGCAGTCGGGTCCAGCGCCTGCAACGCACTGTAGAAGCCGTTGTACCAAAAGGAAAACAGCACGGTCATGCGGACCGAGAACATCGCCAGGAACAGCAGCGCGGCCAGGGTCAGCAGCGGTTTCCAGCTACGCCGCGGCGTCAGGTAGGGCCAGGCCAGGCGCCAGAATTTGCGCCCCCAATCGGTCCAGCGCGACAGCGCCAGCGAGACAAGCGCCAACGCGACGGCGGTGATGCCGAACGCGCGCGCCAGCCAGAGCGCACTTTCCCACAGCTGCTGCTGCCAGTTCAGATCCATGACATGCCCCTCTAGCGTCGTTTTTGGTTAGAACGGTCCAGGGGGGCTAGTTCCGGCGAAAACGCGGTCTTAAGCGTGGCTTAAGCGTACGCCGGCGTAACTGAAGGGCGAGTGAAAGGCGGCGCGGGATAGGCGCAAGAAGGGGGGGCATCCAGCGGCGGCAATGGTTGCCGGACCGCCGCGGTCAGCCTTCGCCCAGATCCAGGTTGGCGAACATGTCCGCCAGCGTCGGGACCGAGCGCGCCGGCCAGATGGCGCTCAGGTCGAAGCTGGGCAGGCGCTCGCCGTCGCGCACTTCACAAAAACGCACGCCGCGAAAATCCATGGACCGGATCCAGCTGGGCAACAGCGCCACGCCGCAGCCGCCGGCCACGCAAGCCAGCACCGTCAGCGTGCGGTTGGCTTCCTGGTTGACGTGCGCGTCGTGCCCGCCCTTGCGCATGGCATCCAGGATGTCGGCATAGAAAGCGGGCAACTGCGACTGCGGATACATCACCAGGCCGGCCTGGGCGATCTGCGCCATCGACACCTGGCCGTCGGCCGCGACCTCGAATTCGTCCGGCACCGCCGCCACCAGCCGGTCGCGCAGCAGCTGCCGTTCACGCATGCGGCCGCCCACCGCCACCGGGGTATGCATCAGGCCGATGTCGATCTCGCCCGTCTGCAGGGCCTCGGCCTGCTCCGCGTTGCTCATTTCGCGCAAGATCACGCGCACGCCGGGCGCCTGGCGCCGCATTTCGCGCAGTGCGCGCGGCAAAGTGTTGAACAGCGCCGACGAAACCAGCCCCACGGTCAGCTGCCCCGCGCTGCCGCGGCCGATTTCCCGGGCGCGGCGCGCGGCGGCGTCAATGCGCGCCACGCTGGCGCGCACGTCTTCCAGGATGGCGGCGGCGGCCGGCGTAGGGGTGGTGCCCTGGCGCGAGCGGTCGAACAGGCGTACGCCCAGGTCTTTTTCCATGCGGCCCAGGGCCTGGCTGAGCGCGGGCTGGGCGATGCCCAGCCATTCGGACGCGCGGCTGACGCTGCCGTGGTCCACCACGGCCAGGAAATAGCGCAGGTGCCGGGTTTCCATATCAATTCAATATAAATAAAGCGTTTTTCCAGAATGGAAAACTATACCTGACGTCCCTACAATCCCGCCTTACAAAACCTTACAGAAGCGTGCGGGCAAAGGCTCCGCACCAGCCCAGGAGACTGTCTTGCCCCCGTCCGCGACCGGCCCCGCCGTCGACACCCACGCCCACGTATTCCGGCAAGGCCTGGCGCTGGCGGGCACGCGCCGCCACACGCCCGACTACGACGCCACGCTGGCCGAGTACCTGGCCCTGCTGGACAGCCACGGGCTGACGCAAGGCGTGCTGGTGCAACCCAGCTTCCTGGGCACCGACAACAGCTTCCTGGTTGACGCGCTGCGCGCCCAGCCCGAGCGGCTGCGCGGCGTGGCGGTGGTGGACCCGGCCATCACGGACGGCGAGCTGCACGCCTTGGCCGCGGCCGGCGTGGTCGGCGTGCGCCTGAACCTGATCGGCCTGCCCCTGCCCGACGTGCAGGCGCCCGCCTGGCGCCACCTGCTGGACCGCGTCAACGCGCTGGGCTGGCACGTCGAAATCCACGTGCAGGCCGCGCGCCTGGCCGATATCATGCCGGCGCTGCTGCAGGCGGGCTGCCGCGTGGTGGTGGATCACTTCGGCCGGCCCGACCCGGCGCTGGGCGTGTCCGACCCGGGCTTTGCCTATCTGCTGGGGCAGGCGGACAGCGGCCGCGTCTGGGTCAAGCTGTCGGCCCCCTACCGCAATTGGGCCGCGCCCGCCTGTGGCGCGTCGGGCCGCGTGGCCACGCAGCAATTGCTGCAGGCCTACACGCCCGCCCGCCTTATGTGGGGCAGCGACTGGCCCCACACCGAGCATCGCCACCTGGCGTCCTACCCTGCGGCGACGCAGTGGCTGGACGACTGGATCGACGACCCCGCGCAGCGGCGCGCCGTCCTAGCCGACACGCCGTTGCAGCTGTTCCAATTTTCAGGAGACCCCCAATGACCCCTCTGTTCAAACGCCTCGCCCGCCGCGGCAGCCTGCTGGCCGCCGCCGGATTGCTGGCCGGCGCTGCCGGCGCGGCGGCTGCCGCCTATCCCGAGCGCGCCGTCACGCTGGTCGTGACCTACCCGCCCGGCGGCACGGTGGACGTGGTGGCCCGCCTGATCGGCCCCAAGCTGGCGGCCGAACTGGGTCAGCCGGTGGTGATTGAAAACCGCGGCGGCGCCGGCGGCATGATCGGCGGCGCGGTCGTGGCCAAGGCCCAGCCCGACGGCTACACGCTGATGCTGGACGCGTCCAACCATGCCCAGAATCCCGCCCTGCATCCCAAGATGCAGTTCGACACCCTGACCGCCTTCGCCCCGGTGTCGTTGCTGCTGCGCGTGCCCAACGTGCTGGTCGTGACGCCATCGTACGAGGTCAAGACGGTGGCCGACCTGATCAAGCTGGGCCAGCCCGGCGCCAAGGAACACGTCTACTTCGCCTCGGCCGGCCCCGGCTCGGCGCAGCACCTGGCCGGTGAACTGTTCAACCTGCTGGCCAAGACCCAGCTGCAGCACGTGGCCTACAAGGGCGGCGGCCCGGCCATGATCGACGTCATGTCCGGCCAGGTGCCGGTGATGTTCGCCAGCATGGGCTCGGCCTGGCAGCACGTGAAGAACGGCAAACTGCGCGCCGTGGCCGTGGGCGGTTCGCAACGTTCAAAGACTGCACCCGACCTGCCCACCATCGCCGAATCCGGCGTGCCCGGCTATGAATCCTACGAATGGAACGCCGTGTTCGCGCCCGCCGGCACGCCGCCCGAGATCGTCAACCAGGTCTCGCAAGCGCTGGCCAAGGTGCTGAAGGACCCGCAGATCGCCGAACAGCTCGAAGGCATCGGCGCCGAGACCATCGGCTCCACGCCCGCCGAGCTGGACACTTTCCGCCGCGCGGAAATCGAAAAATGGCAGCGCGTGGTCAAGGAAGCGGGCCTGAAGCTGGATTGAAGACCGACGGACCGCCCGCGGCGCGGCATCCCGGAGATGCCTGGCGCGTGCGCGGACGGTCCACAACCGGATTGCCGGTCTTGGGGCGCCCTTCGGGGCGCCCGTTTTTTTGCTGTTCTTTTTGCTTTTACCCGGGCCCCCGATGCATTAACAAGACCGGCAATCCGGTTGTGGACCGTCCGCGCACGCGCCAGGCATCTCCGGGATGCCGCGCCGCGGGCGGTCCGTCGGTCTTCAATCCAGCTTCAGGCCCGCTTCCTTGACCACGCGCTGCCATTTTTCGATTTCCGCGCGGCGGAAAGTGTCCAGCTCGGCGGGCGTGGAGCCGATGGTCT
>NZ_LZZT01000032.1 GCF_014170305.1 Achromobacter sp. UMC71
GGGGGGGGCGGCCGTCTAGGGCGGTGACTTGGGCGCAGTAGCGCAGGAGTTGGTCGCCGTGGCGTTGGCGCATGCGTTGGGCGAAGGCGGCGGGGGATTCGTTAGGTTGGGGGCGGCCGGTTTTGTAGTCGACGATCAGCCAGCCGTCTTCGGTGCTCAGGGCCAGGTCGATGACGGAGACTTTGCCGGCGGCGTCGATCAGGGGCCATTCGCGGCGGGCGCCGGATTGGGAGAGGAGCCACAGGCCCTTGTCGTCGGACAGGGTGGCTTGCAGAGTGTCCAGGACGGCTTCCGAGGCGGCGTCGGCCTGGCTGGCGGGGATGCCGGCGCGAGTCAGTTGGCGGCGTATGGCGGGCAGGCGTTGGGCCAAGGCGTCGGCAGGCCAGGTGTCGACGCCGTCCTGGCCGATGCGGGCCAGCCAGGCGTGGGCCAGGGTGCCGATGGCGGCGTCGTAGCCGGATTCGAGTTGCCAGGCCGGATGTTCGCCGCCCTCGCTCCAGGCGGCGCGCACCGCGGCGGCGAAGCCGGGGCTGATGGCGACGTCGGTCTGGCTCGCCAGTTGCGCCAGGCCGCTGCGGTCGATGCGGCGCAGGGGTTCGCCTTGCCATTCGGGGCCGTCGTCCAACGGCGCGGCTGCGTCCTCGGCCGATGCCGGCGGCACGGGCGGGATCAGGCAGAGCCACAGCCGGCCCAGCAGGCTGGCCGACGGCGGCGTCTTGGCCTGGCCGCTGGCCTCGTCGATCGAGACATGGCCGACCAAGTGCAGGCGCTTGCGGGCGCGGGTGGCGGCCACGTACAGCAGCCGGTCGATCTCGTAGGATGCGCGGCGCGCTTCGCGGGCGCCGAGGTAGCGCGACACAGGGTCGGCCTCGGTTTCGGCGCGCGGCTTGACCGGGCCGAACAGCACCCGGCCGCCGCTTTGCTCGAACCGCACCAGCGGCGGCTGGTCGCCACGCGGGGCGCGGTGCAGGCCATACAGGATCACCGTGTCGAACTGCAGGCCCTTGGACTTGTGCATGGTCATGATTTCGACCGCGGCCTCGTCGTCGGCGGCATCGGGCGCGGCGAACAGGCGCGCGATGCCGGCGTCCAGCGCCGCCGGGTCGATGGCCCCGTGCGGCGCCAGGCGCTCGACCAGCTGGAACAGGCTTTCGGCGTCGTTGGCCACCGACGGGCCGCTGTACAGGGCCGGGCCGCCCAGGCGGCGCCAGAGCGCTTCGACCCAGGCCGCGAACGGCATGGCGCCCGAGGCGTTGCGCGTATCCAATAGCACCGTGGCCACCTGGCGCAGGCGGGCGTACTCGTCTGGGCGCAACAGCGCCTGGGCCGATGGCAAGGAAGGCGCATCAGCCGCCCCCCCCCATTGGGCCGAGGCGGCAGAGTCGTCGAATCGCGCCCCTTGCGACGGCGCTTCAGTGCCGTCGAACAGCGATCCCTGCGACGGCGCCTCGGTGTTGTCGAACAGCAATCCTTGCGGCGGCGCTTGGGTGTTATCGAACAGCGCACCCTGTGGCAAACCAGCGGCGGCGCCGGAGCTTTCCGGCGCCGCCGCGGCCGGCAGGATGCGCAGCGCCCGTTCCAGCAGTACCGGCACCGGTGTGACGTGGTCGGCGCCGAACAGGCGTTGCAGCGATTCCAGCGTCAGGCCGCAATACGGCGCGCGCAGCACCGATAGCCAGGCCAGGCGGTCGCCGGGATGCGACAGGGCGCGCACCAACTGCACCAGGTCGGCAACTACCGGCCGCAAGGCCAGCGGCACCAGGTCGACGGCGCGGCAGCGGATGCCTTCCTGGGCCAGCCGGCGCGTCAGGTTGCCCAAGTGGCTACGGGCCCGCACCAGCACCGCGACGGGGTGCTTGCTGCCGGGGTGTTCGGCCAGCGCCTGGCGTACCAGGCCCACGGCAATGTCTTCGGCCTGTTCTTCGGGGGGCGCGGCGCCGGCGCGCGACCAGGCGGGATGGAATTGCACGGCGGGGTCCGGCAGGGCCTCGTGAAAGGCGCTGGACGCGCTGTACTTGATGGCGCCCGCCGCGGCGTCGCTGCGCTTGGGCAGGAGCTGCGCGAACGACTGGTTGACCCAGTCGACGATGCCGGCTTGCGAACGGAAGTTGTCGGTCAGGTTCAGGAAACCCGGCTGCAGTTCGCCCACGCCTTGTTCGGCGACTTCCAGGAACAGGCCCACTTCCGCCTTGCGGAAGCGGTAGATGGACTGCATCGGATCGCCCACCAGGAACAGGCTGCGGCCATCGCCCTGCTGCCAGCCGGACGTGAGCGTACGCAACAGGTCCAGCTGCGTCTGGCTGGTGTCCTGGAATTCGTCGATCAGCAAGTGGCGGATGGACGCGTCCAGCTTGAGCAGCAGTTCGCCGGGATCGTCGGCGCTGCCCAGCGCGGCGGCGGCGCGCTGGGAGATTTCAATGAAGTCGACCTCGCCCGTGTCGGCAAAGCGCAGGCGCAACTGCGCCACCGCCAACGCCAGCGTCATCAGCTGCGCGCCCAGCACTTCCCATTGGGCATCGGAAAAATGCGGCGCGGGCATGTCGCGCACGGCGGCCAGGCGGCGCACCCATGGGGCATCGGAGTCGGCGCTTTCAAGCCACGCGACAAAGGGCTCCTTGTGGGCGCATTTGGCCGGGAAGCCCAGGTTCTTGTTGACGGTCTTGCGCAGCGTGCCGGTACCGGTCAGCAGCAGGTGCGCCACGGCGCGCCATTGATCCAGCGCCTCGGCGTCGGGCGGCAGTTCGTCGGTCCAGTCGAGCAGCGCGGCAAGCTTGTTGTCGTCGTCGCTGTCCTGCAGCTGCGTGGCGGCCAGGCGGGCGGGACCGGACAGGGCCTCGGCCCAGCCCAATGGCATGGCCTCGCAGAGCGCGTCGAGGTCTTCGCCGATGGCCTCGGCCAGCGTGGCTTCGAGGGCTTCGCGGTCGGAGCCGTGGCGCAGCAGCGGCAGCCATTGGTCGCGCTGGCCCAGCATGGCGGCAATGGCCTCCTTGGCCGCCTGCACGTCGACGTCCATGTGCTGCAGCAGGATGCGCACGGCGTCGTAGTCGTCGGCCAGATCGAGCGTGGCGCGCGCCGCGGCCTCGTAGTGAGCGCGCGCGTCGTCGGTGATGTCGGGCATGCCGCCCAGCTCGGACAGCCACGGCATGCTGCGCACCAGGCCGGCGCAGAAAGAGTCGATGGTGCGGATGGCCAGGCGCGCCGGGTGGTCCAGCAGGTGCCAGCCTTGTTCGTCGTTGCGCGCCAGGGCCGCGCGCGCCAGCTCCCAGCTGCGGCGCTCGTGCGCGGCCTCGGGCGGCGCGTGCAGGCCGCGGCGCAGTTTGCTGAGCACGCGCGCATGCATTTCGGACGCGGCCTTGCGGGTGAAGGTGATGGCGACGATTTCCTCGGGCCGGTTGACGGTGGCCAGCAGCGCCAGGATGCGGTCGGTCAGCAGCTCGGTCTTGCCGGAGCCCGCGGGGGCCTGCACCAGGAACGAGCGCGCGGGGTCCAGCGCGGCCGCGCGTGCGGCGTGATCCTGGGGCTGGCGTTCTGGTTCGGCCATGGCTCAGGCGTCCTCGTCATCCAGGTGCAAGCGCAGGAAAGGCAGCGCGTCGCAGTATTTCAGGTCGTCGCGGCGGTATGCCACGTTGGCGGCGTAGCCGGCCACGTATTCGTCGGCCAGCGACTCGATGGCGCTGCGCCAGCGCTGGCGGATCTCGGGCCAGGACAGGCCGTCGAAATATTTGCTGTCGGCCGCCAGCGTGATGCCGGGCATGCCCAGGTCTTCGTCGGCCAGGCCTTGCGCGGCCACCTGCCGGGCGTGGATCTGGGCCAGCACCAGGCCGGCCACGTCGCCGCCCGCGGCATCGGCCAGCACCGACGCGTAGAACGGCAGCTGCACGTTCACGGGGCGGCTGCGCGACCAGTCGGGTTCGGGCTTGGCGGCGGCCACGCCGGTCTTGTAGTCGACAATGACATTGCGGCCATCCGCCAGGGAATCGATGCGGTCCAGGCGCAGCTTCAGGTGCAGCGCGCCGTGATGCCATTCGTGGTTTTTCTCGACCTGCGCCACCGCGAACGGCAGCCGCTGGGCTTCCATGTCCAGCCACGACGCCAGCACGGTCAGGGCGCGGGCGCATTCCAGGGCCTTGAGCGCGGGCGCATATTCCTTGAGCTCTTCGTCGGCGGCCTGCGCCACGGCCTGCTCCAGCAGCGCCGGCAGGCGGCCGCCGGCCAGCGTGTCGTGCAGGGCTTCCTGGTCGGGCAGCATGCCCCACACCAGTTCCAGCGCCTTATGCAGGAATTGTCCGCGCACATTTACCGTGGCCGCATCGGCATACGGCGCCAGTTCGCGCCCGCCCAGGCGATGCCGCACGAACGCCCACAAGGGGTTGCGGGCCTGCGTGTCGAGTACGTCCAGGCCGCCGCCGCCGCGGTCGTCGGCGGCCAGGGGCGGCCCTTGCGCGTCGTCCAGGGATTCTTGCGGCAGCGCGGCTGCGGCCTGCGCCGGCGCGGGCGTCCAATCCGTCAGGCCGGCTGTGGCGATAAGGGGCGACGGCCGCAATTCGCGTTCGCCGTCCATGTGGGCGTGGCTGACGATGACCTCGGGCGCGCAGCGGCACAGGGCGGCGTACATGCCTTCGGCCCATTCGCGTTCGCGTTCGGGCGTGGCGCGCGGCGCCTTGGCCTGGCGCAGCACCGCAAGGGGCAACAGCGGATTCGGCTTGGGCGACGCGGGCAGCACGTCGTCGGTCAGGCCCAGCATCCAGACGCCATCCCAAAAGCCGCCTTCGGCTTCCAGCAGGCCCAGCACATCCAGCCGCGCCAGCGGATCGCGCTGCGGCTGGAACGAGGCCGACCGCGCCACGCTGTGCAGCAGGTTGACCGCGGCCACGCCGCCCAGCTTGCCCGCCGCCGGCGCCAGCGCCGAAAAACTGGCCAGCGCATCGCCCAGCGCGCCCAGCACCTGATAACCCACGCTATCCAGCACGCCTTCGCCGGGAAAGCCCAGCGCCGTCAGCGCGGCCTTCATCCGTAGCATCCAGACATCACAGGACGCGCGGTTGCCGCCCTGCGTCCAGAGTTCCATGGCCTGGTTCCAGGCTTGCGCCACGGGCGGCAGCAACGCCAGTTGCTTGCGCCATTCGGACGCGGCGACATGGACCTGGCCGCGACGGCGCCAGCGCGCGTCGATCGCGGCCAGGCGGGCGCGCTCGCTGACGTCGCCCGCGCAGTGGCCCGCCAGCAAGGCAGCGCCCAGGACTTCAACGCCGCAACCCTTGCCGCCCGCGCATTCGGCCAAGGCGCGCAGCCAGGCCAGGGCGGCGCGCGCCAGCGGCCAGTCGTTCAGCGGGCGGCCCACCGCCACGTTGAAGGCGAAGGCGGGCTCGCCGCCACGGCCAGCCAAGGCCTGGCTGAGGATGCGGCGCGCGAACGGCGATTCGGCTTCGAGCTGGGGCGAGACGATGGCGTAGCGGCCCTGGGGATGGCGCTTGAGCTGGTCGGCGGCCCACTCGGCCGCCGCGCGCCATTCCGCGCCTTGGTCGGACGCCTCGTAGCGCCGTGGCGTGGCGGGCGCGCGCTGCGCGTCGCGCCATTGGGCGATCAGGCAGCCCTGTTCCTCGAAGGCCCGCAGCAGGCGCTGGAAACGCGGCGACAAGTCGGTGAAGCCGGCCAGCACCAGGTGGCCCGGCGTGGCCAGGCGGCCGTCTTCCAGCGCGCGCAGGACCCTGGCATAGCCCTGATTCGCGTCTTCGGCGTCGATGGCGGCCAGCGCCTTGCGGTAGCGCTGGCGCCAGCGCGCAAAGCCGCGGTATTCGTCGGTGTCGGCGCCGGACGGCACCTGTAGCGACCATTCGTCCATGAGCAGGTCGGCATCCATCGACAGCCGGGCGGCCTGGCTGGCGTCGAGCAGCACGCGTTCGGCTTCTTCGGCGCGAATGGCTTCGGTCCAGACGAGCTGGGTGGCGAAGCTGTCCAGGCGATAGGCGGGCACGCCTTCGCCGGCCTCGAACGCCAATTCGTTGGCGCATTCGGCCAGCCAGGCGGACAGGGGCAGGATGCGCGGCAATTCGCTGACTTGGCGCTCCTGGCGCAACAAGCCGGCCAGTTCGAGCGTGAGCCGGCGTGACAAGCGATTGTTGACCGTCAGCACGAGCATGTCGGCGGCGGGCAGGCCGCCGATGTCCGGCAAGCTCAGGTCAGGGTAGGAAAACGGGGCGTCCTGCATGAAAGGCGATGAGGGAAGGCGCAGAAAAAATCACCGCTCTAGGATACCGCGAGCCAACGCCGTCAGCGTGGCTAAAAACCGCACAGCGACGCCAGGTTTTCCCAATGGATCTGCATTTCGGGCGTGGTGTAGCCCCAGAAGGCCAGGCCCAGCACCAGCGCCAGCGCCAGCCAGCCGGCCAGGCGCCAGCCGCGGCGGCGAGGCGGCGTGGACGAAGCGACCGGCGCGGCTTTCATGGCGTGCATCCTTTCGTCAAGCGGCGGCCGGCTGCGTCACCGGCTGCTCGCGCAGGGGCAGGCACAGCAGCGCGGCAACCACCGCCAGCACCACGCCCAGCCACCAGACCATATCGTAGCTGCCCGTCTTGGCATACGCGTAGCCGCCGAGCCATACGCCGATGAAGCTGCCGAGCTGGTGCCCCAGGAACACGATGCCCGATAGCGTGGCGGCATAGCGCAGGCCGTAGATCTGGCCGATCAGTCCTTGCGTCAGCGGCACGGTGCCCAGCCAGAACAGGCCCATCCAGGCGGCGAATGCGTACAGCACCCAAGGCGACAGCGGCATCCACAGCAGCAACAGGATGCCGAAGGCGCGCATGCCGTAGACCACGGCCAGCAGGCGCTTCTTGCTGTATTTGCCGCCCAGCTTGCCGGCATAGAACGAGCCCAGCACATTGAACAGCCCGATCAGCGCGATGGCGGTGGCGCCCTGCCCAGGCGTCAGGCCGCCGTCGGTGACGTAGGCCGGCAGGTGCAGCGTGATGAAGGCCGTGTGGAACCCGCAGACGAAATAGCTCCAGAACAGGAAATGGAACGAGGGATGGCGCACGGCCTGGCGCACCGCGGCGGCCAGCGATTGCTGCGGCCCGCCCTGGGCCAGCGGACGGCCGCGAAGAAAATAGGCCAGCGGCGCGGCGCAAGCCACGAACAGCGACAGCACCCACAGCGCGCCCGGCCAGTCCAGGCCGGAAATCAGCACCTGGCCGGTCGGCACGACGGCGAATTGCCCCAGCGAACCGCCGGCGCTGGCAATGCCCATCGCGGTGCTGCGGTAGGCCGGCGGCACGGCGCGCGCCACCACCGGCAGGATCACGGGAAAGGTGGTGCCCGCCTGGCCCAGCCCGACCAGCACGCCAGCGCTCAGGTACAGCGTGGCCTCGTCGGTGGCAAAGCGCGTGCCGATCATGCCCAGCATGTACAGCACCGCGCCCAGCGCGATGGTGCGGCCGGAGCCGTAGCGGTCGGCCAGGATGCCCATGAAAATACAGGCCACGCCCCAGACCAGGTTCTGCAATGCAAAGGCCATGGAAAACACTTCGCGGCCCCAGCCGTGGGCCAGGCCCATCGGCTGCATGAACAGGCCGAAGGTGGCGCGCACGCCCATGGCCAGAAGCACGACCAGGGTGCCCAGGACGAGGGTGCGCACGGAAAGCTTATCGGTATTGCCAGACATGATTGTTCTTATTGATTGTGAAGGACGCCCCCTCCTCGGGACGATCCGGCCGCAGGCCAGACCTTCACATGATAATCAAATCGCCTTGACGCCCCGGCAATAACCGCGTCGGCAAGAATGGCGTGGCGTCTGATAAATAGTTGATTTTATCAACCAAATATTCCAGAATGAGGCTTTCCCCAAGCCAGACCACCATGACTCTGCACACCCCGCTGACCCGCTTGCTGGGCACACGTTATCCGATCATCCAAGGCGGCATGAGCTGGGCCTCGTCCAATGCGGCGCTGGCGCTGGCGGTGTCGCGCGCCGGCGGCCTGGGCGTCATCGCCGCCGGCCCCATGTACCCCGACGCGCTACGGGCGGCGATTCGGGAAGTACGCGCTGGCACCGACGCGCCCTACGCCGTCAACATTCCGCTGTACAACAAGCGCGCGCAAGAGCACATGGACATCGCCATCGACGAAGGCGTGCCGGTCCTCATTGCGTCCCAAGGCGGTCCGCAAAAGCACATCGGCCGGGCCCGCGACGCGGGCATCAAGTGGCTGCAGGTCATTGCCAGCCCCGAGCACGCGGCCAAGGCACAGGCGGCGGGCGTGGACGCGGTGATAGCCGTGGGCCTGGAAGCCGGCGGCCATCCCGGCCCCGACGAGATCGGCCTGCAGGTGCTGGTGCGCGCCGTGGTGCGACGCGTGTCGGTGCCGGTGGTGGCGGCAGGCGGCATCGCCGACGGTGCGGGCATCGCCGCGGCGCTGTGCCTGGGCGCGGCGGGCGCGCAATTGGGGACCCGTTTCCTCTTGACGCCCGAAGCGGGCGTCTGCGATGCCTATAAGGAAGCGGTATTGGCTGCCAGCGTGGCAGACACCACGCTGGTGGGGCGCGGCCGTTCGCCGGTGCGCATGCTGCGCAACGCCTTCGCCCACGATTACCTGGCCGCCGAACGCGACGGTGACGCCGCCACGCTGGACGCGATGTTCGCGGGCAGTTCGCTGAAACAGGCCGCCTTTGACGGCGACGTGCAAGGCGGCAAGGTCGAAGCCGGCCAGAGCGCCGGGCTGATCGACAGCCTGCAACCGGCAGGCGCGGTGATGGAACAACTGGTCGCCGAAACGCGCGACGCGCTCATGCGCGTGGCCGCGCTGGCCGGCTAGGACGTTGAAACCAACAGGGCCGCCCAAGGCGGCCCTGCCCCACAAACCTTACTTCTTCATCAAGCCCGCCGCCTGCACCAGCTTGCGCATCGCGATCTGGTCTTTTTCCACGAACGCCGTGGCTTGCTGCGGCGTCATGTTCCACAGGTCCACGCCCTGCGCTTGCATCAGCTTGGCGTACTCGGGATTCGCGTTCACCTTCGCCACCGCCTCGTTCAACCGTTGCAGCACCTCGGGCGGCGTGCCCTTGGGCGCCGCCAGGCTGTACCAGGACGCGGATTCCGCGCCCTTCACGCCGGATTCGGCCAGGGTCGGCACGTCGGGCAAGAGCGGCGAACGCTTGTCGTTGGCATAGGCCAGCGCCTTGAGCCGGCCGCTGCGGATGAATTGCAGGCTGGCGGCCAGGTTCAGCACCGCCATGTCGACCTGCCCGCCCACCAGGTCATTGATGGCCGGCGCCGCGCCGCTGTACGGAATGTGGACAATATCCACGCCCGCGCGTTCGCGGAACAGTTCGGCGCCCAGATGCGGCGAGCTGCCCGGACCCGCCGAGGCGTAGTTGATCCGCCCTGGTTCCTTGCGCGCCATGGCGATCAACTGCTCGACGCTTTCCGCCTTCAGCGTGGGCCGCACCACCAGCATGTTGGGTTGGTTGGCGACGATGGACACGAAGGCGAAGTCCTTGATGCCGTCGTAGGGCGTCTGCTGCATCAGCGGGGTCACCACGTGAGCGGCCGACGTGCCCAGCAACAGCGTGTAGCCATCGGGCTTGGCGCGGGCAACGAAGTTGGCGCCGATGGCGGCGCCGCCGCCAGCCTTGTTCTCGACGATGACGGTTTTGCCCAGCTGCTTTTCGAGCTCGCGCGCCAAGGCGCGGCCCAGCACGTCGGCGGGGCCGCCGGCCGCATAGGGATTGACCAGCGTGATGGGCTGCGAAGGATACGGATCGGCCGCCACGGCCGAGGCGCTAAACGCCCCCGCCGCCGCGACGCACAACAGGCGCTGCAGAATCTTCATGGTTTGTCTCCTGGGATATTGTTTTTTAGTGGGGTTGCATCAGCAAGGCCCGGGGCTTGGCGCCCCGCGGTCCTAGATCGCGCCCTGCTCGCGCAATGCGCCGATCCGCGCCGCCGACAGGCCCAGCCGTTCGGCCAGCACGCTATCGGTGTGCTCGCCCAGCAGGGGCGGGCGCTCCAGGCGCGGGTCGTCGAAGCCATGGAACTTGAACGGCACCGGCACCGCGCCGAAGCGGCCGATGGACGGATGCTCGTAGCTGGCCACCATGCCGCGCGCCAGCACGTGTTCGTTGTGCAGGATTTCCTCCACGTCCAGGATCGGCCCGGCCGGCACGCCACGCGCATCGCAGCGGCGGCACAATTCATCGCGGGTCAGCCTGGCCGCAGCCGCCGCCAGGCCCGCCATGACTTCTTCGCGGCGCGCCACACGCACGGCGTTTCTGGCCAGCTCCGCGTCATCGGCCCATTGCCGCAATTCCAGCGCTTCGCACAGCGGCTTCCAGTGCTGGTCGCTGCCGGTGATCTGGACCCAACGGCCGTCACTGCATTCGAACGCGGCCGACGGCACCCGGCCCGGGTGCTCGGTGCCCAGGCGCGGCGGCACTTCGCCCAGCGCGAAGTAGCGCGCGGCGGCCAGCGATAGCAGGCCCACCTGGCCATCGAGCATCGAGAAATCGATGTGGCAGCCCTTGCCCGAGCGGGCCCGGCCCACCAGGGCGGACAGGATGCCGATGGCCGCCCACAGGCCCGAGGTCAGGTCGCTGACGGGCAGGCCCGGCTTGACCGGACCGCCGCCGCGTTCGCCGGTCAGGCTCATGATGCCGCCCATGGCCTGGAACACGGTGTCGTAGCCCTTGCGCGGTGCATAGGGCCCGGTCATGCCGAAGCCGGTGCACGAGAAATAGATCAGTTCAGGGTTGTCGGGTGCGATGTGCTCGCGGTCCAGGCCGTACTTGGCCAGCGTGCCCACGGGGAAATTCTCGATCACCACGTCGCAGCCGCGCGCCAATTGCCGGATCACGGCCTGGCCCTCGGGGTGACGGAAGTTCACCGTGATCGACTGCTTGCTGCGGTTGAAGGCCAGGTAGTAGGCCGACTCCGAGCCGCTCTCGCCCTGCACTTGGGGCTCGAAGCCGCGCGTCTCGTCGCCGCCCTCGGGCTGCTCGACCTTGATCACCTCGGCGCCCAGCTCGGCCAGGATCATCGACGCGAACGGGCACGCCAGCACGCGCGACAGGTCCAGGATGGTGACGCCGTCCAGCGGCCTCATTTCGCGGCTCCCTGGCGGAAGCCGCGCATGATCACGTTGGCGTCCCGGCCCACACCCAACGCCTCGGCCAGCCCCAGGTCGGCCGCGCGATGGAAAGCGCGCTTGGTCAGCCCCATGGCCGCCGGTTCCCAGCCGGCCAGGCGCTGCGCCATGGCCAGCGCCTGGTCCAGCACGCCGGCTGCCGGCGCGATGCGGTTGGCTATGCCCAGCGCCAGCGCGCGAGCGCCGTCGATCGGCTCGGCCATGGCCACCAGTTCGAACGCGTGCTTGCGGCCGACCTGGCGCACCAGATTGGCCATGACCACGGCGGCCACGATGCCGTGGCGCAGTTCCGGATACCCGAAACGCACGTCCTCGGCCATCACCGTCAGGTCGCAGGCCAGCGCCAGACCGGCGCCGCCGCCGAGCGCGTTGCCGTGCACCGCGCCCACCACCGGCTTGGCCATGCGCGAGAACACCAGATGCAGGTCGGTCGTGAGGTCGGCGCGGCGCAGCACCGCGTCGGGTTGCTCCGGCGTCAGGGCCGAGAATTCCGTGGTGTCGGCGCCGGCGCAGAATGACTTGCCGTTGCCCGTCAGCACCACTGCGCGCACCGCACCGTCCTGGTCCGCCTGGCGCAGCGCGTCCAGCAACGCCGTGGTCAGCGCGGTGTTCAGGGCATTGTGTTTTTCCGGACGGTTCAACCGCAGCAACCGGACGGCGCCCAGGTCTTCAATGATCAGTTCCGACATCACGGATATCCTTTTCCAATAGCTACATTCAAACTAATTGATTAAATCAACAATACAGATAAAAAAAGGCGCGCGGCCGGCGCCCCGCGCTCAGCGCGGCTGCACTCCCCGGCCACGGCGCGCGGGCACCTCCGCCTTGCAGTCGTTCAGCATGTCCAGCGCATGGCCCGTCAGCTTGTCCAGCATGCGTTCCATCGCGTCGCGCTCGGCTGGCGACAGCACCGACAGCATGGCCTCGTTGCGCTCGACCGCCGCCGGGAAAATCTCTTCGTACAGCGCGCGGCCGGCACGCGTCAGGTCCAGGCTGACGCCGCGGCCGTCCTGGCTGTCGGTGCTGCGTTGAATCAGGCCGCGCTCGATCAGTTCGGACACGGTGCGGCTGGCCTGGCTCTTGTCGATGTTGGCCTCGCGCGCCACGGCGTTCAGCGACATCTCCGGCGCCGCGCCGAGCAGCGCGATGATGCGCCATTCCCGCGGCCCTACGCCGTAGCGGCTTTCGTTCAGGCCGGCGGCAATGCGGCTGGACACGTAGGCCAGCCGGTTCAGGCGGTACGAGAACAGCTCCTTGAGCGCCTGGGGGACGGGGCGCGCGGAGGCAGCGGACTTGGATGCGGTTCGGGTTGCCATGGCGGACTCTTCAGATGCAGGGAAATACGGGGCGCGCGCGCCTCGCGCGCCGCTGCCCGCATGATATACAAACGCGGCGCGCGGCCGTCACGCGGCCATCCCCGTCGCGGCCGCCGCGCCGATCAGCGGATTCAGCCCGCTTTGCGCGACACGGCTGTGCAGCGTGCGCCCCAGCACCTCCTGGCAGTGTTGCGACACGGCGGCCAGCGCCTGCAAGTCCAGGCCCGTGCGCACGCCCATGGATTCGAACAGGCTGACCAGGTCTTCCGTCGCCACATTGCCCGTATGGCCGCCGCCGTAGCGCACCTTGGCCGGATGACCGCCAACCCCGCCGAACGCGCAGTCGAAATAGGTCACGCCCGCGTCCAGCGCGGCCACGTAGTTCACCAGGCCGGTGCCGCGGGTGTCGTGGAAATGCGCCACCGGCGTTACCTCGGGCGCCTCGCGGGCGACGCGCTGGTACAGCGTGCGCACCGCCTGCGGCGTGGCCATGCCGGTGGTGTCGCCCAGCGTCACGATGCCCACGCCCAGCGCCGCGAAGCGCTGCGCGTCCGCCACCACCACGTCAGGATCCACCGGGCCTTCAAAGGGGCAGCCGAACGCCACGGAAATGGTGCCGATCAAACGGAAGCGGCCATCGGCCAGGCGCGCCATCTCGGCGATGTTGTCCCACTGCGCGGCGCGGTCGCGCTTGAGGTTGCGCGCCGAATGCGATTCACTGGCCGACACCAGCAGACTGATTTCATTGGCGCCGATGCCGGCGTCCAGATCGATCAGCGCACGTTGCACCGCGCGGGCGTTGGCGCAGGTCGCCTTGTACCAGACGCCGTCGCGCCGCGGCAGCGCGGCCAGCAGCTCGGTGGCGTCGGCGAACTGCGGCACGACCTTGGGGTTGGAATATGAAGTGGCTTCCACCCGCTCGAATCCCAGCGCGGCGAAGCGATCGATCAGGTCGGCCTTGACGGCGGTATCGATGAAGTCCGGCTCGTGTTGCAAGCCGTCGCGCGCGAAGCATTCGCACAGCACCACGTCGCGCGCGCTCATGCCTGCGGCTCCAGTCCGAACAGCGCCACCGCGTGGGCGCGCAACTTGTTCTTCTGCACCTTGGAGCTGCCGGTCATGCCGATGTGCTCGAAGCTATCGACGATTTCCACATAGCGCGGCACCTTGAAATTGGCGCAGCGCGCCTTGCACCAGGCCGTCAATTCGGCCGGTGTGCAATCCTGCCCATCCTTGAGCAGCACGAACGCGGCGGGCACTTCGCCCAGGCGCGCATCGGGCACGCCCACTACCTGCGCCATGCGCACCGCGGGGTGGCCATGCAAGGTTTCCTCCACCTCGGCGGGCGCGACGTTTTCGCCGCCCACGCGGAACATGTCTTTCAGGCGGCCCACCATGCGCAAGCGGCCCGACGCATCCATCTCGCCGAGATCGCCGGTGCTGAGCCAACCGTCCGCGCCCAGCGCGCGCGCGGTGGCCTCGGGCATGTTGTAGTAGCCCTTCATGACGCTCCAGCCGCGCGCCTGGATCTCGCCGGGTTCACCGGCCGGCAGCGGCTGCCCCGTGCCGGGATCCACCACCCGCACCTGCATGCCGGGGTGCGGCAGCGCCCAGCCCATGGCGCGCAACTCGAAAGGGTCATCGAAGCAAGACAGCGTGATGTTGGGCGAAGCCTCGGATTGGCCGTAGGCATTGCAGATGCCCGGCACGCCCATGACGTCGCGGATCTTCTGCATGACCTGCGGACCCGCCGCGGCCCAGCCGCCGCGCAGATGGATGCGGCTTCGGTCGAAATCCGGATGGCCCATCAGCATGAGAAAGATGGTGTCGTTGCCCGAGGTCAGCGTGCAGCGTTCGTCGTCCAGCATGCGCAGCGCGTCGGCTACGTCGAACTTGGGCAACGTCAGCAGGCAGCAGCCGGTCATCAGGCTGACCAGGATCGACAGCGTGGTGCCGGCTACATGGAAGTACGGGCGGATGCTGAAATAGCGGTCGTCGGGCCGCACGCCGATGCGCTGCGCCGCCGCCCAGGCGTTGGTCAGCATGTTGGCGTGGGTCAGCATCACGCCCTTGGGGAAGGAGGTCGTGCCCGAGGTGTATTGGATGAGCAGGACGTCGTCGGGAGTGACGGCACGCTTGCAGGCATCGAGGGTGGCGTCGTCGGTGGAGGGGCCTGCGGGGGGATGGCCGGCCGCGGGATGGCCCGCCCCGGGTCCGCCCGCCGCGGGATGGCCCGCCCCAATGAATTCCTCCCAGCGCTGTGCGGCTTGCGGGCAGCGGTCACCCAGCACCACCACGCGCCGCAGCCGCGGCAGCTGCGCACCGGGCAGCGCGCTGTCCAGCGCCGGTTCGACCTGCGTCAGCAGATCCAGGAAATCGATGCCCAGGAACGTGTCCGCCGTCAGCAGCAGCGTGACGTCGGCTTGCTTCAGGCAGAACGCCAGCTCGTCCGTCTTGAAACGCGTATTGACCGGCACGGTCACAGCGCCCAGCAGCGCGCAGGCGTAGAAGATCTGCACCCAGGCGCCGCTGTTGCCCAGCAGCAGCCCGACATGATCGCCACGGCGCACGCCGGCCGCGTGCAGGGCGCGCGCGATGCGTTGCGCGCCATCATTCAGTTCGGCCCAGGTCAGGCGTTCACCGGGCGCGACAAAGGCCTCGGCCGCGGCGCGCTCGGCCACTTGGCGCGCCAGCGCCTGCGACAGCGTCATCGGCCCGATCATGCTTGCTCTCCCGCGCCGCCGAAGCCGGCGATCGCCTGCTTCCAGTCGGTGCCGCGCAGGTTTTCCTCGATGGCCAGCAACTCGATCGCCATCGCGCCTTCGCGCGTGGTCGCCAGCCCCTGATCGATGCTGCGCTTGGTCAGCCGCACGGTCAGCGGCGCGGCGCGGGCGATGGCCGCGGCCATCGCGGCGGCTTCACTGGCCAACGCCTCGGGCGCGTAGACCTGATTGACCAGACCGATCTCGCGCGCCTCGGCGGCATCGAAACGGCGGCCGGTGAACAACAATTCCTTCGCCTTGCGCGCCCCAGCGATGCGCGGCAGCCGCTGCGTGGCGCCCACGGTGCCCCAGCCCACTTCGGGATAGCAGAACACGGCTTCGGACGAGGCCAGCACAAAATCGCAGGCCCCGGCGATCTCGCAGCCCGAGCCGAACGCGGCGCCCTGCACCACCGCGATCACCGGCTGCGGCATGCGCTCGATAGCGCCATACGCCGCAAACCCCTGCACGCGCCGCGCCGTCATCTCGGCATTCGACATGGTCTTGCGCTCTTTCAGATCGGCGCCCGCGCAGAAGGCGGAGCCCGCCGCATTGATCAGCACCACGTGCGCGGCCGGCTCGGCCGCCAGCCACTGCATGGCCTGCACCAATTCGGCGCACATAAGGGAGTTCAACGCGTTGCGGCTGTCCGGACGGTTCAGCGTCACCGTGGCGACACGGTCCTGCACGTCGAGCAAGATCGTGTGAAAAATCGGGGTCATGCCTCGCTCCTGAATATTCTGGGTATCGGGCCGGACCTTGCGCGCTAGCCGGCGCGCCGTCCCGCCATGCCGGTCAATATAGGGCATATAGTTGATTTAATCCACTACTTTTGCAGACCGCAGAAACAGACCGGCAGCAGTTGCGACATCGCGCGCCACGGTCCGCTTGGGCACCGCCCTCGGCACCTGCTAGACTTGCGCCCTGCCGCGGGTCAGGGTGTTACCTATTGGTGATACACTTGCGCCCCGGGTCTTTCCCTGGAATATCAAGGCACTAGCACGCATACTTGCGGTATGCCCAGTCCTTGAGGCGGCTCCCGGGCTAAGGCGGCCGCCAGCGGCCCGCGCGCCGCGCCCCATGTCTCGCCGTAGTTAAATGGATATAACCGGCCCCTCCTAAGGGTCAATTGGTGGTTCGATTCCACCCGGCGAGGCCATCCTCTTTCCCCGCCCAGGCTGCGCC
>NZ_LZZT01000033.1 GCF_014170305.1 Achromobacter sp. UMC71
CCCCTAAGCCGGGCGCCCCTCAGCCGGGCGCCCCCGAAGCCATGGTCCGCTGCGCCCATTGCGGCATCCACCTGCCGCGTTCCGAAGCGCTGCTGCAGGGCGGCCACACCTGGTGCAGCCCGGAACACGCGCGGCTGGGGCCAGCGGCGAAATAGGACAGAAGGGGCTGGCTGGGGTCTGTGTGCCCTGTTTAAATGGCTTAAACTGACCATCTGCGCGGAGCAATACATTACATGGCACAAGCGTGCTAATCCCCACACCCTCAACTTGCAACACCGAGGAAAGTGCGGTCGACTACGACCGCTGGTTCCGCGCGCAGGTGGAAGCTAGCTTGGCTGATACACGGCCCAGCATTCCTCACGATCAAGTCATGGCCGAAATGGACGACATCATCGCCCGGGCCGAACGCCGCGCCAGCATTTCCACCGCCCCGGCGTCCAAGGTGTAGCGGGCAATCGCGCCGCCGCACTCTGCTTGCCTGTCCCCCTGATTCATGCTGCCGATCGTGTGGCGCGCTCGCGCGCGCGATGATCTTGCCAAGATCATCATGTATATCGCCGAAAAGAATCCTCCAGCCGCTCGCTGCCTGCACATAGCCATCCAGGCTTCTGTGCTGCCTGTCGCCAGACATCCCTATGTTTTCAAGGGCGGACGCGTGACGAATACTCGTGAGATCGTGGTGCGCCCGAATGACGTCGTGGTCTACCGTGTCACTGCGTCTGCGGTAGAAGTCCTCAATGTCCTACATGCCCGTCAGAAATATCGCTAGTTCAGCACGAACATCCGTCTATTCTGCCGTTCGCGCCGCGCAGGCATAATGCATGTTGGATACAACACGTATGCTTCCTTCCCATGGCCCTGCTTCTGGATCGACATGGCTGGCTGGCGCCGGCCCCTGGTGTTTCCCGCCTGCCCTCTCCCAACTGCGACGCGCGCCCGCCGGGCACGCAAGTGTCGCTGCTGGTCCTGCACAACATCAGCCTGCCGCCCGGGCAGTTCGGCGGCCCCGAGGTTGCCGGGCTGTTCCTGAACACGCTGGACTACGGCTCGCACCCCTGGCTGGAACGGCTGCGCGGCCTGCGGGTGTCGGCGCACTTCTTCATCCGCCGCGATGGCCGCATCGTGCAGTTCGTGTCCACCGACGCGCGCGCCTGGCATGCCGGCGTGTCCAAGTTCGCGGGACGCGAGCGCTGCAATGACTTTTCCATCGGCATCGAGCTGGAGGGCACCGACACCCTGCCCTACACTGACGAGCAATACGTCGCGCTGCGCAAGCTGACACCCGTGCTGCGCACGCGCTATCCCCTGGCGGCCGCCTGGGGCCATGAGCACATCGCTCCTGGCCGCAAGAGCGACCCGGGCCCCGCTTTCAACTGGACGCGCTTTTCGCGCGACAGCGGCTTTGCGCGGCGGCAGTTGCCGCCCGCCTGACCCTTACAAGGATTCGTTATGTTGAAGATCTGGGGACGCCTGACGTCCGTCAACGTGCAGAAAGTCATGCTGGCGGTGCGCGAATTGGCGCTGCCTCACACATTCATCCAGGCCGGCGGCCCGTTCGGCGTGGTCGATACGCCCGAGTACGCCAAGATCAATCCCAACCGCACCGTGCCCGCCATCGACGACGGCGGCTTCGTGCTGTGGGAATCGAACGCCATCGTGCGCTACCTGGCCGCGCGCTACGGCGCCGGCACGCTGTGGCCCGAAGACGCCTGCATGCGCGCGGATGCCGACCGCTGGATGGACTGGCAGGCCACCGAATGGCAAGGCGCCATGGGCCCGGCATTCCTGGGCCTGATTCGCACGCCCGAAGACAAGCGCGACCGCGCCGCGATCGACCTGTCCGTCAAGCGCAGCAATGCCCGGGCGCAGATCCTGGACCAGGCGCTGCAAGGCCGCGAGTTCGTCGCCGGCCGCCAGCTGACCATCGGCGATATCGCCCTGGTCTGTTCGGCGCACCGCTGGCTGGCGCTGCCGATCGAGCGCCCCGATACGCCCGCGCTGTCGGCCTGGTACCGCCGCGTGATGATGCGCCCCGCGCCGCAGGGCGTGTTGACGTTGCCGCTGGAATAAGCCGGCCTTATTCGACCCAGGGCGTCTTGGCCCAGATGGCCCGCAGGCGGGTGTCGTCGCCTTTCAGGCGCTCTTGCCATTGCGGGCCATCCAGGTAGTCCATCTCGGTGAACTGCTGCTTCATCTGGGCCTGGAATTCCGGGTTGGCCGCGACGTTGCCCAAGGCCTTGCGCAGCTTGTCGGCCACGTCCGCCGGCAGGCCCTTGGGCGCCACGATGCCGCGTTCGGACGCGAACACCAGGTTCACGCCCAATTCCTTGAACGTCGGCACGTCCGGCCCCAGCGGCGATCGTTCGGCGCTGGCCTGTGCCAGCACCCGCATGTTCTTGCCGTGATAGGGCATGACTTCGCCCAGGTTCAACCCCCCGATCACCGTATGCCCGCCCAGCACCGAGCTGCGCAGCGGCCCTGCGCCGTTGTAGGGCACGTGGTTCAACTGCGTGCCCGTCAGGTTCTGAAACAGCACCAGGGCCAGGTGGTCGTCGGTGCCCACGCCGGTGGACCCGTAGCTGATGGCGCCGGGCTTGGCCTTTGCCGCAGCGATCAGCGCGTCCAGCGTCTGGTAGGGACTGTCGGCCGCCACGCTGAAGGCGCTGGGGTCGCGCACCAGATTCGCCAGATAGGTGAAGTCGCTGGTGGTAAAGCCCGCCTTGCGCTCGATGGGCAGGGACACCAGCCCCGGCATGTTGGTCATCGCCAGCGTATAGCCGTCGGGCTTGGCACGGGCCACGTACGACAGCGCGATGGCGCTGGACGCACCCGGCTTGTTCTGCACCACTACCGTGGCACCCAGTTCCTTTTCCAGGAACACCGCCAGCGAGCGGGCGGTCAGGTCGGTGCCGCCGCCAGGCGCAAAGCCCACGATCAGTTCGATCGGATGATCCGGCCAGGCCCATGCGGGCAACGCGGCGCACAGCCCCGCGACAGAAAGCGCGGCGCGCGCAACGGTCTTGTTCGAAAAAAACATGCTTGTCTCCTGGATGCTTGGTTCTTGGCGCTGATGGCTAAGCACGGATTTCTCAGTGCGGATTGCTCAGTGCCGATGTCTTGTTGCTGACTTCTTGATGCTTGTTTTCCGGGGTTCTGACGGCCGGCAGGACCTTGCCCGGATTCATCAGGCCCTGCGGGTCCAGCGCCTGCTTGATGCGTTGCATCAGCGCCAGCTCCACCGCGCCCTTGTAGCGTTGCAGGTCTTCGACACGGCGTTGGCCGATGCCCTGCTCGGCGCTGATCGAGCCGCCCCCTTGGTGCACGCGGTCGTGCACCAGGCGTTGGATGTCGGCTTGCCGCAAGCCTGGCGGGGGCAGCAGGTTGTAGTGCAGGTTGCCGTCGCCCAGATGGCCGAACACGCGCATCGCAACGCCCGGAAACGCTTCCTCAAGCGCCTGGTCCGTGGTCCGCACGAAATCGGGAATGCGCGACACGGGTAGCGAGATATCGTGCTTGATGCACGCATCGGCCTGCGCCAACGCCAAGGTGATGCTTTCGCGCAAGTGCCAGAAGGCGTCGCTCTGCGCCTGGGATACCGCCACGGCGGCATCGAGCGCTTCGCCGGCTTCCAACGCCTCCGCCAGCACGGTTTCCAGCTGCGTCTGCGCATGCTGCTCGTCTTCGCTGTCGGAGATTTCCAGCAGCGCGCACCAGGCCTTGTCGGGCAGCGCCGGAAAAGGCAGGCGCTGTGATGGAAACGCCCGCGCCACCTCGTGCAGGCAGGGCGCCGCCATGACCTCGAATGCGGTCAGCGCCGCGCCGAAGCCCGCGCGGGCGCGTTGCAACAGGCGCAGCGCCGCGTGCAGGTCCGGCACGACGATCAGAGCGGTGCGCTGCGCCCGCGGCAGCGGAAACAGCTTGAGCACCGCGGCCGTGATGATGCCCAGCGTGCCCTCGCTGCCGATATACAGGTCGCGCAGGTCGTAGCCGGTATTGTCCTTGCGCAGGCCGCGCAGCCCGTGCCAGATCTCGCCTTGCGGGGTGACGACTTCCAACCCCAGCGCCAGTTCGCGCGCATTGCCATAACGCAGCACCTGCGTGCCGCCGGCGTTGGTGGCCAGATTACCGCCGATGGTGCAGCTGCCTTCCGCTCCCAGCGAGAGCGGGAACAGGCGGCCCGCCTGCCGGGCGGCGTTCTGCACCGCCTGCAACACGCAGCCGGCTTCGACCGTGATGGTGTCGCCGTCCAGGTCGACGGCACGGATGTGATTCATGCGCACGAGCGATAGCACGAGCGCTGTACCGTCCGCGCTCGGCGTGGCGGCCGCCACCTGGCCCGTATTGCCGCCTTGCGGCACCACGGGTACGCCAGCGGCGGCGCACAGGCGCACCACCTGCGCCACCTCGTCGCATGAGCCTGGCCGCAGCACGGCCAGCGCGCGGCCGGTGACTGCCCGGCGCCAGTCGGTCAGGTAAGGCTCGGCGTCCGCGCCCGTCAATACCTGGGCGGCGCCCAGGCAGGCGACCAGATCGGCCAGCAGCGGCGCGTGGCTTGGCACGCCGGACGCGGTCATGACCGCCAGTCCCGCGCGGCCACCGGCGTGAGCAGCTTGCCGCTTTCCATGAAGGCCGCCACGTTGTCCAGCACCAGCTGCGCCATGGCGCGGCGTGTTTCGCGCGTGGCGCTGCCCACGTGAGGCATCAGGGATACCTGATCGAGATCGGCAAACTCCGTGGCGGGCGTGGGTTCGCGTTCCAGCACGTCCAGGCCGGCGCCGCCCAGTTCGCCCGCGCGCAATGCCGCCAGCGCGGCGGCCTGATCCACCACGCTGCCGCGCGCGATGTTGACCAGGATGCCCTGGGGACCCAGCGCGCGGATGACGGCGGCGTCGACCAGATGGCGCGTGGCGGGGCCGCCCACACAAGCGACCACCAGGAAATCCGCCCAGGTGGCCAGGTCCGTCAGACGGGCCTCGTAGCGGTACGGCGCCTGGGCCCGCGGCGTGCGGTTGTGATAGCGCACGTCCATGTCGAACCCCGCCCCGCGCCGCGCAATGGCTTCGCCGATGCGACCCAGGCCCAGAATGCCGAGCCGCTTGCCGGATACGCGCGTGGTCACCGGAAACTGCCCCAGAGCGCGCCATTGGCCGCCCTTCACGTAGCGATCGCCCACGGCGGTGCGGCGCGCGGCGGACAAGAGCAGCGCCCAGGCCAGATCGGCCACGCAGTCGTCCAGCACGTCGGGCGTGACGCTGACGTTGACGCCGAGCCGGGCTGCCGCCTGCAAGTCCAGCGTGTCGTGGCCGACGCCCCAGCTGCACACGGCCTGCAAGGCCGGCAGCGCATCGAACATGGCCTGCGTGAAGCCGTGGCGCACCGAGGTGACGGCCACGCGCAGGCCGCGCAGTTCGTCGCCGAAAGCGGCCAGGCCCTGCGGCTCGCGCCAGGCGGGCAGGACCCGGTAGCGCGACGCCAGCTGCTGGTCGAATTCCGGCCCCAGCGACGCCACCTGGACAATGTCGTAGGCAGCAGTCACGCGGGCGCTCCGGCACGGGCGGGGATGTAGTTCGCGGCAGCGGCGGCCTCGGCGAACGACAGGCCGTCGCGGATACCTTGTTCCACCCGCGCATCGGTGTCCTGCGCCTGCTGCGCCGCGGCCAGCACGGCTTCCAGCTGCGCCCGCGGCACCACCACCAGGCCAGTGTCGTCGCCCACCACCAGGTCGCCTTCTGCCACCGTCACGCCGCCGATGGTGACAGGCCGGCCCATGGCTTGCAGGCGCAACCGCGTCTTGCCCGTCAAGGGTGTGACATGGCGGGCGGCCAGCCACAGGCCGGTGGCTTCGATTTCGTCGACGTCGCGACAGGCGCCGTCGATCACCACGCCGGTGGCCTCGCGCTTGGACGCAGCCAGTGAGGCAATGCCGCCAAAGGTGGAAATGCAGGCCCCGCCCGCGTCCACCATCAGCACGCGGCCAGGGCCGGTGGCGGCCACCAGGCGTCCCACCGCGAAATCGGCGCGGTCGAAGTCGCCCAGTCCCCCACTGACGTGGCGGGCCGTGACGGCAAAGCCGGCAATGCGGCCTTGTCCTGCGCGCCGCGGGATGCCCTGCACCACCCCGGCGATGCCCAGGGTATCCATGGCGTCGGCCCAGGTGCTGGTGCCATAGGCGGCGCAACGCGCCAGCAAAGCGTGTTCGGTATTGCTCATTTTGCGAGGTCTCCTGTCGGGACGGCGTGGCGGCCATCCCGGGGTGAACGGGATTAATCGATCTGCGCGCCGGAGAGCTTGACGCCCTCGGCCCAGCGCTGCGCCTCGGCGTTGATAAAAGACTGGAACTGCTGCGGCGAACTGTTGTTCACCTCGCCACCCATGTCCTGCAGTTTCTTGGTCATCTCCGGCGTGGCGACGATCCTGGCGACGTCGCGATAGATCTTCTCGCGCAGGTCCGCCGGCATGCTGGCCGGCGCGAACAGCCCGAACCAGGTCGCGGCCTCGAAACCCTTCATGCCGGCTTCCTCCAGCGTGGGCACCTGGCCAATGGCCTCGACCCGCCGCGGATGCGCCAGCGCGATCGCGTGCAACTTGCCCGACTGGATGTACGGCAGCGCGGCGGACAGGGTGACGAACGCCATCTGCACCTGACCGCCGATCAGGTCGGTCAGCATCGGCGCGTCGCCGCGATACGGCACGTGGACCAGCTTCATGCCCGTCCTGGCCTTGAACAGCTCGCCGGTCAGGTGCTGGGGCGTGCCGTTGCCGGTGGACGCCATGCTCAGGCCCTGCGGCGCCGCCTTGCCGTAAGCGATGAGTTCGTCCAGGTTCTTCACCGGCAGCGACGGCGCGGTCACCAGCACCAGCGGAATCGTCGAGGTCAACGTCAGCGGCGCGAAGTCCTTCAGCGGGTCGTAGTTCAGTTTCTTGTACAGGCTGGCGCTGATGGTGTGCGCCGCCGTCGTCATGTACAGCGTGTAGCCATCGCCCGGCGCGCGCGCCACGGCTTCGGCAGCCACGGTAGTGCCTGCGCCCGGGCGATTGTTGACGATGACCTGCTGCCCCCAGGCCGCGGGTAGTTTTTCGGCGATCAGCCGCGCGATCACGTCGGTGGCGCCGCCCGGCGGGTACGGCACCACCAGCGTCACCGGCTTGTCGGGAAAGCCCGCGGCCGATGCCATGGCGCTGCCCAACGCCAGCCCCAGGGCCAGCAGCGCCCCACCCATGCTTTTCAACTTCCTCATTGCCTTGTCTCCTCGTGGTGTGCCTGAGCGGCACTTTTTTAGGTGCCCGCGCTCTATGGCGCGGTGCACGGGACTACACGGGCGCGGCTTGCTCGTAACGTCAACCGCCGCCTTGCTGCTCGCGCCAGGCCAGTAAGCGCGCCACGCCTTCGGCCATGCCGACCTTGGGCTGCCAGCCGATGTGCTGGCCCGCCAGGTCGTGCGGAATATGGAACGCCCCGCCCGAGGTCAGGCGCACGGTGCCGGGGGGGTCGGGCTTGATCTCGGGCTGCAGATCGCTCTTGCAGTAGTCGAGCACCAGCCGCACCAGCTCACCGGTGGTGATGGGCGCGGGGCCGGACACATTCACGGCCACGTCGGTCGCCGCGCTCTGGAACGCCGCGACGTTGGCGCGCGCCACGTCCGAGACGTGCACGAAATGTTTGGTGTCGGTGCCATCGCCCGGCAACACGGGGCGCTCGCCCTGGCGCACGCGGTCATAGGTTTCCATGATGTACAACGAATTGGCGGCGCGGTAATGCTGCCGTTCTCCGTACACAGTGGAATAGCGCAGCACCACGTAGTCCAGGCCGGCCTTCTGGTAGTACTGGCGGCACAGCTGTTCGCCCATGATCTTGGAGGCGCCGTACAAAATGGCGGCAGGGGGTGCGCCCACGGAATGGAAGGGGCCATTCTCGACCAGCGCGCCCGCGATACCCGTGCCATAGCCGTACACCGCATTGGACGAGGCGAAGACGATCTTTCTGACTTTATTGACGCGGCAGGCTTCCAGCATGTTCTGTGCGCCGCGCACGTTCACGTCCACGGCCTGCCACGGCGTTTGCGCAAAGCCCAACGTCATGTAGGCGGCCAGGTGCAGCACGCCGTCCACGCCTTCGGTGGCAGCCAGCAGGTCGGGCAGGCGCATCAGGTCGCCGCGCACCACTTTCACGCGCGGATTGTCCTGCAGATGAGCAATGGCTTCGGGCGTGCCGAAGGCGAAGTTGTCCAGCAGGATCACCTCGCGCGCACCGGCGGCCAGCAGCGCGTCGGCGGTGTGCGAGCCCACCAGGCTGGCGGCGCCGGCGATCAGGATGCGGGAATCGGCCAGCGTCAGCGCCGCGTTTTTCTTTTCAGTCATCATGGTGTTCAAAGTCCCATCGGTTTGTCGTGCATGCCCCAGTACAGGCTCTTGACCTGGCTATACAGGCGCAGGCCGTGCAGGCCCTTTTCGCGGCCGATGCCGCTGGCCTTGAAGCCGCCGAACGGCGTGGCAATGTGCGATTGCTTGTAGGTGTTGATCCAGACCGAGCCCGCTTCGATATCGCGGGCCACGCGCCAGGCGCGGGCGTAGTCGCCCGTCCACATGCCGGCGCCCAAGCCGAAGGGGGTGTCGTTGGCCTGGTTGATCACGTCGTTTTCGTTGTCGAATGGCAAGGCCACCAGCACCGGGCCGAAAATCTCTTCCTGGCAGACGCGCGCCTGGTTGCCCAGGCCGTCGATAATCGTGGGCAGGTAGAACCAGCCGTTGGCCAGCGCGGCCTGCGAGGGTGCGGCGCCGCCCACCAATACCCGGCCGCCTTCCCCGCGGCCGATGTCCACGTAGCCAGCAACCTTTTCACGATGGGCGCGCGACACCAGCGGGCCCATCTGCGTGGCCGGGTCGTCCGGCAGGCCGACGCGCACCTGCTGCGTGCGGGTCACGAGTTCGTCCATGAAGCGCTTGTAGATGGATTTCTGCACGAACAGGCGCGAGCCGGCCACGCAGCTCTGGCCAGCCGAGCCGAAGATGCCCGAGATCACGCCCGCCACCGCGCGATCCAGATCGGCGTCGTCGAACACGATGTGGGGCGATTTGCCGCCCAATTCCAACCCCACCGGGATCAGGCGCTGGCCCGCGATGCCGCCGATGATGCGGCCGGTCTCGGTGCCGCCGGTGAACGACACCATGCGCACGCCGGGATGCTTCACCAGCGCCGCGCCCACGTCTTCGCCATGGCCGGGCAACACCGTCAGCAAACCGTCGGGCAGGCCGGCTTCACTGCACAGCCGCGCCAGTTCCAGCGCCAGCTGCGGCGTTTCCTCGGATGGCTTGAGCAGCACGGCGTTGCCGGCGGCCAGCGCCGGCGCGGCCTTTTGGGCCTCGTTCATGATGGGCGAGTTCCACGGCGTGATCGCCGCGATGACGCCGAACGGTTCAGCCAGGGCCATCGAGAAGTACTCGCCGCGCGGCGAGGTCATCTCGTTCTGCCAGGTCTCGCACACGGCGGCGTAATAGCGGAAATGCCCCGCCGCGCTGTCGACCATGTTCAGGCATTCTTTCCAGGGCTTGCCGCTGTCCTGCATCTGCAGGCGCGCCAGCGGCTCGCGTTCGGCAGACAGGCGCCGTCCGATTTCATACAGGGTGGCGGCACGCTGATCGGGGCGCAGCTTGCGCCAGGGCTTGTTCTGGAATGCGTCCCAGGCAATGGCGACGGCCGTGTCCACGTCCTGCGCCGTAGCGCGCGTGACGATGCCGGCAATACTGCCGTCGGCCGGGTTGATGGAGGTGATGACGGCGTCGCCGTCTTGGCTGTGGCGCCAGTTGGCGCCCAAGCGGAAGGGCTTGTGGCTCGATGCGTCCATAACGTCTTGGGTCCGGGAGTTCTTCGGTAGGCGTCATCATCGGCCGGTCGATTATTAGACACAAATAGATATTTTTCTAATATTCTTAGTCTATGGCTATAAATATCAAATACCGGCCGCTCAAGGCCTTTCTGCTGGCGGTGGACACCGGTTCGTTCACTCACGCGGCCAATCAACTCGGCGTCACGCAGCCGTCGTTCACAGCCCTGATCCAAGACCTGGAAGAAGTGCTCGGCCTGCGCCTGTTCGAACGCACCACGCGCAGCATCAGCCTGACTTCCGCGGGCCAGGACTTCTATGCCCGGGTGCAACGGCCCATCGCCGACCTGGAAGAGGCCTACCGCAGCCTGGCGGACCTGGCGGCCGTGCGCCGCGGCAGCGTCGCGCTGGGCGCCCTGCCGTCAACCGCCCTGGCCTTGCTGCCGGCGGCCGTGGGCACGCTGAGCCGGGCGCATCCGGCCTTGAAAGTGCGGGTAGTGGAAGCGCACAACGATGAGTTGATGGCCATGCTGCGCACCAACCAGATCGAGTTCGCGGTGGGCGCCCTGCCCGAGCCGGTGTCGGATCTGTCTTTCACGCCGATGGCCGAAGACTGCTTCTGCGCCATCTTTCCCGCCGGCCATCCGCTGGGGGATGCGCCGGGGCTGCTGCATTGGCGCGACGTGCTGCGCTATGACCTGGTGCTGCTGTCGCAAGGCTCAAACGCGCGGCAGCAGTTCGACCGCGCGGTGCGTGATGAAGTCGGCGCGCCGGTCACCGCGCTACGCTACGACGTGACCAACATGGGCACCGCGGCCAGTATGGTGCGCCAGGGCCTGGGCGTGAGCGTGTTGCCGCGCCTGGCACTGCCGGAATTGAATCTGGCGGGGCTGCGCGCAGCTGCGCTGTGCGATGCGTCGGCGCGCCGCTATATCGGTCTGCTGCACCGGCGCGATCGATCACTCTCGCCCGCTGCGCAGGCGCTGGTCGCCGAATTGGAAATCGCCATGGACAACATTGCGCGGCAGCTGTTGCCGCTGCCGCCGCTGGCAGGGGTCGCCTGACCCCATCACGGCCATCAGCCGCGCGCCACCTTCCAGCCCAGTTCCGCCGAAATCTCCGCCGCCGCGCCTTGCACGACGGCAACCATTTCCTGCATGCGCTCCAGCGACATGTACGGCACCGTGCTGGACACGCTGATCGCGGCGACGATGCCGCTGGACGCGTCGCGCACCGGCGCCGCCACGCAGCGGATCGAAGGCTCGTTGTCTTCCAGGTCGAACGCGTAGCCGTTGGCGGCGTAATCGCGCATGCGGTCACGGAAGGCTTCCCAGGTCTGACGGCCGCCCGGCGCGCGCGACGACACCGGCGCGCCGACGCGATGCAGCGCCTTCCATTGCGGCTCATCGGCGTCCAGCAGCAGCGCCTTGCCCACGCCCGTGGCGGCCAGCGGCATGCGGTGCCCCACGCGCGAGCGCATCTCCAGCCCCTTCTTGCCAGGGATCTTTTCCAGGTACAGCACTTCGTCGTTGTCGCGCACGGCCAGGTGGATGGTGTCGCCCGTCTGCGCCGCCAGGCTGTCCAGGTAGGGGCGCGCCAGCGTCGCCATGGGAAAGGCCTCGCGCGCCTGGAAACCCAGTTCGATGAGCTTGGGCCCCAGCACATACCCCACCCCGGCCAACGACCGCAGATAGCGTTCCTGCACCAGGCAGCTGGCCAACCGATGCGTGGTGCTGCGCGCCACGCCGATGCGGGCGCAGATTTCCTTCAGGTCGCGCGCGCCCCCCGCAACCGCCTGGATCACGGCCAGGCCACGCATGAGCGTCTGCGTGCCGGCGGGGGCCGCGGCATCGGGATCGATTGGGAAAGAAGCGGCAGGGGACGACGTGGCGGTCATGGGATGCGGCAGAGTCGGAAGTAAAGGCGAAACGGGATGGCTGCCTGGTATGGTGCCACAGGAATATTCCCTATATGTGGGATTAAATTCTATATTTTGAGATTTTTCAAGCGCTGATCTAGAATTTTTCGCAATGCCCGCGCGGCGCCTCTCCGGCGCCGCGACGAGCTTGACGACAACAAGGTCGGCGAACCCCTGCCCCATGCGCCCTGCTCTCGCGGCGCCCGGCCAGCGGGCCGGCGGCCCGAGACGAGACAGACTCTGATGACAACCGGATTGCCTGCCCGCGCGGCCCTCATAGCGCTGGACTGGGGCACCTCTTCGTTGCGCGCCTATCGCCTGGATGGCGCCGGCCGCACGCTGGATACGCGCCATCTGCCCTGGGGCATCATGCGGTTGCCCCAGCCGCTGCAGGAAGGCGCCGCCACCGCGAATGCCCTGTCGGGCTTCGAACTGGCTTTCGAGCAAGCCTGCGGCGACTGGCTGCGCGCCGAGCCGAACCTGCCCGTGATCGCCTGCGGCATGGTCGGCAGCGCCCAGGGCTGGCAGGAAGCCGCCTATCTGGACGTGCCGGTCGACCTGCCGCGCATCGGCACCCTGCTGACCCGCGTCGAACGCGCGGGCGCCACGCCGGTGCACATCGTGCCTGGCCTGATCCAGCGCCACGGCCTGCCCAACGTGATGCGCGGCGAAGAGACCCAGGTCTTCGGCGTGCTGTTCGACCAGCCCGGCGGCGGCGCGGATGACGTGCTGATCGGCCTGCCCGGCACCCACTCAAAATGGGTCAACGCACGCCGCGGCCGCGTGACTCACTTCGATACCTTCATGACCGGCGAGGTCTACGCCGCGTTGCGCGGCCACACGATCCTGGGCCGCACCATGACCGAGGCGCCCGCGCCCGACATGGCGGCGTTCGAGCGCGGCGTGAAGGTGGCCGGCGCCCCCGCCGGACGCGCCGGCGTGCTGTCGACGATTTTCAGCACGCGCGCGCTGGGACTGACCGGCGAACTGGCCGGTGGCGCGCAGGCCGACTACCTGTCGGGCCTGTTGATCGGCCACGAAGTCGCGGCCCTGGCCGACATGCTGCGCCAACAGGGCGAGCTGCCGCGCATCGTGCTGTGCGGCGACGACACGCTGTGCCAACGCTATCTGGTAGCGCTGCATCACTACGGGCTGGGCACGCCCGAGCAGGCCCGCAACGCCACCGAGCGCGGCCTGTGGCACCTGGCGGTCAGCGCCGGGCTGGTGCCCGCCGCCGCGGAATCTTCCCCGCCCATATCGACCAAGGAAACCCCATGACGCATCCCGGACTGCAAGCCGCGATGGCCCGCTGCGGCCTGATCGCCATCCTGCGCGGCATCACGCCCGCCGAGGCCGTGCCGATCGCGCGCGAACTCTACGCCGCGGGCTTTCGCCTGATCGAAGTGCCGCTCAATTCGCCCGAGCCGCTGGCCAGCATCCGCGCCATGCGCGATGCGCTGCCGGCCGATTGCCTGGTTGGCGCCGGCACGGTGCTCGACCCCGACGACGTGGCTCGCATCCAGGACGCGGGCGGCGAGATCATCGTGATGCCGCACAGCGACCCCGCCGTGATCCGCGCGGCCAAGGCCGCCGGGCTGGCGTCCTGCCCCGGCGTGGCCACCCCCACCGAGGCCTTTGCCGCGCTTGCAGCCGGCGCCGATGTGCTGAAGATGTTCCCGGCCGAACAGCTTGGCCCCGCCGTGCTGAAGGCCTGGCGCGCTGTGATGCGCCCGCCGATCGCGCTGGTGCCGGTCGGCGGCATCACGCCCGACAACCTTTCCACCTACGCCCAGGCGGGCGCCAGCGGCTTCGGCCTGGGCTCCGCCTTGTACAAACCCGGCCTGACGGCCACCGAAGTCGGCCAGAACGCGCGCGCATTCATCGCCGCCTGGCAACGCGCCTATCCCGCCCAGGAGACCCAAGCATGAAGATCACCAAGCTCACCACCTACATCGTGCCGCCCCGGTGGTGCTTCCTGAAGATTGAAACCGACGCCGGCATCGTCGGCTGGGGCGAGCCTGTCGTCGAAGGCCGCGCTCACTCGGTGGCCGCCGCCGTCGAAGAACTGTCCGACTACCTGATCGGCAAGGACCCGCGCAACATCGAGGACCACTGGACGGTGCTGTACCGCGGCGGCTTCTACCGCGGCGGCGCCATCCACATGAGCGCGCTGGCCGGCATCGACCAGGCGCTGTGGGACATCAAGGGCAAGCACCTGGGCGTGCCGGTGTCGCAGCTGCTGGGCGGCAATGTGCGCGACCGGATTCGCGTGTACTCGTGGATCGGCGGCGACCGGCCCGCCGACACGGCCGCGGCCGCCAAGAGCGCCGTGGAGCGCGGCTTCACCGCCGTGAAGATGAACGGCACCGAAGAGCTGCAGTACATCGACTCGTTCGACAAGGTCGAGAAGTGCCTGGAGAACGTGGCCGCCGTGCGCGACGCCGTGGGCCCCAACGTCGGCATCGGCGTGGACTTCCATGGCCGGGTGCACAAGCCCATGGCCAAGGTGCTGATGAAGGAACTGGATCCGTTCAAGCTGATGTTCATCGAAGAGCCGGTGCTGAGCGAGCACTACGAAGCCCTGAAGGAACTGGCGCCGCTGACGTCCACGCCCATCGCGCTGGGCGAGCGGCTGTTCTCGCGCTGGGACTTCAAGCGGGTGCTGTCCGAAGGCTACGTCGACATCATCCAGCCCGACCCCTCGCACGCCGGCGGTATCACCGAAACCCGCAAGATCGCCGCCATGGCCGAGGCCTACGACGTGGCGCTGGCGCTGCACTGCCCGCTGGGTCCGATCGCGCTGGCTACCTGCCTGCAGATCGACGCCGGTTGCTACAACGCGTTCATCCAGGAGCAGAGCCTGGGCATCCACTACAACGCCGCCAACGACCTGCTCGACTACGTCAGCAACCGCGAAGTCTTCGCCTATGAAGACGGCATGGTCGCGATTCCCCAAGGCCCCGGCCTGGGCATCGAGGTCAACGAGGAATACGTCAAGGAACGCGCCGCGGTCGGCCACCGCTGGCGCAACCCCGTCTGGCGTCACGCCGACGGCAGCTTCGCCGAATGGTAAGTCCCGCGAGCCGATAAAAGAGAGAGGAGACCCCCTTGACCACCGCCACCCACCCGGGCCTGCAAGGCGCCCAGCGGCCCACGCGCAGCCGCTATCTCATCATGGTGATGCTGTTCATCACCGTCGTCATCAACTACCTGGACCGCAGCAACCTGTCCATCGCCGCCCCCGCCCTGAAGGACGAGTTCGGCCTGGACACCGTGCATGAAGGCCTGATCCTGTCGGCCTTCGGCTGGACCTACGCCGCCATGCAGATCCCCGGCGGCTGGCTGGTGGACCGCGTGTCGCCGCGCGTGCTGTACGCGGCCGCGCTGATCCTGTGGTCCGCGGCCACGTTCTTCATGGGCTTCGCGGGCAGCTTCGTGATTCTGTTCGTGCTGCGCCTGGCCGTGGGCGCGCTGGAAGCGCCAGCCTATCCGATCAACAACCGCGTCGTCACGACGTGGTTTCCGGAAAAGGAACGCGCCACCGCCATCGGCTTCTACACCTCGGGCCAGTTCGTCGGCCTGGCGTTCCTGACGCCCGTGCTGGCCTGGCTGCAGCACCACTACGGCTGGCACATGGTGTTTGTCAGCACCGGCCTGCTGGGCATCATCTGGGGCGTGATGTGGTACATGATCTATCGTGAACCGCGCCAGTTCAAGGGCGCCAACGCGGCCGAGATCGAGCTCATCCAGCAAGGCGGCGGCGTGGTCGACCTGGACAAGCGCGCGCGGGAGAAAAAAGCCCCGTTCAACTGGAACGACCTGGGCCTGGTGATGAGCCGCCGCAAGCTGTGGGGCGTGTACCTGGGCCAGTTCTGCCTGACGTCGACCCTGTGGTTCTTCCTGACCTGGTTTCCCACTTACCTGGTCAAGTACCGCGGCATGGACTTCATCAAGTCGGGCTTCCTGGCGTCGGTGCCGTTCCTGGCGGCCTTCGTCGGCGTGCTCTGCTCGGGCGTGCTGTCCGACTTCCTGATCCGGCGCGGCGCCACCGTGGGGCTCGCGCGCAAACTGCCCATCATCCTGGGCCTGTTGATCTCCACGTCGATGATCGGCGCCAACTTCACCGATTCCACGCCGTGGGTCATCTTCTTCCTGGCTGTCGCCTTCTTCGGCAACGGCCTGGCGTCGATCACCTGGTCGCTGGTGTCGACGCTGGCGCCCGTGCGGCTGCTGGGCCTGACGGGCGGGGTATTCAACTTCGTGGGCAACCTGTCGTCGATCTGCACGCCGATCGTGATCGGCTTCCTGGTATCCAAGGACAGCTTCGCGCCGGCCATCGTGTACGTGTCGTCGCTGGCCTTGCTGGGCGCGCTGTCGTACATCCTGCTGGTCGGCAAGGTGGAGCGGATCGAAGCCTGATCCCGCGCATTGCCGCAACCGAGGGCGCCTGTATGGGCGCCCTTTTTCATGCGCGGCGCCTGCGTGCACAAGCGCGCCGCCGCCGGCTTGCCGACGCATTCGCTGGCACGTCGCGGCTTATCATTGTTATGATATAACATATCTATTTTTAAACCCGACCCAGGCGGACCCGCAGGCCCTCGGTCCGCGCCGCCACGCGCCCCTTCCCTTTCCGACATCTTCAACCGAAGAAGGACACCCCGTGCTTGAAGCCATCGGCCTGACCAAACGCTACGGCGACCAGATCGCGCTGCATCCGCTGGACCTGCGCATTGAGCCGGGCGAGATCTATTGCCTGCTGGGCGCCAACGGCGCCGGCAAGACCACCACCATCAACCTGTTCCTGAACTTCATCTCGCCCGACGGCGGCCGGGCCCTGATCAATGGCCTGGACGCGGCGCGCGAGCCGCTGGCCACCAAGCAGCACCTGGCCTACATCCCCGAACAGGTGAACCTGTACGGCACGCTGACGGGCCTGGAAAACCTGCGTTACTTCGCGGCGCTGGCGCTGGGCGAGGCGCCGCCGCGCGAACGCCTGCTGGCGCTGATGGCCGACGTGGGACTGGAGGCAGCCGCGGCGGACAAGCGCGTGGCTGCCTATTCCAAGGGCATGCGGCAAAAGGTCTGGATCGCGGTGGCCCTGGCCAAGAACGCGCGCGCCCTGCTGCTGGACGAACCGACCTCGGGCCTGGACCCATCGGCCGCGGCCGAATTCACCCGCCTGCTGCAACGCGCCAGCGAGCGCGGCGTGGCCATCCTGAACACCACCCACGACCTGTTCCACGCCCGCCAGACCGCCACGCGCGTCGGCATCATGAAACGTGGCCGGCTGGTCGACAGCCTGGACAGCCGCGAGATCAGCGATATCGATCTGCAAGCCCTGTACCTGGCCCACATGAAGGCCGACGCATGATCTTGCTGATCGCCTTCAAGGACCTGCGCGAACGGCTGCGCGACGGCCGGCTCTATTGGGCCGGCGGCATCGTCGCCGTGCTGCTGCTGACCGCGCTGGCGGTCGGCTACCTGCATCAGCAGGAAGCGCGCGCCGAGCAGGCCGCCGCCCAGAACGCCGATTACGGCGACTGGCTCAAGCAGGGCGCGCGCCATCCGCACGATGCTGCCCATCAGGGCATGCACGTGTTCAAACCCGACACGGCGCTGGCGCTGCTGGATGCCGGCATCAACCCGTACATCGGCAGCACCGTGTGGTTGCAGGCGCACCGCCAGAGCGAAGTGAAGTTCCGTCCCGCGCAGGACGCCACCGGTTTGCAGCGGTTTGGCGACCTGTCGGCCGCGTGGATCCTGCAGGCGCTGGGGCCGCTGCTGGTGATCGTGCTGGGTTTCAACGCCTTCTCGGGCGAGCGCGAACAGGGCATCCTGCGCCAGACGCTCAGCCTGGGCGTGGCGCCGTGGCGCCTGTTGTGGGGCAAGGCCGCGGCGCTGGGCATGAGCCTGGGCCTGTTGCTGGTGCCCGCGGCGGTCGCGGCCGGCGTGGCGGTTTGGCTGGCGGGTGGCGGGATCGATGCGCTGTGGCGCTTCGGCGCCCTGTCGGCCGGCTATGCCCTGTACCTGGCCACCTTCGTCTTCATCACGCTGGGCGTGTCGGCCGCCGCGCGGTCATCGCGCGTGGCCATCACGGTGCTGCTGGCCCTGTGGATCGCCAACACCGTGGTCGCCCCGCGCGTGATGGCCGAGCTGTCGCGCGGCCTGCATCCCAGCCCGACCCGCCTGGAATTCAACCAGGCCTTGCAGGACGACCTGAAAGCCACGTCGGACCGCGTCTGGATGCAGGCCTTCGGCACGACCGAACGCTGGAGCCGCGACGTGCCGCTGAATCAATGGGGCCTGGCGCTCAAACTGGATGACCAGTCCAGCTATGCCGTCTACGACCGCCACTTCGGCGGCCTGTGGGACACCTGGGAACGGCAGCAGGCCGTGCAGGAGGCCGCCGGCTGGCTGATGCCGCTGCTCGCCATCCGCGCCTTCTCGGCCGCCATGGCCGGCACCGACTTCGCCCACCACCGCGACTTCACCGTGGCCGCCGAGCGCCAGCGCCGCGTGATCCAGGACATCGTCAGCGCCGACCTGGTGGCGCACGCCGACACGCTGGACCACCAGCATTTTTCCTATCAGGCCAGCCCGTCGCTGTGGGCGCGCGTGCCACCCTTCCAATACCAGCCGCCCGCCGCCGGCTGGGCGCTGCACGAGGCGCGCCTGAGCCTCTTGATGCTGGCCGCCGCACTGCTGCTGAGCCTGGCCTTTGCCTGGCGCGCCGTGGCCCGCCAGACTGCCCTGTAGGAGACACGCCGGTGCACGCCCGACAATCCCCCCGCTTCGCCCTGGTCCTGCGGCATGAACTGCGCCTGATGACCCGCGAGCGCGCCCTGTGGCTTTGCGGCGTGCTGTTCCTGCTGCTGGTGGCCTACGCGGTCTTCAATGGCCTGTGGCAGACGTCGCTGCGCGACGAGGCCCAGGCCGCGCTGACACGCGCCGATGGCCAGGCCCGCGCGCAGCAGCTGGCGCAGCTGAACCGCATCATGGACGGCCGCGAAAGCCCCACGCCCTTCGGCAACCCCGCCAGCCCCGCCAACATGGGCGGCGGCCTGGGCGCCCACTACGCCATCATGCCCAGCGTGACCCTGGCGCCCGTGGCGCTGGGCCAGACCGACCTGTTCCCCTCGCAGTTCAAGGTGACCTACCAGAGCAAGGTCAACTTCATCCACAACAACGACATCGAGAATCCCTGGCATCTGCTCAGCGGCCATTTCGACCTGGCGTTCGTGGTGGTCTATCTGCTGCCGCTGCTGATCTTTGCGCTGAGCTACAACCTGCTGTCGGGAGAAAAAGAAGACGGCACGCTTCGGTTGCTGCTGTCGCAGCCCCTGGCGTTGTTGACGCTGATCGCCGGCAAGATCGCGCTGCGCGCCGCCGTGCTGCTGGGCGCGGCGGTGTTGCTGCCGATGGCAGCCTTGCTACTGGTCCGCCCCCAGGCTTTGCAGGCCGCCGACGCCACACTGTGGTGGGCGCTGCTGGTGGGCGCCTACGCGCTGTTCTGGTTCGCCGCGGTGGTGGCGGTCAATGCCTTTGGCAGATCGTCGGCCGCCAACGCCATGATCCTGATGGTGGGATGGGTGTTGCTGGTGCTGGTGGCGCCGGTGCTGCTGAATTTGGCCGCCGCGGTCATCAGCCCCGCGCCGTCGCGCGCCGAACTGGCCACCCGCACCCGTGTCGCCACCGCGGTGGCCATGCGCGATAACGCCGCCCTGCTGTCCACCGACTACCAGCACATGGACCAGCCCGACGTGCTGGTTCCGCACAACGGCCGCCTGGAAATCACCGGCCGGCCCATGGGGCAGGCCCGCGTCGAGCGTCAGGTGGACGACACCATGCAACCCGAGCTGGACCGCTTCGACGCCCAGCTGGCCCGCCAGCAAACACTGGTGGCGCGCTACAGCGTGCTGTCGCCTGCGGCCGTGGCCTACGAGGGCATCACCGCCCTGGCCGGCACCGGCCAGCGCCGCCACGCGCATTTCATGAAACAGATCGACGCCTACCACCAGGCCTGGAAGGACTTTTTCCTGCCCCGTATCGAAGCCGGCCGCGCCATCGCCCCCGAGGACTTCGCGGCCATGCCGGTGTTCCGCTGGCAGGAAGAAGACCCCGGCATCGTACGCACCCAGGCCCTGCGGGCGCTGCTGCAGTTGCTGGCGCCCACGGTGCTGCTGCTGGCCCTGGCCGGCTGGCGCCTGCGCCGCTACCGGGTCGTCTAGCACCGGCCAACACCCAAGACACGCTGTACCCCCTTCAAGCCCAACGGGAAAGAGTCATGAGGAAAGTCGTATCCACCGCCGCCTTCGCGGCGTGCGCCGCCGTGCCCGGCGTCCAGGCACAGGAACCCGAGCTGCCCGCCATCCGCGTGGAAGCGGCCAGCGAGGCCGACGGCCTGAGGCTGGATTCGCGCAGCAGCACCGCGTCGCGCTTGGGCCTGACCCTGCGCGAAACCCCCGCGTCCGTCGAAATCCTGTCGCAGCAGACCCTGCGCGAGCGCGGCGCCAGCACGCTCAGCGATGCCCTGCGCGGCGCCACGGGCCTGGCCGGCGGCGGCCCGCCGTCCTCGCCCACCACGCTTTCTTCGCGCGGCTTCACCGACATCCTGTACCTGTACGACGGCCTGCGCATGTCCGGCGCCGGTTCGACCAACCGGGTCGAAGATACCTGGAACTACGAACGCATCGAAGTCCTGAAAGGCCCCGCGTCGGTGTTGCAGGGCGACAGCGCCATCGGCGGCATCGTCAACTTCCAGACCAAGCGCCCCGACCGCGACAACCCCAGCCGCGAGGCCATGTTCTCGTATGGCAGCTACGGCAGCACGCGCACCGGCATCGGCCTGGGCGACAACTTCGGCGAGACCGGCGCCTACCGCATCGACTACAGCCACAACGACTCGCGCGTTGGCACCATCGACCGCAATAGCAACAAACTGGACCACCTGACCACCGGCATCGCCTTCGACGTGGCGCCCGCCACCCGCCTGGACCTGTCGTTCGACTACTCGCGCGACACCGGCCATGCCTACTGGGGCACGCCGCTGGTGCCGCGCAGCGTGGCGCGCGACCCGACCGGCGTGGTCAGCACGCCCGACGGCCGCGTGCTGGACCGCAGCCTGGCCCGCAACAACTACAACGTGCTGGATGATCGCAACGAAGCCGAAGCCTACTGGCTGCGCGCCCGCGTCACGCATAAGCTGACGCCCGCCTGGACCCTGCGCAACGAATTCGCGATGAACAAGGTCGACCGCCTGTGGAAGAACTCGGAATCGGCGACCTACAGCGCACCCTCGTCGATCGACCGCGACCAGACCCTCATCACCCATCACCAGCGCTACCTGATCGACCGCTTCGATGCCACCCACAGCGGCACGATAGGCAGGCTGGCCAACAAGTTCGTGGTGGGCGGCGAACTCAGCAAGACCACCCTGGACAGCGAGCGGCGCTTCTCCAACCGCACGGCGTCCACGGCGGACGCACTGCGCGTGTCGCTGCGCAATCCCAATGTGGGGTATTACAACGACGACCCGGCGCTGATGAGCGGCCCCGGCAACCGCACCGACTTCACCACCGACGTGCGCGGCGCGGCGTTCTTCCTGGAAGACTCGCTCAAGCTTGCCGAGCCCTGGACCGTGGTGGCCGGCTACCGCTACGACCGCATCCGCGTCGAGCGCAGCGTGACCGACCTGAACGCCGGCAGCCGCAACGCATTCGGCACGCGCTATTCCGCCAGCTCGGCGCGCCTGGGCACCGTGTTCGACCTGACGCCGTCGTCGTCGGTGTACGCCCAGTACACCAACGCCACCATCCCCGTGGGTTCCCTGTTTCTGCTGTCGCAGGCCAACGCCTCGTATCCGCTGGCCAAGGGCCAGCAATGGGAAGCGGGCTTCAAGCAGACGCTGGACAACGTCGAATGGACCGCCGCGGTCTATCACATCAAACTGGAGAATGTGCTGTCGCGCGACCAGAATGATGCGCGCCTGACGGTCAACAACGGCCGCCAGTCGTCACGCGGCGTGGAGCTGTCGGCCGACTGGCGCGTCACGCCCCAGTTCACGCTGTCGGGCAACGTCGCCGTCCTGAACGCGCGCTTTGATTCCCTGACCGAGGCCGATGGCTCGTCACGCGTGGGCAACACCCCGCCCAACGTGCCCGAGCGCGTCGCCAACCTGTACGCCAACTACCGGCTGGCGGACCTGCCGATGAACCTGTTCGTCGGCCTGAACCACACCGGCAAGATCTACACCGACAACGCCAACCAGGTCCGCATCAACAGCCACACCACGGTCGACGCTGCCATCAGCTACCGCATCCGGCCCGCCCTCTTGACCTTCCGCGTGCGCAACCTGACGGACCGGCTGTATGCGTACTACGGCGGCCGCGCGACCAGCCAGGTGCTGCTTGCGCCTGGCCGGACGTATGAGCTGGGGGCTACGTTCGAGTTCTAACCGATCAGCAACCTTGCACCGCCAGCCGGCGACGCTGGTTGGCGGCGCGCTGCACCAGCACCAGGGCCAGGCCGGCCGTGGCGATGACCGCGCCGGCGATCGGCACGGCGGCATAGCCCATGCCCGCCGAGATCACCGCGCCGCCGGCCGCGGCGCCCACCGCGTTACCCAGGTTGAAGGCGCCCACGTTCACCGACGACGCCAGGCCCGGCGCATCCGTCGCGGCGCGCATCACGCCCATCTGCAACGGCGGCACCACCGCGAACGTCGCCACGCCGAAGATCAGCAGCGAAATGGCCGCGCCGACCGACGTCTGGCCGATCCACGGGAACGCCAGCAGGTCGATGATGACAATCACCAGGAACGTAATCAGCGTGCCGTCCAGCGACCGGTCGGCCATGCGGCCGCCCAGGCCGTTGCCCAGCGTGAAGCCCAGGCCGATCAGCACCAGCATGCCGGTAATGAAGGCGGGCGAGGCGCCGGTGATATCCGCCAGGGTCGGCGCAATGTAGGTGTACAGCGTGAACATGGCGCCCGCGCCCAGCACCGTGGTCAACAGCGCCAGCAGCACGACGGGGCTCTTCAGCACGGCCAGTTCATGGCGCACATTGGGACGGCGGCCCGCTTCACCGGAAGGCAGCGCGAACCACAGGGACAGCATGGCGACCAGGCCCAGCACGGCCGTGGCGGCAAACGACATGCGCCAGCCGATCACCTGGCCCAGCCATGTCGCGGCGGGTACACCGCCCACGTTGGCAATCGTCAGCCCCATGAACATGGTCGCGACCGCGCTCGCCTGCTTGTGGCGCGGCACCACGCTGGCCGCCACCAGCGACCCCAGGCCGAAGAACGCGCCGTGGTTCAGGCTGGTGACCAGACGCGCCAGCAGCAGCGTCGTGTAATTCGGGGACAGGGCAGACAGGATATTGCCGATCGTGAAGATGGCCATCAGCAGGATCAACGCCTTGCGCCGCGACCAGCGCGAAAACGCCAGCGTCATCAGCGGCGCGCCCACCATCACGCCGATGGCGTAGGCGCTGATCAACATGCCGGCGCTGGGGATAGACACCCCCACGCCGTCGGCAATCACGGGCAGCAAGCCCATGGGAGAAAATTCGGTCACACCGATGCCGAATGCGCCGACGGCCAGCGCCAGCAACGGCAAGCCGGACTTCACCGGCGGGGATTCATGGGTAGACATGCGGATTCCTTGGATGGATTGCGCCGACCGGACGGTTCAGGGGCGATCCAGCTAGACCAGCCGGCACCTAGGGAAAACCCGATCGGAAGACAGGCGCCCAGTATGCCGGGGATACCCTTGCGGAAAAAGCGACTAAACGGGGAAACACTTTTGACCTGGAGTCATGAATAGGGGTTTCCCATCCACCCGCGCAACGGCCATGGAACGTCCCTGGAGCGGCCCGGCCCGCAGCCTGACGCACCTAGCCGGACAGCCCCCACCGCTTGGCGTGCTTACAGGTATTGGCCCGAATCCATTGCCCCAAGCGATCGATCAGGGTGGTTTCCGTGCCTGCCATCGCTTGCCCGCGCAGCTCGGCCTGTACCGGTTCCAAAGCGGCGAGCAACGCATCGATCAGCGCCTGCGCCACCGTGATCACATAGCGAGGACTGAACCCCAGATCCCGAGCCATCGCCAGCAACTGCTCCTGGCCGATACTGCCCGGCTTGGTTTCGCCGCCGATCGCAAACGCAAAACTACGCGCCAGCCCGGGATACATCGCCGTGCACATCAGGTCATAGAACGGCGCCAGGCGGTACCGGCCGTCGGGCATCAGCAACACGGACAGGTTCTTGGCATGGCTGTCGTTATTGCCCACGCACAGATTGAACAGCACCCACTGCAAGAACCGTTTCAGGTCGGTTGGGCCCACAGCCATTCGAACCAGCAGATCGCGGCACTGTGCCAGGGACGGGCCGCCGTCGGCTTCGTACTTCACGTCAGACGGCTTGCCTGCCAACTGGCATAAATCCAGCTGATGCAGGCGCAACAAGCCGCCCTCGCCATCCGGCGCCCGGTCGTAGCGCCTGATCAAACAGGCCCGCGTATCGGGCTGAAAGGCAGCCTCGGAGACTCCCAGCGCCAAGCGCGCAGCCAATTGCATCACCAGCGTCTCGTTCAACGCCGATGCCCACACCGAATCGAAACCCCTGATATCCGGCTTGAGGATGTGCGAGGAAGGCGCCGCGCCCTCGGGTAGCGCGGGCGAGCCGTCGGGCATCACGGTCACCAGCAGCTTGTCCTGCGCCCCAGCCAGCGAAATGCGTGCGCCGTCGTCATTCTCGGCGGCCAGCGCCGGTATGGCCGTATCTTGCAGACGCGTAGCGATATCCCGCCACGTCATCACGCGATATCGCGCCGGTGCGGGGCGTTCGCCCCTCGGCAATATCGTTAAGCCGCTCGCCGTATCCCCGCCCACGCTACGCAGCAAGCCGAACACCGTGGTGGCGTGGCGGCTGACCTGCAGGAATCGACGGATGGGGCCTTCGGGCAGCAGGTTTTCAAAAAAGGCATGCACCGCGGCGCTCGTGTGCTCGCCATCGCGCAGAATCACCTCGGGCGATATCGCATGCGCATCCGGCCATTGCAACCACGCATCGTCGTAGATGAAACGCAACGGCCGCTCGTCGAACAAGCGGCCCACCCGGCGATCGGCCTGGTAGACATCCAGCACCTCGGCTGTCATGACCGGCCCACGCGCTTGGGCCGGATCAGCACTTCCAGGCCCAGCAGATCCAGCAGGTCCAGCACTTTCTGCAGCTGCAAGGTGGGTTTGCCGCGCTCCAGGTCGACCACGAAGCGGTTGCCGCTGCCCGACAGGCCGGCCAAGTCCGTTTGCAGCAAGCCTTGCTCGCGCCGCAAATTTCTCACCAACTCGCCCAAATCGGCGGCGGTGCGAATAGCGGCAGGGGCATCATTGGCAAGCGATGGCGCTGACATAAGGGACTCCAGAATTACCGTTCGGTAAGTTTAGACCGTTTTCATTGGGAAACATCAAAATTCTTCCCGCTCGGTAATTTTTCGGCAAAACATCGTAGATATCACAGAAAAATTACCGAGCGGGAAAATTTATGCCTCACCTCCATTTGCCACCGCATCGATCCCGCCCCATCGAGCAGCAACAAAAAGGGCGCCCCCAGGGCGCCCCTACACTGGCCTTGCCGCTCCCCGCTTACTTCAGCAGCAACGCATTCAAGCGCTTCACGAACGCCGCCGGGTCAGCGATCTGGGCGCCTTCGGCCAAGAGCGCCTGGTCGAGCAGCAGGCGGGCCCACTGGTCGAACTCGCCGTCGTCAGCCGCGCGGATGCGGGCCAGCAACGGGTGCTCGGGGTTGATTTCCAGCACCGGCTTCACGTTGGGCGCTTCCTGGCCGGCGGCCTTGAGCATGCGCAGCAGGTGCGGGCTGAGTTCGTTCTGGCCCACCACCACGCAGGCCGGTGAATCCACCAGGCGCAGCGTCACGCGCACTTCCTTGACCTGGTCTTCCAGCGTCTTTTGCAGGCGCTCGACCAGCGGCTTGAAGTCTTCGGCCACTTCGGCCTGGTGCTTCTTTTCTGCTTCGTCGGCCAGCTCCGCCAGGTCCAGGCCGCCCTTGGCCACCGACACCAGCGACTTGCCGTCGAATTCACGCAGGTACGACAGCATCCATTCGTCGACGCGGTCGGACAGCAGCAGCACTTCGATGCCCTTCTTGCGGAAGATTTCCAGGTGCGGGCTGTTGCTGGCCGCGGCGAACGTGTCCGCCGTGACGTAATAGATTTTGTCCTGGCCTTCCTTCATGCGCGCCACGTAGTCGGCGAACGACACGGTCTGCGCCTGGTCGCCGGTATGGGTCGACGCAAAACGCATCAGCTTGGCAATGCGTTCCAGGTTGGCGTGGTCTTCGCCCGCGCCTTCCTTGAGCACCTGGCCGAATTCCGACCAGAACGTGGCGTAGTCTTCCGGCTTGTTCTCGGCCAGGTCTTCCAGCAGCGACAGGATGCGCTTGGCCGAGCCCTCGCGGATGGCGCGCACGTCGCGGCTTTCCTGGAGGATTTCGCGCGACACGTTCAGCGGCAGGTCCGCCGAATCGATCACCCCGCGCACAAAGCGCAGGTACGACGGCAGCAACTGGTCGGCGTCGTCCATGATGAACACGCGCTTGACGTACAGCTTCACGCCGCGGCGGCCGTCGCGGTCCCACAGGTCCATCGGCGCGTGCTTGGGCACATACAGCAGCTGGGTGTATTCGCTGCGGCCTTCGACGCGGTTGTGGGTCCAGGCCAGCGGATCGTCGTAGTCATGCGAGACCGTCTTGTAGAACTCGCGGTACTGCTCGTCGGACACGTCGGCCTTGCTGCGGGCCCACAGCGCGTTGGCCTGGTTCACCGTTTCGAGCTCGTCCTTTTTGACCTGCTCGCCCTTCTCGGCGTCCCATTCTTCCTTGGCCATGCGGATCGGCAGCGAGATGTGGTCGGAATAGCGGCGCAGGATCTCGCGCAGCTTCCAGCCATTGAGCAGCTCGTCTTCGTCGGCGCGCAGGTGCAGCGTCACGTCGGTGCCGCGCGTGGCCTTTTCGGCCGCGGCGATGGTGAATTCACCCTGGCCGTCGGACTCCCAGCGGATGGCATCCGCCGAACCGGCGCGGCGGCTGACCACCGTGACCTTGTCCGCCACGATGAACGACGAATAGAAGCCCACGCCGAACTGGCCGATCAGCTGCGCGTCTTTCTGCTTGTCGCCGGTGAGCTGCGAGAAGAATTCGCGGGTGCCGGAACGCGCGATCGTGCCCAGGTTGGCCACGGCTTCTTCGCGTGACAGGCCGATGCCGTTATCGGAAATCGTGACCGTGCGGGCATCCTTGTCGTAGCTGACCGTGATGGCCAGCTCGCCGTCGCCTTCGAGCAGCGCCGGCTGGTCAATGGCCTCGAAGCGCAGCTTGTCGCAGGCGTCCGACGCGTTCGACACCAGCTCGCGCAGGAAGATTTCCTTGTTGCTGTACAGCGAATGGATCATCAGGTGCAGCAGTTGCTTCACCTCGGCCTGGAAGCCCAGGGTTTCGGACGGGGGCGACGCGGCGTTTTGGCTCATAGTTTTACGTGAAGGTCCAAGAAATTAGGGACAAAAGAAACCGGGTACCGGGACAATGCGCCCGCGCGGTTTCCGGGAAACCCTACTGTGATGGGGGTCAGGAGCAACTTTTCAAGACCGGTCAGAAAATGCCCCAGGACTTCCGGTAGCGGGTCTTGGCTTCCAATACCGCTTCGCCGTCGACTGCGGCCATCTTGCCGTCCCTGATCAGCTTGCGGATATCGTCCGCCCGGATCTGCAGGGTCTGCTGCGAGCGCAGCAGGAAATCGGCGGCGGCGGGGTCCAGGATTCGGTACATGGGGCTGAAAACCAGTTGGGACGAGCCCAGTTCGTCAAAATAATAAAGCGCGTCGCCATGCCGCCAGACCGAGCCGAAGCGGTGATACACATCGCCCAGCTTCTGCCATTGCCCCCCCGGCGCCAGTGCCATCCGGTAGACCAGCGTCGACCGCGATATCAGCCCGCCGCGGCTGCGCGTCTTGTACCAGGACTCATTGCCCTTCAGGAACAGCACCTGCTTGCCATCCGAGAATACGTACGGCGACAGCGCCGTAAACGATCCCGATGCAAAGGGATCGTCGCCGGCCCGCTCGACCTGCCGGGTCTGGCTGTTATAGAAATAGATGCCATCCCTGCCGGCGAACAAGGCCTGATTCACATGGCGGCCTTCATCGCTGAGCAAACGATAAGGCGCATGCGCGGCATCGAAAGCCTGCGCGCCCACGTACACCATGCCGTCGCGCGGGTCGGACAGATACCGCTGGCGATCCAGGCCCTCCAGCTGAAATGAATACAGCCTGGGATCGTCCGACAGCGGCAACAAGGTCTCGCGGAAATACACGTGACGGCCATCGGCAAAGAATTGATCGCCCGGCCGCGATTCGCCGCCCTGGATCGCGGCCACCCGCCGCAACGCCTCCGGATTGGCCTGCGGCATTTCCGTGCCCTCGTAGAACGCCCGCGCGCCGTCGGTGGCGAGTTCCCGGTCCAGCAACGGCCGGTAGGGCTGCGCGCTGGCCGGCAAGGCCCTGAAGGGATACAGATAGGTCTGTGGTTTCTCGCCTCGCCCCGCCTGGAACAATAGCTTTTGCCACACTTCCCGCAGGCCACCCAAGGCCTCATTCGGCCTGGAATAGAAGGCGCAGAAATACGTCATCGCGCCATCGGTGAAATAGCTATTGCCCAGAAACCGCGCCGACGCCGGCGCCATGCCCGGCAGGATCTGATTGCCGCAATACACATGGCGGCTATCGCGGCCCGCCTGGCGGCCATCGTACGTGCGGGTTTCAAACGCCTCGAAACTCGCCGGGTCCGCCGCATCCATCCGGTAATACCCATTGCTGGGCACCGCCGCGTAGATGGCGCCCTGATACCGCTTGTAGATACTGCTGCGGTAGGACTCGCCCTTGTCGACAGCGGCAAAGTCGTCGTTGCTGTCCATCGCCAGAAACAGCAGGCTCATCGGCAAACCGGCAATCAGCAAGGCGCAAACGATCGCGATCCATCTCGTGCGTTTCTGCATGGTTTTCGGCCGGGAAGGCCCGGTGCGAAGGTCGGGTTGATGGCCGGAAATTCTATCAAGCCGATCCGCCCCGGATTATCCCGCCGTTGATCGCCCAGGGCGCTTGGCCGCCTTCCCCGCTAAAAACCATGCAGAAACGCACGAGATGGATCGCGATCGTTTGCGCCTTGCTGATTGCCGGTTTGCCGATGAGCCTGCTGTTTCTGGCGATGGACAGCAACGACGACTTTGCCGCTGTCGACAAGGGCGAGTCCTACCGCAGCAGTATCTACAAGCGGTATCAGGGCGCCATCTACG
>NZ_LZZT01000034.1 GCF_014170305.1 Achromobacter sp. UMC71
CCGGCGGCCAGCCTGGAAGTGCTGCTGCTGAATGCCCGCAGCGAAACACCCCCCGATACCCCCCGCGCCCAGGCGCAGAACCAGATGAGCGGAGGCGGCAATGCCGAACGCGGCCTGTCCACCACCCCGCTGCCCCAGACCGGCGCGTCCGCCGAGACCATCGTGCTGGAGGCCATGCGCCGCCGCCAGGTCCAGCTCGAAGCCGAACAGACCCGCCTGATGACCCAGCTGCGCGCTGCCGACAAGGCCGGCGTCGAGCGTCAGGCCGTCAACCCCTGGCCCGACGGCAACGACCGCGGGCAGGACGCCCAGGACCAGGCCAGCGTCATCCAGAACGCCCAGATCGCCGCCCTGGCTGCCAAGGTCCAGCAATACAGCGCCGAACCGCGCAAGCAGTTCGTGGCGCCCTCGGCCGAGGCCTCGCGCTATGCCGCCTACCTGGACGCCTGGCGCACCCGCATCGAAGCCGTGGGCACCCAGCACTACCCGGAAGAAGCCCGCGGCCGCATCTACGGATCGCTGCGCATCACCGTGTCGGTGCGCGCCGACGGCAGCATCGCCGGCGTCGACATCGACCAGCCGTCGCCGCACGCCGTGCTGAACCAGGCCGCCCGCCGCATCGTGCAGCTGGCCGCGCCGTTCCCGCCGTTCCCGCCCGACATCGCCCGCGACACCGACGTGCTGGTCATCACCCGCACCTGGCATTTCGTCAACGACACCCTGGAAACCGAAGCCCCATGACCGAGGCAACCCCTCTTGCCCGCTACGCCGTCATCGGCAACCCCATCGCGCACAGCCGTTCGCCGCAGATCCACACCCTGTTTTCGCAGCAGACCGGCAAGCCGCTCACCTACGAGCGCCTGCTGGCGCCGGTGGACGGGTTCAACGAGGCCGTGGCGGCCTTTGCCGCCGAGGGCGGCCTGGGGCTGAACGTGACCGTGCCCTTCAAGCTGGACGCCTACGCGCTGGCCTCGGGCCACCTGTCCAGCCGCGCCCGGCTGGCCGGGGCCGTCAACACCCTGTCCTGGCGCGACGGCGCCTGGCACGGCTGCAATACCGACGGCGTGGGCCTGGTGTCCGACCTGCTGCGCCTGGGCGTGCGCCTGACCGGCGCGTCGGTGCTGCTGGTGGGCGCCGGCGGCGCCGCCCGCGGGGTGCTGCAGCCCCTGGCCCAGGCCGGCTGCGCCCGCATCCACATCGTCAACCGCACCGCCGCCCGGGCGCTGGAGCTGGCGGAAAGCTGGCGCGGAACCGGCGTAGAGCCCCAGACCCGCGTCACCGCCGGCGGCCTGGCCGACGCGGCCCTGCCCGGCGGCTGGAACCTGGTGGTCAACGCCACCGCTAGCGGCCTGCAGGACGCCGCCCCCGACCTGCCTGCGGGCCTGTACGCCCCGGGCGCCGCCGCCTACGACATGATGTACGGCGCCCAGCCCACCGCCTTCATGCGCCAGGCCGGTCGGGACGGCGCCGCCCTGAGCGCCGACGGCCTGGGCATGCTGGTGGGCCAGGCGGCCGAGAGCTTCTTCATCTGGCACGGCGTGCGGCCCGACCCGGCCCCCGTGCTGGCAGCGCTGCGCGAGGCGCTGATGGCCGGAACCTGACGCCATGGCCGCCCGCGGCAAGAGCGGCAAGCGCCGCTCCTGGTTCCGGATCATCACCGGCGTGTTGATGGCGCTGGTGTGCGCGGTGCTGCTATACCAGTTCTGGCTGTTCGGACTGGTGGTCTGGTACAAGTACCAGAACCCCGGCAGCAGCGCCGTGATGCGCGAGGAACTGGCCCGGCTGCGCGACGGCAACGCCGATTTCCGCCTGAAATACGAATGGGTGCCCTACGACAAGATCAACCGCAGCCTGAAACTGGCGGTGGTGGCGTCCGAAGACTCCAATTTCACCGAGCACGACGGCGTCGAATGGGACGCCATCCGCAAAGCCTGGGAATACAACCAGAAGCAGGAAGAGGCCGGCCGCAGCAAGATGCGCGGGGGCTCCACCATCACCCAGCAGCTGGCCAAGAACCTGTTCCTGTCCAGTTCCCGCAGTTACGTCCGCAAGGGCCAGGAACTGGTGCTGACCTACATGATCGAACACGTCATGACCAAGGAACGCATCCTGGAGCTGTACCTGAACGTGGCGGAATGGGGCGTGGGCGTGTTCGGCGCCCAGGCGGCGGCCAAGCATTATTTCAACGTGCCGGCGGCCAGCCTGGGGGCCAGCCAATCGGCCCGGCTGGCGGCGATGCTGCCCAACCCGCGCTTCTATGACAGTCATCGCAACTCCAACTACCTGAACTCCCGCGTCTATACCCTGACCCGGCGGATGCAGATGGTGGACATCCCCTGACACCAGAAACCGACCGATTCCCGAGGCTCCCGCCCACCTTGACCGGCGGGATTTGTTAAGCTTTCACGTTTAGCGCTCCTTCGCCCTTTTTCATGCGTACCGCACGTCGCTACCTGGCCCGCGAGATCTATCGCTCTTGTGCAGTGGTCCTTATGGCCCTGCTGGGCCTTTTCACGTTTTTCGCGCTGGTGGACGACCTGGACAACGTGGGCGACAAGTTCTCCATGATGGCCCTGCTGTACATGCAGGCGCTGGCCATCCCCACCCGTCTTTACGACCTGCTGCCCATCGGCCTCTTGATCGGGGCCATTCTGGCGCTGGCCGGCCTGGCCCAGCGTAACGAGCTGGTGATCCTGCGGGTGTCGGGCGTCAGCGGCATGCGGCTGCTGCGCATGCTCTGGATCGTCACCATCCCGCTGATGATCGGCGCGGCGCTGCTGTCCGAATACGTCACCCCTTGGGCCGAGATCAAATCCGGCGAGGCCAACCTGCTGTTCCGCGGCAAGGCCGGCGGCGACCGCCTGAATAGCGGCTACTGGTTCAAGGAACCCACCGCCAACGGCGGCACCCGCATCATCAACATCGCCGAACTCAAGGGCGACGGCCAGGTCACGGGCGTCACGCTGTACGAATTCAAGAAAGACCTGACGCTGTCGGTGCTGTCCACCGCCCCCACCGGCCTGTTCGCTCACGGCGACCTGGTCCTGAAGGACGTGGCCGAAACGCGCCTGGACGACGAGGCCGCCGACGCCCTGGCCAATGCCCGCCCGCCGAAGAATCCGCCGGCAACGGTGGTGAAGGTGCCCGAGCGCACGGTCGACACCACGCTCAGCGCCGAACGCCTGCTGGCCCGGGTGCTGACCCCAGAGCGCATGTCGATCGTGACGCTGCTCGATTATGTGGATTATTTGCGCAACAACCAGCTGCAATATGGTCGACAGGTCGTCGCGTTGTGGCGCAAACTGGCATATCCGTTCACGCTGCTGGTGATGATCACCATCGCCGCCCCGATCGGGCTGATGCAGACGCGCCGCGGCGGCGTGGGCGCCAAGGTCTTCATCGGCATCTTGCTGGGCGTAGGCTTTTTCATGCTGAACCAGCTGGCGCTGAACGTAGGCATGCTGGGCAAGTGGCCGCCCTGGCTGACCGCCCTGGGCCCGAATATCGGGGCCATGGCCTTGGCACTGGGCGCCATGAGCTACATGGAATACCGCCACACCATTACCCGTCTCGTCCAACAGCGTTGGCCCTGGAGCAAGAGTCCCGCATGAACAGCAGCAGTATCTGGATGATCGGCGACGTGCAAGGTTGCTGCTCGCCGTTGGATCGCTTGCTGTCCCATCCCGAACTGGTGGGCGACCCCAAGTCGCGTTTCTGGTTCGCCGGGGATCTGGTGAACCGCGGCCCGCAATCGCTGGCAACGCTGCGCCGCATTATCGATCTGGGTGACCGCGCGACGGTGGTACTGGGCAACCACGACCTGCATCTGCTGGCCGCGGCCGCCGGGGTGCGCAAGCCGTCAAAGTCGGACACGCTCGACGAAATCCTGCGCGCGCCGGACTCAGCCGACCTGATCGACTGGCTGCGCTCGCGCCCGCTGGCCCATTTCGAGCACGACCACCTGATGGTGCACGCGGGCACGCTGGCAAAATGGGACGTGGCCAAGACGCTGTCGCTGGCCGCCGAGGTCCAGGACGCGTTGCGCGGCCCGCAATGGCAGAAGGCGCTGCAAAAAATGTACGGCAACGAGCCGTCGACGTGGAAGGAAGACCACAAGGGCGGCAAGCGGATGCGCGTGATCATCAATGCGTTGACCCGCATCCGCCTGTGCACACCAAACGGCCACATGGAATTCGCAACGAAGGTAACGCCCGGCGCATGGCCGGCCGGGCTGGTGCCATGGTTCGATGTGCCGAACCGGGCGACGAAAAACGTCACAACGGTTTTCGGACATTGGTCCACGCTGGGGTTGATGCAGCGGCCGGACGTGATTTGCCTGGATACAGGCTGCGTGTGGGGTGGGGCGTTGACGGCCTTACGGTTGCAGGATCGCAAGCTGGTGCAGATCAAGTGTTCGCAGTTTCAGGATCCGATGTCGGAGTGATTTTTCTTCGGGTTGCTGGTTGACGGGGTCTTGCTTGTTGCTTGTGACTTGTTGCTTGTGACTTGTTGCTTGTGACTTGTTGCTTGTGGCTTGTGGCGTTTGGGCTTCGTAGGTCGCCCGTCGCGGGGGTGGCTTGCGGAGTGGGCGCCCACGATTGCGGTCCGGCGCGCGGGCGCCGGACTTCCCCTTCGTCATCTTCGTTGTCGCCTCCGGCGCCTGCCTTCAGATTCCCTCGGGCGCATCGAGGTTGCCCACTCCGCAAGCCACCCCCGCGACAGGCTACGGTTTGCTGTGCTTGTCGCGCTGCTGGAGCTGTGGTCAGGGAATGAAATCTGCAAGGCCGCCAAGCCGCGGCCGCGCGGGCGGCCACGTTTGGCATTCATGTTGCTGACTATGTTGGGGGTGCGCTTCGCGCTGGTGGCGATTCGTTTTCTATTGGGTCGCACGTCGAGGGGAGGGGCGGTGATGGGCGGCGCGACAGGCACTGGCTTGCGCATGTACACCCCCGCGCGCGCCGCCCATCCGGCGCTGCGCGGTAGCGTGGAACATCACGGTAGCCGCGCCGCTAGAGGGCCTGGGTCGGTTGAGCGCCATTTCATCGTGGGGAACAGCGCCGACGATGAACTTGAGCGCCATTTCATCATTGAAAATAGCGCCCACGATGAACCTCAGCCTCCCCCAACGTTGCCACCACAAACCAGCAGCGTCCGCTCCTGAAAACCCGCCCTGCCACCCACACGCGACAGCGGCATCCGATTGCGCAAGACGACGCGTAAGCTTCGTAAGGCCGCCCGCGCGGCCGGCACGAAGCGGGCACCGCACCCTCCTCCATACCCCGCTGACCGTGGCCAACACGCCAAGCACACCGACCGCCCCAGCGTCCGCCGCTAAGCCTCATCAACAGCGCGTGGCGGTGTCGGGGTGGGGTGGGCGGGGCGTTAGATGCGCCCGAGGGAATCCGAAGGGAGCCGAAGGCGGACGAGGATGACAACGGGGCAGTCCGGAGCGAAGGCTCCGGACCGCAATCGTAGCCCCGCCCTCACCCGCCTGCCCCGTCACGCGCGGCTCAAGAACCCCACCCCCAATAGCAAAGAGCCCTTCCAAAGAAGAGCCCTTCAAAAAGACCAAAAAAAACTCACCCCACAGTCAACACACAATCCAACGCTTCAGGCGCAGCCAATCTGACAGTAAACATCCTCAACTCGTCCCGCCTGAATACATGCACATCGACGCGGTCGCCAGCCCGGTACTGCCCCAACAACACCTCGACCCCCGCCGGCCCCTCGACCTTCAACCCGTCGATAGCCACCAGCACATCCCCCGCCGACAAGCCGCCTTTATGTCCAGCGCCACCCTCAAGCACGGTAGCCAGCACCAACGAGTCCCCTTGCTTGCGCGTGCGCACATCCAGGGAAGGAATATTCGCGGAAGCTTTCCATTGCACCTTGATCCCATGCGGCGCCAGCAGTTCGGCCAGCGGCACATCCGCCATCCCATACGCATGGCGGGCGATGAACCGCCGCGTATCCACCCCGGTCGCCTCCTTGATCAACCCGGGCAGCCCATCTTCCGGCAGCCCTTGCGGCTTGCCGCGATAGAAATCCCGCCCATAGCGCTGCCACAGCAAGCGCATCACATCATCCAGCGAATACGCCCCGGACGATTCCTGGCGGATCAGGAGATCCAGCCCCAGCGCCACCAGCGCGCCCTTGGTGTAGTAGCTGACCAGCGCATTCGGTGAATTCTCATCCTGCTTGTAATAGCGCGTCCAGGCATCGAACGAACTTTCCGCCACCGATTGCTTGTGGCGACCCGGCGTGCGCGCCACGCTCGTGATCGTCTTGGCCAGCAGCCGCAGATAATCGTTCTGCGTGATCGCGTTTGAACGCAGCAGCAGCAGATCGTCGTAGTAGGACGTGAAGCCCTCGAACACCCACAGCAGCCGCGACAGGTCCGGCTGCGACAGGTCGTAGGGCACGAACGCCTGCGGCTTGATCCGCTTCACGTTCCAGGTGTGGAAATACTCGTGGCTGACCAGCCCCAGGAAGCCCCGGTAGCCTTCGCCCTGGCCTTGCTGGCCCAGCACCGGCAGATCCTTGCGCGCCGTCATCAGCGCCGTGCTGGCGCGATGTTCCAGCCCGCCGTAGCCGTCGCCCGTCACCATCGTCATGAACACGTAGCGGTCGGCGCTGTCCAGGAACGGCGCGCGCTTGCTGCGCGGTTCGAAAAAGGCGATCTGCGTTTCGCAGATCTTGCGCACATCGTCCGTGATGCGCGCCAGGTCCAGGTTGGGCGCCACGCCCGTGAATACCAGCTCGTGCTCTGCACCGTGGGCGGTGAAGCTGGCCACTTGCGGCGTGCCCATCTCCACCGGATGGTCGATCAGCGCGTCGTAGTCGGGCGCCAGGTAGCGGCCGAAGCCGTGACGCCGCGCCGCGCCCTGATGGCCGCGGGCTTGCGGCAGGCTGGTGTAAACCTTCCAGCCATCGATGCCGCGCGGCGGCGCCAAGTCCATCAGACAGGGCAGGTGATCTTGCCCATGCACCCGCAGGAACACGCTGGTGCCGTTGAAAAAGCCATGCGTTTCATCCAGGTGGGCGCCGCGCACCGACAGGTCCCAGGCGTACACCGAATACTCCACCCGCAGCGGTCCGTCGCAAGGCGCGGCCTGCCAGGTGTGATTGTCTATTTTGTCGACAAGCACGCGCCGGTTGCCCGAATACGCCGTCAGCGATTCGATCTGGCGCGAGAAATCGCGGATCAGGTAGCTGCCCGGAATCCAGGCGGGCAACGACAGCCGCTGGCCGTCCGGCGAGGGCGTCTGGACGGTTAGGGTTATCCGGTAGCGGTGTCCGGCCGGGTCATGGGGCGCGAGGCGGTAAAGTACGGGGAAAGCATCGGTTTTATCCATGCGCATATCTTATTTCATCCTTCCCTCTGGAGACATTCAATGAGCGAGTCGTTTGTGCTGGTCGAAACCCGCGGCCGTGTCGGTCTGCTGACGCTGAACCGCCCCAAGGCGCTCAACGCGCTCAACGATCAACTGATGGATGAGCTCGGGGCGGCGCTGCTGGCTTTCGAAGCCGACGCGGGTATCGGCGCGGTGGTCATTACCGGCAGCGAAAAGGCCTTCGCCGCCGGCGCCGACATCGGCGCGATGAAAGACTGGTCGTACATGGATGTCTACAACGGCGAATACATCACGCGCAACTGGGAAACCCTCAAGCGCATCAAAAAGCCCGTGATCGCCGCGGTGGCCGGTTATGCCCTGGGCGGCGGCTGCGAACTGGCCATGATGTGCGACATCATCATCGCCGCGGACACGGCCAAGTTCGGCCAGCCCGAAATCAAGCTGGGCGTCATCCCCGGCGCGGGCGGCACGCAGCGCCTGCCGCGCGCGGTCGGCAAGGCCAAGGCCATGGACCTGGCCCTGACCGCTCGCATGATGGGTGCCGAGGAAGCCGAGCGCGCCGGTCTGGTGTCGCGCGTGGTCGCGGCCGATAAGCTGATGGAAGAGGCCCTGGACGCGGCCACCGTCATCGCTTCGATGTCGCTGCCTTCGGTCATGATGGCCAAGGAATGCGTCAACCGCGCCTTTGAAGGCTCGCTCAACGAAGGCCTGCTGTTCGAGCGCCGCGTGTTCCATTCGCTGTTCGCCACCGACGACCAGAAGGAAGGCATGGCTGCCTTTACCGAAAAGCGTAAACCGGACTTTAAACACCGTTAATTCTTGTTACGTCCGCGCCGGCTTGCCGGACGGGCTCCTGAAAGACCTCACGCGCCCCGCCCGGGCGCGTTTTTACATGCGGCGGCGGCACAGGCGATCGTTGCGCCTTGAAACCTTTGGGCTGCACCTTGTTGCAGTGATCGGTCCTATCCTGATCGGGCGTCATCACAAAGAGGTGCCGCGCCAGAGAGGCTTGCCCGAACTGGTAAGCCCACGCGCGGCGGCTCGCCTGCAAACAATAGCAACAAGGAGCCTTGCATGCGTACTTCCCCTTTTAATCGCCGGTGGTCCGCCGCCGCGCTCGCGGGCGCCCTGAGCGTCTGCTTCGTGACCGCTACGCAAGCCCAATCACCGCGGCCGTCGATGCGGCTGGTGTCCGAAACGCCTTACCCCGCGGCCGCCGCGCCCGCGCCGCAAGTGAACGCGCAGGAGCTGCGCGAAACCGCGATCGACGCCTACGTCTACGCCTATCCCATGGTGCTGATGGAGCTGGCGCGCCGCAAGGCCACCGCGGTGCAGTCGCCGCTGGACGGCAAGGCGCCGGTGAACCAGTTCGGCCACAAGGCCGCGTTCCCCGACCCGCGCGCGTCCGACACGCCGTGGCCGAGCGCCGATGCGCTGTATTCCAGCCTGTGGTTCGACGTCTCGCGCGCGCCGTTGATCGTGCGCCTGCCTGATACCGGCAACCGCTACAGCGTGCTGTCGGCGCTGGACATGTGGAGCGACGTGTTCGCCTCGCGCGGCACGCGCACCAATGGCCCGGGCCCGCAATCGTTCGCCATCGTCGGTCCGAACTGGCAGGGCACGCTGCCGCCGGGCGTCGACATGATCCGCAGCCCCACGTCCACCGGCTGGCTGATCGGCTGGACCCAGGCCAACGGTCCGCAAGACTACGCGGCCGTGAACCAGATCCAGGCCAACATGACGGCCGCCCCGCTGGTGGCGCCGGCTGCCGCGCCGCTGCCGGGCCGCACGCGCGGCTCCACCACGCCGTACCCGCAGACCGGCCCTGGCGTCGGCACCGCGCCCATCGGCAGCGACGTGCCCATGCCGATGCCCGTGAACGTCATCGAAGGCTCGCCGGCCGAACAGGTCGCGGCCATGGACGCGGCCTCGTTCTTCACGCTGTTCTTCGACGTGCTGCGCAACAACCCGCCGCATGCCAACGACACGCCTATCCTGGACCGCATGCGCCGCATCGGCCTGGATGGCCGCCAGCCGTTCTCGTATGGCCGCTTGAGCCCAACCGTGCAGCAGGCCCTGACTGACGCGCAGCCGCTGGCCGGCCGCCGCATCGCCGACAGCGTGTCGCACCTGGCCACGCCGATCAACGGCTGGAGCACCGTGCTGTCGGGCATCGGCACCTACGGCACGGACTACACGCGCCGCGCCGCCATCGCCTATGCGGGCTTGGGCGCGCCCACGCCGCAGGACGTGCTCTATCCGGTCACGGCTCGCGACTCGAAGGGCCGCGCGCTCACCTCGAACGAAGACTACGTGCTGCACTTCGACAAGGGCCAATTGCCGCCCGTCAACGCGTTCTGGTCCCTGCATGTCTATAACGACAAGCATGGCTTTGCCGAGAATCCGGCCAACCGCTACGTGCTGCGCAGCACCGACGGCCTGAAGTACAACGCCGACGGTTCGCTGGACATCTACATCCAGCGCCGCGATCCCGGCGAGCGCAAGCGCTCGAACTGGATCGCCAGCCCGGCCACCGAAGGTCCGTTCCTGTTGAGCATGCGTCTGTATTGGCCGCAGGGCACCGCGCTGGACGGCCAGTGGGCGCCGCCGCCGGTCAAGGAAGACTGATCCCGCGCGCATCGGCGCCGTCGCAAGATGGCGCCGGCCAACGTGCCAGCGGCCCCTCGTCGGGGCCGCTTTCTTTTTGCGCAGGTGCCGGGTCAGGGGCGCGCGCGGCACCGGATTCGGCCGGCCATTCGCGTCCCTAATTTCCTGGCGCGCGGCGCCGTTCTGGCCCGCTTGTTGTCACCTTACAAACCCCCGAAAGTTCATTTGCTCGTGCAAAAAGAATCACGCTATACTCTGCGGGTTTGACGCTTGCGGGATAAGAGTCAGGGGCCGGGCGAATAGCTACAGGCCCCGGTTCTAGAAGAAGCGGGGACAAGAGACAAGGTTGGGCTTGTAAGGTTGGGCTTGTAACTACGTGGGTAACTACGTGGGGCTTGCCGGGCGTTTTTCAATAGCGCTTATGGGCAGGTCCACCAGAGGGCCCACCAGGGAATCACGCGGGGAAGTTTGATGCAGCAGAACACAGTGCGGCACGAACCTGCGCGGCAAGAGCGGAAACAACCGCAACCATTGCCGCAACAGGACGAAGCGCGCCAGGTTCTGGCGAGTCAGGATCCGGCGGACCGGGTGCTGGTGCTCAGTGACGCGGATCGCGCGGCGCTGAATGCTCAAGCAGGCCGTGGTCTCTTGTTGGCGCTGGTGGCGCAAGGCGCCATGGGGCTCGCAGCAGCAGTAATAGCGGGGGGTGTCGGAGGGGCGGCGGCAGGTTGGTCGGCGCTGGCGGGGGCAGGAGCGTATTTCATACCCAATGCGTTGTTCGCATTGCGCCTGGCTGTCAGTGTTCGGGCCGGTAAAGCCAGTCCCTTTACCTTTCTCTCTGGTGAGTTGATCAAGCTGTTCGCAACGGCATTGCTGTTGTGGCTGCTTTCGCATGTGGCGCAGGACACGCTCGTCTGGCCTGCCGCGCTGCTCGGTCTGATACTCACCTTGAAGGGATATCTCCTGCTTTTGATGTTCCGCAAGTTGTCATAGCGCGCCGGGAAATTTACGGCAAACAGAATCGTGGAATCGTCCAGCTCGCAAGGGCTGGGCATACAGCAAATAGGGTAGGATTCAAATGGCTGCTGCCAGCGACGTGTCGCCTCAGTCCGCGTATATTCAGCATCACTTGGTGCATCTGAACAATACGGGCGAGAAACAGAGCGCAATTGCTCAGTTCGACATCATCAATTACGACTCGTTGTTCTGGTCCGGCCTGACGGGTCTGATCGTCATCTTCTTCCTGTGGCGCGCCGCCAGCCGTGCGACCGCCGGCGTTCCGGGCCGCTTCCAGGCCTTCGTGGAAATGATCGTCGACATGGTCGACGACCAGGCCAAGGGCATCGTCCACAACGCCAAGAGCCGCCTTTTCATCGCTCCGCTCGCGCTCACCGTGTTCCTCTGGATCATCCTGATGAACGCGCTGGACTTGCTGCCCGTCGACCTGCTGCCGTCGATCTGGCGCTGGACCGGCCTGGGCGCGCACCACGGCGACCCCCTCTACTACCACCGCGTGCTGCCCACCGCCGACCTGAATGTGCCCATGGGCATGTCGCTGGGCGTGCTGCTGCTGATGTTCTATTACGGCATCAAGATCAAGCACCCGGGCGGTTTCGTCAAAGAACTGTTCACCGCGCCGTTCCATGCGCACGGCATTGGCGCCGTCGTGCTGGCCCCGTTCAACCTGCTGCTGAACCTGATCGAATACGCCGCCAAGTCCGTGTCGCTGGGCATGCGGTTGTTCGGCAACATGTTCGCCGGCGAACTGATTTTCATGCTGATCGCCCTCTTGGGCGGCGCCTGGACCGGCTTTAACGGTTCGAGCATCGGCTTGGGAATCGGCCACGTGCTGGCCGGTTCGATCTGGGCAATCTTCCACATCCTGATCGTCCTGCTCCAGGCCTTCATCTTCATGATGCTGACCCTGGTGTATCTCGGCCAGGCCCACGAAGGCCACTGATCCCCCGAATTTCCGGCGTCGGCCACCCGGCCGGCGCTGGATAGCAAGATCCTCTTGCATTGAGCAGTACCCTCATTTTTTATTTTTTGACTTCAGATTTCTAACCAAGGAGTTGTCATGACCAACGTCGCTTTCGTTGCTCTCGCTTGCGGTCTTATCATCGGTCTGGGCGCTATCGGCGCTTGCATCGGCATCGCACTGATGGGCGGCAAATATCTGGAAGCCTCGGCTCGTCAGCCTGAACTGATGAACGCTCTGCAAACGAAGATGTTCCTGCTGGCTGGCCTGATCGACGCGGCATTCCTGATCGGCGTGGGTATCGCCATGCTGTTCGCCTTCGCCAACCCGTTCGTCGGCTAAGGCACGCCCGCCGGCGAAAAGGCGGGTCATGACGCTGGCGGCGATGTGGGCACGAGCCCCCGTCGCCGGTCAGCAAAGTATCGAGTGCTTCGCGTTGCCCCTCCCGGGTGCCGTCGGAGCCGCAAGGTGTTAAAGGAACGACCGTGAATCTGAACGCGACGATCATTTTCCAGATGCTCGTGTTCTTCGTTCTGGGCTGGTTCACGATGAAATTCGTGTGGCCTCCTCTGACGAAGGCGATGGACGAGCGCCGCCAAAAAATCGCCGACGGCCTTGCCGCCGCCGAGAAGGGTAAGGCCGATCTGGCCCAGGCCCAGGCGCGCGTCAGTCTGATCGAGGCTTCTGCCAAGTCCGAAAACCACGCCCGCATCATCGAGGCCGAGAAGCAAGCCGCCTCCCTGATCGAGCAGGCCCGCCGTGAAGCGGAAGCCGAGCGTGCCCGCATCGTGGCGCAAGCTGCACAGGATGCCGCGCAGGAAGTCCAGCGCGCCCGTGATTCGCTGCGCGACGACGTTGCCGCGCTGGCTGTCAAGGGTGCTGAACAGATCCTCAAGCGCGAGGTTGACGCCCGCGCGCACGCCGAGCTGCTGAACCAGCTTCGCGCGCAGCTTTAATCCGGGACCGTCATGGCTGAACTTTCCACTGTTGCCAGGCCCTACGCCGAAGCCTTGTTCGCCGCCGCGCGCGACGACAAGGCCGGTTTGCCGGTTTGGGCCAACCTGGTCAGCGAGCTGGCGCAGGTCGCCTCCAACCCCGATGTGCGCGAGGCCATGGCCGACCCGCGTCTGGGTGACAAGCAGCGCGTCGACCTGTTTACCGGCCTGATCAAGGCCGATTTGCCGCAAGCCGCCCGCAATTTCATCGAGCTGCTGGTTGAAAACGACCGGCTGCTGCTGCTGCCCGACATCGCCACGCAATTCGTGGCGCTGCGGAATCGTCACGATGGCACGGCGCAGGCGGAAATCACCAGCGCGTTCGAATTGAGCGATGCCCAGGTCAAAGAACTGGTCACCGCTCTCGAACACAAATTCGGCCTCAAGCTCAAGCCCGTCGTTACCGTCGACCAGTCGTTGATTGGCGGCGTGCGCGTGGCCGTCGGGGACCAGGTGCTCGATACGTCCGTACAAGCCCAATTGGCCCGCATGCGCGATACGCTCGCCGCTTAAGGCAACTAACAGGATTCCAGGAGTCAATATGCAACTCAATCCCTCCGAGATCAGCGAACTGCTCAAGAGCCGCATCGAGGGCCTGGGCGCTTCGGCTGATGTCCGTACTCAGGGCACCGTCGTGTCCGTGACCGACGGTATTACCCGCATCCACGGCTTGTCCGATGTGATGCAGGGCGAAATGCTCGAATTCCCCAACAACGTTTTCGGTCTGGCGCTCAACCTTGAGCGCGATTCCGTCGGCGCCGTTATTCTCGGCGACTACACCGGCATCTCCGAAGGCGACCAGGTCAAGACGACCGGCCGCATTCTGGAAGTTCCGGTTGGTCCCGAACTGAAAGGCCGCGTGGTCAACACGCTGGGCGAGCCGATCGACGGCAAGGGCCCGGTCAACGCCCGCGCCACCGACATCATCGAAAAAGTGGCGCCTGGCGTTATCGCCCGCCGCTCGGTGTCGCAACCGCTGCAAACCGGCATCAAGGCTATCGACTCGATGGTCCCGATCGGCCGCGGCCAGCGCGAACTGATCATTGGCGACCGCCAGACCGGCAAGACCGCCGTGGCTGTCGACACCATCATCAGCCAGAAGGGCAAGGGCGTCACCTGCGTGTACGTCGCTATCGGCCAGAAGGCTTCCACGATCAACAACGTGGTGCGCAAGCTGGAAGAGCACGGCGCGATGGAATACACCATCGTCGTGGCCGCTTCGGCTTCGGACTCGGCCGCCATGCAATACCTGGCTGCCTACGCCGGCTGCACGATGGGCGAATACTTCCGCGATCGCGGCGAAGACGCCCTGATCGTCTATGACGACCTGACCAAGCAAGCCTGGGCCTACCGCCAAGTGTCGCTGCTGCTGCGCCGTCCGCCGGGCCGCGAAGCCTACCCGGGCGACGTGTTCTACCTGCACTCGCGTCTGCTGGAACGTGCTGCCCGCGTGAACGAAGACTACGTCGAAAAGTTCACCGATGGCGCCGTCAAGGGCAAGACCGGTTCGCTGACCGCGCTGCCGATCATCGAAACGCAGGCAGGCGACGTGTCCGCCTTCGTTCCGACCAACGTGATCTCGATCACCGACGGCCAGATCTTCCTGGAAACCGACCTGTTCAACGCCGGTGTCCGTCCCGCCATCAACGCCGGTATCTCGGTGTCGCGTGTCGGTGGCGCTGCGCAGACCAAGGTCGTCAAGAAGCTGTCCGGCGGTATCCGTACCGACTTGGCGCAGTACCGTGAACTGGCCGCCTTCGCGCAGTTCGCTTCCGACCTGGACGACGCGACCCGTCGCCAGCTGGAACGCGGCAAGCGCGTGGTCGAACTGCTCAAGCAGCCGCAATACCAGCCGCTGCAAGTGTGGGAACTGGCCGTCACGCTGTACACGGTCAACAACGGCTACCTGGATGACGTGGACGTGGCTCAAGTGCTGTCGTTCGAGAAGTCGCTCAAGGATCAACTGAAGGCCAAGCATGCGGCCATGATCCAGCGCATCGAAGACACCAAGGAACTGTCCAAGGACGACGAGGCCGAATTGGCCACCGCCGTTCAGGAATTCAAGAAGCACGGTGCTTTTTAAGAAAGTGATGGGTTAGGCGTCTGCAACGCCTCACCCATCCTTACCGGATGGTTGAGGCGTGAGCGGAACCCATCGGCCAGTCTTCACAGGAAAGCGCAATGCCCGGAATTAAGGAAATCCGAACCAAGATCAAGAGCGTGCAAAACACGCGCAAGATCACCAAGGCGATGGAAATGGTCGCCGCATCCAAAATGCGCAAGGCGCAGGAACGGATGCGTGCTGGTCGTCCGTACGCCACCAAGGTGCGCGAGATTGCTGCGCACCTGATGCAGGCCAACCCCGAGTACAGCCACCCGTACCTGGTCGAACGCGAAATCAAAGCGGTCGGCGTGGTCATGGTGACGACTGACAAGGGTCTGTGCGGCGGCTTGAACACCAACATCACTCGCGTGACGTTGGGCAAGCTGAAAGAGTTCGAGAAAAACGGCATCGCCGTCCAAGCGACCGCTTTCGGCAACAAGGGCGTGGGTGTGCTGACCCGTATCGGCGCCAAACTGGTTTCCCAGGAAGTGCAACTGGGCGACAAGCCGCAACTGGACCGCCTGCTGGGCGCGATCAAGGTGCAGCTGGACGCCTACCTGGATGGCCGCATCGACGCGCTGTACGTGGCTTCGACCCGCTTCGTCAACACGATGAAGCAGGAGCCGCTGTTCTTGCGCCTGCTGCCGTTGGCGAGCGGTTTGGAAGATCCGTACCAGACGGGTGCTGAAAGCCTGGCCAAGACGTCGGAAGTGAAAACGGATTACAGCTGGGATTACATCTACGAACCCGACGCCCGTAGCGTGATCGATGACCTGCTGCAGCGTTACGTTGAAGGCCTGCTGTACCAAGCCGTGGCCGAGAACATGGCTTCGGAGCAGTCGGCCCGGATGGTCGCCATGAAGGCGGCGTCGGACAACGCCAAGAAGGTCATCGGGGAGCTGCAACTGGTCTACAACAAGACCCGTCAGGCCGCGATCACCAAAGAAATTTCGGAAATCGTAGGGGGCGCTGCCGCCGTTTAAGGCAGGCAGCTCCCATCTAAAGCTATCAAGCAAGGAATCGACATGAGCAACGGAACCATCGTTCAGTGCATCGGCGCCGTGGTGGATATTCAGTTCCCCCGCGATCACATGCCCAAGATTTATGAAGCGCTTACCCTGGCCGACGACGAGTCCTCCTCGTTCGCCGAAAAGGGCCTGACGCTGGAAGTGCAGCAACAGCTGGGCGACGGCGTGGTGCGTACCATTGCGCTGGGCTCCAGCGACGGCCTGCGCCGCGGCATGAAGGTTACCGGCACGGGCGCCCCGATCTCGGTGCCGGTCGGCACCGGCACGCTGGGCCGCATCATGGACGTGCTGGGTCGTCCCATCGACGAAGCCGGCCCGATCCAGCACGAAGAAAAGCGCGGCATCCACCAATCGGCCCCTCGTTTCGACGAACTGTCGCCGTCGGTGGAACTGCTGGAAACCGGCATCAAGGTTATTGACTTGGTCTGCCCGTTTGCAAAGGGCGGCAAGGTCGGCCTGTTCGGCGGCGCCGGCGTGGGCAAGACCGTGAACATGATGGAACTCATCAACAACATCGCCAAGCAGCACAGCGGTTTGTCGGTGTTTGCCGGCGTGGGTGAGCGTACCCGCGAAGGCAACGACTTCTACCACGAAATGGAAGAGTCGAACGTTCTGGACAAGGTCGCGATGGTGTTCGGTCAGATGAACGAACCCCCGGGCAACCGTCTGCGCGTGGCACTGACCGGCCTGACGATGGCCGAGAAGTTCCGTGACGAAGGCCGTGACATCCTGTTCTTCGTGGACAACATCTACCGCTACACCCTGGCCGGTACCGAAGTGTCCGCACTGCTGGGCCGTATGCCGTCGGCCGTGGGCTACCAGCCCACGCTGGCTGAAGAAATGGGCAAGCTGCAAGAGCGCATCACGTCGACCAAGACCGGCTCGATCACCTCGATCCAGGCCGTGTACGTCCCTGCGGACGACTTGACCGACCCGTCGCCTGCCACGACCTTCCAGCATTTGGACTCCACCGTCGTGCTGTCGCGTGACATCGCTTCGCTGGGTATCTACCCGGCCGTGGACCCGCTGGATTCGTCCAGCCGCCAGCTCGACCCGCAAGTCGTTGGCGAAGAGCACTACGCCGTGGCCCGTGGCGTGCAGCAAACGCTGCAGCGCTACAAGGAACTGCGCGACATCATCGCGATTCTGGGCATGGACGAATTGTCGCCGGAAGACAAGCAGGCCGTGGCCCGCGCGCGTAAGATCCAGCGCTTCCTGTCGCAGCCGTTCCACGTTGCTGAAGTGTTCACGGGCTCGCCCGGCAAGTACGTTCCGCTGGCTGAAACCATCCGTGGTTTCAAGATGATCGTGAACGGCGAGTGCGATTCCCTGCCGGAACAGGCCTTCTACATGGTCGGTTCGATCGACGAGGCCTTCGAGAAGGCCAAGAAACTGCAATAAGGAACCGATATGGCTACCCTGCATGTGGATGTCGTCAGCGCAGAGGAAGCGATCTTCTCCGGTGAGGCGAAGTTCGTGGTGCTGCCTGGCGAAGCGGGTGAACTGGGCATTCTGCCCGGCCACACCCCGCTGATTTCGCGCATACGCCCCGGGACGGTCAAGATCGTTCGTGCCGACCAAGGCGAGGAAAACATCTTCGTCGCCGGGGGCATTCTGGAAGTGCAGCCGGGCAGCGTGACGGTCCTGGCCGACACGGCGATTCGTGCCGCCGACCTGGACGAAGCCCGTGCCGTGGAAGCGCGCAAGCGCGCCGAAGAGGCCCTGGCCAATGCCAAGGACAAGGCCGACATCGCGGTTGTCGAAGCTGAACTCGCCATGCTGGCTGCACAAGCCATCGCGGCGCGCAAGCTGCGCCAAGGCGGCCGGTCGCACTAAGCGGTTTGTTTGCCCGCCGGGGTTCGCCCCGGACTTGAAAAAAGCGGCCCACGGGCCGCTTTTTTCATGCACTTGCGGTGCCCACGGACTCGGTAAGCCGGTAGCGGATTTGCGTTCGCTACGAATGGCCGGCCGGTTTTTGCAACAGTAGCCTTCAACTTTAGGCAGCCGCCTGAGGATGAACGCGTGCGAGAAACCACCGATTGCGGGGTGTTGCTCACCCCTGGCCATGAAACCGCCATGCGCGACTGGGTCGCGCGCGGCCAACCCCGCCTGGCGCGGGTCCGGCTGCATCTGGTGCCGCTGCGCAACGCCGTTGCCTTGGGTGGCGCTGCCTCCGGCAGCGGGTTGGCGGACGGCGCCGGGGCGCCACCCGGCGATGTCTCAAGCCGCACGCCCGACGGGCCGGACATCCATGCGCTGGCCCGGCTGGCGGTGAGGCTGCGTCGTTACGATCACTGCATCCTGCCCGTCGCACCCGCCTCGCTGGCCTGGACCCGCATGGCGCTGCAGCAGGCAGGCGGCGCGCTCGCCACGCCGGTGCTGCTGTTCGTCCACGATATGACTGCGCCGGCCATCGAAGATCTGCTTGCGCTGGGCGCGGCCGATTTCATGACGGCGCCGTACTGCCTGGAAAGTCTCAGAGTGCGCCTGGGGCGGCTGGCCCGCCGAACCCCTTGGGGCCCGCCATCCGCGCAATTGGCGGAAACCGCCCCGGTGTATCCGGCGGGTGTGCGCGAGCCCGGCCTTGCGCATCCCGAGCGGCGGCCCCGTGTGCCGCGGCAGGTGCTGCATCAAGGCTTGGCCGGGCTGCGCCACCAGGCGGACCGCAGCGCGCACGAGCCTTTCCGCCAAGCCAAGGCGCGGGTGGTGGATGGCTTTGAATCCGATTACATCCGCTTGGCGTTGGCGCGCCACCAGGGCAACGTCGCGCGGGCGGCCCGCGCATCCAGCAAGCACCGGCGGGCGTTCTGGGCGCTGATGCGCAAGCACGGCATCGACGCTGCGCCTTACCGCCGCCGGGCCGAGCGCGATGACACCTAGCGGCCGGGCCTGACTGTAGCGAAAGCGTCCGCCTTTGCGCCGCGGCAAGACGCTCGTGTGCGGGCGGACACGCCCTGTCAGCTTGGGGCAGTAAAATCACGGCTTCCGATCATCGAGGATAGTCGTGTCCGCTGCCGTCTTGAAGAACGATGTGTTCTTGCGCTCGCTCTTGCGCGAGCCCGTGCCCTACACCCCCATCTGGCTCATGCGCCAGGCGGGTCGCTATCTGCCCGAATACCGCGAAACACGCGCCCGGGCCGGTTCCTTCATGGGCCTGGCTCAGAATCCGGACTACGCCTCGGAAGTCACCCTGCAGCCGCTCGCGCGTTACGACCTGGATGCGGCGATCCTGTTTTCCGACATCCTGACCGTGCCGCACGCCATGGGCCTGGGCCTGGACTTCGCCGAAGGCGAGGGCCCGCGCTTTGCCCGCCCGGTGCGCACCGAAGAAGACGTGGCGCGCCTGGCCGTGCCCGACATGGACAAGCTGCGCTATGTGTTCGACGCAGTGTCCACCATCCGCCGCGACCTGGACGGCAAGGTGCCGCTGATCGGCTTTGCCGGCAGCCCCTGGACCATCGCCTGCTACATGGTCGAAGGCCAGGGCAGCGACGACTACCGCCTGATCAAGACGCTGATGTACTCGCGTCCGGACCTGCTGCACCGCATCCTTGAAATCAACGCCGAGGCCACGCTGCAGTACCTGAACGCGCAGATCGCGGCGGGCGCGCAGGCCGTGATGCTGTTCGACAGTTGGGGCGGCGTGCTAGCCGATGGCCTGTTCCAGCAGTTTTCGCTGGCCTACACCCGCAAGGTCGTGGCCGGCTTGACGCGCGAGCATGAAGGACGCCGTGTCCCGTCCATTGTCTTCACCAAGGGCGGCGGCCAATGGCTCGAAGCCATCGCGGCCTGCGGCAGCGACGCGGTAGGGCTGGACTGGACGGTGGACCTGGCGGCCGCGCGCCGCCGCACCGGCGATTCGGTCGCGTTTCAGGGCAATCTGGATCCCATGGCGTTGTTCGGCGGCGCGTCCGCCATCCGCGCCGAAGCCCGCCGGGTGCTGGATGCGTTCGGCCCGGTCGGCAAGGGCGGCCACGTGTTCAACCTGGGCCATGGCATTTCGCGGTTCACGCCGCCGGAAGCGGTAGCCGAATTGGTCGACGAAGTCCACCAACACAGCCGTTCGCTGAGAGGGTAAGTGAGTGAACGCTTCGGTCCTTAGGGCCGAAGTTTGAGGCCCCCGGCGGGCACTTGTGCACAGCAAGATTACGCTTGGGGAAAACCCTCTAGAAGCTTGTTTACAATCTTGGAAGTTTGTATAAGTTATTGTTTTTAATGGAATAAAATAGGTTTTCAACAGATTTGCAAGAGTTGATGCAATCTTGCCTTATTCCAATTTTTAACGTTGCTCCAGCCTTTTCCCCAAAGTTATCCACAGGCGGGGGCTGGAGCCGCCGACCGGCTTGGCGCGACAATGGCCCTGGGCCTGCGTACCGGCCCGGCCTTGTCTTCTCCCGCCACCGATGATCCCGGCCGCCCCGGGCCTGCCCAGTCAATGTTCCGTTTCGTACCCCATGTCTGAAGTCCCCGCGCTGGTCGAATCCACGCCGGCCGAGCCGGCGGCGACCTGCTGGGTGCGTGTCGCGCTCGACGTGCCGCTGCCCGGCCCGTTCGACTATCGCCACCATGCCCCCATCACGGCGGGCTTGCGGGTGATCGTGCCGTTCGGCCGGCGCAAGCTGATCGGGGTGGTGGTGGATAACCCGGCCGAACCGTCCTTCGATCCCAAGCAGATCAAGCGGGTCGAAGAGGTGCTGGAAGACCTGCCGCCATTCGACGACGATTGGCTGCGCCTGGCGCGCTTTGCCGCCGACTACTATCAGCGGCCGTTGGGCGAGGTGATGCTGCCGACGTTGCCGCCGCCGCTGCGTAAACCCACGGCATACCAGGGCAAGCGCTCGGCGGGCGGTCCGGTGGCGCGGCTGGACGCGCGCAAGCGCAAGACCGCGCGTGCCGCCGCGACGGCAGACCAGCCCCCCGAACTGAACGAGGCGCAGCAGACCGCGGTCGACACCATTGCGGGGCTGACGCGCTTCAAGCCGGTGCTGCTGTACGGCGTGACCGGTAGCGGCAAGACCGAGGTCTATCTGCGCGCCGCCGAAAAAGTGCTGGCCGCGGGCCGCCAGGTGCTGCTGATGGTGCCGGAAATCAACCTGACGCCCCAGCTGGAAGGCGCGCTGCGCGCCCGGCTGGAAAGCCTGGTGGGCGCCGACGGCCTGGCGGTGATGCACAGCGGGCTGTCCGACGGTGAGCGCTTGCAGGCGTGGTCGCGGGCGCAGCGCGGGCAGGCGCGCATGTTGCTGGGCACGCGCATGTCGATTTTTGCGCCCATGAGCGAGCTGGGCCTGATCGTGGTGGACGAAGAGCACGACGCGTCCTACAAGCAGCAGGACGGCCTGCGCTATTCGGCGCGCGATCTGGCGGTATGGCGTGCGCACGACCTGGATATTCCGGTGGTGCTGGGGTCGGCCACGCCCTCGCTGGAAACCTGGCAGCACGCCGAGCGCGGCCGCTACCTGCGCCTGGCCTTGCCGGCCCGGGCGCGGTCCACCACCTTGCCGTCGATGAAGCTGGTGGACACCCGCCGGCTGCAGATGAAGCACGGCATGTCGCCGCAGTTGCTGGAGGCGATCGGCGAGCGGCTGGCGAACAAGGAACAGTCGCTGATCTTCCTGAACCGGCGCGGGTTTGCGCCGGTGCTGCATTGCCAGTCCTGCGGCTGGGTCAGCAATTGCCCGCGTTGCACGGCCTTCACGGTGCTGCACCGGGCCGGCCGCGGCCACCGGTTGCAATGCCATCATTGCGGCTATCAGGCGCCGGTGCCGCACGCCTGTCCCGAATGCGGCGACCAGGACCTGGCGCCGATGGGGCGCGGCACGCAGCGGGTGGAAGAACACCTGGCCGAGCTGTTTCCCGAGGCCCGCATCCTGCGCATCGACGCCGACAGTACCCGCAAGAAGGGCAGCGCCGAGGCCCTGTTCGCCTCGGTACATGCGGGCGAGGTCGACATCCTGGTGGGCACGCAGATGGTGGCCAAGGGCCACGACTTCGCCAGGCTTGGCCTGGTCGGGGTGCTGAACCCGGACTCGGCGCTGTTCGCGCACGATTTCCGTGCGCCCGAACGCCTGTTCGCCCAGTTGATGCAGGTGGCGGGACGGGCGGGACGCCACCAGGGCAACGGCCAGGTGATTATCCAGACCGGCTACCCGGAGCAGCCCGTGTACCAGGCGCTGCTGCGCCACGACTACGCGGGTTTTGCCCGCCATGCCTTGCACGAGCGCGAAAGCACGGGCCTGCCGCCGTTCGCCTACCAGGCGCTGCTGACGGCCGAGGCGCGCGAGCTGGCGGTGGCGCAGGCTTTCCTGCAGCAGGCGCGCGCCTTGCCCGAGGGCGAGTGGGCGGCCGATTTTCCGGGGCTGGACGCAGTCATGCTGTACGACCCGGTGCCGCTGCGCGTGGTGCGGGTGGCCAATGTCGAACGTGCCCAGCTGCTGGTCGAAAGCACCAGCCGCCCGGCATTGCAGGCGTTCCTGGCGTCGTGGTCGCACCACCTGCCGTATCTGGCCAACGAAGCCCGCGTGCGCTGGCAACTGGAGGTCGATCCTCTGGAAATCTGACGGCGGCGGCCTCGGCGCTGCCCACCTGATTGCTCTATGATCGATTCCCTTTCCCCGAGTCCCCATGTCCGCAAGCGAACCCATAGGCCACGGCCTGAATCCCGCGCAGAAAGAAGCCGTGCTGTACCTGGACGGCCCCTGCCTGGTGCTGGCCGGCGCCGGCAGCGGCAAGACGCGCGTGATCACCCAGAAGATCGCATACCTGCTGCGCGAGTGCGGCTACATGGGCCGCAACGTGGTGGCGCTGACCTTCACCAATAAGGCCGCGCGCGAGATGGACGAGCGCGTCAAGACGCTGGTGGATCGCAAGCTGGGCAAGGGTCTGACCATCAGCACCTTTCACTCGCTGGGCGTGAAGCTGCTGCGTGAAGAGGCCCGCAACGCCGGACTCAAGCCCACGTTTTCCATCCTGGACGCCGACGACGCCATGGCGATCATCCAGGAGCTGCTGGCCACCACCGACAAGGGCCGGCTGCGCCATGTGCAGGGCATCATCTCGCTGTGGAAGAACGCGCTGATGGACCCGGACGACGCCGCGCGCGAGGCCATCACGCCAGGCGACGTCGAGGCCGCCAACGTCTATCGCAGCTACGCCGCCACGCTGGCCGCCTACCAGGCGGTGGACTTCGACGACCTGATCCGCATTCCGGCCATCCTGCTGGCCAACAACGAAGACGTGCGCACGCGCTGGCAGAACCGCGTGCGCTACCTGCTGGTGGATGAATACCAGGACACCAACGTGTGCCAGTACCGCCTGGTGCAACTGCTGACCGGGCCGCGCGCCATGTTCACCGCGGTGGGCGACGACGACCAGGCCATCTACGCCTGGCGCGGCGCCACCATCGAGAACCTGGCCAAGCTCACCACCGACTACCCGAACCTGAAGCTGATCAAGCTGGAGCAGAACTACCGCTCGGTCCAGCGCATCCTGGCGGCGGCCAACCAGGTGATCGAGAAGAACCCCAAGCTGTTCGACAAGAAGCTGTGGTCGGACCTGGGCGTGGGCGAACCGATCCTGGTGTCGGCGATGGATGGCGAAGAGCAGGAAGCCGAATCCATCGCCATGAAGATCTCGGCCTCGCGCTTCGAGCGCCAGGCGCAATGGAAGGATTTCGCCATCCTGTATCGCGGCAACCACCAGTCGCGCATCCTGGAGCAGGCGCTGCGCAACCTGAAGATTCCGTACACGATCTCGGGCGGACAGAGCTTTTTCGACAAGGCCGAAGTGCGCGACGTGCTGGCCTACCTGCGCTTGCTGGCCAACGACGAGGACGATCCGGCGTTCATCCGCGCCGCCACGACGCCCAAGCGCGGCATCGGCCAGGCGACCCTGCAGACGCTGGGCCAGTACGCGGCCAGCCGCGAGCTGTCGATGCTGGCCGCGGTGGAAGAGACCGGCCTGGAAAGCCAGCTGGCCCCGCGCCAGCTGGAACCCCTGCGCACGTTCACCGAATTCATCCGCCGCATGCAATGGCGCGCCGGCCGCGGCGCCACGTCGGGCAAGGACGGTGCGCCCGCCGAGCCGGCCGGCGTCATCCTCGACGACCTGGTGCAGGCGATCCAGTACGAACGTCACCTGTTCGAGCTGTTCGACGAGCGCCCCGCGCAGACGCGCTGGCAGAACGTGCTGGAACTGACCGGCTGGCTCAAGCGCAAGGCCGAAGAGGACAACATGTCGCTGTTCGACCTGGTGCAGCACGTGGCGCTGGTCACCATGCTGGACCGCGGCGAGGACGAAGAGCCGGACGCGGTCAAGATGTCGACGCTGCATGCGTCCAAGGGGCTGGAGTATCCGCACGTGTACCTGGCCGGCGTCGAAGAAGGCCTGCTGCCCCACCTGGGCAAGGACGACGAAGACGGCGATCCGGCGCGGGCGGCCGAAAACCTGGCCACGCGCATCCAGGAAGAGCGCCGGCTGATGTACGTGGGCATCACGCGGGCGCAGCGCAGCCTGAATCTCAGCTGGTGCAAGCGCCGCCGCCGGGCGCGCGAAGACGTGGTGCGCGAACCGTCGCGCTTCATCGAGGAAATGGGGCTGGATGACCCGACGGTGCAGGAAGACGAGACCACGGCCGCCATGAACCCCAAAGAGCGCATGGCCATGCTCAAGGCGTTGCTCAAGAAGTAGCGCCGCAATAAATTACATGACGGAGGCCGGCTTCAGGGGCTATACCTGCCGCTTTGCACCATGGCGCTATCCATGAAGGACGACGTTCGATATCAACCGGTGCCTGGCACGCCGGGCTTGGTGCTGGGCGTGGCGCGCCTGTCCGAATTCGAGTTCGACCGCCATTACCACGTCGATTACCACATCGGCCTGGTGACCCAGGGCGTGCAGCGCCAGACCTTTCGCGGCCAGAGCATCCTGCTGGGGCCGGGCGCCGTCGCCTTGATGCCGCCGGGCGAGATCCACGACGGCACGGGCGTGGACGACTACGGCCATTCCTACACGCTGAAGACCTTCCGCATGGCGCCCGACTTGATGCGCGGTTTCCTGGCCGAGGTGTCGGGCGCCGCGCCGGACGAACGCTTCCTGGGTACCTTGATCGAGGACGCGGGGCTGGCCACGCGGTTCGTGGCGCTGCACGCGTCATGGATGGCGGGCGCGGCCGCCGGCCCGCTGGCGCACGAGTCCGCCTCGCTGGCGCTGATGGGCGCGCTGTTCGCGCGCACCGGCGCGGTGGCGCGGCAGGATATCCGTGGCGGCCTGTCGGCGGCGCACACGCGCACGGTGCTGGATTACTGCCAGGCCCACCTGGGCGACAAGATCGGCCTGGAAGACCTGGCGCGGTTATGCGGCCTGAGCCGCTACCAGTTCCTGCGGCGTTTCGCGCTGACGGTGGGCCTGACGCCGCACGCCTGGCTGACGCGTCTGCGGCTGGAGCGGGCCTGCGCCGTGCTGGCCCGCGCGCCCGCGTCGATCGCCCAGGTCGCCGCCGACGTGGGTTTTTACGACCAGAGCCATTTCAACCGCGCTTTCCGCACGGCCTATGGCGTGCCGCCATCGGCCTACCGGCGCGCGGCCTGACCCCTATTGCAACTGGGCGCGCAGCGCCGCCAGGAAATGGTCCACATCCTGTTCGCGGGTGGCGAACGAGGTGACCAGGCGCACCACGCCGGGGCCCCAGCGGTCGTGATAGAAGAGAAAGCCTTGCGCCAGCAGACCCTGGATAGCCGCGGCAGGCAGGTGGCAGAACAGGATGTTTGCCTGCGCCGGGCCTTGTGTAAGCACGCCGGGCAGGCCGGCCATGCCCGCGGCCAGGCGGGCCGCCATGGCGTTGGCCTGGCGCGCATTGCGCAGCCACAGGCCGTCATCCAGGTAGGCTTCCATCTGGGCCGACAGCAACCGCATCTTCGAAAACAGATGACCACCGCGCTTGCGCCGGTAGGCCAGCTCGGTCGCCAGGCCGGGCTCGAACAGCACGATAGCTTCGGCGCCCAGCACGCCGTTCTTGGTGGCGCCGAACGACAGCGCCGTGACGCCGGCCTTCCAGGTCATCTCGGCGGGCGTGCAGCCCAGGCTGACCAGCGCATTCGCAAAGCGCGCGCCGTCCATGTGCAGCGGCAGGCCGGCCTCGCGGCAGATGCCGCTGATCGCGGCGATCTCATCCAGCGTGTAGACGCTGCCGGTTTCGGTGGCCTGGGTGATGCTGACGCAGGCAGGCTGCATCGAATGCACGTCGCCAGCCTTGCGGCGCACCTCGACCGCAAGCTGCGCCGGGTCGATCTTGGCGGCCTCGCCGTCCAGCAGCGTCAGGCGCGCGCCGGCGGTGTAGAACTGCGGCGCGCCGCATTCGTCGTTGGCGATGTGGCTTTGCGCATGGCATAGCACGCTGCCCCAGGGCGGGGTCAGCGCCGACAGCGCCAGCGAATTGGCCGCCGTGCCGGTAGGCACCAGCAGCACGTCGACCTCGCGCTCGAAAATTTCACTCAGTTGCCGCGCGACGCGCTGGCTGCCGTCATCGGCGCCATAGGGCTGGGCCTGTCCCTCATTGGCGCGCAGCAGCGCATCCAGGACTTGCGGGCTGGCGCCGGCGATGTTGTCGCTGGAAAAACCCAGCTGCGGTAGGGATGGGGTCGGGGTGTCCAAGGCAAGGCTCTCTGGCGGATACGGCGGAATTGCACTATGCCGTGGCCGCCGCAGGCGGGCTTGTAGAAAATTGCACGCGGCTTACACTGGGACGGTCCCGTACCGCCCCGCGCCGGGCTTGCCTTGAAGGAGCGCATCATGTGCCGCTGGCTGGCTTATACCGGTAGTCCCCTGCAAATGGAGAGCGTGCTGTTCAAGGCCAAGCACTCTCTGATCGACCAGAGCCTGCATGCGCGCATGAGCGTCACCACCACCAATGGCGACGGCTTCGGCCTGGGCTGGTACAGCCAGGCACGGGGCGGCCCGAGCCAGGACGGTCAACCCCGGGATGCCCTGGCCCGCCAAGAGCCGCCGTTCCGTTATCGCAGCGTGCATCCGGCCTGGAACGACCGCAACCTGCGCGAAGCCGCGCGCGCCATCCACGCGCCGCTGTTCGTGGCTCACATCCGCGCCGCCACCGACACGCCGGCCCAGGAAACCAATTGCCATCCGTTCCGCCACGGCAACTGGCTGTTCGTGCACAACGGCGTCATCCGCGACTATCCGCTGCTGCGGCGCGATCTGATGCTGATGATCGCGCCCAGCTATTTCGGTTCGCTGGAAGGGTCGACCGATTCCGAGGTGATGTTCCTGCTGGCGCTGACCTTCGGCCTGGAAGAAGACGCGCTGCCGGCGCTGGCGCGCATGGTCGGCGCGGTGGAGGAGACCGGCCGGCGCCATGGGGTGGCCCAACCCATCAACATGACGATCTGCGCGCTGGACGGCGAGCGCCTGATCGCGGTGCGCTATTCCAGTGAAGGCGAATCACGCACGCTGTTCCACAACACTTGCCTGCACCATCTGCGCCAGCTGTATCCCGACGATCCGCAGATCGCGGCGCTGGACGATGATGCCTTCCTGCTGCTGTCCGAACCGTTGACCGAGATGCCGGGGGCCTGGGAAGAGGTGCCCGAGGCCACCGCCATCATCGCCGCGCGCGGCCGGGTCGAGCACTACCCGTTCGTGCCGGTGGCGCCGGGCGCCTGAATGCCGTAACGCGGCGCAGGCGCGTTGTGCGACAGCAGCGGCCCCAAGGCCTGGCGCGCATCCTCCAGGCGCTGCCACAGGCCGGGATCGGCCAGGGCCGGAATCGTGACGAACTCGCCCTGGTCCAGGCCGGCCAGCGCCGCTTGCACCATGTCGTCGGCGCTCATCACGATGCCTGCCGGCAGTTCGCTGGCCGGTTTGCCCGCCAGGTCCCAGAACTCGGTGCCGGTGGCCCCGGGCAGCACGGCCTGGATGCGCAAGCCCTTGTCCGCCAGCTCGTGACGCAGCGATTGCGAATAGCCCAGCACATAGGCCTTGCTGGCACCGTAGACGCCATTGAGCATTTCGGGATGCAGCGCCACGATCGATGCGATGTTGATCAGCGTGCCGTGGCCGCGCGCAACGAAGCCGGGCACGACGGCCATGGTCAGGCGGGTCAGGGCGGTGACGTTCAGGTCGATCATGGCCTGCATCTGGGCGGGGTCGGATTGCAGCAACGGCGCGACGGACCCGATGCCCGCGTTGTTCACCAGCATGGTCAGCGTCGTGTCGTCACGCAGTTCCTGTTCGACGCGCGCTAGATCCGGGGCGTTGGACAGGTCGGCGACCCGCACGCGCACGTCACGGCCGGTGTCGGCGCGCAGGCGGCCGGCCAGGGCTTCCAGCCGGTCGGCATTGCGCGCCACCAGTGTCAGGTCATGGCCGCGCCGTGCCAGGTGATGCGCGTAGCGCGCACCGATGCCGGCCGAGGCGCCGGTGATCAGCGCGCGGCCAGGGGTAGTGTTGTCGAGGGTATTGCTCATTGCGGACTCCAAGGGGGAAGGCGGCCAGCGCCGCCGGTACGCTTGCAGAGTAGAATCGGAGTGGAATATCCTCAATGACATAGAAGCGTCTTTTTAGGACATTCGGCCGAGCCGGACGGTCCAGAGCTTGCGCAAGGCGCTATTTCGTATTGACGGGCTTAGCCATGAAAACAATCGCGATCGTGTTGCACCCCGGTTTCCAGGTCCTGAGCCTGGCGGCCGGCACCGTTTTCGAAACGGCCAACATGCACACCGGCACGGAGGAATACCGGGTGCTGCTGGTGTCCGAGCACGGCGGGCCGGTGCCCAGCTCGCAAGGCTTCGCGGTGGATTCCGTCAAGCTGGGACGGCTTGCGGTTGACACGCTGATCGTGGCGGGCGACAACACCGGCGAAGGCGGCTCTGATGGCCTGCTGCGCGCCTTGCGCGCCGCCAGCCGCCGCGTCCGGCGCTGCGCCGCGATGTGCACCGGCGCCTTCATCCTGGCACGGGCGGGCCTGCTGGAAGGCCGCCGCGTCACCACCCATTGGCACTTCGCGCGGCGCCTGCAGCGCGAGTATCCCGGGCTGCAGGTGGACGAAGACCGCATCTACGTGGCCGACGGCCCCATGTGGACTTCAGCGGGCATGAGCGCGGGCGTCGATCTGGCGCTGGCCATGGTGGAGGCGGACCTGGGGGCGGACGTGGCCCGCATGGTGGCGCGCAAACTGGTGCTGACGCAGCGCCGCGCGGGCGGCCAGTCGCAGTATTCGGCGCTGCTGGAACTGGATGCCAAGTCCGATCGGGTGCAGACGGCGCTGGCCTACGCCCGCGCCAACCTGAAGGCCGAACTGTCGGTCGAGGAACTGGCCCGCGCCGCCCACCTGAGCCCGCGCCAGTTCAGCCGCGTGTTCCGGCAGGAAACCGGCCAGTCGCCGGCCAAGGCTGTCGAACACCTGCGGCTGGAGGCCGCGCAGGGCATGATGCAATCGGGCCGCCATCCCGCCGAGGTCGTCGCGCGCGAAACCGGCTTCGGCGACCGCGATCGCATGCGCAAGGCCTTTCTGCGCGCATTCGGCCAATCGCCGCAGGCGATGCTGCGGGTGATGCGCGCCTGACCCGGTTATTGCCCAACCGCCCGCTAAAACGGGGTCATCAAGCACGCTTTGCCGATATGGGGGAGAATGCGTATCGCATGACTTTGCGACGTTCCTGGGCCGCGAAAGCACCCCGATTCCAATAAGGAAGTTGCATGACTGATGAAAGAACCCCGCAGGCCCCCGACGCATTGGCGGTGTTTGCCGACACGGGGAGCACCCCGGATTGCTTTGAGCTGCACGAGCGCGGCATCGTCCGCCAGCAAGACGGCGAGCGCCGCTACACCGCTTTTGCCGACATCTCCGACCTGTATCTGTCTGCCCCCGGCCCGCAAACCGGCCCCGACGGCATCGACCGCTTCGCCTACCGCAGCCGCGCCGAACCCGGCTGGACCCTGGTGCCGGGCAACATCGCCGAATTTCCCCGCTTCATGGACGCGTTCCGCTCGCGCCTGGTCGACCAGCGCCTGCCGGTGCTGGAAGCCAAGCTGGCCGACGGCGCGAAGGTGGCGTTCCGCACGCTGGATGGCGGCGATTTCCCCGACCTGACCACACGCGAACTGGCCCTGTCGGCCGAAGGCCTGCACATCGGTGCCAACACCTGGCCGTACGAATCGCTGCAACGCATCGACCTGAACGACTGGACCGAAACGGTCAGCCTGAGTACCGACGACGGCGCTACGGTGTTCTCGTGCCCCGCAGCGCGCATCCTCAGTTCGGACCTGTTCGTCAACCTGGTGTACGACCGCCTGGGTGAAACGGCGCAAGCAGCATCGGCCTGACGGCCTGGATGCCTCTGGCGTCACACACCAGGCGCATAGCGCAATCTCCGAAGCATCAAGGGCCGCGAAAGCGGCCCTTGTGTCATGGGGGCGCGGCGTTCGCCGCGCGGATCAATGGCCCGTATGCAGGGCCGGGTTGAGCGTGCCCCAGGCCGCCGTGCGCACCAGTGTTTCGACCGCGCCGGTCTGCGAGTTACGGCGGAATAGCAGCCCATGCTGGCCGGCCAATTCGACGGCCTTGACCACGGCCCCTTCGGGCGTGAGCACGCGCGTGCCGGCAGTGACATAGCAACCCGCCTCGACGACGCAGTCATCGCCCAACGAGATGCCGATGCCCGAGTTGGCGCCGAGCAGGCAGCGCTTGCCGATGGCGACGACCTGTTTGCCGCCACCAGACATGGTGCCCATGATGGACGCGCCGCCGCCCACGTCGGTGCCGTCATCGACGATGACCCCCGCGCTGATGCGGCCTTCGACCATGGAGGCCCCCAGGGTGCCGGCATTGAAGTTGCAGAAGCCTTCGTGCAGCACGGTGGTGCCCGCCGCCAGATGCGCACCCAACCGCACCCGCGCGGTATCGGCAATACGCACGCCGGCCGGCACGACGTAGTCGGTCATGCGCGGAATCTTGTCGACGCCCCGGATTTCCAGGACCTGGCCAGTCGCCCGCAATTGCCAACGCAAGGCCTCGACCTGATCGACAGCGCAAGGCCCGACCGAGGTCCAGGCCACATTGGCCAACACATTGAACAAGCCATCCAGGTTGGCGCCGTGCGGCCGGATGAGCCGATGGCTGAGCAGATGCAGGCGCAGATAGGCATCATGGGCATCAACCGGCGGGGCATCGAGCGAAGCGATGGCGGTGCGCACGGCAACGATATCGACTTTCCGACGCGTATCGCGGCCAAGAGACGTCGGCACATGTTCGCCAAGGGCGGCGCGCGCTTCTTCAGGCGTCAGGTGGCGAGTGCCGCCGGCGGGGGAGTTGTCGGCCAGGGAAGGGCGCGGATACCACGTATCAAGAACGGTGCCGTCGGCGGCAATGGTGGCTAGGCCGTAGGCGATGGCGCTGGTTTGAGTGGCTTGGGACATGGTGCTTGCTGAGTGTTGTTGTGGTTTTTTTTGGGGTTTCTCTTGGGGGAATATTCTAGGCCAGGTTTGTTGGGGGGCGTGCTGGTGTTTGCGTTTTGCGGCTCGAGTTGTTCTTCGTAGGTCGCCCGTCGTGCAGGGCTTCGTGGCAGCGGGCGCCCACGATTGCGGTCCGGCGCGCGGGCGCCGGACTACCCCGTTGTCATCCTCGTCCGCCTTCGGCTCCCTACGGATTCCCTCGGGCGCATCGAGGTTGCCCGCTGCCACGAAGCCCTGCACGACGGGCTACGCGTGTCTGGGTCCGTTGCGCTGCTAGACCTGTGGTCAGGGCATGAAATCTGCAGGGTCGCCAAGCCGTGGCCGCGCGGGCGGCCACGTTTGGCATTTGGGTTGCTGACTGTGGTGGGGGTGCGCTTCGCGCTGGTGGGGAGCGGTTTTCTAATGGTTGCTCTGTCAGGGGGGAGGGGCGGTGATGGGCGGCGCGGCAGGCACTGGCTTGCGCATGCAGACCGTCTCGCGCGCCGCCCATCGGGCGCTGGAGACTTTGTTGGAATCTACGGCATCCGCGCCGCTAGAAGGCCGGTGCCAATCGGATGCTGCTTTATTGGTGATCAAAACATGGCAGGCACTCAAAGCGACAGGCACTAAGAGCACGACAGATACTCATAGCACGACCCGCACTCAAAGCACGACAGGCATTCAAAGCACACACGCTCACCGCAGGCGCGAGAGCGGCATCCGTTTACGCAAGACACCGCGTAAGCCTCGTAAGGCCGCCCGCGCGGCCGGCACGAGGCGGGCACCGCACCCTCCTCCAACCCCCTTTGATGGTGACTAGCATGCCAAGCACACTGACCGCCCCAGAGGCCGTAAGTAATGCACATCAAGAGCGCGTGGCGGGGCAGGCGGGTGAGGGCGGGGCGTGTAGATGCGCCCGGCGGAATCCGAAGGAACCGCCGAAGGCGGTGACGAGGATGAGCACGGGGCAGTCCGGAGCGAAGGCTCCGGACCGCAATCGTAGCCCCGCCCTCACCCGCCTGCCCCGTCACGCGCGGCTTAAGAACGGCAACGCCCAAAAGAACCCAAAAAAGCCCAATAAGTTCGCCAGAACTTAAACCCCACCCTCATATCCCTGCTGCCTCCAAGCCTCAAACACCGTCACCGCCACCGCATTAGAAAGATTCAAGCTCCGTTGCCCCGCCCGCATAGGCAACCGCAACCGCTGCTGCGGCGCAAACATCGCCTGATGTTCCTCGGACAACCCGGCGGTCTCCCGCCCGAACACAAACACATCCCCCGGCTCGAACCGGATGTCCCCCACGCTGCGCTGCGCCTGCGTCGTCAATGCGTAGATATGCGAAGGCGCCGCCCCGGTATCGGCCAGCGCCTCTTGCAAGGTGTCGTGCACCCGCACCGGCTGCCACTCGTGATAATCCAACCCCGCCCGCCGCATGCGGGCATCGTCCAGCTCGAACCCCAGCGGGCGCACCAGATGCAGCTGGGCGCCCGTATTGGCGCACAAACGGATGGCATTGCCCGTGTTGGGCGGAATCTCGGGGCAAACGAGGATGACGTGGAACATGCGGAATGGCCGGAAAACGTTGAAAGACTTGCGGCCGATGCGGGCCGCGCATAGCGGGATTGTCGCCGATTTGCGCTAGGCAACCTGCGGCGTGCGCGCCGCCACCAGTACCGTCACGCTGGCCGCGCCCGCCGCCCGCAACGCCTTGGCCGCCGCCTGCGCCGTGCTCCCGGTAGTCATCACGTCGTCCACCAGCCCGACATGGCGCCCCGACAGATCCCGCGCGCAATGGAACACCCCCGCCGCCCCGCTTAGCCGGGCACGGCGCCCCAGCGCCGTTTGCCGAGGCGTGTCGCGTCGTCGCCGAAGCGCCGTGCAGGTCAAGGGCAGCGCCAACTGCGCCGCCAGGCCGCGCGCGATCTCGGCCGCCGGGTTCATGCCGCGGCGGCGCAGCGACGCCCGGCTGGACGGCACCGGGATCAGCAGCATGCCCGGTGGCGTCGCCTCCTGCCGCCGCACCGCCTGCGCCAACAGCCGCGCCAGCACCGGCGCCGCGCTCAGCCGCAACTGCGTCTTGAGCTGGCTGATCAGCGTATCGGCCGGGGGTTCGTAGTCGAAAGCCGCGATGGTCCGCGTGTACGCCCGCGGCGGCCCCAGGCAAGCCACGCAATGCGGCGCGGCCAGGCCCAACCGCAATGCGCAGCAGGGGCAGCGCGGCACGGACGGATCGCCCGCCACGTCCGCCTCGCAACCCTCGCACAGCCTGGCGCCCCGCACCCGCGCCCCGCACAGCGGGCAATCACAAGGGACGCGGGCGAACAGCCCCCGCCCCATGGCCAGTAGGGACAATCGGCGGTGACCGCCCGGATGCGCAATAATGTCTGTCATTGCCCAATGAAATCATGATCCGCCCGCGGCCTCGGCCCGAGCGCGACCGAAATGTCTCTGCCAGCACCCGCCACCCCGCCCTCGCTTCCTCTCGTTGCCGCCGACGTGCCGCGGCAGTTCGCCCGCCGCGGCGATCTGTCCGACGCCCAGTTCCTGTATGGCGAGGTCGCCCGCCGCATGCTCGGCAGGCTGCAGTACATTCGCGTGCAGCCGCAAGCCCTGCTGGACGCCGGCTGCGGCGCCGGCGACAACCTGGCCCTGCTGCGCGAACGCTATGCCGACGCCGCCTACACCGGCCTGGACAACTGCGAGGCATTGCTGGACATCGCCCGCAAGCGCCACACCCCGGGCGGCCTGTCCGCCTGGATCGGCAAACTGGCGCGGCGTGGCCCCGCCACCGAATTCGTCAACGCCGACCTGGCCGCGACCGGCCTGGCGCCCGAGTCGCTCGAGCTGGTGTGGTCGAACCTGGCCATGCACTGGCATCGCGAACCCCATGCCGTGCTGGCCGAGTGGCGCCGCATCCTGAAGGTGGGCGGCCTGGCGATGTTCTCCTGTCTGGGGCCGGCCACGCTGCGCGAACTGCGCCGGGCGCTGGACGACGCCGGCCTGCGCACCGCCACGCCGGCGTTCGTGGACATGCACGATTTTGGCGACCTGCTGGTGGAAAACGGCTTTGCGGACCCGGTGATGGACCAGGAAATCCTGACCCTGACCTACCGCAGCCCGGAAAAGCTGCTGCAGGACGTGCGCGCCCTGGGCGGCAACCCCGCCGAGGGGCGACGCGGCGGCCTGGTCGGACGCGGTTGGCGCGATCGCCTGTGCGCAGCGCTGGAAGCCCAGCGCCGTCCGGATGGCGTCATCGCCCTGAGCATCGAAGTGGCCTATGGCCATGCTTGGCGCGCCGCGACGCATCGCGGCATCGCTGGCGAAACCCGCTTGTCGGTCAGCGCCATCGGCGGCCGCCAGCGCGGCACGCCCTGACGCGGCGCATGAAAAAAGGCTGCCTACCAGCAGCCTTTTTTCTTAATGCAGCCGTTCCGGCGGCGCCGTCACCCCCGGTTCCGCCGCCGATAGCGGCTGCATGGGTTCGGAGTTGGCCCGGATGCGCCGCCGCAACACCGCGGTGGGTTCGGCCGGCGCGGCGGCCTGAGGCGCCTCGCCACGCCAGGCGTGCGACATCGACTCCACCACCAGCGGCAGGTCACGCAGGCGATGGAACTGGCTGCGCAGCCAGCGCGCGTCGTTGCCGCTGCGCATGGCTTCGTCGCGCAGCGCGGCAATCATGTCGCCCGTGCCCAGCTCTTCGGCCACCGGCATCAGCCGCTGGAACAGCGCGCGCAGGTGGTCGATCAGGCGGGTACGCTGGCCGTCCGGCGTGACGTAGCTGCCCTGCAGGCCAAAGCGGCAAGCCTGGAAGTGATTGCTGCGATAGGACAGCCAGGCCTTATCGCTGGGCTCGTCCTCACGCATCAGCAGCACCGACAAGGCCTGGGCGAACGCGGCGAGCTGGCAGGCGCGCTCCACGGTCAGCGGCGTATCGCAGACGCGGATTTCCACCGTGCCGAATTCGGGCTTAGGGCGAATGTCCCAATACAGGTCCTTGATGCTCTCGGCCAGACCGTAGGCGCGCAGTTGCGACAGGTGGGCCTCGAACTGGTACCAGTCCTTGACCTCGGGCGGCATGTGGCCGGCCAGCGGGAAGCTGTTGACCGCGTTCAGGCGCGAGCACGAGAACAGCGTATCCACGCCCTCGCAGTACGGTGACGAAGCAGACAGCGCAATAAAGTGCGGCACATAGGGTGACAGACGGCGTAACAGCTTGATGGCGTCGTCGCCGCTTTTCACGCCCAGGTGGATGTGCTGGCCGAACACCGTAAATTGACGCGCCAAGTAACCATACATTTCAGCCAGGTACTGAAAGCGCGGGGTATCCGAGATGGAGCGCTCTTGCCAGCGCATGAAGGGGTGGGCGCCACCGCCCGCCACCGAAACGCCGACGGCATCCGCCGCTTCGACCAGGGCGTCGCGCATCTCGCGCATTTCGGCCAACAAGCCCATCGGGTGCTCGTGCACCGAGGAATTCAGTTCGATCATGGACCGCGTGATTTCCGGTTTGACGCGGTCGGCAATGGGGTGGTTGGCCATTTGGGCCAGCAGCTCGTCTGATGCAGCGGTAAGGTCAAAACTGCGGGGGTCGATCAGTTGCAGCTCGAGTTCGATGCCCAGGGTGTTGGGGGCCGACGAAATGAACGGGATCTGTTCCATCTCGGACTCCTTCGAATGTGGGATGAGGGGGTGCACCGTTCGACCTTGAAGCCCGGCAACTTCCCGGGGGGCGCTAGACGGCGGCTTGTGAATGCATAATAGCCGCAGGTTTGTGGCAAAACGATTGAAAATCGTGACATTTGTGTGCAACATCGCGAAGCAATCGGTTTTGCCCTCTAAGGCAAAGTGAGCGAGCGCTCACAACCTAGAAACGGTGGGGCTTCCCGGCCGATAGCCCCCGAAATCGCAGTCTGGATGGGGCTTTTGGCGGCAGGCGGGATAACCCTTATTAGGGTTATCCCCTACATAATCCATGCTGAAATAGCCGTCCGGCCGCCGGGCCGCCCAAGGCCGGGCCCCGCCGGGGGCAGCAGCGCGCGCAGCGTGTGTGGCACAGGGCCTACTTTCGCCAGAAGATGGGCGTGAAGAGCACCAGGACGGTCAGCAACTCCAACCGCCCGATCAGCATCGCGAAGGTGCAGACCCAGATCTGGAAGTCCGACAGCACCGCGAAATTGCCCATGGGGCCGACCGGGCCCAGGCCTGGGCCGGTATTGTTGACGCTGGCGAAAACCGCCGAGAAGGCCGTGATCGGGTCCAGGCCGGACAGGAGCAGCAGGCTGGTGAAGACGGCGATGGACAGGCCGTAGAACAGCATGAAGGCCAGCACCGACGACATGGTCCGGGACTCCACCGCGCGGCCGTTGATCCGGACCGGGCTGATCGCGTGGGGATGCAACATTGTTACCAGCTCGTTGCGCGCCTGCTTGACCAGCAGGATCGCCCGGATCATCTTGATGCCGCCCCCGGTCGAGCCCGCCGACGTGGCAAAACCCGACAGCAGCAGCATGGTCAACGGCGCAAACAGCGGCCACTGGGCGAAGTCGGTATTGGCATAACCCGTGGTGGTGGCCATGGAAATGGTGTTGAACATGCCATAGCGCAGCGCTTCCAAGGGTTCCGGGTAGACGCCCTTGATGTACAGGAACACCGAAATCACCAGGCCCACGCCCAGCACCACCACTAGATACGGGATGGCCTCGGGGCAGCGCAAGTAGGCCCGCGGGCTGCGCTGGCGGAAGGCATTGAAGTGCGTGGCGAAGTTGATGCCGGCGATCAGCATGAACACCATGGCGACGATTTCAACCGCCACCGAATCGAAGTGCGCAAAGCCGTCGTCCCAGGTGGAAAACCCGCCCAGGCCCATGGTGGTGGCCATATGGCACCAGGCCTCGAACCACGACAGGCCGACCGCCCGGTACGACAGCAGGCACAGGATCGAAAACGCGAAGTACACCGCGTACAGGGCCTTGGCCGTGCTGGCGATGCGCGGCGTCAGGCGCTCGTCCTTCATCGGGCCAGGCGTCTCGGCCCGCACGACCTGGTGGCCGCCCACCCCCAGCAGCGGCAAAATCGCCACCGCCAACACCAGGATGCCCATGCCGCCCACCCAGACCAGGGTCGCGCGCCACAGGTTGATGGATGCCGGCAGCGCGTCCAGGTTGGTCAGCACGGTGGCGCCGGTGGTGGTCAACCCCGACATGGCCTCGAAATAGGCCTCCGTGAACGACAGCGGCAACCCGGCGCGGTGGAAATAGATCAGCAGCGGAATGGCGGCCAACAGCGGCAGTCCGGCCCACACCGCCGACACCAGCACGAACCCGTCACGGGGGCGCAGCTCGCTGCGCGCGCGCCGCGTGGTCGCGGCCAGGATGGCGCCGATGCCGATCGAGAGCAGGAAGCCGTGCAGGAAGGCGTCGCGCGCCGCGTCGCCGCCCACATAGGCGACCACCAGCGGGATCAGCATGGTGAGGGCGAACATCACCATGGTCAGGCCCAGGATATGGAGGGTGGCCAGGACGCGCTTCATGGGAGTTATCCGGCCGCCCTCGACCCGCCGGGGAAAGGCGTGCGCGCGTTCATCAGAAGAACGACGCCGACACTTGGAACAGCTTTTCCACGCGCGGCATCTGCTTGCGCGAGGGGACGAAAACGATGACGTGGTCGTCGGTTTCGATCACCGTATCGGCATCGGGCAGGATGATTTCGTCTCCGCGCACCAGGGCGCCGATGCTGGCCCCCTTGGGCAGGCTGATGTCTCCCACGGGGCGCCCCACGACCTTGGAGGTGGAGCGATCGCCATGGGCGATGGCCTCCAGCGCCTCGGCCACGCCCTGGCGCAGGCGGTGCACCGCCGCCACGTCGCCGCGCCGCACGTGGCGCAGCAGCTCGCTCATGGTGGCCTGCGACGGCGACACGGCGATGTCGATATGGCTGCCCTGCATCAATTCACCATAAGCCTGGCGGTTGATCAACGCGATCACTTTGCGCGCGCCCAGCCGCTTGGCCAGCAGCGACGACATGATGTTGTCTTCGTCGTCGCTGGTCAGGGCCAGCCAGGTGTCCATGTCTTCGATGTTTTCGCGTTCCAGCAGGGCCTCGTCGGTGCCGCTGCCATGCAGCACCAGCACGCTGTCGGGCAACTGGGTCGCCAGGTATTCGCAGCGTTTGAGGTCTCGCTCGATGATGCGTACGCTGTAGTTTTCTTCGGCCAGCACGCGCGCCAGCCGCAGGCCGATGTTGCCGCCGCCCGCGATCATCACGCGGCGCACGGCCTTTTCGGCTTCGCGCAGCTGCCGCACGGCGCGCCGGGCATGGCGCGTGTCCACCACCAGCACCACCTCGTCGCCCGGCGCGATGACCGTGCCGGCCCCGGCCCGCAGCGGCCGGCCGCCACGCAGCACGTCGATCACGCGCGCCGTCACGTCAGGCCAGACCTCACGCAGCTTGTCCACGGAGTGGTGCGCCATCGGACTGCCGTGCCCCACCCTGACGGTCACGACGCTGAGACGGCCTTCGGCGAATTCCACCACCTGCAGCGCCTCGGGGAATTCGATCAGGCTGTGCAGGTAGGTGGTGACGCTGCGCTCGGGGCTGATGATGGCGTCGATGCAGAAGCCCTCTTCGCTCATCAGTTCGGGATGCTCGGGGAATTCGGCCGAGCGGATGCGGGCGATGCGGCGGGGAATATTGAACAGCTGGCGCGCGATCTTGCAGGCCACCATGTTGGCCGCGTCGGACGCGGCACAGGCGATCAGCAGGTCGGTATCGGCGGCGCCGGCGGCTTCCAGCACCGACACCTGCGAGCCGTCGCCATGGACGACCCGCAGGTCGAAGTGTTCTTGCAGGTACTGGAGCTGGGCCGGGTCCGAGTCGATAACCGTGATGTCGTTCTGCTCGGACACCAGGTTCTCGGCCACGCTGGTGCCTACGCGACCAGCGCCCATGATCAGGATCTTCATGCGCCCCGCTTACGGGCGGATTCGATGCCCAATTGCTTGAGCTTGCGGTAAAGGTGCGTACGTTCCAGGCCGGTACGTTCGGACACGCGCGTCATGCTGTGGCTTTCGCGGACCAGGTGGTATTCGAAATAGATGCGCTCGAATTCGTCGCGCGCCTCGCGCAGCGGCTGGTCCAGCGAAATACTGCCCAGCTGGCCGTTGGCGGTGACCGGAACTTCGTTGGCCGGCGCGGTGGAAAGCACCGGCGGGTCGAGTTCGTCTTCGAGAGCCACGGTGGCGCTGCTGGCGGCCGGCACCGCGGCGGGCGCCGGATGCGGCGCCCGGCCCCGGGCCAGGCCCGCGGCCACGGTCTTGAGCAGACGCTGCAGCGTAATCGGCTTTTCCAGGAAGTCCATGGCGCCGATACGCGTGGCTTCGACCGCCGTATCGATGGTGGCGTGGCCGCTCATCATGATGACGGGCATGTCCAGAAGGCCCTGCGAGCCCCATTCCTTGAGCAGGCTCACGCCATCGGTGTCGGGCATCCAGATGTCCAGCAACACCAGATCGGGACGCATGCGAAGGCGCGCGGCGCGCGCTTGCGCCGCGTTTTCGGCCAATTCGACCGTGTGTCCTTCGTCGTAAAGGATTTCCGACAAAAGCTCGCGAATACCGACTTCGTCGTCAACCACCAGAATTCTGGCCATAAAGCATCCACCTATTGCGTAGCCGCATTATCCTTTTCTTGCGCGGTCGCGTCCATAGTATCGGCCCCGGGTGCGAGCCGGGTCAACAAGATGGAAATCCGCGCGCCCCCTTCCTTGCGGTTCGCAAGGTCGATCCGACCACCGTGCTCTTCCACAATCTTGCGCACGATTGCCAATCCTAACCCAGTCCCGTGGGACTTGGTGGTTACGTAGGGCTCGAAGGCGCGCTGCATGACCTGGGGCGGGAAGCCCGGGCCGGTGTCGGCCACCGTGAAGCGCAGGGCCTGGTGGTCCGCGCGGTCGGGCTGCTCGCTGCGCATCAACTGCGTCGTGACGCTGACCCGGCCCTCGCCGCCCTTCTCGGCGATGGCGTCGCGGGCATTGGACAGCAGGTTATGGATGACCTGGCGCAGCTGGGTCGGGTCGCCCTCGATGGCCGGCAGATCCGCGCCCAGGTTGACGTCCAGGTTGAGCGCCTTGCCGGCCAGGCGGGCGGGCGCGCCGCCGTCGGGGTCCCAGCCGTACAGCGACAGCACGTCGGCCACCAGGGCATTGAAGTCGATGCGCTGCATCACCGCCGGCGGCGTGCGGGCGTACTCGCGGAAGTCGTCCACCATCTGCTTGAGCGAGGCCACCTGATTGACGATGGTGTTGGTGGACCGCTCGACGATCTGGGCCTCGGCGGGCTGCAGCTTGCCTTCCAGCTTCATCGCCAGGCGCTCGGCGGACAGCTGGATGGGCGTCAGGGGGTTCTTGATCTCGTGGGCCAGGCGGCGCGCCACCTCGCCCCAGGCGACCGTCCGGTTGGCCGAAATGACCTCGGTGATATCGTCGAACACGACCAGGTAGCCGTTGCCGCGGCCGTCCACCCGCAAATGAGTGCCGCGCGCCAGCAGCGTCAGGGGCTGCGGTCCGTTGGGCGTATCGCCCTGCTTGGGTGCGATCTCGAACTGTTGCTGCCAGTGCTGGCGCTCGGACCCGACCGCCGCATGGGTCGAAAACGCCTGTCGAACGATGTTCGCAAATTCGAGCATGCCGTCCACCGTTTCCAGCGGCCGCCCGATCACGGACCGCAGATCGGCCTGCAAGATGGTCTGGGCGCCCTGGTTGACGGTGGTGACGCGGAACGCCTCGTCGAACACCAGCACCCCGGAAGACAGGTTGGACAGCACGCTTTCCAGGTAGACGTTGGAACGTTCGAGCTGCTGGCGGTTGCTTTCGACCATGCGGCGGGCTTCGTCGAGCTGGCGCGTCATGGCATTGAAGGACCGGGTGAGCTGGCCGACTTCGTCGCGCTCGGGCGGTTCGGGCAGCGGCCGGTAGTCGCCCACGCCCACGGCCTGGGTGCCGCCCGCCAGGCTGAGCAGCGGGCGCACCAGCCGCTTGGATAGCGACAGCGCCACGGCGATGGCGCCAAACGCCGCCAGCAGCAGCGCCAAGGTCAGCGTGATGCCATAGAGCTTGCGCAGGCCCAGCCGCGACAGAGCCAGTTCCTGGTAGTCGCGAAAGCCCTGCTGCACCAGGTTGGCGTTGTGCGCAATCTGCTCCGGCACGGGCTGCAGCAGCTGCAACCAACGGGGTTCGGACGCGGCGCCCAGCAGATTGTCGTAGCGGTCCGGGCCGGTCAGGGGAATCACGACCCGCAGATGCAGCCCGCCGTCCGTGCCCGGCTTGACCGGATCATCGGCCTCGGCCGCCGAATAGCCGCGCGACAACCGCAGCTGGTTCATCACGGTCGAGGGCGGCATGGCCGGCAGCAACTGGCCGTATTGATTGGTGGAGAACGCCACCATGCGGCCGCTGCCGGTGAACACCATGGCTTCCTGCACGCCGTTGGCTTCGCGCAGGCGGGTCAGCGCCAGCGCCACGCCGGTGTCGGAATTGCGGTTCAGTTCCGCTGCCATGGAGCGCGCCCGCGCGTCCAGGTCGGCCAGCAGGGAATCGAGCGCCGCCCGGCCCAGGTTCAGGCCGGCCTCCAGCGCGGTATCGACCCGCACGTTGAACCAGGACTCGATCGAGCGCGACATGAACTGCACCGAGACCGTGTAGATCAAGGCGCCGGGCACCACGCCGATCAGGGCGAACGCCAGGGAAAAGCGGGCCGTTAGCCGGGCGCCGAACTGCCGCCGCCGGATCTGCCGCGCCAGCCGCACGGTCAGCGCCACCACCCAGACGAACAGCGCCAGGGCGAAGATGCCGTTCAGCACCAGCAGAATGTCGTAATAGCGGGCAAAGCGCGAGGCATTGCCGGTGGACCACGCCAGCAGCCCCAGCAATGCCAGGCCGCTTACGGCGCCGACCATCAGGGCCAGCCGAAGCAACAGCCTCATGAGGGGTCTTTCTCCTTGTCGCCCAGCGAGAACGAGAAGTCCGTCCAGGGCGTGCCTTGGGCCCACGAACTGCTGTTCAGGGCATTGACCTGGAACGGCCTCGGCAGCAGCGAGGTATCCAGCCGCAGCCGCAGTTGGCCGCCATAGACCACGCCTTCGTCGAAATCATCGGCGTCGGCGACCTGCCAGTTGCGGACATGGCGGATGACGCTCATGGCGTCGTCCAGCGAGGCTACCGGGAAGGACAGCTCGCCCACCCCGGCCCGCCATTGGCGGGTCAACGCGTTATAGATCACGCGCCAGGTACGCGAGGTGTCGACCAGGGACTTGTCGAACCACCACCAGCGCTCGCGGGTAATGGTGACGTCGGCGGTGAAATACAGCGGCACGCCGCGCTGGGCGGCGTCGCGCAGTTGCTGGTTCAGTTCGAATTGGATATCGGCGTCGATTTCAAGCTTGTCGCCACGCACCACGGGTTCGACGTGCACGACTTTCGGCTCGGCCGCGTGCGCCTGGCCGACCGGCGCAAACGAAAGCAAGGCAGATACGAACAACAACCCCAGAAATACGCGTGAAATGATGGACATACGACACCGAAACCCCTGTCATGCCCCTATTCTTGGCGATTCAGGACGCCTTGGCAAACAAGGCGTAGAAAAACCCGTCGTGCTGGTCCGCAGGTGTTGCATTGACAGCAACTGGCAGCAATTGGCCCGGGGCTTCCAGACGCTGGGCTTCGGGGTGGCGCTGCAGGAATTCCAGCGCCTGGCGCGCGCCTTCAATCGGAAAGACCGAGCAGGTCACATAGAGCAGGCGGCCGCCGGGCGCCACGGTGGACCAGAGCGCGTCCAGGATCCGGGCTTGCAGGGTGGCAGTGCGGCGCACATCGTTTTCGCGGCGCAGCCAGCGGATGTCCGGATGGCGCCGCACAATGCCCGAAGCCGTGCAGGGCACGTCCGCCAGCACCGCATCAAAGGGCTTGCCGTCCCACCAGGCGTCCAGGTCGGCGGCGTCCGCCGCCTGCAGCCGCACGCGGTCGCCCGACAGGCCCAGGCGGTCCAGGTTCTGGCCAACCCGCACCAGGCGATCGGCGTCGGCGTCCAGGGCCAGCAGGTCGATGTCGGCCAGTTCCAGCAGATGAGCGGTCTTGCCGCCCGGCGCCGAGCAGGCGTCCAGCACGCGCATGCCGTCGGCAGGCGCCAGCAGCTCGGCGGCCAATTGCGCGCCGGCATCCTGCACCGACCACCAGCCTTCGGCAAAGCCGGGCAACTGGGTCACAGGCTTGGGCGAGGCCAGCACCAGGCCGGCCGCCCCCACGGGTTCGGCCGCCAGGCCGGCGGCCTGGAAGGCAGCCAGGACCTGCTCGCGGCTGGCGCGGCGGCGGTTCACGCGCAGGGTCAACGGCGCCGGCACATTGGCCGACTGCAGGATCTCCTGCCATTGCTGCGGATAGGCCACGCGCAATTGCTTGACCCACCAGCCAGGATGGTTCCACTGGGCTTCCAGGCTGCCGGCCACCGCGGCGTCCAGCGCCGCCCGCTCACGCAGGAAACGGCGCAGGCAGGCGTTGAGCAGGCCCTTGAATGACGCCAGGCTGCGGGTGTTGGAAGCCGCCGTCACGGCCTGGTCCACCACCGTGTGCGGCGCGTACACCGGCATGCCCGGCATGGCGGCCGCGGCCTCGCCCTCGGCCTTGAGCAGCGTCAGCGACACCAGCAACAGGGACTCGAACAGCACATTGGGATAGCGCTGCACCAGTTCGCGGCCGACGGCGTCGGCCCAGCCCAGATAACGCATCGCATGGAACGACACCGCCTGGGTGGCGGGCCGCAAGCCCGAATCGACGTCGGCAAGCGCTTCGGTCAGCGACCGGCCGTCCAGGACCTCCTCGACCACCCCCGCGCTGGAAAGCAGGACGGAAGAAAGCGGCGGGGCAAGATGGGGAGTGTCGGAACGGGTGGACATGGCAGGAAATCAGTCGATAAGACCGCTATGGTAGCCCGGCGCGGCCCGCCGCCCCGGCGCGCGCCGCGATTGGCCCGCCCGTCGACGGGCAAACGGGCGGTTCCGGGCGCTGGACAGACCCCCGCCGCCCGCGTCACACTGGCCGCTCGCCACGGAGCCCGCCATGTCCACCACCACGCTGCTGCTGTTCATCCTGGCCTCGGCCGTCGCCATCGTGACACCGGGCCCGACGGTCCTGCTCGCCATGAGCAACGGCTCGCGCCATGGCGTGCGCGCCGCCTGCTGGGGCATGGGCGGCGCCATCATGGCGGATCTGATCCTGGTGGGTGCGGTGGCGTCCGGCCTGGGCGTGGTGCTGGCCGCCTCCGAAGTTGCCTTCCATACCCTCAAATGGGTGGGCGCGGCCTACCTGGCCTACCTGGGGTGGAAGATGCTGCGGTCCGACTCGGCGCTGGTCATGCCCGCCGCCTCGCCGGATGCTGTCCGGCCCGCGGGGCTGAAACTGGGTCTGCGCAGCTTTGTGGTGGCGGTCACCAACCCGAAGCTGCTGCTGTTCATGTCTGCCTTCCTGCCCCAGTTCATCGACACCCAGGCCCCCTTGCTGCCGCAGTACCTGACGGTGGCCTGCGTGCTGGCGCTGATGAACCTGCTGACCATGCTGGCCTACGCCACCCTGGGCGCGCAACTGGTGCGGGCCTTCCAGGGTTCGGGCCTGCGCTGGCTGAACCGCATCTGCGGCACGCTGATGATCGGCCTGGCCGGCACCTTGGCGCTGTACCGCCGCAGCGGGTCCTGAACGCCGGTGGCATGCCGCCGCCGGCTGGACCAGGCCGCTCGCAACGGGCGTTGGTCCGAGATTTACCTCCCCTGAAAACCGCCAGGCAACGGCTGCCGCGGCAACGGCCGCCGCCCTAGCTGCCCGCTGTCTCGCGTCTGTCTGCACCGGAGCCGAAACCTGCTGCCTGGGATTTTCCCTAGCTCGGCTAAGGCCGGCTTCCGAGTTAATCTATGGTTATACGTCAACTATAAGTTAACAACAGCACCGCGACGGCCCTGAAACCCGTCGACGGCGCCCTGGAGCAGGAGACAACCCATGCACCGCCCCAAGCCAGACCTATTCCTGATCGCAGCCAGCCTGGTTGCCGTTGCGCTTCCCGTCATCGGCCTCGCCGTCTTCCCCGCAGCCGCCGAAGCGTTCGCCAGCGTGTTGTTCGAGTTTTCAACGCGTGCCTTCGGCACCCTCGTGCTGGTGTTCGTCTTTGCAACCGCCCTGGCCGCCGCCTACCTGGCTTTCAGCAAGTACGGCAACATCCGGCTGGGCAGCGGCAAGCCCGAATACGCCACCCCGACCTGGGTGTTCATGTTCATCTGTGCCGGCATGGGCTCGTCCACCCTGTACTGGGGCGTCATGGAATGGGCCTACTACTACGAGGCGCCCGGGCTGCATTTGGCGGCGGGGTCTCGCGACGCGCTGGAGTACAGCATCAGCTACTCCTTTTTCCATTGGGGCATCAGTGCCTGGGCCCTCTATGCCGTCGCATCGCTTGCCCTGGCCTACCACTTCCATGTCCGTAAAAAGAGCGGGTTGGGCATGGCATCCATCGTCGAGGCCGTTACCGGCCTGCGCGCCCACGGCTGGGTCGGCCGCCTCGTGGATCTGGTATTTGTCTTCACCATGTTCGGCGCCCTGACGGTATCGCTGGCGCTGACCGCCTCGACACTGACCCGGGGCCTGTCCGCGCTGACGGGCATGCCCGATACCTTCACCACTCAGTTCATCATCATTGCCGTCATCTCGGTGGTGTTCTCGCTCAGCTCGTACGTAGGCATCGACGGCGGCATGCAGCGCCTGAGCAAGATCGTCTGCATCGGCGCACTCGCCTATTCGGCTATCGTGCTCGTCGTCGGCCCCACCCAGTTCACGATCAACAACATCACCAACGGACTGGGTCTCATGATCCAGAACTGGGTGCGCATGAGCCTGTTCACCGATCCCTCAGGCGACGGCGAATTCACGCGCAGTTGGACCGTGTTCTATTGGCTGTGGTGGATTTCCTACGCCCCTGGCGTCGCCATGTTCGTTACCCGGGTGTCGCGCGGCCGCAAGATGAAGGAAGTCATCGCCGCCCTGGTACTGGGCGGCAGCGCGGGCTGCTGGTTCTTCTTCGGCGCGCTGGAAAGCTTCAGCATGCACCAGTACCTGACCCAGGCGGTCGACGTGCCCCGCCTGCTGGCCGAACACAGCGGCGAAACCGCCGTGGTCACCCTGTTGACCAGCCTGCCCTGGGGCGGCGTGTTCCTGGCCGCGTTCCTCTTCATCATGGCCGTGTTCTGCGCATCCCACATGGACGCGGTGGGCTACGCCATCGCCGCCACCAGCACCCGCAACCTGAAAGAAGGGCAAGACCCCAGCCCCACGCTGCGGCTGTTCTGGTGCGTGATGCTGGCGCTGCTGCCCCTGGCCATGCTGTTCGCCCATGTCTCCCTGAACACCATGAAAACGGCCGTCGTCCTGACGACCATCCCGTTCCTGCTCGTACTGGGAATCATGCTGTTCGGCCTGTTCCGCTGGCTGTCGCAGGACTATGGCGCCATGCCCGCCCAGCACATCGAAGAACAAGCGCGGCGTCTGGCCAATACCGAGTCCGCGGACACCAAGGCCGCCGCGACTGCCACCCCGCAAACCCCGCCAACCACCGTTCCCGCCACCAGGACCTGACTCCCGATCCACCGCAACCCCGAACCTTTGGAGCCATACATGAATCCCAGCACCAACACCATCGAACGCCTGCCCGCCGACTTCTGCGCCAATGCCGACGTCGCCCATACCATTCCCGCCAGCTACTACACCAGCGACGCCATCTACGAATACGAAAAAGAGAAGATCTTCGCCAATAGCTGGATCTGTGTCGGCCACTGCAGCGAAGTCGCGGAAAACAACGCCTACATCACCCGCGATGTCATCGGCGAAAGCATCATCGTCGTGCGCGGCCGCGACAGTGTGCTGCGCGCCTTCTACAACGTCTGCCCCCACCGCGGCCACCAACTGCTGCAAGGTGATGGCAAGGCCAAGAACGTCATCACCTGCCCGTACCACGCCTGGACCTTCAAGCTCGACGGCGACCTGGCCCACGCCCGCAACTGCGACAACGTCATCGACTTCGACAAGGCCAACTCCAGCCTGGTCGGGCTGCGTGTCGAGGAATACGCCGGCTTCATCTTCATCAACATGAACGCCGAGGCCGGCAGCGTCGAAACGCAACTGCCCGGTCTGCAAGACCGCCTGCACCAAGCCTGCCCCGTCATCAAGGACCTGCATCTGGCCGCCCGCTTCGTCACCGAAACGCCCGCCAACTGGAAGAGCATCGTCGACAACTACATGGAGTGCTACCACTGCGCGCCGGCACATCCCGGTTTCGCCGATTCGGTCGACGTCGGCCAGTACACGCACACCATGCACGGCAATTGGAGCCTGCAGTTCGGCATCGCCAAGTCTTCGCCGAAGTCGTTCCAGTTCGACGACAGCGTCAAGGATCCTTCCTTCTCGGGCTTCTGGGCGTGGCCGTGCACCATGTTCAACGTGCCGCCGGGAGGCAACTTCATGACCGTCATCTACGAATTCCCGGCCAGCGCCGGCATCACCCTGCAGCACTACGACATCTACTTCTTGAACAAGGAACTGACGGACGAGCAGAAGTCCCTGATCGAGTGGTACCGCAATGTGTTCCGCCCCGAAGACCTGCGCCTGGTGGAAAGCGTGCAGAAGGGCCTGAAATCGCGGGGCTATCGCGGGCGCGGCCGGATCATGGTCGACCGCGAGCGCAGCGGCCAGAGCGAACACGGCATTGCGCACTTCCACCACCTCGTGGCCCAAGCGCACCAGGACCGCGACTGACCTGCTCGCATGCCCGCGGTGGCGTGCCGCCCGGGCACGCCACCTCCCTTACCGCCCAGGACTCCCATGCTCTCGACCGAACCTTCCCTGTTTCACCAGCAGGCCTTTCTTGCCGGCCGCTGGTGCGACGCCGACGACCACGGCACCGTCACGGTTTCCGACCCCGCCACCGGCCAGACAATCGGCCATGTGCCCGACATGGGCGAAGCCGAAACCCGGCGCGCCATCGCCGCCGCCCACACCGCGCTGCCGGCCTGGCGCGCCCGTCCGGCGCAAGAGCGCTCGCAGATCCTGCGCCGCTGGTTCGAGCTGATGATCCGGCACGAAAACGAACTGGCACGCCTGATGACCCGGGAACAGGGCAAGCCGCTGGCCGAGGCGCTGGGCGAAATCCGCTACGCCGCATCCTTCCTGGAATGGTTCGCCGAAGAAGGCAAGCGCGTCTACGGTGAACTGATCCCGGCCCCGCGGGCTGATCGCCGCCTGATGGTGATGCGCCAAGGCATCGGCGTCTGCGCAGCGATCACGCCTTGGAATTTCCCCGCCGCGATGATCACCCGCAAAGTCGCACCCGCCCTCGCCGCCGGCTGCACCCTGGTGCTCAAGCCCGCCAACGAAACCCCTTTTTCCGCGCTGGCGCTGGTCGAATTGGCCATCCAGGCGGGCGTGCCCGACGGCGTTTTCAACGTCGTCACCGGCAACGCCATCGCCATCGGCGGCGAACTGACCCGCCATCCCGACGTGCGCAAGCTCAGCTTCACCGGGTCCACCGCGGTCGGCAGGCTGCTGATGGCGCAATGCGCGCCCACCATCAAGAAAATGTCGCTGGAACTGGGCGGCAACGCGCCATTCATCGTCTTCGACGACGCCGACCTGGACGAAGCGGTGGAAGGCGCCATCGCCGCCAAGTACCGCAATGCCGGCCAGACCTGCGTCTGCGTCAATCGCATCTACGTGCAAGACGCCGTGTACGAAGCGTTCGCCACCCGTTTTGCCGCCCAGGCCGCCACGCTGCGCGTCGGCCCTGGCGACCAAGCCGATAGCCAGATCGGCCCCTTGATCACGCCCAAGGCCCTGACCCAGGTGCGGGCGCTGATCGACGACGCTCGCGCCCAAGGCGCGCGCGTGCTGGCGGGCGGCGAACCGCATGCGCTGGGCGGCACCTTCATGGCGCCCACCGTGCTGGCGGATGTACGGCCGGGCATGCGGGTGCTGCGTGAAGAAATCTTCGGCCCCGTGGCGCCGCTGGTCCGCTTCCAGGACGAGCAGGATGTCATCCGGCAAGCCAACGATACCGAGTTCGGCCTGGCCGCGTACTTCTATACCCGCGATGCCCGCCGCGTATGGCGGGTGGCCGAGCAGCTCGAGTACGGCATGGTCGGCATCAACACCGGAATGATCTCGAACGAAGTCGCGCCGTTCGGCGGCGTCAAGCAATCGGGGCTGGGCCGCGAAGGGTCGCGTCATGGCATCGAAGACTACCTGGAAATGAAATATGTATGCCAGGCCGTCTAAGGCTTGCGCAGAGATGACGTATGACTAAATCCCACGAGAAAATCGACGTTCGTGTCACGGGTGTCGAACAAGCCAGCGCGCGGGTCAAGCGCTTTACCCTCGAACGCATGGATGGCACACCGCTGCCGCCTTTCAGCGGCGGCAGCCACGTCATTGTGCAGATGTGCGATGCCCGGGGAAACCGGTACAGCAACGCCTATTCGCTGATGAGCGACCCGGCCGACACCCGTCGCTACCAGATCGGAGTGCGATTGGAAGAACAGTCGCGCGGCGGCTCGGCATTCATGCACGAGCAGGTGCGCCCAGGCAGCGAACTGGTCATCACCGCGCCCAACAACCTCTTCGCGCTGCATGACAGCCCGGGGCGCCACATCATGGTGGCCGGCGGCATCGGCATTACGCCGTTCCTGGCCCAGCTTCCCGAGTTGCACCGCCGCGCGGCAAGCTATGAGCTGCACTACGCCTATCGCGCGCCGGAGCATGCCGCGTTCCGCGACGACCTGCTCGCCAGTCCGTACGCCGCCCACGTGCGTTTCCACGTCGACAGCCAAGGCGAAAAGCTGGATCTCGTCCGCCTGGCACAAGACCTGCGCGAACCCGACCATCTCTATGTATGCGGTCCCAAACCGCTGATCGATGCCGTCATCTGCGAGGCCAACGCGGCCGGCGTTGCGCCCGGCCGCGTTCACTGGGAGCAGTTCGCCGCCACGCCGGCAGCCGGCGGTGCGTTTACCGTCGTGTTGGCTCGCTCGGGCACCGAGCTGCGGGTCGAAGCCGGCGCCAGCATCCTGCAGGCGATCGAAAAATCCAACGCCGCCGACGTTGAATGCCTCTGCCGCGAAGGCGTGTGCGGCACCTGCGAGACACGCATCCTGGCGGGGCAGGCCGAGCACTTCGACCAGTATCTCAGTGACGAAGAAAAAGCCGCGCAACAAACCATGATGATCTGCGTATCGAGAGCACGCGGCGACCGCCTCGTGCTCGACCTGTAAACCAGGCTCCTCCCCCCGCTTGTCAACACGCCCGCTTGCCGACCGGCAAGCGGCGGGGGCCCCGTCTTGCCCAGCCAAAGTGAACAATGATGAAACAGCCGATCTGCATGTTGCTCGTGGGTGCCGCCTTCCTGGCCGCGCCTGCCTGGCCGCACACGTCGCCGGCGGCGCCGGACGTCGCTGCCGGCCTTGTCCAGGATTCGCACCTGGACCTGCTGCTGCGCAATCTCTACTGGAACCACGATCGTAAACAGGGCCAGCCCGACAACCGCGAGTGGGGACAGGGGCTGCGGCTGGCATTTCGCTCAGGCTATACGCCCGGGCCCCTGGGGCTGGGCCTGGACCTGAACGCCTATGGCATCGTCAACCTGGGCGGCCGCCGCGAATACCAGGGCCGGGCCGGCGTGCTGGTGCCTGATGGCAGGGGCGGCGTGCATGACGAGTCCAGCACCGCCGAGGGGGCGGTCAAGCTCAAGGGCTATGCCAGCGAACTGCGCTACGGCAACAACCTGCGGCCTTACAACCCGGTTTTCGCGCCCGCCGATACCAGGCTTTTGCCCGCGTCGGCCACGGGCCTGTGGTTGACCAGCCAACCGCGCCCGGACCTGTTCCTGGAAGCGGGCCGCATGACCCGAGCGCGCGACTTCAACCAGGTCAGCCACGATGGCCGCTTCTATGCGTCATATGCCGGTGTCAGCACGGACCAGGTGGTGTTCCTGGGCGGTCGCCACGACCTGGACGAAGCCACCCGGCTGACCGCCTATGGCAGCGAATTCCGGGATATCTGGAAACAGCTCTACCTCGCGGCCGGCCATACCTTGGTCATGCCGGGCGGGAATGCGTTGAACCTGGACCTGTCGGCCTACCGCTCCCTGGATAGCGGCGCCAAGCGCGCCGGCGACATTGACGTCACCGCCTGGGGCCTGGCGCTGTCCTACACCGCTGGCGCCCATACCTTCAAGGTGGCGCGGCAACAGGTGCATGGCGACCAACCGATGGATTACCTGGGCATGGGGCCCGGCACGTATCACGACTCGATATTCCTGCCGAACTCGTCGCAGCTCGCCGACTTCAATGGCCCGCGGGAAAAGTCGTGGGGGTTTTTCTACGCGCTGGACCTGGGCAAACTCGGTGGCGCCCGCCTGCCCGGCGCCAGTGTGCAGATGCGCTACGTGCGCGGTTCCGGCGCCAACGGCAACCATCTCGCCCCTGGCAGCCCCTATGCCTTTTATGCCGCCAACGAAAAGCACTGGGAAAGCGATATCGACCTGCGCTATGTGGTGCAGTCTGGCAGCGCGCGCAATCTGTCGATGCGTCTGCGCTATGCCATGCACCGCATGACGCAAGGCACCTCGGGCGCGTCGTCCAACCAATTTCGCCTGATTGTCGAATACCCGCTGCCGATATTCTGAATGCGTAAAGACGCCAACACCATGTACTTGAAATGCCTTTATCAGCTGCTAGCGCATAGCATTTTCCCTGTCAATAGAAGACGCTGCATTATGGGACCCTCAGCTATACTGACCGCTGGCCGGGGACAGCAGAGTCATGACGGAAAACAGCTTCGCACTTCACCTCAAAGAACTACTAGAACACCGCAAACTCTCCTTGCAGTCCGTCGCCAACGCTTTGAACGTCTCGCGCACGGCCGTGCATAAATGGACCCGTGGCGGCGAAATCGACTACGGCAACCTGCGCAAGCTGGCACAGATGCTGGACGTCAATTGGATCTGGCTGCGCTACGGTGAAGAAGCCCTGCGCGACGTCCAGCAGACCGAAGTCGTCGAACTCCCCATGACGGAAGTACGCCGCCGCTACACGGCCGAGATCATGGAAAACGAAGCCCGCATGAAACTGGCGCAGGAAAACGCCCGTATCGTGACCTGGGAATGGAATTGGCTGACCGACGCGGTGTCCTATTCCGCGAACGTCGAGGACGTCTACGGCTGGCCGGTGCGCCGCAACGAGGACTTCTGGATCCACGTCGTGCCAGAAGACGTCGAAGCGCTGCAACGCATCTACCGCAAATGCATGGAAGACGGCAGCAGCTACGAATACGACTTCCGGATCATCCAACGCGATGGCGCGCTGCGGTGGATCACGTCGCGGGGCGCATCACTGCGCGACAGCGCCGGGCGGCTGGTGAAGATGATCGGCATCAGCATGGAAAGCACCGATCGCAAGCTGGCCGAAGAAAAGCTGCGCCGCAGCGAAGAGCGTTTTCGCACCTTCTTCGAGCAGGCCGGCGTGGCCATGGCCTGGCTGGACCTGGATGGCCGCTGGCTGCGAGTCAACCCGCCCTTGTGCGCCCTGCTCGGGTACGACGCGGCGGAACTGTCGGGGCAGACCTTCCAGGCGCTCACGCATCCTGACGACCTGCCCGCCAACCTGCAGACGCTGTCCCGTCTGCTCAAGGGTGAGATCACCGAAAGCGTGATGGAAAAGCGGCTGCGCCGCCAGGATGGCAGCTATACCTGGGTCCGCGTGCATGCCGCGTTGCAGCGCGACCAGGCCGATGATGCGCAAGGGCGCATTCTGTGCGTCTACAACGATGTCAGCCTGTACCGCCAGGAAGCCGATGCGTTGCGCCAGCGCATCCAGGCGCTGGAGCAGCAGGTCGACAAAGCGGGCAAGAAGAACTGCTAGGCGCTACGCGCCGCAACGCTGCCGCGGCCAGAACGACCGCGAACCACGGCAAAGCGCCCCCAGGGCCTGGCAGTGAAGCTGCCTCGGACGCCTACTGTGCCGACGTCATAGACATACCTGCCAGCCCATCGATGAACTCGATGGCTTCGCGCAACGCGTTGCCAACGGGCAGGGACGACAGGAATGCGATGTCTCCGTCGTCCGCGGCGCTCGTCGCCGGCGGCGTCAGCTTGGCGGAATGCAGCGCGCATCCGCGGATCAGGCTGAACACCGTCAGGGCGATCGCGGCCCGGCAAAGGGAATAGGCTCATGGCAGGGTGGTTACGTTAGGAATAATTAAGAAACATAACGTAAAGTTATGCCCATTGTTCACCGCTCACCAACCGCTCCCCGCCCACATTCCGGCAAAGCGCTAAAATTGCGCGTTGGCTCCCAGCCCAGGCGCCCTTTTTGCGCCCGACCTGTGCCTGTCACGGCACCTCAGAAAAGCCCTTCCAAATCAATGAACGCCAAGAACCATACTCCGCGTGTGGGATTCGTTTCACTCGGCTGTCCTAAAGCCCTGGTCGACTCCGAACGCATCCTGACCCAACTGCGCACCGAAGGGTACGAAGTCACGCCCGAGTACAACGACGCCGACGTCGTCGTGGTCAACACCTGTGGCTTCATCGACAGCGCCAAGGCCGAATCGCTGGAAGCGATCGGCGAAGCGCTGGCCGAAAACGGCAAGGTGATCGTCACCGGCTGCATGGGCGTCGAAGAATCGGTGATCCGCAAGGTTCACCCCAGCGTGCTGTCCGTGACCGGTCCGCAGCAGTATGAAGAAGTCGTGCGCGCCGTGCACGATGCCGCCCCGCCCAAGAAAGACCACAACCCCTACCTGGACCTGGTGCCGCCGCAGGGCGTCAAGCTCACGCCGCGCCACTACGCCTACCTGAAGATCTCGGAAGGCTGTAACCACCGCTGCAGCTTCTGCATCATCCCGTCGATGCGCGGCGACCTGGTCAGCCGCCCCGTGGGCGACGTGCTCAGCGAAGCCGAACGCCTGGTCAAGGCTGGCGTGAAGGAACTGCTGGTGATCTCGCAGGACACCAGCGCCTACGGCGTCGACGTGAAGTTCCGCAGCGGCTTCTGGAACGGCCGGCCCGTGCGCACCCGCATGACCGAGCTCTGTATGGCCTTGTCCGACATGGGCGTCTGGACGCGCCTGCACTACGTCTATCCGTACCCGCATGTGGACGAAGTGATTCCGCTGATGGCCGAGGGCAAGATCCTGCCCTACCTGGACATCCCCTTCCAGCACGCCAGCCCGCGCATCCTGAAGGCCATGAAGCGTCCGGCGTTCGAAGACAAGACGCTGGCCCGCATCAAGAAGTGGCGCGAGATCTGCCCGGACCTGACCATCCGCTCGACGTTCATCGTGGGCTTCCCCGGCGAAACCGAGGAAGACTTCCAGTACCTGCTGGACTGGATGCAGGAAGCGCAACTCGACCGCGTCGGCTGTTTCCAGTATTCGCCGGTGGAAGGCGCGCCCGCCAACCTGCTGGACAACCCCGTGCCCGACGAGGTCAAGCAGGAGCGCTGGGAGCGCTTCATGGAACTGCAGCAGTCCATCTCGACCGCGCGCCTGGCCCGCAAGGTCGGCCGCGAGATCGACGTGCTGATCGACGAAGTGGACGAAGACGGCGCCGTGGGCCGCAGCAGCGCGGATGCGCCTGAAATCGACGGCTGTGTATACGTCAGCTCGGACCGTGTCCTGAAAGCCGGCGACTTGGTGCGCGTCCGCGTCACCGACTCGGACGAATACGACCTTTGGGCCGATACGATCTGATCGCGCCCCAAGCCGGCGGCCACGGCCGCCGGCTCATGCTTGCAGCAGCTTCAACCCCGCCACGCCGCCCACGATCAGCGCGATGCACGCCAGGCGCGCGGCGGACGGCGAGTCGCCGAACAGCACAATCCCCAGCACTGTGATGCCGACCGAGCCGATGCCGGTCCAGACCGCGTAGGCCGTGCCCGCAGGCAGATGCCGCATCGCCAGCGTCAGCAGGAAGATACTGCCCAGCGCCGCGGCAATGCCAATGGCGCTGGGCCAGAACCGCGTCCAGCCGTCCGCGTACTTCAACGCCAGCGCCATCACGATTTCCACCGCGCTCGCGGCCAGCAGGATCCACCAGGCCATCGCGGCCTCCCGTTGCATGTCAGAGCGGCCAGATTAGGGCCTATAGTTACCTATGCACAAGTACGCACCTTTTGGTAACTATCAAAGGCTCTTCCATGACAACCGCATCCGCTGACGTCTTCGACGCCGCCTGCCCATCGCGCCGCGCGCTTGAACTGATTTCGGGCAAGTGGGTGCCGCTGATCCTGCCTGCGCTCGCGGCAGGTCCGCTGCGCAACGGCGAGCTGCTGCGCAAGCTGGACGGGATTTCGCAGAAGATCATGACGCAGACGCTGCGCGAGCTGGAACGACATGGGCTGGTGCGGCGCGAAGACATGCGCACCGTGCCGCCGCATGTGCAATATCGCCTGACCGAGCTGGGCCGCTCGCTGAATGTCGCGCTGCTGGCCCTGGACCGCTGGGCCGAGCAGCACCATGCCCAATTGAACGCGGCCGCGCGCCGCCATGATGCGGCGGCGGCCCGCGCCTGATGCCAAATACCGATGCTCAGTGCTTGGCCAGGAAATCCGACATGTCGTCGGCGTGCTCTTCCTCGACCGCCAGGATCTCTTCGAGCAAGCGGCGCGTGGTCGAATCCTGTTCGCCGATGTAGTCGATCATCTGCCGGTAGCTGTCGATGGCGATGCGCTCGGCGATCAGGTTTTCCTTGATCATTTCTTCGAGCGTATTGCCCTCCACGTACTCGGAGTGGCTGCGTTCGAGCAGCCCCTTGGGCGACAGGTTGGGCTCGCCGCCCAACTGCACGATGCGTTCGGCCAGCCGGTCGGCGTGGTCCTGTTCCTGGGTGGCGTGCTCGGCGAATTCGGCGGCCACCGGTTCGGCGTTCAGGCCCCGGGCCATGAAGAAGTGGCGCTTGTAGCGCAGCACACAGACGATTTCGGTGGCCAGCGCTTCGTTGAGCAACTTGAGCACTTCCTTGCGGTCCGCGCGGTAGGTGTCAGTAACGGCACCTGATTCGATGTCCTGGCGCGCCTTGGCGCGGATCGCCTTCACATCCATCTCGAACGGGCGGTGGGCGGTTTCGCGGTTGCGGGTCGTGTTTTCCATATCGTGAGCTCCTTTTTAGTGGGTCATACGACGCTGGACTTCCAGTCGTTCCGAACAAACCAGTCTACCTACCGCTCGAAAAGATGCTGTGTCCAAACATTGCCCATGCCCCCGGATCCGGCCTTCGCGCCCCCGTCGAAAAGCGCTGTCGGCGCTTCTCGTAAACTATCGGCTTCCCATCAGACCCGTGACGCAATCTGTAACGGGCTAGGCTATAAGTAGCTTCATATGACTTTGAAGAACATCTGCGTGTATTGCGGCTCCAACCCCGGCGCCCGCCCCGAGTACCTGGAACAGGCCCGCGTGCTGGCCCGCGAGCTGGTCAAACGCGACCTGGGGCTGGTCTACGGCGGTTCGGTGGTCGGCATCATGGGCGTGATCGCCAACGAAGTGCTGGCCGGCGGCGGCCGCGTAATCGGCGTGATTCCCGAGCTGCTGCAAAAGAAAGAACAGGCCCACCGCGGCCTGACCGAATTGCACCTGGTGCAAAGCATGCACGAGCGCAAGGCCATGATGATGGACAAGGCCGACGGCTTTGTCGCATTGCCTGGCGGCGCCGGCACGCTGGAAGAATTCTTCGAGGTCTGGACCTGGGCCCAGCTGAACATGCACCAGAAGCCCTGCGGCCTGTTGAACATCGCCGGCTACTACGATGCCCTGATTCAGTTCGTGGACCACGCGGTCGACGAAGCCTTCATGCGCCCCCAGCACCGCGACATGCTGGTGGTGGAAAGCGATCCCGCGATGCTGCTGGACCGCTACGCCCAGTACGAACCGCCCAACGTCTCGAAGTGGTTCGAGCCGGTGAAGGCGGCCTGACGCCCCTCAACCTCGCCAAGGAAAGCCCCCGCAATGTCCACCGGCCCGTTGTCTCCCGCCTGCACCGAGTCCGTATTGCGCGACTACTTTCACGCCAAGGACGAAAACCGCCCGCACTACATGGCGCGCGCGTTCGCGCCGCAGGCGGTGCTGAAGATGGCCCTGCGCACGCAGGCCATCGCGTTCCCGCCCGAATCCCACGGCCTGGCCGCCATCACCGATACGCTGGTGCGCAAGTTCGGCCAGACCTACGACAACGTCTACACGTTCTACCTGGCCCGTCCCGAGCCGGGCGCATGCCTGTCCGAATACCGCTGCGACTGGATCGTCGGCATGACGGAAAAGGCCACCGGCAACGTGCGCGTGGGCTGTGGCCGGTATGACTGGACGTTCCAGTCTGACCCGTACCGCGCCAGTCGCCTGACCATCACCATCGAGACCATGGTGACGCTGCCGCCCGGCGACACGGAAGCGGTGTTCGGCTGGCTGCTGGCGCTGGATTACCCCTGGACCAACGCGCAGCGCGTGGTCGCCAGCGCGCCGCCGCTTGAAGACCTGGCCCCGGTGGTGCAGTATCTGCTTCACCCCTTGTAGACCGGCAACGGATTGCTTACTTGAAATACGACATTGCAGCTTTCGATTTTGACGGAACCTTGGCGGACACCATGCCCTGGTTCAATTCCATTCTGAACACGGTGGCCGACAAGTACGGCTTTCGCAAGATCGATGCCGCCGAACGCGACCAGCTGCGCCACCGCGAAGCCTCCGAGATCCTGAAGTTCCTCGGCATCCCGCTGTGGAAGCTGCCCGCGATCATGGCCCACGTGCGCACGCTGATGCAGGAAATAGACCCCAGCGTCCACCTGTTCGACGGCATCCCCAATGCCCTGAACCGCCTGAAAGCAAGCGGCCTGCGGCTCGCGGTGGTCAGTTCGAATTCGCTCGAGAACGTGCAACGCGTGCTGGGACCCGATACCGTCGCCCTGTTCGACGACTATGAATGCGGCACCGATCTGTTCGGCAAGCCGGCTAAAATCGACCGGCTGCTCAAGCGCCACGACACCGCGCCCGAACGCTTCCTGCTGGTGGGCGACGAAATGCGCGACATCGACGCCGCGCGCAAGGCCGGGGTGCGGGTGGGGTCGGTAGCCTGGGGCTACAACCATGTCGACGCGCTGCGCGAACGCGGCCCCGATGAATTGTTCATGCGCGTCGCCGACCTGCCCGCCCTTGCGGACTGACGCTGCGCCTTCCAAGGAAAATGCGCATGGCACGCAATGTGGAAATCAAGGCGCGGATCACCAGCGTGGAGGCCGTCGAACCCCTGGCCGCGGCCTTGTCCGGCAAGGCGCCGATCACCATCGTGCAGGACGACACCTTCTTTGCCTGCCCCAATGGCCGGCTCAAGCTGCGCGTCTTCGCCGACCACACCGGCGAACTGATCTTCTACCGCCGCGCGGAAGACACCGGGCCGAAGGAGAGCTTCTACGTCATTTCACCGGCCAGTTCGCCGGATACCCTGCGCGAGACGCTAGCGCTGGCCTACGGCATGATCGGCCGCGTACGCAAGACGCGTCTGTTGCACCTGGCCGGCCGCACCCGCATCCATCTGGACCGGGTCGAAGGACTGGGGGATTTCCTGGAATTGGAAGTGGTGCTGCTTGACGGTGAAAGCGTCGAAACCGGCAGGGCGGAAGCCCACGAACTGTTGGCCAGCCTGCACATCAAACCCGAGCAGTTGCTGTCAGGCGCGTATCTGGATCTGCTGGCAGCTCGGGGCTGAAAGGCGGGGACATACCGCGAGCCTCGCCTTGACGATGCCACCGGCCGCACAGGACGCGGCCGGCGCAGGCGGCGTCAGGCCGGCTGCCAACCCCGCACGAACACGTCCACCGGCTGGCGCTTGCCGCCCGCCTTCTGCAGCTCGAGCAGACGCAGCACCCCCTCACCGGTTGCGACATCGATGCCCTGCGCATCCGCGCGCAACACGCTGCCGGGCGCGGCCGTTACGGCCTGGTCCAGCGCTTGGGCCCGCCATACCTTCACGGGATCGTCCAGGCCGGCCAGCCGGATGCTGGCGCCGGGCACGGGGTTGAAGGCCCGCACGCGGCGCGCCAGCAAGGCCGCCGGCTGGGTGCAATCCAGCGCGGCCTCGGCCTTGTCCAGCTTGGCGGCGTAGGTCACGCCGTCTTGCGGTTGCGGCACGGGCGTCAGCCCGCCTTGCTCCAGCGCCGCCAAGGTGGCGACGATCGCTTCGCCGCCCGCCAGCGCCAGCGCATCGTGCAATTGCGCGGCCGTCGTGTCTTCGCCGATAGGCACCCCCCGTTCCAGCAGCATGTCGCCGGTATCCAGGCCCGCGTCCATCTGCATGATGGTCACGCCGGTGCGGACGTCGCCCGCCTCGATGGCGCGTTGGATCGGCGCCGCGCCACGCCAGCGCGGCAAGAGACTGGCGTGGATGTTCAGGCAGCCCAGGCGCGGCAGGTCCAGCACCCATTGCGGCAGGATCAGGCCATAGGCCGCCACCACCATGACATCGGGCGCCACGCGTTCAAGCAGCTCGCGGGCCTGCGCGGCCTCGTCCGGATAACGGCCGTTCAGGCGCAGGCTGCGCGGCTGGGCGACTTCAATACCGGCGTCCAGCGCGGCCTGCTTGACCGGGCTGGGCGTGAGCTTGAGCCCGCGCCCCGCAGGGCGGTCGGGCTGGGTCATGACCAGGGGGATATCGTGGCCCGCGGCCCGCAAGGCGTCAAAGGCAATACGGGCGAATTCCGGCGTGCCGGCGAAAACTAGACGCATGGGGATCGGACCAGAAGAAAGGAAACGGACATCAGGCGCGCAGCGCTTCGCGCTCGGCCTTTTTCAGCTTGGTCTTGATGCGGTTCTGCTTCAGGGCGGACAGGTATTCGACGAACACCTTGCCTTCCAGGTGGTCCAGCTCGTGCTGCACGCACACCGCCAGCAGGCCGTCGGCGTCGAACTCGAACGGCTTGCCGTCGATGTCCAGGGCCTTGCAGCGGATGCGCGAGGCGCGCTCGACTTCGTCGTACACGCCGGGCACCGACAGGCAGCCTTCTTCGTAGACCTTGTGGTCGTCGCTATACCAGGTGATCTGCGGATTGATCAGCACCAGCAGCTGGTTGCCTTCTTCGGAGACGTCGATGACGACCACGCGCTCGTGCACGTCGACCTGCGTGGCGGCCAGGCCCACGCCCGGCGCGTCGTACATGGTGTCGGCCATGTCGCGCACCAGTTGGCGGATGCGGTCATCGACCTCGGCGACCGGCTTGGCCACTTTGTGCAAGCGCGGATCCGGGTAGCGAAGAATAGGAAGTAAAGCCATTGAAAGGGGTCGTCAGTGATAAGTGCCTGGATAAGAGTTTAATTCATTAGAGTCTTGATTTCTAATAGTTTTCGGCTAAATGGGAGATTGCGCCGATCAACCTGCCCCCGTTTTAAACACCAGGGAAGGGATGATTCGGTCCCCCCTGACCGGGCCGGCCCCGCCGCCGTGCGACACTCTCGAACGACCGGCGCTCCCCCGCGCCCCGCCATCCGCCTACCGTACGCGCCGGCTTGCCGGTGCCCGTTGCCATGCCGCTTACCCATACTGTTTCCGAATTGTCCGCCTGGCTGCGCCTGTCCCTGGAGCCCGGGGTCGGGTCCGCCACCGCCTGTACGCTGATGAGCGCGCTGGGGCTACCGGAACAGATCTACGCGCAACGCGCCACCGCGCTGATGCGCCAGGTGCCCGACGCGCTGGCGCGGCAGCTGGCCGCCCCCATGCCGGCCGACATGGCCGCCCTGGTCGACAGCGCCTTGCAGTGGGTGGACGCGCCTGGCCGCCACATCCTGACGCTGGCCGACCCCGCCTATCCCCAAAACCTGCTCACCATCGCGGATCCGCCCATCCTGTTGTACGTCAACGGCGACCCGGCCTATCTGCAAGGACCGGCGCTGGCCGTGGTCGGCGCGCGCAACGCCACGCCGGGCGGCCAGGAAAACGCCCGCGCCTTCGCCCGCCACCTGGCCGGCAACGGCTGGCGCGTCGTCAGCGGGCTAGCCCTGGGCATCGATGCCGCCGCTCACGAAGGCGCGCTGGACGCCGGCCCCGGCGGCGCCGGCACGGTGGCGGTGATGGGCACCGGCATCGACCGCATCTATCCGGCCAAGCACCGCGACCTGGCGCACCGCATTGCGGCGCACGGCGCGCTGGTGTCCGAATTGCCCCTGGGCACGGGCGCTTTGCCGCAGCACTTTCCCAAGCGCAACCGCATCGTGGCGGGGCTGGCCCGCGGCGTGCTGGTGGTGGAAGCGGCCAAGCAAAGCGGATCCCTCATCACCGCGCGGCTGGCCGGTGAAAGCGGGCGCGAGGTCTTCGCCATTCCGGGGTCCATCCATTCGCCGCTATCGCGCGGCTGCCACGCGCTGATCCGCCAGGGCGCCAAGCTGGTGGAAACCGCCGCCGACATCACCGACGAACTCGGCGGCGGCCCCCTGCCGGGCGCGGCCCGCGGCAAGGCGCAAGCGCCTGCCACCCTGCCCGGCCATCCCGTGCTCGATGCACTGGGGTTCGACCCCCTGCACCTGGATGCCCTCCAGGCGCGTTGCGGCATCCCCACAGCGGACCTGCAGGCGCAATTGCTGGAGCTGGAATTGGCGGCGCGCGTGGCGCGCCTGGACGACGGCCGCTTCCAACGCCTGAGCTAGGCGATAGCGCTACTATTGACGATGGCGCCGTCGAGTTGCCGCGGCCGCCGCCCGATACCGATACAGGAAGAGACATGGCTTTGCCCTCCCGCGTCAAGATCGTCGAGGTTTCCCCCCGCGACGGCCTGCAGAATGAAAAAGAATTCGTATCCACCGACATCAAGGTGGAACTGGTCAACCGCCTGGCAGCCGCCGGCTTTCCCAATGTCGAGGCGGCCTCGTTCGTCTCGCCCAAGTGGGTGCCGCAAATGGCCGACGGCGCCGACGTCATGGCGCGCATCGAGCGCCGCCCGGGCACGATCTACTCGGTCCTGACGCCCAACATGAAGGGCTTCGAGGGCGCGCTGGCGGCCGGCGCGGACGAGATCGTCATTTTTGGCGCGGCCAGCGAAGCGTTTTCGCAAAAGAACATCAATTGCTCCATCGCCGAATCGATCGCGCGCTTCGAGCCCGTGGTACAGGCCGCGCGCGAAGCCGGCATCCGCGTGCGCGGCAGCATCAGCTGCGCGCTAGGCTGTCCCTACCAAGGCGACGTCCCGGTCGAGGCGGTGGTCGACGTGGCCCAGCGCTACCTGGCCATGCAGGTCGACGAAATCGACGTGGCCGACACTATCGGCGTGGGCACCCCGCAGCGCGTGCGCGACGTGATGGCCGCGGTCACCCGCGTGGTGGATCCAGCGCGCGTCTCGGGCCACTTCCACGACACCTACGGCCAGGCGCTGGCCAACATCCTGGCGTCGCTGGAAACCGGCATCTCCATCTTCCACGCGTCGGTCGCCGGCCTGGGCGGCTGCCCCTACGCCAAGGGCGCCACGGGTAACGTCGCCACGGAAGATGTGCTGTACATGCTGCGCGGCCTGGATATCGACACCGGCGTGGACTTCGACGCGGTGGTCGACATCGGCCAATGGATGTCGGCCAACCTGAACCGCAAAGGCTCCAGCCGCGCCGGCAATGCCATTGCCGCCAAGCGGGCCGCCTGACGCGAACGCTCGCAGAATGTCCGCCCCTCCCCCCGAGGACCACGCCGCCCTGCTGCGCGCCATCGGCCCGCTGCCGCTGTCGGGGCAGGCGTGGCCGGACTGGGTCCGCATCCTGACCTGGGTCATCCTGGCCGTGCTGGGCGTGCAGGTTGTCACCACTGCAATCCGCGCGCCCGCCCAGCCCTTCGATACCGCGCTGGCCGTGGTGGTGTGCCTGTGCTTCATCGGCCTGTTGTTCGTGTCCTGGCACATGCAGACGTCCATCACCACCATCGACGAACGTGGCCTGCGCCAGACCTGGTTCGCGCGTCGCGAGGTGGCATGGGAAGACGTGCGCGGGGCGCGCTTCGTGCCGATGCTGTTTTCCAAACGGCTGGTGGTGTTCACGCACCGGGGACGGCCCGTGATCTTCCAGGGCGGCACGCGCGAACTGCAGGCGGCATTCGTCAAGATCGCGGAGCTGTACCGGCGCGGTTGAAGCCCGCGCCAGCCCAATAAAAAACCGATGCCGCGGCATCGGTTTTTTATTGTGGCCGGGCCTGCGCGGCCCGGGCCATTCACGGATCAATCAGCGAATCGGCAGCGCGTACATCAGGCCACCTTGCGTCCATTGCGCATTCAGGCCGCGCTTGATCTTGAGCGGGCTGCCCTGGCCGACGTTGCGCTCGAAGCTTTCGCCGTAGTTGCCCACCTGCTTGACGATGTTGTAGGCCCACTTTTCGTCCAGCCCCAGATTGGCGCCGCCGCCAGGCGTGACGCCCAGGATGCGCTTGATGTTGGGATTGGCGCTCTTGGCTTGTTCGTCGACGTTCTTGGACGTGATGCCGTATTCCTCGGCTTCGATCATGGCCGACAACGACCAGCGCACGATGTTCAGCCAGGCGTCGTCGCCCTGGCGCACGAAGGGGCCCAGCGGCTCTTTCGAGATGATCTCGGGCAACACGACGTAGTCGTCGGGGTTTTGCAGCTTGGAGATGCGGATCGAGGCCAGGCCCGATGCGTCGGTGGAAAACACGTCGCAGCGGCCGGCCGCGAACGCGTTGACGACTTCGTTGAAGGTCTCGATCACCACCGGCTTGTAGGTGACGTTATTGGCGCGCGCCCAGTCGGCGAGCGTGTTTTCGTTGGACGTGCCGGTCTGCAGGCAGATCGTGGCGCCGTTGATTTCCTTGGCGCTCTTGACGCCCAGCGACTTGGGCACCAGGAAGCCCTGGCCGTCGTAGAAATTGATGCCCGCGTGGATGATGCCCAGGGCGGTGTCGCGCTGTTGCGTCACGGTGGTGTTGCGCGTCAGGACGTCGACTTCGCCGGACTGCAGCGCGGTGAAGCGCTGCTGCGAATTGAGCGGGACCACCTTGATCTTGTCGGCATCGCCGAACACGGCCGCGGCGATGGCGCGGCACAGGTCCACGTCCAGCCCCTGCCATTTGCCTTGTGCGTCAGGCGCGGAAAAGCCCGCAAAGCCCGTGGTCGTGCCACAAGCCACCGCGCCGCGCTGACGCACGACGTCGAGTGTTGCAGCCTGTGCGCCTTGCGCCGCGGCGAGCAACAGCGCCGCGCCCGCCAACCCTTTAGCAATATTCATGACCTGGTTCCCTGTTGTACCGGGGCGCGCAAGCGCGCCAAGGCGTGAAGCTTATAGACATGAAGCGCCCGCGCCAAATAACAAGCGCTTATTTAGGTATATCAGGCCGCCAGCGAGATCGACACAGGCTGGTTGGCCTCGCACGCGTCCAGCGCGCGGCTCAACCGCTGCATGCCGAGCGCGATCTGGCTTTCGTTCATGGTGGCGAACGACATGCGCATGGCATGCACGTCAGCCTGCGACGCGTCGGCGTAGAACGCCTTGCCCGGTACGTAGACCACCTCGTGTTCGATGGCGTAGGGCAACAGGCGCGTAGCGTCGACCTCGCCGGTCAGGCGCGCCCAGAAGAACATGCCGCCTTCGGGCTTGCGGAACACGATGCGGCCGTTCAATTCGCGCGTCAGGGCATCGGCCATGGCGTCGCAGCGCTGGCCGTAGGCGGCGCGAATGCGGGGCACGTGCTCTTCGTAGCGGCCGTTGGCCAGGTACTGGGCCACGACTTCCTGGATCCAGGCGGATGAGGCCATGTCGTCGGCGGCCTTGGCGCCGACGCAGCGGCGGCGGATTTCGGGCGGCGCGACCAGCCAGCCGATGCGCAGAGCCGGCGCCATGGTCTTGGACATGCTGGCCAGGTACACGGCCCAGTGGCGGGCCTCGCCTTCGGCCAGGGCCATGATGGGCGGCACGGCTTGCCCGGCAAAGCGCAGTTCGCTGTAGGGATCGTCTTCGACGATCAGGAAGCGGTGCTTGACCGCCAGTTCCAGGAGGCGCAGGCGGCGCTGGCGCGAAATGGTGGCGCCGCAGGGGTTCGAGAACGAGGCCACCACGCAGACCATCTTGGGCTTGATGCGCGCGGCCAGTTCGTCGAGCGCGTCGATGTCGATGCCATCGGGACCCGACGGCACGGTGTGCACCGTGGCGCCGGTATAACGCAGCGCCTGCACGGAATTGGGGAAGGCCGGGGATTCGATGATGGCGTGGTCGCCGGGCTGCAGCATGACGCGGGTCAGCAGCGCCATGGCCTGCTGCGAGCCGCCGGTGACGGCCAGCTCGGTATCCGGATTGCAGTGCAGGCCGCGCACGGCGGACAGTCGCGCCAGCTCGTTGCGCAGACTGGCCTGGCCGTCGATGTTGGAATACTGCAGGCACGCGCCCAGGCGCGCCATGACCTGGGTGGAGGCGATCGACAGGCCGTCCACGTCGAACAGTTCCTGGGCCGGATAGCCGCCCGCCAGCGAAATGGTGCCCGGACGCATCGCGTAGGGCATCAGCGAGCGGATCGGGGAAGCGGGGGGATTCAGGAAAGGCGTGGCGAAGGCGTACTCGGGCGCGACACTGGACATGGCGAAGAGGGACGAGGGAAAAGGGATAGGCCGCGCTGTCCGCGGGGACGGCGCCGGGGGTTTAAAACATTGAAATCTAAACAAATATCTACAAATTCTAAGCCTGCGCATCGAACAGGGTCAACGGAGATAAGGTCCGATACGGCAGAGTGTGGCGAAACTCGCCGACCACGTCCTACACTATGGGACATTCCGACCCCAAGAGAGCTGCATGACCGCTGTAGACAGCATGGCCGGGCGCCTCGCCCAGATCCAGCAACGCATTGCCCAGGCCTGCGCACGCGCCGGCCGCGCGCCGGACAGCGTGACGCTGCTGCCCGTGAGCAAGACGTTCGAGGTGGACGCCGTCCGCGAAGCCATGGCGCTGGGCCTGACCCGCTTCGGCGAGAACAAGACCCAGGAACTGCGCCAGAAGGCCGCCGCGCTGGCGGGCCAGGGGCTGCAATGGGTACTGATCGGCCATTTGCAGACCAACAAGGCCAAGGACGCCGCGCGCGACGCCACCGAGCTGCAATCGCTGGACCGGCCCGACCTGGCCGAGGCCTTGCACCGCCGCCTGGTCAATGAGGGCCGGACCCTGGACGTGCTGGTACAGGTCAAGACCTCGTCCGAGCCCAGCAAGTTCGGCATGGACCCCGTCGACGTGCCGGCATTCCTGCGCCGCATCGCAACCGAATTCCCCACCCTGCGCGTGCAAGGCCTGATGACCATGGCGGCCAACTCGCCGGATCCGGCCGAAGTGCGGGCCTGCTTCCGGGCGCTGCGCGAACTGCGCGACCAGTTGCGCCAGCAAGCCATCGCCGGCGTGTCGCTGGAGCGCCTCTCGATGGGCATGAGCGGCGACTTCGAGCTGGCGATCGAAGAAGGCTCCACGGAAGTCCGCATCGGCACCGCCATCTTCGGCGCCCGCAGCTACCCCGATCCGCAATAAGCCGCTGAATCCGGGGCTCGAAACAGACGCATATTGCCCACGGCGCGGGGCATAATAACGTCGCAAAAAAACGAGGAGACACCCCATGCACAAACCCGCACGGCGCCTGCTGGCGCTGGCCGCCCTATCCCTTGCCGCCACCGCGGCTTGCGCCCAATCCTGGCCCACCCAGCCCGTCCGCTGGATTGTGCCCTACCCGGCCGGCGGCGGCGCCGACGTAGTCGCGCGCACCGTCGCCAGCGGCATTGAAAAGCCGCTGGGCCAGACCATCGTGGTCGAAAACCGCCCCGGCGCGGCCACCATCATCGGCGCCACCGCCATCTCGCAAGCCGAGCCCACCGGCTACGTGATCGGCACGGCCGACTCGGGCACGCTGGCGTTCAACCCGTCGCTGTACGCCAAGCTGTCCTACGATCCGTCCAAGTTCACCTATATCGGCGGCATCGCCAAGTTCCCGCTGCTGCTGGCCGTGAACGTCAATTCGCCCTACAAGACGGTGGACGACGTGATCCAGGCCGCCAAGAAAGAACCGGGCAAGCTGACCGCCGCATCCGCCGGCGCCGGCTCGCCGCACCACCTGGCGCTGGAACTCTTCAAGCAGCGCACGGGCGCCAACCTGCTGCACGTGCCGTACAAGGGCGCCGCCCCGGCCATCCAGGACCTGCTGGGCGGACAAGTGGACGTGATGTTCATCGACCTGGCCGCGGGCCTGCCCAACGTCAAGGCCGGCAAGCTGCGCGTGCTGGCCTCGGCCACGCCCGAGCGCGTCGCCGTGCTGCCGGACGCCCCCACCATGGCCGAACAGGGTGTGCCCAATTTCACCGCCTACGCCTGGCAAGGCCTGGTCGCTCCGGGCAATCTGCCCGAGCCCGTGGTCAAGAAGCTGTCGGCCGAACTGGACGCCGCGCTGAAGTCGCCCGCCGTGTCGCAAAAGATGATGGACATGGGCGTCATCCCCATGCCGCTATCGGCGCAGGACTTCAAGGCCTACGCCGAACAAGAGCGCACCACCTGGGCGGACGTCATCAAGAAGGCGAATATCAAGCTGGAATAGGCCACGCCGGCACGCGCTGCCTGAACACGAACAAACGCGGCCCGAGGGCCGCGTTTGCCTTTGGTGAACGCGTGGCCTGCCGCCGCTAGACCAGCACGCGCTCGATGCCGCCCGCGTTGGCGCGGCGCACGTAGTCTTCCATCCAGCCTTCGCCCAGGATATGGCGCGCCATCTCGACCACGATGTAGTCGGCGTCCATGCCGGTGTCGCCTTCATAGCGCGACAGGCCTTGCAGGCACGACGGGCACGAGGTCAGGACCTTGATGTCGCCGGTGAAGCCGTCGCTGCGCAGCGCGGCATCGCCCTTGAGCAGCTCTTCCTGCTTGCGAAAGCGCACCTGCGTGGAGATGTCGGGCCGGCTGACCGCCAGGGTGCCCGATTCGCCGCAGCAACGATCGCTCTTGACGGCGTCGTCGCCCACCAGCGAACGCACGGTCTTCATCGGGTCCTGCAGCTTCATGGGCGTGTGGCAGGGGTCGTGGTACATGTAGCGCACGCCCTTCGCGCCCTCGAGCTTGATGCCCTTTTCGAGCAGGTACTCGTGGATGTCGATCAGGCGGCAGCCCGGGAAGATCTTGTCGAACTCGTAACCCGAGAGCTGGTCGTAGCACGTGCCGCAGCTGACCACCACGGTCTTGATGTCCAGGTAGTTCAGCGTGTTGGCGACGCGGTGGAACAGCACCCGGTTGTCGGTGATGATCTGCTCGGCCTTGTCGGTCATGCCGTTGCCGCGCTGGGGATAGCCGCAACACAGGTAGCCCGGCGGCAGCACGGTCTGCACGCCGGCATGCCACAGCATGGCCTGGGTGGCCAGGCCGACCTGCGAAAACAGGCGCTCGGAACCGCAGCCCGGGAAGTAGAACACCGCCTCCGTGTCGGCCGTGGTGGCCTTGGGGTCGCGGATGATCGGCACGTAGTTGGCGTCTTCGATGTCCAGCAGCTTGCGCGCGGCCTGCTTGGGCAGCCCGCCCGGCATCTTCTTGTTGACGAAGTGCACCACCTGCTCGCGCAGCGGCGGCTTGCCCACCGTGGCGGGCGGCGCGGCGGTCTGCTTCTTGACCAGGCCCGACAGCAGGTCGTGCGCGGCGCGCTGCACCTTGTAGCCCACGCCCACCATCGCCTTGCGGGTGGCGTTGATGGTGGCCGGGTCCTTGGCGTTCAGGAAGAACATGGCGCTGGCCGTGCCCGGGTTGAACGACTTGCGGCCCATGCGGCGCAGCACGGCGCGCATGTTCATCGACACGTCGCCAAAGTCGATGTCGACCGGACAGGGGTTGTAGCACTTGTGGCAGACCGTGCAATGGTCGGCCACGTCTTCGAATTCTTCCCAGTGCTTCAAGCTGACGCCGCGGCGGGTCTGCTCTTCGTACAGAAAGGCTTCGACCAGTAGCGAGGTCGCCAGGATCTTGTTGCGGGGCGAATACAGCAGGTTGGCGCGCGGCACGTGGGTGGCGCACACCGGCTTGCACTTGCCGCAACGCAGGCAGTCCTTGATCGAATCCGAAATGGCGCCGATGTCGCTTTGCTGCATGATCAGCGACTCGTGGCCCATCAGGTTGAAGCTGGGCGTCCAGGCGTGGCGCAGGTCGGCGCCGGGCATCAGCTTGCCGGCGTTGAAGTGGCCGTTGGGATCGACGCGGCGCTTGTAGTCCTGGAACGGGGCCAGTTCGGCCTCGGTCAGGAATTCGTACTTGGTCAGGCCGATGCCATGCTCGCCCGAGATCACGCCGTCCAGGTCGCGCGCGATCTGCATGATGCGTTCGACGGCCTGGTGGGCCTCTTGCAGCATGCCGTAATCGTCGGAGTTGACCGGGATGTTGGTGTGCACGTTGCCGTCGCCGGCGTGCATGTGCAGGGCCACGAACACGCGGCTCTTGAGCACCCGGCCATGGATGGCCACCAGCTCATCCAGGATGGGCTTGCGCGCCGCGCCCGAGAACGCGGCCTGCAGGCCGGCCAGGACTTCGGTTTTCCAGGACACGCGGATCGTGCGGTCCTGCACCACGTCGAACACGCGCGCCTGCGGCTGGGCCGCCAGGCGCTCGGCCAGCGCGGCGGCCACGGGCGTCAGGCCCAGGCCGTCCAGCTGCGGCATGGCTTGCGCCAGCGGCAGGTCCAGGTTGTCCAGCAGCCATTGCCAGCGTTGGCGCGCGCCCGCCAGCAGGTCGATGGCCTGGCGCGTGCGCTCGGCCAGCACCTGGGCGCGGGTTTCGTCGTCGTCGGCCGCGTCTTCCGCCTTGCCCAACGGCAGCGGCGTACAGAGGTAGTCGTCCAGCGCGTCCAGCAACCGCAGCTTGTTGCGGGTCGACAGTTCGATATTGATGCGCTCGATGTGATCCGTGTATTCGCCCATGCGGGGCAACGGGATCACGACGTCTTCGTTGATCTTGAAGGCGTTGGTGTGGCGGGCGATGGCGGCGGTGCGCGAGCGGTCCAGCCAGAATTTCTTGCGGGCTTCGGCGCTGACCGCCACGAAACCTTCGCCGTGGCGGGTGTTGGCCAGCCGCACGACTTCGCTGGCGGCCGCGGCCACGGCGTCGTCGTCGTCGCCGACGATGTCGCCGATCAGGACCATCTTGGGCAGCGAGCCGCGCTTGCTCTTGGTGGCGTAGCCCACCGCGCGCAGATAGCGTTCGTCCAGGTGCTCAAGGCCGGCCAGGATGGCGCCGCGGGCGCGGCCTTCGCCGTCCAGGTAGCCCTTGACCTCGACGATCGACGGGATGGCGTCGCGCGCCTGGCCGAAGAATTCCATGCAGACCGTGCGGGTGTGCTTGGGCATGCGATGCAGCACCCAGCGCGCCGACGTGATGAGGCCGTCGCAGCCTTCTTTCTGGATGCCCGGCAGGCCGGCCAGGAACTTGTCGGTGACGTCCTTGCCCAGGCCTTCCTTGCGGAAGACGCGGCCGGCGATTTCCAGCGTCTCGGTCTTGAGCAGGCGCTCGCCCGGCTTGGCGCGGCCGTCGAACCACTTGAGTTCGAAGCGGGCCATGTCCACGTCGTGGATCTTGCCCATGTTGTGCGCCAGGCGGGTGACTTCGAGCCAGTTGCCGTCCGGATCCACCATGCGCCACCAGGCCAGGTTATCCAGCGCGGTGCCCCACAGCACGGCCTTCTTGCCGCCGGCGTTCATGGCGATGTTGCCGCCCACGCACGAGGCTTCGGCCGAGGTCGGATCCACCGCGAACACGAAACCGGCCGCCTCGGCGGCTTCGGAAACGCGCTTGGTCACCACGCCGGCGCCGGCATGGATGACCGCCACGGGTTCGGTCAGCCCGGGCAAGATACAGGACTCGACCTTGCCGAGCTTGTCGAATTTTTCGGTGTTGATGACGGCGGACTTCCAGGTCAGCGGAATGGCGCCGCCGGTGTAGCCGGTGCCGCCGCCACGCGGCACGATGGTCAGGCCCAGTTCGATACAGGCCGTCACCAGTGCGGCGATCTCGTCTTCGCTGTCCGGCGTCAGCACCACGAATGGATACTCGACGCGCCAGTCGGTGGCGTCGGTGACGTGGGACACGCGCGACAGGCCGTCGAACTTGATGTTGTCGCGCGCCGTGATGCGGCCCAGCACCTTTTGCGCCTGCTTGCGCAGCATGGCGGTCTGGTCGAACTCGCCCTCGAACGCGGCGATGGCCGAACGGGCCCGGGCCAGCAACCCGACCACTTTTTCGTCGCGGTGCGGATCGTGGCCCGCCTCGGCCGGCGCGCCGGGTTCGCGGCGGCGGTCGATTTCACCCAGGCGATGGTGCAGCGCATCGATCAGCTGCTTGCGGCGCTTGGGGTTGTCGAGCAGGTCGTCCTGCAGATAGGGATTGCGGCGCACCACCCAGATGTCGCCCAGCACTTCGTACAGCATCCGCGCGGAACGCCCCGTGCGGCGTTCGCCGCGCAGGTCGCCCAGGAGGCTCCAGGCGTCATCGCCCAGCAGCCGGCCGACAATCTCGCGGTCGGAAAACGACGTGTAGTTGTAGGGGATTTCGCGCAGTCGCGCGGGAGCGGCGGGCGGCATCGCCCCGTTCAAGATGTGGCTAGCGAGTGGGGCGTTCATGGCGGCAAGAGGGGGCCCTTAAAAAATTATTTTATGCCATTGTCCGGACCTGCCCCCGAATACCCCCAGGGAAACGCTCGAAAACAGGAAGATTCCGACTTAATACGTCCCTTATTAAGCTTTTCGTCAGATTCAGACCTGCCCCGGGAAAAACCACAGCAGACTGGCGGTCATGGCGAGATAGCGCAGGAATTTGCCGATGGCCATGTACGCCACGGAGGGCCAGAACGGCAGCCGCAGCCAGCCTGCCACCGCGCACAGCGGATCGCCCACTACCGGCAGCCACGACAGCAACAAGGCCGGTGGCCCCATGCGGTGAATCCAGGCGTGGGCCCGCTCGTTCCAGCGGCCGCGCATGCGGCCATCGGGGGTGGTGCCGGGATGCGTTTGCGCGACGGCCGGGTGCGGCGTGGCGGCCCGCTCCGCTTTCCAGCGATGGACGGCTTTTTCCGCGCCTACCCCCATCGCGTAGCTGATCGCCCCGCCGATGGTGTTGCCCGCCGTGGCGACCAGGATCGCCGGCCAGAACATGTCGGGAGACAGCTTGATATAGCCGAACACCGCTGGCTCGGACCCGAGCGGCAGCAAGGTGGCCGAGATCAGCGAGACGGTGAAGATGGCTGACAGGCCTACCGACGGCAAGGCCAGCAGGTCCAGCAGCCAATGAACGGCAAAGAGGAGACTTTCTTCCATAGTGCTGGCGAGTGTAGCCGTGTGACGACTTGGCCCGCTGCCTCGTGCCATGCGTCCGGCCCATGCCGAAACCGCCGAAAAACGGCAGGGCTGCGCGGTTTTCCCTGCAATAATCAGCCCCACGCCCTCGCGGCCCTTCTTCCTGGCCCCTACCCCAAGCGCAGTCCATGTCCACTGATTATCTGAAACGCATCCTGACCTCGAAGGTCTACGACGTCGCGGTCGAATCGCCGCTCGAAGCCGCGCCGCTGCTGTCGCAGCGCCTGTCGAACACGATTCTGCTCAAGCGCGAAGATACCCAGGCGGTATTCAGCTTCAAGCTGCGCGGGGCCTACAACAAGATGGCCAACCTGACGCCCGCCGCGCGCAATCGCGGCGTCATCGCCGCGTCGGCGGGCAACCATGCGCAAGGCGTGGCGCTGGCCGCCAGCCGCCTGGGCTGCCGCGCCGTCATCGTCATGCCCACCACCAGCCCGCAGGTCAAGGTTGACGCGGTGCGCCGCCTGGGCGGCGAAGTGGTGCTGGCCGGCGAGAGCTTCTCCGATGCCTACGCCCATGCGCAGGTGCTTGAAAAGAAAGAAAAACTGACCTTCGTGCACCCATTCGACGATCCCGACGTGATCGCCGGCCAGGGCACGGTGGGCATGGAAATCCTGCGCCAGCACCCCGGCCCCATCGACGCCATCTTCGTGGCCATCGGCGGCGGCGGGCTGATCGCCGGCGTGGCCACCTACATCAAGCAGTTACGGCCGGACATCAAGATCATCGGCGTGCAGACCGAAGATTCCGACGCCATGTTGCGCAGCGTGCGCGCTGGCCGCCGGGTGCAATTGAATGACGTGGGCCTGTTCTCGGACGGCACCGCCGTCAAGATGGTGGGCGCCGAAACCTTCAAGCTCACGCGCAAGTACGTCGACGACTTCGTGGTGGTGGACACCGATTCCATCTGCGCCGCCATCAAAGACGTGTTCCAGGACACCCGCAGCGTGCTGGAACCCGCCGGCGCCATGGCCGTGGCCGGCGCCAAACAATACGCCGCCGAGCACAATCTGAAGGGCAAGACCCTGGTGGCGATTGCCTGCGGCGCCAACATGAATTTCGACCGCCTGCGCTTCGTGGCCGAGCGCGCCGAAGTCGGTGAAATGCGCGAAGCCGTGTTCGCCGTCACCATGCCCGAGCAGCGCGGCAGCTTCCGCCGCTTCTGCGAATTGGTGGGCGAGCGCAGCGTCACCGAGTTCAACTACCGCATCTCCGATTCCGACCGCGCCCACGTGTTCGTGGGCCTGCAGGTCTCGTCGCCCGCGGAACCCGACAAGATCGCCAGCCACTTCCGCCGCCATGGCTTCGATACGCTGGACCTGACGCACGACGAAATGGCCAAGACCCACTTGCGCCACATGGTCGGCGGACGTTCCGCGCAAGCGCGCGACGAACTGCTGTACCGCTTCGAGTTCCCGGAACGGCCGGGCGCGCTGATGCGCTTCCTGAACGCGATGAACCCGGACTGGAACATCAGCCTGTTCCACTACCGCAACCAGGGCGCCGACTACGGCCGCATCCTGATCGGCATCCAGGTGCCCGCGGCCGACAAGAAGCAATTCCGCAATTTCGTCGCCGAACTGGGTTATCCGCACTGGAACGAGACCGAGAACCCGGCCTACAAGCTGTTCCTGTAAATCCGCCGCCGCCAAAAAACGAGAGGGCCTCCAGATGGAGGCCCTTCCCTTCTTTGCTCAAGACCCGCCCGGCTGCAACCTGAAGGGGGGGTTCGCTGTCACTCGGCGGCTCACGGAGAATGTGCCGCGCATTCAGCAAGGTGCAGCCGGACTGGCTTTGGCTTAGAAACGGTGACGCACACCCACGGCGAAAGCGGTGTCGCGCGCATCCTTCTGGAATGCGTAGTTGTCGCCGTACGAGGCGTACGCGTACAGGTTGGTGCGCTTGGTGAAGTCGTAGGTGTAGCCCAGGCTGTAGACGTTGAACGTTGCGTCATCGCCGGTCAGCTTGTCGTTGCTCGCCGTGGCGCGCTGCCACGAACCGAAGATCGCGTGGCGGCCCAGCGGCACGGTAGCGCCGATCATGTACGAGTTGGCGCGGAAGCCGTCAGCCAGCTTGAACGAGCCCAGCTTCTGCATGCCGTCAGGCGTGGTGCCCATGTTCTGGCCGATGAACCAGCCGTCGCGGGTCTGGCCAAAGGCCGCGGCCAGCTTCACCACTTCGAAGTCGTACGAACCGCCGATGATGTATTCCTGGATGCGCGCATCCGATTGGCCGCCGGCGCGGTCGTTGGACGGATCGAAGCGGTCATAGGCGGCCGCCAGGTTCAACGGGCCATTCACGTATTGCACGCCCGCAGTGATGACGCGGTTGTTGTTGCCCGTGGCAAAACCCGTCTGCTTGGCATCATTGACCGTATCATCGGCGCTGAACGAATAGCCCACGCCTGCCTTGAAACCACCCATGCTGGGAGTTTGGTACAGGACCATGTTGTCCAGACGCATCGTGTTGGCGCTACCGAACGTGGTACCCAGGTTGGCGGTGTTGTAGCTGATCGAGAACGGGTCGATCGAACCGAAGTACTTCGAGGCCAGGTTGGTCTGACGGCCGAATTCCAGACGGCCCCAGCTGTCGCTGTCCAGGCCGACGGTGGCTTGGCGCCCCCACAGGCGGCCGCCTTGCAGCGATTGGCCATTCATCGGGCCAAAGCCGGCTTCCAGGTTGAACACGGCGCGCAGGCCGTCGCCCAGGTCCTCGGTGCCACGCAGGCCGAAACGCGAGCCGCTGCTCACGCCCTGCACACCGCCAAAGCGGCTTTGCTTGGCGCCGTCGAACTTCACCTGCTCGTAACCGACACCGGCGTCGATCAAGCCGTACAAGGTCACGGAGTCGGCGGCTTGCGCCGCGCCGGCGGAGGCCGCCAGCAACGCAGCAGCCAATAGCGTCTTCTTCATAAAAGTCCCCAAAATGGCAAGATAAAAGGCAATACGCACCCACGCGGCGAAGCCGCCGCTGTCTGCGTGCCGCTACGAAAAAGCGAGCGGCCTGTGCACTGGATCTAGTGTCGATCTTGGAACAATTTGAAGTAACCCGGATTTCGACGAACTACTTTCCATGGGTGGGATAATGCCCGCCGCGGGACGCGTCAAAGCGGGTAAAAAGCCGCGTTAACGCCTTGATATCAAATGTGAAGTCTTGCTCGCAATTGCGCTACCGCGAGGCTGGCGCGCCTGCCGATACGTCGATGCCACGACATCACCTGTTGCGCCGGCCGCACAGTTTTTGCGGCATAAACACGACAAGCGGCGCCGCCCCGGCCTGCCATCCCGAGACAAAAAACCCCTGGTCGCGCCAGGGGCTCTGTCCGGATCACGGCAGGCGTGCCGGCTCAACGGCCCTTGGGCGGGTAGTCCAGCTCACCAAAGGTGTATTCGCCGCGGGCCTTGGCCTGGGCCAGCTCTTCGCGCACTTGCTCGCGGGTCTTGCCGACCGACTGCGACGCTGCCGCGCGGGGCGGGTAATCCAGTTCACCGCTGGTCACCTGGCCGGCAACCTTGGCGCTTTGCAGTTCTTGCTGGACCTGGTCGCGCGACAGGCTGGTCTGCTGGGGAAGAGCGGGCGGGTAATCCTGTTCGCCGAACGTGACTTGGCCGGCGGCCTTGGCGGCCTGCAATTCCTGCTGAACCTGTTCGCGGGTCTTGCCGTCGGCGTGAGCGGCGGACATGCCCACCAGCGTTGCGGTAACCATGAGGGCGGTAGCTAGGGCTTTCATTGTGATGACTCCATCCTAAACCTTGCATACCGTCGGCTGCCAGGGCGGCAACTGCGATATGACAATTTGATTGCTGGGACGAAGTATCTGGTTATTAGGCCCTAGTAAAAACCCTTAATTTGGGGAACATATTTGCACTGATGGAACAATTGCAGGGTGTATCCGGCACAACCTGCTCATCAATTGCGCAATCGTCTTGCGTGCACCCATGGCGCCATGGGTGGCAGGCGTTCAGCGGCAAGCCAGTTAGGTAACGGAAGATGAATCCGCCGCGTGGCACACGGTTCGTTCGGTGTGGCTAAATAGACATTTCCACTGCCGGGACAATAATTCCATTTATGATACAAACCTACCAGAAATGGAATTTTGACTTTCGAGGGCCTCATGGATATCCAGCTTAACGACATCGCGTTGTTTGTCGAAGTCGCCAAGCGCAAGAACTTCAGCCATGCCGCCGAGGCCTTGAATATTCCGACCTCCACGCTGTCGCGCCGCGTCAGCGAGCTGGAACGCAGCGTAGGCATGCGCCTGCTCAATCGCAGCACCCGCAAGATCGACCTGACCGAGGCCGGCGCCATCTACTTCGAGCGCTGCCGCCACATCGTCGAAGAAGCCCGCATCGCGCACGACCAGTTGCTGGACATGGCGGTGCAACCCAAGGGGCGCCTGCGCATTTCCCTGCCCACCAGCCTGGCGCAGCTGTTCCTGCCCGCCGTAATCCGTGAATTCCGCGAACAGCATCCCGATATCGAATGCGATTTCGATCTGAGCATGCGGCCGATCGATCCCATCAGCAATCCGTTCGACCTGATCCTGCGCTTCGGCCAACAGCCCGACTCCAGCCTGATCTCGCGCAAGATCGTGCTGATGGCCCACCAGCTGTATGCGTCGCCCGACTACCTGGCCCGCCATGGCGAACCGCGCGTGCCGGCCGACTTGAGCCATCACGAATGCCTGCGCCCCACGATGCGCGAGGAGTCATCCTTCTGGATGCTGCATTCGGGCGAGAAGGCTGAACGCGTGCAGGTGTCAGGCCGTCTGTCGGCCAATAACGTCGGCATGCTGGGACGCCTGGCCGGACAAGGCCTGGGCATTACGCCGCTGCTGGTGTTCGATGCGATGGAACGCGCGATCAAGGAAACCGGCCTGGTGCGCGTGCTGCCCGACTGGAGCCTCACGCCGCTGCCCTTGTTCGCCCTGCTGCCTTCGCGCATGCTGCCTGCCAAGACCAAGGCGTTCCTGGACTTCATCCAGCCGCGCCTGTCCGACACCTGAGCAACGCCTGCCCAGGGTTCGGGCCGGGATTCGGCCTAGGCGGTCTCGCTATCGTATTTACAGACCGTATAGAGCGGCGTGCCTGTCGCCGCGACCTTGGCCGAACCGCCCAGGTCAGGCAGGTCGATGATCGCGGCGGCCTCGACCACATTGGCGCCCAGGCGCTGCAGCAGCTTGATGGCCGCCAGCATGGTGCCGCCGGTGGCGATCAGGTCGTCCACCAGCAGGACACGTTGGCCGGTACGCACGGAATCGGTGTGCATTTCGACCGACGCGTTGCCGTATTCCAGCGAATACTCCTCGGCCACGGTGCGATAGGGCAGCTTGCCCTTTTTGCGTACCGGCACGAAACCCAGGTTCAGTTCGTAGGCGAGCACGCTGCCGATGATGAAGCCGCGCGCATCCACGCCGGCCACCAGGTCCAGGCGCTGGCGCATGTAACGGTAGACGAAGAGATCGATCAGGACCCGGAACGCACGGGGATCCTGCAGCACGGGCGTGATGTCGCGAAAAATGACACCAGGTTGGGGCCAGTCTGGAACGCTGCGGATAGTGCGCCGGATGTACTCGGCGTTGTCGGTCTGCATGGTAAGACGGCCCTGAAGAATTGAAGCAAGGCGAACTATAACCTCGCCACCGCGCTTAAGCCAGGATTGCCGCCCGAGATGACAATTCATAAAGCCGGCCGTCGCGCAGCGCGCAGCAACGGTCGACCGCGCCGGGCGGCAACACGGCATGCGTGGCCAGCACCACGCTGCGTCCCTGCGTCGCCGGCCCCAGGTCGCGGAAGAATTCGGCCTCGGTTGTCACATCCAGCCCCGCCGTGGGTTCATCGAGCACGATGACCGCCGCCGGCGACAGCAACGCCCGCGCCAGGCACAGGCGCCGGGCCTGTCCGGCGGACAGCTGCGAGCCGGTTTCTCCGGCCCAGGTATCCAGCCCGTCGGGCAGGCCGCGCACAAATTCTCCCAGACGCGCGGCATCCAGCGCCCGCCACAGCGCGGCATCGTCGGCCAGGGGATCGCCGATCAGCAGATTGGTGCGCAGGGTGCCCAGGAATACCGGCGCATCCTGCGACAGCAGCGCGATGCGCCGGTGCCAGTCGGCCTGGGCGCAGGCGCGCGCATCCACGCCGCCATAGCGCACATGACCCGCTTGCGGATCTTCCAGGCGCAGCAGCAGATGCAACAGTGTGGATTTGCCCGCGCCACTTTCGCCGATGATTGCGACACGCTCGCCCAGTTCCACGCGCAACTCCAGATTGCGCAGCACCGCGGGCGGTTCGCCTTGCGTCCGCGCGGGATAGGAGAAATCCACGGCATCCAGCTCCAGCGCGCCGCGTTGCGGCAGCGGGCTGGGCACGGCGGGGTCGGACATATCTGGTTCGCGCTGGGCCACGTCGCGGATGCGCGCGGCGGCCGACAGCGCCGACCCCATGCGCGAGGCGCCGCGCATGATGGGCCCCGCCACCTCGAAGATGCCGATGACCGCCAACAGCAGGCCGACCAACAGCGGGCCTTCCAACGTGCCTGCCTGATAGGTATCCAGGCCAAACCACAGCAGCGCCAGCACCGATACGCCCGCTGCGGCCTGCAGAAACCATTGGCCGCGCGCGGCAACGCGCGCCTGGCTGGCCCGCGCCCGCGCGCTAGCCTCGCACAACTGCTCGAAATGCGCACAGGTCTGCGCTTGCGCATGCAGCGCCACCATATCGGCGTGGCCGTCCACTGCATCCAGCGTCGCGGCGCGCAGCCCCGCCGCGCTTTCCTGCGCGGCCACGCCGGGCTTGCGCGCGGCGCGCACCAGCCACAGCGGCACCAGCACGCAGGCGGTGAACAGCGCCAGGGCAAATGCCAGCGCGGCGGCCGGCACCCAGTAGCCCAGCACCGCGGTCAGCACCGCACCGGCCAGGATAGCCGTGGCCAGCGGCGCCAGCACGAACAGGAACACGGTATCGAGCGCATCGACGTCGCCCGTCATGCGCGCCACCAGGTCGCCGCTGCGGTAACGCGCCAATTGACGCGGTGTCAGCCGTATCAAGGCGTTGAACACCGTGGCACGCAAATCCGCCAGCAAACGCAGCGTGGCCGAATGGCCCACCACGCGGTCCGCGTAGCGCGACACGATGCGCAGGAACGATAGCCCTCGAACCAGCGCCGACGGCGCGAACAGGTTGAAGGCGCCGCCCGCGCCGGCCAGCGCCGCGCCGGTCAAGAACCAGCCCGACACGCCCAGCAGGCCGACGCCCGCTGCCACCGTGGCCAAGGCGCAGAACAAGGCGAGCAGGAGGCCGCTCTTTCGGCGCACGTACAAAGGCAGCAGCAACAGCAGGTTCTTCATACGTCTTTCACTTTCGCGTCGGCAATGCGCAACACCCGCGGCAGGCGCGCCGCGACCGCCGGCGAGTGCGTGGCCAGCAGCAACGTGCGGCCGGCGGCAAACTTCAGGATTTCATCGAGCACGCGAGTCTGCGTCGCGTCGTCCAGATGGGCCGTGGGCTCGTCCAGCAGGATCAGGCCAGGATCGCGCAGGAACAGCCGCGCCAATGCCACGCGTTGCGCCTGGCCGCCCGACAGACCATGCCCGCGACTGCCTAGCGGCGTATCCAGCCCTTGCGGCAGGCTGGATGCAAATTCCAGCACGCAGGCGCGGCGCGCGGCTTCGAGCACGTCGGCATCGGACGCGGCTGGCCGGCCCAGGCGGATGTTGTCGGCGATGGACCCCGCCAGCAATTGCGGCTGCTGGCCGATCAAGGCCACGCGCGCGCGCAGGTCGGCTTCACACCACTGGCTTAGCGGCGTGGCGTCGATACTGACGTCACCCACGCTGGGCCGCAGCCGCGCGATGGCTTCGATCAGCGTTGATTTACCGATACCGCTGGGCCCCATCAGCGCCGCATGTTCGCCCGGCGCCAACGACAACGCGGCCTCGGACAACACGGGCTGCGGGCGCCCGGTAGCGGCCATGGTCAAGCCCGCAACCGCCAGGGCCGCGCCGCCCGGCGCGAATGCCACGGGCACCGCGGACTCGGCCGCCGCCGACTCGTCTTGCGGCAAGCCGTCGAACAAGGTGGATATCTGCGTCACCGCGGCCAGCGCCGCGGCGCGGTCGTGATAGTGCGCCGCGAACTGGCGCAGCGGCGCATAGACCTCGGGCGCCATCAGCAGGCAGAACAGCCCGGCCTGCAGCGTCAGCGGCGACCAGCGCACATCCAGAAAACCCAGATAGGTCAAGCCGATATACACGGCCACGCCGGCCACGCCCAGGGCCGCGAAGAATTCCAGCACCGCCGAGGACAGGAAGGCGATGCGCAACACCGACATGGTGCGTTGGCGCAGCGCATCGCTGGCCGCGACGACCGAGGCCGCCTCGGCCTCGGCGCGGCCATAGAGCTTCAGGGTGGACAGGCCTCGCAGCCGGTCGGCGAAAAAGCCCGACAGGCGGGCAAAGGCCCGCAAATGGCGCCGGCTGGCGCCCTGCGCGCCCCACCCCACCAGCGCCATGAACAGCGGTATCAGCGGCGCGGTGATCAGGAGCACCAAGCCCGCCACCACATCCACGGGCAACAGCACGACAGCAAACGCCACCGGCAGCAGCGCCGCGGCGGCCATGGCTGGCAGGTACTTGGCAAAAAAGCCATCAAGCGCCTCGACCTGGTCCACCAGCGCACTGGCGATTTCGCCCGAGGCCCGCTTGCGGCTCCAGTCGGGGCCTTTGTGCAAGAGGCGCACGAACAGCGCCTGGCGCACATGGCGCTTGATGCGCTCGGAAGCGTCCGCCCCCGCGCGTTCGCCGGCCCAGGTGATACAGGCGCGCAGTGCCATCAGCGCCGCGATGGTCAGGATGCCGCCCAGCAATTCCTGGCGCGGCGCCTGCTTGACGATTGCGGCATCCAGCACATTGGCCAGCAGCCAGGCCTGCACCACCAGCAGGCCGCCCGACACCAGCGGCGCGGCGCCCGCCAGCATCAGCGGGAACCGGGCCGCTTTCGCCAGCGACATCAACCAGCGCGACTGTTCGCGCGGCGGTTTGCGCAGGCTTGCCGACGGGTCGTGCTCGAGGCTGCTAGCGCCGCCGCTCACTCGTCTGCACGGCTGGCGCGCGGGTCATGCGAGTGACCTTCGCGCAGCTCGAACCACATGGCGTTGAGGATGGCGAACGCACACGCCAATCCCAGGCCGAGTATCCACGAGAAATACCACATGGGGCAGGCTCCTTGTCAGTATGAATTGGGCGTGTCGCCCACGGATTCGTGGGTCACCTTGCCGCGCATGACGCGGTACACCCAGGCGGTGTAGATCGTCACGATGGGCAGGAAGATGACAACGGCGATCACCATGATCCACAGCGTCATGTGGCTGGACGACGCGTCCCAGACCGTCAGGCCGGCCTTGGGGTTGGTCGACGACGGCATCAGGAACGGGAACAGCGAAAAGCCGACCGTCAGGATCACGCCGGCGATCGACACCGCCGACGCCAGGAACGACAGCACGTTGGCGCGCAGCGTCAGGAACAGCAGCACCAGCACGGCGCCGGCCACGCCCAGCGCGGGCGCGATCCACATCAGCGGCCAGGTAGCATAGTTGGTCATCCAGGCGCCTGTCTGGACCGCCACCGTCTTGAGCATCGGATCCGACGGCCCCTGCATGTCGACCGCGCTGGTGATGGTATGGCCGCCAATGCCGCCGGCCACCCAAAAACCGCCCGCGATGAACAGCGCCAGCGTCAGCAACGCGCCCAGGCGCCCCCAATTGCGGGCCCGCGACGAGATCGGGTCTTCGGTGCGCCACGCCAGCAGCACGGCGCCGTGCATGGCCAGCATCACCACGCTCAACACACCGCACAGCAGCGCGAAGGGCGTGAACAGCTGGTAGAAATGGCCTTCGTAGATCATGCGCAGCGCATTGCCGTCGAACGTGAACGGCACGCCCAGGATGATGTTGCCCACCGCCACACCGAATACCAGCGAGGCCACCACGCCCGAGAAGCACAGCACGCCGTCCCAGGTGTTGCGCCAGCGGGTGCCTTCCATCTTGCTGCGGTACTTGAACCCCACGGGACGCAGGATCAGCGCGATCAACGCCAGCATCATCGCCAGGTAGAAGCCCGAGAACGAGGCCGCGTAGAGCAGCGGCCAGGCGGCGAAGATGGCGCCGCCCGCGGTGATCAGCCACACCTGGTTGCCTTCCCACACGGGGCCGACCACGTTGATCACCACGCGCCGCTCGGCGTCCGTCTTGGCCACGACGGGCAACAGCGCGGCCACGCCCAGGTCGAAGCCGTCCATGACGGCAAAACCGATCAGCAGCGCGCCCAGCAGCGCCCACCAGACCACTCGCAGGGTGGCGTAGTCAAAAGGAATAAGGGTATCCATGGCTTCTCTCCCCTTAAGCGCGCACGGCGGCGCGGACAGGATCGGCGGCGGCGCCAGCAGGCGCGGGCGCGTCGGATTTCGGTCCGGCCTTGATGGCATGCAGCATCACCTTCACGCCGATGATGAGCAGCACCGTGTACAGCACCAGGAAGATCGCCAGGCTGATGGCCAGGTCGGCGATGGTCAGGCCGGATGCCGCGTAGTAGGTCGGCAGCACACCTTCGATCACCCACGGCTGGCGGCCGTATTCGGCCACGAACCATCCGCTTTCAATGGCGACCCACGGCAACGGCAGGCTCCACAGCGCCACCTTAAGCAGGCCGCGCCGGCTGTCCAGACGGCCACGCGAGGCCAGCCAGAACGCCACGCCGAAGAACAGGATCAGGTACATGCCCACGGCCACCATGACGCGGAACGCCCAGAACAGCGGCGCCACGTTCGGCACGGTGTCCACGGCCGCCTTCTTGATGTCGTCTTCGGTGACCTTGCTCATGTCGGGCTGGTGCCGCTTGACCAACAGCGCGTAGCCCAGGTCCGGCCAGGTGCGGTCGAACACCATGCGCGCGTCGGTATCCTTGGGATTGGCGCGGATCTTCTGCAAGGCGTCATACGCCACCATGCCATCGCGGATGCGGTTTTCGGCGCGCAGGATCAGGTCGTCGATGCCCAGCAGCGGCGTGGTCAATGAACGCGTGCCGATGATGCCCATGACGTACGGGATCTCGATGGCGAAGTCGTTCTTGCGCTCGGCCTGGTTGGGAATCGCGATCAGGTTGAAGGACGCGGGCGCCGGCTCGGTGTGCCACATGGACTCCATGGCCGCGATCTTCATCTTCTGGTGTTCAGTGGTGAGATAGCCGCTTTCGTCGCCCAGCACGACCACCGACAAGGCGGATGCCAGGCCAAAGCTGGCGGCTACCGCCATCGAGCGCTTGGCCAGGTCGGTGTGACGGCCCTTGAGCAGGTACCAGGCGCTGATCGACATCACGAACATGGCGCCGGCCACGTAGCCCGCGCTGACCGTGTGCACGAACTTGGCCTGGGCCACCGGGTTGAAGATCACCGCGGCGAAGTCGGTCATTTCCATGCGCATCGTGTCCGGATTGAACACGGAACCGACCGGGTTCTGCATCCAGCCGTTGGCGATCAGGATCCACAGCGCCGAGAAGTTGGTGCCGAACGCCACCAGCCAGGTCACCACCAGGTGACTGACCTTGGACATGCGGTTCCAGCCGAAGAAGAACAGGCCGACGAAGGTGGCTTCCAGGAAGAAAGCCATCAGCCCTTCGAGCGCCAGCGGCGCGCCGAAGATGTCGCCGACGTAGTGACTGTAGTAGGACCAGTTCATACCGAACTGGAACTCCATGACCACGCCCGTGGCCACGCCCAGCGCGAAGTTGATGCCGAACAAGGTGCCCCAGAACATGGTCATCCGCTTCCAGATGGGGCGGCCGGTCATGACGTACACGCTTTCCATGATGGCCAGGATGAACGACAGGCCGAGCGTGAGGGGGACGAAAAGGAAGTGGTAAAGCGCGGTCGCGGCAAACTGGAATCGCGACAGGTTCACGACGTCGAGATCAATCATTGGGGCGCTCCCATGCAGGTGAGTAGCCACAGCAACCGGCATGGTTCCCAGGCCGTCTCTCGCGCCATGATACGGGCGATGTATACAACTTCATAGAGGTTTCCTGAAAAATCGGGGCAGATCGAAATCAGCTCTTGCCCCGCAATTTGCCGGCGAATCCAAGCACCTTCTGCACTTTTGAACCCAGCTTCATCAGGTTCTGCAGCGTCTCGGGCGGCAGGCGTTGAACCTCATCGAACCACCCGGTGGATAGTTCGATGAGCTCCAGCATTTCGGTCATGCGCTGCTGCGCATAGGCCTCGTTCGGGCCGGAGGGCGGCTCGAGCAGCGTGTCGCGCAACAGGGTCAGGGTGGGATCGATTTCGCGCTTGCGCTTCTCTTCCATGAGGATGCGGAAGATCTCCCACACGTCCTTGGGCGTTTCGAAGTAGTCGCGGCGGTCGCCGACCTGGTGCACCAGCTTGACCAGGCGCCAGGACTGCAGCTCTTTGAGCCCCAGGCTGACGTTGGAACGGGAAAAACCCAGCGTTTCGGCGATGTCGTCGGCGTGCAGGGGCTCGGGCGACAGGAACAGCAAGGCGTAGATCTGGCCGACGGTGCGGTTCACGCCCCAACGGCTGCCCATTTCGCCGAAGTGCAGGACGAAACGTTCGTTTTGAGGAGTAAGCACCATGAGCAATCCAGGCCAGTCGGCAACAACGGCGGCATTTCCCGACCTGAATGGTCGGATATAAATGGTTACGCCGATTTCAGTAATTCCTGAAATTATCGAATAAACTGTGCGAAAGCGCAAACCACACTACTGGAAGGGGTATCCCCGCAAGCGCGAGGCGGTATGGGGCCCGGCCCCTGGAAACAAGCCGCTTTTGTTGCAGGCGAACGACGAAAAAAAGCCACCGGCCAGCAAGGCTGGGTGGCACAGGCCCGAGGAAGACCGGGCGGTCTAGGCGCTGGCGGCAACGCCCGAAGGCGGGGTCAGCCGGCCTTGACGGTCACGGCGGCGGACACGCGCTTGGCCTTGGCGCGCGCGGCGGCGACATCCTCGGCCACGGCCAGGCCCACGCCCATGCGGCGGCGGACGAAGGATTCGGGCTTGCCGAACAGGCGGATATCGGTGCCGGGTTCAGCCAGGGCCTGCGCCACGTTATGGAACGACACGGCCTGTGCATCGACGCCGCCGTAGATGACGCTGCTGGCGCCGGGCTGGCGCAGCGAGGTGTCCACCGGCAGGCCCAGCAGGGCGCGGGCGTGCAGCTCGAATTCGTTCTGGGCCTGCGTGATCATGGTGACCATGCCGGTGTCATGCGGACGCGGACTGACTTCCGAGAACCAGACCTGGTCGCCGGCCACGAACAGCTCGACGCCGAAGATCCCCAGGCCGCCCAATTCGGACGTGACCGCCAGCGCGATATCGCGCGAGCGCTGCAGGGCGGCCGGCGACATGGGATGCGGCTGCCAGCTTTCGACGTAGTCGCCGTCGACCTGCTTGTGGCCGATCGGCTCGCAGTAGCGGGTCTCGACCTGGCCGTCGGCGCCGCGCGCCCGGACGGTCAGCAGGGTGATTTCGTAGTCGAAACGGATAAAGCCCTCGACGATGGCGCGGCCGCCGCCCACCCGGCCGCCTTCCTGGGCGTAACGCCAGGCGGACGCCACGTCGTCGGCGCTCTTGATCACGGACTGGCCTTTGCCCGAGGAGGACATGACCGGCTTGATGACGCAGGGATAACCGATGCCGCCATCGATGGCCTGGCGCAATTCGTCTTCGGTGTCGACAAAACGGTAGGGCGAGGTGGGCAGGCCCAGGGTCTCGGCGGCCAGGCGGCGGATGCCCTCCCGGTTCATGGTCAACTGGGCCGCCCGGGCGGTCGGGGTGACCCGCGCCACGCCCGCCGATTCCAGTTCTACCAGCAAACTGGTGGCAATGGCCTCGATTTCGGGGACAATAACGTGCGGCTGCTCTTGCTGGATGACCCGTTTCAGGGCTTCCGGGTCCGTCATCGACACCACATGCGCGCGGTGCGCCACCTGATGGCCCGGCGCGTCGGCATACCGATCCACCGCAATGACTTCCACGCCCAGCCTTTGCAGGGCGATGATGACCTCTTTGCCCAATTCGCCCGATCCGAGCAGCATGACTCGGGTGGCCAGGGGGGACAGGGGCGTGCCAAGGACGGGGCTGGGAATGCTGGACATGGAGCGGGCCTGGAAAGGAAAGATTGATAGCCGGATAAAAGAGCCGCCAGGATGCCATACCCCCCTGCCCGGGGCAAACCCGCAACCTGATATTAAAATCCCCTGATGACCGACCATCCCACCACATCGTCCGACACCGCGCTGGCATCTGCCCGCCGGACGCTGCAAATCGAAAGCCAGGGCATCTTGGACCTGTCCGCCCGCCTGGACGACAGTTTCACGCAGGTTGTCGCCATGCTGCTGGCATGCCGTGGCCGCGTGGTCGTCAGCGGCATCGGCAAGACCGGCCACGTCGCCCGCAAGATCGCCGCGACCCTGGCATCCACCGGCACGCCCGCCTTCTTCGTGCACGCCGCCGAAGCCGTGCACGGCGACCTGGGCATGATCACCCGCGACGACGTGCTGATCGCCATTTCCTATTCGGGCTCCGGCCAGGAATTGCTGACCATCCTGCCGGTGGCCCGCCGCATGGGCGCCGGCCTGGTCGCCATCACCGGCAACCCGCAATCCGAACTGGCCAGCCTGGCCGACGTCCACCTGGACGCCAGCGTGGCCCAGGAAGCCTGCCCGCTGAACCTGGCGCCCACCGCCAGCACTACCGCGGCCCTGGCCCTGGGCGATGCCCTGGCCGTGGCCTGCCTGGAAGCCCGCGGCTTCGGCCCTCAGGATTTCGCGCGCTCGCATCCCGGCGGCGCGCTGGGCCGCCGTCTGCTGACCCACGTGCGCGACGTCATGCGCCAGGGCGACGCCCTGCCCATCGTGGCGGCCGGCACGCCGGTGTCGCAAGCGCTCGAAGTCATGTCCGCCAAGGGCATGGGCATGACGGTGGTCACCGACCCGCAACACCGCCCCCTGGGCATCTTCACCGACGGCGACCTGCGCCGCCTGATCGCGCGCTACGGCGACATCCGCAGCCTGACGGTCGACGAGGGCATGACCCGCTCGCCGCGCAGCGTCAATCCGGACGCGCTGGCCGTCGAAGCCGCGCGCCAGATGGATGACCAACGACTCAATCACATGCTGGTGCTGGACGCCGACGGCGCCCTGCTCGGCGCCCTGCACATGCACGACCTGATGGCTGCAAAAGTGGTATGACTATGACTCTTCCTACTTCGATCACCCACCCGGCCGAAGCGCTGGTCCTGGCCCGCATTGCCCCCGCCGTGCGCGAACGCGCCGCCGCGGTGCGCCTGATGGTGTTCGACGTGGACGGCGTCCTGACCGACGGCAGCCTCTATTACAGCGAAACCGGCGAAGCGCTCAAGCGTTTCCACGCGCTCGACGGCCATGGGCTGCGCCTCTTGATGGAAGGCGGCCTGAAGGTCGCGCTGATGACCGGCCGCTCCGGCCCCATCGTGGCGCGCCGCGCCGCCGAGCTGGGCATTTCCGAGGTCATGCAGGGCGTGCGGGACAAAGGCTCGGCGCTGGCCGAACTTGCGCAGCGCAGCGCGGTCCAACTGAACCAGACCGGCTACATGGGCGATGACATCATTGACCTGCCGGCCATGCAACGCGCCGGCTTCGCGGCCAGCGTGCCGAACGCGCCCGGCTATGTCAGCCAAGCGGCCCACTGGATCGCCACACAGCCCGGCGGCGGCGGCGCGGTGCGCGAATGCTGCGACCTGCTGCTGGCCTCCCAGGGCCGCCTGGGCGGATTCCTGGCGGCGCCGGGCCTGCTCGGCCCGGGCGCCATCCAGTAAGCGCCCCTAACCACGCCCTGACCGGCAGACCCGATGAAAGACCGTTTTCCTTCCCTGATCGCGCTGTTCCTGCTGCTGGTGCTTGTCGCCAGCACGTATTGGGCCGCCGACTACGCGCAGCGCGCCATCCAGTCGGATCCGCCGCGTCGCGTCACGCACGAAATGGACGCCTGGTCGCGCAATTTCGTGATGCTGCGCACCGACCCCACCGGCCGGCCGATCAACCGCCTGGAAGGCGAGTACGCCGAGCACTTCCCGGACGACGACTCGTACCACATCACCGCGCCGCGAGCCATCGGCCAGCGCGAGGCCAATCCGATCACCGTGGGCGTGTCCAAGACCGCCATCATGGAACAGGGCGGCAAGCGCATCGTCATGAATGGCGACGCGCACGTGCATCGCCAGCCCGACGCCAACAATGATGTCCTGGACGTACGCAGCCAGCAGTTGATTCTGCTGCCCGACGATGACGTGGTCTTTACCGATCTGCCGGCGGAAGTCATCAAGGGACGCTCGCGCATGAACGGCAAGGGCATGCACTACAACAACAAGACACGCCAACTGCAGGTATCGGCCTCCACCGACGTGGAAATCGCCGGCGGAGAAAACAAATCACGCCGCCCGGCCGAGACCCCTGCCAACACCTCTGACCAGAAGACACCATGACCGACCTTCGGATTCGCATTGCCCCCACCACGCGCCTGCTGGGCGCGGTGCTGCTGATGGCATCGGCGGTTGCGCCGGCGCTCGCGGCCGACCCCAAGCCGGCCGCCGGGGCGGCCAAGACCGCGCCCGCCGAGGAACCCACCACCACGATCCTGTCGGACACCCTGCACTACGACGACGTCAAGAAGCAAAGCGTCTTCACCGGCAACGTCAACATGACGCGCGGCCTGATGACGCTGACGTCCGACGTGCTGGAAATGCGCGAAGACGCCGCAGGCAACCAGTACGGCACCGCCACGGCCAGCAAAGGCAAGGTCGTGACCATCCGCCAGGAACGTCCCGAGACCTACGAACTGATCGAAGGCAAGGGCCTGCGCGCCGAATACGACGGCACCAAGAGCACGTTCGACCTGATCGGCCAGGCCGTGGTCATCCGCTACGTCTGTGGCAAGCCTTTCGACACGATCCGCGGAGACCGGGTACGCTACAACGAAAAGAGCGGCACCTACGAAGCCCAAGGCGGCCCGAATTCCGCCGCGGCGGGCGGACGAGTCCGTTCGGTGGCCGAACCGCGCGCCAAGTCGGATGCCGCGGTGGCTGAATGCCGCAAGCAGCAAGAATCAAAGAAAGCGCGTTAAAGCGCGCCTCCCGCAACACCATACGCAGCCACGATGAACCAACCCTCTGTGCAGACTCCCGTGACCTCCGCCCCTTCGGGCGTCAAGCAGGGCAGCCTGCGCGCAACTGGCTTGCGCAAGACCTACAACGGCCGCACCGTGGTGCAGGACGTGTCCCTGTCCGTCGTCAGCGGCGAAGTCGTCGGCCTGCTCGGCCCCAACGGGGCCGGCAAGACCACCAGCTTCTACATGATCGTGGGCCTGGTGCCGGCCGATGCTGGCCGCATCGAGATCGACGGCTCGATCATCACCTCGATGCCGATCCACAAGCGCGCCCGCATGGGGCTGTCGTACCTGCCCCAGGACGCCTCGGTGTTCCGGCGCCTGACGGTCGAGCAGAACATCCGCGCGGTGCTGGAACTGCAATTGGGGCCTGACGGCCGTCCGCTGACCACGCCCAAGATCAACGAGCAGATGGAACTGCTGCTGGAAGAGCTGCAGATCGGCCATATCCGCAGCAATGCCGCCATTTCGCTGTCGGGCGGTGAACGCCGCCGGGTGGAAATCGCCCGCGCGCTGGCCACCAGTCCGCGCTTCATCCTTCTGGATGAACCCTTCGCCGGCGTGGATCCCATCGCGGTTATCGAAATTCAGCGCATCGTGCGCTTCCTGAAGGGCCGTGGCATCGGCGTGCTGATCACCGACCACAACGTGCGCGAAACGCTGGGTATTTGCGACCGCGCCTACATCATCAGCGAAGGCAAGGTCCTGACCGACGGCCACCCCGACGAAATCGTCGGCGATCCGGCCGTGCGCCGCGTCTATCTGGGCGAGCACTTCCGCATGTAACAAGGCGCCGGTAAGGCCCCTGGGGAAAGCCCCTAGGGCCTTCGGCGGCCCCTGGGAGCCCCCTCTGGGAATCCGCCATAAAAATGCCATGAACTTGCGCTAGGTCAGCTTGTTTTATCGGCCCGAGTCTATACACTAGTACTAAACGAACCCCTCAAACAAGGAGAACGCCTAACGACCCCACCGCGCATTTTGCGCACCAATTTTTCCTCTTTTAGAAGGAGAGCACACTATGAACCTGAGCATCTGCGGTCGTCACCTCGACGTCACCCCGGCAATCCGGGAATATGTCATGAACAAACTGGCGCGAGTGCTGCGGCATTTCGATCACGTCATCGATACCCAGGTCATGCTCTCAGTAGAGCCCCTGCGGCACAGAGCCGAAATCACCATGCGTCTTAGCGGTAAGGACATTCATTGTGAAGCAACCGATGAAAATCTGTACGCAGCCATAGACCTTCTTGCTGACAAAGTCGACCGTCAGGTCATCAAGCACAAGGACAAGGTACGAAGTCACACGGCAGAGTCCGTGAAGCGGCAAGCGGCGAGCCTCTCGCCACCCCAGCAGTAACGCGCTTCATGACCCGCTCGCCGTGCGAGCCAAGCTAAACAGCGATTCTTGAATCCTGCCTAAGTCCCGGTGTCCCGCTAGACGTATCGTCCAGCTGGGGCATCGGCAAACTCCCCTCCCGCAGTACCCCTCCCCCTCTTTGTCCCCGATTGCCGGCCACTTGCCGGTGAATTCGCATTGCCCGTTGCCCGGTCCTGGAAATGCCCAGACATCGTTGCCCGGGAACGCCATCCGCGCACGAGAATGCCCACAACGCGCCACGATCGGTCTATGCTGTCGCTCTCGCACCGGGGGCCAGCGTCCAGCCAAGGGCCTGGTCCGGATGCGCGAAGCCCGCCGGGCGCGCGCCTCCGACCGGAGTTTTTTGCAGTGCGTCATATAACCCTATAATGGTCCGATGAATCATTTGTCGCGCATCCTTCCCGCCGGCAACGTCGTCCTCGATATGCTCGCTACGAGCAAGAAGCGCGCGTTCGAACAGGCTGGCCTTCTTTTTGAAAACAACCACGGTTTGGCGCGCGCGCTCGTGTTCGACAGCCTTTTCGCTCGCGAACGCCTGGGCTCGACCGCTCTGGGCCAGGGCGTGGCAGTGCCGCACGGACGCGTGAAGGGCCTGGAGCAGGCGCTGGCCGCCTTCATCCGCCTGGCGCAACCCATCACGTTCGACGCACCGGACGGCCAGCCCGTCTCGATGCTGCTGTGTCTGCTGGTGCCGGAAACCGCCACGCAACAACATCTGGATATCCTGGCCGAATTGGCGCAACTCATGTCGAACAAGGCATTGCGCGAAGCCCTGGCCACGGAGGCCGATCCGGCCGTCGTCCACAAGATGCTGACCACCGGCCAACTCTGACCCCTCGCGGAAACGCTGCCATGCTCACGGTGCAGGAACTCGTCGACGACAACGCCGACAAAATCCCCTTCAACTGGATTTCGGGCCAAGGCGCCGCAGACCGCGCGATTCCCGATGACGGCATGGCCGCCGCGGACCTGGTCGGTCACTTGAACCTGATCCACCCGTCGCGCATCCAGGTGTTCGGCCAGGAAGAGCTGGCGTACTACACCCGCTTCGACCTGCGCCGCCGCATGCACCACATGGACGAGTTGCTGATCGGCGGCGTGCCGGCCATTTTGCTGGCCGACGGCCTGACGCCGCCGCAAGACCTCGTCGACCAATGCGACCAGCACCAGGTGCCGCTGCTTTCCACCCCGGTGGCAGCCGCGCAACTGATCGACCTGCTGCGCATCTACCTGGGCAAGAAGCTCGCGCCCACCACCACGGTGCACGGCGTGTTTCTCGACGTGCTGGGCCTGGGCGTGCTGATCACCGGCGAATCCGGCCTGGGCAAGAGCGAACTGGCGCTGGAACTGATTTCCCGCGGCCACGGCCTGGTGGCCGACGACGCCGTGGAATTCTCGCGCACCGCGCCCAACATGATCGAAGGCCATTGCCCGCAGCTGCTGCAGAACCTGCTGGAAGTGCGCGGCCTGGGCCTGCTCGATATCCGTACCATCTTCGGCGAGACCTCGGTGCGCCGCAAGATGCGCCTGAAACTGATCGTTCACCTGGTGCGCGCCACCGCGCAGGACAAGTTCGAACGCCTGCCGCTGCAAGACATCACCCAGGACATGCTGGGCCTGCCCGTGCGCAAGGTCATGCTGCAAGTGGCCGCCGGCCGCAACCTGGCCGTGCTGGTCGAAGCCGCCGTGCGCAACACCATTCTGAAGTTGCGCGGCATCGACACCCTGGGCGAGTTCATGGAACGCCAGGCCATGGCGATCCTGCAAAGCAGCAAGTGAACGCGCGTCGCCCCGCGACACCGTGAGCCTGTACGAAAAACTCGCCAACGAGATCGCCAAGTCGATCCGCGACGGCGTGCTGCGCGTGGGCGACAAGCTGCCGTCGGTGCGCGACGCCTGCGCTAGCCGCGGCGTGAGCCCATCGACGGTGTTCCAGGCCTACTACCTGCTTGAAGCGCGCGGCTTGATCCGCGCCCGTCCCCGCTCCGGCTACTACGTCAACACCCGCAGCGAAAGCCTGCCGCCTGAACCGGACACGTCCTGTCCCGACGGCGAGTCGACGGAACTGGCGATCAGCGAGCGCATCTTCGACATCCTGGATTCGGTCCGCAACCGCGACGTCACGCCGCTGGGTTCCGCCTTTCCGTCGCCGCTGCTGTTTCCCCTGCCGCGGCTGGCACAGGCCATGTCGGCGCACCTGAAGCGCCAGGATCCGCTGGCCACGATGGAAGACCTGTCGCCCGGCAATCCGGGCCTGCGCCGGCAGATCGCGCTGCGCTACCTGATCGCGGGCATCAACGTGCCCGCCAGCGACATCGTCATCACCAATGGCGCACTGGAAGCGCTGAACCTGTGCCTGCAGGCCGTGGCCCAGCCGGGCGATACGGTCATCGTCGAAGCACCCACGTTCTACGGCGCCCTGCAGGCGCTGGAACGGCAGGGCCTGAAAGCGCTGGAAGTGCCCACCCACCCGCGCACCGGCGTGGATCTGGGCGCCATGGAGGCCGCAATCAAGCGCCATGCGCCCAAGGCCTGCTGGCTGATGACGCAATTCCAGAATCCGCTGGGCAGCCTGATGCCCGAGGAAAAAAAGCGCCAGCTGGTCGAACTGCTGGCGCGCCACGGGATTCCGCTGATCGAGGACGACGTCTACGGCGAGCTGTACTTCGGCGCCGTCCGGCCCGTGCCTGCCAAGGCCTTCGATCAGCAGGGTCTGGTGCTGCATTGCGCGTCGTTTTCAAAATGCCTGGCGCCGGGCTACCGCATCGGCTGGGCCACCGCCGGCCGCTACACGCAGCGCGTGCAGCGCCTGAAGCTGTCGTCCACGCTGTCGGCATCCAGTCCGGCGCAGGGCGCCATCGCCGAATACCTGGAGCAAGGCGGCTACGACCGCCACCTGCGCCGCCTGCGCGAAACGCTGCAGGCGCAGCAGGACCTGATGGCCAATGCGATCGCCCGCGCGTTCCCCGCCGGGACGCGCGTCACGCGCCCTCAGGGCGGCTTCTTCCTGTGGATTGAAATGCCTGCGGCAGTGGATGCGCTGGCCTTGCACAAGCAGGCGCTGGCGCGCGGCATCAGTGTGGCGCCGGGCCCGATCTTCTCGGCCAGCGGCCAATTCGGCAATGCGCTGCGCCTGAACTACGGCCATCCGTGGGACGCGGCGCAGGCCGACGCCATCCGCGCATTGGGCGAGATGGCGCGCGCGGCCTGCAACCAGGCCGCGCAGCAGCGCTGATCAGTTGCGCGTCGAGGCAGCGCGCGCGCGCTTGACCTCCAGCGCCGTCACGCCCCCGGCCTCGTTGCCCCAGCTATTGCGGATGTAGGACACCAGCATCGCGACGTCGTTGTCGTTGAGCAGCTGGCCAAAGGGCGGCATGCCGTGAGGCCGCGGATTGGCCGCGGTAGCCGGCGCGAAGCCGCCGTCCAGCACCATGCGGATGGCATTGACCGGTGACGGCGCGGTCACGGTCGGATTGCCGGCCAGCGCGGGCCATGCGCCCGGGCTGCCCTCGCCCGCCGCCTGGTGGCATTGCACGCACTGCTGGCGGTAGATCTTGCCGCCCAGGTCCATCGCCGCGGGCGACACCGCGGCCGCCGGACGCCGGGTCGAAGCCGGCGTATCCGGCAACGACTTGAGATACACGCCCATTGCCAGCGCGTCTTCGCCGGTCAGGTGCTGGGTGCTGCCCAGCACCACTTCGGCCATCGGGCCGCTGGCGCTGGAATGCGCTGCAATGCCGGTCTGCAACAGGTCGGCAATATCCTGCGCCGACCAGCGTCCCAGCCCCGTGCGCGGATCGTTGGTCAGGGGGGGCGCATACCAGTCCAGCCCCGGAATGATGCCGCCCGTCAGGCCATCGGCCGGGCGGGTGGCGCCCAGGCTGTTGCGCGGCGCGTGGCAGGCGGCGCAGTGGCCCAGGCCTTCGACCAAATAGCGTCCGCGGTTCCATTGGGCCGATTGGCCGGGGTCGGGTTCCTGCACGCCCGGCTTGAAATATAAGGCGCGCCAGGCCGCCAGCAGCACGCGCTCGTCGTACGGAAAATCGAGCTCGGGCGGCCGGCTGGGCTGGCTGACCGGTGTCATGGTGCGCAGATAGGCGAACAGCGCATCGGCATCCGCGCGGCTCACGCGTGTGTACTCGGTGTACGGAAAGGCGGGATACAGCAGGGTGCCGTCGCGCGACTTGCCGTTGTGCAGGGCCTGCCAGAAATCATCGGCGCTCCAGGTGCCGATGCCGGTCTTTTCGTCGGGCGTGATGTTGGGCCCGTAGAGCGTGCCGAACGGCGTCGGAATGGGCGTGCCGCCCGCATAGGCCTGGCCGCCTCGCGCGGTATGGCATGCCATGCAATTGCCGGCCAGCGCCAGGTAGCGGCCGCGCTCGATCCGCTGCTGCGGGTCCGCGGGCGCCGCGGCCGGCCCGGTGCTGGCGTCGTCGCGCGTGCCCAGCCAATACGTGCCGCCCGCCACCGCCACGATCAGCACCAGCAGGCATCCCAGGATTTTCTTCATCAGCTTCATCGTCCGCCCCCGTTACCGTTGTGCCTGGCTGCCGCATTCAGCGGGCAGGCGCAAGGAACCGGCGGGCTCGGGCCCATAGTTGTCGGCAACCGGTTGAGACGACAGCCAGGCGGCCAGGGCGCCGATGTCTTCGGGGGTGAGCTTGTTGGCGATGTCGCCCATGCAGTCGGGCGCGGCGGCACGGCGCAGGTGGTTCTTCCAGCTGCCGATCTGCGAGCCGATGTAGTCGCGCGGCAGGCCCAGCAGGCCGGGGATGGCGGGCAGCAGCCCGCCCAGCGACGCGCCATGACAGGACGCACAGGCCGGCAGGCCGCGCGCGGCGTCGCCGGACAGGGCCAGCTTGCGCCCGGCCTCCAGCGTGGCGCTGGACACGTCGGCGCGCGCCGGGGGCGGATACGGCGCGTGCTGCGCCGAGAAGTAGGCCGCCATCTCGTGCAGATAGGCGTCCGGCAAGCCCGCCAGCAGATGCGACATGGGCCGGTACTGGCGCCGGTCGTCGCGGAAATTCAGCAACTGGTGATAGAGGTATTCCTGGGGCTTGCCCGCCAGGCGCGGATAGTAACCGTCGGCGCCGGCGCGGCCCTGCTCGCCGTGACAGGCCGTACAGGCCGCCACGCGGGCCGCCATGGTGCCCGGCTGCAAGGTTTGCGGCGCCTCCTGCGCGAACGCGGGGGCTGCCGAAAAGGCGACAAAAGCGGCGGCCAGCAGGCAGGATTTGGCCCAAAACCGCGGCAGTGAAACACTACGAAAGGAAATGAGGGCTAACATCTAGGGCCAGTTAACACTAAGTCGAATTCCAACCCCCAAACGCATGACGGCGGGGCGCGTAGGTGAATCTATCGTGTGCGGGTACCCAAGCTTACGCGAGGGGATACTGACCGGTACAGGCGCAGATTCGCAGTTTACGGCCATATCAGATGCCAACCCGCCGGCATCGTCCTGGAAAAGCGTGCCACAATCATGTCCATGTTGAAAGTCGTCCTCGTAACCGGCATCTCAGGCTCCGGCAAGTCCGTTGCCCTGCGCATGCTCGAGGATGCCAGCTATACCTGCGTCGACAACCTGCCCGTGCGGTTCTTGACCGAATTCATCGCCAACGCCCGCGACGACGGCATGGAACGCGTGGCGGTCGCCATCGACGTGCGCTCGCCCGGCGAGCTGGCCGAACTGCCCGACGTGGTCACCGCGTTGCGCGCCATGGGCACCAGCCTGCGGGTGGTCTTCCTGGACGCCAGCACCGACACCCTGGTGCAGCGCTACTCCGAATCGCGCCGGCGCCACCCGCTGACCGACCGGCTGCAACGCGGCGGCGCCACGCCGTCGCTGACCGATTGCATCGCCCTGGAACGCGAACTGCTGGCGCCGCTGCGCGAGCAAGAGCACGTCATCGATACCTCCGAGCTCACGCCCGGCCAATTGCGCGCCTGGATCCGCGACCTGATCCAGGCCGACCGTGCGCCGCTGGTACTGACCTTCGAATCGTTCGCCTACAAGCGCGGCGTGCCGCGCGACGCCGACCTGGTGTTCGACGTGCGCTGCCTGCCCAACCCCTATTACGACCGCAACCTGCGCCCGCTGACCGGCCGCGACGAGCCCGTCGCCGCCTGGCTTGCCGGTTACGAACAGGTGGGCCTGATGATCGACGACATCACCGGCTTCCTGAACCGCTGGCTGCCGCAGTACACGCAAGACACCCGCAATTACCTGACGGTGGCCATCGGCTGCACCGGCGGGCAACACCGTTCGGTCTATGTGGTCGAACAGCTCGCCAAGCGCTTTGCCGACCACGATCCGCTACTGGTGCGCCATCGCACCCAACTGCCCGACGAATCCGCATGACCCTGTCCCGCCCGCTCCAAATCCTGATGATGCTGTTGCTGGCCATTGCCGTGGCCGGCTGCTCTTCCACCGGAGGACGCAAAAAGGGCGGCGGGTACTACAAGGACGACGGCCCGGATGCCAATCCGCCGTCCAACCTGGACCAGGTGCCGGACGCGGTGCCGCGCATCGAGCCCTACGCCAGCGGCGCCAACCGCCCGTATGTGGTGTTTGGCCAGCGCTATGTGCCCGACACCACCGGCCAGCCCTACAAGCGGCAGGGCATCGCGTCCTGGTACGGCAAGAAATTCCATGGCAACTCGACGTCCATCGGCGAGCCCTACGACATGTATGCCATGACGGCCGCGCACACCACGCTGCCGATCCCCAGCTACGCCCGGGTCACCAGCCTGGTCAATGGCAAGACCGTCATCGTGCGCGTCAACGACCGCGGCCCGTTCCATAGCGACCGCATCATGGACTTGTCCTACGTGGCCGCCTACAAGCTGGGCATCATCGGACCAGGCAGCGGCCAGGTGGTGGTGGAAAGCATCCAGCAGGACGAGATCCGGCGCTGGGCGTCGTCGGGCGCTCCGGCCCCCGAACCCGCATCGGCCATCGGTTCCACGCCGGTGGTGGCGCCCGTGGCCGCCGTGCCGGTGGCGCTGGACGCCCAACCGCTGGCGCAGCAACCCGCGCCGGCACCGGGCAGCGCGCCGGTGCGCCAACCTGTGGCCGGCGGCGCGGGCAGCGTCTACCTGCAGGTGGGCGCGTTCAGCCAACCCGCCAACGCGCAGTCGCTGGTCAGCCGCATCAATACGCAATTGGGCGCCGAGGGCGCGCCGCCCGCCAGCGTGGAGCAATCCAACAACCTGTACCGGGTCAAGATCGGCCCCTACCCCGACCGCCAGAGCGCCATGAACGCCGTGCAGCGCGTGGCCGACCGCATCGGCATCACGCCCAGCATCGCCGCCCAATAAGAAGACCGCGGCCCTGGCCTACCTGGCCGGCGGCCAGTCGAAGGACGGCGGCTCGAACGGCAGTTCGACCTGGCCGTCGCAGACCCGGCGCGCGCGTGGATTGCGGCTCAGGTAGCGGCTGCCTTCGTGCTCCAGCAACGCCTGCTTGCGCGGCAAGCCGCCGCCAAAGCCCGTCAATGACGTATCGGCGCCGATCACGCGGTGGCACGGAATGATGATGATGATGGGATTGCGCCCCACCGCCCCGCCGATGGCCTGGGCGCCCTTGGGGCGGCCCACCGTGCGCGCCAGCTCGCCGTAGCTGGCGAGCTTGCCGAAGTCCAGGTCGCACAGGGCGCGCCAGACCTCGTGCTGGAAGGGCGTGCCCACCGGGTCCAGCGCCACCTCGAAATCACGGCGCTGGCCGGCGAACCATTCGTTCAGTTCGCGCCGCGCCTGTTCCAGGATGGGATCGGCGTCCTGGCGCGTCCAGCCCTCGGCCGACGGCAACAGCGTCTGGTCGGTGAACCAGGCGCCACGCAGGCCCTTGGCGCTGGCCACCAGGCGCATCTCGCCCAGCGGGGTGGGAATGTCACGGTAGACAATGCGTGCCTCGGGCTCGCCGGGACGCTTGGGAGCGACTGCTGTGTAAACCATGTCTTACGAATTCTTGCGGGCCAGCGCCCGGTTGTACAACACATCACGCGGCAGCCCGGTGACCTTGGCCGCCACCTTGGAAGCATCGCGCAGGGACAGCGTTTCAAGCAAGGCGTCCAGCAGCGCGTCAGTGCGCGGATCGGCTTCGTCGTCGGCCTCCTGGCCGGGCCGGGCATGCGCGATCAGCACGAATTCGCCTTGTTCGCGATGCGCGTCCGCCGCCAGCCACGCGGCGGCCTCGCCCAGCGGGAAAGTGGCGATTTCCTCGAAGCGCTTGGTCAGCTCGCGCGCCACGGTCAATAGGCGATCGGGCCCGCAGACCTCGAGCAGGTCGGCCATCGTGGCGGCCAGGCGGTGCGGCGATTCGAACATCACGACCGGCGCGGGCAGCGCGCACCAGCTGCGCAGCCAGCGTTGGCGCGCCACGGCCTTGGACGGCGGAAAGCCGGCGAAGGCATAGGCGGGGTTCTCGTCGGTCGTGACGCCGCTGCCCATCAGGGCGGTAATCACGGCGCTGGGACCAGGAATCGGCACGACCGCGAAGCCGGCCTCGCGCACGGCCCGCACCACGCGCGCGCCGGGGTCGCTGACCGCGGGCGCGCCGGCATCGGACACCAGCGCCACGCGCTGACCCTGGGCCAGGCGTTCACAGATGGCCTGGGCGGCGGCGGCTTCATTGTGGCGGTGAGCCGCCATGAGCGGTGTCGTCACGCCCCAGGCGTCCAGCAGCGTGCGGCTGGCGCGGGTGTCTTCGGCCGCGATCACGTCGGCGCCCTGCAAGGCGTGCCAGGCGCGCAGCCCCAGGTCGCCCAGATTGCCGATCGGTGTGGCCACCACATACAGCGCCTGCGCGGGCCAGTGCTGGCCGGCCACGCGTTCTGCAACGCGGGTCCAGGCGTCGCCGGCCACCGGGGATGAGACATTTTGATTCATTACGGCCTACTTACGCGGAAAACCATGCCAGTGTAGCCGCCATCGCCCGCCCGCTTCCGGAGCCCGCATGACGGATGACATCCTTGCCTTTGAACTGGCCCTGGCCGCGCGCCGCCGCGCCGACAAGCGCCGCCGCCGCGCGGCCCGGCGCCCGCCACCGGACCGTCCGCCCCCGCGGCGCTCGCCCCGCCAACGCACCGGCGACGGCCACGAGGACACCGCGCTGCGGCTGCTGCAGGCCAACGGCCTGGTACTGCTGGCCCGCAACCTGCACTGCCGCGCCGGCGAAATCGACCTGGCCATGCGCGACGGCGACATCCTGGTGTTCGTCGAGGTCCGGTCGCGCCAGGCCGACGCCTACGGCGGCGCCGCCGCCAGCATCGACCGCGCCAAGCAGTCCCGCCTGGCGCGCGCCGCGGCCCATTGGCTGCCGGAACTGGCGCGGCGCCATTGGCGGGGCGCCGCGCCCGCGGCCCGCTTCGACGCCGTGGTCTTCGACGGCGGCCGGGTCCAATGGCTGCGCGCCGCGTTCGCGCTGGATTGATTTCCCTCGGCGCGTGAGATAATCGCGCCCATGGATATGACCTCTCGTATGACGTCGCATTTTCGCGACGCCATGGCTGCATGCGAACAAAGTATGAACGTCCTGGCCGAACCGCTGGCAGTGGCGGTGGACGTGCTATTCGGCTCGCTGGCCAATAACGGCAAGATTCTGGCGTGCGGCAACGGCGGCTCGGCCGCCGACGCGCAGCATTTCATCGCCGAACTGGTGGGCCGCTTCGAACGCGAACGCCTGCCCCTGGCCGGCATCGCCCTCAATACCGACACCTCCATCCTGACCGCGGTGGGCAACGACTACGGCTTTGACGAAGTCTACGAACGCCAGGTGAACGCCTTTGGCCAGGCAGGCGACGTGCTGGTGGCCATTTCCACCAGCGGCAACTCGCCCAACGTGGTCCGCGCCATGGAAGCCGCGGCCAGCCGCGAAATGCATGTGCTGGCCCTGACAGGCAAGGGCGGCGGCGTCATGGGGGAACTCATCACGCCGATGGACGTCCATCTATGTGTTCCCAGTGATCGCACGATGCGCATCCAGGAAGTCCATATACTGCTGCTGCACGCGCTTTGCGACGGCATTGACGCTCTTCTGCTTGGAGACACCGAATGATTCCTGACGCCAGAACCGCCGCCCGCCCCCTGCTGCTTGCCGCGGCCCTGTCCGCTGCCACGCTGTCGCTGTCCGCCTGCGCCCCCCTGATCGTGGGCGGCGCGGCCGCCACCACCGCGGTGGTCGTGACCGACCGGCGTACCTCGGGCATCCAGCTCGAAGACCAGAACATGGCGTTCAAGGCCCAGAGCCAGATCTCGCAAAAGCTGGGTGACACGGCGCGCGTCAACGCCATGGCCTACGGCGGCCACTTGCTGCTGACGGGCGACGTTCCCACCGAGGAAGCCAAGTCCCAGGCCACCGCCATCGCGCAGGGCGTCGAAAACGTCAAGCAGGTGATCAACCAGCTCAATGTCGGCCCGATCGCCTCGTTCGGCGTGCGCTCCAACGACACCTGGCTGACCTCCAAGGTCAAGACCACGCTGATCAACACCAAGTACGTGCCGTCCGGCACCATCGCCCTGACCACCGACCACAGCGTCGTGTACCTGATGGGCAAGGTGACACAGGCCGAAGGCGACTACGCCGCCAATGCGACGGCCGATGTCGGCGGCGTGGCAAAGGTGGTAAAACTGTTCGAAACCATCAGCCGCGAAGAAGCCATTCGCCTGTCGAACAGCAACAAGTCGAGTTCTTCTGAAACCAAGGCCCCCATCGAAAGCGGCGCAGGCGCAGCCAGCAACAGCGGCGACAGCAACGCACCCAGCGGTGGCAGCGCCGTAGAAGCCATGCCCATCAAATGAAAAAAGCCATCGTAGCCCTGGCCGTCCTGGTGGCGGTCGGCATCGGCGCCTGGTTCGTCATGCGGCCGGCGCAGACCGCGCCCGACGTCACCTTCACCACGCTGGAAGGCAAGACCTTCTCGATGCAGGATCTGCGCGGCAAGGTGGTGCTGGTGAAATTCTGGGCCACCAGCTGCGTCACCTGCGTCAAGCAGATGCCGGAGACCATCTCGGCCTATAACGAATACGCTGGCAAGGGCTACGAGGCCATCGCGGTCGCCATGAACTACGACCCACCGAATTTCGTGCTGAATTTCGCCGACAGCCGCAAGCTGCCCTTCCCCGTGGCGCTGGACTCCAAGGGCGACATCGCGCGCGCCTTCGGCGACATCCGCCTGACGCCGACCGCGTTCCTGATCGACAAAAAGGGGCGCATTATCAAGCGATACCTGGGGGAATACGACGTGGCCGAGTTCCACGCCACCGTCGAAAAGGCACTGGCCGCCGGCTGACCCCGGCCCTGCCCGCTACCGAACGCCGCCCGCTCGCCGGGCGGTTTTCTTTTCGGGCGGCTACACCGATTCACCGGCGTAGCGCGGGGCGCTTGCGCCCGGCCTCGGATCAAAAGAAAACCGCCCGGCAAGCGGGCGGTTTCAGCAACAGGGTGTGCCCTGCGTCGTATCAGAACGCCGGGACCACGGCACCCTTGTACTTGTCGAGGATGAACTTCTTCACCTCGGGCGAATGCAGCGCGTTGACCAGCTTCTTGATGCCCGGCGCGTCCTTGTTGTCGGTGCGCGTCACCAGGATGTTGGCGTAGGGAGAATCGGCGCCTTCGATGAACAGCGCGTCCTTGGTCGGCACCAGGCCGGCTTCCAGCGCGTAGTTGGTGTTGATCAGGGCCAGGTCGACGTCGTCCAGCGAGCGCGGCAGCATGGCGGCCTCGAGTTCGCGGAATTTCAGCTTCTTGGGGTTCTCGACCACATCGGCGGCGGTCGCCAGGATGTTGGACGGATCCTTCAGCTTGATGACGCCCTGCTTTTGCAGCAGCACCAGCGCGCGGCCGCCGTTGGACGGATCGTTCGGGATGGCGACCAGGGCGCCGTCCTTCAGCTCGGACAGGCTCTTGATCTTCTTCGAGTAGCCGCCGAAGGGCTCCACGTGCACCAGGGCGACCGGCACCAGCGTGGCCTTGCGGTCCTTGTTGAAGCTGTCCAGGTAGGGCTTGTGCTGGAAGAAGTTGGCGTCCAGCTGCTTGTCCACCAGTTGCAGGTTGGGCTGCACGTAGTCGTTGAAGACCTTGATGTCGAGCTCCACACCTTCCTTGGCCAGCTGGGGCTTGACCACTTCCAGGATCTCGGCGTGCGGAACCTGGGTGGCACCCACCACGATCTTTTCAGCGTGCGCGGCCGTGGCCGACACCAGGAGAGCCGACGCCACCAGGGCAGAGCGGACGAAATTCAAACGCATGAGTTGCCTCTTTTATTGGTAGAAATTGGGGGCATATGCCCAGCCGGTGTGGAACTGCCCCCTCATGAGGGGTGCTCCGTTGCGAAAACGCCCCCAATTTACCCCAATGCCGGTTATTTGTCGGCCATATGAACATGGGTTTAAAGCATAAGGAACCTGTGCGGTCTACAATCCGTCGTATGCTTGCGCTACCGCGTTGCCAACGCGTTCCTGTGCAGGCATTTTTTACTGCGGGACCCCTATGCCCCCACGGGGGGCAACGCCATCGCGTCATCATTGGCGCGCAGGCTTCCAACCTCTAACTTTCATACTCTACTCATTGCCCACATCGCTGCCATGACCGACACCCCCGACCCTGCTGCCGTCTCGTCTCCCGCTGTCAAAGCCGCCGTGCTCTCCGAAGCGCTGCCTTATATCCGACGATTCCACGGCAAAACCATCGTGGTCAAGTACGGCGGCAACGCCATGACGGAAGAACGCTTGCAGCGCAGCTTCGCGCACGACGTGGTGCTGCTCAAGCTGGTGGGTCTGAATCCGGTGGTGGTCCACGGCGGTGGTCCGCAGATCGATGACGCGCTGCGCCGCATCGGCAAGCAAGGCACCTTCATCCAGGGCATGCGGGTCACCGACGCCGAAACCATGGAAGTGGTCGAATGGGTGCTGGGCGGCCAGGTCCAGCAAGACATCGTCATGATGATCAACGAGGTCGGCGGCAAGGCCGTGGGCCTGACCGGCAAGGACGGCGGACTGATCCAGGCCCAGAAGAAACTGATGGCCAACAAGGAAAACCCCGCCGAACCGATCGACATCGGCTTCGTGGGCGACATCACCCTGGTCGAACCGGCGGTGGTCAAGGCCTTGCAGGACGACCAGTTCATCCCCGTCATCTCGCCCATCGGCTATGGCGAAGACGGCACGGCCTACAACATCAATGCCGACGTCGTCGCCGGCAAGATGGCCGAAGTGCTGGGCGCCGAAAAACTGCTGATGCTGACCAACACCCCGGGCGTGCTGGACAAGGCGGGCAAGCTCTTGCGCAGCCTGTCGGCCCAGACCATCGACGAGTTGTTCGCCGACGGCACGATCTCGGGCGGCATGCTGCCCAAGATCTCGTCCGCCCTGGACGCCGCCAAGAACGGCGTCAACTCGGTGCACATCGTCGACGGCCGCGTGCCGCACTGCCTGCTGCTGGAAATCCTGACCGACCAAGGCGTTGGCACGATGATCAGCTCGCATTGATGCGGGCGCAGCGCACCCTGCTGCGGCCGGCGGTGCGCCAGCGCCGCTCGCGCCGCATGGCCACAGGCGCCTCCGGGCGCCTGTGGTTGTTCGATCTGGACAACACGCTCCACGACACCTCCCACGCCATCTTTCCGCGCATCGACCATGGCATGACCATGGCGGTGGTCGAGGCGCTGGGCGTCGATGTCGACACGGCCAACCAGGTGCGCAAGCAATACTGGAAACGCTACGGGGCCACCATGATCGGCATGGTGCGCAACCATGGCGTGGATCCCCACGCCTTCCTGCACCGCAGCCACGACTTCGACGTCAATCCGCTGGTGCGCGCCGAAAAGGGGCTGGCCTACAAGTTGCGCCAGCTGCCCGGCCGCAAGGTGCTGCTGACCAACGCGCCGCTGCACTATGCGCGCGCGGTGCTGCAACGCCTGGGCATCCTGCGCCAGTTCGACAGCCTGTGGGCCATCGAGCACATGCGGCTGCACGGCGAATTCCGCCCCAAGCCGTCGCCCGCCCTGCTGCGCTATGTGCTGGCCCGCGAAGGCGTGCCGGCGCGCCGGGCCGTGCTGGTGGAAGACACGCTGGCCAACCTGCGCGGCGCCCGCCAGGCGGGGTTGCGCACGGTGCACGTATTCCACCCTGGCACCCCGTTCTCGCGCGGCCGTTCGCAACGGCCGGCCTACGTCGACTTGCGGGTAAACTCCGTCAGTGATTTGCTGTTGCGCCGGCGTCCCTTGCGGGGATAACGGCCGGCGCCTTCTTCTCATCCACCGTCAGCAGACCCGTCCATGGCGAGCAAACCCGGCGAGCGCAAGACCCAGATCCTGCAGACCCTGGCCGAGATGCTGGAGCAACCGCACGCCGCGCGCATCACCACCGCCGCGCTGGCGGCTCGCCTGGCCGTCTCGGAAGCCGCGCTGTACCGGCATTTCGCCAGCAAGGCGCAGATGTTCGAGGGCCTGATCGAATTCATCGAGACCAGCATCTTCACGCTGGTGAACCAGATCGCCCTGGCGGAACCCTACGGCCTGTCGCAAGCCCACAAGACCGTGTCGATGCTGCTGACCTTCTCGGAACGCAACAAAGGCATGACCCGGGTTCTGACCGGCGATGCATTGGTCACCGAAGACAACCGCCTGCAGGAACGCATCAACCACATCAACGACCGCATCGAAGCGTCGCTGAAACAATCGCTGCGCATCGCCGTCACCGACGGCGGCCTGCCCCCCGAAGCCAACGTGGCCGCCCATGCCAGCCTGCTGACGCATCTGGTGCTGGGCCGCTGGCTGCGCTATGCCCAGAGCGGCTGGCGCGTGGCGCCCACGCTGCACCTGGACGAGCAACTGCGCCTGGCCTTGGGCTGACCGCATTCGCGCCATAACACGTACGAATTAGCCGCTTATGACCGCTCGGTCATGGGCTATTTGTTTGCGTCTACGCAACAATCTAAAGTTGCGACCGATATGGGGCGACGAGCATAATGCCCGGGATGGGTTTTTTACAAGCGCCAATCTCCACTGGCTTGACCCATATCAATACGGGTTTTCCTCAATGCCGTCACGATCATTCTGTAGCGTCGGCACTTCGCTTTGATCATGCCCCGGGCCTGGTTGCGATGTGCCGTCAGTTTGACCTCAACCGGAGATGGATATGACTGCGCCAGCCGCTGTCCCTGCCTCGCAAGCCCCAAAGAAAGCAAAAATTCCCATCGGACTCATCGCCGGCTTCATCGTAATGATCGGCGTGCTGATGTTGCCATTGCCGGCCGATCTGCCGGTCGCCGGCCACCGGATGCTCGCCATTCTCGCGTTCGCGGTGGTGGTCTGGATTACCGAAGCCGTGTCCTACGAAGCCAGCGCGATCATGATCACGACGCTGATGGCCTTCCTGCTGGGCACGGCTCCGACAATCAAGGACCCGGGGGTGCTGTACGGCACCTCGGCCGCCATCAGCATGGCGCTGACCGGCTTCGCCAACTCGGCGCTGGCCCTGGTGACGGGCGCGCTGTTCATCGCGGCGGCCATGACATTCACCGGGCTGGACCGGCGCATCGCGCTGGTGACCCTGTCCAAGGTCGGCACCAGCACCCGCCGCATCCTGATCGGATGTATCGCGGTGACGATCGTGCTGAGCCTGGTGGTGCCCAGCGCCACCGCCCGCAGCGCGGCCGTGGTGCCCATCATGATGGGCGTCATCGCGGCCTTCGGCGTGGACAAGCGCTCGAACATCGCCGCCGGCATCATGATCATCGTGGCGCAGGCCACCAGCATCTGGAACGTCGGCATCCAGACCGCCGCGGCGCAGAACCTGCTGACGGTCGGCTTCATGGAAAAGATGCTGGGCCAGCGCGTGGCCTGGTCGGACTGGCTGATCGCTGGCGCCCCCTGGTCGCTGATCATGTCGGCCGTGCTGATCATCATCGTGCTCAAGCTGCTGCCGCCGGAAAGCGACAGCATCGCGGGAGGCAAGGAAGCGGTCGAAAAATCGCTGCTTGAACTGGGCCCCATGACGGGCGCGCAAAAGCGCTTGATGGCGGTGTCGGTGATGCTGCTGCTGTTCTGGTCCACCGAAGGCAAGCTGCACAGTTTCGATACAACCTCGACCACCTACTTCGGCCTGGTGCTGCTGATGCTGCCGCGCTTTGGCGTGATGACCTGGAAAGACGTGCAATCGCGCATTCCATGGGGCACGGTGATCGTGTTCGGCGTGGGCATCAGCCTGGGCACCGCGTTGCTGACCACGCAGGCCGGCCAATGGCTGGGCAACCAGGTCGTGCAGCACACGGGCCTGGACCACCTGGGGCCGCTGGCGATCTTCGCGATCCTGGCCGCGTTCCTGATCATCATCCACCTGGGTTTCGCCAGCGCCACCGCGCTGACGTCGGCGATGCTGCCAATCCTGATCTCGGTGCTGGCCACGCTGCCGGGCGACTTCAGCCGCCTGGGCATGACCATGCTGCTGGGCTTCGTGGTGAGCTACGGCTTCATCCTGCCGATCAATGCGCCGCAGAACATGGTGTGCCTGGGCACCGAAACCTTCAATGCCAAGCAGTTCGCCAAGGTCGGCATCCTGGTCACCATCATCGGCTATGCGCTGATGATCGTGATGGGCATGACGTACTGGCGCTGGCTGGGCTGGCTGTAAGGAGGCCGCATCATGAAAATTTCTATCGCCCAAGCCACTGAATTCGGACGCCGCGCGCTGGTGGCGCAAGGCGTGCCCGACGATATCGCACTCGCCGTGGCCGAGCATCTGGTGGAGTCCGACCGGGTCGGCTACACCAGCCATGGCCTGTCGATCCTGACGAACTACCGGCGCGTGCTGAGCGAAGGCCTGGCGCAAGCCGACGGCCGCCCGGAATTGCTCAATGACCGCGGCGCCATGCTGGCGTACGACGGCCACCATGGACTGGGCCAGTATGTGGGCAAGGTAGTGATCGAGAAGGCCATCGAGCGCACGCAGGAACACGGCCAGTGCATTCTGACGCTACGCCACAGCCACCATCTGGGGCGCATGGGTCATTACGGCGAAATGGTGGCGGCCAAGGGCCTGATCCTGCTGGCATTCACCAATGTGATCAACCGCGCGCCAACGGTAGCCCCGTTCGGCGGCGCACGCGCTTGCCTGACGACCAACCCGCTGTGCTTCGCCGGCCCGCTGCCGGGCGGCCGCCCGCCGTTCATCGTCGATATGGCAACAAGCTCGATCGCGGTGAACAAGGCGCGGGTGCTCGCCGCCAAAGGTGAGCAGGCACCGCCGGGCTCGCTGATCGACGCGCAGGGCAATCCGACCACGGACCCGGGCGCGCTGTTCACGGACCCGCCGGGCGCGCTGCTGCCGTTCGGCGGCCACAAGGGTTATGCAATGGGGTTGGTGGCCGAACTGCTGGCCGGCGTGCTGTCGGGCGGCGGCACGATCCAGCCGGAACATCCGCGCAATGGCGTGGCGACGAACAATATGTTCGCGCTGCTGCTGGACCCGCAGGTGGATTTCAATACGGACTGGCGCTCGATGGAAGTGGGCGCGTTCATCGACTACCTGCACGCCTGCCCGCCGCAACCAGGCGTGGACGGCGTCCAATATCCAGGCGAATACGAAGCACGCAACCGTGCGCTGAACGCAGACTCCCTGGAATTCGACTCCCGCATCTGGGACGGGTTGAAGACGCTGGCGTCGGATCTGGGTGTGGGGGATGCGTTGCCGTAGGGTTTTGGTTTTGGTTTTATGGTTGTTGTGTACAGGCGGCTCAGGGGTTCTTGAGCCGCCTGTTGCGTTGGTGGGCGGTGAGGGCGGGGCTACGATTGCGGTCCGGAGCCTTCGCTCCGGACTCGCCTCGGCGGCCCCCCCTTCCTCATCCTCGTCCGCCTTCGGCTCCCTACGGATTCCGTCGGGCGCATCTACACGCCCCGCCCTCACCGCCCACCAACGCAACAGGCTCACAGGATTTGAATCCTGCCGGGTGCTGGGACGGGTGGTGTGCTTGGCGTTTTTGCCAGCGGCGGGGGGAAGAGAGAGATCTTGCGGGGCTCGCCCCAGGCCGGCCGCGCGGGCGGCCTTTTGGGGCTTACACGGTGTCTTGCGGCCTCCAATGACGCTGCGCGCCGATGGTGGTATCTCTGTGATTTGCTGATGTGGGTCGTGCCCCGTCGGTAACGCTGAAAGTACAGTCCCTCCGCAAGCGCGCAGCGCAAACTTCACGACGTCCCACAGTGCGAAAGCCCCAAAAGGCCGCCCGCGCGGCCGGCCTGGGGCGAGCGACGCAAACCCCACCGCCCCACCCCGCTCTAGCGGCATGCCATTTCTGCACACTCGTAGCCGAGGGCGAGGGGCTTCGTGGTGGCGGGCAACCTCGATGCGCCCGAGGGAATCTGAAGGGAAGGCCGAAGGCCTGGACGAAGATGACGAGGGGGCAGTCCGGAGCGAAGGCTCCGGACCGCAATCGTGGGCGCCCGCCACCACGAAGCCCCTCGCCCTCGGCGGCCTACGAAGATCAAAACGACAAAAGAACCCAAAGTCCTTAAGTCTTAACCGACCTATGCCGACTGATACTCATCATGATCCCGAATGCGATGCCCATGGTGAACAGGGCTGTGCCGCCGTAGCTCATGAAGGGAAGCGGGACGCCGACCACCGGCAGGATGCCTGTCACCATGCCGACGTTCACGAAGACGTAGATGAACAGCATCATCGTCAGCGCGCCGGATAGCAATCGGCCGAATTGGGAGGAGGCGCGGGAAGCGATCGTCAGGCCGCGGGCCATCATCAGGCCGTACAGGACCAGGATCGCGATGCCGCCGTACAGGCCGAATTCCTCGGCGTAGACGGCGAAGATGAAGTCGGTCGTGCGTTCGGGGATGAAGTCCAGGTGCGTCTGGGTGCCCTTCATGTAGCCCTTGCCGTAGACGCCGCCCGAGCCCACCGCGATCATCGATTGGATCGTGTGGAAGCCCTTGCCCAGAGGGTCGGAGCTGGGGTTGAGCAGCGTGCAGACGCGGTGCTTCTGGTAGTCGTGCAGCACCACCCAGTTGACGTCGGGTTCGCAGAGCTGGTCTTCGTAGTAGACCAGCGTGCCGATGCCAATGATGCCGGCCAGCATGACCGGGACCAGCAGCTTGAACGACAGGCCGGCGAAATAGATGACGAAAAAGCCGGCGCCGAACACCAGCAGCGCGGTGCCCAGGTCGGGTTGCAGCACGATCAGGCCGAACGGCGCGGCCAGCATGGCAGCGGCGGCCAGGAAGTCGCGGATGCGCACGGCGCCCTCGTGGCGCTGGAAGTACCAGGCCAGCATCATGGGCACGCCGATCTTCATCATTTCAGACGGCTGGATGCGGGTGACGCCCAGGTTCAGCCAGCGGGTCGCACCCTTGCTGGTTTCACCGAAAAACTCGACGCCCAGCAGCAGCACCACGCCCGTGACATAGAACGGCAGCGCCAGTTTCATCAGCCATTTGGGCGGGATCAGGGCCATGACCCACATGGCGAAGAACGCGATGATGAAATTGCGCGATTGCTCGGCGAAGCGCCAGTCCGTGCCACCCACCGCCGAATGCATGACGGTCAGGCCAAGCGCGGCGAACATCATCAGGATGGCCAACAGCGGCCAATCGAAAGCCGTGAAGACGCGCAACAGGATCAGGCCGAGACGCTTCATTGCCGGCGCACCACGTCGGAAGTAATGGTTTCAACCGTGGCCAGCGGCGGGTTGCGGTCTGGCCGCACGATCTTGTCCTGCCGATCCTTGGCCAGCCAGTAGTCGAACACCTTGCGTGCCACCGGGGCGGCCACGCTGGCACCCCAGCCGGCATTCTCGACGATCAGCGAGACGGCGATGCGCGGATGTTCGAGCGGCGCGAAGCCCATGAACAACGCGTGGTCGCGCAGGCGTTCGTCAATGGCGCTGGCGCGGTAATGGCCGCCGCGCAGGCTGAACACCTGGGCCGTGCCAGTCTTGCCGGCGGCCTGGTAAGGGGCGTTGGCGAACGCGCGGCGGGCCGTGCCGGCGCGGACCACGTCGGCCATCGCGTTCTTGATGACGTCGACGTTGGCCTGCTTGAGCGGAATGCGGTAATCGGGCGCGGACTCGGTGGGTTTGGCTACGCCAGTGCGCGGGTCGCGGACCGCGTGCACCAGGTGCGGACGGCGGTACAGACCGTTGTTGGCCAGGGTGGACGTCCCCTGCGCCAGTTGCAGCAGCGTGAACGCGTTGTAGCCCTGGCCCACCGCCACCGAAATGGTCTCACCAGCGTACCAGCGCTGGCGGTCCTTTTCCTTATAGGCGGAACGCTTCCAGTCGGTGGACGGCAGCACGCCGCGCTTTTCGCCTTCGAGGTCGATGCCGGTGATCTGGCCGAAGCCGAACTGCTTGGTGAAGTCGTGCAGCGCGTTCACGCCGATCTCGGGGCCGAGCGAATAGAAATAGGTATCCGACGACACCACGATCGCCTTGTGCATGTCGGTCATGCCGTAGGCGGCGCCGCCAGCGTTGCGAAACTTCTGGCCGCCGAACTCGTAGTAGCCGGGATCGGAGATCCGGTCGGTGGCGCGGCGCTTGCCCAGTTCCAGCGCGGCCAGGCCCACGAACGGCTTGTAGGTGGAGCCGATGGGATAGGTACCGTACAGCGGCCGGTTGATCAGCGGATGGTCGGGCGATTCGTTCAGCATGCGCCAGTTGTCCACGTCGATGCCGTCCACGAACAGGTTCGGGTCGAACGAGGGTTGCGACACGAAGGCCAGCACCTCGCCGGTGTCCGGGTCGATCGCGACCAGCGCGCCGCGCTGGCCTTCGAAGGCTTCTTCAGCGACCTTCTGCAGGCCCAGGTCGATGGACAGCATGATGTCCGAGCCGGGCACGGGGTCGATGCGGCGCAGCGTGCGCATGGGGCGTCCGCCGGCGGTGACTTCGACCTCTTCGAGCCCGGTGCGGCCATGCAGGGCTTCTTCCCAGGTTTTCTCGATGCCCTTCTTGCCGATGACGTCGGTGCCGCGGTAGTTGCCCAACAAGCCGGCGCGTTCAAGTTCTTCGTTGTCGCCTTCGGCGATACGCCCGATGTAGCCCACCACATGGGCGGCGGACTGGCCTTGCGGGTATTCGCGGACCCAGCGGGCACGCAACTCCACGCCCGGGAACTGGAAGGCGTGGGCCGCGAACCAGGCGGCCTCGGTTTCGTTCAGGTTGTTGCGCAGCTGCAGGCTGGCGTAGCGGCTGGATTCGGCCGCGCGGCGCTTGAAGCGGCGCTGGTCGGCCGGGCTGATGTAGACGACCTGGGTCAGGCGTTCGAACAGCGCGTTCATGTTGCCGGCATGGGCCGGCACGACTTCAAGCGTGTAGGTGCGATAGTTGCGGGCCAGGACTTCGCCGTTGCGGTCCAGGATCTCGCCGCGGCGCGGTGGGATCGGCACGACCGCGATGCGGTTGCGGTCGGCGCGTTCGGACAGGCCTTCGTAGCGATCCACCTGCAGGTACCAGAACCGGCCCACCAGCACGCCGAAGCAGGCCAGCGCAAACACGCCGCCCACCCAGGCGCGCAGGCGGAAGCGCTGCTTTTGCTGCTGGCCGGTTTTCTTGAATTCGAACATGACGCGGCGCCGCCGTCAGGCGGAGGAAGACTCGGCGTCGTCGGCACCGCGCTGCGGCAAGTGCAGGACCCAGCCCGCCAGCGGCCACAGGGCGGCGGTGATGGCGACGCTGACGCCCCAGTCCCAGCCCGGCCATTTGCCGGCCAGCCAGGCGTGGATGATCTGCGTGACGAAACGCGCAATCAGGAACACAGGCAGCATGTGCATGGCCTGGCTCCAGAGATCGAAGCGTTGCAGGCGGCGATGCAGCACCACGGCCCCATAGGCAACCAGGGTGTAGGACAGCGCATGTTCGCCGAGCAGGCCGGCGTCGTGCACGTCCATCAGCAGGCCGAAGCAGAACGCGGTGAACAGGCCGACGCGGCGCGGTTCGTGCACGCACCAGAAAGCGATGATCAGGATCAGGACATCGGGCGCGCCCTGCCACAGCCGCCATGGCAGCAGCGACACCAGCCAGACCAGCAGGATGGTGCCCCAGACGAACACGCCGTGCGCCGGGCCGGACAGGCGTTCGGGGTGCACATTGCTGGGCGTACCCAGGCGGCGCCGGGGTTGCCCTGATGATTGATTAGTCCGATCCACCGGAATCGACCTCCTGACGGTTGGACTCGGCACGTTCCACATCCACCTGCAGGACCAGGAAGTGTCGATAACGTTCAGGGTGGGCCAGCGGTTCGCAGACGGCGCGCGCGAAGCCGGAAGCGGTGTCGCGTTCGACCGAGGTTACCTTGGCCACCGGCAGGCCGGCGGGAAACAGGCCGCCGACGCCACTGGTGACGATAGTATCGCCTTCCTTGATGTCGGCATTGGCCGCCAGGTAACGGACCTCCATCTTGCCCGGCGAGTTCCCGCCGAACGCAATCAGCCGCAGGCCGTTGCGCAGCAGCTGCACGGGAATGGAAACCTGTTCGTCGGTGACCAAGGCGGCCTCGGCGGTCATGGGCGTGACACGCACGATCTGGCCGACCACGCCGCCTTCGTCGATGACGGGCATGCCCGGCGCCAGGCCGGCCTTGCTGCCTTTATTGAAGACCAGCCGCTGGTTGAAGGCGTTGGTGGGTTCGTACAGCACTTCCACCACCACGGCCGACTGGGCCACGGTGTCGGTCACGCCGAGCAGGCGGCGCAATTGGGCGTTTTCGGCAGCCAGCTGCGCCGCGTGCGTGGCCACCTGGGCCAGTTCGATGCGCTGGCGTTGCAGGGCTTCGTTTTCGCTGCGGATGAGGTTGGCCGCGTTGACCCATTCGTTGACTTGCTGGACCAGATCGCGCGGCGCCATGACGGCGCGCTGGAAGGGGTACAGCGCCACGGATACCGCGCGACGCGCCGGTTCCAGCATGCGCCATTGCGAATCCATGATGATCAAGGCCAACGCCAGGGCGACCAGAACAACCAGCCGCACCTCCGCCGGTGGGCCGCGCCTGAATAGGGGAGGAGTCCCTTGTCGTTGCATGAATCTCAGCCCGGGCGCCCGCGCCCGCCGCCCCCGCAGCGGCCGGAGCCGTGAAAAAGCGGGGCTCCGGGCTGACGGGCAGGATTAGTCGTTGATGAAGATCGCGCCCAGTTTCTCAAGGTGTTCCAGCGCCTCGCCGCAACCGCGTACGACGCAGGTCAGGGGATCGTCGGCGACCACCACCGGCAGGCCGGTTTCTTCTTGCAGCAGGCGGTCCAGGTCGCGCAACAGGGCGCCGCCGCCGGTCAGGGCGATACCCTTGTCGGTGATGTCGGCGCCGAGTTCGGGCGGGGTTTGCTCAAGGGCGATCTTGACGGCGGAGACGATCTGGTTGAGCGGATCGGTCAGGGATTCAAGAATCTCGTTGGACGAGACCGTGAAGCTGCGCGGCACGCCTTCGGCCAGGTTGCGGCCCTTGACCTCGATCTCGCGGACTTCGGAACCCGGGAACGCCGAGCCGATTTCCTTCTTGATGAGTTCGGCGGTGGGCTCGCCGATCAGCATGCCGTAGTTGCGGCGGATATAGTTGACGATGGCTTCGTCGAACTTGTCGCCGCCGACACGCACGGAACCCTTGTAGACCATGCCGCCCAGCGAGATGACCGCCACCTCGGTGGTGCCGCCGCCGATGTCGACGACCATGGAGCCGCTGGCGTCGGAGACGGCCAGGCCGGCGCCGATGGCCGCGGCCATGGGTTCTTCGATCAGGAAGACGTGGGACGCGCCCGCGCCCAAGGCCGATTCTCGGATGGCCCGGCGTTCAACTTGGGTGGAGCCGCAAGGCACGCACACGATGATGCGCGGGCTGGGCGCCAGCATGTTGCGGGGGTGCACCATGCGAATGAACTGCTTGAGCATCTGCTCGGTGACCGTGAAGTCGGCGATGACGCCATCCTTCATGGGCCGAATGGCCTCGATGTTGCCGGGCACTCGACCAAGCATCTGCTTGGCTTCGTGGCCGACGGCCTGGATGATCTTTTTGCCGTGAGGCCCGCCTTCATGACGGATTGCGACCACGGAGGGCTCGTCGAGGACGATGCCCTTGCCGCGGACGTAAATCAGCGTATTGGCGGTACCGAGGTCGATCGCCATATCGCTGGAAAAATAACTGCGCAGGAATCCGAACATGGGAGCTCAGCTAAATTCTGGGGGGAATTGGGGTCATGCCGCGGGGCGTACGACCCGAGAAAGGTCGGGTCCGCCTGTCATCACGGCGATTAAACCGTGAATCATAACTTATAATTTCCCCGGAAATAGCGCATAAATGCAGGCTATTCAAGCTTTGTAACGGTATTGGCATGTGCATACTGCCCAGTCCCGCCCCTCGGCCTTCGCTTCTCGATATTTGCAATCCCCATGGCGCTCAATGACACAGATGTGGCCCGCATTGCCAAGCTGGCCAGAATCGAACTGACCCCGGACCAGCGCAGCCACGCGCAGGCCGAGCTCAACGGCATCCTCCACCTGATCGAACGGCTGCAAGCCGTTGATACCCAAGGCGTCGAACCCCTGGCCCACCCGCTGTCCGCCCACGAAGACATCGTGCTGCGCCTGCGCCAGGACGCCGTGACCGAAGCCGCCTCGGAGGCCCGCCGCGCAGACCTGCTGGCCAACGCCCCCGACGCCCAGGACGGCCTCTTCCTGGTACCCAAGGTTCTTGATTAAGCCATGACCAAACCCGCCCTGCATACCCAATTCGAGGGGATCGCCGCCCTGCGCGCGGCCCTCGCCCAACGCCAGGTCAGCGCCGTCGAGCTGGCGCAAAGCGCGCTGGCGGCCGCCGACGCGGCCAGCGGCCTGAACGCCTTTTTACATATTGACGCCGAATTGTCGCTGGCCCAGGCCCGCGCCGCCGACGCCGCGCTGGCGGCCGGCACCGCCGGTCCGCTGGCCGGCGTGCCGATCGCCCACAAAGACGCCTTCGTCACCCGCGGCTGGCGCACCACCGCCGGCAGCAAGATGCTGGACGGCTACGTCAGCCCGTTCGACGCCACCGTGGTCGAACGCCTGCAGGCCGCCGGCGCCGTGTCGCTGGGCAAGCTGAACTGCGACGAATTCGCCATGGGCTCGGGCAACGAGAACTCCGCCTACGGCGCCGTGAAGAACCCCTGGGACCTGGCCGCCGTGCCCGGCGGCTCGTCGGGCGGTTCGGCCGCGGCCGTGGCTGCCCGCCTGGTGGCCGCCGCCACCGGCACCGACACCGGCGGTTCGGTCCGCCAGCCGGCCGCCCTGTGCGGCGTCAGCGGCATCAAGCCCACCTACGGCACCGTCTCGCGCTACGGCATGGTCGCCTTCGGCTCCAGCCTGGACCAGGCCGGCCCGCTGGCCCCCAGCAGCCGCGACCTGCTCGAACTGCTCGACGTCATCAGCGGCTTTGACCCGCGCGACGCCACTAGCCTGGAAAAATGCGATGCCGCCGTCAACGAACCGGGCCGCGTGCGGCGCGACTTCGATGCCGCGCAGGCCCGTTTCGACGCCGCCGGCAGCCAGCCCCTGAAAGGCCTGCGCATCGGCGTGCCCGACGAGTATTTCGGCGCCGGCCTGGCGCCGGACGTGGCCGCCGCGGTGGAAGCCGCCCTGGTCCAGTTCGAAGCTCTGGGCGCCGTGCGCGTGCCGGTGTCGCTGCCCCGCACCGAGCTGGCCATCCCGGCCTACTACGTCATCGCCCCCGCCGAAGCGTCCAGCAACCTGGCCCGCTACGACGGCGTGCGCTACGGCCACCGCGCCGCGCAGTACGACGGCCTGGACAACATGATCAGCCGCTCGCGCGCCGAAGGCTTCGGCGACGAGGTCAAGCGCCGCATCCTGATCGGCACCTACGTGCTGTCCCACGGCTACTACGACGCCTACTACCTGCAGGCCCAGCGCCTGCGCCGCATGATCGCCCAGGACTTCCAGCGCGCCTATGCCGGCCAATGCGACGTCATCATGGGCCCGGTCACCCCGACGGTGGCCAAGAACATCGGCGACAACCGCGACGACCCGACCGCCGACTGGCTGGCCGACGTCTACACGCTGGGCGTCAGCCTTGCCGGCCTGCCCGCCATGTCGATCCCCTGCGGTTTCGGTGGGGGACAGCCCCCACGCTCGCCGGGCTCGCTGCCCCCCGAGGGGGCTGCCAGCGCCTTGGGGCGGCCCGGCGGCGCTGGCTCCGGCGCCGCCGCTCGCCGCCCGGTCGGCCTGCAGATCATCGGCAACTACTTCGACGAAGGCCGTCTCCTGGCCATCGCCGACCGCTACCAACAAGTCACCGACTGGCATAAAGCCTCGCCGGCCCAGCAGGACGCCTAAAAATGAACTGGGAAATCGTCATCGGCCTGGAAACGCACACGCAGCTTTCCACCGACTCCAAGATTTTTTCGGGCAGCAGCACCCAATTCGGCGCCGCGCCCAACACCCACGCCAACGAAGTCGACCTGGCGCTGCCGGGCAGCCTGCCGGTCATGAACCGTGGCGCGGCCGAACGCGCCATTCGCTTCGGCCTGGCGGTGGGCGCCGAGATCGCGCCGCGCTCGGTGTTCGCGCGTAAGAACTACTTCTACCCGGACCTGCCCAAGGGCTACCAGATCAGCCAGTACGAGCTGCCGGTCGTGGTGGGCGGCTCGCTGTCGTTCTTCGTGGGCGAGGAAGAAAAAACCGTCAACCTGACGCGCGCCCACCTGGAAGAAGACGCGGGCAAGTCCTCGCACGACAACTTCACCCTGGCCAACGGCTCGCCGGCCAGCGGCATCGACCTGAACCGCGCCGGCACCCCGCTGCTGGAAATCGTGACCGAGCCGGAAATGCGCTCGGCCGCCGAGGCCGTGTCCTACGCCCGTGCGCTGCACAGCCTGGTCGTCTGGCTGGGCATCTGCGACGGCAACATGCAGGAAGGCTCGTTCCGCTGCGACGCCAACGTCTCCGTCCGCCCGGTCGGCCAGAAAGAATTCGGCACCCGCACCGAGATCAAGAACGTCAACTCGTTCCGCTTCCTGGAACGCGCCATCGTCTATGAAGCCCGGCGCCAGATCGAGCTGATCGAAGATGGCGGCACGGTGGTCCAGGAAACCCGCCTGTACGACGCCGACCGCGACGAAACCCGCAGCATGCGCAGCAAGGAAGACGCGCACGACTACCGCTACTTCCCCGACCCCGATCTGCCCACCCTGGTCATTTCGCGCGAATGGGTCGACGAAGTCCGTGCCGCCATGCCCGAACTGCCGGCCGCCCAGCGCGCCCGCTTCGAGTCCGAATACGGCCTGCCCGCCTACGACGCCGCCCAGCTGACCGTCAGCCGCGATCTGGCCGCCTACTTCGAAGCCGTGGCGCATGCGCTGCCGGCTGGCCAGGCCAAGCTGGCCGCCAACTGGATCATGGGCGAAGTCGCCGCCACGCTGAACAAGGAAGAAAAGGCCATCGCCGACTCGCCGGTGCAGGCCCCTGCCCTGGCGACCCTGATCAACCGCATCATCGACGGCACGATCTCCAACAAGATCGCGCGCGAAGTGTTCGGCGCCATGTGGGCTGGCGAAAACGGCGGCCAGGCCGACGCCATCATCGAGGCCCGCGGCCTGAAGCAGATCAGCGACACGGGCGCCATCGGCGCCATGATCGACGACGTACTGGCTGCCAACCCGGCCATCGTCGAGGAGTACCGCGCCGGCAAGCAAAAGGCATTCAATTCGCTGGTGGGCCAGATCATGAAGGCCGCCCGCGGCAAGGCCAACCCGCAGCAGGTCAACGACCTGCTCAAGCAGAAGCTGGACAGCTGATCCGGATGCGCCGTCCCTGGGGCGGCAAGCAAGATCAGACCAATCCTAGGGCCGCGACATCTTGTCGCGGCCTTTTGTTTGGCCAAGAATGATCTGGTCGATTCCGACTGGAGATTTGGTCATGAATTACATCGAACTCAGCAGCAGCGATCTGCTGCACCGGTTTGCCGACCACCTGCAGGCCGTCACCCAGGGCCAGCATTTCATCATCTCGGTCGATGGCGTGCCCTACGCCCGACTGACGCCGGCGGCGTCCACCACCTCGCTGGATGGCCACGATGCGCTTGAAGCGATGAAACGCTTTACGCCCGGCACGCCTGTTGCGCACGAGGTTGTCCGTGCCTGGATCGAAGAAGGCCGGCAATGAACCCGATTCGCCTGGTACCCGACGCGTCCGTCGCGCTGGCATGGCTGCTGGGCCGCACCGACATGCAGGAATCCACACTGGCCCGGCATCTGCTGGAAGTCGCTCACGGCTCGCACAACCTGGTGCCGCACATCTGGCCGGTGGAAGTCGCCAATGGCATGCTGCGCGCCGAACGCAGCCAGCGCATTACCGAACACCAGCGCTTGTCGTTCGCCCTCCTCCTCGATCGGCTGCCTATCAGGGCCGATCCAGACCCCGCGGCGTCCAATATGTCGCGCACGTATCAGTTGGCGCGGACACACGGGCTGACCGCCTACGACGCAAGCTACGTCGAACTGGCGCGGCGCAACGGCGCCTGCCTGGCCACATTCGATCGCAAGCTGGCCGACGCCGCGCGGGCGAGCGGCGTCGCAGTCTTTGGCCAGCCCCATGGAGTCGCCGAGCCCGTCGCACGCTATGGCTAAACACCGCACAAGAAAGCAGGGCGGCACTTGGCCGCCCTGCATGGCTTGCACCCTAAAGTGCCTTACTTCACCCCGTACTTGTTCCGGTACGCCAGCACTGCGTCTCGGTGCTCGGCAAACGCGGCGTCGTCTTGCAGCAGCGCCATGATGTCCGCCAGCGACGCGATAGCCACGACCGGAATGCCGTAGGTCTTGGCCACGTCCTGCACGGCCGAATGGGCTGACAGGGCGTCGTCCGGGCCCGCGCGTTCCATGCGATCCATGGCGATCAGCACCGCGGCCGGCTCGGCGCCCGCGTTGCGGATGATCTCCACCGATTCACGTACCGAGGTGCCCGCCGTGATCACGTCGTCGATGATCACGACCTTGCCCTTGAGCGGCGCGCCGACCAGCGTGCCACCTTCGCCGTGGTCCTTGGCTTCCTTGCGGTTGTAGGCAAACGGCACGTCGCTGCGGCCTTGCATGGCCGGGTGACCGGCCAGCGCCACGGCGGTGGCCGTGGCCAGCGGGATGCCCTTGTAGGCCGGGCCGAACAGCATATCGAAGGCCACGCCCGAATCCAGCAGCGCCTGGGCATAGAACCCGGCCAGCTTGCCGACCGAACCGCCGCTGTTGAACAGGCCCGCATTGAAGAAATAGGGGCTGATGCGTCCCGATTTGACCTTGAAGCTGCCGAAGCGCAGCACGCCTTCGTTCAAGGCGAAGCGGACGAAATCGAGCGAGGTGGCACGGTGGGCGGATTGGGCGGCAGACATGCGAGGAAGGTCCAAAAGATGGCAAACCCCCGCATTTTATCCGGTGTCGGGGGCTTTCCCTGGCAGCGGCGCAGAGTCGGTTAAATTCCTGGCATTGTTCCGGCCGTCCTCGGCCGCTCTACAGGAGTCCCGCTTTGCTGCGCATCACGTCGATCAACCTCAATGGCATCCGGTCCGCCTTCCGCAAGGGCCTGCAACCCTGGATGGACAAGCACGCTGCGGACGTGCTGTGCCTGCAGGAAATCAAGGTATCGGACGAAGACCTGACCGAAGACCTGCGCCACCCGCCCGGCTACACGGGCCATTTTCATCATGCCGTGAAAAAGGGCTACAGCGGCGTGGGCATCTATCTGCGCGACGCGGCCGAGCGCGTTGTCAGCGGCCTGGACTGCGAAGAATTCGATCCCGAAGGCCGCATCATCCGCGCCGACTGGAAGAACCTGTCCGTCATCAGCGCCTACCTGCCGTCCGGCTCCAGCGGCGATGAACGCCAGCAAGCCAAGTACCGCTTCCTGGACCGCTTCGGCCCGTGGATCGACCAACTGATGCACGAGCACAAGAAAACCGGCCGCGAATTCATCATCTGCGGCGACTGGAACATCGCGCACAAGGAAATCGACCTGAAAAATTGGAAGGGCAACCTGAAGAACTCCGGTTTCCTGCCCGAAGAGCGCGCCTGGCTGACCGACGTGTTCGACAAGCGCGGCTTCGTAGACGTGTTCCGCACCATCGACGACCGGCCGGACCAGTACACCTGGTGGAGCAACCGCGGCCAGGCCTGGGCCAAGAACGTCGGGTGGCGCATCGACTACCAGATCGCCACGCCCGGCATCGCCGCACGGGCGCGCAATGTCGCCATCTATAAAGACGAGCGCTTTTCGGACCACGCGCCGCTGACCATCGACTACGACGCGACGCTGTAAGGCCAAGGGCCAACGCGGCTCAATTGGCCGAGTTGGTCTGATTTTTCTCAAATAAAAATAAGGGACATATAAAGGTGACAACAAGACTGACAATCCCCCCGCCGGGGCGTATTGCCGGTGTCCGCCCCTATGGCGGCACGCTTGCGCACCCTTAGTCAAAATGAGAATTAATAAGGGACATATTAATTTCCCCTATGAATTCAACGCCCCCAGGTCTCATCTATGAAAGCCGGGGTATGCCGGAAGCCTATCGGCTTCAAATGCGTCCCCATTAAAATAAGAAAAAAGCGCTTTGATATCAAGGTGATGGCGCATCTTCCGGCTTTGCGCGGGGCAACAAATTAGCCCTACAATTCCGCACCAAGCCGGTGCCAATTGCACCAAAACGGACACAAACCGCCCCACAACGGCGCATGTCCGCACCTATTCGAAGCCCCCCAAGGAGATCATGTTGAAAGTGCAGAGTCTGGACGACTTCCTGCGTGGCGTCGCCGCGCGCGATCCGCAGCAGCCGGAATTCATGCAAGCCGTCCAGGAGGTGATGCTGAGCCTGTGGCCTTTCATCGAGAAGCACCCCCACTACGCCGAGCACGCCCTGCTCGAGCGCCTGGTGGAACCGGAACGCGTGATCCAGTTCCGGGTGTGCTGGACCGACGACCGCGGCCAGGCACAGGTCAACCGCGCTTTCCGCATCCAGCACAGCTCGGCCATCGGCCCGTTCAAGGGCGGCATGCGTTTCCACCCCTCGGTGAACCTGTCGATCCTGAAGTTCCTGGCCTTCGAGCAGACCTTGAAGAACTCACTGACCACCCTGCCCATGGGCGGCGGCAAGGGCGGCTCGGACTTCGACCCCAAGGGCAAGTCCGACGCCGAAGTCATGCGCTTCTGCCAGGCCCTGATGATCGAGTTGTACCGCCACCTGGGCCCGGACACCGACGTGCCGGCCGGCGACATCGGCGTCGGCGCGCGTGAAGTCGGCTTCATGGCCGGCATGATGAAAAAGCTGTCCAACTCCACCGCCAGCGTATTCACCGGCAAGGGCCTGACCTTCGGCGGCAGCCTGATCCGTCCCGAAGCCACCGGCTACGGCACGGTCTACTTCGCCGAAGAAATGCTCAAGCGCGTCGGCAAGTCGTTCGACGGCCTGCGCGTGTCGGTGTCCGGCTCGGGCAACGTGGCGCAATACGCCATCGAGAAGGCCATGTCGCTGGGCGCCAAGGTAGTGACCGTGTCCGACTCGAACGGCACCGTGGTCGACGAAGCCGGCTTCACCCACGAAAAGCTGGTGGCGCTGATGCACGTCAAGAATGACCTGCGCGGCCGCCTGGACACCTATGCCCGCCAATTCGGCCTGGTCTACGAAGCCGGCAAGCGCCCCTGGCACGTGCCGGTGGACGTCGCCCTGCCCTGCGCCACCCAGAACGAACTGGAACTGGCCGATGCGCAGACGTTGATCAAGAACGGCGTGCTGTGCGTGGCCGAAGGCGCCAACATGCCCGCCACCCTGGATGCCGCCAAGGCCTTCATCGCAGCCCGCGTGCTGTACGCTCCGGGCAAAGCCACCAACGCCGGCGGCGTGGCCGTATCGGGGCTGGAAATGGCCCAGAACTCGGCCCGCCTGGCCTGGACCCGCGAGGAAGTCGACGCGCGCCTGCACGCCATCATGCGCGACATCCACGAAAACTGCGTGCGCCACGGCCACAGCGAGCGCGAATACGTCAACTACCTGGACGGCGCCAACATCGCCGGCTTCGTCAAGGTAGCCGACGCGATGCGCCAGCAGGGCCTGTATTAAGCCGTCATCGCGCCTTGCCGGGCGCGAGCCCGCTGCCAAAGAAAAACGGAGCCGCAAGGCTCCGTTTTTGCATGGGCGCGGGATCAGTGTTTCATCGCGCCGTGGTCGTGGCTCATGCCCGGGTTGTAAGACGCCGGCTTGACCTTGAACACCACCGCCACCTCGCCCGCCTTCTCGAACTTGAGCGTGGCCGGCACGGTGCCGCCTTCGGCGAACGGCGCCTTTAGCTTGATGAACATGACGTGGTAGCCCCCGGGACTGAGCTTGACCTCGGTGTCGGCCGGCAGGGCAATGCCGTCTTCGACCTGGCGCATCTTGGCCACGCCGTTGGCGGTTTCCACCGTGTGCAGCTCGACGCGCTCGGCCGCGGCGGACGTGATCGACAGCAGGCGGTCGGGCGTCTTGGCGTCGTTGTCGATATCCATGTAGCCGGCGCCGTTGGACTGGCCCGGGGCGGAGGCGCGCACCCAGAGGTCGTCGATCTCGACTTCGCCGACCTTGTAGTCCTTGGCCCAGGCCGAACCGGCCGCGCACAGGCCCAGGGCGGCAATGGCGGCGAACTTGCGGATGTTCATGGGGTGATCTCCTATTGGGTTAACGCCGCCGGACCAGGCTGCGGGCGGCTGACAGAACCGAGTCGGTCAAAGCTTCCATCGCCTCGGAGTTTACCCGCCAATGCTGCCAATACAGCGGCACATCCTCCCACGCCCGACCCCGCAACAGGACCAGATGACCTGCATCAAGGTGTTCTTGCACAAGCGGCAGCGGATTCATGGTCCACCCCAGCCCGCCCAGCGTCGCCTGCACGAACGCACGCGTGGAAGGCACCCACCAGACCGGCGGCTGCCACGGCGCCGGATCCGAGATCTTGTGTGCGAAGCGGGCCTGCAGCGCGTCCTTGCGGTTGAACACCAGCACAGGGGCCTGGGCCAGCGTCTGCGCGTTCACGCCCTGTGCGAAGTAGCGCTTGTGGAAGGCCGGGCTGCAGGTCGCCACGTAACGCATGCTGCCCAGCGCGTGGATGCGGCAGCCCTGCACCGGATCGGCCAGCGTCGTCACGGCGCCCAGCACCGAGCCGTTGCGCAGCAATGCCGCGGTGTGATCCTGGTCTTCCGACAGCATGTCCAGCGTGGCGCGGGTGCGGCCGGCGAACTGCAGGGCCGCGTCGACGAACCAGGTTTCCAGGCTGTCGTGGTTGACCGCCACGGGAATGCTGGCGTGCGGCACGTCGTCGTCCGCCACGCCCAGGCGGTTCAGGGCGTCGTGCTCCAGCAGCGCCGTCTGTTCGGCCAGTTGCACCAGCACCTGGCCGTCGGCGGTGGCGGCGGCCGGTACCGTGCGCTGGACCAGCAGCCGGCCCATGCGGTCTTCCAGCGCCTTGATCCGCTGCGACACCGCCGACGGCGTCACGCTCAGCGCCAACGCGGCGCGGTCGAAGCTGCCTTCGCGCACTACCGCGGCCAAGGCGCGCAGATTGCCGTGATCGATCTTCATTGGATTAGTTTTACTTAAGATAGTGAAGGAAAATTAGCTGTATTTCAGGCCCCGTGCAAGCGAAAATGATGCATTGCCGGTATGCGCAACGCTGCCGGCCCGGTTTTCAAGCGCCGCCATAAGGCGTTGCAGTCGAGAGGTTCGCGTCATGTTCGCCACGTTGTCATCCCCCCTATTCCTTACCGCCTGGGCTAGCGGCACCGCCACCGGGCTGGGCCTGTTCGCCGTCGTCGGCGCGCAAAGCGCGTTCATCCTGCGCCAGGGGTTGATGCGCGCCCATCTCTTGTCGGTGGTCGCCATCTGCGCCCTCATCGACGCGGTCTTCATCTTCGCCAGTGTGTCCGGCCTGCAGGCGCTGACCGCCTGGTTTCCCTGGCTGACGACCGCCGTGCTGTGGTTCGGCGTGGCCTTCCTGTCCTGGTACGCCCTGCAATCAGCCCGCCGCGCCTGGACCGCCACCGGCGGCCTGGCCGCCGCGCGCGACGTGGTGCCCTCGCGCCGCGCCGCCATGCTGGGCGCGCTGGGCTTTTCGCTCTTGAACCCGCATTTCTGGCTGGACATGGTGGTGGTGGGCTCGCTGGCCCACGGCTTCGACGACGCCCGCATGGCGTTCGCCGCCGGCGCCTTCACCGCCAGCCTGCTGTGGCTGGCCGTGCTGGGCATCGGTTCGCGCCTGTTCGCCCGCTTCTTCGCCAGCGCCTCGGCCTGGCGCATGCTGGACGGCGTCATCGCCGTGGTCATGGCCGGCCTGGCGGTCGGCCTGGCGGTCAAAGGCGTGTAACAAACCGGCTATTCGTGCCGCTCGTCCCGCCGGGACTTAGGGAATACGGGGACAGACTGCCTCGCCCGGCACTTTTATAATCGCCGCGTTGCCACTCTTTCGTCGGGCGCATGGCCGGCCCGCCAGACGATCATGCGCGGACCCTCCCCTTCCAAAGACGTGCGCCTGCCGCCGCTGGCCGCCATCCAGGCGTTCGAGGCGGCCGCCCGGCTGGGCTCGTTCGAGCGCGCCAGCGAAGAGCTGTTCGTCACCGCCAGCGCCATCGGCAAGCGCATTGCTGCGCTCGAAGCCCTGCTGGACGTGTCGCTGTTCATCCGCAGCAGCCGCGGCGCCACGCTGAGCGCCGCCGGGCGCGAATACCTGGAACAGGTGCGCACGGCGCTGGACCTGCTGTCCGACGCCTCGCTGCACAAGCGCGGCGAGCCCAAGCTGGAACCGCTGCGGGTGGTGTCCACCCCCACTTTTGCCCGCCAGGTCCTGATCCCCTCTCTGCCCAGCTTCACCGCCGCCCACCCGGACGTCGAGCTGGAGATCCTGCTGTCCATTCCTTACCTGGACATCATGCCGCCCAACGCCGACGTCTGGATCCGTTTCGGCAGTGGCAAATATCCCGGCCTGCACGCGCAGCGGCTGACCTCGGACCCCGTGTTCGCGGTCTGCTCGCCTGACTATCGCGACGCCCATGGCCCCTTCCTGCGCCCGGCCGACCTGACCCGCGCCGCCTTGCTGCGCTGCCCGATGGAGCCCTGGCGCCCCTGGCTGGCGGCGGCGGGGCTGGACTGGCCCGAACCGGCGCGCGGCGTCTGGCTGGTGGACCTGGGCATGATGCTGGCGGCGGCCCGCGCCGGCCAAGGTCTCGCCCTGACCCGCCGCACGCTGGCCGCGGAATGGCTGGACGAAGGCAAATTGCTGCGCGTGCTGGACATCGAAACCGCCGGCGAATCCCAGTACTACCTGTGCACCGAGATCTCGCGTCCGCCCCGCGCCGCCGCCCAAGCGTTTTCCCTATGGCTGGCCGAGGTCTGCGAACGCGCATCCCAGTGGCCACGGGGCTTGCCGGCCAAGCCGGAATAAATTTCCAGTCCCAGGCGGAATGAAATTCCGCGCACCAAGGCGCATCGCTGGCTAGGATGCGCCGAACGTGACCGCGCGCGGAAAGCGGCGCCGCGCACCGCGCGCCCGCCGCCTGCCCCGCTGCCTCATGCTGCATCGCAGCGCAGCGCCCCCGGACCGTATGGATGTACTAGGTATTTACACGGAAAAAGCCCGCCGGGTCAGATTCGCGTAAGCGATTAAGCAGACAGTCACAACACGCAACACAGGAGCGCGCCGCCTCATCCCCATTTCCTCGCCGCCAGGCGCCGGCACACGGTTTTCCACGCAGTTCTACTAATTACAACGGAGACATCCATGGATTTTCGTTTGAAGCTGCTCGCAGGAACCCTTGCATTTGCCGTATCGGCCGCGGGCTACGCCGCCGACCCCATCAAGATTGGCGTGGCCGGCCCGTACACGGGCGGATCTTCCTCCATGGGCGTCAGCATGCGCGACGGCGTCCGCCTGGCGATCGAGGAAATCAACAAGAGCGGCGGCGTGCTGGGCCGTCAGCTGGTCGCCGTGGAGCGCGACGACGAGGCCAAGAATGAACGCGGCGTGCAGATCGCCCAGGAATTGATCAACAAGGAACAGGTCACGGCCACGGTCGGCTACATCAACACCGGCGTGGCGCTGGCTTCGCAGCGCTTCTACCAGGACGCCAAGATCCCGGTCTTCAACAACGTCGCCACCGGCAGCGTCATCACGCACCAGTTCAAGGCGCCGGAATACCCGGACAACTATGTGTTCCGCAACGCGGCGCACGACAGCATCCAGGCCCCGATGATCGTCGAGGAAGCCGTCACCCGCCGCGGCTTCAAGAAGGTCGCGATCCTGGCCGACTCCACCAACTACGGCCAACTGGGCCGTGAGGACCTGGAAAAGGCCCTGGACGCCAAGGGCATCAAGCCCGTGGCCGTGGAAAAGTTCAACATCAAGGACGTCGACATGACGGCCCAGTTGCTCAAGGCCAAGGCCGCGGGCGCCGAAGCCGTGCTGACCTACGGCATCGGCCCTGAACTGGCCCAGATCGCCAACGGCATGACCAAGCTGGGCTGGAAGGTGCCGATCATCGGCAGCTGGACGCTGTCGATGGCCAACTACATCGACAACTCCGGCGCCAACGGCGAAGGCGCGCGCATGCCGCAGACCTTCATCCAGGACCCGGACACGCCCAAGCGCAAGGCCTTCATCGACGCCTACCTGGCCAAGTTCAAGCCCAAGAACAACCGCATCGACTCGCCGGTGTCGGCAGCCCAGGGCTACGACTCGATCTTCCTCTTGGCCGCGGCCATCAAGCAGGCCAACTCGACCGACGGCCCGAAGATCCGCGAAGCGCTGGAAAACCTGCAAACGCCCGTCGAAGGCGTGGTGATGACCTACAACAAGCCGTTCACCCACGACAACCACGACGCGATCACCGCGAAGGAAGTGGTCATCGGCGAGGTCAAGGGCGGCCGCGTGGTCAAGGCCAACTGAGTTCGTCTGAAGCAACAACGCGGCGGCTGCCCGGCCGCCGCCGCCGGCGCCTCCCACCCGGGGCGCCGGCATGCAGCCGCCTGACAACAGCGTTCTGCCCAAGGGGGTTGGGCCGGACCAAAGCGCCTTACGAAAAACACCATGATTCTTCTACAGCTTATCTATAGCGGTATCGCGCTAGGCATGATCTATGCCGTCATCGCGTTCGGGTACCAGCTCACTTTCGCCACATCCGGCACCTTGAATTTCGGCCAGGGCGAAGCCCTGATGCTGGGCGCGCTGGTCGGGCTGACGCTGGTCGGGCTGGGCGTCAATTACTGGGTGATGATTCCCATCGTCTGCATTTTCGGCTTCGCGCAGGGCGCGCTGGTCGAACGCATCGGCGTGCGGCCGGCCATCAAGACGCGGTCGGAATTCGGCTGGATCATGGCCACCATCGCCCTGGGCATCATTTTCAAGAACGTGGCCGAGAACATCTGGGGCCGCGACGACCTGCGTTTTCCTTCTCCGCTGCCCGAAGCGCCGATCCAGGTGCTGGGCGCCAATGTGCTGCCGATGGAACTGCTGGTGGTGTTCGGCGCGCTGGCCATGATGCTGCTGGTGGAAGTGTTCAACCGCAAGTCCATCTACGGCAAGGCCTTCGTCGCCACATCCAATGACCGCGACGCCGCCGGCCTGATGGGCATCAACACCGGCATGGTGATCACGTTTTCGTATGCGCTGTCGTCGCTGACCGCCGCCTTCGCGGGCGTGCTGGTGGCGCCGCTGACGCTGACCGGCGCCACCATGGGCGCGGTGCTGGGCCTGAAGGCCTTCGCGGTCGCCATCATCGGCGGCCTGTCCAGCGGCATGGGCGTGGTGGTGGGCGGGCTGATCCTGGGGATCGCCGAAACCACCACCGGTTTCTATCTTTCCACGGGGTACAAAGACGTGCCGGGCCTGGTCCTGCTGCTGCTCGTACTGACCTTCAAGCCCGCCGGCCTGTTCGGCAAGACCGCGATCAAGAAGGTGTAAGCGATGAAACCCCTGCACCTGCTTCTTTCCATCGTGGCGGTGGCCTGCCTGGCTGCCGTGCCCCTGGGCGTAACCAATACGTACTACCTGCACCTGATCGAAACGATCATGATCTATTCGATCCTGCTGTTCGGGCTCGATATCGTGGTGGGCTATACCGGCCAGGTGTCGCTGGGCCACGCCGGCCTGTTCGGCATCGGCTCGTATGTGGCCGGCGTGCTGTTCTTCCATCTGCAGATGCCCATCTGGGTGATCCTGCCCGCCGCCATCCTGATCGCTGCCGCATTCGGCGCGGTGCTGGCGCTGCCGGCCCTGCGGGTGACGGGACCGTACCTGGCGATGGTGACGCTGGCGTTCGGCACCATCATCCAGATCCTGATCAACGAAATGACCTTCATGACCGAAGGGCCGCTGGGCATCAAGATCCCCAAGCCGTCGATCGGCGGGCACATCCTGACCAAGAGCGAGTACTTCTGGCTGGTCGCGGCGCTACTGGTGCTGTCGCTGATCGTGGTCCACCGCATCCTGAAGTCGCACCTGGGCCGTTCGTTCGAGGCGCTACGCGACAGCCCGATCGCGTCGGACTGCATGGGCGTGTCGGTCTACCGGCACAAGGTGTTCGCATTCGTGATCAGCGCCGGTTTCGCGGGCCTGGCGGGCGCGCTGTATTCGTATTCCGAGCAATACATTTCGCCCAATACCTATAACTTCGAACTGACCATCCTGTTCCTGCTGGCGATCATCATGGGCGGACGCAAGAGCCGCACGGGCGCGCTGCTGGGCGCGTCGATCATCGTGCTGCTGCCCAAGATGCTGGACGACATCGGTACCTTCCGCCTGATCGCGCTAGGCGTGGCGATCCTGGTGACGGTGGGCAGCGCGGTCGCCGTGTCCAAGGGACGCGCCGAGGCGCGCCGCGTCGCCGTGCCGGTGGTCGGCACGATCCTGCTTGCGGTGTTCTCGTACTGGCTGGATGCGGTGACCGACTGGCGCCTGAGCATCTTCGGCGCCATGATCCTGTTCGTCGTGTACTACCTGCCCGACGGCATCGTGGGCTTTGTGCGCAACCTGTTCTTCTCGACCCGCCGCGCGGCGCTGTCGGTGAAGAAGGACCTGGTCAAGGAACAGGACGCGGTGCCGGCGGCGGCGCAAGGCAAGGACGAGACCTTGCTGGCCGCCAAGGGCGTGCTGATGCAGTTCGGCGGCCTGAAGGCGCTGAACGAGGTGGACCTGACGATCAAGCGCGGCACCATCCATGGGCTGATCGGGCCGAACGGCTCGGGCAAGAGCACGATGATGAACGTGCTGACGGGCATCTATGTGCCGACGGCCGGCGCCGTGGAATTCTCGGGCAAGTCCCTGGTGGGGTTGGCACCGGCCGATATCGCGGCCACGGGCATCGCGCGCACGTTCCAGAACGTGCAACTGTTCGGCGAGATGACAGCGCTGGAGAACGTGCTGGTGGGACTGCACCACACCTTCACGACCGGGCTGGCCGGCATCGCGCTGCGCACGTCCAAGTGGAAGGGCGAGGAACAGGGCGCCCGCGCCCGCGCGCTGGCGCTGCTGGAATTCGTGGGGCTGGACGACATGGCCAGCGAAGAGGCGCGCAATCTGCCCTATGGCAAGCAACGCCTGCTGGAGATCGCCCGCGCGCTGGCGCTGGACCCGCAACTGCTGCTGCTGGACGAACCCGCGGCCGGCCTGACGGCGCCGGACATCGTCGAACTGCTGGCCATCATCCGCAAGGTGCGCGACCACGGCATCACACTGATCCTGATCGAGCACCACATGGATGTGGTGATGGGAGTGTGCGACACCGTGTCGGTGCTGGACTTCGGGCAGAAGATCGCCGAAGGCTTGCCGAATGAAGTGCAGAGCAACGCCAAGGTTATCGAGGCGTATCTGGGCGGCGCGCCCGCCTGACGCCAAGGACGACAATATGCTATCGATCAAGAATCTGGAAGCGGGCTACGGGAAGGTGAAGGTGCTGCATGGCATCAGCATGGAGGTCCCGAAGGCGAAGGTCGTGACGTTGATCGGCTCGAACGGAGCCGGCAAGACGACGACGATGCGGGCGCTGTCGGGGATGATCCGCCCGACGGCGGGCGAGGTGACGCTGAGCGGCAAGCGGATCGACGGGCTGGAGTCGCACCGCATTGCTCGGCTGGGACTGGCCCATTCGCCGGAAGGCCGGCGGGTGTTTCCGACGCTGTCTGTGACGGACAATCTGCTGCTGGGCGCGTTTCCGCGGCTGACGGGCAGCCGGCCGAAGGGGGACGTGCAAGCAGACCTGGGCCGGGCGATGGATCTGTTTCCGCGGCTGAAGGAACGGCGCGAGCAATTGGCGGGGACGCTGTCGGGCGGCGAACAGCAGATGCTGGCGATGGCGCGGGCGGTGATGCTGAATCCGGAGCTGGTGCTGCTGGACGAGCCGTCGATGGGGTTGGCGCCGATCCTGGTGGAAGAAGTTTTCCGGATCATTGCCCGCCTGAAGGACGAAGGCGTGACGATGCTGCTGGTTGAACAGTTTGCAGCGGCGGCGCTGAACGTGGCCGACTACGGGTATGTGTTGGAGAACGGGCGGATTTCAGTGCATGGGAGTGCTGAGAAACTCAAGCATGATCCGGCTGTGGTGGCGGCTTATCTAGGCGGCGGGCACTAGTTGGTTGCTTGCTGACCTTGGCTTGTGTCCTTGAGCCGCCTGTTGCGTTGGTGGCCTGTGAGGGCGGGGCTACGATTGCGGTCCGGAGCCTTCGCTCCGGACCGCAATCGTGGGCGCTCGCCATCAAGGCACCCAGCCCCAGGCGCGGCCTAAGCAAGAACCATCTTGCCTGAGCAAACAACCCCTGCCCAATCAGGCCGCGCCCCAGATCGCGCGCAGCGATCAGACCTCAATCGTCAGGGTCACATCGATATTGCCACGCGTAGCATTCGAGTAAGGGCAAACGATATGAGCCGCGGAGACAAGCTTCTCCGCTTCAGCACGATCCATCCCAGGCAACGAGATCTTCAGTTCCGCTTCGATGCCGAAGCCGGTCGGGATCGGGCCGATACCCACGGACCCATCGATGGTGGCGTTGGCGGGCATGGCGATCTTGTCGCGGCCGGCGACGAACTTCATGGCGCCCATGAAGCAGGCGGAGTAGCCGACGGCGAAGAGTTGTTCGGGGTTGGTGCCGGCCGCGCCAGCGCCGCCCAGTTCCTTCGGGGTGGTCAGCTTGACGTTCAGGTTGCCGTCGTTGGACACGCCGGTGCCTTCACGGCCGCCGGTGACGTGGGCGTGGGCGCGGTACAGGACTTTTTCGATGGACATGATGCGTTCCTTTTGAAAGGTGATGGTGGGACTGCCAGGCTGGCGGGACCCTTCCCGGCGCGGCCTTTCCTAATTAAATAGCACACAATTTCATAGCGCGCTATCTTTAATGCCGGATGACAGCATTTGCCATCATCCACTTCAAAGACTGAGATTCAAAGACTGCTGACCAGCTTTTCCCGCAATTCGTGTAACGCTTTCATGGTGCCCTGCGCTTCCTGCAGCGAGCACTGGGCGGCTGCGGCGATGGCGTGGGGCACGGCTTCGGCCTGGTTGCGCAGGTCGCGGCCTTGCTTGGTCAGGGTCACGATGACCTGGCGTTCGTCATTCTGTGCGCGGACCCGGGTGACCAGGCCTGCCGCTTCCAGCCGCTTGAGCAGGGGCGTCAGGGTGGCCGAGTCCAGGAACAGGCGTTCGCCGATGTCGGTAACCGTGATTTCGTCGCCTTCCCACAGCACCAGCATGACCAGGTATTGCGGGTAGGTCAGATCCAGGCCGCGCAGCAGCTTGCGGTACACCTTGTTCATCGCCAGAGAGGTCGAGTACAGGGCGAAGCACAATTGGCTGTCTAGCAGCAGCGGGTTGAAGGCGCCTTTCGGCTGGGATCTGGATTTCATTGCGCAATATTAAATAGCGCGCTATTTATCGTCAAGCACTTTTTTATGTTGCGCTGCGCAAGCGGTAACCGGCAATCAGGGGCTGGCAGGATTCGCGCCTGCCCGCGATTCAGGCGACGTGCTCGCCTTCCACGGCGCTGCGGTCGGAGCCGTACTGCTTGAGACCGTCCAGGTCGAGCACCCGCACGGCGCCGTATTCGACGTTCAGCAGGCCCGCTTCTTCCAGCTTGCGCAGCGCCTGGTTGGCGCGCTGGCGCGAGACGCGGGCCAAGTAGCCGACCTCTTCCTGCGTGATGGTCAGGCGCATGCCCATGCCGGGATACAGGAGCGGATTGAAGAGCTCGGCCAGGCAGCGGGCCACGCGGGCGTCGGGATCGAGCAGGCGGTCGTATTCGGCCTTGCCGATGAACTGGGCGACACGCTCGTTCAGCTGGTGCAGCAGGTAGCGATTGAAGGGGATGCTGTTGTCCAGCAGCCAATCGAAGGTGGCGGCGGGCAGGCGCGCGACGACCGATTCGCGCAGCGCGACGATGTCGTACTTGCGGACTTCGCGCTTGAGCAGCGAGCCTTCGCCGATCCAGCCGCCGGCGGGCACGCCCGTGAGCGAGGCGACCTTGCCCTCGGCATTGCCTACCGATACTTTCACCAGACCTGCCAGGACGCCTATCCATGCCTGGGCGAGTTCGCCTTTGCGCTCTATGATCGATCCGGCGGCGACCTGCTGCACGGAAAGGTCTCGCTCGACGCGCGATTGCTGCTCGGCGTTGAGCACGCGAAACCAGGCCGCGGCAAGTTGCAGGGAGTCGGATAGCTGCATCGGGAATACCCTAAAAGTTCCTTGAATGTCGCGATGGTGACAGTTGGTAGCAACCCAACCTTATACCTTAACTCCTGCCGTAAATCTAAAACCAACTGGTCAAGCGCGATATCGCCCGCGCCGCTCTTCGCGGCAGCCGGCCCGGCGCGCCCAAACCGGAGGAGACAACGTGGCACATTCATCGCCCGCATCTGCACAGGTGCCGGCCGCGCTGGACACCTTTCCAGCGCTGCTGTTCGCGCATGCCAACGTGCGCGGGTCGCGGCCCGCGATACGAGAGAAAGATCTGGGGATCTGGCAAACCCTTACCTGGTCCGATGTGGCGGAGCACGTGCGCCAGGTGGCCCATGGATTCGCGTCGCTGGGCATCAAGCCCGGCATGCACGTGGCTGTCATCGGTGAAAACCGCCCCCGCCTGTACATGGCCATGATGGCCGCGCAATCGCTGGGCGCGATTCCCGTGCCGCTCTACCAGGACGCCGTAGCCCAGGAAATGGTCTACGTGCTGCAGGACGCCGAGATCAGCGTGGCGGTGGTCGAAGACCAGGAGCAGGTCGACAAGATGCTGGAAGTGCGCGAGCAATGCCCCGCGCTCAAACACGTGGTGTATGACGACCCGCGCGGCCTGCGTCACTACTCGGACGCGATGCTGCTGTCGTATGAAAAGCTGGAGGAACTGGGCCGCGACTATGCCACGCAGCATCCCGACTTCTTTGCCCACGCCGTGGCTGCCGTGCAGCCGCATGATGCGGCGGCGATGTTCTACACGTCGGGCACCACCGGCAAGCCGAAGGGCGTGGTGCTGACGCACCATGCGCTGATCGACCGCGCCCGCGCCGTGTCCGACATGGAAAAGCTGACCGACCAGGAAGACGTGCTGGCCTACCTGCCGCCGGCGTGGATCGGCCAGAACATGTTTTCGTACACGCAGCTGCTGGTCACGGGCTTTACCGTGAACCATCCGGAATCGCCCGACACCGTGTCGATCGACATGCGTGACATTGGCCCCACCTACTATTTCGCGCCGCCGCGCGTGCTGGAAGGCTTGCTGACCCATGTGATGATCCGCATGGAAGACGCGGGCTACATCAAGCGCAAGCTGTTCCAGGCCTGCATGAAGCTGGCCCGCCGCGTGGGCACCCGCATCCTGGACGGCGAATCCGTCAACGCCTGGGACCGCCTGCGCTACGCGCTGGGCAACGTGCTGATCTACGGTCCGCTGCGCAATGCGCTGGGCATGAGCCGGGTGCGCGTGGCCTACACCGCCGGCGAGGCCATCGGGCCGGACCTGTTCGTGTTCTACCGGTCCATCGGCATCAACCTCAAGCAGCTGTATGGTTCGACGGAAACGTCGGTGTTCGTCTGCGTGCAGCCCGACGGCCAGGTGCGCGACGACACGGTCGGCCCGCCCGTGGCCGGCGTGGAGATCCGCGTGGCCGACAACGGCGAAATCCTGGTCAAGAGCCCGGGCCTGTTCAAGGAGTACTACCGCAACCCCGCCGCCACCGAAGAGGCGCGCAGCGCCGACGGCTGGTTCCACACGGGCGATGCGGGCTACCTGGACACCGACGGCCAGCTCAAGATCATCGACCGCGCCAAGGACGTGGGCAAGTTGGCCAATGGCAGCCTGTTCGCGCCCAAGTACCTGGAGAACAAGCTCAAGTTCTTCCAGCACATCAAGGAAGCGGTGGCCTTCGGCGCCGACCGCGAGGACGTGTGCGCCTTCATCAACATCGACCTGGAAGCCGTGGGCAACTGGGCCGAGCGCCGCGGCCTGCCCTATGCCGGCTACACCGACCTGGCGGGCAAGGACGAGGTCTACCAATTGATCGCCGAGTGCGTCGAACAAGTGAACGCGGACCTGGCCACCGACCCGAAACTGTCGGCCTCGCAGATCAGCCGCTTCCTGATCCTGCACAAGGAACTGGACCCCGACGACGACGAACTGACGCGCACCCGCAAGGTGCGGCGCGCCTTCATCGCGCAGAAGTACGGCGTACTGATCGATGCGCTGTTCGGCGGCAAGTCGTCCCAGTACATCGAGACCGAAGTGAAGTTCGAGGATGGACGCACCGGCAAGATTTCCGCCGACCTGCGTATCCATCCGGTCAAGACGTTCCCCGCCATCACCGCCCGAGCCGCGTAAAGACCATGAGCAACAACGACCGCGACCAGCGCATCGGCGACGTGATGCTGGATATGCAGAACATTTCGCTGTCCTTCGGCGGCGTCAAGGCGCTGACGGACATCTCCTTCAATGTGCGCGAACATGAAATCCGCGCCATCATCGGGCCCAACGGTGCGGGCAAGAGCTCGATGCTGAACGTCATCAACGGGGTCTACACGCCGCAACAGGGCAGCATCGAATTCCGCGGCGAACGATTTTCCCGCATGAACCCGCGCCGCGCCGCCGAAATGGGCATCGCCCGCACGTTCCAGAATCTGGCCTTGTTCAAGGGCATGAGCGTGCTGGACAACATCATGACCGGCCGCAATCTGCGCATGAAGTGCGGCCTGCTGTCCCAGGCATTCCGCCTGGGCGCCGCCGAGCGCGAAGAGATCGAACACCGCCAGTTCGTCGAGAACATCATCGATTTCCTGGAAATCCAGGCGTTCCGCAAGACGCCGGTCGGACGCCTGCCCTACGGCCTGCAAAAGCGCGTGGACCTGGGCCGCGCGCTGGCCATGGAACCGCGCCTGTTGCTGCTGGACGAGCCGATGGCCGGCATGAACATCGAGGAAAAGCAGGACATGAGCCGCTTCATCCTGGACGTGAATGATGAATTCGGTACGACGATCGTCCTGATCGAGCACGACATGGGCGTGGTGATGGATATTTCCGACCGCGTGGTGGTGCTGGACTACGGCAAGAAGATCGGCGACGGCAAGCCGGACGAAGTCCGCGCCAACGAAGACGTCATCCGCGCCTACCTCGGCGTGTCGCACTAAGGCGGACGAGACATGGGATTTTTTCTAGAGACCTTATTCGGCGGCCTGATGAGCGGCATGATGTATGCCCTGATCGGCCTGGGCTTCGTGCTGATCTTCAAGGCATCGGGCGTCTTCAACTTTGCGCAAGGCGCCATGGTGCTGGTGGCCGCGCTGGCCATGGCCCGCTTCTCGGAGTGGATACCGCGCTGGTTCGGCTTTGAAAACATGATCCTGGCCAACGTGCTGGCGTTCATCGTCAGCGCGATCCTGATGTTCCTGCTGGCCGTGGCGATCGAACGCTTCGTGCTGCGCCACCTGGTCAACCAGGAAGCCACCACGCTGCTCATGGCCACGTTGGGCATCAGCTACTTCCTGGACGGCCTGGGCCAGATCGCGTTCGGCAGCTCGGTCTATTCCATCAACGTCGGCATGCCGAAAGACCCGTGGATGATCCTGGACTCGGTGTTCGAAGGCGGGCTGCTGATCAACCTGGAAGACCTGACGGCCGCGGTCATCGCGGCGCTGCTGGTCGCGGTGCTGGCGCTGTTCTTCCAGTTCACCTCCACCGGCCGCGCCCTGCGCGCCGTGGCGGACGACCATCAGGCGGCGCAGTCCATCGGCATTCCGCTGAACCGCATCTGGGTCATCGTCTGGTGCGTGGCCGGCCTGGTCGCGCTGGTGGCCGGCATCATCTGGGGATCGAAGTTCGGCGTGCAGTTCACGCTGTCGACCGCGGCGCTGCGGGCGCTGCCGGTGGTGATCCTGGGCGGCCTGACCTCGGTGCCGGGCGCCATCCTGGGCGGCCTGATCATCGGCGTGGGCGAAAAGCTGTCCGAGGTCTACCTGGGGTCGCTGGTGGGTGGCGGCATCGAAATCTGGTTCGCCTATGTCCTGGCGCTGGTGTTCCTGCTGTTCCGTCCGCAAGGGCTGTTCGGCGAGAAGATCATCGACCGCGTCTGAGCGCAGGCCTTCTAGGATAAAAACATGTTCTATCGCGAAAACGGCCAATTCAAGACCAGCTATCGCGCTGACCAGCAGATCTTCCCGATCCGCCAGGACCGCATCTTCATCTGGCTGCTGCTGGCGGTGGCGTTCATCGCCATCCCGGCACTGTCCAGCGACTACCTGCTGCGCGCTATTCTGATTCCGTTCCTGATCCTGTCGCTGGCCGCCGTGGGGCTGAACATCCTGGTCGGCTACTGCGGCCAGATCTCGCTGGGCACGGGCGCCTTCATGGCGGTGGGGGCCTACGCGGCCTGGAACTTCGGCGTGCGCTTTCCGGGCATGCCGCTGATCATCCAGATCCTGCTGGGCGGGTGCTTTGCCACGCTGGTCGGCGTCATCTTCGGCATTCCCAGCCTGCGGATCCGCGGCCTGTACCTGGCGGTGGCCACCCTGGCGGCGCAGTTCTTCGTCGACTGGGCGTTCCTGCGCATTCCGTTCTTCACCAACTACTCGTCGTCGGGCAACGTGTCGGTGCCGCCCCTGACCGCTTTCGGCCTGCCGGTGCAGAGCGCGCTGGAAAAGTACCTGTTCGTGCTGATCCTGGTGGTGATCTTCAGCCTGCTGGCCAAGAACCTGGTGCGCGGCGCCATCGGCCGCCAGTGGATGGCGATCCGCGACATGGACGTGGCCGCCTCGGTCATCGGTATCCGCCCCATGTACGCCAAGCTCACCGCGTTCGCGGTCAGCTCGTTCATCGTGGGCGTGGCCGGCGCGCTGTGGGGCTATATCCACCTGGGTTCGTGGGAACCCCTGGCATTCGACCTGACGCGCTCGTTCCAGCTGCTGTTCATGGTGATCATCGGCGGGCTGGGCTCCATCATCGGCAGCTTCTTCGGCGCGGCGTTCATCGTGCTGGTGCCGGTGGCGCTGTCCAACGTGCCGCACATGCTGGGCCTGCCGTTGTCGGTGGATACGGCCGCGCACATCGAACACATGGTGTTCGGCGCGCTGATCGTGTTCTTCCTGATTGCCGAACCGCATGGGCTCGCGCGGCTGTGGAGCATCGGCAAGGAAAAGCTCCGTATCTGGCCGTTCCCACACTGATTTCGCATTGATTTCTGCGGGCCACGGCGGCAAAAGCGCCGCGGCCCACATCCTGAATACCCGGCTCCAGACCGGGCCAACCCCGGTGTCCGAGGGTTTATTGACCCAAACACCACGCAGGAGGTAAATGGAGATGAAGCGTCTTAACCTGAAGTTGGCGGCAGCCTTAGTGGCCGCAGCGGGCGCCGTGACCGCGGTGGCCACGCCGGCGATGGCGGCGGAAGAGCAGTTCGTTCCGTTGCTGGTGTATCGCACGGGGTCCTTCGCACCCTTGGGCATCCCCTGGGCCGACGGCAAGCTGGATTACCTGAAGCTGGTCAATGAACGTGACGGCGGCGTCAACGGCGTCAAGATCACCTACGAGGAATGCGAAACCGCCTACGCCACCGACCGCGGCGTGGAATGCTATGAACGCCTGAAGAGCAAGGGCACCGGCGCCTCGGGCTTTGACACCCAATCCACCGGCATCACCTTCGCGGTCAGCGACAAGGCCATGGTCGACAAGGTGCCCGTCGAAACGATGGGCTACGGCTTGTCGCAATCGGTGGACGGCAGCGTGTTCGAGTGGAACTTCCCGCTCCTGGGCACCTACTGGACCGCCGCCGACGTGATGATCCAGGACATCGCCAAGAAAGAAGGCGGCATGGACAAGCTCAAGGGCAAGAGGATCGCCCTGGTCTATCACGACTCGCCCTACGGCAAGGAACCGATTCCGCTGTTGCAGAAGCGCGCCGCCAAGGAAGGCTTCGAGCTGCTGCTGTATCCGGTGACCGCGCCCGGCGTGGAACAGAAGTCCACCTGGCTGCAGATCCGCCAGGCGCGTCCGGCCTATGTGCTGCTGTGGAGCGCGGGCATCATGACCCCGACCGCCATCCGCGAAGCGCAGGCCAGCGGCTATCCGCGCGACAAGATGTACGCCATCTGGTGGGCCGGCTCCGAAGGCGACGTGAAAGACCTGGGCGACGTTGCCAAGGGCTACAACGCCATCACTGTGCACAACAGCGGCGCCGAGCACGACAAGGTCTACGACGATCTGAAAAAGTACGTCTACGACAAGGGCCAGGGTTCGGACAAGTCGGGCAAGACCACGCTGGGCACCATCGCTCACACCCGCGGCATGATGATTTCGATGCTGCAGGTGGAAGCGATCCGCACCGCGCAAGAGAAGTACGGCAAGGGCAAGGCGCTGACGCCCGAGCAGGTGCGGTGGGGCTTCGAGAACCTGAACATCACCCAGGAACGCCTGAACCAGCTGGGCTTTGGCCAGATCATGCGTCCGGTCAAGACCTCATGCAGCAACCACAAGGGTGACGACTGGGCCCGCATCGTGCAGTGGGACGGCGCGAAGTTCAAGGTGGCCTCGGACTGGTACCAGGCCGACAAGACCCTCCTGGACCCGATGGTCAAGGAAGCCGCGGCGAAGTACGCCAAGGAAAAGAACATCACGCCCCGCACTTGCGAGAACTGATGTGAACCGGCGGCCGGCTCCCTTGGGGCCGGCCGCCACCACGCCGCAGGAACCGCCATGACCGCAGCAACCCCTACCGCTACTACCGCCGACACCCCCAAGGTGCTGCTCGATGTGAACGGCATCGAGGTGATCTACAACCACGTCATTCTGGTGCTCAAGGGCGTTTCCCTGCAGGTGCCGGAAGGCAAGATCGTGGCCTTGCTGGGCGCCAACGGCGCCGGCAAGACCACCACGCTGCGCGCGATCTCGAACCTGCTCAAGGGCGAGCGCGGCGACGTCACCAAGGGCCACATCCAGTACCGCGACCAGCGCATCGAACGGCTGTCGCCGGCCGAGCTGGTCAAGCGCGGCGTGGTGCAGGTGATGGAAGGCCGGCACTGCTTTGCCCACCTGACCATCGAAGAGAACCTGCTGACCGGCGCCTATACCCGCAACATCAGCCGTGGCGACACCAGCGCCGCGCTGGACCGCGTCTACCAGTATTTCCCCCGCCTGAAGCAGCGCCGCGCCAGCCAGGCCGGATATACCTCGGGCGGCGAGCAACAGATGACCGCCATCGGCCGCGCGCTGATGGCCAATCCCAACATGATCTTGCTGGACGAGCCGTCCATGGGACTGGCGCCGCAGATCGTGGAGGAAATCTTCGAAATCGTGCGCGACCTGAACCAGCGCGAGCGCGTCAGTTTCCTGCTGGCCGAACAGAACACCAACATCGCGCTGCGCTATGCCGACTACGGATACATCCTGGAAAACGGCCGCGTGATGATGGACGGCGCCGCGCAGGACCTGGCGCAGAACGAGGACGTCAAGGAGTTCTACCTGGGCATTTCCAGCGGCGAACGTAAGAGTTTCCGCGACAACAAGTTCTACCGCCGCCGCAAACGCTGGCTGGCCTGATCCCTGGAGCGGCAAGCCGGCGCGGTCTGGCTTGCCGCCGGCAACGACACCGCAGTACGGCACACGAGAGGGTGCGATCCCATGTCCGAGTTTTTCGATGTTCTGGAAACCCGAGCGCCCGAGCAACGCGAGCGGGAGCTGATGGCAGCCTTGCCCGGCGCCATCGCGCGCGCCATTGCCCGCGCCCCGGCGATCGCCGAGCAGCTGCGCGGCATCGACCCCGCCACGGTCACGTCCCGCGCGGCGCTGGCGCGCCTGCCGGTGCTGCGCAAGCACGAGCTGCTGGAACGCCAGCAGCACAGCCGCGACGACGCGGCGCGGCCCGCCGGCCCGGAAAAGGCCTTCGGCGGCTTCTCGGCCATCGGCTGGGGCGAAGCGATGCGCGTGTTTGCCTCGCCCGGCCCGATCTACGAACCGGAAAGCGCCCGCGCCGATTACTGGCGCTTTGCCCGCGCGCTGTACGCCGCGGGTTTCCGCGCCGGCGAACTGGCATACAACTGCTTTTCCTATCACTTCACCCCTGCGGGTTCCATGATGGAAACCGCCGCGCACGCGGTGGGTTGCACGGTGTTTCCGGGCGGCACGGGGCAGACCGAGCAGCAGGTGCGCGCGATCCAGGACCTGGCGCCCAGTGGCTACACCGGCACGCCCAGTTTCCTGAAGATCATCCTGGAGAAGGCCGACGAGCTGGGCGTGAAGCTGGATTCGCTGCGCCGCGCCCTGGTGTCCGGCGAAGCCTTTCCGCCGTCGCTGCGCGACTGGCTGGCCGCGCGCGGCATCGAGGGCTATCAGGCCTACGGCAGCGCCGACCTGGGCATGATCGCGTTCGAGACGCCCGCCCGCCAGGGCCTGGTGCTGGGCGAGGACATCATCGTCGAGATCGTGCGCCCCGGCACCGGCGAGCCGGTGCCCGACGGCGAGGTTGGCGAAGTGGTGGTCACCACCCTCAACCCGGACTATCCGCTGGTGCGATTCGGTACCGGCGACCTGTCGGCCGTGATGCCCGGCATTTCCCCTTGCGGCCGCACCAACACCCGCATCAAGGGCTGGATGGGCCGCGCCGATCAGACCACCAAGGTGCGCGGCATGTTCGTGCACCCGTCGCAGGTGGCCGACGTGGTGCGCCGCCATCCGGAAATCCTGCGGGCGCGGCTGGTGATCAGCGGCACCACGGGTTCGGACCGGATGGTCCTGAAAGTGGAATCGCGGGTACGCGGCGAAGAGCTCAGCGCCCGCATCGCCGAATCGATGCGCGACGTGACCAAGCTGCGCGGCGACGTCGAATGGGCCGAGGCCGGCACCCTGCCCAACGACGGCAAGGTCATCGACGACATCCGCACCTACGAGTGAGGCGGCCGACGCCCGGCGGTCGGCTGCCCCGGGCGTCGGCCGCCTAAGCGGCCAGCGCCATCACCGCCTTGATCAGCATGGCCACGGCCACCAGCGCCGCGAACAGCGCGAAGCTCTGCTGCAGGCGCCGTGGCGGGAAGCGATCGGCGACGGCGCGCCCGGTCAACATGCCCACCACCGCGGCCAGCGTGAACGGCAACGCGATGAACCCGTCCAGATGGCCGCCCGCCGCGGCGGCGGCCACGCCGCTGGCCGACACCAGCGCGATCACGGCCAGCGACGTGCCCACGATGGCCTGCATCGGCAGGTCGGTGGCGCGGCGCAGCGCGGGCACGATCACGAAGCCCCCGCCCACCCCCAGCAAACCCGACAGGAATCCGGCGATCACGCCGGTGCCGGCCAGCGCCCGGGCGCACGGCGCCGTCCAGCGCAGGCGGCCGGTGTCCGTATTGAGC
>NZ_LZZT01000035.1 GCF_014170305.1 Achromobacter sp. UMC71
CCCCCGCTGCCCGCCCGCGCGGCCCCCTGGCCGAGCTGGCCGCCTTCCTGACCTACCCCGGCGAACCCGGCGACGACGCCGATGCCGCCGCCGCGCAAGCGCGCCGCGACGCCTACCCCGATCTGCCCGCGCTGGATGAATTCCGCGAGATCTGGTCGGGCCTGAGCGCCGACCGGCAAGTGCGCCAGTCGCAGGAACAGGTGCACAAGAACGCCGGACCGCTCAATTCCAACCAGTTGGTGCACCGCGCCCTGTCCCTGATGCGCGAGCTCTCGCCCGGTTATCTGCAGCAGTTCGTGGCCTACACCGAAACGCTGGCCTGGATGGAACAGGTCACGGCCGCGGCCGCCCCGGCGCCCGCCAAGGACGCGCCCCGCGCCGCCAGGAAGACCAGCCGGGCCAAGGCGCGCTGAGCCACGCCGGGCCCGCCCGGCCCATGGCCGCCGCGGACATCGCGTCGATCGACCTGAACTGAACCGCCCTTCAGGCGTCTTCCCCGGGCAGCCACGCCCCATGAAACCCCGCGGGAATCCGCTGTGGCAGACGCACCGTCGCCAAGGGCTCGGCCGCGATATCACGCCCGTCCAGCACCACCACATCGCTGGTGTCGCTGGCCTGGCGGTACACACACACCAGCACCCAGCCATCGTCTTCGTCCACCGCCCCCGGGCGCGGCACGAACACCGGTTCGCTGTTCTGGTCACCGGGCGGCACGCGGTACTGCTGCTTGGCGCCGGTGGCCAGGTCGTACCGCAGCACCCCGCGCATTTCCACGTTGGTCGGCTGCTGCACCGCGTAGGCGTAGCGGTAGGGCCGCCCGGTCCGGCCCTCGTTGATGCGCGGCAGCTCGATGCCGGCCTCGTCAAGCGCGCATTCGCTGACCGTGCCGCGCGCCAGGTCGATCACATAACGCCACAGCACGCCCAACGGATTGTCTTCAAAGCCCGCGCCGCCAGGCGACAGGCGCAGGTAGTGCGGATAGCGCACCACGTCCAGCACCAGCGTCGTATCGTCGGCGTCATAGGCATTGACCACGTGCTGGATGAAACACGGCGCCACCTCGAACCAGCGCACCGGTCCGCCGTGGCGCGGGATCACGCCCAGCCGCGACTGGCGTTCGTCATGCCAGCGCAGCGGCATGCGGTAGCCGCGTTGCAGCATGGAAAAGTCGTACGCCACGTTCAGGTCCAGCAGGATGCTGTAGCGCGCCGTGATCGCCATGTCGTGCATCATCGACGGCCCCGGCACCTCGATCAGCTGGTCCACCAGGGGCTGGCCGTCGGCGCCCGTCACGCCATAGCGCAACCACGGGCGTTCCCAATGGGCGCGAAAAGTCATCAATTCGCCGGTCTCGGGGTCTGCCTTCGGATGCGCCGTCATGCCCGCCGCCAGGCCGGGATGGCGCTGGCTGGTGCCGCCGAAATCCAGCCCGGCGGTCATCACCAGCGGCGCCCCGCCCTCGGCCAGCGCCAGGGTTTCACCGGCGTGGCGCAGCACGTTGACGTTGGGATTGGTGTCCGGCAAGGCGTCCGCCGCTTGCGGCGCATGCACGCGCGCCCAGATCCGGGTGCGGGCCCAGCGGTTGCGGTAGCCGATCGCCCGGCCATCGCGCAATTCAATGGCGTGCAGCATCGCCGGCTGGGGCCACCACGACAGCACGTCGTTGCCCTCGAAGCACCCGCTCAGCGGATTGGGGCCATTGCGGACCAGTACGCCGTCCAGCCAGGGCGGCAGTTCACCGTCCACCGGCAGGTCTGTCAGATCGGCTTCATGGGCCAGCGCCGCGGTAGCGCCGGTGTTCAGATCAAATGTGCTCATGGTTGCGTCCTTTGTTGCGATAATTCGCAGGACGCATTTTTACCCGGATTAAAATAACCCGTCAATATTACCCGGATTTTAATTGCCGCTGGCCTGCGTCGGGCCGACTCCGCCCCCCATCGCCATCAATACCTGAACACCCGCAGGCCGTAGTCCCTGCCATCGCCCTCTTGCCGCAGCGCCCTGGACGCCTTGCGCAGGTTGATGCTGGCCGGGTCTTCCCAGCCGAAGCCTGCAAAGATGCGTTCGGCGGTGCGGGCCAGCCCCTCGGTCTTGCGCCCTGCCCGCCACGCTGAACGTGCCCCGGAACAGCGCGAAAACGGCGTCCAGCGCCAACATGAACAGGAAGATCACGCCCAGCACGAAATCACGGTTCTGCCGGCGCCGGGCCAGGCCCGTGATCTGGCCTTCGAGCTTGCAGAACGAGTCGGTGGCAGCCAACACCCGTCCCCTAGCGCAGATCCTCGGGGTTCATTGAGGCATCGCGCACGTACGGATCGCCCGGTTCGGGCTGCAGCGCCGCCTCGATCTCGGGCGGAAACGCCGGTATCTTGCTGGTGTGCACCACCACCCAGCGCATGATGGCGTGCAGGTAGTTGAAGGGGGCCGCGAGCACGTACATCAGGCCAGGCGTCTGGGCATCGTTGGCGAAGATGCGTTCCTTGCTGAAGGCGAAACTCTCGCGCTTGCCGTCCACAGGCATGCAATACAGCACGGCGTCCAGCACCGCCTGCGGCCCTTCTTCCATGTAGCGGCGCAGGAATTCCCAGTGGGAATAGGCGTTTTCGACGCGGCTGGTGGCGATGCAGAACGAAAACGTCTCCTTCACGGTGACGCCGTCCTGGTCCAGGATCAGCCCGCGGATATCCCAATTGCGCATGCCGAACGCGGCTTTGCCGCGGCCCAGCGTGAAGTAGATCTTTTCCCAGGGCGCGGTCAGCACGGTGCCGTCCAGCCGAAACACATGCACCAAGCGGCGCTTTCGGTCCAGCGCGATGGGGTAGTAAGTCCAGCGGAACATCTCTTTGCAGGCGATCCAGGCCCCCAGGGCGCCCACCACCGCGAACATCGCCATGCCGAAGAAAACCGCTTCCCAGAGGCCGTTCTCGTTGGGCAGGTCGTCCACCACCAGAATCCAGGCCAACTTCAGGATGACGCCAATGCCGAACGCCACACCTACTGCCCCGAGCAGAGCCACGAAGCCGCGCCACCCAAACCAGCGGTCCACCGACAGCAGGCTGTTGGAATTCATCTTCACCACGCAAAGCTGGGCCAGCAGCGGGACGTCCAGGCGTTTTTTCTGCAGCAGCCGGTGTTCGCGGTCGAATGCAGTCAGGGGACGGTTGTTGGGAAACCGGGACAGCAACCCTGTGAAGTCCATCACTCCCCTCCCAGTGCCACACGCAGACTGTTCACTTCTTGTTGTACTCCATAGTAATAATCGGCGCCGGCCTGCCCCTGCAGCTTGCCCCACAGGCACCGCTTGAGCCATTCATCGATCTTGTTGCCTTTGTATTTCTCGATCAGCACCGCCACGACGATCAACAGGACGGCGGCGATCAGCCCCACAACGGTCCACGACATGGCGAACGCGCCCACGACAATCAGGCTAAGCCCCCCCGAGGCCAGGTATAGGCCGCCCATCCAGCCGTTCTTCTCGATCGTGATCTGATCCACGCCGGATTTCACGTCGAAGGCGGCCATGAGAACCCCGGTCACGACTCCCGTCCGGCTCCCCCAGCGCATCAGCAGCGATGCGGTGGATTCGAGCCCCAGGCCCATCCCCAAGCGCATGCCGGCGGCCATCCGGCCCTTCAGCGCCACGCCCAATACCTCCGCCACCGACCCGCCGGCCGATGCGATGCCAATCACGAACTTCCAGCTTGCGTCGGTGCGTTCGTGCGGCATGGCCGATTCCAGATCGCTCCAGAGCTTGTAGACGGCCACGGTCTGGAACAGGCAGCTGACGACGCCGACCCGCACATCCGTGTTGATCGTCGTGCGCCAGCGCGACAGTTCCCTGGCCTCGTATTCTTCCATCGTCATGGACGTCTGCGCCAGCATCCTGGCCCGGTCCGCCGCCCGGCCTTCCCGGGGCACGCTGGCCGCCGCTTCCCTGTCCACCAGCATGAACCAGCGCTTCTTGTCGGTGCCTTCCAGCTGTTCGCCGCGCACTTCCAGCCGCCGCAATTCGTCGGCCACGGCGCGCTCCATCTGCCGCATGTTCACCTGGCCGCCATGCTGGCGCATGAGTTCGCGGATCAGCGCGGCGCGGAAGGTCTTCTTGCCGCCCTCGACTTCGACAATCACCACATCGTGGCGTGACAGCAAGCCCAGGTACATGGCCAGCTTGCGCGCAATCGAGCTGTCCACGCCCAATCGCAGCACCTGCACCACCGGGCCCATGATCTGTTCGAGCAGGCGCGCCGTCTTGTCCATCTGGCCTTCACTCAGCACCTTCAGGCCGGTCTTGTAGGCCTCGTGCAGGTTACCCCAGGGAATGGCCTTCCAGTCCAGGGCGGCCTCGTGCGCCTCGACCACCTTCTTGACCACGAAATCCTGGTTGTGGAACATGGCGCGCAAGAGCAGATTGCGCGTGTCTTCGGGATCGCCTTGCAGCCATTCGGCATACTGCTTGAAGCAGACGCGCTTGTCCTGGGTGCCGTCGATGCACAAAGAAAAAATGGTCTGGAAAACCTCGCCGCTATCTGCGTTGTTGACGTCGTAGTTGCACTCGAACCCATTGAGCGTATCGCCGCAGGTGATCCAGGCCACGTGCGCCTTCGCCATCGGCACGATGGTGGCGGCGTCGAATTTGGTCAGGCGCTCGTCGAAATCCTTCTGCCATGCCCGACGCGCGTTCTCGTCGTAGTTGTCGAAGTACTTCTTCCAGGCATCCCAGCGCACTGTCCGGCGCTCTTGTTCGGTCGGGTGGCGGTAGTTCTCGGCCTCGGCCATGCGCTCTTTCTGGCGATCCGGGTTGATCATGTCCAACACCAGCTGGCCGATCGCCATGCCGCCGGCGCTGCCACCGCCCCCGGGGCCCGCCATGTTCGGGCTGGTGGTGCCATAGACCGAATAATTGGACGCATCCCTGGCGCGGTCGCGCAGCAGATCGTTCTCGGCGGCCTGCATGATGATCTCGCTGACCGACTCGATGGACTTCGATACCGTCAGCGGCCGCAGGTCTTCCTTGTTCGAGACGAAATCATCAAAACGCAGGCGCATCAGTCGCGCCAGGTCCTGCAGGATGCCGGTGCTGTCCGGCAGCGCCAGCATCAGCCCCTTGCCGGGCAGGAACGCCTCGGCGGCGTTCTCGATCATCTCACCCATCCAGCCCTTCACGTCGTAGTAGCCAACGGTGCTCCAGCCCAGCATCTGCTGCTTCTGATGCAGATCAAGCTCGCGCTTGCGATGCACCACATACTCGGCCGCCGTATCTTTCAGGGTCTTGATGCTCTTGGCATTGGCGTGCCGGCCGCTGGACAACCAGGCCTGCACGTCGAACTTGAACATGTGGCGCTCGCGCATGTCCGCGCCGCGCCGGCCCTTGTGGGCCTTGCACACGTCCTTGGTCCACTGCACGTCCGAAAACGTCAGCCACACGAACGTGGCCTTGCGCGCATTGGGAATGGTCAGCAGCGAGGCCTTCGCCTCGTGATCCATCGTGCAGGTGAACGTGCGGTCACAGTTCTCCACCGGCTTGTCGACGTCAAAGTTGTACAGCGTGCCGTTCTCGTTGACGTAGTAGCCCTTGAGTTCCGATCGCGCTTCGTCATACATGTACAAATAGCCGGGGCGCAGCAGGCGCACGCCGTAGCGCGCGCTGTCGCCCAAGGGCCGTTCGGCCAGTTGCGGCATGTTCATGTCGCCTGCCAGCGGCGGGGACGGGTCTTCTTTTTTCAACACCGCATAGCGCAGCGGCATGATGGGCAGGCCCACCCGGTGAAACGGGCAATCTTCCTCGCAATCGATAGATGAACGCTTCTTTCCGCAGTTCTTCACATCATCGGCCATCGGGCTCTCCAGTTCGTTCCAGCTCCGTGCGCACGCGGGCCCAGTCGTCATCCGACAGGTCCTGGATCGCGGCAAGGTAGGGATAGTCGTCATCCGGCCGCATCGCCGCCAGGCACTCGCGCACCCGCTCGTGGCGATGGAAGGCGGGATGCACCTCAAGGCCATGCCGGGCAAAGGCCTTGCGCTCCTGTGCCGTCGCCAGGCCTAGGTCGCGGGCGGTGCGGAAATGGTCCATCACGGTCTTGCCCAGGGCGATTCGCCCATCAGGCGCCAGGCTGTCCAGGCCGGACAGCACTTCATTCAAGGGCTGCATCTGGGTCAACGCGAACGACTGCTCCGCCGTCAGCCGCAGGCGCGGCGCCGGGTCCACGTCGGGCCGATCCAGCGCGCGCCATTCGCCATCCAGATGAAACCGAAAGCGCCGCACCGGGCCACACAGCCAGGCCAGTTGGCCGGGGTCCAGCAGCCACGACAGCTGGACCAGCACCCGCGGATCGAAGAACCGGAAAAAACACGGCCCCTGCCCCGCGATGTCAACGATCATGCGCGAGCGGAAATGCGCCGCCACCGCATCGGCCGGCCGTTCGGACTGCAGCAGCAGCGCCAGCCACAGGTCGTCAACGTCATGCGCTGCCTGGTTCAGGCTGGCCAGCACCTGCGTCTTGCCGGCCGCATCCAGGGCGGACAGATCCAGCAGCCGGGGCATCAACCCGGGCATTTTCCGCAGCGCGGGCGGCACCAGCGCCCGGGCCTGGGCGGCTGCCGCCGGCGGCACGCCGCGCGTGTGCTCATCCTGGATCAGGCCGAACTCATAGGTGCAAAAAGACTGGTAATTGAGCATGCCGCCTTCCATGTCGAGCCGGCCTAGCCCAGCGGCACGACGGCGCCGCCCTGCTGGGCCGCGCCGCGCACGCGCGCTTCGCACAAGGGGCTGGCTTCGTTGAAAGCCAGGTTTGCCCGAGAGGTCTGCGGGCCAACCCAGCTGTGCGCGCCCGCCTTCAGTTCGACCTTGCCTGGTGCATGCAGCTGGATACCGCCGCCTTCCAGCCGCACGTAGGCGCCGCCGGCCGTGGCCAGCACGCGCTCCTTGGCCTGCACCAGCACGGCCGCGCTGGCCGAGGCAAAGGTCACGGCCTTCTCGGCCGTCAAGGTCATCTTGGCGCCCTGGCTGTGCAGGCGCAGCTTGCCGCCGGCCGCATGCAGCCGCAGCCCGCGGTCCTGCACGGCGCGGCTGCCACCAGCTTCCTGGCCCAGGGTGAACAGCACCACGCCGGCCGCCACCCCCACCGCCAGATGGGCGCTGCTGACCCAGTTGACGTCCGGCGCCACCTGCGCCAGCGTGCCCCCGGCCACCACGAACGCGTTGCCGGGCGTGTATTGCCCGATGCCGCTGGGCGCACTGACCTGGATGTGCGGCTCGCTGTAGGCCGCCACCTTAACCGCGCCGCCCTGCGCGGCCGCATCATCCTGGGTGGCCTCGACCACGTCGCGCACGTGCGTCAGGCCTTCATGCACCGGCAGCGCCTGCGGATCGCCATCCAGAATGGCTTTCTGCTTGATGGCGACGTCGCCCAGTTCCTTGGCCGATTCCAGCGCCGCATCGATCTGCTTGGCGGCCTCGGCGCTGTCCAGCAGCGCACCGTCGGCGTTCTCGCGCAGGTCGGCGCTGATCAGCAGGCCCTGCCCTGCGCGCAGCGCCACGGCCTCCTTGGTCGACAGCTCGGCGCCATGGCCCAGGTCTTGCAGGCGTTCGTTGTCGCGCTGTTGCTTGACGTGCCCCAGGTTCAGGCGGGAATCGGCCTGCGTGGTCGACGCGGTCAGGCGCGACTGGCCGGGCGTGTCGTCCTGCACCAGCTGGTTGTAGCCGCCCGTGCCCGCCCCGCTGGTCGACAGCGCCTGGGTCTTGAAGCCGGACATCACCGCGTTGTGGGCATGGCCCTCGCTACCGCCCGCGAACCAGGCCGGTGCGTTGCCGGTGGCGTTGGCCCCACCCGCCTGCACCTGGTTGTGCGAGGCATCTTCGGCGCCCGCGCCGTTGTACAGCGCACCCACCACCACCGGTCGGTCGATGTCGCCATGCAGGAATTCCACCAGCACTTCCTGTCCGACGCGCGGCACGAAATGGCCGCCCCAATCGCCGCCGGCCACCGGCTCGGCCACGCGCACCCAGGTACCCAGTTCATCCTTGGCCGGCGCGTTCTCCTCGCCAGACGGATGCGCCAGCCGGCTGCTCGACGCCTTGCCGCGCTGCCAGTGGAACTGCACCTTGATGCGGTGGTCGCGATCGGTGTGCACCGGCGCCTCGGCCCCCACCACCAGCGCCGTCTGGGCGCCGAACACGGTGGGACGCGGATGTATGCGCACGCCGTGGCCGTCCCGCGTCGCGGGGCGGAACTCGGTATCGCTGCCGATGCAGGTAAAGGTATTGCGGTAGAAATCGGCCTCTTCGTCGTCGCCGCCACCCAAGGCCTCGCTCACCGCGCGGCCCAGGTCCGCGTCGAAGTTATTGCGCGCCTGGTGCGTGATTGCGATCACCACGAATGAGGACGCGCCGCCCTGCTGGTAGTGGCCGGTCAGCTCGAAACGCTGCCCTGGCGCCAGCGTGCGCACGGTGCCGGCGCCTTCCACGCTTTGCTGGCGCACGCGCAACGCGGCCAGCGCGTTGTGCGCCAGCCGCTCGCCCTGCGCGCTGTCTTCGTAGGCATATTGGCCCGGATAGTCATCGCTGGTCAGTTCCACCGCGTTGGCCAGCTTGCCGGCGTCGGCCTGTGCCGACACGGGCCGCGACTGGGCGCTGCGGTAGTCCCAGCTGGCCATGCGCACGGCATTGGTCTGCCAGCGCTGGCGCGGGCTCCAGCGCTGGATGCTGTCTTCGGTTTCGGTCACGTCGGCGCGGGCAAAGCGCACGCTAGCCTGCGGGCCGGGCTTGAAGGCGCCGTTGTGGTCGGCAATGACCAGGGTGTGGCCGTCGTCCGCATGCTCGACCCAATAGAACAGCCCTTCTTCGGCCAGCAGGCGTTCCACGAAGGCGTAGTCGGTTTCGCGGTACTGGATGGTCAGGCTGCGCTTGGCGTAGGTGGCGCGGTCCCGCACGTCCCAGCGCCACTGCGGCGCCAGCGTGCCCTGGCCCTTGTAGTCGCCGAAAATGCTTTCGACGATATCGATCACCGTCTTGTCCTGGTAGGCAAAGCTGTCGCGCCGCGCACGCAGGAAGGCCAGCCACGGCTCAACGGTCAGGCCGTAACGTGCCAGGCCGCCATTGGCGCCCAGGAAACGCGCCCCCGTGGCATGGCCGTGCCACAGGCGCGGCTGCTCGCGGTCCAGCGCCGTCTGCAGGCGCAGCGTGACCGGCTGGCCCAGCAAGGCCTTCAACGGAATATGCGCGTCGTCCGACAGCGCGGTGATTTCCAGCCGGCAGGCGCCACCGCTCAGCTGTTCGGTGGCCGACAAGGTTTCGGCCACCAGGCGGTTCTCGCCCAGCGGCGTGCGCAGGTCCAGCAGGCGGTTGGCCTGCGCGATACCGGCGGTCGACAGGCGGGAAAGTCCGGAAGCATCCTGGGGCATGATCGGCTCCGGCTCAGGTCAGGCGGTAACGGAAGTCGCCGTTCTTGCCGGCGGTCACCCGGATGCGCGCGATCGCTTCGCCCTGCGCCATGCGGCCCAGCACCTGTTCGGCGATCTGCGGCAACAGCGTGCCGTTCAAGATGTGGTCGACGTTGCGCGCCCCAGTGTCCACTTCGGTGCAGCGCGCCAGCACGGCCTCGACCAGTGCCTCGTCCCAGTCGAACACCGCGCGGTGGTTGGCCTGCACGCGTTCGGCAATGCGGCCCAGCTTCAGGCCGATGATGCGCGCCAGCGCGTCGTCATCCACCGGGTAGTAGGCGATGGTCTTCATACGGCCCAGGAAAGCGGGCTTGAAGGCCTTGTACAGCTGCGGCGCCAGCAGTTCCTGCAAGGCCTCGGGGTCCGGACGCTCGTCCGCGGCCTTGTTCAGGCAGGCCTGCATAATGGCCGACGAACCGACGTTGGACGTCAGGATGATGAGCGTATTACGAAAATCGATCTCGCGCCCTTCGGCATCGTCCATCACGCCCTTGTCGAAGACCTGGAAGAAAAGCTCCAGCACGTCGGGATGCGCCTTTTCGATTTCGTCCAGCAACACCACGCTGTACGGTTGGCGCCGCACGGCCTCGGTCAGCACGCCGCCTTCGCCATAGCCCACATAGCCGGGCGGCGACCCTTTCAGGCCCGACACGCTGTGGGCCTCCTGGTATTCGCTCATGTTGATCGTGACCAGCTTGCGCTCGCCGCCATACAGGATGTCGGCCACCGCCAGCGCGGTCTCGGTCTTGCCCACGCCAGACGGGCCGACGAACAGGAACACGCCCTTGGGCTTGTTCGGGTCTTCCAGCCCGGCGCGCGCGGTGCGCACGCGTTGGGCAATGGCATGCAGCGCATGGTCCTGGCCGATCACGCGTTCGGCCAGCAGCGGCTGCAATTCCAGCACCGTACGGATTTCGTCATTGACCATGCGGCCCAGCGGAATGCCCGTCCAGGCAGAGACGATCTCGGCAATCACCTGCGCATCCACATAGGCCGGCACCAACGGCGCTTCGCCCTGCAAGGCGCGCAACTGCTGCTGCAATTCGGCCAGTTGCGCCTGGGCCGGCGTGGGTTCCGCGGCCTTGCTGCCGCGGCGCTTGCCGGCGGTCTCGGACTCGGGTTCCTGGCCCGCGGCCTCCAGTTCTTCACGCAATGCATGAATCTGACGCACCAGCTCGCTTTCCTGGGCCAGGCGCGCCTCGGCAGCCGTCAGTTCCTGGCGCGTGGCGTCCATTTCCTCGTCCAGCTCGCGCAGGCGGGCCGATTGCGCGGCGCCGGCGGCGGCCTCGCGGCGCAGCGCGGCGCGCTCGGTCTCCTGGCGGGCCAGGCGATGGCGCGCGTCGTCGATCAGGGCAGGCGTGGCGCTGCGGCCCAGCGCCACGCGGGCGCAGGCCGTATCCAGCACGCCTACCGCCTTGTCGGGCAGCTGCCGTCCGCTGATATACCGGTGCGACAGCCGGGCCGCGGCCACGATGGCCTCGTCCAGGATGCGCACGCCGAAATGTTGTTCCATCAGCGGCGCCATGCCGCGCAGCATGCTGGCGGCCAGGGTTTCGCTGGGCTCTTCCACTTTCACGACCTGAAAGCGCCGCGCCAGGGCCGCGTCTTTCTCGAAGTACTTCTTGTACTCGCTCCACGTCGTGGCCGCGATGGTGCGCAGTTCACCGCGCGCCAGCGCCGGCTTGAGCAGGTTGGCCGCATCGTTCTGCCCCGCCTGCCCGCCCGCGCCGATCATGGTGTGGGCTTCGTCGATGAACAGGATGATGGGCGTGGGGCTTTGCTTGACCTCGTCGATCACGCTCTTTAACCGGTTCTCGAACTCGCCCTTGACGCTGGCGCCGGCCTGCAGCAAGCCCATGTCCAGCGTGCGCAGCGCCACGCCGGCCAGGGCCGGGGGCACGTCGCCGGCCACGATGCGCAGCGCCAGGCCTTCAACCACCGCGGTCTTGCCCACACCGGCCTCGCCGGTCAGGATGGGGTTGTTCTGGCGGCGCCGTGTGAGGATGTCGATCATCTGGCGAATTTCGGCATCGCGGCCGATCACCGGATCGATCTTGCCTTCGCGGGCGCGCTCGGTCAGGTTGGTGGTGTACTGGTCCAGCGCGGGCGTCTTGGACAGGCCCGCCGCGGGCGCGGCGTCGTCACCTTGCGCGGCGCCGTCGCCCAGCGCCACCGATTGCCCCGCCTCTTCCGAACCCGCCGTCAACGCGGCGAAATCGTGCTTCAGTTCTTCCAGCCGGAACGATTCGAACAGGCGCGACCCGCGCCGCGCCAGCGCGGCCAGATCCGGCTCGGTCAACAGTGCCAGCAACAGATGCCCCGAGCGGATGCGGGTGGTCTGCGTATCCAGCGACGCGATCAGCCAGGCGTGTTCGAACAGCCGCGGCAAGTGCGGCGAAAACACCGGCGTACGGGTGTTGCCGTTCTTGAAGCCGCGGATCTCGGCGTTCAGGTCGGCTTCCAGCACGGCCGCCTCGATGCCGCTGCGGCGCGCCACCAGGCTGAAGTCGCTGGCCGGCTTTTCCAAGAGCGCCAGGAACAGATGTTCCAGGTCCACCTCGTAGTGGCCTTGCGCCATGCACAGGCTGGCGGCACGCTCGGCAGCCTGGCGGCAAGTCTGGTTCAGTTTCCCGATCAGGGTTTTCAGGGGAGTGGCCATGTTCTGGGTTGTCTTGTTCTTAGTGGATGGTGTGCAGTTCGTAGCTGGCGTCGTCGCGGTCCGACGCCGACGGTTCGGTGCAAAGAAAGGAATTCCAGCCCAGGCGCGCGCCACCGCTGTCGGCGCCGCCGCCCAGCGCGCTGCCGGCGACGTCCTCTTTGGCCATCACCAGGCGCACCTCGTATTCGAAGCTCAGGCCGCCGAACATTGTCAGCAGCTTCTCCAGCGCCTGCGCGCGGGCACCGCCGGGCAGGAAATCGGCGAACGCCGACTTGGACAACGGGCCGATCCACAGCCGGATGCGCAGATCGCGCTGCCAGATGCGATCGCCCGCCATCGCGGACACGCCCAGCACCGCGCCGGGCCGGCCCAGCTGCGTGCGGTTTTCGGGCGGCACGTGATACCAGCGGCCGACGAACTGCTCGACGCGCAGGGCCACCTGGAAGTAATCGGCCAGCACCCGCTGCAGATACGCGGCCGACACCGGCCGCTGGCGCGCCGCCGCGGCGTAGTGCGCCAGGGACTCGTCAAACACCTTGCCTTCGCCGGCATGCAGCCGGTCACGCAGCGCCGGGTGGCCCACGCCGCCCAGCGCCAGCAGCAGCGGCAGGTAGTGATGGTCCTGCTCGGTCTCGTGCCGCAGCGGCATGCGGTACTTCTTCCAGGCCGCGTAGAACAAGGCCGCGGCCCGGTTCGAGAAGATGTCGAAGAAGGCGCGCGCGCCCCGGTCGCGGGTCGCGCTTTCGCGGTGGCTCAGGATTTCGGAATAGTGCAGCGGCAAGGCCCCCTGCCCGCCCAGCAAGCCAAAGAACGCCGGTTCGATCTCGACCCGGCCCAGCGTACCGGCGGCCAGCGCCGCCAGGCGCGACTCGGCGTCGTTCAGGGCCTGGCCATCCTTGTCATAGGCCGTCAGCCCCGCGATCTCGCTGGCCGGAAAGCCCAGCGACGACGAATTGACGAAGCGCAGGTGCGCCGGCACGGCGTTCTTGGCGCGCGTGCCTTCCTGGCGCGCGAACCACAGTTCCAGCACCCGCACGGCCTGGAAGAACTTGAAGCGCTGCGGCTCGGCCAGCAGCGATTCGATTACGCTAGGATCGCGTCGCCGTTGCATGGGGGGCACCGTAGGATTTCTTCCGCGCCGCGGCGCGACAGCACCACCAACTGCACGAAGCTGTTGGCGTGCACATAAAGGCCAAAGAAGCGGTTGATCACCGCCACGAAGGCATGCAGGCTGGTGCCCACGAAATTATCTTCGTTGATCGTCAGGCGGATCTCGATGCCCCGCACGAAGGTCGCGAACGGCTCGCCCGGCATCCAGTGGGTGGCGGGCTTGTAGTCCAGCCCCACCAGCCCTTCGATCTGGCGCGCCGCCACCGCCGCGTGCGACAGGTCATACAGGCGCAGCGTTTCCTTCAGCGCCGGCAAGCCGCTATGCACCAGCGACAGATGATTCAACGCCAGGTGCGATATCAACCGCCAGTGCGCCGCGCGGCCCTGCTGGAAGCGGTGTGTGTGGGTGGGGCGGCGCAGCATGCGGATCTCGCGCGCCACCGAGCCGCCTTCCAGGAACAGGTCGCCGCCCGGCTGGCCCACCGCCAGGTGCGACGGCAGGTCGCGGTTGGTGCAGGTCAGTTCCAGGCTCAGCGTCTCGGTCTGCGGCAGCGCCGGATTGAAGTCGATGTCCACGATGGACATCTCCATCTCGTAGCCCGGGCTGCGTTCGGCCACCATCGGGTCGCGCCGGGCCGTCCAGTAATGGCTGGCGCCTTCGGGCGTTTCGCCGTGGTGCAACGAATAGAACGGCCGGAATTCCACCACCGAATCGCCCTGCGCGTTCTGCCGCACCAGGCGCACGCGGTCGATGGAATAGACCTCGTAGCCGTAGGCCCGGCGGGCGTCGGCCACCACCGGATACGAGGCGGCGGCATGCGTCACGCGAATCGGGTCGGCGCGCTGGTCGAACAGATTGATCACCGGCGTGCAGCCCAGCCGGAAGTTGTCGGCCGACGCCGATTCCAGCAACCGCGCGGTATTCGAATCAGCGCGCAGCCCCTTGACCGGCAGGTGCAGCGTGAATTCGCGCACCGGCCCCACCGCGCGCCGCAGCGCCGCCAGGTCGATGTCGACGAAATTGAACTTCTCGGAAAAGACGAAATACTCGGCCAGCAGCCGGTAGGCTGGATGCGAGCTGGCCGGGAAATCGATCAGCGCATCTTCCTCGGCCAGGCCCACCTGCGCCAGCGGCACCTCGGGCAGGCGGTTCCAGCGGCCGGGCTGCGTCTCGATATAGGCGGCTGCGGTGCGCAGAAACAGGCAATCGCGCAGCGCCGCTACGAACGACGGTTCGCCATGCAGGTAGACGCGCAGCCGGTCCACGGCCAGCGTCGCGAAGCTCTGGGTTTCGGCCAGGCAGGCCAGCGTCAGCGACAGACGGCCGGTCACGCCGGGCGGCAGCTGCGTGGACGACGGCGCGTTGGCGGTGGACGCAAACGCGGCGCGGCGTATCGCCACCGGCGCTAGCGTCACGTCATAGGCCGTGCGGAAACGGCAGGCCACGCCGCGTACGGCATGGGACTTCAATTCGGTGCCGCGCGCCAGGCGCACGGGCGCGGTCAGCTGGGCCGCCACGCCGCCCATGTCGAACTGCGCGATCGAACACGACGGAAACGGCCGCAGATAGTGCGGGTACATCACCTCGAACAGCGCTTCGGTGAATTCCGGATAGTCGTCGTCGAGCTTCTTGTTGATGCGCGCGCCCAGCAGCGCGAACGATTCGATCATCCGCTCGACGTGCGGGTCCTCGCAGGTTTCCCCCGACAGCCCCAGGCGCGCCGCGATCTTCGGATAGCGCTGGGCGAAATCGCGCGACGAGCCGCGCAGGAACCCCAGCTCGCGTTCGTAATACGGCAGCAGTTCTTCCATCTTTCCCTTCCTCGCCGACGGTTGGCCGCCGGCGCCCGCGTGCGTTTATGTTGTCAGGCGGCCGCCGCGGCCTTGGCCCAGCCCTTGCTGACCGAATACTGCAGCGTCGACGGCTGCAAGGTCGCGTCGAACGTCACCGGCTCGTGGGCCGGGCCCACATCCAGCATCGCCGTGATCGCGAAATACAGCACCGAGGTGGCGCGGCTGTCGACCTGCAAGACCACCCGCACGTGCGTCAGACGCGGCTCGTGGCGGGCAATGGCCTGCTCCAGCGACCGGCAGATGAACTCCCGGTCGTAATGGCTGGCCAGGCTCAGCCCCGAAAAGTCCGACAGTCCATAGGTCAGGATGGACCGTTGGCAATTCGGGTAGCGCTTGAGCGACGCCTCGGTGAAGACCATGCGGGTATTGAGCAGGGCCTCGATGTCGCGCGCGACGGTTTCCTTGATTTCCTCGACCGACAGACGCCGTAACGCGTGTGGCGTCTGGCCGTCCCCGTCAAACAGCTTGTCGAACAGACTGGGTTCGAAACCCTTCATCACGGACCTCTCTCAGAAAAAGCCGCGGCCCGGGGACGAGCCGCGGCCTTCGCTTTGCCGCGCGGCCGGGTCAGACCGAGTACGTCTTGTCGTTCTTGGTCAGGCTCCAGGCGCCCTGGGCATTGCCGCCCTGGTTGCCGCCGACCTTCTGCTGGGTGTACTTCCACTGGACAGCGGCGTACTTCAGCGAGAACGACTCGTGCGGCAGGCCTTCGCTGACCACTTCCGGGGCCACGCGCGAGATGATCACGTACTTGAGCTTGATTTCCAGGTACTTGACGCGATTGCCTTCACCGTCGGCCCGCAGGAAATCGATGGTCACTTCGTCAAAGGTGGTGCCGCCCGAGGCGTGCTGATAGAGCAACGGGCTGACCACGTCCAAATCTTTCGTGAAGACCATTTCGCCGTGCTCGGTGCGCTCGGCGGTATGGCCGCCCGAGGTCGAGGCGGTGGCCGAACGCGGCTGGATGATCTCGTGGCGCCAGGAGCCGACTTCGATCCAGTCCGGATGGTCCTTGTCCTGGGACTCGCCCTTGAGCGCAGGATTACCGAATTTGACGTAGATGTCCTTCATTAAAGTTCTCTCCAGTTAAAAACCGCGTAGCAGACGAGCATCAGGATTTCTGGGCTTGGGCGGGCAGTTCCGCGACCAGGCGTAGCGAAATCGACAGTTCGTCGAGTTGGAAATGAGGCCGCAAGAACGCGACGGCCCGGAATACGCCAGGACGGCCCGGCACTTCGGCCACTTGCACCGAGGCTTCCCGCAAGGGGAACTGCGCTTTCTGCTCCTGGCTCGCGTTGTCGTCCAGCAGCACGTACTGCGAGACCCAGCGGTTCAGGAAGCTCTCGACCGATTGCGCGGACGCAAAACTGCCGATCTTGTCCCGCATCATGGCCTTCAGGTAATGGGCCACCCGCGACACGGAGAAGATGTATTGCAACTGCGCCGACAGCACCGCGTTGGCGTTGGCGCTGTCGGTGTTGTATTTCTTGGCCTTCTGCACCGACTGGGCGCCAAAGAACGCGGCGTAGTCGGAATTCTTGCAATGCACCAGCGGGATCAGGCCCAGATCGCTCAGTTCCTTTTCGCGCCGGTCGGTAATGGCGATTTCGGTCGGGCACTTCAGCGCGATCTCGCCATCATCGGTCTTGAAGGTGTGGGTCGGCAGGTTCTCGACCAGGCCGCCGCCTTCCACGCCGCGGATCGCCGCGCACCAGCCGAAGTCGGCGAATGCCGCGGTCAAGCGCGCGCCAAAGGCCCAGGCGGCGTTGCACCACAGATATTTGGAATGGTCGGTGCCGTCCACGTCTTCGACGAAGTTGAAGCCTTCGACCGAGGTGCCCTCTTTCGGGTCGTACGGCAGGCGGCCCAGGAAACGCGGCATGGTCAGGCCGACATAACGCGAGTCTTCCGAATCGCGGAAGCTGCGCCACTTGGTGTATTCCACCGTGTCGAACACCTTGGCCAGGTCGCGCGGGCGGCCCAGGTCGGCAAAGGTGTCCAACCCCAGCAGCTCGGGCGAGGCCGAGGCGATGAACGGCGCGTGCGAGGCCGCGGCCACGTGCGACATCTGCTCGATGAAGTACATGTCCTCGGGCTGGCGCGTGATCTCGAAGTTGCCCAGCAGCGCGCCGAACGGCGAACCGCCGAAGGTGCCGAATTCTTCTTCGTAGACCTTCTTGAACATCAGGCTCTGGTCGAAGTCGATGGCGGTCTGGAAGTCGCGCACCAGGTCGCGCTTGGTGACGTTGAGCACCTTGATCTTGAGCATCGGCCCGGTGTTGCTTTCCTGGCACAGGTAATGCAGGCCGCGCCAGGTACTTTCGAGCTTCTGGAATTCGGCGCCGTGCATCACTTCGCTGAGCTGGGCGGAGATCAGGCGGTCCAGTTCAGCCACGCGGGCGTCCAACATGGCGGACAGGTTGTCGGACACCACCACGGTGCCCTTCATGACTTCGCGGGCCAGTTCGCCGATCAGGTCCTTGGCGCGGTCGTGTTCGGCGGTGGACTTGGCGACGCGGCTCTGTTCGACGATCTGGTCGAGCAGGCCCGCGTCGGCGGCGGCCGGAGCGGACGCGCTGTGCGCGGCGGCGGAGTTACTCATTGCTGCCTCCCTTGCCGTTCTTGCCGGCTTCGCTGGTCAGTTGCTGCAGTTTTTCCGTGCTGCTGAGCACTTCGCCCAGCAGGTCTTCCAGCTTGTCGTTGCCGGCCAGCTTGTTGCGCAGGTCCGCCAGCTTGGTGCGGATGTCCAGCAGCTCCTTCAGGGGCTCGATCTGCTGCACCACGGCCTCGGGGCGGAAGTCTTCGACGGAACGGAATTTCAGGTCCACGCCGAACGTGCCGCCTTCGTCGGTCAGCCGGTTCTTGACCCGGTACGCGGCGCGCGGCTCCAGGCCGCGCATCACGTCGTCGAAGTTGTCGACGTCGATGTTGACGAACTTGCGGTCCTTCAGGCGCGGCAGCTCGGCTTCGGACTGGGCGCTGAAGTCGCCCACCACGCCCACGACGAAGGGCAGTTCTTTCTGCTCGATTGCGTCGCCCTTCTCGACGTCATAGGTCAGTTGAACGCGGGGCGGGCGTACTTTCTGGAGTCTTTTCTGAACGCTTTCTTTCTTAGCCATGGGGGCTCCAAGCGGGATGCGAATTGACGAAGGCGAGCGGACCCGGCCTGCCGGGGCCGGCGGGCCGATCAGGGTTTGAGAAGATTGCCGAACGGGTCGGGCGCACGCCCCCCGGCGGGTTGCGCCGGCGGGGCGGATTGACCGCTGCCGGCGGATTGGACTGCGGGTTGGCGAGCGGGTGGGACCGCGGGCTGGCCGGCGCCGCCGGCCTGGGTCGGGCTCGTGGCCTGGCCCGGTTGGGTGGCAGGCGCCGCGCTGGCGGCGGGCGAGACCGGCGGCGCGTCCTGACGCTTGGGCGGCGGGCGCGTGCCGCCGCCACGCGGCGGCTTGCGGCCTTCGGGGAACAGCACGTCCTGCCCCAGCGTTTCACGCATCGCGGCGGCCAGCGCCACCGCATCGGTGCGGGCGTTGCCCGCCAGCAGCGCGTCGGCGCGCAGGTCGGCCAGCGACTGCATGGCGACCCGCAGGCCGCCGACAGCGCGCACCGTCTTGGCGGTGAAATCCTCGGAATCCCGGTTCAGGGCCTCATCGGCCGCGACGATCGCTTCCCCGTATTTCTGTTCATCAAAGCGGATCTTGGCGATGTACGACCAGGGCTCGCCACGCGACGGATTGCGCACCGCGATTTCCTGGAATTGGGCAACCGCCTGGTCGCTGCCTTTCGAGGCAAGCGTCTCGGTGGCCTGAGTAATCGACTGCTTGTATTCGGCGTCCGTCTGGGGCTTGTTTGTAGCCGCACAACCCGCCATCAATGCCGCCATACCGCCTATGAGGAAATACCGGGAAAGTTGCATTTTTTAGGCACGTGTCTGATGTAACCAAGGGCCGCGTATTTCAACAACTTTTTGTTAGTACACCACTACAGTGCATTACGTCATGTAACTTGCCACGAAATGTCGTTCAACGTGCCGTCATCTGTATGTTGTCTCCATGATCCGGTATAAAGAGCCATGTCAAAACATCTCAATTTATCGCGATGCTTGGCGGCCACGATCATGATCGCGGCGGTCCCTTTAATTCATGGTTGTGCAGCGGTTTCGGCGCTGGGCGCGGTGGCTGGAATTACCGGCACCGCGCTCGATGCGGCGGGCCTGAAAAAGGACCCGAATGCGCCCACCGATGTGAAATTGGCGATCCACGCCGGAGAAAATTTAAATGCGAGCAGCGGTCAACCTGCGGCTGTCGTTACGAAAGCATACTATTTGAAGAATGCCGAGGCATTTCAGCGCGCACCGCTCACGCAATTAGTTGATACTGAGCAGGAAAAGGCGGCACTGGGCGACAGTCTCATTGCGTCGCGCGAGATCACCCTGACGCCGGGACAGCGTTTCGAAAACATCGAAAAAGTGCCCAAGGGCGCCACGTATATCGCCGTCGCCGCCTTGTTTTACGCGCCAGCGCCGCAACGCTGGAAATATGTATTTGAAGTCAAAGCGGTCGAAGACAGCGGCATTGTCCTGGGCGCGCACGCCTGCGCCCTGACGGTTGCCACCGGCAAGATCGTGCTGCCACCGGGCATGCCCGCATTCGATCCGTCCAGGCTCGGGTCGGTGCGATGCCCCGACTGAATCCGGCCGCAACCCACGTCGTAATCAGACGCCCTCTGTATATAGCCATAGACAAGAGCCAGCCAACGTGAGTTATTCAGCAAAAGTATTATGGGGCGAGGGACTGTTCCTGCGGCCCCAGCATTTTCAACGCCAGGATGCCTACCATGAGGCCCGCCTGGCGGAAATGAGCCGGGCGCTGCACCCCTATTCGTGGGGGCTGCGCACGGTGCGCTTCGATGCCGCGGCGCTTGCCAATGGCATGCTGCGCGCCACCGAGCTGTCGGCGATTTTCCCCGACGGCGAAATCTACAACGCGCCCCATAACGACGACCTGCCGCCCGCCGTGGCGCTGGACAGCCTGGACGGCGCCAGCGAGGCGGTGTTCTACCTGGCGCTGCATCCGATGAAGGACATCGGCGGCAACTACCGCGATGCACAGCAGTCCCAGGGCTTTGACGCCCGCTACGCGCACCACGACAGCCCCGCCCCCGACCTGTACACCAACGCCAGCACCGCCGAGCTCGCGTTCCTGCGCAAGAACGTGCGGCTGCTGTCCGAACACGAGCCGCGCGATGCGCTCCTGACCATTCCCGTGGCGCGCGTGCGCCGCAACGCCAGCGCAGGCTACGAGCTGGACACCAGCTTCATCGCCCCCAGCCTGACGGTGCAGGCCTGCGGCGCACTGTTCGAGCAGCTGCGCCGCCTGCTGGACGCGTTGCAGGCCAAGGTCAACGCGCTGTACGGCTTTCACCGCGAACCCAACAAGAACATCATCGAGTTCCGCTCGGGCGACGTGGCCTCGTTCTGGCTGCTGCATACCGCCAACGAGGCCTATTCGGCGCTGTCGCACCTGTTCCACAACCCGCAGCTGCACCCCGAACGCCTGTTCCAGGAAATGCTGCGGCTGGCCGGTGCGCTGATGACGTTCTCCAAGGTGCATACGCTGGCGGACCTGCCTGCGTATCGCCACGACCAGCCGGGCGCGGCCTTCGCGCAGCTGGACGAGATCCTGCGCGACCTGCTCGAAACCGTCATTTCGACCCGCTACTTCTCGATCGTGCTGGAAGAACTGCGCCCGTCGTTCCACGTTGGCCGGCTCGATTCCGACAAGCTCGACGAGACCACGGCGCTGTACCTTGCCGTATCGGCCGCCACGCCCGCCAGCGAACTGGCCGAAACCGTGCCGCTGCGCTTCAAGGTCGGTGCGCCCGACGACGTCGAAAAGCTGGTGCTATCGGCCATGCCGGGCGTGCAACTGGCCTACACGCCGCAGGTGCCGCCGGCGGTGCCGGTCAAGCCGGGCGCCTGCTATTTCACGTTGCAGACGCGCGGCTCGCTGTACGACCGCATGCTGCAGGCCCGCAGCATTGCCATCTACGCCCCGTCCGGCATCCCCGAATTGAAACTGGACCTGATCGCCGTCACTCGCTGACCGGCACCCACCGCAAGAGCCCGCCATGACCGCCGACTCGCCCTCGTTGATGCCCGGAGCCACGCTCCCCGCCCGCGCCGCCGATTTCTACGGCACGCGCCCCGCCAAATCGCTGCTGGACCTGCTGTACGACGGCTTCCTCATGCTGTTCCTGCTCAAGAGCGGACAAGAACCCGCCAGCGCCGCGTCGTTCTCGGCGCGGGTACAGCAGTTCCTAGCCGACTTCGAACGCAGCGCCAAGAAGCTCGATATCCCGGCCGAAGACGTCTACGCCACCAAGTACGCGTTCTGTGCGGCCGTGGACGAAACGGTGCTCAATTCCGGCTTTTCCATCCGCGACGCCTGGATGCTGCAGCCGCTGCAACTGACCCTGTTCGGCGAGCAACTGGCCGGCGAGAACTTCTTTTCCCGCCTGGAAGACTTGCGCGCGCAGGGCGCGCCACGCCTGCAATCGCTGGAAGTGTTCTACATGTGCCTGCTGCTGGGTTTCCAGGGCAAGTACATGATCGAGGGCCAGGAAAAGCTGGGCTACCTGACCGCGCGCCTGGGCGACGAGATCGCGCTGCTGCGCGGCAAGCGGGCCGGCTTTGCGCCGCACTGGCCGCTGCCGGACAAGATCGCCCATACGCTCAAGCGCGACGTGCCGCTCTGGAGCATCGGCGCCCTGTTCGCCCTGCTGGGCCTGTTGGCCTATCTGGGCATGGGCCACTTCCTGAACGGCGACATGCAGACCGCCATGGCCCCGTACCACGACATCGTCAAGCTGGGGCCGCGCGCCGCGCACCTGACCATTTCGCTGCCCTGAAGGTTCACGTTCCGCCACATGCCATGACCGACCGTTCTTCCACGCCTTCGGGCTACAGCAGCCTGGGCGTTGCCGCCCTGTCCCAGAATGCGCGCCTGCTGCAAGCGCAGACGCCGCTGGGCGACGCGCTGACCGTCGAACGCCTGCACCTGCGCGAAGGCGTCTCGGAACTGTTCGCCCTGACACTCGATTGCCTGGCCGCGTCCGCCGAACTGGACGTGGAACCCCTCCTGGGCAAGGAAATCAGCGTCAGCCTGTTGCTGGCCGACGGCACCTGGCGACGCTGGCACGCCGTGGTGGAAGGCGTGGACGCGCTGGGTGCCGACGGCGGCCTGGCGCGCTACCGCCTGCACGCCGCGCCCTGGCTGGCCACGCTGCGGCTGCGGCGTGACAGCTTCGTGTTCCAGGATAAGTCGGTCACCGACATCCTGACCGAAGTGTTTGCCGACTACCCGCTGGCTTCGTTCGCCTTCGAGATCACCGAGCCGCCCGCGCCGCGCCCCGTGCGCACGCAGTACCGCGAGACCGACCTGGACTTCGTGCTGCGGCTGATGGCCGAGGCCGGCCTGAGCTTCCGCTTCGACCACCAGCAAGGCGAGCAGCAGGCCGGCAGCGGCGGCGCGCAGCACCGGCTGGTGGTGTTCGACACCCGCTCCGCGCGCCCCGACAACCCCGCCGCGACCCTGCGCTTTCACCGCAGCGACGCCACCGAATCCGAAGACAGCGTCACGCGCTTCGGCGCGGCCCGCCAGGTGCGCCCGAACGCGGTGACGCGCCTGGCCTGGAACGACCGCACGCTGCTGGCCCATGGCGCCCACGCGGCCTCCGACCTGGACGCCGGCGCCCTGCCCGCGCTGGAAGACTACGACTACGACGGCCATGGCCGCCACACGGGCGACGACTCGGCCGAACAACAGGCCGCCCGCAGCCTGCAGGCGTTCGAAGCGCGCATGCTGCGCTTTGACGGCGGCGGCACGGCGCGCCAGATGATGCCGGGCCATACCTTCACGCTGACGCAGCACGACCGCTATGCCCAGGGTTCGGGCAGCGCCATGGACGAACTGGGCGGCAACCGCTACACCCTGCTGCACGTCGAGCACGAAGCCGCCAACAACCTGGGCAGCCAGGCCGCCCAGGTGCTGGGCGCGGCCGATCTTGAGCGCGGCGCTTACCGCAATAGCTTCAGCGCCCAGCCCGCAGCCGCCCCGCTGCTGCCCGCCTGGCGCGCCAAGCCCACCGCCCCCGAAGGCGCCACCGCCGTCGTCGTGACCGCCGAAGACGCGGCCATCACCACCGGCCGCGACCTGCGTGTGAAAGTGCAGTTTCCGTGGCAGCGCGGCGAACGCCCGCTGGCCGGCGGCCTGCGCCATCGCAGCCATGGCGACGACGCCGGCAACGCGCCGGGCGATGACAAGTCCGGCACCTGGTTGCGCGTGACTGGCGCGCAGGCCGGCCCCAACTGGGGCGCGCACCACCTGCCGCGCCAGGGCACCGAAGTGGTGGTCGAATTCCTGGATGGCGACATCGACCAGCCCGTTATCGTGGCGCAGCTATACAACGACACCGACCTGCCGCCCTGGACGGCGGGGGTGGATGGCGATGCTAATCATCCGGGCACGCTCAGCGGCTGGCATAGCCAGGCCCTGGATGGCAAGGGCCACAGCCAATGGCTGTTCGACGACACGGCCGGCCAGCTGCGTACGCGGCTGTCCAGTTCCATTGCCGCGTCGCAATTGGGCCTGGGCTACCTGGTCAAGCAGGCGCCGGACGAGTCGTCGCGCGGACAATGGCGCGGCACGGGTTTCGAGTTGCGGTCCGACGCCTGGACCGTGGTGCGCTCGGGCCAGGGCATGCTGCTGTCGGCCAATGCCCGCGAAAGCGCCCGCTCCACCCAGGCCGATACGCAAGAGGCATTGCTGCTGCTGCGCGGCGCGCAGCATTCCGCGCAACGCATCGACAACCTGGCCACCCGGAGCCAGGCGCGGCCCTTGGCGGCCAACGAACAATTCAATCCGCTGATCCAGGCGGTGGACCCCAAGGCTGACGGCCAGTACGCCGGCAGCGTCGGCGGCCAGCAGGCGGTGAAGGCCAGCGCCAATGAACGCAGCGGCAGCGACCCCGTCGAACGCATCGACGGCGCCCGCTTGCTGATCGACGCGCCGAACTCGCTGAACCTGTCCACCCCGGCCAGCGCCATCCTGCATGCCAGCGAAAACCTGCACGCCACGACCCAGGCCGACGGCCACGTCGCGGCGCGCCAGACCTTTGCCAGCGCGTCGGGCCGCTCGACCAGCCTGTTCGTGCAGGACGGCGGGCTGCGCGCCATCGCCGCCAACGCGCCGGTGTCGATCCATGCGCATACCGACATGCTGGAAATGCTGGCGGGCCAGGACATCACCATCACGTCCACCACCGACAGCATCGAGATCCTGGCGAACACGCGCATCACCTTGCAAGCGGCCGGCGGCAGTATCGTCATGGACGGTGGCGACATTCTCTTCAAGGGCCCGGGGATGTTTTCCGTCAAGGGCGCCTCGCACAACCTGATCGGGCCGGCCAGCGATGCCGCCGCCCTGCCCGCACTGCCGTCCAGTCAGGTCGGCGACCCAATGCTGGTGACGGCCGAACTGGTGCACCGGCCCGCGGCCATGAAGGCGGTGGCCACCGGGGCCGGGCAGGCCCTGAATGCGGCAGGCGCGTCCGACGCCGCAGCCGCCAGCGGCAGCGCGTCTTCGCCGGGCGGCATCGGCTCGGCCCTGGCCGGCGGCGCCGCCAGCCTGTCCAGCGGCTTGTCGGCCGCCAGCGATACCGCGTCAAACATGATGGACAAGGCCAAGTCCCTGGCCAACGCCGCGTTCAAGCCGGTGCAGGACCTGGGCGCCATGGCCAGCAAGGCCATGGGGTCGGCGACCGAGGCCGGCACAAGCCTGGCATCGGGCGCCGCAGCCAAGGTCGGCGGCCTGGCGCAATCGGCCATGGGGTCCACGCCCTCGCTGATGGGCGGCGCCACCCCGTCGCTGACGAGCGGCGCACAATCAATGGCCGGCGGCGCGGCGCAATCCCTGATGAGTAGCGGTACGGCCAGCCTGACGCAGGGCGCCACGGGGGCCCTGGCCAGCGCGATGCCGGCCGGCGTCACCCATGCGGCCGGCGCGGCCACGCAAGCCACGCAGGTGGCCTCGCAGGCAGCCGACATCAGCGCCAAGGCCTCGGGCTTGCTGTCCGGCGGCGTATTGGGCGGCTCGGCCGGTGCGACATCGGGTGGCGCGGCGAGCGGCGGCGTGGGCTCGGCCATCGGCCCCGTAATGACACAGGCGATGGGCGCCATGGGCGACCGCGGCGCCGCGCTGGGATCGGCGGTGAACTCGCTGCTGTCGATGCCCGACGTCAACCAAAGCAACCTGCCCGCGGTGGCCGGCGCCATCCTCAGCACACCCGGCCTGACTGAGTCGGCCGTGCCGTCGGTGGTGGGCACCATCCTGCAATCGCCCAACATTTCCAGCGTCACGCTGCCCAAGGTGGCTGAGACGATCATGAACATCCCGGCGGTGGCCAATTCGCCTTACCCCGGGCTGGCCAAGCGGGTCATGGAAGCGGCCGGCATCACGCTGCCCGGCGGCGCGGCACGCCCCGTCGGCCAGGACGCCGGTCAGAATGCGGAAGGCTCGCCCAGCCCTGCGTCCACGCCGTCGCCCTACCAGGCCCGCAGCGGCGCCAAGCTGCAATACGTCAACCTGACCGAGCCGGACGAACGCTGGAACGACGGCCAGGCGCTCAACAGCCTGGACCGCCAGACCAACAAGCCCAAGATCCGCGTGCGCTTTGACAAGGCCGGCCAGCACCGCTTCACCGTCAAGGTCAGCCCGCGCCCGGGCAATGCCGTGTATTCGGCGCGAGAGCTGAGCCGCCAGCCGTTGTACCGCGAGCCCAATCAGCGGTCGTACAGCTACGTGACCGACCCGGACGGCACCAAGATCGTCGATGACATCACCCTGCCCGCCGCGGGCCTGAACACTTACCTGTTCGAGGTCGTCAACGACAAGAACCAGATCATCTCCACCGAATTGGTGGAAACCGCCAGACGCCTGTACATCCAGGAAATCATGCTGCCCGGTCCCGAAACGCTGGCCCGTCCGCACGGCTTCCAGCCCACCGCCACCGAGTACGCGCGCCACGGCGTGGACGTCGTGCAATTGCCGCCCGTCAGTGGGCGCGGTGAGGCCAATTCAGACGTCTTCACGGAGGATGGCGACGCGCGTCTGCGCCAACTGGCCCGCTCGGTCTATCCAAGGTCGCAGGGCCCGTCCCACGAGCCCTACACCATCGTGGTCTGCCACGTTGATCGGCTGGCCTCCATGCTGCCGGTGCAGCCCATCTATGTGCAGGCCGTGGCCGGCCCGGGCGCCGGCGACAAGCTGATCCAGTTCGTCGGCGCCGACGGCAATGTCAGCTTCCTGTGGTATCACATCGAGCCGAACACCGACTGGTTGGTGCAAGCCGTGTTCGAATACACCGACCCCGCCGCGGGCGTCAGGCAGATCCCCATCCCGCGCGACCGCCTGACCCCGGTGCCCTACGACGCCGCCGCGCCCAAGGAATGCAGCGCCCTCAATATCCGCATGGCCGGACTGTTGCCGATGCCGACCAACGGCAAGATCATCCTGCGCGTACGGCTGATGGAAAGCGCGGCGGCCGGCGTGGCCTTCTACAACAGCAACCTGCTGTGCGTGGCCGCCATGTCGCCGTGGGAGCCGGTCACGATGGACTACCAGCAGCAGACGCTGGTGCATGAAATCGGCCACCTGATCGGCATGGTGCCCAGCGGGCCGGAGTGGGTGCAGGCGCATCCCGACGAAGCCGACATGGACGCCTCGAAACTGGACAAGGGACCCTACTTCTATTCGCAGTTCGGCAACCATTGCCACTTCGGCCTGCCCGCCAGCCAGGCCGACCCGGCCTACACGGGATCGTGCGTGATGTTCGGCGGCGACTGCCTGAGCATCCGCTATTGCGTGAATTGCGCCAAGGCCGTGCGCAAAGTGGACATGTCCCGTGGCTGGCCCTCGTTCTGACCGCGGGCGCCGCCTGGCGCCGGCCCTGGCCCGGCTGTGTGCCGCCACGCTGGCAGCGACCCTGGCGGCCGCCCTGCCCGCCCCCCCCGCGGCGGCGCGCACCGTGGGTGGCCCGCCCTCTTCCTCATCCACACCTTCGACCGCTTCCATGAACACCGACTGGACCGACCCGCCCGCCTTCGCCACCGCCCCCATCGGCACCGTGCGCGACCACGCCTGCATTCCGCCTAACCGCGGCAGCGACGATCAATTGAACATCGCCGCCCCTGCCCGCGTGCGGCCGCAGGCGTCCGGCGCACTGGTGATCCCCGTCTGCGCCCAGGGCATCATCCCCGTCTCACAGAACCAGAAGCTGCCGCGTTTCGTGGCCGTCAATACGCAGACCAAGGCAGTGTACGAAGGCGTGGCCTATGAATACAAACGCCCCTCGCCCCCGCCCGGCGTCGAGGTCGACACCCTTCCGGGCTCGCGTCCACCCAAGGGCATTCCGATCAGCCCGGGTATCAGCGTGGGCACGCAGTTCAGCACCGACCTGGCCGCCCAGGCCAAGCTGCCGACGACGCCCGCCACCTACGAGGTGTATATCGAGTCCAACGGCGTGCGGTCCAACACCGTGACGATCGAGGTGCAGGCGGCGAAATAAGCCGGCCACCCCGCTGAGTCAGCGAGCACACGCATGTTCCCGCCCGAAATAATCGCGCTACTGATCGCCCTGGCACTGCTCGCGCTGATCGCCCTGATCGTGCTGGTGATCAAGCTGCTGCACCTGGTGTACTGGGCATGCTGGAACGAAGAGGTCATCCCGGCGGAACGCCCGCGTCTTACCGGCGCCATCCTGGCCGCGTTTTTCAGCACCCTGGCCATCGCGGATTTTCTGCCGGACGAGATATCCAGCGCGATCTCGCGCTTCAATCCGATACCCCCCTACGACAGAGAGACCCCGTACGCGCTGACATTGGCCGCGCTGACGATCCTGTCCTGGATCTATGGCAGCAGGATCAAGCGTCATCTCTGGCGCAAGCTGCGCGGTGCCAGGGCAGAACCGTCGGCATGACCCGATAGACGAAGCCGCCTACGGCCGAGCCGGCGTCATGCCGTTCATGTTGGCCTGCATCCGTGCCTGCATCTGGTCCACCCGCGCGGCCGATTCGGTGTCGGACTTCAGCTTGGCCTCTTCAGCCTTGTAGTCCGTCTTGCCGAAGATGTCCTTGTCGCGCACCCGGAAGTACAGCGACGTGCTGGCCAGCAGGTGATCCGGCCAACTGCTCAGCATGGCATCGTGCACCAGGAAATCGAACAAGGCCATTACCTTCGGGGGCAGCGGATTGGTGCCCGTGCTGGCCTCCCGCCAAACATTCAGCAAGCGCTGCTGGGTGGCGCGCTTGGCCTTCATGTCGGCCAGGGGGTCCTTGGGCTGGTCGGCCTCGGTCAAGGTGCCGCCATTGCGCACGATGATGTCGTTGCGCATCTTCTGCATGTCGCGCGGCATCTGGTTCACCTGCTCGATCTTGCGCACCAGATCCGGGTTGTTGCTGCGCAGATCTTCCTTGCGCCGTTCGGTTTCCGCGTCAGTGCGTTCGGCGTTTTCAAGCTCGCGGTATTCCTCTTCCAGCCTTTGCCACAGCGGCTTGAACCGCTTGGGCGGCAATTCACCGCGGCTCTCGACCGCACGGTCCCAGCGTTCGTTCTTCAGCGCTTCCAGCTCTTTCAGGCGCGCCGTGTTTTCGGGCTTGTTGCGCTGGTCCGCCGGCAACGCCGACACGCGCCGGAATTCTTCGTTGTATTCCTGCTCGGGGGTGAAGAAATCACGGTCCTTGATCCACTTTTCAGCGGGGTCGGCCAGTTCGCTCTTGAAGACCGGGTCTTGATAGCGGACGGCCAACCAGCGCAGGAAGACTTCCATGTGGGGCATGAAATCGATACCTGGCTCGTACTTGACGACGCCGCGATAGGCGTCGACCAGATCGGTGATGGGATAGCTCTGGCCGCCATCCTTGATCGGCGTTGCCATGGTGTACTTGGCGAAGGCCAGCGGTCGCTTGTCGAACAATTGCTCCATGCTGTAGAAAGCCGCGCCGTTGCACAGGGCCAGGTTCAGCATGTCTCGCAGAGACACGCGTGACAGCTCGCCCCGCGCGCCCAATGACCCCTCGGGACTGACGCCGGTCACGTCCCCGCTGGACCCCGGATAAAGATATTGCTCGCCGCGGGTCTTTTCCAGGCTGTCCAGTCGCTGATTGGCGCGTAGTTCGTGCGCGGCAGCGAAATGGACACATTTTTCAACGGCGCCCGGTATGGTCAACGTGCGGTCCTTGTGGGTCTGCTTGAGCAGGTCCGTGAAGGGAAGAAAGCCCAGGAACGTGTTCTCATCCATGATCGAGGACACGGAATCCAGCAGCCCGACGAACCGGATGCGGATCTCGGCTTCGCGGGCGCCCTTTTCTCCGGGAAACACCAGGTCCTTGTCGTGGCGACGGCGATATTTCTTGACCACGTCGTTGATGAATTGGCGGGCCATGACGCCACCGCGATCGCCGCCGAATACGGAAATCTCGATCCGCCGGACATTGTTCATCTCGGCACTGACGGCTTCGTGGGCGGCCTTGAACTGCCGCAACGCCGCATCCACACGCACGTCTACCCCCGTGCCCATGAGATAGGCCACGGTTTCGTTATCCCGGATGATGGGCACACCCTCCATGACCGTGGACTTGACGACTTCTTTGCCGGCCGTCCAGGCGACCTTCAGGGGATTCTTCTTGAAGCCCGACCAGAAGCCGCGAAGGGTCCCTTTGGCGCGATTCACCAGCCGCTCGGGGTCCCAGGCATTCCAGATCCGGACGACTTTGTCCGGCAAGGTCTTCACGTCTTTCACGACGTCCTTATAGGCCTTGACCATCGGCTGGTACGAGCCTTCCTTGATCATCTTCTGCGTCGCGCTGCGCAGACGCTTCAAGACGTCTTGCTCGGGAATCTCGTCGACGCGAGTGATGTTCTTGGCGGCATTCTTGGCATTCTTGGCGGCTTCGCTGAGAATCTTCTTGCCGGCCAACGTTGCACCGTAGATCAGATCGTCGTTCTTGGCATCCTCGTTCAGCTCTGTGCCCAGCCCCGAATAGTAGAAGCGGAACCAATACTGATTGACGGGCCGATCCTCGTCATCGTGAGAGTAATGGGCCTCCCAGAGGCGGCTGACATTGGAATAGAAGGTGGGATGCTTGCTATCCACGTCGCGGCTGCGCCCGAAGCCGTCGAAGAAGAAGCCGATCCGGATGACAGCGCCGCATTCGTTGCAGTCCTGCTTCGGATAGGCGGCCTCGCTATCAGCCATCTTCTTGAGAACCGAGGCCGGGGTACGATCCACCGGCGGCAGCGGATTAGCCATTCTTGTCTCCCGGCGCCGTGCCCGTGGCTTTCAGATGCGCGATCTTTTCCTTCGACAGGCCTTGGACCGCTTGCGCGAAATCACCCGGTTTGCGGCCGGGCGCGTCAAGGATCGCCGCCATTTCCGGATCGGCATCGAAATTCGACGCCACCGTGAAATACAGAAACATGTACTGCTTCATATCCTCAAGGCTCTCGATTCGATACTTCACCCACGCTCGCTTGGCGACCTTCGCCACCACGCGCCTGACCTCGGCGCTGCTGCCGAAATCTCCCAATGCATCGCGGTGCTGTGCATACAGCCACCGTGTGGCATCGACGATCGGAATGCGCACCTGGCCAAGCAGCTTGCGGCTCAGCGCCAGTTCCATGTGTTCGTCCGGGTAGATATGCAGTTCCAGGTATAGCGGCCCATCACCCGGTGGCACCTGTGTCGCAGGAAAATGCACGGGGGTCTCTTTGTTGAAGATCACCTCATCGAGCTTGCCGTCGAACATGTGCTGTTTGGCCTTTTCCCCGTCCGCACCGCGCCACAGGACCTTGAAGTCCGTGCCCTTCAAGCTGTAACAGCACGTCGCCGACCCTTCACCGCCCCCCGCGCCAATCGATCCCGTGACGGCCGAATGGCCTTGCGCGTCGGTCACTTCCACCCGGTCCAGATCCCAGGGCGTGTAGTTGTAGGTCACGAAGGACAGGCCTTGATAGCTTGGCTCGCTATTGCATCCCGCCAGCAACCCCAACCACATGAACAAGACGATCAGGCCCTTACGCATCAGACGCTCCGCTCACCGCACATCCCTTCCGCTTCATGCCGCACTCCCCTCTTCCTGTTCCTGCTCGGCCCGCAGCAATCCATCCCACACTGCGTCCGGCACGTGCGCCAGCGCCTGCGACAGACCTTCACCGCGTGCCTTGAAGGCCTGCAAGGCCGGCGCAATCGCCTCGTGTTCATCAAAGCGCGGGGAAATGGTGATGCCCCACGCCACGTAGTCCAGCATGTCGCGTTCGGTCTGGATGCCGTAGCCGCGGGCGCGCGCCATTTGCGCCAGTACCCGCGTGTACAGCTCGTCTTGCCGCAAGTCGCTGCCCAGCACACCCAGGTAGATGCGGCGGATCTGCACCGCCAGCTTGTCCGGGTAGTCCAGGTCCAGCAGGGCCTGGTGCTGCGCCAGCGAAAAAGGCTGCTGCCTGGGCGCATCCAGCCCGGTTTCCAGTTGATCGCCCAGGCCGGTCCATTGCGCCACCGAGCCGTCGCGGCGGGCGTAGCGCAGCAGGTTCACCGGCGCCAGGAAACGCTCACGCTCACGATCCGTCCACACCTGCATGGCGCGGTCCAGGATGCGGCCGTCGTAGAAATGCAGGTAATACTCGCGGCCGTCCGGCAGGCCGTAGTCGGTGTAATAGGCGTAGTGCGCCATCAGTTCGGCCAGCGGCAACGGCGACACGATGTGCGTCAGCGCATATTCACCGCCTTCGGTCTGATGCAGCCGATTGAGCAGGCGCAGCACCTGCGAGGCGCGCGGCTCGTCGTGGCCGCGCCAGAGTTCGAAACGGGTCAGGTCGTCGACCTCGATCAGCAGCGGGGCGATGTCCTGGTAGATGGCCAGGTCCGTTCCGACCCAGACCGAACCATGGCTGAGATCTGCGCTGGCGCGCACGGGCTCGGCCAGTTCGGCGCGACCCCGAAAATCCACCAGCAGGTAGGTGTTCAACGTGGCGCCGGTGCCGACAGCCAGTTCGGCGGCAGCGGCCAGGGTGTCGTTCAGCCGGGTTTCCCAATCAATCATGCGGGTCATGCCTTGTCGGTGATGGACTGCACGCCATCGTGCGCATCCAGCACGCATTGCTTGCACACGGTGAACTGCGGGAAGGCGTAAGGCAGCCGGTCCGGTCCGGAGAATTGTTTGTTTCCCGTCTTGACGTCGATGCGCCCCGGCGCGGTGACGGTGATGTTGCCGCCTTCGAGCACGATGCTGGCGCCCGCGGCCGTCGCGATGCGGATGCGCTTGGGCGCGGCGTATTCCACCGCGGCCTGCGCGCTGCCAATGGTGATGTCTTTCTGCGCCTGCACTCGCAGGATGTCGTGCTGGGCCTGCACATCGACGTTGCCCTTGGCCGAGATCAGGTCCAGCCCCGAGTCCGCCCCGCCCTGCTGCAGGCCGGCGACGATGCCCAGGCCCTGGCCGGCGTGCAGGCGCAACGCGCCCATCACCGCCAGGTTCTGGTCCTTGCCGGCCGACCAGTGCACGGCCTCGCCGGCCGTCACTTGCAGGTGCTTGGCCGCGATCTGTGCCAGCCCGGCGCGCGCGGCCATCAGCACGACGGGATCGGTGGGGTGCGGCACTTTGCCTTGCGCGGCCTGCGTGTGCCTGGCCGCGGCATCGCCGCGGGCGCCGTCCAGGCTGTCGCCCGCGACCGTGCCCGAGACCGCGCGGTGCATGGCCGCCAGCGGCGCCTTGTCGCCATCCAGCACGCTGGCCTGCGGGCCCTTGGTGCCCAGCGCCGTCGCCAGCCGCAGGCCCTGGTGGGCGCCGACCACGCCGTCCAGCGAACGCGCCATCTGCTCGGTCTGGCTGGCCAGCGCCTGTACGCCCGCCGCATCGCCCACGGCGCTGGCGTTGCCGCCGGTGG
>NZ_LZZT01000036.1 GCF_014170305.1 Achromobacter sp. UMC71
TGGTGTCACTTCCAGCAATAGGATGAGGCCGGAATACCGGTGAGAGATACGCTATTTTGTCACTTTCCCGACGAAAATTGGCAGGCGGGGCGCAGCGCCAGTTCCTACACTAGCTTCAGCGCCCGGCGTGCCGCCGGCGCATGGCCCATTTTTTTCCCACCCCCCATGAATTCCGCCCAGAATCCCGCTGTCGATATGCCGGACCAGGCCGCGCCCGCGGCCGCCCCGGCGCCCAGCCCCGCCGTGTCCGATCCGTCCACCGCGTTCAAGGTACTGGGCGCGATCAGCGTGGCGCACCTGATGAACGACATGATCCAGTCGATCCTGTTGGCCATCTACCCGATGCTAAAAGAGTCGTTCAGCCTGTCGTTCGCGCAGATCGGCCTGATCACGCTGGTCTACCAGCTGGCGGCGTCGCTGCTGCAGCCGTTCATCGGGTTCTACACCGATCGCAATCCCAAGCCGTATTCGCTGCCCGTGGGCATGGGCTTTACGCTGGTGGGGCTGTTGTTGCTGTCGGTGGCGCCGTCGTTCGGCTGGCTGCTGGTGGCGGCGGTGCTGGTAGGCACGGGGTCGTCGGTGTTCCATCCCGAGTCGTCGCGGGTGGCGCGCATGGCCTCGGGCGGGCGCCACGGCCTGGCGCAGTCGCTGTTTCAGGTGGGTGGCAATGTCGGCTCGGCCCTGGGGCCGCTGCTGGCGGCGCTGTTCATCATTCCGCATGGCCAGGGCAGCGTGGCCTGGTTCTCGCTGGCCGCGCTGTTCGGCATCGTGGTGCTGACCGGCATCGGCCGCTGGTACAGCGCCAACCGTGTGCGCCTGAAGCCGCGCGCCCGGCGCGAAGGCGCGGACAACGGCCTGACGCGCAACCAGGTGCTGGGTGCGTTGGGGGTGCTGGGCCTGCTGGTGTTTTCCAAGTACTTCTACCTGTCCAGCCTGAACAGTTATTTCACGTTCTACCTGATCGACAAATTCGCCTTGTCGGTGCGCGAGGCGCAGCTGTACCTGTTCCTGTTCCTGGCCGCGGTGGCGGTGGGCACGGTGGTCGGCGGTCCGGTGGGCGACCGCATCGGCCGCAAGATCGTGATCTGGGTGTCGATCCTGGGCGTGGCGCCGTTCACGTTGATGCTGCCCTACGCCAACCTGTTCTGGACCGGCGTGCTGGTGGTGATCATCGGCATGGTGCTGGCGTCGGCGTTCTCGGCCATCGTGGTCTATGCGCAGGAACTGGTGCCGGGCAAGGTCGGCATGATCGCGGGCCTGTTCTTCGGCTTCGCCTTCGGCATGGGCGGGCTGGGCGCGGCCGCGCTGGGCAAGCTGGCCGACGCGACCAGCATCGGCTATGTGTACCAGGTGTGCGCGTACCTGCCGCTGCTGGGCGTGGTGGCGGTGCTGCTGCCCAACGTGGAACGCAAGCGAGCCTGATGCGGGGGCGGCCGCAGGCGCTTGCCTGGCCCGCCGCCCGGCAAGCCCGCAGCCCGGGATGCCGGGCGCGGCTCAGGCAGCGCTGGCCGGCACCGCGCTCAGGCGCGGACGCGCCGTGTCGATGCCGCGGATCTCGCCGTCGCCGCTGTGGTGGATGACGGCGATGCGGGCGCCGCGCAGCTGGGCAAGCTGCTGCGGCGTGACCGCGAAGCTCATGGCCAGCTGGTAGTCGTCGAGCGCCTCGATGGGCCGGCGGCGGTCCATGCCGCCAAAGCGCAGGTGGTTGTAGACCGCCCAGGCCACCAGCACGGCCGCGTTGACCAGCGCCAGCAGGGCATAGCTGCCCAGCGTATGCAGCGTGGGCAGGAAGCTCGGCCACAGCGGGGCCTCTGGGCCGCTGGCGGCGCCGCGCAGGATGGCGGCGATGCCCGAGCCGAATAGATAGACGAAGGCGAACCAGCCCACCGCGGTCAACAGCAGATCGAACAGGTAGCCCGCGCGCGAGCGTTGCGTGGTGATGATCATGAGGCGTCCGGAGATTGGATGCCGCGGTCGGGGCTGGTCCAGCGCGCGCGCCGGGCCTGCTTGCGCAGCATGACTTTGGGGAAACTGACCAGGGTCGTAAACAGGCTGACCATCCAGTAGGCCAGCGGATACCAGATGACCCAATACAGCGCGCGCCACAGGCCGGGCTCGTAGCGGCGGTCGATCAGGATGCTGATGGCGAACTGCAGCAGGCAGACCACGGCCAGCATCATGCCGGTGAAGGCCGGCGGCATCAGGCTGGCGATGTGCATGTTGTGGGGCAGGGTCACGACCTGGCTGATCAGCCACAGCAGCACCGACACGCCGAAGGCGAAGGCCCAGGCGGTGGACAGGCAATATTCCAGCATCAGCGGCCACAGGCGGCGGTGGCGCCAGGTCCAGATCGAGCGCAGGTTCTTCAGGAACACTTCGGCGCCGCCCTGGGCCCAGCGTAGGCGCTGCTTCCACAGGCCGCGCAGCGTCTCGGGCATCAGGATCCAGCACAGGCCGCGCGGCTCGTAGAAGATCGACCAGTGATCGCGCTGCAGCTTCCAGCTGATGTCGATGTCTTCGGTGATCATGTCCAGGCTCCAGTAGCCGACCCGGTCCAGCGCGGCGCGGCGAAAGGCCGCCACCACGCCGGATACGGTGAAGACCTGGCCGTAGACGCGCTGGGTGCGCTTGATCAGCCCGATGATGGACGAGAACTCGCCCACCTGGATGCGGCCGATCAGGGTCGAGCGAGTGCGGATGCGAGGGTTTCCGGTGACGGCGCCCACGCGCGGATTGTCGATCAGCGGGGCCACCAGGTAGGCGGCCGCGTCCGGGTCCAGCACCGCGTCGCCGTCGATGCAGACCAGGTATTCGCTGCGCGCGGCCAGCGCGCCCATGCGCAGCGCCATGGCCTTGCCCTGGTTCTGCGCCAGGTGCACGACCCGCAGGCGCGGATGCCGGGCGGCCAGGCGGTCCAGCATCGGGCCGGTGTCATCGCTGGAGCCGTCGTTGATGGCGATGACTTCGATGTTGGGATAGTGCTGGCCCAGCGCGGCCAGCAGGGTTTCTTCGCCGTTGGCGGCCTCGTTGTAGCAGGGCACCAGGATGGAGATCAGGGGGGCGCCGGCGAGCGCGGGCGGCGGGTGGCCCGGGCCCCAGTCCCAGCGCCGTTCCCAGTGCCACCAGAAATACAGGCCGCCGGCCATCCACATGCCGGACATGAAGAGCGGGTAGAAGAAGACGAAGCCCAGCAGCGCCTGGCCGGTCAGCATCATGGTGAAGCCGAACGGCGCGCCCAGCACCGCCAGCAGGATAATCAGGGCAATCAGTCGGTCGATCATCGGATGGGATACCAGGCTTCGGAGAGGGCGGGCCGGATGCCTTGCAACCGGGGCTGATCTTGCGAGAAGTCGTCGGGGTAGTAGCCGAAGCTGCGCGCGCCGCGCAGTTGCAGGCGCTGCATCCAACCGGCCAGGACGGCGGTGTCCACCGGCGTGACCTCGGGGCGGCCGGGACCGGTGCGCCAGTCGCGCGCCTGCAGTTCGAACACGGTGCGGTCCAGCCCGCCGGGGCGCTGGGCGACCTTGTCCACCAGCTTGTCCAGCCAGGCGTTTTCCTGCCCCGCGGGCACGTTTTCCATCAACGGCATGGCCATGGGCGCGGTCCAGTCGTAGGCGCCCAGGAAGTCGTCCAGGTTCTGCGCGAACCAGGTTTCGGACTGCGGCTCCAGGATCGGCATGGCGAAGATGTTGCGCGCGGTCTTGATCTGCGGGCCGCGCACGGCGCGCACCCGCGCGGTCAGATCGGCCGTGAAGTCGACCAGCGCGCGGCTCTTGTAGCGGGTCCAGCGTTGCAGCGTGGCGGGGTCGGCGCGCAGTTGCGCGATGTCGCCTGGCAGGCCGGCGGCGCGGTAGGCGGCCAAGGCGCCGGGGCTGGCGTCTTCAAAGTCGGACAGCACAGCGTCGTCATGGAAGAGGATGCCGTCGAAGATCGCGTGGCGAGCCAGGTCTTCGTAGAGGTCGCCGATGCGGGCGCGGGCGGTGGCGTCGAACGGGGACAGGCGGCGGTACTGGTCGGGATCGGGCTGCGGGGCAGGCTGCGGCTCGGCCTTTGACCCGGACGGCGCATCCGGCTGTGACCCGGGCGCGTCCGGCTGCCAACGCGTCACCCGCGGGATGGCGGGGTCCAGGTCGTAGGCCAGCACCGGCATCCAGGCGTAGACCATCACGTTCGCCCGGTTGTGCAACTGCCAGGCCGCGCGGTTGAGCAGGTCGGCGCGCATGGGTAGCCAGCGGTTGGGGAAATAGACGGAGCGCACCAGCCCATCGCCCGTGGGGTCCGAGTAGGCCTGCAGAAACACCGTGTTGATCTGCATGTCCAGGATGCGCTGCACCAGCTCGCCCAGGTTGCGGTCGGTCTGGGCCGGATCCGGGTCGTAGACGTAGTCCAGGTCCACGTGGGCCACGCGCATGAAGGGCGTGGCTTCCATGCCCACGACGCTGTTGGCGAACGACTTCAGCGCCGGATCGCTGGCCAGCAGCAGGCGCGGCGTGGACATCAGGCGGTCGAGGCGGCCGGCGCCGTCTTCCAGCGTCAGCGCCAGCTGGTAACCGTGCTCGGCGGTGATGCGCAGGGTGGTGCCGCCTTCGGCGCCATAGGGCCAGACCCACACGCGCGGCGCCTTGCCGGTGACGCGTTCGATCTTGCGGCTGATGGCGGCTACGTCGGCGCCCATGCGGGCATTGAACTGTGCCTCGGTTTCATATTGGCGGGTCTTGGCGTCGTAGGCGCGAACGGCGGCGGCCGGCTCGGTGTTGCCTTGCGGGTTGGCCAGCGCGCCGTAGTGCGAGGCGTTGGTGTGTGCGGCGATCTCGACCAGGCCGGATTGCGAGATCTCGCGGATTTCGTCCCAGTTCAGGAAGCGGCCGCGCGGTTCGGGGCTGCCGCCGAAGTCCACGGGCTTACCGGCCGGCGTGTCCATCCAGGTGCCGACGGGCGCCAGCAACGCGGGCCAGCGATAGGCCTTCAGGATCGGCAGCACGCGGGTGTAGAAGCTGCGGTAGCCGTCGTCGAACGACAGCAGCACGGCGCGGTCAGGCAACGGCGCGCCGCCCTGGCGCGCGGCCAGGATCTGGTCGACGGTGACGGCCTGGTAGCCGTTTTCGCGCAGCCAGGCCAACTGGTCGACCAGGCGGTCGGTGCGCACGCTGAGAAAGCCCTGGTCGGGGTCTTCGTCTTCGACGTCGTGGTAGGCCAGCGCCAGGAAGTGGCCGGTCTTCCACGGTTGTTCGGCGGCGGCTGCGGGCCGTTCGGACGGCGGCGTGTAGACGGGAATGTCCTTGGCGCAGGCGGTCAGCGCCAGGATGAGCAGCAGCAACAAGGCCGCCAGGAAAATGCGGGTGGGTAGCTTGAGCAGCATGGCGGTCTCAGAAGCGGTAGGCAAGGTCGAACGTGATGCGCAATTCGCGCTCGCGCTGGCCGTCGTACGGGCGGCTGATGCCGGTGACCATGGCGCCCATGTCCAGCACGTCGTTGGCGCGGTAGCGCTGGCCGTAGCCCAGGGCGATGACGCCGCCGGTGCCGTAGCCTTGCTGGGTATAGGCGCCGGCGCCGATCGTGCCGATCTGTTCCCAGGCGGTTTCGTAGCGGCGGTACAGCGTGTGGGTCACACGAGCGCCGGGCAGCAGCATCAGGTCCGAGCGGGGATTGAAGTAGGGCGCGTCGTCGCGGCTGTTGCGCTGGGTCGACAGGTCCAGCGTCAGGTCGGCCTTCAGGTGCGGCGCGGTGTAGACGCGCTCGCGGCCGGCCAGCCCCAATTCCCAGCGCTGGTTGCCGTCGGAAAAGCGTGACGGCGCCAGCGACAGCGTCCATTCGCGCCGTTCGTTAGCGCGCCAGCGCACGTAGCCGGACAGACGGTTGGACGAGATGTCGTTGGTGAGCGCGCGCAGCGGCGTGTCGCGCGACATCACTTCGCCGCCGCCGCCCACTTGCCAGTGATCGTCCAGATCGTAGGCGGCCGACAGGCGCAGACCCGGTTTGACGCCGTAGCCGTAGCTGTGGGTGGAGACTTCGCCTTCGACGGTCAGGTCGCGGCCGCGCCACTCTACGCCGGTGCGCAGCCAGCGGTAGTTGCCGCGGCCTTCCTCGAAGTCGCCGGTGGCGTAGCCGCCGCCGCCGAACGCGCGCCAGTTGTAATCGATGGGCGGCGAGTACAGGACGGCGTCGATGCCGAAGTCGCCGTTGCCGTTCACCGGGCTGTCCGAGGCCAGCCCGCGATAGCCTTCGATGCGCAGTTCGGCCTTGTTGTGAACTTCCCATTCGCGGGCCAGGCGGCGGCTGGTCAGGTCGTCGGGGGCGCGCGCCAGCGTGTCGGCGGACAGGGCTTCGGCCTGGCGCCATTCCTGCAGGTCCATGGCGGTGAAGCCCTGGCCGTTCTCGACCGACAGCGCGCGCGGCGCCAGCGTTTCGGCTAGTTTCAGTTCGCGTTCGGACGCGCGCGGCCGGTCGCGCTTGCGGTAGGCCGACGCCAGGTCGGCGCGCAGGGTGGAGTTGTTGGGCGCGTTGGCGACCATGTCTTCCAATTGCTGCTGGGCGGCGACGGTGTCGTCGGCCAGCAACCGGGCGCTGGCCACGGTCTGGGCGCTGGCCAGTTTCAGGTCGTTGGGGTTGCGGGTGGCCTGGCCCTTGTAATACAGCCACGGCGCGTAGCCGGATCCGACCGCGTCGGTGACCGGCGCGGTCTGGTCGAACTGTTCGGCTTCGGCCAGCGCGTAGTACAGGCCGGTCTCGGTGCTGAGGCGGTCTTCGGGATCGTCCTGGCGCCAGGCCTCGCCGGCGGCCACCTGACGGTACAGATCGCGCGCCTTTTCGGGCTGGCGCAGGTACAGGTAGGCCGAGGCGACATCGTTCAGCGCGTAGCGCGGCACGGCCACGCCTTGCACCTGCAGCGCTTCGTATTCGGCCACCAGCTCGGCCATGCGGACCCGGGCGTGAAGGGCGTGCAGGCGGTCGATGCGGGCGCGCACGACATCGGCCTGCGCCGGCTCGCCCAGCGCCTGCCAGGCGGGGATCAGTTCGGCATAGCGCGCCAGCGCGCGGTCGGCGATGACGAAGCGCTCTGCTTCGCTGCGGGTGGGCATGGACGCCAGCCGCACCTGCTGGGCCACGGCGTCGGCCTCGAAGCGCCGCAGTTCGGCGGCGCCGTACAGGTCCGGGTGCTGGCGGGCCAGCGCCAGCGCTTGCCCGGCCATGCGGGCCCGGCTGAGCGCGTCGATGTATTCACGTAGCACGTAGGGCGTGCCGGGGGCGATGGCCAGCGCCTGGTCGGCCTGGTGCAGGGCTTCGTAGGGCTGGCGCAGGCGCACGTGGACGTAGCTCAGCGCCAGGCGCGCGTCGGCGTTGCGCGGTTCGCGTTTGATCCAGGCCTGGCCGGCATCGCGGGCCGCGGCGGTCTGGCCGGCGTCGGCCAGTGTCATGATTTCGCCGGCGGTGAAGGCGGCTTGGCCCGGATGGCGGTGCTGGCCGGCGCGGAAGGCCGTCAGGGCCTCGGGCCAGCGGCGCAGGTCGCGATAGGCGCGTGCCGCGGCCAGCTGGATGTCGGCGGGCAGGGCGGCGGTCGAGGGCAGTGTTTCGTAGGCGGCCACGGCTTCGGCCGGGCGGCCGGCCCAGCCGGCGATGACGATGTGGTCGTAGACCGCCTGGCGGCTGGCATCGGGCCCTTGCTGGCGCAGCATGGCCAGCGCGGGCTCGTAGTCGCCGGCCCGGGCGCGCGCGATCAGCGCGTCGTAATCGTTGCCCTGGGCGGCCCATGCCGGGGCGGCCCACGCCAGGGCCGGCGCCAATACGGCGCAGGCCGTCAGGGCCTGCCAGCGGGCGCAGGCAGCGCGTAGCGGCGGCTGCATAAGCGGGGCATGGCGGGCGTCCTCGCCCCGTCGGGGCGTTCCTTTTTTCAGCATCTGTAGTACTTCCGCAGTTGCGATATGGGCGCTCGTGGCTCCGCCGGCCAGGCGCACGTGCGCCGCGTTGCCGAGTCATGCGCAGCGCAAGCGCCAAAGGCGCCGGCGGCGAAGAGAATGAGCGTTCAGGTTTTCACTGCGCGGCGCCCGCTACGGGGACCTTCGCACTCGCGCCAGCGTGTATTGACATTCAAACGGGCCTCGCATGAGCGCCCGAATGACTAGCTGCTGGGGAGTACATGGCTAGTACGCGCCGCACCCGTGGGGTGCGGTCTCGGCGCTTCGGATGGCGCCGTCGACAGTCGAACTTTATGGGTTTTCGGCCGATCCAACTGTCAATTAGTGCAAAGGACGGGCCGTTGCCCGGGGCCTTGGCGTATTCTTTGCCGCATACCGTGCAACCGTCGTGGCCGGTATCCCGCCAGCTGGCACACCCGGCACGGAACGTTTCATGCGACGGAGGTGGCAGGATGCTTTGCCACGCTGGTAACAAAAGACGTCAAAGATACTGGTGTGTAACGCGTCCCCGACTGTGAGTCCGGTGCAACAGATGTTCCAAGCGACGGCGACCGCCCACGAGGGCGCGAAGCCGCAAACACATGACGACTGCTTTATTTTTTCTCGTATGGGGTCTGGCGACGGCGCTGGCCCTGCCGCTGCTGCTGCCGTTCCATGCGCGAGGCATCGAGGGCGTGCGGACCTTCACGGCCGCCAACGCGCTGGCGGTGCTGTCGCTGCTGGCCTACGCCTCGTCGGAGCTGATGCCGCCCGGCATCTACGTGATGGTGTCCAACGCCGCCTGGCTGGCCGCGATGAGCCTGGTGTACGTGGGCGTGCGGCAGTTCTTTGGATTGCGGCCGCATGCCCGGCGCGCCATCCTGGCCGCCGCGATCGGCGTCGTGGCGATGGCGCTGATGCTGTATGCCGCCGACAACCTGATCGGGCGCATGACGCTGTTTTCCGGCTACACCTGTGTGTTCATGGGCGCCACGGGGCGGGTCGTCTACCGCCAGCGCAAGCGTATCCAGACGCCCGGCGTGATGCTGTACGTGATGCTGTCGATGTTCGGCCTGGCCGCGCTGAGCGCGTTGCGCGCCGCGGTCTACGGCAGTGGCTGGGTGCATGCGGCCTCGCTGCTGGATCCGGCGCCCTGGGGCCTGTTCTTCATGGTCTGTGGATCGGTGACCGTGCCGGCGCTGTTCCTGGCGCTGCTGCTCCTGATCCAGACCACGCTGTCCGAGCAGATGCAGGCCGCGCTGACCTTTGACGGCCTGACCCGCGCCTATTCGCGCCGCAGCATCCTGGACGAGCTGGAACACGAGTTGCAGCGCTGCGAACGCGGCGACGGCCGGCTGGCGGTGCTGGTGCTGGACATCGACCACTTCAAGTCCATCAACGACCGCTACGGCCACGCGGCGGGCGACAGCGCGCTGCGCCATTTCGCCCAGGTGGTGCCCAGGGCAGTGCGCGCCAGCGACCGTTTCGGCCGCCTGGGGGGCGAGGAATTCGTGCTGCTGATGTATGGCTGCGATGCCGCTCACGCGCTGGTGCAGGCGCAGCGGGTGTGCGATGCGCTGCGCGATTCGCCGTTGTACCTGCAGGGGCAGGAAGTGCGCATGACCACCAGCGGCGGCGTGGCGACGTTTCAGCCGGGCGACACGGCCGATGGCATTCTGGCCCGCGCCGACCTGGCGCTATACAAGGCCAAGGAGCTGGGGCGCGACCGTATCGAAATGGCCTGGAGCGGGCGCGGGCCGGGCCGCCAGATGGCCCGGGGCGAGGCGGACGGCGCCGCCACGCTGGCGCCGGGCACTACGGTTTGAGGTGTTCGGTGAAGAACTTCTCCATCGCCGCGTAGAACTCGAACTTGTTTTCGTCGTTGTGGAAGCCGTGGCCTTCGTTGTCCTTGACCATGTATTCCACTTCGACGCCGCGCGCTTTCAGCGCCTTGACCATCTGGTCGCTTTCGTCCTTGTTGACGCGCGGGTCCTTGGCGCCCTGGGCGATGAACAGCGGGGTCTTGATCTTGTCGGCGTGCAGCGCGGGCGAGGTGGCCGCCAGGCGTTCCTTGTCGCGTTCGGGGTCGCCGACCATGTCCTGCATCTTGTCGAGCATCGGCTTCCAGTAGGGCGGAATCGACTTCATGAAGGTGAACAGGTTGGACACGCCCACGTAGTCCACCGCGGCGGCGTACAGGTCGGGGGTGAAGGTGACGCCCGCCAGCGTGGCGTAGCCGCCGTAGCTGGCGCCGTAGATGCCGATGCGCTTGGGATCGGCGATGCCCTGCTGCACCAGCCACTGCACGCCGTCGGTGATGTCGTCCTGCATCTTCAGGCCCCATTGGCCGAAGCTGGCTTCCCAGAAGCGCCGGCCATAGCCGGTGGAGCCGCGGAAGTTCATCTGCAGCACGCAGAAGCCGCGGTTGGCCAGGAACTGCACTTCGGGGTTGTAGCCCCAGCCGTCGCGGGCCCAGGGGCCGCCGTGCGGATTGACGATGCACGCCAGGTTCTTGGGGGCGCGGCCGGCGGGCAGGGTCAGGTAGCCGTGGATGGTCAGGCCGTCGCGGGTCTGGTAGCTGATCGGCTGCACCCGGGCCATGTCGGCCTCGGGGATGGACGGATTGATGTCGGCCAGCTTGTTCAGCGTATCGGCGCGGGCATCGTAGATATAACGCGAGCCCGGCGTGCGGTCGTTGTAGGCGGCGACGATGAACTTGTCTTCTTCGCGGTTGGCGCCCTGGATGGCGAACTGGTAGCCCTCGAGCTTGGCTGACAGTTTCTTGAACAGGGTTTCGGTTTCGGCGTCGAAGAACTTGAATTGCGGCTTGTCGGTCTGGTAGGACGCCACCGTCAGCACGCGGCGCTTGCGCGAGAAACCGGCGGCGTCCAGGTCGACCGTGTCCGGGGTGAAAATCTCGTCTTCCTGGTCGGGCGTGGCCGGGTCGATCACCACCAGGCCGAGCTTGTCGCGGCCGCGGTTGGACAGGGCGTAGAACTTCTTGTCGTCGAAGGTGAAGAAGGCCGGGCTGACGCTGGTGCGGTAGTCGGTGGTGAGCAGCGGACGGAATTCCGAGGCTTCGTTGTCGCGGTAGAGCAGGGTGGTGTTCAGGCCGTCGCTGGTGACGGCGGCGCGCACCTTGCCGGCGTGGTCGGTCTGCCAGCCGACGATATTGCCGGGGTTCTGGGCCACCAGCACACCGGCGCCGGTGTGCACGTTGACGCGGTAGACGTCGAACACCTGCGGGTCGCGCTGGTTGTGGCTGATCAGGATGTGGTCGGGGTCGTCTTCGAGATCGTCTTCGATGCTGGCGCGCACGCCTTCATACGGGGTCAGGTCGGTGATTTTGCCGGTCTTGGCGTCCACCGCCAGGACGTGGAAGTTTTCGTCGCCGCCGAAGTCTTTCTGGTAGAGCACCACGTCGGGGCCTTTCCAGAAGAAATTGCTGATGTCGCGGGCCGATTCGCTGGTGAGCTTGCGGGCCTCGCCCACGGGCTTGCTGCCGTCCAGGGCCTGCACGTAGATGTTCATGCGGGGCGGCTTGCCGTCGACGCTGGTGGGCTGCATGAAGCCCAGGGTCTTGCCGTCGTCGGCCAGGCGGAAGAAACCGCGTTCCGGATTGCGGAAGAAGTCTTTCAGCGGATAGGCCCGGGGAGGCTGCGCGGCATTGGCGCCCAGGGAGGCGCCGACGATGCCGGCGGCCAAAATGGTATTTTTCATGAAAGAGAGCAAGGCGGACCTCCGACGGATGCAGCCGGCTGCACCGGCCGCTGGCCGGCCGCGACGGGCCTGGCCAGGCGCGTTGCAGCCTGCGGACGTTGGCCGGCCAGGAGCCGGCGGACTGATTGATAATGCCATAGCCGCGCCTGGGGTGTCGAACCGCTTGGCGACCAAATTGTCCCGCCCGGGCCCGTCCCCAGGATTGCCTCGTTTGCGGGATAATCGCGGCTATCAATCTGGAGAAACACATGGTTAGGAATCTGCTCGCGGTGTCGGCGCTGGCGCTTGGCTTGGCCGGCTGCTCGCTGGGCATCTCGCAGGACAGCGCGTCGCCGCATAGCGAATTCAAGGCGCCGGTGAACTACAAGGACGCCTATGCGACCGTGGTGCGCCAGGCCAATGCCTGCCTGCGCGGCACCGACAACGCGTACCGCGTGGTGGCCAACCTGGACGAAAGCGCGCAATCCGGCGTGGTGCGGGTGCTGGCCCCCTACACCGACAACGAAATGACCCGCGTCGACGTCAAGGCGGCGGGCCCCAAGACGACCGACGCCCGCATCGTGGTGTGGGGCAAGGGCACCTGGGACGTGGCGGCGATGCGCGCCATGCAGGACGCGATCTTCTACAACCTGACGTCGTGCGCGACGTACATGCCGCTGGACCCGCGTCCGCCCGCCAAGCCGTCCCGTGATCTAGGGAAATAGGCCCAGGGGGAGCCCCCACGCCGCGCACGCTACGCGCGCTTGCTGCCCCCCAAGGGGGCTACCCGGCCTTCGGGCGGCCGGGAAAGACGTGGGCCCCCACGCTGCGCGCTCCGCGCTTGCTGCCCCCCGAGGGGGCTACCCGGCCTTCGGGCGGCCGGGCGGCCGGGTGGCTTTTCTAGCGGGCGTTCGGCAGGGGCAGGGCTCCTCGAAGAGGGGATCAATCGCCGCCGGGTCGGCGGCGGATGATCTTGAAGGTGGCGGTGGCGCGGGCGACCAGTTCGCCGTCGGTGCGGCGGATGTCGCCTTCGCAGAAGGCGATGGACGCGCCGCGGCGCAGGCAGCGCGCTTCGATGATCAGGTCGCCGGTGGCGGGCGACAGGAACGTGGTGTTCATGTCGATGGTGGCCATGCCTTCGGTGGCTTCGGCCGAGCCGCGGGCGGCAGCGCTGAGGGTGAAGTCCAGCACGCTCATCAGGGTGCCGCCGTGCACGTCGCCGCGGCTGTTGGTCAGGTCCTGGCGCCAGGGCAGCGTGGTGCGGGCGTAGGCGGGCGCGATGCTTTCGGGCACCAGGCCGAGAAAGCGCATGAAGGGAATTGCCAGGCCGAAATAGTCGCCCGGAGCGGGGGTTGCGGTTGCAGTCATGGAAGCCGGTATGCGGGGATGGAATACGACGGGAATTTGCCGGTCATAATATCCATTTTTCCGGCGCGCGCCGCGTCCGGCGCCCCTAAGCGTCCGGTATGCGTCCGATAATCGTCCGGTCACCGAACCCGTTTCAATGCCTGCATCGCCAGCGCCCGTTTTCTTCGCAACATGAGCGAGCCCAGCCGCAAGATCGTACACATCGACATGGACGCGTTCTACGCGTCCGTGGAGCAGCGCGACAACCCCGACCTGCGCGGCAAGCCGGTGGTGGTGGCGTGGACCGGGCCGCGCTCGGTGGTGTGCGCGGCATCCTATGAGGCGCGCCGTTTCGGCGTGCATTCGGCCATGTCGGCGATCCGCGCGCAGCGGCTCTGTCCGCAGGCGGTCTATGTGCCGCCGGACTTCAACCGCTATCGCGACGTGTCGCGCCAGATCCGCCAGATTTTCGCCCGCCACACCGACCTGATCGAGCCCCTGTCGCTGGACGAGGCCTACCTGGACGTCACCGTCAACAAGCTGGGCCTGCCGTCGGCCACCGAGGTGGCGCAGGTGATCCGCCAGCAGATCCGCGCCGAAACGGGCCTGACGGCGTCGGCCGGCATCGCGCCCAACAAGTTCCTGGCCAAGATCGCGTCCGACTGGAACAAGCCCGACGGCCAGTTCGTGATCCGGCCCGCCAAGGTGCTGGAATTCCTGCAGCCGCTGCCGGTACGCAAGGTGCCGGGCGTGGGCAAGGTGACGCAGGCGCGGCTGGAGCAACTGGGCATCCAGACGGTGGGCGACCTGGCCACGCATGGCGCCGAGGAACTGGAACACTACTTCGGCCGCTATGGGCGGCGCCTGTACGAGCTGGCGCGCGGCATCGACGAACGCGAGGTGCAGACCGACCAGCCGTTGCAGCAGGTGTCGGCCGAGACCACGTTTTCGGAAGACATCCGGCTCGATGCGCTGGGCGTTGCCATCGACCGCATGGCCGACAAGGTCTGGGACCAGGCGCAGAAAAAGGGCGCGTTGGGGCGCACGGTGGTGCTCAAGCTGAAGACCGACCGTTTCCGCATCCTGACGCGCAGCCAGACCAGCCCGAACCCGCCGGCGTCGGCCGCCGAACTGGCGGCGGTGGCGCGGCTGCTGTGCGAGCGGGTGGATTTGCCGGCGGACACGCTGTACCGGCTGGCGGGGGTGGGCATGAGCAACTTCGCCGACCCGGCCGAGCAAGCGCGCCAGCCTGATCTGTTCGGCGGCGCGTTCTGAATTGAAAACGGGGGCATGCCTGCCCCCGTTGATGATGCGCCTCGGCGCGGGCCGTCAGGCCAGGCGGGCCTTGACCTGCTGCGACAGCGCGGTCATGTCGGCGCGGCCAGCCAGCGATTGCTTGAGCAGGGCCATGACCTTGCCCATGGCGGGCGCGCCGGTGATGCCCTGGGCGGCCACTTCGGCCAGCGCGGCGTCGATGGCGGCGGACACTTCCTCGGCCGTGGCGGCTTGCGGCAGGAATTCCTGCAGCACGACCAGTTCGGCCTTTTCCTGTTCCGCCGTTTCAGTGCGGCCGGCCTGCTCGAACGCGGCGATGGATTCGCGGCGCTGCTTGACCTGCTTTTCGATGATGGCGGTGATTTCGGCGTCGGTCAGGTCGCGGCGCTCGTCCACTTCCTTTTGCTTCACCGCGGCCAGCAGGAAGCGCAGGGTGGCAAGGCGCTCGCTCGCCTTGGCGCGCATGGCGTCCTTGACGGCGTCGGACAAACGGGTCTTGAGCGTAGCGGTGCTCATGGTGGAACCTTTGTGGTGTTGCGGCAAACCGGAAGTTTAACCGTGCGGAGGGGAGCGTGGGGCCGGCCATCCGGGGAGGACGGCTCTCTGCGGGCCGGTCATCCGGGGATGGCTCCCCGCCATCCTTACTTGACGTTGGCCAGATCGCCGCGCAGCGCGACGCCCGCCACGGTGGCGCCGGCGTGGCATTCGTAGTCGGTCTTGCTGGCGTATTCGTTCTTGCGGTAGTAGCTGACGATGTTGGTGACGGCATTGGCGCCCGCCTTCTTGGCGGCCTCGTGCAGGGCGATCACGGCGGATTGCGCGACCCACAGGCAGGCTTCTTCGTCTTTCTTGCCGAAGGCGTTGGTCTTGCGGTTGGTGACCACGCCGGCTTCCACGACGCGGCCCTTGGGGCCGGTGCCGGCCAGGTAGAACTTGACGCTGCCGTCGATCTTGCCGGCGGCTTGCGCGGCCTCGACCGCCGCTTGCAGCGGCAGGTAGACCGAGGTATCCCTGGCCAGCGCGGGGGCCGAGCAGGCGAGCGACAGGGCGAGGGCGCCAAACAGCGTACGGGAGACGTTCATGGGATGCGTTCCTGGAGGGAAGGTTGAGGGAAGGGCTTCAGGGCCAGCGGCGGAACACCAGCGAGGTGTTGATGCCGCCGAAGGCGAAGTTGTTGTTCATGACGTATTCGTGGCTCATGCGGCGGCCTTCGCGCAGGTAGTCCAGGTCGCCGCAGCGCGGGTCCACGTTCTGCAGGTTGAGCGTGGGGGCATACCAGTCGCTGCGCAGCATTTCGATGCTGAACCATGATTCCAGGACGCCGCAGGCGCCCAGCGTGTGGCCCAGGTAGCTTTTCTGCGAGCTGATCGGCATGCGGCTGCCAAACAGGCTGTGGGTGGCCTGGGTTTCAGCGATGTCGCCCTGCTCGGTGGCGGTGCCGTGGCCATTGACGTAGCCGATGGCGTCGGGCGGCAGGCCGGCATCGGCCAGCGCCATTTCCATGGCGATGCGCATGGTGCGCGCCTCGGGCCGGGTGATGTGGGTGCCGTCGGAATTGCTGCCGAAGCCCACGATCTCGGCGTAGATGCGCGCGCCGCGGGCCTGGGCGTGTTCGAGCGATTCCAGCACCAGCATGCCGCCGCCCTCGCCGATGACGAGGCCGTCGCGGTCGCGGTCGTAGGGGCGCGGGGTCAGTTCGGGCGTGTCGTTCTTCTGGCTGGTGGCATACAGAGCGTCGAACACCAGCGCTTCGCTGGGGCAGAGCTCTTCGGCGCCGCCGGCCAGCATCAGGTCCTGGCGGCCGTAGCGGATGGCCTCGAAGGCATAGCCGATGCCTTGGCTGCCCGAAGTGCAGGCGCTGGACGTCGGGATGATGCGGCCCTTCAGCTCGAAGAAGATGCCGACGTTGGCCGCGGTGGTGTGCGGCATCATGCGCACGTAGGAATTGGCGTTCAGGTCGTCGGTCACGCCATTGAGCAGCATATTGCCAAAGGCGCGGATCTCGGCGGTGCTGCCCACCGACGAGCCGCAGGCAACCCCCATGCGGCCGTCGGCGATGGCCGGGTCGCCCAGCAGGCCGGCGTCGTCCAGCGCCAGTTCGGCGGCGCGCACGCTCAACTGCGACACGCGGCCCATGCTGCGCAGTTGCTTGCGGGTCCAGTGCGAGGGCACCTGGAAGTCGTCGATGGGGCCGCCCAGGCGGGTATTCAGTTCGGTGTAGCGCGCCCAGTCGGGCATGACCCGGATGGCGCTGCGGCCAGACGCGAACGCGTGCTGGATGGTGGCCCAGTCGGACCCCAGCGCGCTGATGCCGGCCATGCCGGTGATGACGACGCGTTTCATCAGCAGAGTCCTCCGTTGACGGCGATGACCTGGCGCGTGATGTAGGCGGCGCCGGGCGACATCAGGAAAGCGACGGTGGCCGCGACCTCTTCGGGGCGGCCCATGCGCTGGGCGGGAATGGCTTTCAGGATTTCGTCGACGGGCACGTGCTCGTCGATCATGTCGGTGTCGATCAGGCCGGGGGCGACGCAGTTGACGGTGATCTGGCGCTTGGCGAGTTCCACCGCCAGGGCCTTGGCGGCGCCGATCAGGCCGGCCTTGGACGCGCTGTAGTTGACCTGGCCGCGGTTGCCGATCAGGCCCGAGACGGATGCCATGCAGACCACGCGGCCCGGTGCGCGACGGCGGATCATGGGCATCGCCAGGGGGCTGAGTACGTTGTAGAAGCCGTCCAGGTTGGTGCGCAGCACCTGGTCCCAGTCATCGCCGGTCAGGGCGGGAAAAGCGCCATCGCGGGTCAGGCCGGCGTTGAGCACGACGCCGTAATAGGCGCCATGGGCGTCGGTGTCGGCTTGCAGCACGGCGGCGCACTGGGCCCGGTCGGCCACATCGAACTGCAGCACGCGCGCCTGGCGGCCGCGGGCGGCGACTTCGGCCTGCACGGCCTCGGCCTGGGCGCGTTGCTGGCGGCAGTGCAGCACCAGGTCATGGCCGGCGTCGGCCAGGGCCAGCGCGATGGCGCGGCCGATGCCGCGGCTGGAGCCGGTGACGAGAATGGGAGCGGCGCTCATTGGGGTGACTCTTCCTGGATAAAAACAGTGGGGTCCTTGGGCTGGTAGACATTCAGCCGGGCGGTCGCCAGCAGGCGGTCGCCGTCGCGCAGTTCACATTCGAAGACGCTCATGCCGCTGTCGTCGATGAACCCGCGTTGCACAGGGATGGTGAGGACGGCGCCGGCGGGCAGGACGTCGACATGGCAGTCGTAGCGGCGCGTGCCCAGCAGGAAACCCAGCTTGACCTCGGCGCCGGCCAGGCGGGCCTGGCAACCGGCCCAGGCGCCCACGGCCTGGGCCATCAGTTCCAGCCCCAGCCAGGGGGGCAGCGAACCGTCCGGCAGCGAGTAGGGGCCGGGCTTGACCACGGCGCGCGCGGTCAGGCTCTCGGCGTCGTACGCCAGGACCTCGTCGAGCAGGATCATGTTGCCGGCGTGCGGCAGCAAGGTGGACAGGGGCCAGCTGGTCATGGCGATACCCCCAGGATCAGGCTGGCATTGTTGCCGCCGAAGGCAAACGAATTGCTCATGGCGATGCGGGGCCGGCCCGCGGCATAGCGGTGTTCGGCCGTGGAGAAGTCCAGCGCCGGCAGGGCCGGGTCGGGCTGGCCGTCCCACACGTGGGGCAGGAGCCGGCCGTCGGCGTTGGCCGGCGCCAGGGTGATCCAGGCCAGCGCGGCCTCGAGGGCGCCGGCCGCGCCCAGCGCGTGGCCGGTCAGCGGCTTGGTGGACGCGCAGGGCACGCCCTGCGGAAACAGTGTATGCACGGCCAGGCTTTCCATGGCGTCGTTGTGCTGCGTGCCGGTGCCGTGCAGGTTGACCCAGCCGATGCCGGCGGGCGCCACGCCGGCCGCTTGCAGGGCGGCGCGCATGGCCAGCAGCGCGCCGGCGCCGGTGGGCTCGGGGGCGGACATGTGCCAGGCATCGGAGCTGGCGCCGCCGCCCAGCAGCGCCACCGCGCCGTCGCTGGCGGGTTCGCGCTGCATCAGGAACAGCACGCCGGCCTCGCCGATGTTGATGCCGCGGCGGTTGGCCGAAAACGGCAGGCATAGGGCCTCGTCCACGGCTTCCAGCGTGGCGAAGCCGTTGATGGTCAGGCGGCAGAGCGTGTCGGCGCCGCCGCAGACCACGGCGTCGCACAGGCCCAGGGCCAGCAGCCGCTGCGCGGACAGCAGCGCGCGGGCGCTGGAGGTGCAGGCGGTGGACAGCGTGTAGGCGGGGCCGGTCGCGCCCAGCCAATCGGCCAGGAACGCGGCGGGCGACGACAGCACCTGGCGCCGGTAGTCGTAGCCGGCCGGCCAGGCGCCGTCGGCAGCCAGGCCGCGGAAGGCGGGCGCGTTGTCGTTGACGCCCGACGTGCTGGTGCCCAGCACCACTGCGACGCGATGGGCGCCGTGGCGGGCGACGGCCTCACGCAGCGGGGCTTCGATCTGGCGGGCGGCGGCCAGCAGCAGCTGGTTGTTGCGGCTGCGGTGATGCGCGGGGAAGGCATCGGGGATGGCGGGCAGCGGCGCGGCGCACGCGCCCAGCGTCAATTCGCGGCCGGCGACCCAGCCGGGTTGCCGGCGCATGCCCGACGTGTCGCCGGCAAAGGCGGCGCGGGCCACGGCGTCGATGCCGGCGCCCAGCGCGCAGACCACGCCGGGGGGGCTCAACCAGGCGGTCATGGCAGCTCCTTCAAGGGCGCGACGTGCCAGACGGTGCCGCCGGCGTCGCGGATATCGAGTTCGCCGGCGGGCGCGCCCGCCGGCCAGCGCACGGTCCAGCGCGCCTGGCCCCGCTGCATCAGTTCGCGCTGCGCGGCGCCGTCATCGGCCCGGGTGGCGCGCCAGGCGCCCGCGCCGTAGGCCGCGTCCAGGTCGGCCTCGGGGGTCCAGGCGAACACCAGGGCGGCGAACAGGTCGCGCGCCTGGCCGTTGGGACGCAGGAAGCCGTCGTTGCGCCACTTGCCGTTTTCAAGCATCTGGCGCGCCTGCGGCACGCCCATCGGGTCGAACAGCGACCAGCGCGTGGCGCCGGCTTCGCGCTGCACCACCAGCAGCGTGTCCTGCGCCGGCTGGCCGGGGCTGGACTGCACCACGTGAAGCTGGCGCGGCAGGTCGAACGGCGCCAGCCGCGCGGGCACGGGCGGCGCGCCGGCGCACCCGGCCAGCAGCGCCAGGGCCAGCGCGACAGAGGCCGCGTGGCGGACGGCGCGCGCCAGGCGCGAGGACGGGAAGAGGGCGGGCGTCATGGGCGGATCAGGCGGGCACCGGCTGGGCGCCGGGCGCGCGGCAAAGTTCGCTCAGCATGCGCAGGCGGCGCTGCGGGCTGGCCACGAACGGGTTGGTCTGGTCCCAGGCGTAGCCGGCCAGGATCGAGCTGATCATGCGGCGGATGTCGGGCTGGGCGTTCTCGTAGAACACCACGTCCTGGAATTCACCGGTGTACCAGCCCTGCACGTAGGCGCGGAAGGTCTCGACGCCCACCATCAGCGGATCGGCGAAGTCGGCTTGCCAGTCGACGGTCTCGCCGTTCAGCTGGCGGTGCAGGGCGTCGGCCGCCAGCTTGGACGAGCGCAGGGCGATGGTGACGCCGGACGAGAACACCGGGTCCAGGAATTCGGCGGCATTGCCCAACAGTGCGTAGCCGGGGCCGTGCAGTCGCGTGACGCTGGCGGAATAGCCGCCGATGGTGTTGGCGGGCGTGTCCCACACGGCGTTGCGCAGCACGCGCTTCAGGTTGGGCGCGGCGTCGGCCATGGCGCGCAAGGTGGTCATCAGGTCTTCGTCGGCGCCACCGAACAGGTCCTGTCCGCCGACCACACCGAACGAGCAGCGGCCGTTGGAGAACGGAATCAGCCAGTACCAGATGCCGTTCTGTTCCGGATGCACGCTGATCAGGATCTTCTCGCGATCAAAGCCCGGGTCGTCGATGCGGTCTTCGATGTGGGTGAAGATGGCCTTGCGCGGCGGCATGGACGACGCGCGCTCCAGGTCGAGCAGGCGCGCCAGCACGCGGCCATAGCCGCTGGCGTCCAGTACGAACTTGCCGCGCACCTGGTATTGCGCGCCGTCGGCGCCGCGCACGTCCAGCAACGGGCCATCGCCCGAGAAGTCGGCGGCGGTGACTTCCTGCTGGTAGCGCACGTCCACGCCCTGGCGCGCCGCGTCGTCGGCCAGCACCTTGTCGAACTGGGCGCGCTGCACCTGGAAGGTGGTGCCGGGGCCGGGGGTGAATTTGTCGCGGAAGTCGAAATAGGTGTAGCTGTCGCCGCGGGCGAAGGCGGCGCCGTTCTTGACCTGGAAGCCGGCGGCCTGCACAGCCGGCATCATGCCGGCTTCCTCGACGAATTCCAGGCAGTGGGCCAGCAGGCTTTCACCGATGGAAAAGCGCGGGAACTGCTGGCGTTCGAGCATCAGGACGTCGTGCCCCTGCCGCTTGAGCAGCGCGGCGGCGACCGCCCCGGCGGGACCCGCCCCGATGACAACCACTTCCCGATGTTCCATGCCGGATGTTTCCTTGAAGAATCGTTAGAGAAAATGCAGGGTTCAAGCCTTGCGCGGGGGGCGGATCCAGGGCGCCCACAGCAGCGAGAAGGCCACGCCCAGCGCCACCGCCATGCCGAAGTTGGCGATGGCGGGGGTGCTGCTGACGGCCAGCAGGCCGAACGACAACAGGGTCGTGAGCGCGCCCAACAGGATGCCCACCAGGCTGGCCGCCGCACCGGCGACCCGCTCGTACATGAAGATGGCGTAATCGACGCCGATGGCCGACACCAGCAGCAGGCCGAACAGGCTGAACAGCGTCAGCGGCTGGCCCAGGTAGCCCAGCGCGGCCAGGCTGCAGGCGGTGGCGGCCAGCGGCACGGCCAGGATGCGCCAGGCGGCCGCGCGCCCCAGCGTCAGGCACAGAAGCAGCGCCGCCACGCCATACGACAGCAGCTTGAGTTCGGCGGCCTCGATGCGGGTGGCGGTGAACATGCGGTTCAGTTCGCCGCTGCGGTCCACCAGCGTCACGCCGGGCGCGGCCTGGGCGATGGCGGCCAGGGCGGCGGGGTCGCGCAGGCCCAACAGCGTGACCATGCCGGCGGCCTCGCCATCGTGCCATCCCAGCCACAGCGGGCGCCACCGTTCGCCGGCCTGGCCTTGCATGGCGTCATCGATGCTGACGGAGGGCAGGGCCGACAGGGTCATGAGCTCTTGCTTGACGACATCGAAGGGCACGCCGATATCCGTCAGGCCGCGCCAGGCATCGGGCTGGCCAGCCAGTTTGGCCAGGGCGGCGGCGGTGGCCTGTTGTTCGGCCACGGGCGCCACGCGCTGGCTGAGCGCGGTGTAGGCCTGCAGGCCGCCCGCGGCGACCAGGGTATCGAGCTGGCGGGCCACCTGCGCCTGCCGGCGCAGCAGTTCGTCGGTATCGGGCGCGCGCACCAGGAAGAACTGGCTGGTCGGCATGAAGCCGGTGATCTCGCCGATCTGGCGCGCCTGTTGCAGCAACGGCGCGGGCAGGCTGAGCCATTGGCGCAGATCGTCCTGGATGTTCAGCCGCGCGATGCCGCCGGCCGCGGCGGCGGCCAGCAGCAGGGCGCCGGCCCACAGCACGCGGCGGCGTCCGGCCAGGCGTTCGCGCGCTTGCAGCGCGGCCTGGGCGACGCGCAACAGCGGCGTCCAGGGGCGGGGGCGGAAACTGCGCAGCCAGGCGGGCAGCTGGCACACGGTGCAGGCGTAGGCGCCCAGCAGTCCGGCGGCCGAGAACACCGCGGTCTGGGTCAGGGCGGGAAAGGGCGTGAACGCCAGCGCGACGTAGCCGACCAGGCTGGCCGCCAGGCTGATGGTCAGGCCCGGCAGCACGCGGCGCAAGGCAGGCCAGGCGCGCCAGTCGGGCATGCCGTAGCTTTTGCCCAGCCAGTGCATCGGGAAGTCGACCGCCACGCCGATCAAGCTGGCGCCGATCACCAGCGTCAGTACGTGGATGGAGCCGAACACGGCCACGCAGGCGACGGTGCCGGCCAGCAGGCCCACGACGACCGGGGCCAACGCCAGCAGCGCCTGCCAGCGGCGCAGCGCCAGCAGCAGCACTAGCACGATCCCAGCCACCGCGATACCGCCGATCCAGCCGCTTTCCGCCACGGCTTGCGCCCGGCCCGCCGCCGCGTACAGCGCGCCGCCGGCCACCAGCAGGTCGGCGCCGGCCAGGGCCTGGCGGTCCTGGTCGATCTGCGCGGCGATGCGCGCGGGGGCATTGCTGTCGAAGGCGTCTTCGCGGGTGGTGGCGCGCACCAGCACCCACGAGCGGCCGGCGCTTTCGGCCAGCAGCGTGCCGGTGGCCACGTCGTACTGCACCGCGCCGCCGGGGCGCAGCGCCAGCTCGCCCAGCCGGGTCAGGCCCAGCAGGTCCTGGTTGACCGGCACCGCGCTGGACGACGAAAACGGGTCGACCAGTTCGCGGGCGCGGCGTTCGGCGAAGGCGGGCGTGTCCTGCAGCAGCTGCTGGCGCTGCACCGGAGTCAGCAGCGCCAGGCGGCTGGCCAGCAGGCGGGTGCGCAGGTCTTGCATGTCGATGTCCATATCGACCAGCACCGACTCGAACAGGCCGCTGTGCTGCCAGCGCTGCGCCAGCCGCCGCGCCGCGCCGGCGCTGTCGCCGCCGGCGGGGGCTGCCACCAGCGCCACCAACTGGCGGCTGAGGGGCTCCTGGATGCGGGCTTCGGCCAATTGACGGGTGGCGTCCGCTTGCGCCTGCGGCACCAGTTCCATCAGGTTGGCCGACACCGGCCAGCCGTTGCGGCACTGCCATGCCCCCAGGCACAGCAGCAGCAACAGCCCCAGCTTGAACAGCCGCGGCAGCCAGCGTTCAATCGGCAAAGGCACGTTGCTCCTCGGGCGTCAGCGCGTCGGCCGCGACGGCGTCGGTCATCTGCAGCACGCTGCGGTCGCCCTGGACTTCACGCAGTTCGATGCGGTCGACCAGCTTGCCGCCGTTGATCTGGATGTTGTCGAAGATCTGGCGCAGCAGCACCGAGCGCGGCTGCAGCATCAGCTGCCAGGCGCCGGCATCACCGGTCAGGGTCAGGTCGAAGTTCTCGCGCAGGCCGCTGGTATCGCCGGCCAGCACCGACAGGAACAGGCGGTTTTCGCGGCCGGCGCCAGTATGCTGCGGCAGGGCCTGCCAGGTGCCGTCGGGGCCCCGGCGCGCAATGCCGTCGGCGCTGATGCGCAGGTCCTGGGCGATGGGGCTGCGCAGCAGCCACAGCAGTCCGCGGCCGGTGGCCAGGGTGAAGTCGCCGCGGCTGGTCAGGGGCTGGGGCAGCGAGCGCAGGAATTTCTGCTGCACGAAATGGCCGCGCACGATCGGGGTGGCGCGCAGTTGCAGTTGCAGGTCGTTCAGGCTGAAGGCGCGGGCGCTCCAGGGCAGTACGGCCAGGGCCAGGCAGACCAGCAGGCGCTGCATCAGCGGACGCGTCATCAAAGCAAGGAAGCGGATCATGCGGGCGAGTCCTCGGCGTCGAGCTTGCGCCGCACCGCGTCCACCAGGGCCGCGGGCGAGGCCAGCTGCATTTCGCGGGTGGCCATGCAGACGGCCACCTGCACGGAACTGGCCCGGGTCAGGCGCTGGCCGCTGGCGGCTTCGCGGATGAGATAGTTGATCTTCAGGCGGTTTTCCCATTCGACCAGCTCGGCGCGCACCACCAGGCGCTGGCCGAATTGCGCCGCCTGGGCGTAGCGCAATTGCAGGTCGATCACCGGCCACACGTAGCCGCTGGCGCGCATCGCGTCGTAGTTGTAGCCCAGGCTGTCCAGCAGCGCGCAGCGGGCTTCTTCCAGGTATTTGACGTAATGGCCGTGCCAGACGACGTTGATGGAATCGACGTCGTAGAAAGGCACCCGGATTTCGACTTCCGCGCCCAGGGCGCCACGTTTACGCATCGTCTTTCCAGAAGGGGTAGAAGTTGAACCATTGCAGCGGCGCCTGGCGGCAGTGCGCGCCCAGGCGGTCGGCGTAGCGCTGCGTCCAGTGCGCGATTTGCGTCTGGCGCGTGGCGCGGGTCCATTCGATGCCGTCGCACAGGCGCTCCATGGCTACGCGGTAGCGCGCGCCGTGGCGGGTGCAGAACAGCAGGTTGACGGGGCAGCGCAGCAGGCCGGCCAGCAGCCACGGGCCTTGCGGCAGCAGCGCCGCGTCGCCCAGCAGATTGACCTGGGTGCTGCGGTCGCCGGCCAGCGGCACGCGGTCGCCGGCGATGGCCAGCCATTCGCCGCGGTCCAGCCGCTGGGCCAGATCGAGCATCACGCCGGCGTCCAGTTCGCTGACCTGGATCATGCGCAGGCCGCCGCCGGCTTCGTCCAGCAAGCGGCCGAAGTGGACGGCGTGCTTGGTGTGCACCAGCACGTTCAGTTTGAGCAGGCCGGATTGTTCGGCCAGCGCGCGGCAGACTTCGATGTTGCCCAGGTGCGATCCCACCAGGATCTGGCCGCGGCCCGCGCCCATCTGCGCGTGCAGGCCGTCGGGGTCGGCGATGTCCAGGTCGGCCATGCCGATTTTGCCTTGCCAGACGTCGAGCTTGTCGAGCAAGGCCTGGGCAAACGCCAGGTACTGGCGGTAGACCGGGAACGACTGGGGCAGCGGCGCGGCCAGCCCGCCCGCGCGGGCCAGCCGGCGCTGGTAGGCGCCGATGGCGCGCCGGGCGCGGGGGCCAAAGGTGTAGAAATACAGCACCACCACCCACACCACCGGCGCCACCGCGCGGCGGCCGATGTTGCGCGCGGCCCAGGCGGTCAGGCGCAGCAGCGCGGGGCTGCCGCGTTCGGGCTGGTCGGCCCAGTGAGGATCGGCGGCGGTCATGGACGAGCGCCTTTGGCCTGGGGGCGCACGCTTTTAGCCAGGCGCCGCAGCAGCAGCGCAGGCGCGCGCAGCAGCATGCCGAAGAACAGGCGGGCGTGCATGCGGCTGATCAGGACGTTGTCGCGCAATGCCTTGAAATGCGATACGCCGCCTTCGGGGTAGATCACGCGGGTCGGCAGCCAGGCCAAGGGCACGCCGCGCCAATGCAGCCGCACCAGGATGGCGATGTCGAAGTCCATGCGGCGGCCGACCTGCGCGCCGTCGATGACCTGCAGAACCGGGTCCAGCGGGTAGACCCGGAAACCGCACATGGCGTCGGGGATGTCGAGCGACAGCGTGTTGATCCAGACCCACACGCGGGTCAGCCAGCGGCCGTAGAGCCGGCTGCGCGGCACGTCGTCGCCGTATACCGGCGCGCCGCAGATGACGGCCTGGGGCTGGGCCCGCGAGGCCTGCGCGAAGAGCGCCGCGTCGGTCAGGGCATGCTGGCCGTCGGCGTCTACCTGGAGCGCATGGGTGTAGCCCAGGCCGCGCGCGGCGCGCAGGCCGTCTTGCACCGCGGCGCCCTTGCCGCCGTTCTGCGCGCGGCGCACGAGGTGCGTGCCGGGCAGGGCGGCCAGCGTGTCCAGGGCGGCGGCGCAGTCCGGCGCCGAGCCGTCGTCCACCAGTACGCAGGGCAGGCCCAGCGCCGCCAGTTGCGCATGCACCGCGGCCACGGTGGCGCCATGGTTGTAGACGGGGATGACCGCGCAGAGCTTATGCGGCGTCATGGCGGTTTCCGTGGAGCACGCGGCCGGACGAGCAGGGCGCACCGTCCAGGGTGTAGGCGAAATACAGCTTCTGCTTGCCGGCGTCCCAGCGCAGGGCCAGCTCGGCCACGTCGCCGGGGCGCAGCAGCCGCTGGAACTTCAGCGCTTCCATGCCGGCAAAGCCCAGACCGGGCTGCAGGTCGCGTTGCGCCAGTGACAGGGCCCAGGTGATCTGGGCCACGCCGGGCACCACAGGCGCGGTGGGGAAGTGGCCGCTGAAGTAGGCCAGGTCGCACGGAATCTCGACGCGGTAGCGGCGTTCGTCGGCGGTGGCGGCCGGCAGGCTGTCGGCCGCCGGATGCAGCGGGCGTTCGCCGGCGGCGATGTCGAAGTCGGCCTGCGGCATCTTGCCCTGGGCGTTCCAGGGCAACTGGCGCATCAGGCGCCAGCTGCGCGGAATGGCCAGCGATTCCAGGCCCGCCACCAGGTGCTGGCGCAGCCCATCGACCACGGCGGCGCGGCCCTGGTTGCGCAGCGCGTGCAGGCCGGCGGCCGACAAGGCCACCAGCGCTGTCAGGCGCGTGGCGCCCGCCTTGCGGCCCACGCGGGCCTCGGCGACGAAGGGGTGGCGCGCCAGCGCCTGTTCGATCATGGGCAAGGCAATGCGTTTTTCTTCGAGCTTGACGATCCGGTCCAGGCGTCCCAGCAGCCGGAAGCCGTCTGCCGCGAGGTCGGCGCCGTCAGCCGTCTGTTCGTCGGCAGCCTCGACCCAGGGCGAGGCCACGCGCAGCGCGCCTTGCGCATCCAGGCTGACCGTCACGCCGGGCAGGGGCTGCCACGGACCGGTGCCGCTGCGCCAGGCCACGGCGCCGGTTTCGGAGCTGCCGTAGATCTCTGTGGGACGCAGGCCCAGGTGCTGGCCGATGGCGTCCGAGACCTCGGGCGGCAGCGCGCCGCCCGATGAATAGATGCGGCCCAGGCGGCCGCGCAACTGGGCCCAGTCCAGCCGGTCGCCCAGGCGGCGCAGCAGCGCGGGGCTGGCGATCCAGGTGAACGCGGGGTGGCGTAGGCTGGCCTGCTGCAGTTCTTCGGGGTAGTGCCGCTGGCGACGGTCGATCAGGCGGCCGCCAGCGAGCGGCCACAGCACCCGGAACGGCAGGCCGTACATGTGCTGGGCGGACACGCTGCCCAGCACCGGGCCGGTGGCGTCGGGCCATTGGCGTTGCAGGGCGTCGACCTCGCGCGCCAGCTGGCCCCAGCTTTTCTCGATGTGCTTGGGCGTGCCGCTGGAGCCGGACGTGCACAGCACCAGCGCCTGCGCCGGATCCAGCGCGATGGGCGGCAGCGCCGGCGCATCGTGCAGCGCGTCCAGGCGCCAGGCGCGGCTGGCTGTGGGCGGCAGATCGGTATCCGTCAGCCAGGCATCGACGGTGGCGTCCAGCAAGGCGCAGGTTTCGGGCCGCGCGTCGCCGGGCAAGACGGCGGTGACGCCCGCGCGCCAGCAGGCAAACAAGGCGGTGGCCAGGGCCGCCGCATCGTCGAACCAGAGCGCGGCGCGGCGCGTGCCGCGGGCCTTGAGGGACCCCGCCATGGCCAGGCATTGCGCGGCGAAAGCGGCCCGCGTAAAAGGCGGTTCGTCGGCGACCGGCGCGTGGCCGGCTGGCAGCAGCAGATGCGTCAGGGGAATCCAGGTCACCGCTCAGACCGCCTTTGCCGCGGCGGGCCGCAGCAGCCATTCGCCGCCCATCAGCAGGCCCATCAGCCCGTAGCTGATCGCGCCGTTGTAGGCGGTCCACCAGCTCCAGGGGCCCCAGGCGGCCAACGCCGCGGCGATGGCGCCGTTGACGGCGAAAAAACCGCACCAGACGCGCGTGACGTTGCGCGTGTAGCGCACGCCGGCCGCGGGCAGATCGGGGTGACGCAGGCGCGCCAGGCGTTCGATCACGGGGCGGCCGTGACGCAGGCTGGCGCCGAAGACGATCAGCAGCATGGCGTTGATCGTCACGGGGTACCAGCGCAGCCAGTCTTGCGAATTGGACATCGCCAGCACCAGGCAGAACACGACCGCGGCCAAGGGCAGCAGACGTCCGCCCGGCGCGTCGGCGCCGCGGCCCAGGCCGCGCGCCAGCCACAGCGCGGCCAGCGGCAGCGCCAGCCAGGCCGCGCTGACCCGTCCCAGCGTCGCATGCACGACGAAGGGGTAGGCCAGGCCGGCCACGACCAGGGCGGGCGCCAGGCCACGCTTCATGCGGCGGTGTCCTGCTTGTTGCACATGGCCTGCACCACGTCTTCGACCGTGCGCACGCTGCGGAAGTCGTTGGCGTCGAGCTTGCGGCCGGTCTGGCGGCGCACGTGGTCGATCAGGTCGATGGCGTCGATACTGTCGATTTCCAGGTCGGTGTACAGGTGCGCCTGCGGCGTGATGCGCTCGGGTTCGATCTCGAACAATTCGCTCAGCGCGTCGCGCAGCGTGTTGAAGATTTCGTCGCGGGTCTGCATAGTCAACTCCATTGCCTTAGTTGCGGCGTTGGGCCGCGACGAATTCGGCCAGGTTGGCAATGCTGGCGAAGTGCTCGCGCATGTTGCGCGTTTCGGGGTCGATGGCGATGCCGTAGCGCTTTTGCAGCGCCAGGCCCAATTCCAGCGCATCCACCGAGTCCAGGCCCAGGCCGTCGCCAAACAGGCTGGCTTCGCGGTCGATGTCGTTGGGGGCGATGTCTTCCAGGCCCAGGGATTCGATGACGAGTGTCTTGAGCTCGGTTTCCAGTTGATTCATCCTGCGGGACTCCACTTGCGGCGCTTTTTGGCGCTTGTTCGTTATCAGGCGTGTTCGTTGTCGGGCTTGGCGGCGCTTGCCTCGGCGGCCGGCCCAGGGCTGGCCGCCATCGCGCCGGCCTGCGTGTCACGCGTCAGTTCGGCTTCGAAATACGCGTGCAGGTAATCATTCATCTTGCGGCCGGCAATGGGCAGCGGGTGCGCATTGGACCATGTTGCGGGATCAATGTCGTCGCCGACCTGAATGACATAGCGCATCCGGCACGGCGGAATGCGGTACCAGGGCTCGCCTTTGGTCAGGCTGCGCGGGTTCATGCGGATGACCACCGGCGTCACCACGCGCGCGCCGCGCAGGGCGATGGCGCAGGCACCGCGGTGGAACTGCGGGAGGCGGTCGGGCGGCGTGCGGGTGCCTTCTGGAAAGACGATCAGCGTTTCGCCATTGCGCAGCACGTCGGCGGCGCGGTCGAACATGTCGAAGCTTTCGTCGTTGGTGATGTAGCCGGCGTTGCTGATGGGGCCGCGCGTGAACGGGTTGGTGGCCAGGCCGTGCTTGACGATGCAGTTGGCGTTCTTGACGTGGCCCACCAGGAATACCACGTCGAGTAGCGACGGGTGGTTGGCCAGGATCATCTGGCCCGGTTTGCCCAGGCGGTCGGCGCCCTTGAATTCAACGGTCAGGATGCCCACCCGCACCATGAAGCGGATGAAGAAGCGGAAGGTGCCGTTCAGCGCCCAGCGCGCGCGGCGCTGGCGGTCGGCGGCATTGCCGGGAATCAGGCGCTGCGGCGGAAACACCACCAGGCGCAGCAGCAATCCGCCAAGGCCGAACATGGTGAAGGCCATGGCGGTGGCGACCAGGCGCCAAAGCCAGAAGTCCTGGCGGGGCAGGGCGGGCGCTGCGGGAGCGGGCGTCAGGCGGGAGGGCGTCATGCCGAGCGGGTCCAGAGCCATTGGCGGGCGCGGTTCGCATGCCGCCAGGTAGGGGTTTGCAGCGCCAGGTGGCGCAGCAGGTTCAGCGTATTGGGCCAGGCTTGCGGCGCGCCGGCAGCGGCTTGCCGGGATGCATCGGCGCCGGGCGCGGTTTCAAGCCGCCAATCGGCGCCCGCGCGCAGGCGGAAGGCCGCGGCGTACGAAAAGGGCACGTCGTCGATCCAGGGTAAATACGGCGCGGGCGGCCGTTCCTCGGCCAGCACCACCAGCACTTCGGGGTGGCCGCCGGCCAGCAGCAGTCCGGCTTCCAGGAAAGCGTGTTCCAATCCGTCGTCTTCGACCGACAGCGCGACGGATTCGGTGGTTTCGCGGCGTATGATCGACCACTGCCCGGCAATGGCGTTATGCACCGACAGGCCGAACGCGGTGGGCGACAGCGGTTCGGCGGCGGCAAGCGATTGCAGCAGGCCGAAATTGCGGGTGGTTTCTCCGTGGCGCGACGCGAACACCAGGGGCATGGGCGGCTGGCCTTCAGCTACCGGCCAGGCGCACTCAAACACCGCGCGCGCCATCGGGCTGAGGCGACGGCGTTGCATCGGCGGTAAGAATTCCAGGCGGGGCGGGCAGACTTCTCCAACGGGACAATAAGGATGTTCAGCCCAATGCTTCCAGCTGCTCGCGTCTTCAATACCCGATGTCCAACCCTGCCACTGCGCGATTGAGAAGGTCAGCATAAGCGCGCGATCTTACTATGATCGCAAACGAGTTAATTGTTTTCAGGCGTTACTGGAACGCTATGAAGGTCAAGGATTTTACACACCGTTCTATCAATTGGTTACTTAATCACGTGGAATTCCGGGAACTTTTAATGGGGTGGGCGTGCCAAAGCGCGGCTGATTACTATCAGCCGCAGGCGCTATCGCCCGAGGACGCCCGGCGGGCGTCGGAGATCCGTTCGGCCAAGGCCCGAGTGGACTGGCGCGTCAGCCGCGCGCTGCTGCAGCACCTGCGGGCCGCCAGCCCCGCCCCCACCCCCCACGCGCTATCCCTGAGCCACAGCGGCGGCCACGCCTTGTGCGCGCAGGCGCCGGTTGACTGGGCCATTGGCGCCGACCTTGAACGCATGCGGCCGCGCGACCTGGACGCCTTGGCCGCATGGGTTTGCAGCGGGGCTGAGCAGGCCTGGCTACGCCAAGCCGACGCGCCCTTGCGGCAAGTGCGGTTCTATCTGCTCTGGACACTGAAAGAAGCCTTCATCAAAGCCGCGGGGTTGGATTTTCCCGCGGATATGGCCTCGGTCGGCCTGACGCCGCAACCCTCGGGCGCGCTGGCGTTGCGGCCGCCGCCGGGGCGGTGGCAGGCTGCCTGCTGGCAGCTTGGCGACGAGTGGGTGGCCGCCGCCGCCTGGCGCGCCGCGGCGGGTGAGCAGGCTCGCATCACCTGGCGGGCGGCGGTGGGTTGCGACCTGCCGACGCGCCAATTCCTGGGGCAGTGGGAGGGCAGCGCCGGCTGATTGGCGCCTGATGGTTTTGCGCGCCGCAGTTAAACATGTATTATTAATACATCTTTAAAACAGGATGCCGCGGCGATCCGCCCGCCCATCCTCCGCGCAAGGAGCAGTCCATGTTGAGTCCGCAAATCCGCACCCTGGTCAAGGCCACGGCCCCGGTCCTGAAAGTCCATGGCGTGGCGCTGACCCGTCACTTCTATGCCCGCATGTTCGCGGGCAATCCGGAACTCAAGCATGTCTTCAACCAGGGCCATCAGGCGGGTGGCGAGCAGCAGCAGGCGCTGGCCGGCGCGGTGGCGGCCTACGCCGAGCACATCGACGACCCGTCGGTGCTGGCGCCCGTGGTGACGCGCATCGTCCACAAGCACGTCAGCCTGGGCATCCGGCCCGAGCATTACCCGATCGTGGGCCGCCACCTGCTGGCCTCGATCCGCGAAGTGCTGGGCGAGACCGCCACCGATGAACTGGTGAATGCCTGGGCCGCCGCCTACGGCCAGTTGGCCGACATGCTGATCGCCGAAGAGGCGCGGCTGTACGCAGAATCGGCCGCCAAACCGGGCGGCTGGACGGGCTGGCGCGCGTTCCGGGTGGTCGGCAAGCAGCCGGAAAGCGCCGGCATCACCTCGTTCTACCTGGCGCCGGCCGATGGCGGCGCGGTGCCGGCGTACCGGCCCGGCCAATACGTGTCGGTGCGCATTTACGTGCCGGAACTGGGCCTGATGCAGCCGCGCCAATACAGCCTGTCGGACGCGCCGGGGCAAGACCGCCTGCGCATTTCCATCAAACGCGAGGCCGCCGGCGTGGATACGCCCGCCGGCCGGGTATCCAATGCGCTGCACGACCGCCTGCGGGAAGGCGACGTGCTGGACGTGGCGCCGCCGCAGGGCGATTTCCACCTGCGCGAAGACAATGCCGCACCCGTGGTACTGCTGAGCGGCGGCGTGGGCCTGACGCCCATGGTGGCGATCCTGAATCATTTGGTGGCCACGGACGATCCGCGCCAGATCCGTTTCGTGCATGGCTGCCGCGATAGCGCGGCGCATGCCATGAAAGACCACGTCAACGCGGTCGCCCAGGCGCGCGGCAACGTGCGCAAGGCGGTGTTCTACGAAGCGGTCGCCAGCGGTGATCGGCCAGGCCAGGATTACGACTATGCCGGCCGGGTCGACCTGCGCGTCATCCGCGACCAGGCGATCGTGCCCGGCGCCGATTACTACCTGTGCGGACCTGCCGGCTTCATGCGGGCCCAGCGCGAGGCCCTGCTGGAACTGGGCGTGGCGGCCGACCGGATCCATGCCGAGGCCTTCGGCAGCGGCGGCGCGCCGGCCTGACCGGTGTATTCTGGCGGCCATGCAACTGACCCGATTCACCGACTTCGGCCTGCGCGTCCTGATGTACCTGACGCAATGCCGCGACCGGCCCGCGGCGGTCACCATTCCGGAGATCGCCGCGCGCTTTGACGTGTCGCGCAACCACCTGGTCAAGGTGGTGCACTTCATGTCGCAGCGCGGCTGGGTCAGCACGTCGCGCGGCAAAGGCGGCGGCCTGGCCCTGGCGCATGCGCCCGCCAGCTACCGGCTGGGCGACCTGGTACGTGAACTGGAGCAGCAGAGCCCCCTGATCGATTGCCGCGAGCCGCCTTGTGCGCTGGACGGCGCCTGCCGCCTGGCGGGCGTGCTGGCGCAGACCTTGCAGGCCTTCTACGAGGCGCTGAACGGCTACACGCTGGCCGACCTGGTGCGCGACCCCACGGCCGCGGCCATCATCAAGCTGCACCGGGCGGCGTAAGGCCTGTTGATACTAAAAGAGCCAGGTCTGCCCGAAGGGTGAGCGCCTGAATGAATGCCGCTCCGTGTTGCGCATGTTTGTATGGGCCGCGGGTCGCGCATCAGGCGCAGGCCGGCCTCCCCCCTGGGCGCGGCCATGAGTCCGGGTTATGGCCGCCCCGGCCTTGGTGATTTGCTACCGCTCGTCGCACCCGCCAGAATAGAACGGTTGCCAATCAATCATTTGGATGCAGGTATGCGCGTTTGCGTGATCGGGGCCGGAGTCGTGGGCGTGACGTCGGCCTATTTCCTGGCGCGCCAGGGGCATGACGTGGTGCTGGTGGACGCCAACGCGCATCCGGCCGAAGTGTCCAGCTACGCCAACGGCGGCCAGCTCAGCTATAGCTATGTGGCGCCGCTGGCCGGCCCGGGCGTGCTGCCCAGTGTGCCCGGCTGGCTGCTGCGCGAAGATTCCCCGCTGCGGTTCCGTCCGCGGCTGGATCCACACCAGTGGCGCTGGTGCCTGCGGTTCGCGCTGGCCTGCCGCGCGTCGGTGGCGCGCGAGTCCACGGCCCAGCTGCTGGCGTTGTCCTATCTCAGCCGCGATGCCATGAATGCGCTGCTGCAACAGGAAGACCTGGAATTCGGCCACCTCAAGAACGGCAAGCTCATTGCCTATCGCAGCGCGGCGTTGCTGGACAAGGCGCGCGCCCTGGTGGCCTACCAGGCGGCGCACGGCTCCGACCAGCAGGTGCTGGACGCCGCCCAGACCCTGGCGCGCGAACCGGCGCTGGCCGGCATGGGCGCCAGCCTGGCCGGCGCCATCTACACCCCCAGCGAAGAGGCGGGCGATTGCCGCCAGTTCACGCAGGCGCTGTTCGACCGCCTGCGCGCATTGCCCAATGCGCAATGCGCCATGTCCAACCCCGTGTCGGGCCTGCAACGCGAAGGCCGCCGCATCGTGGCGGTGCACACCCGCGACGGCGACATCGGCGCAGACGCCGTGGTGCTGGCCACCGGCATCGGCACGCGCGCCTTGCTGCGGCCGCTGGGGCACGACGTACCGCTGTATCCGCTCAAGGGCTACAGCCTGACCGTGCCGCTGGCCGCCGACGACACGGTCGCGCCGCGCATCAGCGTCACCGACTACGAACGCCGCATCGTGTACGCGCGGGTGGGCGGGGTGCTGCGCATCGCCGCCATGGTCGACATCGGCAGCGCCAACGCCGATATCGATCCGGCGCGCATCGCGCTGCTCAAACGGCAGGTGGCCGAGGCCTTTCCGGCGCTGGACCTGGGCCAGGCGGTACCCTGGGCCGGTTTGCGCCCGGCCACGCCCACGGGCAAACCGCTGATCGGGCCCAGCCCGGCCGCGAGCAACCTGTGGCTGAACATCGGCCAGGGCGCGCTGGGCTTCACCCTGGCTTGCGGCAGCGCCGCGCTGCTGACGGCGCAGATGGCCGGGCTGGAGACGCCGCTGGACGCCGCGCCTTTCCGGCCTTGAGGGGGAGGGGCCTGATGGCTGCGGGGCTTTGGGCGCGCGGCCCGGTCCCCGGTTTCTGCGGAGGGTATGGGATGTCCATTTCTAGATAGTCCCTGCCTGTTCATCGGCAGACGGGCGTCCGGACGCTCAATAGGATAGCGGTCATCCGCCAGTGCGGCAGGGGATGCCGCGGCGGACTTGCCCATTCCTATCCTGCGAGTGAACCCATCATGTCCTACCTGTTTCCGTTGTTCGCCATCCTGTTCTGGGCGGGCAATGTCATCGTGTCCAAGATGGCGGCCAGCGCCATCTCGCCAACCGCCATCACCTTCTACCGGCTGATCCTGGCGCTGGCGATCATGGGTCTGTTCACGGCCGCGCCGGCCTGGCGCAACCGCAAGACCATCCTGCGCCACTGGCCCAAGCTGGCGCTGTACGGGGCGCTGTCATCGGCGCTGTTCCAGGCCCTTTCATACCGCGCCGCAGAAACCACCACCGCCACCAACATGGCGATCCTGACCGCGCTGATTCCGCTGCTCAGCATGCTGCTCAGCGTGGTCATCCTGCGTGATCCGCTGACGCTGGGCATGGCGGCCGGCGGCGCGCTGTCGTTCCTGGGCTTGCTGTACCTGGTCGGGCAGGGCGACATGCTCAGCGTGTTCCAGCATGGCATCCACGTGGGCGACGGCCTGATGCTGCTGGCGGCGTTTTCCTATGCGCTGTATGGCGTGCTGCTGCGCCACTGGAAGGTGCCGGTGCCGGCCTGGCAGTCCACCTTCGTGCAGTCGATCTTCGCGCTGCTGTACATGCTGCCGCTGTACCTGCGGGTACCGGCCGGGCAGGCCGCGCTGGACATGAAGACGATTCCGCTGATCCTGTACGCCGGCATTTTCTCGTCGGTGCTGCTGTCGTTCCTGTGGATCGAAGGGGTGCATCGCCTGGGCCCCAACCGTTGCAGTATCTTCATCAACCTGCTGCCGCTCTTTACCGCGCTGGCCGCCTTCGTGCTGCTGCGCGAGCAGTTGCATGGCTACCATCTGCTGGGCGGGGCGGTGACGCTGGCCGGCGTGCTGCTGGCCCAGACCGTGCAGCGCCCCTTGTACGGCCGCGGCCGGGCCGCGACGCTGGCCGCGGGCAAGGCGTGACGGGTTGGGCTGGCGCCACTGCGCCCGCGGTCATGCAAAGTCCGGTTCGGCAGGGGGCGTAGCGGTTGCCCGCCGGGCCGGCTTGACCCGCCGCGGCGGGATTCACTCCTGTTCAAGACAGGCCGGCGCCGGCCCCGCATAGTGGCTCTCTTTGAACGGAGCGCCCATGAGCCTTTTCCAGAAAACCGCCATCGCGCTGGCGCGCAGCCCGGGCATTGGCCGATCCATGCGCGCCCTGGCCGCGCGCACCTCGCTGGCGCGGCGTTTCGTGGGCGGCGCCGATATTGCCGGCGCGGTGCGCACCGCGGTCCGGCTGCGCGAGGCGCACGGCATCCGCGCATCGCTGTTCTACCTGGGCGAGTACGTGGCCGACCCGGCCGCCGTCGAGCACAATACGCGCCAGGCCATGCAGGCCTGCGCCGCCCTGGGCCAGGCCGGGCTGGACGTGCACGTGTCCATCGACCCTACCGCCGTCGGCTACATGTGCAGCGACGCGCTGGGCCGCGAGAACGCGATCCGTATCGCACAGGCGGCGCGGCAGGCGGCCGGCGTGGGCCGCGACTGGGTGGTGCTGGACATGGAGGACTCGGGCATCCGCGACCGCACCTGCGCCCTGCACCGCGAACTGCTGCAGGCGGGCCTGCCGGCGGGTCTGACCTTGCAGGCCCGCCGCCGCCGCACGCCCGAAGACCTGACGTGGGCCATCACCCAGCGTACGTCGCTGCGGCTGGTGAAGGGCGCGTTTCCCGAGCGCGCGCTGGACCACCAGGGGCGCGCCCGCATCGACCAGGCCTATCTGGACGCCGCCGCCATCATGCTGTCGCCGGTGGCGCGCGCAGCCGGCTTCCTGCCGGTGTTCGGCACCCACGACGACCGCCTGGCCGGCGCCATCATGGCCTTGGCGCGCGAGCGCGGCTGGGCGCCGGACGCCTTTGAATTCGAGATGCTCTACGGCGTGCGGCCGGACTGGCAGCTGGCGCTGCGCCGGCTGGGCTATAACGTCAGGGTCTATCTGCCGTTCGGCGCCGACTGGTGGCCCTACGCCATCCGCCGGGTGGGAGAAAATCCCCGCAACGCCTGGCTGCTGGCCCGCTCGCTGGCGGCGGACGGCGCGTATTTCGGGTAGGGGCTGGCGGATGTCCGCGGTCCGGCGCCCGGCCCTTTTCCTGGCGGTCTTTTCATGGCGGTTTCCCAACATATCTGGCATTGCGGCGCGGGCCTGCCCGGCGACGTGCTGATCGCCGACCTGCGTGCCTACCGCTATGACGCGCATTTCCACGACGCCTGGTCCATCGGCGCCATCGCCCAAGGACGCTGCGCCTTCACCGTGCACGGCCAGGCGTTCGAGGCGGGCGAGGGCGATCTGGTGGTGATCGCACCGGGGCAGGTGCATACCGGCGGCACGTCGGCCGGGTTGCTGGCGTACCGCATGGCGTACATTGAGCCTGCCTGGTTCCAGGAGCATGCCCTGGCGCTGCGCGATGGCGGCCTGACATTGCCGGGGCCCGTAATTCACGACGCGGCGTTATGCGGGCAGTGGCTGGCGACGCTGGCGCCGGACGAGACGGAAGACGCCCTGCGTCGCGGACGGCTGTCGGCCGCGTTGTTCGGCCTGCTGGCGGCGCACGGGTGGGCGGCGGGCGAGGCCAGCGCCGAGGGCGGCGGCGCGGCCGCCGGTTTCGCTGCGGTCCCAGCGGCTGGGCCACGCATTCCCGATGTCTGTGCGCTGTTGTTCGAGCGCATGCGCGCCGACCCTGCCTGCGCGCCCGACCTGGAAGCGTTGGCCCGGGCCGAGGGCAAGCACCGCAGCACGCTGGTCAAGCAGTTCGCGCGCCGCTATGGCCTGCCGCCGCAGGCCTGGTTGCGCAACTGGCGGGTGGCGCGCGCCCGCGCGCTGCTGCGCGGGGGCCTGCCGCTGGCCGACGCGGCTGCAGCAGTGGGCTTTGCGGACCAGGCGCACCTGACCCGGGTGTTCAAGCAGGTCTACGGCAGTCCGCCGGGCGTGTTGTGCAAATCGGCGGCGCGGGCGGTGGGGTTTTGACATTCTTAAAAGTCATGCGATGAGCGACGAATAATCGTTTGATGCTTGGATTTTTACCGGCTTTAATCGATATGTTCGGATGTTGATTACGCCTTGTCGATTGCTATAAGGGAATGTGAAAATGGAACCCCAACGGATCACGCTGCACGCGGCGGACGGTATGGCGCTGGGCGGGTTTGTGTGGCGTCATGCCGAGGCGGATGGCGCTGACACTGATGCTTTCTCGAAGCAAGCGACGCGCCCCGAGCGTGCCGGCCCCGGGGGCGAACATGCGGGGCATCCCGGGATGACCCATCCCGGGATGCCCCGCCCAGTGGTAATCATCAACGCCGCGACCTCCGTGCGTTGCCGCTACTACGCGCGCTTCGCCGCCTACCTGCACCAGCACGGCTTCGACGTGGTGACCTACGACTACCGCGGCATCGGCGAATCGCGGCCCGCCTCCTTGCGGGGCTTCCAGGCTTCATGGATGGATTGGGGCGAGCGCGATTTCGAAGCCGTGCTGCAGTACGTGGCGACCCACTTCCCCGGTCAGCCGGTGGACGTGGTGGCGCACAGCATCGGCGGCTTCGTCACGGGCCTGGCGCCGTCGGCGCGGCACGTGCGCCGCATCTTCACCATGGGCGCGCAATACGCCTACTGGCGCGATTACGCGCCGGGCAAGCGCCTGCGCATGCTGGCCAAGTGGCATGTGGCCATGCCGCTGCTGGCCGTTTGCCTGGGCTACTTTCCCGGACGCCGGCTGGGCTGGCTGGAAGACACGCCGCGGGGCGTCGTGCGGGACTGGAGCTTCATGGGCCCGCGCTTCGAGGCGCGCAGCGCGCCGGCCGATGCCGCCCGCCGCCAAGCCGCGATGGCGGCGGTGACGGCGCCGATCCTGGCGCTTGGCGTGACCGACGACGAATTCGGCACCGAGGGCGCCATTAGCCGGCTGCTGGCGTATTTCACCGGCAGCGCCCGCACGCATCTGCGGCTGGCGCCTGCCTCGCTGGGGCTGGACGGCATCGGTCATTTCGCGTTCTTCCACGAACGCTTTCGCGAGGCGCTATGGCCGATCGCCCTGGGCTGGCTCAGCCGCGGGGAGCGGCGGGTGGCGGGGGTGACGCCCATACGTTGTGACTGCGCGGCGTCTCTAGCCGGTAGTCCGAGTATTTCCGCGTAAAGAACTCGGCGCCCAGCATTTCGGCGGCCAGCAGGGGGGTGCGCGGATCCGCCGCGATTTCACCGCGGCGGTTGCCGGCGCCATGCACATAGCCGACGAAATCGGCATGGGTGTAGCGGGCGAATTCCTGCACTTGGTGCACCACGCCCAGCACGGCGCCAGGGTAGGTTTCTTCCGAGGCCACGGTCAGGCCCAGGCGCTTGCCGGCCATGGCCGCCTTGACGCGTTCCGGCTCGGGGCCCGAGCCGGCGTAATGGCTGAACGAGCGGTCGAAGAACGCCTTGGTCTGTGCCGACATGCCGTACCAATAGAGCGGCGTGCAGAACAGCACGCCTTCGGCCGGCAGGAAGTGGTCCAGGAACAATTCGGCGTAACGGTCATCGGGGGCGGGCGCGTGGCGCAGGTCCGGCAGGAAATGCTGGATGTAGTCGTCCAGCACCAGCAGCGTGGCCGCCGTGCCGGCCATCTGTGCGCCGCGTTGGGCCGCGGTGCCCAGCGCCATGCTGTTGCCGTCGCGGCGCGGGCTGCCCACCAGGATGAGCAGCTTGGGTTGATGATCTGAATTCAAGTGAAATGCCTCGATGGAGAGAAGGGGCCTAAGGTAGAAGCAAGCATTCAATAGAGACCTTCAATTTACGAAGGCGCTACCTCGACGACAAACGAGAATTTCTTGGCTAAGATGAATTGAATTCATCCACAAGGCCAGCCATGTTTGCCTCCTTGCCCGTGACGTCCTTGCGCGCGTTTGAAGCCGCCGCGCGGCTGCGCAGCTTCAAGCTGGCGGCGGCCGAGCTGTCCGTCACGCCCACGGCCGTGTCGCACCAGATCAAGGCGCTGGAGCGCCATGCGGGCGTCGCGCTGTTCGACCGGGTGCCGCAAGGTGTGCGCCTGACCGACAGCGGCGCGCGCTTGTTCGCCAGCACGCACGGCGCCTTCCTGGATATCGCGCAGACGCTGGACGCCCTGCGCCCGGCCAGCGCGGCAGGCGCGCTGACGTTGTCCACCACCCACTCGTTCGCCGCGCTGTGGCTGGTGCCGCGGCTGGGGCGCTTTCATCAGGCCTATCCGCAGTATCAGTTGCGCTTGTCGACGCAAGCCGAAGTCATTGACCTGCTGCAGGACGCCAGCGTCGACGTGGCGATCCGCTACAGCAGCCGGCGTTATCCGGCGCTGTATGCGGCCTGCGCCTTGCAGGAATCGTTCGGCGTCTACGGCGCGCCCGCGCTGGTGGCGCAGGCGCGCCGCGCCGGCCGGGCCAAGCCGGCGCTGGTGACCGTGCACTGGCGCGACTCGGCGCTGTACGAAGAAGGGTGGCGGCAGTGGTGCGACGCGGCGGGCCTGCCGGGGTGGCGCAAGCCGGCATCGGTGCACGCGTATACGGAAGAGCACTACGCCTTGCAGGCGGCCATCGCCGGGCAGGGGCTGGTGCTGGCCAGCTCGGTGATGGTGTCCGACAGCATCAAGGCCGGCACGCTGGTGCCGCTGCGGCCGCAGGTCAGCGTGGCGGGCTCGGCCTACACCGCGCTGTGCGCGCCGGGCCGCGAGCGCCATCCGCCGGTGAAGGCGTTTCTGGCGTGGCTGCGGCGGGAATTCAAGGAATAGCGGTCTGGGGTCATGTCCGCTTCGGGCGGGGCAGCAGCGGCAGCGCCGCCAGCATCGCCAGGCCCGCCGCCAGCCAGGCCAGCGGCCAGGAGGTGGCGGTGACCAGATGGGGCAAAGCCAGCGGCGTCAGGAACAGGCCCAGATAGACGCAGGTATTGGCCAGGCCCAGCGCGGTGCCGGCGCGCTGGGCGCCGGCCAGCGTGGCCAGTTCGGTATAGGCCACGCCGTGCCAGGCGGACACGCAGATGCCGGCCGCCGCCAGCAGCAAGGCCACCAGCGCCCGCGCGCCCGTGTCGGCGGGTGCGCCGCGCACGGCCCAGGCCGCGCCGGCCAGCACGGCGAACAGCAAGAAACCCAGCCACGCGCAGCCGCGCAGATAGGCGTGCCGGTTGCCATGGCGGTCGGTCCAGCGGCCGCTGGCGATGCGCGCCACCATGGCCCCCAATTGCACCGCCACCATCACGGCCGTCAGCGTCGCGATGCCGGCGCCGCTGAAGTCGTGCAGGAACACCGTGGCGAAAGTCAGCACCGCGAATTGCGGGCAGCACAGCAGGCCGATGGCCAGCGCGGCGCGCCAGACGCGGGCATCGCGCAGCGGGCTGGCGGGCACGTCGCGGGACGGGGCCGCAGGCAACCGTCCGGACGTCGCGGGCGTCACGCTGGCGCCTGGGTGGACCTGGGCCTCCCCGGTGCGCGGCGCCGATACGGCTGGCTTGCGCTCGGGCTCGCGCAGCCACCCCAGTGTCAGCAGCGCCGCCCCGGCGCACAAGCTCCCCAGCAACCCGAACACCGCGCCGAAGCCGACCCGCGAGGCCAGCCACGGCAACGTCAGCGCGCCCAGGCCGCCGCCCAGCGGCACGGCGGTCTGGCGGATGCTCATGGCCAGGCCGCGCTCGCCTTCGTCGAACCAGGCCATCACGGCGCGCCCGCTGGCGCCATTGACGCTGCCGCCCATGACGCCGACCAGCAGCAAGCCCAGCGCCAGCAGCCACAAGGCGGGGGGCATGCCGCCGGCCGGCGCGGCATACAGGCTCATCCAGGCCAGCGCCGCCGAGGTTGCGCCCAGGCCGGCCAGCAGCACGGGCCGGTCGCCCCAGCGGTCGGCCAGCATGCCCCAGGGCAGTTCAAACAACGCCACGCCCAGACCCATCAGGCCCAGCGCCAGGCCCAATTGGTCGTTGTCCAGCCGATAGCCCGACCGCATGAATACCGCGCTGGCCGGCAGGCCGGCGGCGGCGGCCGAGAAGGCGGCGTTGGCTGCCACGCCGACCGCCAGCACCTTCCAGCGGTGGGCGGAGCGAACGGCCGGCAGAGCGGCGGGGGCGGTGAACGTGGACGAAGACATGGCGGGCTCCAGACAGGATTGACGCGTCGTAGTCTGCGCCCGTAACATCATTCTGAAAATCAGGAAATATTCAATCAAAGGTTTTGAAAAACAGGACAATAAATGCGGCCTGTCACCTTCGACCTGGACGTGCTGCGCAGCTTCGTGGCTGGCGTGGAACTGGGCAGCTTCGGCCGCGCGGCCGACCGGCTGGGCCGCTCCACGTCCGCCGTCAGCGCGCAACTGAAAAAACTGGAAGAGCAGGCCGGCGTGCCGCTGCTGCGCAAGGCCGGGCGCGGCCTGGCACTGACCGACGCCGGCGAGACCATGCTGGCCTACGCGCGCCGGCTGCTGGAATTGAACGACCAGGCCTCGGTGGCGGTGCGCGGCGCGCAGTTGCAGGGCCGCGTGCGCCTGGGCCTGCAAGAGGATTTCGGCGAAATCCTCTTGCCGCAGGTGCTGGGCCAGTTCGCGCGCACCCATCCGCAGGTCCGGATAGAGGCGCGCGTGGCGCGCAATGCCGACCTGCTTGACCGCGTTGCCGGCGGCGAACTCGATCTGGCGCTGGCCTGGGAGCATGACGCGGCACGGTCTCATGGGGTCCGGCTGGCCGAATTGCCCATGTGCTGGATTGGTCCAGCGGGGGCGGCGGTCGCCCGCGATGCCGACGGCGCCTTGCCACTGGTCGCGTTCGAGGCGCCCTGCCTGTTCCGCAGCCGCGCCACCGACGCGCTGGACCGTGCCGGCATCGCCTGGACGTCGGCGTTCATCAGCCCCAGCCTGGCGGGCTTGTGGGCGGCGGTCAGCGCCGGCCTGGGCGTGATGGTGCGCACGCCCTTGGGCCTGCCCGCCAGCCTGCGGGTGATGGCGCCGGGCGAACAGGGGCTGCCGTCCTTGCCCGGCCTGGCCTTGTCGCTGTATGGCGCCCAAGCCCGGCCCGGCCCCGTCGCCGCCGCGCTGGCGGACATCGTGCGCCAATGCGTACGCGACAGCGTCGCCGCGCTGCCCGCCTTGCCTGGCCCGCCGGCCCGCATCATTGCTACGGAGGCTGCCCGCCTTGAACCGGTTTCATGAAATGAGCGTGTTCCTGGCGGTCGCCGAAGCCCAGAGCTTTGCCGCCGCTGCTCGCCGCCTGGCCATGTCGGCGCCCGCGGTGACCCGCAGCGTCGCGGCGCTGGAGCGCCGCTTGGGCACGCTGCTGCTGGTGCGCACCACCCGCAGCCTGCGCCTGACCGAAGCCGGCCAGCGCTACGCGGCCGACTGCCGCCGCATCCTCGACGACGTCGAGCAGGCCGACGACGCGGCCGCCGGGGCCATGGCCGCGCCGCGCGGGTCGTTGCATATCACCGCGCCGTCGCGGTTCGGTGAATTGCACGTCATGCCCGCGGTGCTGGGGTATCTGCGCGAGCATCGCGAAGTCACGGTGCGCGCCTTGCTGGTGGACCGCGTGGTCAACCTGATGGACGAAGGCGTGGACGTGGCGGTGCGCATCGGCGCGCTGCCCGACTCGTCCTTGACGGCCATCGCGGTGGGACACGTGCGCCGCGTGGTGTGCGCGTCGCCCGGTTTCCTGCAGCGCTTTGGCACGCCGGACACGCCCGATGCGCTGGCGCAGTTCTGCACCATCACCGCGGCCATGGAAGGCCGCGGCAATCAGTGGCGCTTTCTGCAGGACGGCCAGCCGCGGCGCCTGCCGATGGCGTCGCAATTGACCGTCACCTCGTTCCAGGCGGCGGTCAAGGCCGCGTGCGAGGGCTGGGGCCTGACCCAGGTAGTGTCTTACCAGGTGGCGCGCCACCTGGCCAGCGGTGCGCTGCAAGTGGTGCTGCGCGACTACGAACTGCCGCCGCTGCCGGTCCACGTCGTCTACCCCGAAGGCCGCAAAAGCTCGGCCAAGGTCCGCAGCTTCGTCGATTTTTGCGTGGATGCCTTGCGGCGCGATCTGGCGGCGTTGCCGGTGTAGACGGATGGGGCCATCCCCGGGCGGCGAGCGCGTCGCGTACGGCTTGTGGGGGGCACCCTCCGTTTTTCGCAATAGTCTCTTGTGTCCGCCGGCGGTTCTCTGGCGGCCCGCGCCGGTTCAAGATGAAGGCCTGTTCCCCTTTCTTGAGATGCCGCCATGTCCGCCGCGCCCCTGACGTTCTACAGTTTTCCCTTGTCCGGCCACGCCCACCGCGTTGCGCTGATGCTATCCCTGCTGGACGTACCGCACCGCGTGGTCGAGGTGGATCTGCGCAGCGGCGCGCAGAAGCAGCCCGACTTCCTGACGCTGAACGCCTTCGGCCAGGTGCCGGTGATCGACGACAACGGCGTGGTGATCGCGGATTCGACCGCCATCCTGGTGTACCTGTGCAAGCGTTACAACGGCCAGGCCTGGTTGCCGGAGGATGCCGTGGGCGCAGCCAAGGTGCAGCGCTGGCTGTCGGCGGCCTCAGGCCCGCTGGCGGGCGGCCCCGCTGCGGCGCGGCTGGTGACGCTGTTCGGCGCGCCCTATGACGTGCCGGCCACGCTGACCCGCGCGCATGCCTTGCTGGCCGTGATGGAACTGGAATTAACCGCGACCGGCTATCTGGCAGGCGCCGCCCCCACTATCGCGGACGTGGCCTGCTATGCCTATGTGGCGCATGCGCCCGAAGGCAATGTGTCGCTGGCCGCGTATCCGCGGGTGCAAGCCTGGCTGGGCCGGATCGAGGCGTTGCCCGGATTCGTGCCGATGCTGTCGTCGCCGGTCGGCCTGCTGGCCGCCTGACGCCGTCCGCCCCTCGCTTGACGTTACCGACGGCGGCGCTTCTCGGCGCCGCCGCGCGCAAGGAGCAAGACATGAACCGCACTTCAATGAACCCTGCCTTGATCGATGCGCCGGCCCCCGCCGCGCCCTGGCACGCAGGCGAGCGCGACCTGCAGGCCCGCGTCGGCATGGCGGACCGCATGGCCCAGATCGGCGCCAAGGTGATCCGCGACCACATGCCGGACCAGCATCGGATCTTCTTCGAGCAACTGCCGTTCGTGGTGGCGGGCGCGGTCGATGGGCAGGGCGACCCCTGGGCCGGCGTGCTGGAAGGCGAGCCCGGTTTCCTGCGCTCGCCGGACGCGATGACGCTGCAAGTGGCCGCCATGCCCGACGCTGACGATCCGCTGCGCGATGGCCTGGGACCGGACCAGGCGGTGGCGCTGCTGGGCATCGAATTGCACACGCGCCGCCGCAACCGCATGAACGGCCGCATCAGCGCCTGGGACGGCAAGCGTTTTGCGATCACGGTGGGGGAATCGTTCGGCAATTGCCCGCAGTACATCCAGGCGCGCGAGTTCTATTTCTCGCGATCGCCCGCGCTGCGCTTTCCCGCGGTGGTGCAGCCGCGCACCGGTTTGGACGAAGCGGACCGCGCGTTGATCACGCGGTCGGATACCCTGTTCGTGGCCAGCTATGCCGACACGGATGCCGGCGCGAGCCCACAAGCCCCAAGCGAGGCCGGCGCCGCGCGCCGGGTCGACGTCTCGCATCGCGGCGGCAAGCCCGGCTTCGTGCGGGTCGATGGCGACACCCTGACGATTCCGGACTTCTCCGGCAACCGCTTCTTCAACACGCTGGGCAACCTGATGGTGAATCCGCGCGCCGGCCTGTTGTTCATCGACTTCGAGCGTGGCGACGTGCTGCAGGTGTCCGGCCGCGCCGAGGTTGTGCTGGATAGCCCGGAGATCGCGGCCTTCGAAGGCGCCGAGCGCTTGTGGCGGGTGCATGTGCGGCAGGTGCGCACGCGCCGGGGCGCGCTGGCGCTGCGCTGGCACTTCGGCGGCTATTCGCCGACCGCGTTGGCGACGGGCCAGTGGCCGGGGGGTGTCGCGGCGCAGGGCATGCCGTAGCCGCCGCCGGGGCCGGGTCCGCTGGACCGAGGGCTGTCCGGATCAGCCTTCGACCTTCTGCACCACGGTGTCGTGCGGGCCCAGCAGGCGGCCGTCCTGCGCATGGATTTCCAGCCGCTTGACGGGTTGGCCGCGCTTGCGGTCGATCAGCAGGGAATGGGCTTCGGCGGGGCCGTAGTAGTGGTCTTCGCCCCATTGGCGCAGACCGACGATGACGGGAAACAGCGCCTGGCCTTTTTCCGTCAGCACGTATTCCTGGTAGGCGCTGCCGTCCGATGCCGGCACGCTGGCCAGGATGCCGTGCGCGGCCAGCGTGCGCAGGCGGTCGCTGAGGATGTTTTTGGCCACGCCCAGGCTTTTCTGGAATTCGCCAAAGCGCCGCAGGCCATCGAACGCGTCGCGCACGATCAACAGCGACCACCAATCTCCGATGGCGTCGAGCGAGCGCGCCACCGGGCAGGAGGCGCCTTCAAGGCTGGTGCGTTTAACCATGTCGTACGGACCTTTGCCGGCCAAGCCGGCGGGATCGCCCGCTGCCGGGCAGCGGACATGCCAAATTAGTAGTTGCATTATAAAACCTTTGAACCTAGCATTCTAGTTTTGTTATGAAACCATAGAGATCGCCATGCCAGACCCTTCCGATTCTTCCGTCTTGCCCGGCCGCGCGGCGCCGCCGGCCCCCGCCCGCGCTGCCGGCCAGGCCCCCGGCCGCATGCCCGCCTCGCTGGTGATGCTGCTGGCCGTGGCCTGCGCCTTGAGCGTGGCCAACGTCTACTACGCTCAACCCTTGCTGGACGCGATGGGCCGCGAATTCGGCCTGGACGAGGGGGCGGTAGGCATCGTGGTCACCGCCACGCAGGTCGGCTGCGCCATCGCGCTGCTGCTGGTGGTGCCGCTGGGCGATCTGCTGGACCGGCGCCGCCTGATGCTAGGGCAACTGGGGTTGCTGGTGCTGGCGCTGGCGGCGGTGGCGGGCGCCACGACTTCGCCGTGGCTGCTGGCCGGCATGTTGGCGCTGGGGCTGCTGGGCACCGCCATGACCCAGGGCCTGCTGGCGCTCTCGGCGGCGCTGGCCGCACCCGCCGAGCGCGGACGGGTGGTGGGCGCCGCGCAGGGCGGGGTGGTGATCGGCCTGTTGCTGGCGCGTACGCTGGCCGGCGCGGTGGCCGACCTGTGGGGCTGGCGCGCGGTGTACCTGGTGTCGGCGGCGCTGGCCGCCATATTGGCGCTGGTGTTGGCGCGTTGGCTGCCGCGCCGCGACTTGCCGGTGGCCGGCCTGCGCTATGGCGCCTTGCTGCGTTCGCTGTTCACGCTGTTGGCGACCGAACGCGTGTTGCAGGTGCGCGGCGTGATCGCGCTGCTGATGTTCGCGAGCTTCAGTGCCTTCTGGACCGCGCTGGTGCTGCCCTTGAGCGCGCCGCCGTATTCGTTGACGCACACCGCGGTGGGCGCGTTCGGCCTGGTGGGCGTGGCCGGCGTGCTGGTGGCGGCGCGGGCCGGCCGCCTCGCAGATCGCGGCCTGGGCCAGCGCACCACCGGGGCAGGGCTGGCGCTGCTCTGCCTGGCCTGGATCCCCATTGCGTTCCTGGATCACAGCCTGTGGGCGCTGGCGCTGGGCGTGCTGTTGCTGGACATCGCGGCGCAGGCTTTGCACGTTACCAATCAGACCATGATCTTCAGCATTGGCGCGCAGGCGCACAGCCGGCTGGTGGGCGGCTACATGATGTTCTATGCGGTGGGCAGCGGCCTGGGGTCGATCGCGTCGACTTACGTGTATGCGCAGGCCGGCTGGCTGGGCGTGTGCGTACTGGGCGCGGGCCTGGGCCTGGTGGCCATGGTGTTCTGGATCGTGACCTTGCCGCGCAAGGCGCCGCTGAAGGCGGCCTGCGCCAGGCCGCCCGCGGTTCAGTGATGTTCCAGCGTGTGCGAGATCGCCGCCACCTGGCGTGCAAACGCCGGATCGGCGCGGTCGCGCGGCCGCGGCAGGTGGATCTCGTAGTTGCCCACGATATTGGCCGGGCGTCCGCCCAGCACCACCACCTTGTCGGCCAGGAACACGGCTTCTTCGATGTCGTGCGTCACGAACAGCACCGCCGCGCCCGATGCTTGCCACACGCGAATCAGCTCTTGCTGCAGGTTGCGGCGGGTGATCGCATCGACCGCACTGAATGGCTCGTCCATCAGCAGCAGGTCCGGCTTGACCGCCAGCGCGCGGGCGATGCCCACGCGCTGCGCCTGGCCGCCGGACAGTTGATGCGGCCAGCGGCGGCCATAGTCGCCCAGGCCGGTCAGCTGCAGCGCCGAGTCGATGCGCTGCTGGCGTTCCTGGCGAGCCAGGCCCAGGCCTTCCAGGCCGTAGCCGACGTTGCCGCCGACCGTGCGCCAGGGCATCAGGCGGCTATCCTGAAACACCACGGCGCGGTTGCGGCGTCCTGGGCGCGTCGGCGCTTGAAAGCGCACCTCGCCGCCGGCCGGCTCGGCCAGTCCCGCGGCCGCGCGCAGCAGCGTCGACTTGCCTACGCCCGAGCCACCCACCACCGCTACGAAGCTGCCCGCCTCGATATCCAGGGACAGCCCCTGGATGACGGGCATGTCGGCGCCGGGGTGCAGATACGAGAGCTTGGAGAATTCGATTACGGACGCCATTGCAGCACCTTGCCTTCGACGGCGGAAAACGCCATGTCGCAGATCGTGTAGACCAGCGAGATGATCAGCATGTAGACCACCACCGCATCGTAGGCGCCCACGCCGGCCGCGGCGTTCATTTCCTGGCCCATGCCGGGCACGCCCAGCAGTTCGGCGGCGATCAGCGTCATCCAGGCCTGGCCGATGCCGGTACGCACGCCCGACAGGGCGCCAGGGGCGATGGCCGGCAGGGTCACGGTCAGCGCGCGCGCCAGATAGCCGCCATGGCCAAAGGCGCGGGCCAGTTCGTAAAAACGCGGGTCCACGTTGCGCACCGCGCTGTAGGTGGCGAAGTAGTTGACCCAGAACACGCCGATGGCGATCACGAACGCCGCGCCGGCATGGCTGACCTTGAACCAGGCGATGGCGAATACCACCCAGGCCAGCGGCGGAATCGGCCGCAGGATGCGCGCCAGATACGCCTGCATCAAATCAAAGCGCGGCAGCGTGGCCGCGGCCAGACCGACGGCAAAGCCCAGCGCGGTGCCCGCGGCCAGGCCCCAGAAATAGTGCACCAGGCTGGAGCCGATGGCCGGCAGCAGCCGGCCCGACTGCCATTCCTGCGCCAGCGTAGCGGGCAGTGCGAAGGGGTCGGGCAGGGTGCCCGCAGGCGCCCACTGCCAGATCAGCGCGGCTTTCCAGATCCCGATGAAGATGACCAGCCCCGCGACGCCATAGGCGGCCCGGCGCACGGACGCATGCCAGGGCAGGGGCGCGCCGCGCTTGCCGGCTGCCGGGTTGGCGCAGGCCTGGGCGGTCGGGCTCATGGCTTGGCGGCCCGGTCGAAGTAACGCGTGTCGAACAACTGCTTCACGTCCACGGCCGGCGCCTCGACCGTGCCCAGGCTGGCCTGGAAGGCCTGCAGCTCGGCGGTCGCGTTGACGATGGCGTGCGGATCGGCCACGAACTGGTCGTGCGAATTGCGGATGGCCTTTTCGACCAGCGCGCGGTCCAGGCGGCCGCCGCCCACGTATTTCTGCACGTGGCCCGCGGCGCGCGCCGGATCATTCTTGAGCAGGGCGGTGGCGGCCAGCTGGGCATTGACCAGCTGCTGCACCACCTCGGGGTGATCGGCGATCAGCTTGTCGCGCACCAGCAGCACGGCGCCGGGCTGGTTCGGAAACAGTTGCGAGCCGCGCGCCACCACGCGGGATTCCGGGGCGCGCGTCAGCACCGTCGTCACGGTCGGCTCCAGGATCGCGGCGCCGTCGATGGCGCCGGTCAGCAGCGATTGCTGGATCTGCGCTTCGCCCTGGTAGATCAGTTCCAGGCTGGCCGGGTCGGCCTTGATCTGCTTGCGCAGCCAGTACTGCAGTGCGGCTTCTGGCACCGCGCCCTTGGGGTAGCTGGCGATGACGGGCTTTCTGCCCTTGTCCTTGGCAAAGCGCGCAAAGGCCGTGGCGGGATCGCCCGACGCGAAATACGGCGCCAGCGCGCCCAGCGCCACCACGTTCACCTGCTCGACGATATTGGAGGCCACCACCTTGATGCCGGCGCCCTTGGCGCTGGCCACCAGCGCTGGGCCGATACCCACATAGGCCACGTCCAACTGGCCGGCCAACAGCGCCTGCGTCAGCGCGGGGCCGCTCTGGAACTGCACCAGTTTGGGCGCCGGGGCGCCCTTGGCCTGCAAGGTGCCTTCTTCCAGCGCCACGAACAACTGGGCATCCGGCAGGATCGGCAGGTAACCGATTTCCAGCGCGGGCGGCGCGGCATGGGCGGGTGCAACAGCGAAGGCGGTGGCGATGAGCGCGGCGGAAAACAGCTTGCGAAGCATGGGGGAAGGGTCCTGTACTACGCCTTGATACGGCTGGCGTCTTGCCTGCGGGCAGGATTTCCGATGTCCGCTTAATAATTTTAGATATGTTTATTTCTTTTCTTTATTCTTTTTGGTTATATATTTAATCGCGCTGTCTCCTATGAAAAAGACCGCCGCAGCGGTCTTGGATCAAGCGAGCCGCAGGGGATTCAGGGCTGAATCGCGTACTCGTTCGACCCGGCGACCACCGCGGCCAGGCCCGGCGCCTGCGTGAGCTTGTGCAGCGCATAGGTCTGGGCCGTGGCGATCTTGGCCTCGTGGAAAGCCGGGTCCTCGGCGTGATGGTCCAGCGACGCGAGCAGCGCGCGCGCCATCTGCCAGCCGGCCAGCACGGTGCCCGCCAGCAGCAGATAGGGCACCGCCGCGCCGAACACGGCATTGGGATGCGCGGCGGCGTTGGCCACCACGAAGTCCACCGCGTTGGCCAGCGCCAGGCGGCCCTGGCGCAGCGGCGTCAGCACCCGCCTGGCGGCCGGCTCGCTGCGGGCTTGCAGCGCTTCTTCGGTCTTGCGGATTTCTTCGATCAGCGCCTGCGCCACCGCGCCGCCGTCGCGCAGCGTCTTGCGGCCCACCAGGTCGTTGGCCTGGATGGCGGTGGTGCCTTCGTAGATCGTCAGGATGCGCGCGTCGCGGTAATACTGCGCGGCGCCGGTCTCTTCAATGAAGCCCATGCCGCCGTGCACTTGCACGCCCAGGCTGGCCACGTCGATCGACGTCTCGGTGCACCAGCCCTTGACGATGGGCACCAGGAATTCCTGCACCGCCAGATGGCGGGCGCGGGCTTCGGCGTCGGGGCTGGCATGCGCCAGGTCGGCATGGCCCGCGGTGTAGTAGGCCAGCGCGCGGCCGGCTTCCGTCAGCGCCCGCATCGTGCCGAGCATGCGGCGCACGTCCGGATGGTGGATGATGGTCACCGCCTCGCGCGACGACCCGTCCACCGGACGGCTCTGCACCCGCTCCGCGGCATAGGCCAGGGCGTGCTGGTAGGCGCGGTCGGCCACTGCGATGCCCTGCACCCCCACGGCAAAGCGCGCGGCGTTCATCATGATGAACATCGCGTCCAGGCCGCGGTTTTCCTTGCCCACCAGATAGCCCAGGGCGCCGCCCGCGTCGCCGAACTGCAGCGTGGCCGTCGGGCTGGCCTTGATGCCCAGCTTGTGTTCGATCGACACGCAGGTCACGTCGTTGCGCGCGCCCAGCGTGCCATCCTCGTTCACCAGGAACTTGGGCACCAGAAACAGCGAAATCCCTTTCACGCCCTCCGGCGCATCGGGCAGGCGCGCCAGCACCAGGTGCACGATGTTCTCGGCCAGGTCATGCTCGCCATAGGTGATGAAGATCTTCGTGCCGGATATCCGGTACGTGCCGTCGCCCACCGGTTGCGCGCGGCTGCGCAGCAGGGCCAGGTCGGAGCCGGCCTGCGGCTCGGTCAGGTTCATCGTGCCGGTCCATTGGCCCGAGATCATCGGTCCGATGTAGCGTTCGCGCAGCTCCGGCGAGCCGGCGGTCAGCAGCGCTTCGATCGCGCCATTGGTCAGCAGCGGGCACAGCGCGAACGACAGGTTGGCCGCGTTCAGCATTTCGGCGCAGGGGGCGCCGAGCAGGCCCGGCAGGCCTTGGCCGCCGTATTGCTCGGGATGCGTCATGCCTTGCCAGCCGGCGTCGGCGTATTGGCGGAAGGCCTGCTTGAAACCGGGCGACGTCGTCACCGCGCCGTCTTTCCAGGCGCTGGGCTCGCGGTCGGCGGTGTGGTTCAGCGGCGCCAGCACGTCGGCGGCAAAGATCGCGGCTTCCTCCAGCACCGCCTGCGCGGTGTCCGGCGTGGCCTCGGCATAGTCGGGCAGCGCCGCCACTTGCGGCAGGCCCGCAAGGTGGTTCAGCACGAACAGCATGTCTTTCACGGGGGCTTGGTACGTCATGGCGTGGAGCTCCTGGCGTGTGGAAGGGGAATCAGGTGGCGTCGATGGCGCGGGTGGAACCCACCGCCGCGCGCAGTTCGAATTTCTGGATCTTGCCGGTGGATGTCTTGGGCAGCTCGCCGAAGCGCACGGCGCGCGGCACCTTGAAGCCGGACAGCAGCAGCTTGCAGTGCGCGATGATTTCTTCGGCGGTGGCGCTGCAGCCGGGCTTGAGCTCGACGAAGGCGCAGGGCGTCTCGCCCCATTTCGGGTCCGGCATCGCCACCACCGCCACCGCGGCCACGGCCGGGTGGCGGTACAGCGCGTCCTCGACCTCGATGCTGGAAATATTCTCGCCGCCCGAGATGATGATGTCCTTGCTGCGGTCCTTGATGCGGATGTAGCCGTCCGGCGTCATCACGCCCAGATCGCCGGTGTGGAACCAGCCGCCGCTGAATGCGTCGTCGGTGGCGCGTTCGTTCTTCAGGTAGCCCTTCATGCAGATGTTGCCGCGGAACATGATCTCGCCCACGGTCGTCTCGTCGGCCGGCACTTCCTGCATGGTTTCCGGGTCGCGCACCGACACCCCGGCCTGCAGGTGGTAGCGCACCCCCTGGCGGGCGGTCAGCGCGGCCAACTGCTCGTCTTCCAGCGCATCCCAGGCTTGCTGGCGGGCGCACACGGCCGCGGGGCCGTAGACCTCGGTCAGGCCATAGACGTGCGTCAGTTCAAAGCCGATTTCCTTCATCTTGGCAATCACCGATGGCGCCGGCGCCGCCCCGGCCACCATCGTGCGCACCGTGTGGGTGATGCCCGCCCGCATTTGCGCCGGCGCATTGGCCAGCGCGCTTTGCACGATGGGCGCGCCGCAGTAGTGCGTGACGCCTTCGCTGCGGATCAGGTCGAACACCGTCTGCGGATCGAACTTGCGCAGGCAGACATTGACGCCCGCGCGCGCCGCCACCGTCCAGGCGAAACACCAGCCGTTGCAGTGAAACAGCGGCAGCGTCCACAGATACACCGGGTGCTTGGGCATATCCCATTCCAGGATGTTGCTCACCGCGTTCAGGTAGGCGCCCCGGTAGTGGTAGACCACGCCCTTGGGGTCGCCCGTCGTGCCCGAGGTGTAATTCAGCGCGATCGCGTCCCACTCGTCGGCCGGCGGCTGCCAGTCGAAGCGGGCAGGCGCCGCCGCCAGGAAATCCTCGTAATCGGTCGCACCCGGCAGGGTGGCCGGCGCGCTGTCCAGGTCGTGCACCGAAATCACCACCAGATGCGGAAATTCCGCCCGGGCGCGCTGGGCGACGTCGGCGTATTCGGTATCGACGATCAGCGCGCGCGCTTCGCCGTGGCCCAACATGAACAACACGCTGGGCGTGTCCAGCCGGGTGTTCATCGTATTGAGCACCGCGCCCAGCATCGGCACCCCGAAATGCGCCTCGACCATGGCGGGGATATTGGGCAGCATCACCGCTACCGTCTCGCCGCGGCGGATGCCGGCGGCGGCCAGCGCCCCGGCCAGGCGCTGCGCGCGCTCGTAGGTCTGGGCCCAGGTGCGTCGCACCTTGCCATGCACTACCGCCAGCCGCTCGCCATAGACCTGCGCCGCCCGGGCGATGAAATCCACCGGGGTCAGCGGCTCGTAATTGGCGTCCCGGCGCGCCAGGCCGTGTTCGAACATGCTGCTCATGGTTGTCTCCTGTCGAGCGCCGTGCGCCCGGATAGCCTGTCTGCGGCAAGCCGGGTGCCGGGTCGCGGGTCTTGCTGCCCGCGTGGGCCTGGCCACTTGCCGGATCTCGCTGCTTGCGAGATTATCCGCCGCGGGAAATACGGTCTGTCGCTTGCATGACAGACCTTCCCGGCACATGCCAACCTCCAGTTTTACACGGTTCTTTCCATGTCCGATGTTTCAAACATTGTTTCCCCGAACGCATTGGCCAGCCTGCTGGGCGCCTGTGCCTGGTTCGGCGCGCTGGAGGCATCGCACCAGGACATGGTGCTGGCCACCTCACGCGCCGAACACGTTCCCAACGGGGCGTGGATCGCGCGCCGCAACGCGCCATCGGACTGCTGGCTGGGCGTGCATGCGGGCCTGCTCAAGCTGGCGATCTACAACGAGTCCGGGCGCAGCTGCACGTTTTCAGGGGTGCCGCCGGGCGGCTGGTTCGGCGAAGGCAGCGTCATCAAGCGCGAGCTGCGCAAGTACGACGTGGTCGCCATCCAGCCGTCGCTGGTGCTGCGCGTGCCGGCCGATACCTTCCACGCGCTGCTGGCGGCCAGCCTGCCGTTCTCGCATTTCGTGATCGGGCAATTGAACAACCGCATGGGCGAGTTCATCGCGTCGATCCAGAACCACCGGCTGCTGGATGCCGATGCGCGCGTGGCGCAATCGCTGGCGCAGCTGTTCAACCCGCAGCTGTATCCGTCCACCGACCTGACGTTGGCGATTTCGCAGGAAGAATTGGGGTATCTGACCGGCCTGTCGCGCCAGCGGGTGAACCAGGCCTTGCAGACGCTGGCGGACCAGGCGATTCTGGAATTGGCCTACAACCAGATCCAGGTGCGGGATCTGGCGCGCTTGCGCGCGTTCGGCGCGGATCAGCTCTGACCGCGGCTACAGGAACCGGCGGATCAGAAAGCCGGCAACCAGGCACAGCCCGCCCGACAGGGCAAGCGAGGGCATGGGGTCGCCTACAGCTTTTCCAGGCGCTGCGGATCGAACGCCCACTGGTGGCGGGCGTCCGCCTTGCACTGGATGACGGTCTTCGTGTCCCCCTTGGGGCCGACCTCCTTGAGCCCGACCTCGCCATTGCACACCGTGCAGTCCCCGCGCAGGACGGTGAAATAGACCCGGCCCGCCTGATCGGACTCGAAGTTGACCAGACCCGCCAGGCGGAAAAATGCCCGGCGCATCAGGCTATAGCCCATATAGAACGCGAGTCCGGTGGGAACGAGCAGCCAGAACCACCCGGTGTTCCAGCGGTAGGCCAGGTTGCCGAACATGATCACCAGACCCGCCGCGCCCATCCCCATGAGCCAGTTCCGCTTGAGAAAGCGGCCCCGCAAGGCGATCGGCACGACGTCGGTGCGCGTCAGCGCCGGCTGGCTCCAGATGCCCTCGCGGGCGCTTGGCTCAGGCGCTTGCGGGGCAGCGGTGGCTTCCTGGCCGGCCTTGAAACCATCCGCCAGCGACGGGTGCGTCTTGGCGTTGGACAGGCCCGACAAGGTCTTCTGGCATTCGTCGCACAGACGGCCGCGGCCGCGATGCGCGGCGCCACAGGTTTGGCAATGCACGTGTGCTCCTGTCTCTTGCTACGGCGTCAGCCGTGCTTGCCGAAACCGCCGCTGGCCCACTCGGCCGCGCGCTGCACGCTCAGCTTGTAGGTCGGCGCGACGTGGGTCTGGGCCAGTTGTTCGCCCGATTCGTCGTAGGCGCTCAGCACGGCATAGGGCTCGTCTTCGTCCGGAACGATATCCAGCTTGACAGTCAGGCGGCCCGCGGCGGCGTCGATCTTTACGCTCTTGTGTAGCAGGGCATGCAATTGCTGCTCGTGGCGGCGCAGGACTTCGTTGGCCGTTTTGACCAGCGTGATGAAGGCGGGTGAGTCGAGCGGCTTGGGGTTCTTCTTGTCGCGGCCCATCGTCCAGGGGCCCACCAGGGCCGGCTCTGCCTGGCCGTCCAGGGTCATTTCGACGGCCCAGCCGTCGTCGTCCTCGTTCTTGATGATGCGCGCGGTCCAGCCGTCATCGCGCCAGAGCCTGGCTTCCTGTTCCTTGCGGTCTTCCGTAACCTGCGGGGCGGTGTCATTCACTGCGGTACAACTCCTGAATTCGTGGGCTTGCGGGCCCGCTGCCGCGGGCCGCGATGGCGACGCTTGCCCTGTCAGCCTGATAAGGTCATGCATCGGGCAGGGCGGTTACGGGGAACCTGAAACGTCGCGGGGTTACCCGGCACTGTAGCGCAATGGGCGTGTGGTTTTCCTGGGCGGGGAGTTTTGCGCGACACATTGACCTTCCAATGATGGGCGGCTTTACGCTCCCGCTACCGTAAGCGGCGGCCTCGGCTGGTCGCACCGGGGCGCGGACCGTGGAGTGGCCATGCTACCCAAATTCCGCGCGTGATTCTATGATGGCGGCCGGCACCGCAGAAGCCGGATCCGGCGTTGCCTTGACAACCCCGCAGGTGAAACCGATGACACGTATGCGCTTGCCTTTCCTGACGTTCGCCACCCTGTGCCTGGCCCTTGCCCTGATGCGTCCGGCCGCCGCCGAACAAGGCTGCCCCGATGGGTACACCATGGCGCCCACGGGTACCGCCCAATGCGTTCCCATTCCCGGCCTGTACCAGGTTCCCAAGGATTCCCAATCCGACGGACCACCGGTGCCGCAAGTGCGCTGGGAAGCGCGCTGGGGCGCGATCGCGATGGACAACGCCTCGGGCAAGACCGCGGTTGCCGGCAGCCAGGCCAGCCGCCAGCAGGCCGAAAGCGCCGCGGTCGCGCTATGCCAAAAAAAGGGCGGAGGCGATTGTCGCGTCAGGATCTCGTACGCCAATCAATGCGGCGTCATGGCGTGGGGCAACGGCTGGTCGGTCGCCAAGTACGCGCCTACGCTGAAGGAAGCCTCGGAACAGGCGCTCAGTCAGTGCCAGAAAGAGATCGGCGCTACCTGCGAGATCTTCTTTTCGGATTGCAGCATGCCCGTGCGGGTGCAGTAAGACGATGCGAGGCAGAAAGGGCGCGCACGCGCGACGCTTGAATAAAAACAGCCGCCTGGCGGCGGCTGCGATAGCGCGGGCATGACACGGGCATGCCGGACGGCGGCATCACTTCTTCTTATTGATCGAGTGCACTTGCACCGGGGTGCACGACGGCGTCGTCAGCGTGGGAGGCGAGGTCAACAGACCCGGCATCATGCGCGCCGTGCAGTCGAAGCGGCGTCCCTTGGTGGTGGTCGCGGTGTAGCTCAGGTTCTGCGCGCCCAACGAATCGGGCTTGTCGGCTTTGACGTCGGTAATGCTGAGTTCATCAGAGGACGCCAAACCGATCATCTGCGCCGTGGCGCTTTGCAGCGGCACGATGGCTTCGTTGGTGCCCATGGTGGTGCAGCCGGCAATCACGGCCACAGCCGCCGCCGAAAAAAGGATCTTTCCGATGTTCATTGTTGCCCCAATTCTCGTAAGGTAAATCTGACGGGATGCCTCTCTTTCAGGTCGTGTGGACCCGCCCGTTGAACCTCTGATTGGCGTTCACGCGCGCTCCATCCGGCCTTCCCCTGCAAAAATCGCAGAGTGCGAATTTTAATGATTTTTCACACTAATGAAAGAGAATTGACAGAAAAACACAGCTCGATGTGCAATAGCCAACCTTCCCATTTGGGCAGGTCTGGAATGGGAACTTCCTTCTCTTTGGAGATCCTGATGAAAATGCTCCGTCATCTTGTCATGGCCTTGGCAACGCTGACCGCGACGGTAGCCCTCATGCCCGCGGCTGTGGCCGAGCAAGGCTGCCCCGACGGTTACACCATGGCGCCTCTGGGCACCGCCCGATGCGTGCCGATCCCGGGCCTGTACCAGGTCCCCGGAGGAACGCAGGAAGCCGCGCCAGCGCCCCCGCGTTGGAAGGAACAGTGGGGCGCCATCGCCGTGGACAGTGCGACGGGCAAGACCGGGGTGGCCGGCAGCAAGGCGAACCGGCAGCAGGCCGAGGACGCGGCCATGGCGATATGCGCAAAGAAGGGCGGCGGTGATTGCCGCGTCAGGCTGTCGTACGGCAACCAATGCGGCGTGATCACGTGGGGCAATGGCACGTTCGTTGCCCGCTCCGCCGGTACGCTGGAGGCGGCGTCCGAACGCGCCCTCAATGAATGCAGGCAGGAAAGCGGCGGCGCTTGCGAGGTCTTCTTTTCAGACTGCAGCCTGCCGGTGCGGATTCAGTAGCGGTTGACCTGTCAGACGGTGAGCCCTGGCGCCAAGGCCGATGCGGGTTATTGAATGAATTCCGCCTGGCTGCAATCGGAAAAATAGACTTCGCACGCTTTCAGGTTTTTCTCTTTGCAGATATCCATGGCGTCGTTGGTCGCCTGCTCGATGGTGTAGTGTTTCCGGAAAATGGTGGTGAACAGGCCATTGGCCGCTTCACCCGCAGCGACGATGGCGCATTGGTTGTAGAACGTCATTGCCGTCTTGCACTCGGACCCGCCCTTCGAGACGCAGTGGGAAATGGCGGCGTCCTTCGCCGCCTGCTCGCTGCGGCGGCCGCCCGCTACACCGATGAGATTTTCCTTGCTCTGTGCGAAGGCGCCCCAGCGGGTTTCCCAATGTCCTTGCGGGCGTTGCGGCGCCCCCCCGCCAGTCTGGGGCACCTGATACAGGCCCGGCATGGGAATGCACCGGGCCGCGCCTTGGGTCGCCATGGTGTATCCGTCGGGGCAGCCTTGCTCCGCAGCTGCCGGACGCGCCGCGCCAAGCAGCAGAACCGTGACCGCGAGAACAATGAAGGGAGCGCGTTTCATCTTGATGTCCGGTAAAGCGGGCCGGGGGGGCGCCGGAATGCGTGGATATTAGCAATTCCATGCCCACGCGCAAGCGAGGGCGCTGCGCGCCATTCTGGCGCGCCGGGGGGCTCGAACCCCGACCCTGGGCTCAGGGCGTCGGGGCGCGGCTAGTTGTCCAGGACCACGCCCGATTCACGCACCACGGATTGCCATTGCCGGGCCTCCTCGCGCCATATCGCGCCGAATTCGGCCGGGGTGTCCTGGCCTGGGACAAAGCCGTTGGCCAGGTAGGCCTGGCGCACTTGCGGCTGGCTCAGCGCGTCGTGCAGGGCCCCTGCAAACCGCGATACACGGTCGGCGGGGGTGTCCTTGGGCGCGGCAAATCCCCACCAATTGCCCCGTACCACGTCCGGCATGCCGATCTCGGCGGCGGTCGGTACGTCGGGCAGGCCGGCAAACCGTTGCGGCGCCGCCACCGCCAGCGCCCGGACCTTGCGCTGCGGCATGTAGGCGGCCCCGATGCTGTAGCCGCCGATGTAGAGCTGGATTTCGTTGGCAATCAATGCCTGCACGCCCGGCGCCGAGCCGCGGTAGGCAATGTGCGTCATGTTCGCGCCCATGGCTTTGGACAACCGGTAGCCGGACAGGTGCGGCGTCGTGCCCATGCCCGGCGAACCATAATTCAGCTTGCCCGCCTGCTCGCGGGCGTACTGCGCGAACTGCGCGTAGTCGGATGCCGGCACCTGTGTGCTCAGGTAGATGAAAGCCGGCACATCGGCGAGCTTGCCCACCGGCACCAGGTCAGCCAGCGGATCGAAGCCCAGTTTGCGGTACAGGAACGGGTTGATGACGAAGTTGTTGGCGGCGCCCAGCACCAGCGTGTATCCATCGGGCTTGGCGCGCGCGACTTCCTGCGCGCCGATGTTGCCGCCCGCGCCGGTCTTGTAGTCCAGCACCACGGGCTGGCCCAGACGCTTTTCCAGAAGCGGCTGGATCTGCCGGAAGGCGATATCTCCCGCGGCGCCTGGCGCGTAGGGCAGCACCACGCGGATGGGATGGTCGGGATACTGCGCCCAGGCGGGGGGCGGCGCCGCGATGGCGGACAAGACAGCCAGGACGGATACAGCACAAGATCGGTACGGCATCATGCTCTCCCTGGCCGGGCGGAAGTCGGCCCGGCGGCCGGTCATCGAACGTCACGGACACTACAGATCGATACGCATCAGGTCATGGGCAAGACGCAGCGGACCCGCGTAATTCTTGCGGATATCCGCCACGATCTCATCCATCAGGTGCGGCCCCATCAGTTCCACGGGCAGGTGCTTGGACGCTGCGCGCTTGAGCACCGGACTGGTGGAATCGAAGTGGCCAAAGTGCGTGGCCACCAGGCTCTTCACATTGGCCTGGCGCGCGATCTTGCCCAGATCGGTCGGACTGGTGTGGGCATAGGTGCCCACGCCCGTCTTGGCGCGATGCGCGATGAACGATTCGGGAAAGGTGCATTCGTGGATGAGCAGGTCGGCATCCCTGGCCAGTTCTACCATCGCCTCACAGGGCGCGGTGTCGCCGCTGAACGCGATGACCTTGCCTTCGGCCTCGACCCGCACGCCGAAGCACTCGCAGACCTCGCGCGGAATGTGCTCCACCCAGTCCACCGAAATGCGCACCTTGTCGTCCTCGAACACCACGCCGGGGCTGACCTCGCGCACGTCCGGCCGCATGGCCTCCAGGTTGCGCTGGCGCACGGGGTAGGCGGCTCGGGCCTGAAAATCGGTGTGATAGGCGCCGTTTTCGAACAGGTGGTCCACGAAATGCTTCGTGCCCTTCGGGCCCAGCACCAGGGGCGAACCTTCCTTGTTGAGTATCCAGCTTGAAATGACGAAATAGGGGTAGTCGCAGATGTGATCGTGATGCAGGTGGGTCAGAAAGACAAAGCCCACCTTGGCCGGGTCGACGTTGGCGCGAACCATCTGCCGCGTCGCGCCCTCGCCGCAATCGAACAGGTAGTGCCTGTCGTCGTCCAGCGTCAGCAGAATGGCTGACTGCCCACGATCGGGATCCGGCAAGGCGGCCCCGGTACCCAGCATGGTGATCTTCATCGGTAACCCTCTTTGGTCAAGAACGCGGAATGGGTGTGTCTGCCGGGTCAGTATAGGAAGGGAGTGCATACTCATTGATCAATTATTAGAATGCTGTGAAAACCTATGGGAATCACTAACTATGTCTGCCAGTCCCCGGATTCCTGATCTTCGCCACATCAGCGGACGCTTGCGTCTGCGCCACCTGGATCTGCTGCAGGCCCTGCATGCGCTGGGTAGCGTGCATAAAGCCGCGGCGCGGTTGGGCATGACGCAACCCGCGGCCAGCAAGCTGCTGCTGGAACTCGAGGATATGTTTGGCGTGGCCCTGTTCGTGCGCTCGCGGCGCGGCATCACGCCGACGGCGTTCGGACGTGCGTTGGCCAGCAAGACGGACGTGCTGCTGGCGGACCTGGCTGGCGCTCGCCATGAGATTGCCGCGCTGGCCGCCGGCGCCTGCGGCCGTATCCGCGTTGGCGTGCAGCCGGTGGCGCTACCGGTGCTGGTGCCGCGCGCCATCCAGCGGATGCGGCTGGATGGCCCGGGCGTCACCGTCATGCTGCACGAAGACACCCATGACGCACTGTTGGCCAGCCTGGCCCGCGGCGAACTCGATTGCGTGGTGGGGCGGCTGATGCTGGGCGCGGCCCAAGCCATGTTCCGGACCGAGATGCTGTATGACGAACCGATTTGCGTGGTGGCACGGGCGGGGCATCCCCTTGCGAGGTCCACTCGCATTACCGCCGAGTCGCTCGCCAAGCAGGACTGGATCCTGCCGCCGCCCGAAGCGCCTTTGCGTCAGCGCATCGATGCCTATTTCGCGCAGCAGGGCCTGGCCTTGCCGGCTCCCATTGCGGAATCGGTGTCGTTGCTGGCCAATGAAGTGCTGCTGCGCGGGGCAGACATGCTGGCGGCCATGCCGCGCGCCGTCGCCCACCACTACGCCGAACTGGGCGTGCTGGCCGTGCTGAAGTTCAAGCCCGATTGGAGCCTGCCCGCGGTGGGCGTGGTGCAACGGGCGCATCTGGAGCCGGCTCCCGCTTTGGCGCGATTCCTGGCGGCGTTACGCAGCGAAGCGCAGGCGTTGCGGGGCGCGGCCGCGCCCGCTTGACCTTGCCACGGTGGTCAGCTTCAGGCTGTGGGCATGATTCGGTCCAGACCTGGACAGACGCGAAAGGTGCCCTGATATGCCAAAGATTACCGTTCTTCCCCATCCCGACCTCGCGCCCGCCGGCGCTGTCCTGGACGTACCGGCTGGGACCACCATTTGCGATGCCTTGCTCGATCACGGCATCGAGATCGAACACGCTTGCGAGCAAAGCCGCGCCTGCACGACGTGTCACTGCATCGTTCGCCAGGGCTTCGACGGGCTCGATGCGCCGGATGAAAACGAGGAAGACCTGCTGGACCGCGCCTGGGGGCTGGAGCCGCAGTCGCGCCTGAGCTGCCAGGCGATCGTGGGGCAGGCGGACCTGACGGTGGATATTCCCAAGTACACGGTCAATCATGCGAAGGAAAATCACTGAAGCCACGGGCGCCAATGTCCGCGCAGTCCGTGCGGACCGCGATGCTGCCGGCGTTGCCTGGGGGGCGCGCCATGCCGTCTTATGGTTTTTCCAGGGGCCAGACCTCGACGACGCCGTGCGCAACCGCGCACGGCGTTCGTGACACGATGTCTATGGCTGCGGCCAGATCGGCCGCTTCGATGATGGAAAAGCCCGCAAGGGGCAAGGGCGATGTCATGTACGGCGCGTTCGTCGTTGCCACCCCAGCCGCTTCGGTATTGCGCACTTGCACAGGGCTCCCCGCCACGCCCATCAGCACGCCGGCACGCTGCAGGGCCGCGTCATGCGCATGGGCGGCGTCACGCAGGGCGGGCGGGGTTCGGTCGTAGCCCGCCTGATCGCCATATCCTATTGCTATAAATTTCGGCATCGGTCATCTCCTTGAGATGCTGAAATGAAGAGGGTTTCAGAGATCACCAGAGTTTCCACCAAGGCTTCCGGGGCGCGGGCGCTTCCGGGGGCGGAATATGTTCGGGCGGCACACCGGGTTCAAAGACGTACGTGCCTGTCGGATCCGTGATGACCTGCATTTCCTGGCGAAAATCCGCCAGCTTGCCGAAGAATTCCTTCGCTTCTGGCGGGATGGGCGAGGTAACGCCCAGGGGCTCGTCCGGCCTTAGTGTCGCGAGCTTGATTTCGGCTCGGCCCGCAAACTCGAAGCCGGGCAGATCGCCATCTGATTCGTGAACCGGCGCAACGAAGCCGATCTGCCTGAAAAGCGCGAGGGTCTGTTCGACATCGGGTTCGACAAAACCCCTGTCTTCGCCGTCATCCGATACGTGAGTCATGGGCAATCCCTTTGATGAATGTGAATGACAAGTCACGCGCCTTGCAACGCCCGCCCCAGCGCCGCCCGCGCCAGGATGCGGGTGGAATCCAGCGTCGGCAGCGCGCAGTTGCCGTCGTTCAGCACCAGCGGCAATTCCGTGCAGCCCAGCACTACCGCGTCGCAGCCGGCGTCGCGCAGCCGCTCGATCACGCCTTGCAGCAGCGCCACCGAGGCGGGCCGGAAATCGCCGTAGACCAGTTCGTCCATGATGACGCGGGCCAGCAGGTCGCGGTCGGATTCGGACGGGCGCACGAACGCCAGGCCCTGGGCCGCCAGCTTGTCGGGATAGACGCTGCTGTCCACCAGCCAGCGCGTGCCCATGATGCCGATGCGGCGAAAGCCGCGCTTGGCCGCCTCGGCGGCGACTTCTTCGGCGATATGCAGCCAGGGCAGGGGCGAGCGCGGCAGCACGGGGTCCAGCGCCTGGTGGATGGTGTTGTCGGGGCAGATCAGGAAGTCGGCGCCGGCGCGCGCCAGCTTGCCGGCCGACGACAGCATCAGCGCGCCCACGCCGGCCAGGTTGCCCTGGTTGAGGCACGCCACGTAATCGGCCAGCGAATAGGTATGCAGCGAGACCTGGGGATGGGCATGCGGGCCCATCCGCTGCGCGCCTTCGGCGCAGATCGTGCGGTAGCAGAGGGCGGCGCCTTCGGCCGAGCAGGCGACGATGCCGATGTGCAGGGGCGGGCGGTCGGACATGCGGGCTTTCTCCTTGGGTGTCCTGGACGGGCTTGCCTGATGAGCTTACCTGGTCGAATGACGGTGTGAGTTCACCCGGGGTGCAACGCTACTCAGCCGCGCTTTTCGTCAACGCCCGCACATGCCGGGCGATGCCGCGGAACTGTTCGGCCATGACGTCCTGCTGCGCCTGCGGCAGCCGCGACAGGAACAGCTCATCGATCGCCGGTCCGTAGATCTTCCACATCTTGCGCCGCAACGCCAGGCCATCCGGCGTGATGCGGGCAAAGGTCGCGCGCCGGTCTTCGTCGCTGCGGAACCGCTCGACCAGCCCGGCCGCCTCGATCCGGTCCATCAGCCGCGTCAGGTTGTAGCGCGCGATGACCATGCGTTCGGCCATCTCGAACATGCGGGCGGTGCCTTGCGGCGCGCGTTCCAGCGCCCACAGCGCGTCGTACCACGCGAGCGGCGGCAGGCCGGCGGCGGACAGTCTTTTCTCGATCTCTTCCACCACCAGCGCGTGCGCGGTCAGAAAGAGGCTCCACGCATCGGGCTTGCCCGTGGCCATGCGGTCGTTTCCTTGTCTAGAGATGTCACTGCCGCGATTGTAGAGGCGGCGGCCGGCAAATCCCCTGATAGTTGCACTTGCAATTGTTCGGGAACCTTCATACGATTGCAATTGCACATTATGCAAATGCAATTCACGATGTGAAATGAAGGCGCCGGCCCATTCCGTTCAGGCGCCGCTTTCCCCAAAGGAGGATGCCCATGGAAACCGAGATCGACCCTATCGACGCCGACCCGCAGGAAACCCGGGAATGGCTGGAGGCGATGCAGGCGGTGCTGGCCCACGAAGGCCTGCCGCGCACGCACTATCTGCTGGACCAGCTGATCAACCAGGATCGCGCGCGCCTGGGCGGTTACGCCGCGCCGGGCGCCACGCCCTACGTGAACTCGATCAGCCCGGCGGCGCAGGCGCCGTTTCCGGGCGACGTGGGCATCGAGTCCCGGCTGGACGCCTACCTGCGCTGGAACGCGATGGCCATGGTGCTGCGCGCGGGCAAGACGTCGGGGGTGGGCGGGCACATCGCGACCTACGCGTCGGCGACGACCCTGTATGAAACGGGTTTTCGCCATTTCTTCCGCGCGGCCACGCCGGATTACCTGGGCGACATGCTCTACATCCAGGGGCATTCGGCGCCGGGCATCTATGCCCGCGCCTATCTGGAAGGCCGCATCTCGGAAACGGAACTGGATCGCTTCCGCCGCGAGATCGGCGGCGGCGGGCTGGCCTCGTATCCGCACCCGCGCACCATGCCGGGCTTCTGGCAGTTTCCGACCGTGTCGATGGGGCTGGGGCCGCTGATGGCGGCATACCAGGCGCGCTATATGCGCTACCTGGAAGACCGCGAGTTGATCCCCGCGCAGAACCGCCGGGTGTGGGGCTTTCTGGGCGATGGCGAGCAGGACCAGCCCGAGACGCTGGCGGCGGTGGCCATGGCCGGGCGCGAAAAGCTGGACAACCTGATCTTCGTGGTCAATTGCAATCTGCAGCGCCTGGACGGCCCGGTGCGCGGCAACGCCAAGATCATCCAAGAACTCGAAAGCGTGTATCGCGGCGCGGGCTGGAATGTGATCAAGGTGGTCTGGGGCGGCGGTTGGGATGCGCTGCTGGCGCAGGACCACGACGGCCGGTTGCGCCGCCGCATGATGCAATGCGTGGACGGCGAATACCAGGTGTTCAAGGCCCGCGGCGGCGCCTATGTGCGCGAGCATTTCTTTGGCGCGGATCCGGCGCTGCTCGAACGCGTGGCGCATCTGTCCGACGACGAGATCGGGGCGCTGAACCGGGGCGGGCATGACCCGGTCAAGGTGCATGCGGCCTATGCCGCGGCGCTGGCCCATCGCGGCCAGCCCACGGTGATCCTGGCCAAGACGGTCAAGGGCTACGGCATGGGGGCGGCCGGCGAGGCGGCCAATACCAACCACCAGCAAAAGAAGATGGCGGACCCGGCGGTGCGGGCGTTTCGCGATCGCTTCGGCATTCCCGTGCCGGACGAGCAACTGCCGGAGATTCCCTACATCAAGCCGGCGCCGGGCAGCGCCGAGCAGGCGTATTTCGAGGCCGGCATCCAGCGCGCGGGCGGCTATTTGCCGCGCCGTCCGGCCGGCCCCGGGCCGCAGGCCATGCCGGCGCTGGCCGCGTTCGCCTCGCACCTGAAGGGCAGCGACGGGCGCGAGTTTTCCACCACCATGGCGTTCGTGCGCATCCTGGCGCAACTGCTCAAGGACCCGGACATCGGCGCGAAAGTGGTGCCGATCGTCCCCGATGAATCGCGCACCTTCGGCATGGATGGCATGTTCCGCCAGGTGGGGATCTATTCGCACGTGGGCCAGTTGTACACGCCGCAGGACGCGGACCAGCTCAGCGTCTATCGCGAAGACCGGCGCGGCCAGATCCTGCAGGAAGGCATCAACGAGTCGGGCGCAATGTCGTCATGGATCGCGGCGGCCACGGCCTACAGCACGCATGGCGTGGCGACGATTCCGTTCTACATCTTCTATTCGATGTTCGGCTTCCAGCGCGTGGGTGACCTGGCCTGGGCGGCCGGCGACATCCGCGCACGCGGCTTCCTGCTGGGCGCCACGTCGGGCCGCACCACCCTGGAAGGCGAAGGGTTGCAGCACGACGACGGCCACAGCCATGTGCTGGCGTCGGTGATTCCGTCGTGCGTGGCCTACGATCCGGCCTATGCCTACGAGATCGCGGTGATCGTGCAGGATGGCCTGCGCCGCATGTACCAGGAAGAGGAAGACGTTTTCTATTACCTGACGCTGATCAACGAAAAGACCGCGCATCCGCCGTTGCCGGCAGGTGCCGAGATCGGCATCCTCAAGGGCATGTACCGCCTGCGCGAGGGCGGGCCGGGCGAGGTACGCGCCCAACTGCTGGGCAGCGGCGCGATCCTGGCCGAAACGCTGGCCGCGGCCGAACTGCTGCGGCAAGACTACGGCGTGGCGGCCGACGTCTGGAGCGTCACCAGCTATTCGGAACTGCGGCGCGACGGGCAGGAGACCGAGCGCTGGAACCGCCTGCACCCGCTGGCCGCGCCGCGGCGGGGCTTTGTCCAGGCGAGCCTGACGGGCAGCGCCGGACCGGTGGTGGCGGCGACCGACTACATGAAGACGGTCGCCGAGCAGATCCGCCCCTTCCTGGAAGGCCGCCGCTACGTCACGCTGGGCACCGACGGTTTTGGCCGGTCGGACACCCGGCAGACCTTGCGGGCGTTCTTCGAGGTAGACCGGCACCACATCGTGCTGGCAACGCTGAAGGCGCTGGCGGACGAGGGCACGGTGCCGCGGGAACAGGCGGCGGATGCGATCCACCGCTACGGGCTGGACCCGGAAGCCGTGTCGGCGGCGTTGCCGTGATCAGGCCTCGAAGGCGGGCGGCGGCGCAATCCATGGCCGCCCGGCCCGTTCAAGCCAAGGCAGGCATTGCGTGATCAGGCGCGGCGCGCCAGCAAGGCCCAGATGCCCGCGGCCGACAGCAGCGCGCCGCCGCCCAGGTTGAAGCCCCGCTGCGCCCGGGGCGATGCCAGCAGGCGGCGGGCCGAGCCGGCGAACAGCGCGTAGAGCGTGGCGTTGATGCCGGCGCAGGCCACGAAGGTGGCCGACAGCGTCCACAACTGGCGCGAGACGTCGCCGGTCGGGTTGATGAACTGGGGCAGGAAGGCGACAAAGAAGATGATGCCCTTGGGGTTCAGCGCGGTCACCAGGTAGGTGTTGGCGAACAGCTTCCAGCGCGAACCGGCCTCGCCGGCCTGCGGCAAGGTGGCGGGCGACACGCCGGCGCGCAGCAGCTTGAAGCCCAGGTACAGCAGATACAGGCCGCCCACGGTCTTGACCACGGTGAACCAGAACGCCGACGCCGACAGCAGGGCGCCCAGGCCCAGCAGCGACAGCGCCAGCGCGGTGGAATCGCCCAGCGCCACGGCCAGCACCAGCGGCAGGCGGGCGCGCTTGCCGTGGGTGATGGAATAGCTGATGACGGTCAGGATGGTGGGGCCAGGCAGCATCACCAGCAGGGCGGATGCGCCCAGGAAGGCCAGCCAGGTTTCCAGCGACATGGGTCTTGCTCCAGGGAAAAGGAGGGCGGCGGCGTCGCCCTGGCGGTCAATGTATCGCAAGGTCCGGCGGCCGTGGTGCAAAATAGGGGTTTCCCGGACAGTGAGCGCGGCGCCGGACGGCGGCTGCGAAGGAAACACCATGGCATTCGATTTTGACCTGTTTGTGATCGGCGCGGGCTCGGGCGGCGTGCGCGCGGCCCGTTTCGCGGCCGGTTTCGGCGCCCGCGTGGCCGTGGCGGAAAGCCGCTATCTGGGCGGCACTTGCGTCAACGTGGGCTGCGTGCCCAAGAAGCTCCTGGTCTACGGCGCCCACTACAGCGAAGATTTCGAGCAGGCGCACGGCTTTGGCTGGACCGCCGGCGAACCCAGCTTCGACTGGGCGACGCTGATCGCCAACAAAAACCGCGAGATCCAGCGCCTTAACGGCATTTACCGCAATTTGCTGGTCAATAGCGGCGTGACGCTGCTCGAAGCCCACGCCCGCATCAAGGACCCGCACACCGTCGAGGTCGACGGCAAGTCCTACACCGCCGCCCATATCCTGGTGGCCACGGGCGGCTGGCCGCAGGTGCCGGACCTTCCCGGCAAGGAACACGCCATCACCTCGAACGAGGCGTTCTTCCTGCCCGCGCTGCCCAAGCGCGTGCTGGTGGTGGGCGGCGGCTACATCGCGGTGGAATTCGCTTCTATTTTCAATGGCATGGGCGCGCAGACCACGCAGGTCTACCGTGGCCCGCTGTTCCTGCGCGGCTTTGATGGCGCGGTGCGCGAACATCTGCGCGACGAGCTCACCAAGAAGGGCATCGACCTGCGCTTTGACGCCGAGGTCGCGCGCATCGACAAGCGCGCCGACGGCACGCTTGCCGCCACGCTGAAGGACGGCTCGGTGATCGAGACCGATTGCGTGTTCTACGCCACCGGCCGCCGTCCGATGCTGGACAACCTGGGGCTGGAAAACACCGGCGTGAAGCTGAACGACAAGGGCTTCATCGACGTGGACGACGAATACCGCACGGCCGAGCCGTCGATCCTGGCGCTGGGCGACGTCATCGGCCGGGTGCCGCTGACGCCGGTGGCGCTGGCCGAGGGCATGGCGGTGGCGCGCCGCCTGTTCCGTCCCGAGGAATACCGCAAGGTGGACTACAAGCTGATCCCGACCGCCGTGTTCAGCCTGCCCAATATCGGCACGGTGGGCCTGACCACCGAAGAGGCGCGCGAGGCCGGCCACGAGATCAAGCTGTTCGAAAGCCGTTTCCGCCCGATGAAGCTGACGCTGACCGAGTCGCAGGAAAAGACCCTGATGAAGCTGATTGTGGACGCCAAGACCGACCGTGTGCTGGGCGTGCACATGGTGGGCCCGGATGCCGGCGAGATCGTGCAGGGCATCGCCATCGCGCTGAAGGCGGGCGCCACCAAGCAGGTGTTCGACGAGACCATCGGGATCCATCCGACGGCGGCCGAAGAGTTCGTGACGCTGCGCACGCCGGTCGCGAACTAGGGCAGGCCGGCGCCCGCGCCGGTCCAGGCGGCGCGGGGGGCCTGGCGCGGACATCGTCCGCGCTACAGCCGTTCGATCATGGCGCGCGCCGCGGCCGGCGCACGTTCCTTGGCGCCATTGATGAAAAACGCAAAGACGTCCTGCGGTTTCGCGCCGCCGGCGGCCTTGTGCGCGCCGACGCGCGGCAGGTCGGCCGGGTCGCCGCCGCGCGCCCAGGTGCGCAGCCGGTCGGCCCACGCGTCCAGCACCTTGGGCGCGTAACCGGCCTTGAAGGCGGTGCTGGCGCGCATCAGCCGAGCATAGACAAAGGCGCCGGTGCGATCGGCCAGCGAGGGATAGTCTTCGCTGTCGGTGTAGACGGTGGCCGCGCCGTGACGGCGCGCCAGATCCAGGTATTGCTCGCAGGCGAAGCTGGGGTGGCGCACGTCCAGCACGTGGCGCAGCGGCAGGCCGTCGACCGCGTCGGGCAGCAGCGCCAGGAAGGCGCCGAAGTCGTCCGGATTGAACACTTTGGTGGGCGCGAACTGCCACACGATCGGGCCCAGCTTGGGGCCGAGTTCGGCGATGCCGGAATGCACGAATCGGTGGATCGATTCCCCCGCGCCGGCCAGCTCACGGCGGTTGGTGGCGTAGCGCGAGGCTTTGAGCGAAAACACGAAACCGTCGGGCGTTTCATCGCGCCACTTGGCGAAGGTGGCCGGCTTCTGGCTGCTGTAATAGGTGCCGTTGATTTCGATGGCGGTGAGCTGGCTGCTGGCGTATTCCAGCTCGCGGGCGTGGGGCAGGCCTTCGGGGTAGAAGGCGCCGCGCCAGGGGGCGTAGGTCCAGCCGCCGATGCCGACCCGGATGGCGGCCGGTTTGTGCGCCGGTGGCGATTTGCGTAGCGGCATGTGCGAGTCCTCCCTGGTAGTGCCCCTCAGCCACTCTATCCCTGTCCGGGCGCGTCTCCCATCCGTCCACATTTAAAAGAAGCGGCTGTCAGTGTTTATTCAGCCAGGGTGTTGCCTGGATGCCGCGCCGGCTGCGCGGACCGGCCGCGCCGCGCAAAAATACCGGCTGTTCCGATACAGATTTCGGATAACGTGCAGAGCATCCCTTCACTGCCGTCCGGCCTGCGCCGGTTCATCATGCCCGACATTGCCAATCTTTTGACTTTCGCCCTGGTCGCCTTGGGCATGGTGCTCACGCCCGGGCCCAACATGATCTATCTGGTGTCGCGTTCGATCTCGCAGGGCCCCAAGGCCGGGCTGATTTCCTTGGGCGGCGTGGCGGTGGGTTTCGTGTTCTATGTGCTGTGCGCGGCGTTCGGCATCACGGTGCTGCTGATGGCCGTGCCCTACGCCTATGACGCGCTGCGCTTTGGCGGCGCGCTATATCTGCTGTACCTGGCCTGGCAGGCGGTGCGCCCGGGCGGCCGTTCGCCCTTCCAGGTGCGCGAGCTGCCGGCCAGCAGCCCGCGCACGCTGTTCTCGATGGGGCTGGTGACCAATCTGCTTAATCCCAAGGTGGCGGTGATGTACGTGTCGCTGCTGCCGCAGTTCATCCAGCCCGACCACGGCAGCGTGTTCACACAGTCGCTCGCGCTGGGGTTGACGCAGGTGGCGGTCAGCCTGTCGGTCAACGCCGTCATCGCGATCATGGCCGGGTCCATCGCCGGTTTCCTGAATGGCCGGCCGCTATGGATGGTGGTGCAGCGCTGGCTGATGGGTACGGTGCTGGCCGGCCTGGCGCTGCGCATGGCGCTGGACTCGCGCCGCTAGGGCCTGTGCAAGGCTGGTTTCGGTGTCAACAGGCCCTGGGCCAACCCCTTTTAGGACGCTTCCATGGATTCGCCACCTTCGTATCTGCCCGGCATGCTGCTGGCCTATTCGGCCTTCGTGCTGGCCACCGTCAGCCCGGGCCCCGCGGTGCTGGCCACGTTGGGCACCGCGATGGGCGCGGGGCGCCGCGCTGGCGTGATGCTGGGCCTGGGCGTGGCGATGGGCTCGTGCAGCCTGGGTGTGCTGACCGCGCTGGGCCTGTCGGTGGTGCTGGCGTCCTACGCCGGCGCGTTGATCGCGATCAAGATCGCCGGCGGCCTGTACCTGCTGTGGCTGGCCTTCAAATCCTTGCGCTCGGCCACCCGCCGCCAGCCGCTGCCGGCGATGGCAGGCGGCGCGCGCCGTGGCGCGCTCGGGTATTTCGCGCGCGGCTGGGCGGTGCAGATCAGCAACCCCAAGGCCATCCTGGCCTGGATCGCCATCATCTCGCTGGGCTTGAAGCCCGGCGCGCCGCACTGGGTGGCGCCGGTCATCGTCATCGCCTGCACACTGACGGGCATGGCGTTCTACAGCCTGTGCGCCGTGGTGTTTTCCAGCGCGGCGATGGCGCGCGGCTACGCCCGTGCGCGCCGCGCGATCGACGGCGTGTTGGGCGTGTTCTTCATGCTGGCCGCCGTCAAGCTGCTGACCAGCAAGGCCTAGGGCCTGTTCACACTAGAAGGCGCCTCGCATGAGTACCCAAATGAGTGGCTATCAAGGCGCGAAGCGCAGTCGTGGCCGCCCCCCGGCGAGCATTCGCAACGCTGAGAGGCGCTCATTTGGGTACTCACCCTGCGGGCAGGCCGGTAATCGGGCGCCAGGCGTCGTTGCGCTCACCTTGCGTGGCACAGCCACGCGGCGGCGACCGCGCCTAGCCTGGCGCCCGATTACCGGCCTGTGCGAGGCGCCTTCTAGTGTGAACAGGCCCTCGCCCGCGCATGGGCCGCGCGCGATGCGCCGGGCAACGTCAGGCCCGCAGCGTCTTCGCCAGTTTTCCCAACTGCTTGACCAGCGCCGGAAAGCGGTCGGCGCTGGTGTTGCCGTAGCCCATCACCAGGCCATTGTCTTGCGGCTGCGGCGTGACGGCGAAGGTGGACAGCGCGTTGGGATTCATGCCCAGCTTGCGGGCCTGTTCAACAATGGCGCGGTCCGGGATGTCGGGTGGCAGCCGCACGGTCAGGTGCAGGCCGCTGTGGCCGCCCAGGACCTCGTGGTCCACGCCCAGATGCTGCGCCAGCGCCTCGCGCAGCGCGGCCTGGCGCTCGCGGTACAGCCGCCGCATGCGGCCCAGGTGGCGCGAAAACTGGCCGTTTTCGATAAAGGCGGCCATGGTCAGCTGTTCCAGCCGGTGGCCGCCGCGCAGCATTTCCACGATCGACGGCATGGCCGGCCCGGCGATGGCCTGCGGCAGCACCAGGAAGCCCAGGCGCAGGGCAGGGAACATGGTCTTGCTGAAGGTGCCCACGTACAGCACCGGCGCGTCGGGCAGCAGGCCTTGCATGGCGGCGATGGGCTCGCCCTGGTGGCGGAATTCGCTGTCGTAGTCGTCTTCGATGATCCAGGCGCCGGCCAGGCGAGCCCGCTCCAGCAGGTCCAGCCGTCGCGCCAGCGACAGCACTGCGCCGGTGGGGTACTGGTGCGTGGGCGTGGTCTGGATCAGGCGCGGCGCCTGCTTGTCCCAGGCGTCGTCAGCAATGGCGATGCCGTCGGCGTCCACCCGCATGGCCACCACGTTCAGGTCGCCCGCGTGGAAGGCGGCCTTGGCGCCGCGGTAGCCGGGTTCTTCCAGCCAGGCGGTGTCGCCCGGGTTGGTCAGCAGCTGCACGCACAGGGCCAGCGCGCCTTGCGCCCCTTCGGTGATGACGATGCGCTCTGCGTCGCAGCGCACGCCGCGCGACACGCGCAGGTACTGGGCGATGGCTTCGCGCAGCGCGGGTTCACCCACGGGCGGGCCGTAACCCAGCGTGGCGGCGGGAGCGGCTTGCAGGGCGCGGTCTTGCGCCCGGCGCCAGGCGTTGAGAGGGAATTGGGTCAGCGCCGGGGTGCCGGGCGTGAGCGGCAGCGCGCCGTCGTTGGGCGCGCGGGTGGCGACGATGCGCGACAGCCGCTGGGCGGTACGAAACGCGGGGGCCTCGGGAGGCGTGGCCTGCTTGGCCGCGCTGGCGGCCGCCGCGGACAGGGGCGCGACCCGGGTGCCCTGGCGGTCGGCGATGACGTAGCCTTCGGCGGTTAGTTGCTCGTAGGCGATCAGCACGGTGTTGCGCGAAATCGCCAGCTCGTCGGCCAGCACGCGCGAGGCGGGCAGCTTGCCGCCCGCCGGCAACTGGCCGGCCAGGATAGCTTGCTTGAGGCGCTGGATCAGCTGGCGCTGGCGCGGCAGCGCGCCGGGCCCGCGCGCCAGGGGGCTGGACAACAAGGCGGCACTGTCTATCATGGCTCTATTAAATTCAGGGATCGTGGTGCTTTTTATCATGCCACGATTTCGCTATCGTGAGGGCATGTCGGGGCCTGCTTCCATGTGACGGCCCTGCTTGCGTCGCCACCGCGGGCGGCGCTTTCCAACCTGGATGAGGCTCAGCAAGCATGCAACCCCGCGTCAATGCTTTTCAACAACCCATCGGCCATGACCTGCCTGGCTGGACGCCGCGCCCGCGTCCTCCGGTGACGCCCATCGAGGGCCGCTATTGCCGCCTGGAGCCCCTATCCGCCGAGCGCCATGCGGCCGACCTGTTTCACGCGTTCAGCCAGGCGCCCGATGGCCGCGACTGGACCTACATGAGCGTGGGCCCCTTCGCCGACGCGGCGGCGTACCGCCAGTTCGCCGAGCAGTCGCAGGCGCACGCCGCCAGCGATCCGATGCATCACGCCGTCATCGACCTGGCCACCGGACGCGCCGTTGGTTCGCTGTCGCTGATGCGCATCGATCCGGCCAACGGCGTCATCGAGGTCGGCTTCGTGGCGTTCTCGCCGCTGCTCAAGCGCACCCGCATCGCGACCGAGGCGCAATACCTGCTGATGCGCCGCGTGTTCGATGAACTGGGCTACCGCCGCTACGAATGGAAGTGCGACAGCCTGAACGCGCCGTCGCGCACCGCCGCCGCCCGCCTCGGCTTTCAGTTCGAAGGCATCTTCCGCCAGGCGACCGTGTACAAGGGCCGCAGCCGTGACACGGCCTGGTTCTCGATTATCGACAGCGAATGGCCGGCCCTGCGCACCGCCTACGAGCACTGGCTCAACCCCGCCAACTTCGATGCCGAAGGCGGCCAGCGCCAGGGCCTGGCGGACCTGATCGCCCAGGAAAAGGCCGCGTGCGCCTGATCCCGGTGGCGTTGGCCCTGTTCTGGGGCCTGAACTGGCCGGCGGTGAAGATCGTGCTGTCGATCTGCCCGCCGTTCACCCTGCGCCTGCTGGGCCTGGGCAGCGGCGCCTTGCTGCTGCTGGCGCTGGCGCGCGCCAAGCGGCTGCCGCTGCTGCCGCCGCGCGGCTCGTGGCTGGGCATCGTGGTGGGCGGCATCCTGGCCGTGGCGGTGTTCAACCTGGCGGTGGCCTGGGCGCAGCTCAGCACCAGCACGTCGCGCGCGGCGGTGCTGACCTTCACCATGCCGATGATGTCGGCGCTGCTGGCCTGGCTGGTGCTGGGCGAACGCCTGGACCGCCGCCGCGGGCTGGCCTTGCTGCTGGGCGGGCTGGGCGTGGCGGTGCTGGCCTGGCCGGTGCTGCGCGCCGTCTTCGGCGAACACGACCTGGCCGCTGCGCGGGGCCTGGTGTTTCCGCTCACCGCCGCCTTCGGGTGGGCCGCCGGCACGGTCTACCTGAAGCGCTGGCCGGTGGCCGGGCACCGCATCGTGGTGACGGCCTGGCAACTGGTGGTGGGCGCGGCCTGCGCGCTGGCCGGTGTGCTGCTGGCCGGCGAGTCGTTTCCCGTGCAAGGGTGGGATGGCCGGGTGGCGGCGGCGCTGACGTTCCATATCGTGCTGGGCACGGCGGTGGCGTATTGGCTGTGGTTCGTGCTGAGCGAACGGGTCAGCGCCACGGTGGCGGCGCTGACGACGCTGATGGTGCCGGTGGTGGGCGTGCTGGGCGCGATGGCGCTGGTGGGCGATCGTCCGGCCCCGGCCGATTGGTGGGGCTTTGCGCTGGTGCTGGCGGGGGCGGCGTTGATCGTGCTGAACCTGGGGGGCAAGAAAAGCCTGGCGCGCGGGGCGGGCTAGCACGGCCGTTCAGGGTTTGGCCGCGCGCCGCAGTTTTTCGCGCAGCAGGCCCGCGCCGCTGACCAGCGAGATCCCGGCCAGCACCATCAAGGCGCCCACGACGAAGGCGCCGTCCAGCGGCTCGTCCAGGATCAGCACGCCGAACGACACGCCGAACAGCGGCGTCATGAACGACAGGATCGACAGGCGCGACGCCAGGTAGCGGCGCAGCAGCCAGAACCACGCCAGGTAGCTGGACAGCGCCACCACCACCGATTGGAATGCCACGCTGAGCACGGCCGCCTGGGTATAGCGGATGCCGGCGTTGCCCGTTGCCGCGGCATAGCCGAGCAGCAGCACGGCGGCCACCGCCATCTGATAGAACAGCGTCTTGGACGGCGCGGCTTCCGACAGCGCGCTGCGGCGGATCGCCACCGTGGTGGCGCCCCACAGCAGCCCGGCCAGCAGGCCCAGGCCGTCGCCCAGCAGCATGTCGCTGCCGCCGGCTTGCGGACGGCCATTGCCCAGGAACGCCACCGCGATGCCGCCGAACGCCACCGCCACGCCCAGCCACTGCAGCGGCGTCATGCGCTCTTCGGGCATGCGCCAGTGCAGGCCCAGCGCGGTGAAGATGGGCGCGGTGTACAGGAACACGGACATGTGCGAGGCGGTGGTGTAGACCAAGCCTTGCGCGACCGCCAGGAATTCCAGGCCGAAGAGCCCGCCCACCAGCAGGCCGGCGCCCAGCGTGCCGTCGCGCAGCGCGCGTCGGCCTTCGCTGCGCCAGACGAAGACGGCCAGCACCAGCGCGGCGAACGCCGAGCGCAGGCCGACCTGCATGATCGGCGAAATGTCGGCGGCCACCAGCTTGATGGCGATCTGCTGGAAGCCCCAGCAGATGCACAGCACCAGCATGACGCTGGTGGCCAGCGTGTCCAGCGGACGGCGCAGGGGTGTCATGGCGCGCCCCGGCTCAAGGCAGTTCGGCGGGGTAGCTGTCCAGCGCCAGCCCGATCTGTTGGCGCAGGTCCCATTCGGCCAGGGTCGATTGCACCGGGCCGAAGAATGCGCCGTCGCGCGTGACGAACATGGCGGGCAGGTGGAAGACCTCGTAGCGCTGGACCAGGCCGCCGTTGTCGCCGGCATCGACCCAGCACACGCGTTCGACCGGCAGGTCCAGCTTGGGCAGCTGTTCGCGCGCGATGCGGCAGGTGCCGCAGGTGCGGCTGTGGAACACCAGCAGGGTCAGCCCGGGGGTGTCCAGCAGGTAGCGGTCGGCAGTGCTGTCGTTCAGTTCTATCTGTTCCATGGCGTCAAGAGTGTCCTGGTTGGCGCAAGCGTTAACGAGACAGAACCCGGTCCAGTTCCAGCACCGTCTGATACAGCACGCGGGTGCCGTCCAGCAGCTGGGCGGGTTCGATCCATTCTTCGGGGCAGTGGCTGCGGCCGTTCAGGCAGGGGATGAAGATCATGCCGATGGGGCCGGTAGGCGCCATGTAGACCGCATCGTGGCCGGCGCCGCTGGGCAGGCGCATGCTGGCGTAGCCCAGCTGGTCGGCGGCGGCCTTCACCGCATCCATCACCAGCGGCGCGCAGTCGGTGGGCTGGGCGCGGCTCAGTTGCGTGAAGCCGGCAGTCAGGCGCAGCGCTTTCAGGTCTTGCTCGACGGCAGCCATCAACGTTTCGGCAAACGCATCCAGCACCGCGTTGCTGTCGCTGCGCATTTCCAGCGTCAGTTCGACGCGGCCGGGCACGGCGTTGGCGGCGTTGGGCGTCATGGCCAGCTTGCCGACGGTGGCGACCACGTAGTGCGGATTGCCGCTGGCGGCGCTGGCCTGGCGGCTGGCGGCGTCGATGATGCGGGCCGCGCCGACCAGGGCGTCGCGGCGGATGTCCATGGGCGTGGTGCCGGCGTGGTCGGGCTGGCCTTCGACCACGATCAGCACGCGGCGGATGCCGACGATGTTGGTGACCACGCCGATGGGCAACTGGCGGCTTTCCAGCACGGGGCCCTGCTCGATGTGCAGTTCGACAAAGGCCGCGGTGCCGTGGGCGCCGCGCAGGGGCGCGGTGAGCGCTGCTGGATCGCCGCCGATGCGGGCGATGCCTTGGGCCAGGGTTTCGCCGTCGGCGTTGCACGCGGCCAGCATGTCGGCGCTGAGCTGGCCGCTGAGCGCGCGGCTGCCGACACAGGAAATGCCATAGTCGCTGGGTTCTTCGGACAGGAAGTCGATGACCTCGAAGTCGTGTTCCAGTTCGATGCCGTGTTCTTGCAGCGTGTGGGCGACCTCGATGCCGGCTAGCACGCCGATGATGCCGTCAAAGCGTCCGCCGCTGGGCACGGTGTCGCAGTGCGAGCCGGTGGCAATCGGCTTGCGAGCGGGGTTGCGGCCGGCGCGGGTGCCGATCAGGTTGCCGCCGGCATCCAGGCGGGTCGTCAGGCCCGCGGCCTCGAATTCGCTGCGCAGCCACGCGCGCGCTTGCAGGAACAGTGGCGAAAACGCGCGGCGGGTCCAGGGCTGATCGGCCACGGTGAAGCGCGACAGGGTTTCGACGCGGGCCCACAGGCGTTCGGCGTTCAGGGGCGGAAAGGAGACGGGGGCGGTAGAAGAGGCAGGGGAGGAAGAAGGCATGGCGTGAGGCAGGGGACGTTCCGGGAAAAGCATCGGCGATTATGGCATGCAGGGCAACGCGGACCGGGCGGTGCTGCGACACGATTCGACCCCGCCTGGAGGCGGGAAGAGGGCGGGGCCTCGCGACGAGCGGCGCATCACGCGGCAACCAGTCCCAGGCGCATGCGCCGGGCCCAGCGTTGCATCATCAGCACGGCGACCACCGCCAGGCCGATCGCCAATCCGCTCCAGATGCCCACGCCGCGCCAGCCGGCCTGGAAGGCCAGCCAGGCGCCGCAGGGCAAACCCACGCCCCAGTAGCCGATGGCCGCGTACACCATCGGCACGCGGGTATCGTGCAGACCGCGCAGCATGCCCGCGCCCAGCACTTGCGCGCCGTCCACGATCTGGAACACGGCGGCCACGGCCAGGTAGCTGACCGCGAACGCCAGCACCCGCGAATTGGCCGGGTCGTGCACATCCATGAACACCGACACCAGCGCATAAGGCACCGTCACCATCAGCAGGGCGGCGATCACCATGGCGCCGATGCCCAGGCCGAACGCGCTCCAGCCGGCGCGCGTGACGGCCGCGGGGTCGCGCGCGCCCTGGGCGTGGCCGACCCGTACCGTCGCGGCTTGCGCCACGCCGTAGGGAATCATGAAGGTGACGCTGGCGATCTGGATGGCGATGGCGTGCGCGGCCAGTTCGGCCTCTCCCAGCCAGCCGATCAGGAAGGCCGCGGCATTGAAGATGGTGACCTCGAACGCGGTCGCTACCGCGATCGGCAGGCCCAGTTTCCAGAACGCCTTCAGCCGCTTCCAGTCGGGTTCGAACAACTCGCCGAACAGGCGGTAGCGGCGAAAACGCCGGTCGCGCAGCACCACGATCACCATGCCCAGGAACAGGCACAGGCTGGCCAGCGCGCTGGCCACGCCCGCGCCGATCAGGCCCAGCGCCGGAAAGCCCAGGTTGCCGAACACCAGCACCCAGTTGCCCAGCACGTTGAACAGGATCGCTCCGACCGCGACGATGAAGGCCCAGCGCGGTTGCTGCAGCGCGGCCATGAACGAACGCAGTACCAGGAACCCCAGGAAGGGCGGCATGCCCCATAGCAGCGCGCGCAGGTATTCGCCGGCCAGCGCGGCCAGTTCGGGCGGCTGGCGCAGCAGGATCAGGATGTGTTCGCCATACCAGAGCGCCAGACAGCCCGGCACGGAAATCAGCACGGCGCTCCAGAAGCCCTGGCGCACCGTGCGGCGCACGTCGCGCACCGAATTGCGCCGCGCGCCTTCGGCTCGGGCGGCCATCGGCGCGGTGGCGCTGACCAGGCCCAGCGCAAAAAAGGCGATGGCCGAATACAGGTTGGCGCCCAGCGCGCTGGCAGCCAGCGGCTGCGACCCCAGGTGGCCGATGAACATCACGTCCGTCACGGTCATCGCGATCTGGGCAAGATTGGTCAACACCAGCGGCAGGGCCAGCAGCAAGGTGGCGATGATTTCACGTTTCCAGGCGGCGCGGCGGGCGAGGGGCATGCAGGGTCTCTTGTTATTAGAGACCGCATCTTAGACGCTGGTCGGGGTTAACCCGAGGATTCCCCCTGCCGCGTCCGGGGCTTCACCGCTTGCGCCAGGCGGGTTCGCGCTTTTCCAGGAACGCGCCCACGCCTTCGCGGGCCTCGTCCGAGCTGCGCACGGCGGCGATGCGTTCGACCGAGTCGGCGATCAGGTCCGCGTCCAGCGGCCGGCCGGCGAAGTCGCGCACCAGCCGCTTGCTGGCCTGCACGGCCTGCGGGCCGTTGTCGCACAGGGCGCGGCAGACTTCCTCGGCCTCGTCGTGCAGGTCGGCTGCCGGCACCACGCCATGCAGCAGGCCCATGCGGTACGCGGCGGCGGCGTCGAAACGCTCGGCGGTCAGGAAGTAGCGGTTGGCGGCACGCTCGCCCATGGCGCGGATCACATAGGGGCTGATGGTGGCCGGCAGCAGGCCCAGGCGGGTTTCCGAGAGGCAGAAGTGGGCGTGGTCCGCGGCGATGGCGATGTCGCACGCGGCCACCAGGCCCAGCCCGCCCGCGTAGGCGTCGCCGTTGACGGCGGCCACCACTGGCTTGGAGCAGGACCACACCGCGCGCAGCATGCCGGCCAGACGGGTGGCGTCGGCGCGGTTGTCGGCGTCGGTAAGCGTGGCCATCTTGCGCATCCAGTTCAGGTCGCCGCCGGCGCAGAAGGCCTTGCCCGCGCCGGTCAGCAGCACCACGCGTACCTTGGGGTCATCCGCCGCCTGCCGCATGGCCGCGCTCAGGGCCGCGATCAGGGTGTCGTCAAAGGCGTTGCGCACATCGGGGCGATTCAGCGTCAGGCGGGCGACGGGGCCGTCGACGGCGGCCTCCAGCGGGGCTTGCGTAGCCATGCGGGTCTCCTGGTTATTGATTTATGCTCAATTAATAACCTGAATGCAGTCGTTGAATCCATAGGGTCATACGCTATGCCAGGATGTTTTTTCGATAAATATTGAGCTATCCTCAAAAAAAGAAAGCGATGGAGCGAGACATGAGCCTTACCCCTGGCGGCGATGCCGCCGCAGCGCGTTACGCGTCGGTGTTCCGGCCCGGCCTGTTCGACGGCAAGACCGTCATGGTGACCGGCGGCGGCAGTGGGCTGGGCCGCTGCACCGCGCACGAACTGGCCGCCTTGGGCGCGGGCCTGGCGTTGGTGGGCCGCAAGCCGGAAAAGCTGGAGGCCGCGCGCGACGAGATCACGCGCATCTATCCCGAGGCCGCCGGCCGCGTCACGCTGCACGCCTGCGACATCCGCGGCGAAACCGGCGTGCGCGGCGCGGTGGCCGATGCGCTGGCCGCGCACGGCGCCATCGATGGCCTGTTCAATTGCGCGGGTGGCCAGTTTCCGGCGGCGCTGCAAGACATCAGCTTCAACGGCTGGAACGCGGTGGTGCAGAACAACCTGCACGGCACCTTCCTGGTGGCGCGCGAGGTCTATGTGCAGCACATGCGCCAGCACGGCGGGGCCATCGTCAACATGCTGGCTGACATCTGGGGCGGGATGCCCGGCATGGGGCATTCGGGCGCGGCCCGCGCCGGGGTCTGGAACCTGACCGAAACCGCGGCCTGTGAATGGGCCCATGCCGGCGTGCGGGTGAACGCGGTGGCGCCGGGCTGGATCGCGTCCAGCGGCATGGACAGCTACGACGAGGACTATCGCCAGGTGCTGCGCGAACTCAGGACCAAGGTGCCGCTGCAGCGTTTCGGCACCGAGGCCGAACTGGCGGCGGCCGTGGTGTTCTTGTTGTCACCCGCGGCGGGGTTCATCAATGGCAGCGTCATCCGGGTGGATGGCGGGGTGCCGAACGCGCGCCATTCGTGGACGCTGCGGCCGGCCGAGAGAAGCCTGGCCTACGACGGCTTTCCTCAGTATTCGCCGCCGTCCTTGTTCTCGGAAGACTGAAGCCGATGCAGGGCGTCTTGCACTTCACCGCGAAACCGCGCCAACGCCAGCGCGTCGCGCTGCGGCGGTTGCAGGGCCTGCCACAGGAAGTCGACCAGCTGGTCGGCGGTGGCCGCCACGTCGACTCGCGCGTCGCGCAGGATGGCGTCCCACAGCACGTGTTCCATCGGGCCGTACACGGCCGAGCGCAGGAGCCGCAGCGGCATGTCCTGGCGGATGTGGCCGTCGGCCTGGCCCTGCGCCAGAATGCGCATCAGCGGCGCGGTGTAGCGGCGCTGCAGGCCGGCGTAGACCTCGCCGAAATCGTCGTTGCGGGCGCGGCCTTCGGACAGGATGAAGGCGCACAGCCCGGTGCCTTCGGCCAGCAGGTGGCGCAGGTGGGCGTGCACCAGGTAATGCAACTGGGCCCGCGGGCCCTGCACGTGCGGCAGCCTGTCTTCGACCTTGGCGATGATTTCGTCGTACCAGTCGCTGATGACGCGCACGCACAGCTCGCGCTTGCCGCCGAAGTACGTGAACACCGTGCCTTCGGACACCCCCAGGCGCTGCGCGATCTCAGTGGTGGTGGCGGCCTGGAAGCCCGCCTCGGAGAACACCTGCCGCGCCACCCGCAGGATGTCCCGGATCCGTTGTTCGGACTTGGCGCTGGCCGGCAGGCGGCGCATCGGGACGGGAGCGGTTTTTTCCATGGGGCAGAGGGCGGGGCGGACGGATTCGGGTGTGATCGACGCCCACTATCATAACGACACGAACACAAGAATAACGACACGGAGACCCCTCATCATGCTGTCCAGAACCGACACCTACGCGCAATTGACGTCTTCCTTCCGATGGCGCGTGCCGGCGGCCTACAACATCGGCGTGGACGCCTGCGACAAGTGGGCCGACGGTAGCGGCCGCCTGGCGCTGATCCACGAAAAGAGCGATGGCGCGCAGACGCGCTACAGCTTTGACCAGATCAAGGCGCGCTCCAATCAATTGGCCAATGCGCTGCGGCGCCAGGGCGTGGGCCGCGGCGACCGGGTAGCGGTGTACTTGCCGCAGGCGCCCGAGACGGCCGTGACGCACATCGGCGTCTACAAGCTGGGCGCGGTGGCGGTGCCGCTGTTCACGCTGTTTGGCGTGGACGCCATCCAGTACCGCCTGGCCGACAGCGGCGCCGCGGCACTGGTGACTGACGCCGAAGGCTGCCGGCGCCTGACCGGGATCCGCGCCAGCCTGCCGGACCTGAAGGTGGTCTATTGCATCGACGGCGCGGGCGAGGGCGGGGCCCTGCCGTTCCATGACGCGCTCGATGCCGAGTCCGAGGCGTTTGAACCGGTGGCGACCGCCGCCGACGACCCGGCGGTCATCATCTATACGTCGGGCACCACCGGCAAGCCCAAGGGCGCGCTGCATGCGCACCGCGTGCTGCTGGGTCACCTGCCGGGCGTGGAGATGTCGCACGAGTTCTTTCCCGAGCAGGCGCGGCTGATGTGGACGCCGGCCGATTGGGCCTGGATCGGCGGCCTGCTGGACGTGTTGTTGCCGGCCTGGCACCACGGCGTGCCGGTGCTGGCGCGGCGTTTCGAGAAATTCGACGGCGCCTCGGCGTTCGACCTGATGGCGCGCCATGGAGTCACGCATACCTTTCTGCCGCCCACCGCGCTCAAGATGATGCGCGGCATGGCCAACCCGCCCGCGCCGGGCACGCTGGCGCTGCGCTCGGTGGCCAGCGGCGGCGAATCGCTGGGCGCCGAGCTGATCGACTGGGGCCGCCGGGTGCTGGGCGTGACCATCAACGAGTTCTACGGCCAGACTGAATGCAACATGCTGGTGTCGTCGTGCTCGTCGCTGTTCGACCCCGTCATCGGCGCCATCGGCCGCGCCGCGCCCGGGCACCGGGTCGCCATCGTGGATGACCAGGGGGGCGAAATGGCCGATGGCCAAGAAGGCAACATCGGCGTATTGCGGCCCGACCCGGTGATGTTCCTGGGCTATTGGAACAACCCGCAAGCCACGGCCGAGAAATTCGCGGGCGACTATCTGTTGACCGGCGACCTGGGTGTGCGCGACGCCGAGGGCTTTATCCGCTTCGTCGGCCGCAACGACGATGTGATCACCAGCGCCGGCTACCGCATCGGCCCCGCGCCCATCGAAGACTGCCTGATCGGCCACCCCGCGGTGCGCATGGCGGCGGTGGTGGGCGTGCCCGACGCCGAGCGCACCGAGATCGTGATGGCCTACGTGGTGCTGAACGAAGGCGTCGACGGCGACGACGCCCTGGTCAAAGCCTTGCAGGCGCACGTGCGCACCCGCCTGGCGGCGCATGAATACCCGCGCAGGATCCGCTTTGTAACCAGTTTGCCCACCACCGCCACGGGCAAGATCATCCGCCGGGCGCTGCGCGACGGCAGCCATGCCTGAGCCGTCTCAACCCGTGACAAACTCGTCCGTCTGGTTGGGTTGACGGCCAACCTAGCGCTGCAAGTATGATGGCGCAAACATGTATACGGCCCCATGCAAACGGGGCCGTATCGCCATTAGTCTTAGTATGGAGATAACCCCAATGAATAAACCCTTGGACGGGGGCCTGGCGGCCTTGAACGTACCCGCGTACGTCAAGCATCGCGGCCTGATCGACTGGGTCGCCAGCGTCGTTGCGCTGGCCAAGCCGGATCGCGTCGAATGGTGCGATGGTTCGCAGGAAGAATACGATCGCCTGTGCGAACTGATGGTCCGGTCCGGCACCATGCGCCGCCTCAATCCCGCCAAGCGGCCCAATTCATTCCTGGCCTGTTCCGACCCGTCCGACGTGGCGCGCGTCGAAGACCGCACCTTCATCTGTACGGATCGCGCCGAAGAAGCTGGCCCCACCAACAACTGGGCCGATCCGGCCGACATGCGCGATACGCTCAACGGCCTGTTCGACGGCGCCATGCGGGGCCGCACGCTGTATGTGGTGCCGTTTTCCATGGGCCCGCTGGGCTCGGACATCGCCCATATCGGCGTCGAGCTGTCCGACAGCCCCTACGTGGCCGTCAACATGCGCATCATGACGCGCATGGGCAAGCAGGTCTATGACGTGCTGGGCGCCGACGGCGAATTCGTGCCGTGCGTGCACTCGGTCGGCAAACCCCTGGCCGCCGGCGAAACCGACGTGGCCTGGCCCTGCAACCCCACCAAGTACATCGTCCATTTCCCCAAGACCCGCGAAATCTGGAGCTTCGGCTCGGGCTACGGCGGCAATGCGCTGCTGGGCAAGAAATGCTTCGCGCTGCGCATCGCGTCCACCATGGGCCGCGACCAGGGCTGGCTGGCCGAACACATGTTGATCCTGGGCGTCACCTCGCCCAAGGGCCGCAAGTACCACGTGGCCGCCGCCTTCCCGTCGGCCTGCGGCAAGACCAACTTCGCCATGCTGATCCCGCCGCAAGGCATGGACGGCTGGAAGGTCACCACCATCGGCGACGACATCGCCTGGATCAAGCCCGGCGCCGACGGCCGCCTGCACGCCATCAACCCCGAGGCCGGCTACTTCGGCGTGGCCCCGGGCACCAGCGAGCAGACCAACTTCAACGCCATGGCCACGCTCAAGGCCAACGTCATCTTCACCAACGTTGCCCTGACCGACGACGGCGACGTCTGGTGGGAAGGCATGACCGACACGCCGCCCGCCCACCTGATCGACTGGCAAGGGCAGGATTGGACCCCGGCCATCGCCCGCGAAACCGGCCGCAAGGCCGCGCACCCCAACGCGCGCTTCACGGCGCCCGCGGCGCAGTGCCCGTCCATCGACCCCGAATGGGAAAACCCGCAGGGCGTGGTCATCGATGCCTTCATCTTCGGCGGCCGCCGCTCCACCACCGTGCCGCTGGTCACCGAAGCGCGCAATTGGGTCGAAGGCGTCTACATGGCCGCCACCATGGGCTCGGAAACCACCGCCGCGGCCGTCGGCCAGCAGGGCGTGGTGCGGCGCGATCCCTTCGCCATGCTGCCGTTCTGCGGCTACAACATGAGCGATTACTTCAACCACTGGCTCAAGCTGGGCAAGCAGCTCGAAGCCGCCGGCGCCACGCTGCCGCGCATCTACTGCGTCAACTGGTTCCGTAAGGGTCCCGACGGCAAGTTCGTCTGGCCCGGCTTCGGCGAAAACATGCGTGTGCTGCGCTGGATGCTCGGCCGCATCGACGGCCAGGCCGGCGGGGTGGACCAGGTGTTCGGCGTGTCGCCCAGCTACCAGGACATCGACTGGACCGGCCTGGAATTCAGCCCCGACAAGTTCGATCAGATCATGTCGGTCGACTCGGGCGCCTGGCGCGACGAGCTGGCCCTGCACGACGAACTGTTCGGCCAACTGGCCCAGGGCCTGCCCGAAGACCTGCCCGCCACCAAGGTCAAGATCGAAGGCCGCCTGGCCGCGTGATGCTGCCAGCGCGTTCGCAGCCCAAGCCGCGCACGATGACGTGCGCGGCTTTTTCGTGGCGGCGAGTCCGAGCCAGAACCGGACCCCGTGCAATGCGTCGCACCGCAACGAACTACGGCACAATCGTCCCATGAAACTCGATGCCCAAGACCTTGCCAAGATCACGTCCCTGACGCTGGCTCACTACGAAGAAAGCGCCCAGTCATTCGAGGCCGGCACCCGCGACCACGACGTCAGCCAGAACATCGCCGCCTTGCTGCGCCATATCGAAGGCCAGGCGCCGCTCGACATTCTCGACCTGGGCTGCGGCCCGGGCCGCGACCTGAAGACCTTCGCCGCGCTGGGCCACCGCCCGGTGGGCCTGGACGGCACTCCCAGCTTCGTCGAGATGGCCCGCCAGGCCAGCGGCTGCGAAGTCTGGCACCAGGACTTCCTGCACCTGTCCCTGCCGCGGGCGCGCTTTGATGGCATTTTCGCCAACGCCGTCCTGTTTCATGTCCCCGGCCAGGAACTGCCCCGCGTCCTGACAGACCTGCGCGCCGCGCTCAAACCGCGAGGCGTCCTGTTCAGCTCCAACCCCCGCGGCGGCAACCAGGAAGGCTGGAACCGCGGCCGCTACGGCGCCTACCACGACCTGGACGGCTGGCGCGCCTTGCTGCAGAACGCGGGCTTCGAGGAGCTTGAGCATTACTACCGCCCCGACGGCCTGCCCAGGGAACAGCAGCCCTGGCTGGCCAGCGTATGGCGCCGCGTGGATTGAATACGAAGCCCTGGAAGTCTTGATTCACCATGTGATCTGGAGCGTGGCAATGAAAATGGGAACATTCCTGGCATCCCTCAAATGGTGTGTGCTGCTTGGGCCGCTGCTCATGGCCGCCACCGGATGCGCAACGCACGAGGCCCCGAGCGCCGCCCAGAGCACTGCGCCGAAAACGTCGAAGCTGGAGGCACCGGTAAAACAGGTTGCGAATCAGGAGCTGGCGGTAAAGGGTTCCGCCGGCGCGGGGGCGCTGCCGCTTTACGCCTCCAGCGATATCAACGCCCCAGCCCCGCAGATATCGACCGTGCTGATCGTGGTCCATGGCACCCTGCGCAACGCCGACACCTACTTCGAGACGGGCAAGAAAATCGTGTCGGGAGCCGGCACGCCGGACGGCAGCGTGATGGTCGTCGCCCCGCAGTTCCTGACCGCACCGGATGTCGAGAAATTCTCGATGTCCGCCAGTACCTTGACGTGGACCCAAGAGGGCTGGAAAAGCGGCGAGCCCGCCATCGCCCCGGCGCCGATCAGCTCGTTCGAGGCCATTGACGGCTTGCTGGATCACTTCGCGGACAAGAAGCGCTATCCCGCCCTGAAGAATATCGTCGTGATGGGGCATTCCGCCGGCGCCCAGATTGTCCAGCGATATGCCGCGGTAGGGAAAGGCGGGGCGTCCTTGCAGCGCCGCGGCGTGCCCATACGCTATGTCGTCGCGAATCCTTCCAGCTACGTCTATTTCAGCGACGAGCGGCCCTCGCCGTCCCCCGACAAGGCCTGCCCCAGCGCGACGAAATGGAAGTATCAACTTGACGGCGGTCCGCCGTATGTCGCGTCGCAAAACCCTGCCGAGGTCGAGGCAAGATACGCCAGGAAGCACGTGGTGTATCTGCTGGGCCAGGCGGACACCGACCCCTATACCCATTTCATCGATCGTTCCTGCGGCGGCATGGCGCAAGGCCCCAACAGACTCGAACGCGGCCGCGCCTATTTCGACTACCTGAAGAACCGCCACCCCGCCGCCTTCAATCAGCGCGTCGTGGAAGTGCCGGGCGTGGGGCACGACAACCTGGGGATGTTCACGTCGGCTTGCGGCATCGCCGTGTTGTTCGACCGCCCGGTTCCGGCGACGTGTGCGGCGACCCGGCAGTAGACCTGGCGGATCCGCGCGCGTCCGCCTGGGCCCCAGGCGCCGCCGGCCCCCGCCAGATCCGGATACCCACGGCACTTCCCGGACAATCGCCCCGCCTCACATCAACTCCCCCTCAAATCCCTGCACCCGGCGGATAGGCGCCGCCAAATCCGGCTAGTCCCTCCCGCGCCAGCCAGGCCACCATTCACCTCGTCATCCCGTCTTCCACGAGGTCCCGCAATGAAAGGTCTGGCTCACAAAACCGCCATCGTCACGGGTGGCGCCACGCTCATCGGCGCCGGCGTCGTCGCCGCGCTGCGCGCCTACGGTGTGCGCGTCGCTGTCTTCGACATCGACACGGCCGGCGGCGAGCGTCTTGCCGCCACCGACCCCGACGCCATCCGCTTCTGGCCCCTGGACATCACCGACGACGCCCAACTGGCCCGCGGTGTTTCAGAGGCCGCCGCCCATTTCGGCCGCATCGACTTCCTGGTCAACCTGGCCGCCACCTACCTGGACGACGGCGCCGCCTCCGGCCGCGCCGATTGGCTGCGCGCCCTGGACATCAACGTCGTCAGCGCCGTGATGGCCGCCCGCGCCGTCCACCCGCACCTGGCCGCGGCCGGCGGCGGGGCCATCGTCAACTTCACCAGCATCTCCTCGCGCGTCGCCCAGACCGGCCGCTGGCTCTATCCCGTCTCCAAGGCCGCCTTGCTGCAAGTCACCCGCAGCCTGGCCATGGACTATGCCGGCGACAAGATCCGCGTCAATTCCGTGTCTCCCGGCTGGACCTGGTCCCGCGTCATGGACGAGATCACCGGCGGTGACCGCGCCAAGACCGACCGCGTGGCCGCCGACTACCACCTGCTGGGCCGCGTGGGCGATCCCGCCGAAGTGGCCGAAGTCGTCGCCTTCCTCTTGTCCGACCACGCCAGCGTCGTCACCGGCGCCGACTATGCCGCCGACGGCGGCTATTCCGCCATGGGTCCGGAACAGGCCCGTCCCGCCATCCCGCGCCTGGCCGAATAAGGCGCGCCCGAACCCCATGCAATGGCCCGCCGCGTCAGGCGGGCCGGCACCAAAACAGGAGAACGCACATGCGTCGAATTGCGATCGTCGGAGGCGGGCAGGCTGGACTGCCCTTGGCATTGGGCCTGCTGGACAAAGGCTATGACGTCACCGTGGTCACCAACCGCGAACCGGACAACATCCGCCAGGGCAAGGTCATGTCCAGCCAGTGCATGTTCGATGCCTCGCTGCAGATCGAACGCGACCTGGGCCTGAACCAATGGGAAGCCCAGTGCCCGCCCGTCGAAGGCATCGGCCTGGCCGTGCCGCATCCCGAACGCCCCGGGCACAAGCTGATCGACTGGGCCGCGCGCCTGGACAAGCCGGCGCAGGCGGTGGACCAGCGCATCAAGATGCCGGCCTGGATGGAACGGTTCGCGGCCCGCGGCGGCCGCCTGCTGATTCAGGACGGCGGCGTGGCCGAGCTGGAAATCCTGGCCGCCTCGCACGATCTGGTGCTGCTGGCCGCCGGCAAGGGCGACGTGGTCAAGCTGTTTGAACGCGACCCGGTCCGCTCGCGCTTTGACAAGCCGCAGCGCGCCCTGGCGCTGACCTACGTGTCCGGCATGACGCCCGCGCCGGCGTTCTCGCGCGTGGCCTTCAACCTGATCCCGGGCGTGGGCGAGTATTTCGTGTTTCCCGCGCTGACCACCGGCGGCCCTTGCGAGATCATGGTGTTCGAGGGCGTGCCCGGCGGCCCCATGGACTGCTGGCGCGACGTCAAGACGCCGCAGGAACACCTGTTGCAAAGCCTGAACATCCTGCACACCTTCCTGCCGTGGGAGGCCGAGCGCTGCGCCTCGGTGGAGTTGACCGACGCCAACGGCATCCTGGCCGGCAGTTTCGCGCCCACCGTGCGCAAGCCGGTGATGACGCTGCCGTCGGGCCGGCTGGTGTTCGGGCTGGGCGACGCGGTGGTCACCAACGACCCGATCACGGGCCAGGGCTCGAACAACGCCACCAAGGCCTGCGCCGTCTACCTGGACGCGATCCTGGCGCACGGCGATGGCGAATTCACGGCGCAGTGGATGCAGCAGACCTTCGAGCGCTTCTGGGACTACGCCAGCGCCGTGGTGGACTGGACCAACTCGATGCTGCTGCCCCCGCCGCCGCACCTGCTGCAACTGCTGCAGGCCGCGGGCGGCGCGCCCGAACTGGCCCATGCAGTGGCCAACGGGTTCAACCATCCGCCCAGCTTCTTTCCGTGGTGGAGCGATCCGGTGGCGTGCGAAGCCTTCATCGCCGCCAAATCACCGCGGGCGGCTGCGTGATGGCGGCCCTGGACTGGGGCAGCACCGACCTGCACCCCAAGGTCCTGCGTGGCGTGCTGGGCAGCTATCCGACCGGCGTGGCCATCGTGGCCACGCGCTGCGCCGACGGCCGCAAGGTCGGGCTGACCATCAATTCCTTCGCCTCGCTGTCGCTGGACCCGCCACTGGTGCTGTGGAGCCTGGTGAACCGGTCGCCCAACCTGGAGGCGTTTCGCGATTGCCGCCACTTCACCATCAGCGTGCTGGCCTGCGGCCAGGAGGCGCTGGCGCGGCGCTTTGCCGACCCGGCCGTGCCGGACAAGTTCGACGGCACCACGTTGCACGAGGTGCCCGAGGGCGTGCCGGCGATTGCCGGCGCCGTGGCCACGCTGGTCTGCGCCAACGACCAGCAAAGTCCGGCGGGCGACCACCTGCTGCTGTTCGGCCGGGTGCTGCGCGTGGCCAGCCAGGCGGCCACGCCGCTGGTGTTCCACGCGGGGCGGTTCACCGAGCTGCTGCAACCGGATTGACGTAACCGGATCCATGCGGACCGGCCCGCCGCGCTGGCGAACCCAACCCGCGTCCCAGGCTTGACGCAACCGACCTGATCCCATCATGACTCACTCTTGTACGTCCGACGCCCAGATCATCGTGGTGGGCAGCGGTATGAATTCACTGGTGTGCGCCGCGTTGCTGGCGCAGCGCGGCAAATCGGTGCTGGTGCTCGAGCGCAACGATCGCCTGGGCGGCTGCATCCGCACCGAGGAACTGTTCCCGGGCTATCACCACGACGTACTGTCCAGCTGGTACCCGCTGTTTGTCGGCAGTCCGGCCTATGCCGCGCTCAAGCCCGCCTTGCATGCCGCCGGCCTGGAGTTCGCGCAGTGCGGCTACACGACGGGCCTGGCGCTGCCGGACGGCAGCGGCATCGCCTTGAAGCAGGACATCGAAGACAGCGTGCGGCGCCTGGAGGCCTGGGCGGCGGGGGACGGCCAGGCGTTCGGCGCCATGGCGCAGCGCCTGTTCGGCCAGGACGCGGCGCTGACCTTCGGGCTGCTGGGCCAGAACCCCTATGGCGCTGGCATGCTCAAGCTGCTGTTCAACGAATGGCGCCGGCGCGGGTTGGACGGGCTGATGGCATTTGCCGCCGACTCGCTGGAGAGCTTCCGGCGCTGGTCGGACCGCGAGCTGCGGTCCGACGCGGCCCGCGCGCTGATCGCGCCGTGGGTGCTGCATACCGGACTGGGCCCGGACGACGCCTGTTCGGCGCTGATCGGCAAGCTGACCTTCGCCGCGGTGGTGGCGGGCGGCATGCCGGTGGTGAAGGGCGGTAGCCAAGGCGTGGTCGACGCGCTGGCCAAGGTGATCGAACAGCACGGCGGCCGCTTGCTGACCGGCACCACGGTCGAACGCGTCCTGACGCAAGGCGAAGGCCGCCGCCGCCGCGCAGCCGGCGTGCAGGCGAACGGACGCGAGTTCCGCGCCACCGAAGCGGTCGTGTGCAATGTGGTGCCCGGCCAGCTCTACGGCACGCTGCTGCCGGACGCGCCCGAACCTGTGCGCCGCCGCGCCGCCGGCTACCGCCATGGCCGCGGCGGCATGCAGATCCATTTCGCCTTGAATGCGCCGCCCGACTGGCGCACGCCGGAACTGCGCCACGTGCCGCTGGTGCACCTGACCGACAGCATGGAACAGGTCTGCGCGTCGGTGACCGAGGCCAACAACGGCCTGCTGCCAGCCCGGCCCACGCTGGCCATCGGCCAGCCCACGGCGGTGGATCCGTCGCGCGCGCCGGCGGGCGGCTGGATCCTGTGGGTGCAGATGCAGGAACTGCCGGTGCGGATCAAGGGCGATGCCGCCGGACTGATCGCGCCGCCCGCCGACGGGCGTTGGACCGCGGCGCTGCGCGAAGCGATGGCGGACCGGGTGCAGGCGCGCCTGGAACAGGTCATGCCGGGCCTGGCGCCCCGCATCGTCGGCCGCCGCAGCTATTGCCCGGCCGACCTGGAGTCGCTGAATTGCAACCTGGTGGGCGGCGATCCGTATGCCGGCGTCTGCTCGCCCGACCAGTTCTTCTGGCTGCGGCCCTTTGCCGGCAGCCACGGGGCGCGCGCCCACCGCACGCCGCTGCGCAATCTTTTCCACATCGGCGCCGCCACCCATCCGGGCCCCGGACTGGGCGGCGGTTCCGGCTATTTCGTCGCGCAACATCTCGCGCCCCGCGGGGGCAGGAGCGGAACATGAAGAGACACCTGACACGCCGGCTGGCTTGCGCCGCGGCATTGGCGTTGGCAAGCACCGCGGCGCAAGCCACGGAAGGCGGCGGCTTGGGCATCTATCCGGACGGCCTGGAGAACTTCATGTCGGGCGCGCTGCCGCCGCCCGGCGTGCACATGCTGATCTACGGCGGCGGCGCCCGCTACAACAAGCTGCGCGGCAACGACGGCGAACGCCTGCCGGTGCCGGACTTCAAGGTCGACGTCAACGTGCTGGCGCCGCGCCTGATCTGGGTAACGCCGCAGCAGGTGCTGGGCGGCCAGCTGGCCTTTCATGCCATCGCGCCGCTGCTGGACGTGACCTTCAAGGCCGGCGGCCAGCGCTACCGCAGCACCGGCCTGGGCGACATGACGCTGGGCGTGGCGCTGGGCTATCACCTGTCCGAATCGCTGCACTACGTGGTCGGGCTGGACATGTACGCGCCCACCGGCGAATACAGCCGCACCGACCCGTCCAGCCTGGGCAAGAACTACTGGACCGCGCAGCCCGTGTTCGCGCTTAGCCGCATCAGCCCCGACGGCTTGAATGCCGACCTGAAGCTGATGTATGACTTCAATTTCCGCAATTCGGCCACCGACACGCGCTCGGGGCAGGCCATCCACGCCGACTACGCGGTGGGCTGGGGCGTGGGCAAGGGCTGGGTGCTGGGCGTGGGCGGCCATGCGTTCCAGCAGGTCACCGACGACAACGGCCCCAACAGCGCCGCTGGCCGCGCCCGCGCCTTCGGCGTCGGCCCGTCGGTGCGCTACATGAATGACCGCGGCTGGCTCTTTACCGCCAAGTGGCAGCAGGAATTCCAGGTCAAGAACCGTCCGGAAGGTGCGCAGCTCTACGTCAAGCTGGCGATTCCGTTCTAGGAAAGCGTGCGGCGGGCCCGGCGGGGATGCGGATAATCCGCCTGTCGCTGTGAATGGGCTAGACTCAAGGCCTCTCTTCGTTTCAAGTTGCCATCCATGATTGTGAAAGCCTTGCGTGTCGGTGTGGGCCAGCTGATTGTTCTTGGCGACGCGTTGACGCGCCCACGCCCGCAGCAGCGGTCGGCGCAAGGCCAGGCCAGCGTCAATGCGCAAGCCGCCGCGCTGTCGCTCTACCAGTTTCATGCCTGCCCGTTCTGCGTCAAGACGCGGCGCGCGATCCACCGGCTGAACCTGCCGATCGCGCTGCGCGACGCCAAGGGCGATCCCCAGGCGCGCGCCGAGCTGCAGGCCGGCGGCGGCAAGGTGAAAGTGCCTTGCCTGCGCATCGAGGAAGCGGGCGGCACGCGCTGGATGTACGAGTCCAGCGACATCATTGCCTACCTCGAACAACGCTACGCCAACGTGGCCTGACCCCGGCGTTCCCCCACATGACTCTCGCCGTCCGCAGCCTGGCCCTGACCTTGTGCGCGGCCGTTGCGCTGGCGGGCTGCGAGCCGTCGCTGCCGCAACCACCCGCCGGATCCAAGCTCACCGCCGAGACCATCGCCACGCAGGAAACTCCGGCGGCGCTGCAATTCCAGGGCACGCTGGCGGGCAAGCCCATTCATCTGCTCGTCCACGAGTGCAAGGTCTACAAGGTGGATCCGGCGGAGGGCGGCAACGTGGCCTGGACGCTGGTGCTCGAGGGCGAGTTCTATCCGCTGCCCACCCTCTGCATTCGCCAGGAACTGACGGTGAACAAGGGCGTCGCGAAGGTCTTTCTTGGCCGCCAGGCGTTTGGCGCCGGCGGCTGCTGCACCGGGAACCCTGAATACCGTTCCACCGACGGGCTCACCTGGAAGCCGCACTGAGCGGCTTCAGCCGCAACCCTGTATCCGGCAGGGTGCGGCGCATGGCTCTGGGGATGCGCCGGCGTGAGATCGCGGCGCGTGGCGCCACCAGGATTCAGGCGCGCCGGCGCAGGCTCTGGCTGGGGCTTTCGCCGTAGCGCGCCTTGTAGCTGGCGCTGAAGCGGCCCAGGTGGGCAAAGCCCCAGCGCAGCGCCACGCCGGCGATGTTCTGGCATTCGCCCGACACCAGTTCCGCGTGCGCGCGTTCCAGGCGCAGGTCGCGCAGATAATGCATCGGGCTCACGCCCAGGAATTCCTTGAAGCCCGCGTACAGGCTGCGCACGCTGACCCCGGCGATGCGCGCCAGTTGCTCGGCGCTGACGGGTTCGTGCGCGTGCGCCTGCAGGTAGTCCTGCACGCAGCGCACATGGCGCGGCAGCACGGCGGCGCGGCGGCCGGCGGGCGCGTTGCTGTAGTTGTGGGGCAGGGCGGACAGCAAGGTGGCGGCCACCAGCTGTTCCATCTGGTGCACGATCAGCTTGTGCTCGGCCAGGTCGCCGTGCTGCGCGGAACAGTCCAGCAGATACGCCATCAGGCAGCGCCAGGCCGGGCAGTCGCGCCAGCGGAACGCCAGCTGGAACCGCAGCGGCCGGTCCAGCGTGCAGCCCAGATGGCCCACCAGCGTGCGCTCCAGCAGCGAGCGGCCGATGCGCAGCATGAACTGGTCGTTGTCGTCCGCCCAGCGCATCGCCAGGTCGTCGTCGGGGCTGACCACCGAGGCCACGTCGGGCGTGGAATCCACCCGCTGCGCGCCGCTTTCGATCGTGGCGGTGCCCGACAGCGGCATCTGCACCAGGAAGAAGTCCTCGAGCGGCCCCGGCCGGATCTCGACATTCGCGCCGTAGTGCAGCCGGTTCAGCGATACCTCGCCCAGCGGCTGGTGATGCATGCGCGCATCCAGCCGTTGCCGCGGCCCCACCACCCCCAGCAGGTGCGGCCGCATCACCCGGCCCACCATCGAGCGCGCTTCATCCAGATCGCCCGACGCGAACAGCTGCTGCGCCGGCATCGCCAGCACCGCATCGATCCGCCACCCGGCCGGCCGCGGCTCGACCGACTGCCATGACGTGCCGGCATCGGACTGCATCGTGTTCAGCATGGCCGGGATTCCCTCGCTCTTGTCTTGGTGTCCGGCGGCCTGCCGCCACCGGGGTCCCAGGCCCGTCGCGCCTATGCGGCCGCGGACCTTTTGATGGCCCCCATAGTAAAGCGGGCCCGGCCCCGTCGAACTGCTGGAAAACCCGTCCTGAGGGCGAGGAAACTATCCGTTTTTTGCGGCGGCTATCCGCGGACTGCGGAAAACCGGCGGAGGGCGGATGCGCGCCGGGTCTGCTCAGGACCGCGCCGTATCCCGCTGCAACGCAGCATCGGCGCGCATCGGGGATGCCGGGGCCAGCGATACAGACAGGCCGTCGCGCCGGGCATCCTGTCGGCCTGCCTTAGAGGATGGCCAGCAGCCCTTTGCTGGCGATGATGTTGAGCAGCTTGAGCGCCGGCCCGGTAGGGCGGGTATCGCCTTGCTCCCATTTGCGCACGGTCGATGCGGTGGTGTGCAGATACCGAGCGAATACCGGTTGGCTGAAATTCAAGGCTTCCCGCAGGCGCCGGATATCCGTGGCGCCGAACGCCCGTACCGGCGGAGGTGGCGGGCAGAGGGCATCGAACTCGCGCAAGGTGACCTTGCCGATTGCGCCGGCTTCATGAAGCGAGGCCAGATCGCCGCGCAGTGATTCGATCAGTTCGCTCACAATGCACCTCCAATAACACCCCTGACCGCAGCGCCGTCGATAGCGCTTGCGCGGTCAGTTCAAGAAATACCTTTCCTGCGAATTGCAGTGCCCGTTGCTCGTCACACGTGAGGGTCTCTTGGTCATTCTTGGAGAATCCATACAGGAATACGTACAGATGCCCCATTCGAGCCGATACCAGTGTGCGATAGCCGCCGCGCTTTCCGGCACCGGGGCGGGCGACTCGCAACTTGTGGAGCAAGCATTCTCAAAATATACCCGATACGGGCATAGTTTTGCCCGCGCGTCAGTCCGATTTTTCCGAGCCCGCCAAGGTCGTTCGGGCGCTTGTGCTCGTCCGTTGCGGGACCATATCGCGATACGAGTGCTGCCGTCCCGCCTACTGCGATGCTTATGTCCACCCCAAAAGAAAGCGCGGCCACTTCCGTAACGGAAGGGCCGCGCAGTATCGCGATGCCGCGATCATCGGCGGGCGGTCAGGGCCTTGCAGCCCCGTGCCTGCCGGGCGTCAATGCATCTGCCCGTACTTGCCGGCGTTGAAGTCCTGGATCGCCTCGACGATTTCCGCCTGCGAATTCATCACGAACGGTCCATAACCCACCACCGGCTCATCGATCGGCTCGCCACTCAGCACCAGGAACAGCGCGTCGTTGTTCGCTTCGACCGTGATCGACTCGCCGTCGCGGCCAAACAGCGCCAGTTGCGCGTCGCGCGCCACCGACTCGCCGTTGATCAGCACCGTGCCGCGCAGCATCACCAGCATGCTGTTGCGGCCCGCCGGAATGTCGAACGTCGCTGATTTGCCCGCCGTCAGCCGCACGTCCCACACGTCGATCGGCGTGAACGTGCGCGCCGGCCCGGTCTGGCCCGCGAAACTGCCCGCGATCACCCGCAGCGAACCCGCGTCATCCGGCAAGGCCACCACCGGAATGTCCGCGTTCAGCAGGCTCTGGTAGCCCGCCGGCGCCTTCTTGTCCTTGGCCGGCAGGTTCACCCACAGCTGCACCATCTCCAGCTCGCCGCCTTGGCGCGTGAACGCCGGCGAATGGAACTCTTCATGCAGAATTCCCGACGCCGCCGTCATCCACTGCACGTCGCCCGGCCCGATCACGCCACCGTTGCCGGTGGAATCGCGATGCTCGACTTCACCGCTGTAGACAATGGTCACCGTCTCGAACCCGCGGTGCGGATGCTGACCCACGCCGCGCGGCTGCGAAGCTGGCGTGAACTGCGCCGGACCGGCGTAGTCCAGCAGCAGAAACGGGCTGACATCCTTGCCCTTGTCCCCATAAGAAAACATCGAGCGCACCGGAAAACCGTCGCCCACCCAGTGGGGACGCGCGCTGGCATGCACACCCAGAATCTTCTTCATGATCGTCTTTCCTGTTGCGCGGCCCCTGCGGGGCCGTTCGTCATACCTATCAAGATAAGGGCGATACCCCTGTTCCGGTAGCCCCGGCATTGATAAGCACCGTTCCATGAATAGGACAGCGGCAATGCCAACGTCATCCGTCCGCCTTCACGGGGCTCCATCAAGATTCGGCGTCATGAGCCCGCGTCCTCCTCGCGTATCCTTGCGCCATGAGTTTCCTCGCCGACCGCGCCATGAACGAGCCGTCCCATCACGTCCAAGGCTTTCCCCCCGTCGCCGCCGCCGACGCCCGCATCCTGATCCTGGGCTCCATGCCCGGCATCGCCTCGCTCAAGCAGACCCGCTACTACGCCCATCCCCGCAACGCCTTCTGGCCCATCGCCGCCCAAGTCCTGGGCTTTCCCCCCGCCGCCGACTACCTCCACCGCTTGCAAGCCCTGCAACACGCCCGCATTGCTCTCTGGGACGTCCTGCAAACCTGCGAACGCCCCGGCAGCCTGGACGCCGCCATCCGCCCCGACACTCTGGTCCCGAACGACTTCGCGTCCTTCCTCCAGGCCCACCCCCACGTTATCCGTATCTGCTTTAACGGCACCAAGGCCGCCGCCCTCTACCGCCGCCACGTGCTGCCGCAGCTGACCCCCGCCCATCCCCTGCAATTCCTGGACCTTCCCTCCACC